>NZ_JBEZGO010000044.1:0-1020 GCF_040650035.1 Actinoplanes sp. NPDC048796 | reverse complement strand
GGTGGTTAAGCCCTCGGCCTATTAGTACCGGTCGACTGAACCAGTTACCTGGCTTACATCTCCGGCCTATCAACCCAATAGTCTTTTGGGAGCCTTACCCACTCAAGGTGGTGGGATACCTCATCTCGAAGCGAGCTTCCCGCTTAGATGCTTTCAGCGGTTATCCCTTCCGAACGTAGCCAACCAGCCGTGCCCCTGGCGGGACAACTGGCACACCAGAGGTTCGTCCGTCCCGGTCCTCTCGTACTAGGGACAGCCCTTCTCAAGTATCCAACGCGCACGGCGGATAGGGACCGAACTGTCTCACGACGTTCTAAACCCAGCTCGCGTACCGCTTTAATGGGCGAACAGCCCAACCCTTGGGACCTGCTACAGCCCCAGGATGCGACGAGCCGACATCGAGGTGCCAAACCATCCCGTCGATATGGACTCTTGGGGAAGATCAGCCTGTTATCCCCGGGGTACCTTTTATCCGTTGAGCGACACCGCTTCCACACGCAAGTGCCGGATCACTAGTCCCGACTTTCGTCCCTGCTCGACCCGTCAGTCTCACAGTCAAGCTCCCTTGTGCACTTACACTCAACACCTGATTGCCAACCAGGCTGAGGGAACCTTTGGGCGCCTCCGTTACCCTTTAGGAGGCAACCGCCCCAGTTAAACTACCCACCAGACACTGTCCCTCGACCCGATCAGGGCCGCAAGTTAGATACCCAAACCCAACAGAGTGGTATTTCAAGATTGCCTCCACCTGAACTGGCGTCCAAGCTTCACCGGCTCCCACCTATCCTACACAATTAAATTCGGATACCAATGTCAAGCTATAGTAAAGGTCCCGGGGTCTTTCCGTCCTGCCGCGCGTAACGAGCATCTTTACTCGTACTGCAATTTCGCCGGGCCTGTGGTTGAGACAGTGGGGAAGTCGTTACGCCATTCGTGCAGGTCGGAACTTACCCGACAAGGAATTTCGCTACCTTAGGATGGTTATAGTTACCACCGCCGTTTACTGGCGCTTAAGTTCTC
>NZ_JBEZGO010000043.1:0-1092 GCF_040650035.1 Actinoplanes sp. NPDC048796 | reverse complement strand
TGTTCTGACCCGTGAGGTTGGGGACGCGGCTGGCGGGTGGTTGGCCGCCGAGTGCGGTGTGTCCGCGGTGATGATTGTAGGAGTGCAGCCAGGCGGGTAGGGCTTCGCGGCGTTCGGTCTCGGTCCGGTAGGGCCGGGCGTAGGCCCATTCATCCAGCATGGTGCGGTTGTAGCGCTCGACTTTGCCGTTCGTCTGAGGCCGGTAAGGGCGGGTGCGTTTGTGGCTGATGCCGGCGGTAGCGAGGGTTTCTTTCCAGAGCCGGGATCGGTAGCAGGAGCCGTTGTCGGTCAGGACACGGGCGACGGTGATGCCCTGGGCGCTGAACCAGGCCTGGGCGCGGGTCCAGAACGCGGTGGCGGTCTCCTTGGTCTCGTCGGCGAGGATTTCGGTGTAGGCCAGGCGTGAGTGGTCATCGACGGCGTTGTGCAGGTATTGGTAGCCCAGCACCGGTTCGCCGCGGCGTACGCGTTTCACGCCGGGCATGGCTGAGCGGTTGCGTGTGCCGGCGTGGCGTCCGACCATGCGGTGCCCGCCGCCGTCAGGGATGTTGCCGAGTTTCTTGATGTCGACGTGGATCATGTCGCCTGGCGCGTGGTGTTCGTAGCGGCGGATCGCTCGGCCGGTGGCCCGGTCGAGGTGGGCGAGCCGGGCGAGTCGGTAGCGGGTCAGTACCCGGTGCACGGTGGCCGGGTTCAGACCGAGGAGATAGGCGATGCGGGCGGGACCCCAGCGGCGCAGGACACGGACCTTGATGATCCGCCGTTCCGTGCGGGTCGGGGTTCGCTCGGGGCTGTGGTGTGGCCGTGACGAGCGGTCACTCATGCCGGCCGGGCCGTCGCTGCGGTAGCGGTCTGCCCAGCGTTTCGCCGTCGTCGGACTGACTTGAAAGCGTTCTGCGGCCCGACGCAGCGGCCACCGGTCCTCGATCACGCATCGGGCCAGGCGCAGCCTGCCGGTCTCGGACAAGGGTGCATTACGGTGGGGCATGAGGGCCTCCGCAGGTTCGGGGTAGGACGTCGCAATCCACACCGAACCCGAAGGCCCTCACCTATTTCAAGATCTCCCCGTCACCAACGTCCGTGGTCAGAACA
>NZ_JBEZGO010000042.1:0-1115 GCF_040650035.1 Actinoplanes sp. NPDC048796 | reverse complement strand
TGTGCTGTCCAGGGACGTTGGTCAACCTGGTGATGGGTGGTAGGCCACCGATTGCTGAGTGGGGTCGGTGGTGATTGTAGTGATGCAGGAAGGCCGGTAAGGCCTTCCTGCGGGCCTGTTCGGAGTTGTAGTGCCGGGCGATGGCCCAGCCGTCGGTCAAGGTTCGGTGGAACCGTTCCACCTTGCCGTTGGTCTGCGGCCGATACGGACGGGTCTTCTTCGGTGTGATGCCAAGCTCCGCGCAGGCATCGCGCCAGGCGAACGATTTGTAGGCCGAGCCGTTGTCGGACAACACCCGTTCGACGGTGACGCCGCGCTGGGCGAACCAGGCGACGGCGTTGCGTAGTACGGCGATGGCGGTGACGGCTTTCTCGTCGTCGCGGATTTCGGCGTAGGCGACGCGGGAGTGATCGTCGATGACGGTGTGCACGAATGCGGTGCCGATCCGCGGTTCGTAGACCTTGTTGCGGGCGCCGGTGCGTCGCGCGGTCGTCTGCCGATTCCGTTCGCCTTGCAGCCGGCCGACGAAACGCCAGCCACCGCCGTCGGGGATGTTGCCGTACTTGGTGACGTCGACGTGCAGCATTGCCCCGGGATGCGGATGTTCGTAGCGGCGTACGGGCTCGCCGGTGATCCGGTCGAGGTGTGACAGCCGGTTGAGGCGGCAGCGCAGCAGGACGGCATGCACGGTCGAGGCTGGCATGCCCAGGCGGCCACCGATCTGGACCGGGCCGAGGCGTTGTTTCCAGCGTAGGTGCACGATCTTGCGGACCACCGGTCGCGGGGTCCGGGCCGGGCTGCGATGCGGACGCGACGAACGGTCGTCCATAGCGTCCGGGCCGGCTTGCGCGTAGCGGTCGGCCCAGCGTTTCGCCGTGCGCCAGGACACCTCGAAACGGCGGGCCGCCGCCGCGACCGGCCACCGGTCCTCGACGATCAGACGCGCCAGCCGCAGACGCGCGCGCGGGGTCAAAGCAGCATTACGGTGGAGCACGAAGGCCTCCTGGTTGCCGGAGCGGTTCCTAGACAGCTCCACTCCACAACCGGAGGCCTTCACCCGTCCAGAGTCAGATCAACTCGTCACACCACCTCGACCAACCTCCC
This sequence comes from Actinoplanes sp. NPDC048796, assembly GCF_040650035.1. Classification (NCBI taxonomy): domain Bacteria; kingdom Bacillati; phylum Actinomycetota; class Actinomycetes; order Micromonosporales; family Micromonosporaceae; genus Actinoplanes; species Actinoplanes sp. NPDC048796. Next base: position 11 of record NZ_JBEZGO010000042.1, on the reverse strand, counting down.
TGGACAGCACA
>NZ_JBEZGO010000041.1:0-1269 GCF_040650035.1 Actinoplanes sp. NPDC048796 | reverse complement strand
GGGTCTGCTGCACCGGCAGGTGACAGATCAAGTCACGCGGCCTGACTGGCCGGTGGGGTCATGATGGTCTCGTAGTCGATAGGGGTCAACCGGGCTAGCGATCGTTGGCGTCGGCGGCGGTGGTAGGTCCGTTCGATCCAGGTCACGATCGCGGTCCTCAACTGCTGGCGGGTGGGCCAGGTCCGGCGGTCGAGGACGTTGTTTTGCAGCAGGCCGAAGAACGACTCCATAGCGGCGTTGTCGCCGGCGGCGCCGACTCTGCCCATCGACCCGCTCATGTGGTGCTGGTTGAGGGCGCGGACGAATTTCCGGCTGCGAAATTGCGATCCTCGGTCGGTGTGCAGCACGCAGCCGGCCACGTCACCGCGGCGGGCGACGGCGTTGTGCAGGGCTTTGACGGCCAACCTGGATTTCATGCGGGAGTCGATGGAGTATCCGACGATTCGGTTGGACCACACGTCCTTGATCGCGCACAGGTAGAGTTTGCCCTCACCGGTGCGGTGTTCGGTGATGTCGGCCAGCCACAACCGGTTCGGGCCGTCGGCGGTGAACTCGCGTTTGACGAGATCGTCGTGGACCGGCGGACCCGGCCTACCGCCCTTGCCTCGCCGTCGTTTCCGGCTGAACGCGCTGAACCAGCCCATGTGAGAGCAGATCTTCCAGGCGGTCCGTTCGACCATCGGTTGTCCGGCGGCGCAGGCCTCATCGGCGAGGAACCGGTAGCCGAACTCCGGGTCGTCGCGGTGGGCGTCGAACAACGCGTCCGCCCGATACGCCTGGGCCAGTTCGGCGTCGGTGACGGGTCGGGCCAGCCACCGGTAGTAAGGCTGTCGAGCGATGTTCAGCACCCGGCACGTCACCGCGACGGGGATCCCGTCAGCGGCCAGCTCGCTCACGAGCGGGTAGAGCCTTTTCCCGGCAGGTTCGCCTGTGACAGATACGCCGCGGCCCGGCGCAGGACCTCGTTCTCCTGCTCGAGCAGCTTGATCCGCTTACGGGCCTCGCGCAGCTCGGCCGAGTCGCTGCGGCTCGCTGCAGACTCGGCCCCTTCGTCGATGCCGGCCTGACGCAGCCATTTGAACAAGGTCATCGGGTGCACGCCGAAGTCCTTAGCGACCTGCTCGACCGACACGCCGGGCTCGCGCTCACGGGCCACCCGCACGACATCGTCGCGGAACTCACGAGGGTAGGGCTTGGGCACAGCAACATCCTTCCAGCCCGCCGTCACGGCAAGCCATCTCAGATGTCACCTATCTGTGCAGCAGACCC
>NZ_JBEZGO010000040.1:0-1317 GCF_040650035.1 Actinoplanes sp. NPDC048796 | reverse complement strand
GTGAAAGGCCAATCAAACTCCGTGATAGCTGGTTCTCCCCGAAATGCATTTAGGTGCAGCGTCGTGTGTTTCTTGCCGGAGGTAGAGCACTGGATAGGCGATGGGCCCTACCGGGTTACTGACCTTAGCCAAACTCCGAATGCCGGTAAGTGAGAGCGCGGCAGTGAGACTGTGGGGGATAAGCTCCATGGTCGAGAGGGAAACAGCCCAGAGCATCGACTAAGGCCCCTAAGCGTACGCTAAGTGGGAAAGGATGTGGAGTCGCAGAGACAACCAGGAGGTTGGCTTAGAAGCAGCCACCCTTGAAAGAGTGCGTAATAGCTCACTGGTCAAGTGATTCCGCGCCGACAATGTAGCGGGGCTCAAGCGTACCGCCGAAGTCGTGTCATTCCAGCATGAGGGCCAACGCCCGCTGGGATGGGTAGGGGAGCGTCGTGTGCCGGGTGAAGCAGCCGCGGAAGCGAGTTGTGGACGGTTCACGAGTGAGAATGCAGGCATGAGTAGCGATACACACGTGAGAAACGTGTGCGCCGATTGACTAAGGGTTCCTGGGTCAAGCTGATCTGCCCAGGGTAAGTCGGGACCTAAGGCGAGGCCGACAGGCGTAGTCGATGGACAACCGGTTGATATTCCGGTACCCGCTTTGAAACGCCCAATATCGAATCAGGCGATGCTAAGTCCGTGAAGCCGTCCTGGACCCTTCGGGGAAAGGGGAGTGGTGGAGCCGACGAACCAGACTTGTAGTAGGTAAGCGATGGGGTGACGCAGGAAGGTAGTCCAGCCCGGGCGGTGGTTGTCCCGGGGTAAGGGTGTAGGGCGCTGTCCAGGCAAATCCGGACAGCATGAAGCCTGAGACCTGATGCCGAGCCGATTGTGGTGAAGTGGATGATCCTATGCTGTCGAGAAAAGCCTCTAGCGAGTTTCATGGCGGCCCGTACCCTAAACCGACTCAGGTGGTCAGGTAGAGAATACCGAGGCGTTCGGGTGAACTATGGTTAAGGAACTCGGCAAAATGCCCCCGTAACTTCGGGAGAAGGGGGGCCATTTCCGGTGATGGAATTTACTTCCTGAGCTGGGGGTGGCCGCAGAGACCAGCGAGAAGCGACTGTTTACTAAAAACACAGGTCCGTGCGAAGCCGTAAGGCGATGTATACGGACTGACGCCTGCCCGGTGCTGGAACGTTAAGGGGACCGGTTAGCTCCATTTCGGTGGGGCGAAGCTGAGAACTTAAGCGCCAGTAAACGGCGGTGGTAACTATAACCATCCTAAGGTAGCGAAATTCCTTGTCGGGTAAGTTCCGACCTGCACGAATGGCG
>NZ_JBEZGO010000039.1:0-1318 GCF_040650035.1 Actinoplanes sp. NPDC048796 | reverse complement strand
CTGGGCCTGCCCCGTTTTGACGGACATCCGAGATCAGGAGCCGGTAGGGCTCCGGGAGGATGTCCAGCATCATGGAGAGCGTGGGAAAGAAGCGATCGAGGCCGCGGCGGGCGTTTACGCCTGAGTTCAAGGCCGAGATCGTCGAGTTGTGTCAGCGTGGTGACCGCACGGTTGGGCAGGTAGCGCGGGATTTCGACCTGACCGAGACCGCGGTCCGGGCGTGGGTCAAGCAGGCCGAGCTCGACGCCGGTAGCCGTAGCGACGGGCTGACCTCGGACGAGCGGGCCGAGCTGACCCGGCTGCGGCAGGAGAACCGGCGGCTGCAGCAGGACAACGACATCTTGAAGCGGGCCACGGCTTTCTTCGCCAGGGAGATCCGGTGAACGTGTATCCGTTCATCGAGGCGGAGCAGGCCGGCAAACACAGCGTCAAACGTGCGTGTGAGCTGCTTCAGGTCTCCCGGTCCGCCTACTACACCCGCAACCGGCAGAGCGCGCGTAAGCGTGCCGACGAACAGCTCACCGCCAGAATCGTCGAGATCCATGCGGTGTCGAAGGGGACCTACGGGGCGCCGCGAATCCACGCCGAGCTCGCCGACGCCGGCCTACGACACGGGCGTAAACGCATCGCCCGGCGGATGCGCGCGGCCGGGATCGCCGGCAAGAGCCCGCGCCGCTGGCAGTTCACCACGATCCCGGATCCGGACGCGGCGAAGCGGCCGGACCTGATCCGGCGGGACTTCACCGTCGACCCGGCAGCCATCAACACCCGCTGGTGCGGCGACATCACCTACATCAACACATGGGAAGGCTGGCTGTATCTGGCCACCGTCATCGACCTGGCCACGCGCCGGATCGTGGGCTGGGCCGTGGCCGACAATCTCAAGACCGACCTGGTCGATGCCGCCCTGACCGACGCGCTGCGCCGCCGCCGGCCCGCCGACGGGCTCGTTTTTCATTCCGATCGCGGCTGTCAATACACCAGTGCCCAACACGCCCGCCTCGCCAGCGAGAACGGGGTGCGGCTGTCGGTCGGCCGGCGCGGCCAGTGCTGGGACAACGCGGTCGCCGAGTCGTTCTTCGCGACCATCAAAACGGAACTCATCCACCGGCAGGCCTGGCCCACCCGCACCGCGGCCCGACAGGCGATATTCGAGTACATCGAGGGCTGGTACAACACCCGACGCCGGCACTCTAGCCTCGGCTATCTCAGCCCAGCCGCCTACGAGACCGCAACCATCGCCCCGCTGTTACCGTCCCTCAAAGCAGCCTGAAAGGATCAACACATCAACCCTGTCCGTCGAATCGGGTCAGGCCCA
>NZ_JBEZGO010000038.1:0-1331 GCF_040650035.1 Actinoplanes sp. NPDC048796 | reverse complement strand
GTTCGCTGGCCGAGTTGTCGTTGGCGGGACAGCATCGGCGTGGTCACGGAGCGATGTATGCGGGCCTGAATCGGGGCCGGATCGATGTCGACCGGTTGCGCACCGCGCTGGCCGCGGTGCCGGTGCCACGCGCCGCGGACGGCCGGATCGTGCTCGCGGTCGACGTGACCTGCTGGCTGCGCCCGGAGGCACACACCAGCCCTGGCCGGGTGTTATGTCACACCTACGGACGGGCCAAGGACGCCCACATCGGGGTCCCGGGCTGGCCGTATTCGGTGGTCGTCGCCCTCGAAACGGGACGTCACTCATGGACCGCACCGCTGGACGCCCGCCGGCTTGCCCCGGGAGACGATGCCGCCACGATCACCGCCGGGCAGTTACGCGACGTCGTGCAACGCCTCATCAGCGCCGGGCAGTGGCAGCCCGGCGAGCCCGACATCTGGATCGTCGCGGACGCCGGCTACGACGGACCAAGACTCGCGTTGCTGTTGCGGGATCTGCCGGTGAAAGTACTGGTCCGGATGCGCTCAGATCGAGTCCTGCGCCGCCCTGCCCCACCCCGCGAACCCGGCACGATGGGCCGCACGAAACGCCACGGAGACGAGTTCATCTTCGGTGACCCCGCCAGCTGGGGCACTCCCGACACGACCATCACGACCGACACCCGCCTCTACGGCACCGCAACTGTCCTGGCCTGGCAACGACTGCATCCACGTCTAACCCATCGCACCGCCTGGATCGGCCATGCCGGCGTTCTGCCGGTCATCGAAGGCACCGTCATCCTGCTACGCGTCGAACGGCTCCCTTCGGGCGCCACCGCGAAACCGGTCTGGCTGTGGGCCTCAATCGCCGACGCCGACAACAACACTGTCAACGTGCTCTGGCAAGCCTTCCTGCGCCGCTTCGATATCGAGCACACCTTCCGCATGCTCAAACAGACCCTCGGCTGGACCAGCCCGAAACTACGCGACCCGGCCGCCGCCGACCGATGGACCTGGCTCCTACTCGCCGCTTACACCCAACTACGCCTGGCCCGAACCCTGGTCGCTGACCTACGCCGGCCCTGGGAACGCCCCGCCCCACCGCAACGCCTAACCCCAGCCCGCGTCCGGCGAGGATTTCGGCACCTGCACGCACAAGCAGGCACTCCCACCAGGGCACCAAAACCCGCACGACCAGGCCCCGGCCGACCATCCGGGCGCCGGAACACCCGGCCAGCAACCCGCCACGACGTCCACATCGTCACCAGGAACGATCGCCCGAAAAGCACACCCAGAAAGAAGCCCTCAACCACTCCACGGCCACGCCGAACAGGTTAAAACTCAAGCTAG
>NZ_JBEZGO010000036.1:0-1531 GCF_040650035.1 Actinoplanes sp. NPDC048796 | reverse complement strand
GAAACACACGACGCTGCACCTAAATGCATTTCGGGGAGAACCAGCTATCACGGAGTTTGATTGGCCTTTCACCCCTAACCACAGGTCATCCCCCAGGTTTTCAACCCTGGTGGGTTCGGTCCTCCACGAAGTCTTACCTCCGCTTCAACCTGCCCATGGCTAGATCACTCCGCTTCGGGTCTTGGGCGCGCTACTGGGTCGCCCTATTCGGACTCGCTTTCGCTACGGCTTCCCCACACGGGTTAACCTCGCAACACACCGCAAACTCGCAGGCTCATTCTTCAAAAGGCACGCAGTCACGACGCACCGAGCAAGCTCGATGCGCGACGCTCCCACGGCTTGTAGGCACACGGTTTCAGGTACTATTTCACTCCGCTCCCGCGGTACTTTTCACCATTCCCTCACGGTACTATCCGCTATCGGTCACCAGGGAATATTTAGGCTTAACGGGTGGTCCCGCCAGATTCACACGGGATTTCTCGGGCCCCGTGCTACTTGGGTGTCTCTTAAACGAGCCGTACAGATTTCAGCTACGGGGGTCTTACCCTCTACGCCGGACCTTTCGCATGTCCTTCGCCTATCCATACGGTTTCTGACTCGTCCCACAGCCGGCAGACTGTAGAAGAGAGATCCCACAACCCCGCATGCGCAACCCCTGCCGGGTATCACACACATACGGTTTGGCCTCATCCGGTTTCGCTCGCCACTACTCCCGGAATCACGGTTGTTTTCTCTTCCTGCGGGTACTGAGATGTTTCACTTCCCCGCGTTCCCTCCACACTGCCTATGTGTTCAGCAGCGGGTGACAGCCCATGACGACTGCCGGGTTTCCCCATTCGGACACCCCCGGATCAAAGCTCGGTTGACAGCTCCCCGGGGCCTATCGCGGCCTCCCACGTCCTTCATCGGTTCCTGGTGCCAAGGCATCCACCGTGCGCCCTTAAAAACTTGGCCACAGATGCTCGCGTCCACTGTGCAGTTCTCAAGCAACGACCAGCCACCCATCACCCCCACCTTGCAGTGGAGTTCACCGGGGCCGGCATCGCGAAGGTCCGAAACCTAAGTTCCGTACCCTCAGATACCCAACAGCGTGCCCGGCCAGTCCCAGCCATCCATGTGTTCCACGCCGAAGCAGTACTAACAGGACAACCAACGAACCAGCCGAATAGTCAACGTTCCACCCATGAGCAACCGTGCGAGTCATTCGCTCGCAGTCGGCCATATGCTCCTTAGAAAGGAGGTGATCCAGCCGCACCTTCCGGTACGGCTACCTTGTTACGACTTCGTCCCAATCGCCAGTCCCACCTTCGACGGCTCCCTCCACAAGGGTTGGGCCACCGGCTTCGGGTGTTACCGACTTTCGTGACGTGACGGGCGGTGTGTACAAGGCCCGGGAACGTATTCACCGCAGCAATGCTGATCTGCGATTACTAGCAACTCCAACTTCATGGGGTCGAGTTGCAGACCCCAATCCGAACTGAGACCGGCTTTTTGAGATTCGCTCCACCTCACGGTATCGCAGCTCATTGTA
>NZ_JBEZGO010000035.1:0-1712 GCF_040650035.1 Actinoplanes sp. NPDC048796 | reverse complement strand
CCGTCGAAGGTGGGGCTGGCGATTGGGACGAAGTCGTAACAAGGTAGCCGTACCGGAAGGTGCGGCTGGATCACCTCCTTTCTAAGGAGCAACTATCCGCGGAAACGCGGACAGTGGCCCGCGATCTGCGAATGCCAGATCGGGGTGCTCATAGGCGGAGACACTGGCTAGTTCGACCCGGCAACGGCCGGCGAGTTCAGTACGGCCCGTAAGGGCATGGAACCTACTCGCTGGTGCGGCTGGTAAGAGCGCACAAGAAAGCACCCTGTTGGGTATCTGAAAGAACAACCATGCCGGCCTTCGGGCCGGGGTTGTTTTTCAGCACCAGGCACGATCTGGTTTCTCATACCGCGAACTGTGGTTCGGCTGGTGGGAAGCGTTGATGGTTGTGGGTTGGTCGTTGGTTGAGAATTGCACAGTGGACGCGAGCATCTTGTTTTTTGTGGTTAAGTTGTCAAGGGCGAACGGTGGATGCCTTGGCACCAGGAGCCGATGAAGGACGTGGGAGGCCGCGATAGGCCTGGGGGAGCTGTCAACCTAGCTGTGATCCCAGGGTGTCCGAATGGGGAAACCTGGCACGAGTCATGTCGTGTCATCCGCACCTGAATTCATAGGGTGTGTGAGGGGAACGCGGGGAAGTGAAACATCTCAGTACCCGTAGGAAGAGAAAACAACATGTGATTCCGTGAGTAGTGGCGAGCGAAAGCGGATCGAGCCTAAACCTTGTGCGTGTGATAGCTGTCAGGCGTTGCGCATAGGGGGTTGTGGGAGCTGTTCGGGAGTGCTGACACCTTCCAGAGAGTTACAAAGTCATGGGTTAGTTGAATGGTGTGGGAAAGCCAACCGTAGACGGTGAGAGTCCGGTAGACGAAAATTCATGACCTCTTTACAGATTTCCCGAGTAGCAGCGGACTCCTAGAATCTGCTGTGAATCTGCCAGGACCACCTGGTAAGGCTGAATACTTCCTGGTGACCGATAGCGGACGAGTACCGTGAGGGAATGGTGAAAAGTACCCCGGGAGGGGAGTGAAATAGTACCTGAAACCGTTCGCCTACAATCCGTCAGAGCCTTTAGGGGTGATGGCGTGCCTTTTGAAGAATGAGCCTGCGAGTTAGTGGCATGTGGCGAGGTTAACCTGTGTGGGGTAGCCGTAGCGAAAGCGAGTCTGAAGAGGGCGTCTTGAGTCGCATGTTCTAGACCCGAAGCGGGGTGATCTAGCCATGGGCAGGTTGAAGCGTGGGTAAGACTGCGTGGAGGACCGAACCCACCAACGTTGAAAAGTTGGGGGATGACCTGTGGTTAGGGGTGAAAGGCCAATCAAACTCCGTGATAGCTGGTTCTCCCCGAAATGCATTTAGGTGCAGCGTCGTGTGTTTCTTGCCGGAGGTAGAGCACTGGATGGTCTAGGGGGCCTACAAGCTTACCGAAATCAGCTAAACTCCGAATGCCGGTAAGTGAGAGCGCGGCAGTGAGACTGCGGGGGATAAGCTTCGTAGTCGAGAGGGAAACAGCCCAGATCACCAGCTAAGGCCCCTAAGCGTGTGCTAAGTGGAAAAGGATGTGGGGTCGCTTAGACAACCAGGAGGTTGGCTTAGAAGCAGCCATCCTTTAAAGAGTGCGTAATAGCTCACTGGTCAAGTGGTTCCGCGCCGACAATGTAGCGGGGCTCAAGCACACCGCCGAAGCTGTGGCATTCACACAATACATCCGC
>NZ_JBEZGO010000034.1:0-11800 GCF_040650035.1 Actinoplanes sp. NPDC048796 | reverse complement strand
AGGCCCGTTGACCTTGGCATATCGCCTGGTCAACGGGCCTTTTCCTTACCCGAGCCGCCTGTCGGAATCGAACCGACGACCTACGCATTACGAGTGCGTCGCTCTAGCCGACTGAGCTAAGGCGGCAACGATGACCAATCGTACGCCATCGGTCGGGGGGTGGTCCGGCGGGTCCGGTGTAAACGAGGGAGGGAATCTGTCGTACGACGGGACTAATGTGCCTGGCGTGACCGACGACCACCCGCAGCCGGCCCCGCAGGGGCAGGTCGTGCCGCGCCGGCCGACCAGCATGGATCCTCGTGAGCTGGGCTTCGAGCCTAAGCGGCCGGTTGGCTGGCTGGCGCCGTTGCTGCTGCTCAGCACGGGTTTGCGGGCTCTGCTGGCGACCCTGTTCGGTGCCTATCTGGACAAGCGTGAGCTGCAGAACTCGCTCGACGGGGGCTGGTTCGACCATTCGAAGACAGCTGACGGCGAGCTCTGGTTCGACTATGTGGCCGACCTCGGTGACGGCTTCCACGCCACGTACTCAATCGCCTGGCTTTTGGCCCAACCCGCCCTCCAGGTCGGCGACGCCACCCTGCCGCGTGGACGGCTGCTGCTCATGGGTGGCGACCAGGTCTATCCGCTGGCCAGCGGAGACGGCTACGAGAGCCGGATGAAGGGTCCTTACCGGGCGGCGCTGCCCGAACCACCGTCCGAGGGGCACCGGCCGACGCTGTTCGCGTTGCCCGGCAACCATGACTGGTACGACGGTCTGACGGCGTTCCTGCGGTTGTTCGCGCGGCGCAAGGACGGGCACATCGGCGGGTGGCGCACCGAGCAGCGACGGTCGTACTTCGCGGTCAAGTTGCCGTCGGACTGGTGGCTGTTCGCGATCGACGAGCAATTCGGGGCGTACATCGACGATCCGCAGCTTCTGTACTTCGAGAAGGCCGCGCGTGACCTCGGACCGGAGGACCGGGTCATCCTCATGACGCCGTCACCGAAATGGGTCAAGGCGGCCGACGATCCGAAGGACTACGACGCGATCGACTACTTCGTCCGTACGATCATCGCGCCCCGCAAGGCCACGGTCCGGGTGATGGTCTCCGGCGACCTGCATCATTACGCGCGCTACGGCGACGACGACCGTCAGCTGATCACGTGCGGCGGCGGTGGCGCCTACCTGCTCGGCACGGCCCAGCTGCCCGACGAGATCGTGGTGCCGCCCGAGGGCACGCTGACCCGCAACCGGAGCGTCAGTCACACGTACCCGTTCCGGAAAGCGTTCCCCGACGCGGCGGCGTCGCGACGGATGGGCTGGGGCGTGTTCCACCGGGTGCCGACCCGCAATCCCGGGTTCGCGACCATGCTCGGCATCATCACCACGCTGACCATGCTGGCGATGGCCGGCGCGGCGGCGGAGGACGACATCTTCCGGCGGCTGTTCAGCATCCCGCTGGTCATCATGCTCGGGGTGATCCTGGCCGGCACGGTGCTCTTCGCCCAGCCGCCCGGCGCCGACAAGCCGAAACACTCACGGCACTGGATCCTCGGGCTGCTGCACGGCTTCGCCCAGATAGCGCTGGCCGCCGGCGGCGCCTGGCTGTGGCTGCGGCTGCCGTTCCACGAGTGGTCGTGGCCCGGCCCGCTGGTGGTCGCGGCGGTCCTCTACCTGCCGGTCGGCGGGTTCCTGGCCACCCAGGTGTGCGCGCTCTACCTGCTGATCGCCAGCCGCTTCGACGTGAACGTCAACGAGCTCTTCGCCGGCCAGGGCATCGAGGACGCGAAAAGCTTCCTCCGCCTGCACATCGACCGCGACGGCACCCTCACCATCCACCCGCTCGGCGTCACCACGATCGGCCGCAAGTGGGAGGCCGACCCCGAGGCCGCCCCGGACGCCTCGTGGCTGCGCCCCACCGAGCCCCTCGTCGTCCACCCCATCGAGGAACCGATCCGGGTGCGCTGAGTCAGCCGTACTGCTCGTCGTGGGCCTGGCGGGGCCCGCAGACCGAGGCGCGGCTGCACGAGCAGCGGGAGCCGTCGGCGTCGAGGCGGACGACGACGGAGTCCTTGGGCACGCTGTGCGCGACGACGCGGCCGTCCCCCTCGGGCGTGGTGACGCGGCTGCCGACCGTGGGCGCCGAGGCCTGAAACTTCTGGTACAGGGGATGTTCGTACTTGAGGCAGCACATGAGGCGGCCGCAGGCGCCGGAGATGCGCAGGGGGTTGAGGGGTAGGTCCTGGTCTTTCGCCATGCGGATGGTGACCGGCTCGAAGTCGGTCAGGAAGGTGGCGCAGCACAGGTCGCGGCCGCAGGAGCCGATGCCGCCCTGGACGCGGGCCGAGTCGCGGGCGGAGAGCTGGCGCAGCTCGACGCGGCAGTGCAGGGTGGCGCCGAGGTCGCGTACCAAAGACCGGAAATCGACCCGATGGGGTGCGGTGAAGTAGATCGTCGTGCGGGCGCTGTTGCCGCCGGTCTGGTCGAGCACGTGGTCGACGGCGACGACCTTCATCGGCAGCTCGTGTGCCTTGATCAGTTTTTTCGCGGCGACCTTGGCCTCGGCTTTGCGTTTGCGCAGCAACTCGTCGCGCCGCAGATCGTTCTCGTCGGCGATGCCGGCGACCTTCGGGAAGCCCGAGGTCTCCTCGCTCACCCACTGCGCCGCCCAGACGCACTCCGCCACCTCGGGGCCGTCGTCCGTGGGCACCAGCACACGGTCGCCGACCTGGGGCGAGAACTCGCCCGGGTCGAGGTAGTAGAGACGGCCGTACCGGTTGAAGCTGACCGCGCACAGCATGCCCATGGTCACCACCCTACGACTTCCCCAAGCGCGTACCAAATGCCGGTTTTGGGCTACCCGGCAGGGTTGTCGTATAGATGCGGCACAACCGCCCCAATCGACCGTCGTTGGGCAGACCCGTAGACGTCGCTCAACACGGAACACTTCGGGAGGGAACTACCCATGACGCCCGCCAGATCGCTGGCCGCCAGTGTGGTCGCACTCGGTTTCACGGGTGCGCTCAGCGCTCCGCTGCCCGCGTTCGCCGCGCCCGCACCGTGCGAGCGGGCCGAGAGCTACGCGGCCCAGTCCGGCGCCGAGCTGCTGCGCATCGAAAAGCTCGCCGTCCAGGTTCCCGACGTCCGCTACAAGAAGCCGAAGGCCGAGACTGAGACCGAGAGCGGCCCGGCGACCGGCGCCGCGGCCCGCGTGCTGGACTCGGTGGACGACCCGATCACCGACCCGGAGGAGAGCGACACCCTCAGCGAGGGCATCGGGATGCTGGGTACGGCGATGCTGGGCACCCTGACGCCGCACCCGAAGGCCAAGGCGGGCACCGACGGCGAAGCCGACGTGGTCACGCCGGCCGACGAGGTGACCGGCCGCCTGGGTGAGGCGGCCGAGCAGGGCGGCAGCCTCGTGAATGGACTGACGCGGGCTCCGGGAGACTCGGGCGGGAGTGGCGCCGGGACGTCGATGGAAGACCCGGCGGCGGGGGCGAAGGCCGATGAGGACGCAGCCGACGAGGGTCGGGCCGACAAATCGGAAGAACCGTCCGAGGATGCCGTGAAGGAGAGCGGAAGGACCGCGACTCTGTCCGATGTGGGCGTCGGCGAGACCCGGACCGCGATGATCGCCGAGGCCAAGGTGTCGTCGGCCGCCTATGGGCGGCTGCTGGACGGGCAGGCCGCGGGCAAGGCCGGGCTGAGCAAGCCGCTGCTGCAGAAGGCGCCGCCCACCAACCCGAAGGCGGCGCAGCGCGTGACCCCGGCCGGCAAGGCTGGTCCGCTCAAGCTCGGCGCTGGCCGGCTGGCCGCGCACGCGCGGTGGGAAGCGGGCATGGCCTGCGGCCGCGCCGTGGGCGAGACGACCCGCTCGGAGGCCGGGCTCACGAGCCTGCGCCTGCTGGACGGGCTGGTCCGCGTACCGGAGAAGCTCACCAGCGAAAGCACGACGGCGCTGGAGCGAAGCGGCGAAGCGGCCCGGTCGGTGGCCTCGTCCACGGTCAAGGCGGGCCGGATCGAGCTGGCCGACGGCAGGGTTCGCGTACGCGTTCTGCGGGCGCCCACGTTGACGACGTCGATGTCGGCGGCCGAGGGCGGCAAGGTCGAATACCGCCCGGCCGTCGTGGAGGTCTCCGGCGACGGGATCGCCACCAAGCGGCTGGAGGCGGCCGGCGACCACGCCGAGATCACGCTGACCCCGGAGCGCCACGCGACGGAGTCCGTGCCGCTGGGCCGCCTCAGCGACCTGGCCGCGCTGAACAAGGCCAAGCAGCTGCCCGTGCCGGCCGTACCGGGGCTGCCCCCGGTGAGTGCGGCGCCGCGGACCGAGTCGGCCCCCAGCGCGACTCACGGAACCCGGCTGCGCGTGTCGCTCGGCGACGTCCGGCAAGCGACCAAGGGATCCGCCGTCGCCGCCCGGGCCGCCGCCGTCAAGGTCTCGCTGGTGCAGGCAGCCGCTGCCGGGCCGAAGGACCGCGACAGGCCCGGCTACGGCCCTCAGGCCAGGACCACTGTGGACCTTGCGTTCGGCGTGCTGGAGTCGGCGGCCGTCTCCCCCGCCGCGGCCCCACCGGCCGGCACAGGCGGAGCGGGCGCGGGTGGCGCCGGCGGCGGCCTTCCGGTGACCGGGCCGCGCCTGGACCGCCTGGCCATGGCCGGCGGAACCCTGCTGGTGGCAGGCATCGCCGCGGTGGCCGTGACCATGCGCCGCCGGCGGTCCCGGCCCTGATGATCCGGAACCGGCGTCGACCGTATGGAGCATTGTCGATCTCCTGACGGATGAGGGCCCGGCGACGGACGTCCGGTCCTGCTCCCCCGAGCGGACCGAAGCCGCCGTAACCCCGAGACAAGCATCGATCGATGGCGTTGAGTAGTCAGCACACCTGCGGGGGGTGCAGGAAGTCGCGACGCCGCATTCGGATCCGAGTGCGGCGCCGCGCCTACACCGGGACCGCGTGGGTCAGGTGAGTGGAGTTCTGCATCAGCTCCTCCGCTTCGGCGTAGAGATCGGCGATCGTCCTCAACACGTGGGCGGCGATCGCGGCGGCCGCCGTCTCGGGCCGCGGGGTGGCGGGCGCGGTCTGAAGTGTCAGCGCCTCGGCCGAGACCAGCACGTCGGCCAGCGTGGCGGCCACGGTGTCGCGCGCTCGGATCATCCAGTCGCTCAGGGCGGCGGTCAGGTCGGCCGTCTCCTCCAGGCGCTCGTCGAGGCTGTCGGCGGCGCCGGCCAGGTGGACGGCGACCCGGCGGCGGAGGTCGTCGTAGGCCTCGGCCGCCTCGCCCTCCCAGACGCCTGGTGGCGGCAGGTCGGCGGCGGCGCACGCACGGGCCCCGGCCCGCAATTCGGGCACGGTCTCGGCCAGCGCACCGGGACGTAACGCGGCCACGGCTTCGACGGCGTCGACGGGGAGAAGGCGTACCCGTCGAAGCTCTTGCCAGATCTTGTGCTCGGCGGGGGCGCCGGCGTCGCCGAGCACCTGCTCCACCCGGCGCAGCAGGGGCAAGGCCGCGTCGAGCACCTGATACAGAGCGTCCATCACAGCTCCAAACGCCGGCGGACCGCGTCGTCGGTCTCGGCGTAGTCGTCGCGCGTGGCCCGGACCGAGGTGGCCATCGCGGTCAGCCGGCCCGAGGCGCCGGAGGCCTCCTGCGCGCGGGCGGCCACGACGGCGGTCCAGTGCTCGTGCAGCGAGCGGCCGAGTCGGCCGGGCAGGCCGGCGGAGGACTCGGCGAAGGCGCCGGGCGGGACGGTCAGCGCGGCCACCGCGCGTTCGACGGAGCGCAGGTCGTCGGCGGCCCGGTCGAGGCGTTCGGCGAGGTGGTCCATGTCAGTCCTCTCCCAGGGATCGCGGCTGCCCGAAGATCTCGCCGCGCAGCTTGTCGCGGGCCCATCGGGCGGCGTCGGCGGCCGTCGCCACCACGGTCTGGAGTTCGCGGGTGAACTCGGTCGCTTCGCGGTGATGCAGGCCGCCGCGGACGCGTATGTCCGTTATGCGGCCGGTGGCGGTCACGGTGGCCTCGATCGAGCCGTCGGGCGAGTGCACGGAGACGGTGTGCGACTCGACGGCGCGTTCGAACTCGGCCCGCAGCTGCTCGACGCGACGATGTCGGTCGATGGCTTCGCTGATCCACGCCTCGTCGATCTCACGCGCCATGCCGGAGGCTCCTCACCGTGCGTCACTTGCCGGGACCAGAACGTACCCGGAAGAGTGAAGGCTCCGCTACGGCGACTTCTCCACTGTGGATAACCCGCCTGTGGATAACTTCGAAGACTGTCGGACCGGCGCAATACCATCGTGTGCGTGAGTGAAGTCTTCGCAGACCTGGTGGGTCAGAACGAGGCGGTCGCCACGCTGCGCCAGGCAGCCTCGGCGGCGGCGCGGGTCGTGACCGGTGAAGAGGTGCCGGCCGGCGCGATGACCCATGCGTGGATCTTCACGGGTCCGCCCGGCAGCGGGCGCTCGGTGGCGGCGCGGGCCTTCGCGGCCGCGCTGGAGTGCGAGCGCGACGGCGCCGGCTGCGGTGAGTGCCACGGTTGCCACACCGCGCTCGGCAAGACCCACGCGGACGTACGGTTCGTGGTGCCTGAGGGCCTTTCGATCGGCGTCAACGAGATGCGGACCCTGGTGCTGCGGGCGGCGAGCGCGCCTTCCGGCGGCCGGTGGCAGGTGGTGGTGATCGAGGATGCCGACCGCCTCACCGAACAGGCCGGAAACGCGCTGCTCAAGGCGATCGAGGAGCCTCCGCCACGCACGGTCTTCCTGCTCTGCACGCCGTCGACGCATCCGGACGACATCTCGGTGACCATTCGGTCGCGCTGCCGTGTGGTGGCGTTGCGCCAGCCGCCCGCCGACGCGGTGGCCGAGGTCCTGGCTCGCCGCGACGGCGTGGCGCCCGACGTCGCGGCGTGGGCCGCGGCGGCCGCGCAGGGCCACGTCGGCCGGGCGAAAAGGCTGGCCAACGACCCGGAAGCCCGTAGCCGGCGCGAGGCCGTTCTCGCCGTGCCGCGGCGGCTGAGCAGCGTGGGCGCCTGCTACGAGGCGGCCTCCGCGCTGATCAAGGCGGCCGAGGCCGAGGCGGCGGAAGCGGTGATCGAGACCGACGCCGCCGAGCGGGCGGCGCTGGAACAGGCCCTGGGCGCGGGCGGCACGGGCCGGGGCGCCGCCGGTGCCATGCGCGGCGCCGCCGGCCAGCTGAAGGAACTGGAGAAGCGCCAGAAGTCCCGAGCTACCCGGTCGAAGCGGGACGCCCTCGACCGCTCGCTGGTCGACCTTGCGGGCTTCTACCGGGATGTCCTTATTACGAATTTGCGCGCGCCGGTCGCAGTCGTACACACCGACACCGCGACGCAGTCGGCGGCCGCGGCTGAGAAATGGAGCGCGGAGAGCACGTTGCGCCGCCTCGAGGCCGTCCTGGCCTGCCGCGACGCCATCGACCAAAACGTCAAACCCGACATCGCCGTCGAAGCCATGATGCTCACCCTTTGGAGGGGGTGACGCCCTTCAGGAGGTACGGAGGTGGTCTGTTCCGTTCAACCAGGGCCGAACCCGCCGTAGCGACCGGCTGAGTGCAACACCGGCTCGTCGCCGGACTCGCGGCCGGTCCTCTGGTCACCGTTCGGCCGGCTGCAACACCGGCTCGTCGCCGGACTCGCGGCCGGCCCTCTGGTCACCTTTCGGCCGGCTGCAACACCGGCTCGTCGCTAGACTCGCGGCCGTCCGACGGTCACTGTCCACCCGTGGCGGCGCCGGCTCGTCGCCGGGCTTTCCAGGCGGTTCGGCGGTCGCCGTTTGGCTCGCTGCGAGGCCGGGCCGGCGTTGGTTGGTGAGCGAGCTTGGGGTTGGCGCGGTCAGCGGTGGCCGGTGCGGGTGGGGCCGTCCGGGGTTTCGTCGTCGTTGACGCCGAGCAATTCGGCCATCTCCTCGAGCGGTGGCTCCTCGTGCTGCCCGTTCGAGAGGGGGGCAGCCATGGGGTGTGCGGCTGCGGGGCTCGCGGCTGCGGAGTGCCCGGCTGAAGGCTGCCCGTCCAGGGGGTGGGCGGCTGATGGCTGCGCGGCTGAGGGGTGGACGGCGGCCGGGGGCGCGGCTGAGGGCTGCGCGGCGACCGAGTGCTGCGTGGCGGCCGAGGGCACGGCTGAAGGCTGCGCGGCGGCCGGGGGCGCGGCTGAGGGGTGCGCGGCGGCCGGGTGGGCGGCGGTGGCTCGGTCGGCGGCTTCGGCGGCTAGGAGGTCGGGGGCCTCGAAGTCGGGGGCCGGGGGGACCGCTGTGGAGGCGGGGGCCGGGTGTACGCCGTCGCCGGTCAGGAGGGGGGTCAGGCGGGTGGTTACCGCGGTGCCGATCTCCTCGGCGGGGCGGGCGGCGTCCAGGACCAGGTAGCGGCGAGGGTCGGCGGCGGCCAGGTCGAGGAAGGCGTAGCGGACGCGCTCGTGGAAGGAACGCGACTCGCTTTCCAGGCGGTCCGCGCCCTCGCCTCGGGAGTCCACTCGGCCCAGGCCCACCGTGGGGTCGACGTCGAGCAGGACCACCAGGTCGGGTTTCAGGCCGCCTGTGGCCCAGGAGGACAGCCAGGAGATCTCGGCGACCGGCAGCGTGCGGCCGGCGCCCTGATAGGCCAGTGACGAGTCGACGTAGCGGTCGCTGATCACGACCGCGCCCCGGGCCAGGGCGGGACGGACCACCGTGGCCACGTGGTGGGCCCGGTCGGCCGCGTACAGCAGGGCCTCCGCCCTCGGGGACGGGGCGTCGCCCTTGTCCAGGACCAGGCCCCGGATGCGGGCGCCGACGTCGGTGGCGCCGGGCTCGCGGGTGACGACCACGTCGTGGCCGGCCGCTTCGAGGGCGGCGGCGAGGCGGCGGACCTGGGTCGACTTGCCCGCTCCCTCGCCGCCTTCGAAGACCACGAAGACGCCGCTGCGGACGAACTGCTCGTCCGGGGAGAGGGGGCGGCCGCGGATGGAGCCCCACAGGTCGGCCAGGACGGGGACGCCGCGCTTGTCGTCCATCTGGCGAAACGAGCTGATGCCGACGGCCACGCCGGCCGCGCCCGCCACCAGCAGCAGGACGCGGGTGAAGGACACGTCGAAGCTGAGGACGCCCAGGTCGACGCGGCGGGAGCTGCCCAGGCCGACCAGGAAACCGGCGAGTGTGATGGCCAGGAGCAGCACCATCCGTACGCCGATCTGCACCACCGCGAAGACCCGGCCCCGGACCGAGTCGTCGACCTCGCCGTAGAGCAGGGTCGTGCCGGCCAGGAACGCCATGCCGGCGCCGGCGCCGACCAGCAGGGCGCCGACCAGGGCCATCGACAGGTGGAAGGACACGCCCAGGAACATCACCGAGCCGCTGGCCAGGACGATGCTCATGCCGAACCAGCGGCGCCGGGACAGCTCGCGGATGATCATCGGGCCGAGGCCGATGCCGAGCGCGAGGCCCATGAAGATGGTGCCGAAGAGCAGGTAGAACGCGGCCTCACCGGCGCCCAGGGACGTGGCGAAGGTCTTGGCCGCGCCGATCACGATGCCGCCGGCGGCGAACGCGCCGAAGATGCCGAGGACCAGGCCGCGGACCAGTGGCGTACCGCCGATGTATTTCCAGCCGTCGAGGAACTGGCGGACCATGCTCTGCTCTTGGGCTTCGCGCTGGCGCTCGGCGCTCTTGCCGCCGATCTCCTTGATGCCGAAGAAGACGGTGAGCGCGGTGACGAGCCGCGAGATCGCGTTCAGGTAGAGCGCCAGCTGAACCGGCGCGGCCCAGTCGGGCAGGGTCACCCCGGACTGTTGCACGCCCGCGGTCAGGGCGGACAGGACCAGCGCGGCCAGGATCGGTGTGATGCCGTACGTGGTGACCAGCGTCAGCTGGTTCGAGACCTCGATCCGCGATTTCGGGATCAGGTTGGGGACCGCCGCTTCCTTGGCCGGGATCCAGATCAGCGTGATCGTCTCGCCGATGAAGGTGGCGATGGCGGCCCAGGCCACGGTGACGCCGGGCGAGCCGCCCAGCAGCGGCACCAGGGGGATCGATCCGTAGAAGACGAAGCGGATCAGGTCGGTGATGACCATGGTGTAGCGCCGGTCGAACCGGTCGGCGAAGACGCCGGCGATCGGACCGAGCAGCAGGGCCGGCAGCAGGCGGACGGCGATGGTGCCGCCGAAGGCCGCGCCCTGCCCGGCGCTGCTCTGGAACTGGGCCGCGGCGAAGATGCCGGTGGCGAGCAGGCCGATCCAGTCGCCGAAGGAGGCGAGGCCGAGCACGAGCCAGAGTCGGCGGAACGGCCGGATGCGCAGGACGGAGCGCAGGGCCGCCGCTCCCGACAGGTCTACCGGTCCGGTTTCCCGCTTTTCGGTGTCGATGGCCGTACCTCCCGTGATCCCCGCAGGGTGCACTCTATCGGGCGGCCCCGACCGCCCTGTTCACCCACGTTCGGGTATCGAAAAAGTGAAGGCCTTTCGCGTTGCCTTCATCACACGTTAAGTTGCACGCGTGATCGACCGCACACTCCTGCAGAAGCGGCTCGACCGGGCCACCGCGCATCTCGAGACGCCGGTGGCCGCTGTCGACCTGGACGCCTTCGACGACAACGCGGCCCAGCTGGTGGCGCGCGCCGGCGGCAAGCCGCTGCGGGTCGCCAGCAAGTCGGTGCGCTGCCGGGCGCTGCTCGACCGGGTGCTGGCCCGGCCCGGCTGGCGCGGTGTCATGGCGTACACCCTGGGTGAGGCGATCTGGCTGGTCCGCGAGGGCGTGACCGACGACGTGCTGGTCGCCTATCCGACGGTCGACCGGATCGCTTTGCGCGAGCTCACGACCCAGCCCGACCTGGCCGCCGCTATCTCGATCATGGTGGACCACCCCAGTCACCTCGACATCGTCGATCAGGTGACGCCGCCGGGAGCGCGCCCGGAACCCGTACGGCTGTGCCTCGATCTGGACTCTTCCTGGCGGCCGGCGGGGCCACTTCATCTGGGTGTACGCCGGTCGCCCGTGCACTCCGCGGCGCAGGCCGGAGCTCTGGCCCGGCGCCTGGTCGCGCGGCCGGGCTTCAAGCTGGTCGGGATGATGTCGTACGAGGCCCAGATCGCCGGACTGG
Source organism: Actinoplanes sp. NPDC048796 (assembly GCF_040650035.1). Lineage (NCBI taxonomy): Bacteria > Bacillati > Actinomycetota > Actinomycetes > Micromonosporales > Micromonosporaceae > Actinoplanes > Actinoplanes sp. NPDC048796. Next base: position 732 of record NZ_JBEZGO010000034.1, on the reverse strand, counting down.
GTGACCTGCCACCCGGCCAGGCGCTGAAGGGCCGGGCGATCCGCCTGATGCAGTCCCGGTCGTTCCCCGAACTGCTCGAGCGCCGTGGCGCCGCCGTCAGAGCCATCCGTGAGCACGCCGACCTGGAGTACGTGAACGGTGGCGGCACCGGAAGCGTGGCCGCGACCAGCGCCGATCCGGCCGTCACCGAGGTCACCGCCGGTTCCGGGCTGTACGGGCCGACGCTGTTCGACGCCTACAGCGCGTGGCGCCCGACCCCGGCCGCGTTCTTCGCGCTCAGCGTCGTCCGGCGCCCCGCGCCCCAGATCGCCACGGTTCTCGGCGGCGGATGGATCGCCTCCGGGCCCGCCGAGACGTCCCGGCAGCCCACGCCGTACCTGCCCGCGGGTCTGAAGTTCAAGCCCGACGAGGGACCCGGCGAGGTGCAGACGCCGCTGGTCGGGCCGGTCGCGGCGACGCTGCGGCCGGGCGACCGGGTCTGGTTCCGTCACGCCAAGGCCGGCGAGCTGTGTGAGCACGTCAACCAGCTGCAGCTGATCGACGGTGAGACAGCCACGCCGACACCGACCTACCGCGGGGAGGGCCATGCCTTCCTGGGGTGAGCGCCGCTCAGTTGGTCACGTGGCGGTGCAGGTACTCCCGGATCAGCGCCTTGGCCTCGGTCAGCACGGACTCGTCACCGCTCTGGTCGCGCCGGAACGCCAGCTTGATCAGCGCGTCCGCCGCCTCCAC
>NZ_JBEZGO010000033.1:0-24882 GCF_040650035.1 Actinoplanes sp. NPDC048796 | reverse complement strand
GCCCGGTTGACCCCTATCGACTACGAGACCATCATGACCCCACCGGCCAGTCAGGCCGCGTGACTTGATCTGTCACCTGCCGGTGCAGCAGACCCAGGTTGATCATCCCGTCGACCTCGAGGGGATCGCACGGATACGTCTTCGCCACCGAACCGGCAGCCGCCCGCGGATGGAGATAGATGTGGGCGGCATTCGCGACTTCGTCATACGTGCCTCGCACGGCCTCCATGATCGGCCGTTCGCCCAAGGTTGCCACCAGGCCGGCTATCGGTACGCTTCCGCCGTACTCGACGGCGAAAGCCAGGTCCTCGACCTCGGCCGTAGCCGGCGCCTGACCACCGGACCACTGCGCCGCGCCCTGCACCTGCGCGACCGAGGCTGCACCTTCCCCTCCTGCGACCGACCACCACGATGGACCGACGCCCACCACGTCATCGGCTGGAAAGACGGCGGCCCGACCTGCCTGATCAACCCCAAGTCTCACTAATTAAGAAGATCGTAAATTTGGTATCGTGTTGGCGGCTCAGCCGCCGCTGACACATCAAAGGATCGACCACAAAAGTGATCTCTTCGTCTGGAAACATCCGGCTCTAGCCGATGAGCGGATGTTCGATCAAGACTTACGGAAGCCATTGTGGTGCTGAGGCATAAGTGGCAACGGCAGTGTTTAACGGTCGGCACCTCCGTTACGACCGGCCCGACATGCCCATAGTTGTCGCAGTTCGCAATCTGAGCTTGTTGTGGATATCGTCCGGCTGAGTCTCGCAGGCAAGAACATAGGCATTCTCGAAAAACGGGAGGAATGGAGCGCCCCGAATATCTCGTTCTGCCTCGATGTAAGGCGCAAGGACTTCCCACGCCTGCCTGATTCGATAATTACCGATGCTCAATATGATCCGTCGGTCCACGAACCCGAACGCAAGCATGATGCCGAGATTTTCGTATAGAAAACCCACGTTCCACGCCTTGACGTTGGCGGGCTCGGGAAGTCCGTCGATACCCAAATCGGGCTCGTGTTCGTCGCGAAGACGGGCAAAAACGTAACGCTGGTCATCCTGGAATGCTCGATCGCCGAATTGGGCGATCAGGACATTGGAGGTGGCCTGAAGGTTACTCGTTCCCCGCGCTATTGCCAGCTGCCGAAACGCCGCCCAACCCGAAACGATGATCGCTAGCACTGATAGCGCCAAGCCGATGATGCTGATCATTTTTACTGCCTTGACTCGAGCACGTCGCCAAGGGTGGCGGCCGGCCGAATCTTGAGCGAATACACGTAAGGTCGGCAGACGAGCCATTGCCAGCAGCCCAGAGTTGACCTGCGGACGCCAATGCGAGGGAGCGGATCCATGCTCGCAGTGTGCATGCCCCTGTCAATCGTCTTCCGATGCTGTGATCCCGGACTGCACGGATAGATCAACAATTCCTTCCGGACGGCGGGGTATCGCTCAGTTGTCGTGGAACAAACCATTAGTGAATCAGTGGTCAGGACATTCGAAAGCGCGGAGGCGTGAGGCCGAACCGATGGGTGGGTCCGCCACCACAGCCCGCCGCCTGGCCCGCGCCTCCCGCCGCGCCGCACCCGGAGCCTGAGTCTTGCGACGGTGGCGGCGACTTCCCCGACTGCGATCGTCCGCTCCGCTCAACAGACGACCGCCACGTCACCTCCTGGGCCTGGCCACCTGACCAATCTGGTTCTGTTGTGCCGCCACCACCACCGGCTGCTGCACCACCCGACCGCGGGATGGCAGATCCGCATCGGTCCCGACGGCCACCCCGACTTCATCCCACCAGCCACCATCGACCCCGACCGAAAGCCACTGCGCAACCTTTCCACCAGCTCGGATGAGACCCACTCACAACCGCCGTCTCCGCATGCCGTCGGTCGAGCATTCCGAGCCTGCGCCTCCTCAGGGACGGTGACCGGGTGGAACAGTGCGGCCCCGTGGATGCCCCACGGGCGGCGCGATCCTGGCCTGGTTTGACCGTGGCTGGGGGCGGAGACCCGGTGTAAGCCTGCCCGCGACTTCGTGGTCGACTGATCACGAGGTGTACGAGGAGGGAGTGGGGTCGTGAAGTCGGGTGCTGAACGTGACGCGCAGGTGGAGGCCGGGGTTCGGGAGCACCTTCAGCCCGGCGAGGCTTTCCGGGCCGCCGCCTGGGTCAGCCGGTCGGACGGGCAGGCGGGGGCCGGTATGAGCCGGGCCGAGATGTCGCCGTGGCGGTTTCGGCGGCCCACCTCGCAGCGGCCGGGCGCCCGCCGCGGGGTCAACGGCGCGCCGCGCAGCCTGGCGGCCGGGCTGGACGAGCACATCCGTACGGTCGCCGACCCCCGGGTCCTGGCCCTGACCGACCAGCGCCTGATCGTCCTGTCCCAGCGCTCGGGCCTGTTCCGCCGGGCTTCCGGCCCGCTGAGCCCGCGCTGGGAGTGCCCCCGGGCGAAGCTCGTCTCGGCCGGCGAGAAGGACGGCCGGCTGCGCCTGGACTTCACCGACGGGTCCGCCGTCGTCTTGCTCACTCCGACCGCCCAGGTCCAGCCTTTCCTGACCGCCGCCGAGAACGCCTGATCCAGGTCACGGGAAGTCGGCGCGACGACCATCGACCGCATCTTCTGACCTTTGCTAAGGCCAGGTCTCAAACTTTATACCTTTGAGCGACGCCATCTTTTCGTCGAGTACGCCCGGGAAAAGGTGCACCGTCAGGTCTCGGCCCTGCAATGGGGTGAGATCGAGGCCTGGAGTTGGCTCGAGGATGGCCAGCTCACGCAAGCTGGGCAGCTCGGCCAGCGGCTTCACATCGATCGGTTGCATATTTCGCTCGTCGAATCCGTAATGGCCGATGTAGATGGTGTCGAGATTTCGCAAGGTGGTCAGCGGGCGGAGATCGCCGATAGGCGTGTACCGGATGTCAAGTTTTCGAAGTTGTGTCATCCGGCCGATCGCGGTGAGGTCCTCCACCCACGAACACCCCCAGAAGGCCAATTCTGTGAGTCTGGGCAGCGATTGAGCCAAGGCCCCGATGCCACCCTCAGGTTCGCTCACGCGGGAAAGTACCAGGTGTTCCAGCCGGGGAAGCGCAGCGATGACGGGCAGGTCAGGAGCTGCTTCGCCCTCGATGAACAAGAACCTCAACGCCTGACAGTCGTCCAGGAAATCCAAGTCGCCAACGGGTGCACCGAGTAGCCAGAGGTTCATGAGGCCTTTCAGCCGTGCGATCGGGCTCAGGTCCTGATCGTTCGACAGGTCTCGCAGCCAGAGCGCGGTCAAGCTGGTGAGGGATTCCAGTACGGACAGGTCCGCTCGGCGATTGCCGAAACCCAGGTCCAGGCTGATCAGTGACCGGTGTTCGGCCAGCTGCGCGAGATCTCCTCGGAGTCCCTCCCACAGCTGGAGGTTGTGCAAGTGAGGCACACCAGCAAGCTGCGAGATCTCGAGCGTCTCGTCGAGTCTGATCGACGAGCTGGTCAGGTTTCGCAGCTTGGACAATGGGACCAGGACCCGGGCGCTCCGCACGTCGACGTGCCCATTGTCGAGGGGGGCATGGGCCAGAACGCGGACGGCGTACTCGTCAGGGTCGAAATACTCCCAGGCTGCGACCAGCTCACGCTGCACCGCGGTCCGCGGGTCGTTCGAGAAGGCCGTCAGCAACTCCAGTGCTTTCGGCCCGCCGATGAGCGCGGCGCAACGAACAACCGCCGCGGCCTGGGCATCCGTCAACTCACCGGTTCCCGGTGTGAGCTCGTCGAGCAGCGGCTCGCCGATGCCGGCGAGAGAGCTGGTCTCGGCCAGCGAACGCGGCGGGAGCAGCCTTCGGAGTTCCCCGCGAACCCTCTCAAGCAGCTCCGGCGGCTCGACGACTGTCGCCGTTTCGAGGCAGGCTGCCGCAAGAATCCGCAGCTTTCGTCCGCGTCGCGAATCCGTGGCGGCGCGATCCATCAGGCCCTCAAGCAGCTCTTGCCGCACCAAGGCGTTGGAGTGTCCCGCCGCCAGCACGATCGTCTCCCGCCACGAGTCGAGATGACCGTGACTGACCAGAAGGCCGGCGTGACCTTGCTCCGCCGCCTCCCGCGCTGCCAGATACTCCTGAAAGCTTCGGTGGATCAGGTCGACGCGTCCCGGCACCGGCTCTCTCAGGATGCCGCTACGTTGCAGGAGATGGTCCAGCACCTGCTCGCCCGAGGCCTTGATCTGCCGCATTCCGGCCAGGCGCTGCTCGAGCTGTTGGAGAACCTGGCTCCGGGTGGCCTCGGCGCGGCCGTTCAAGACCATCCACCATGCCACTTGCTGGAGCAACTGGATCAGGTCGCGGCTGGTCAAGTCGGTAAGACCGACGCGGACACCGCGCTGAACGTCGCGTCGCTGAAGCAACATGTCGACGGCGGCCTGATAGATGTCCATCCGGTTGCGGGGCAGATGGCTGTTGCGGTCGAGATTGAGCGCGCAGAGCAGGGCGCACAACAACGGGTTGGCCGCCAGAGCTTGCAGGTGGGCGTTGCCGTCCAACTGAGCGAGGAGTCGTTGCTCGAAAAGTGGCACATCGTCAGACGGGCATGGAAGGTCGGCGCTCCGCTGGGCCGCGAGGTGCCAATGCCGGATAAGCGCCCGGATATCGGCCCCGTCCATGCGGTCGAGATTGGCGGCGACGAAGCCCTCGGGCCGCAGCCATCGTTCGGCGGCGGCTCCGGGCCGAGAGGTGACGACGACCTGCAAGGTGGGGTACGCCGTCAGTAGGCCGCGCAGCCATTCGCGTACCCGCCGACGCTGGGCTTCGGACACTTCGTCGACGCCGTCGACACAGAGGATCGCCCCCTCAGCCAGCTGACGGTGCACCCAGCTGGCCGGCATCAGGCCGACGAGGGCGTCGGCGACACCGTCCAAGAATTGCTCGGGGCGCGGCAGGGGGCCATCGGCATAGTGGCGCAGGCGGATCAGGAACGGAACGTTGCCGTTCCAGGATTTCAGCTCGGCCGCAAAGGCGCTGCGGGCGGCGTTGACCGCGATCCACTGGAGCAGAGTGGTCTTGCCGGAGCCGGCCTCCCCGCGCACGAGCATCCGGCGGGCAAGGCTCAGCGCCTGTTCGACCCGAACAGCATCGCTCTCATCGGAATACTGGTCGCCGTGCGACGGACCGGGGATCCATCGCTGCTGACTACGGGACAGGCGAGCCGCGTCACCGCTGACAGTCAGACTGATGTAGGCGACCGTGAGCTGCGTCTCCAGACGATAACGATGAATGTCGACGCCATATATTTCGAGGTTGCTCAACGCGGCTACCAGGTGGTTCAGGTAGCGCACTCGGAATTGCGAGTCGAGATCGGTTCCGGCCGGCGCGTCGAGAGTGGGTGACGGCAGCCGGTCCAGCGCCTGTGTCAGCATCTCCGAGACCGTCGCGAGGCGCTGCAAGATTTCCACACTGGCGCGGGCCGGAAAGGGCCGCAGCTGAAGGATCAGTTGAGTCACACAGACGCAGCTCTCGTCAAGGACGACGGCGTAGAGCCGAGTTGCCAGCTCGCTGAGGCCGGCTCGGCCGGGGACCGCATGGAGTTCCCGGCGCAGCCTGGCCGCCAGCGCGCTCGGGTCCACATTGTCATCGAAGATGGCCCGATCAGAGAAATCAGCACGAGCGAACGTGTCGGTCACGGCTTCGAGGGCGGCTACGGTTTCGGCGTCGTCGAGCGCCGCGAATCTTCCCTCCACCAGCGGCCGTAGGCGCTCGTACACCGTGTCGACGATCTCGGCCGTGCGTCGATCGGCCCGGCGGCGCCCTAGATCATCGGTAATTCCGGTGTTGATCAAATCGCTGAGGTCGCTGGTGCGTTCCCTCTTGTCACGAGCACGGCTCATCCACCCTCTGAGGACCGGTGTCACGATCGACCCGGCCGTCTTGAGAAGTGCGGCCTCGCCCACCACCATGGAACGACCCTAAGCGGAGTCGTCGCTGACGTATACACCAGCTGGATCGAGACACGCCGTGGCCGCGCGCAGACCCGGAGCGGTGGATCAGCGCCGGGCGGAAGCCGGCTTGGAGTCGTTCGCGGTCCACGTCGCCGAGCACGCGCCAGTCTCAGGTCGTCAGTCGCCGAGGGCACGGTCCGGTGGCCGCGCGGGCGGTCTCGACGGCGGGAGCTCCGCGACTTCTTCCGCCCCTTCCGGTCGCGGCCGAAGCGATGAGCTGTCACACGGTGACGCGGTTGCCGTCGTCGCCGGTGCGCGCGATCACCCGGGTTCCGATCGGCTCGCCCTCGGTGAGCAGGTCGAGGATGTCGTCGCCGTGGGCCAGGAAACGGCGGCCGTCGGATTCCAGGCGGCCGATGACGATGCCGGTCCGGTCGCCGGTCCGGTCGTGTTTGACCGTGTACGTCTCGATCACCGCCGGGCCGGACGCGGACGTGGCCTCGCCGGGGGCCGGGCGGGCGTCGAGTTCCGCCTGCAGTTTCTGGCTGTCGGAGGGCCTCCACGCCACCGGCGTGGCCGTGTAGACGCCGGTCGAGTATTTGCTCATCATGCCGCCGTTGGCGCCCACGAAACCGTGGCTTCCCTGTTCGGCGCGGCACCGGGACACCGTCGACGCGATCGCGTGCATCGAGTAGTTGTTGCCCGCCCCGCCGAAGAACGGCAGGCCGCCGGTCACCGTCAGGCCGCGCGGGTCGTCCGGCGACAGGCCGAACGCGTCGGTGATGGCGAAGACCGGCACCGGGAAGCAGCTGTAGAGGTCCATGCTGCCCAGGCCGTCCATGTCGATGCCGGCCAGGTCGAGGGCGTGCCTGGTCGCCGTCACCGCGGCCGGGCTGGCCGACAGGTCGGCGCGGGCCAGCAGGTCGCGTTCCCGCAGGTCGGCGTGGCCGGCCACGAAGACCCACTTCTCTTTGGGTACGCCGAGACGCCGCGCCGCCGCCAGCGACATGAGCAGCACCGCCGCGCCCTGGTTGACCTTCTCGCGGGCCACCAGGTACCGCGTGTACGGGTCGGCGATGGGCCGGTTCGCCTCGGAGACGGTGACCAGTTCGGCCGCGCTCCGCACGGTCGGCGCCGCCGCGTGCGGGTTGCCCGCCGCGATGCGGGTGAACGGCTCGAAGAGCTCCCCCATGGCGGCCGCGTACGCGGAACGCGACAGGCCCAGGCGGGCACGGCGGGCGTTCTCGAAGAGCGCGTAGTACGCGGGCGTGTCGGTCAGCCCGTACGGGAAATGCGAGAGGTCCACTATCCCGTCGAGCCCGAACCCGCGGTCCTCGAGCGATCCGGGCGCGTGCTCGGTGAAGTCGGGCCGGTCGTCGGAGCGGGCCAGGCGCTCGACGGTGGAGATGGCCTCGGCGCCGGTCAGGAGCACGACCCGCGCGTCGCCGGCCGCGATGGCCGCCGCGAACTCGTTGACCAGGTGCTGCGGGCTCTGGCCGCCGCCGACCTCGAGCACCGCCCGGTAAGGCGCGGCGCCGAGGCGGGCCGCCACCGACCGCGGGAAGTTGTCCGACCGGCCGAGCGGGGCCTGCGAGAACGGCAGGGAGATCTCGAACTGCCGTACCCCCGCAATGGTGTCGATCTCGGAGGCGGCGACGGCGGCGTCGTCGAGGGCCTCGCGGGCGGCGTCGGCGGCCAGGTCGGCCGGTGACCGGCCGCGGTAGCCGGGCGCGCCGAAGCGTTCCGAGACCTGGCCGGCGCCGACGATGACCGGGGTGCTGTCAGGCAGGGGCAATGAGACCTCCGAGCTCGGCGATGCGGCGCTGGCAGTCCTCGGCCATCCGCCGGGTGATCTCCCCGGCGGGCCGGATGTCCCGGAACGAGCCGACGACCTGGCCCACGAAGAACGACTCCAGTTTGAGCGCGCCCTCGTGGCCGTCCTGGGCGGCCGCGTCGATGTGCTGCCAGGCCTCCTCGACCAGCATGAGCTGCAGGGGCAACGGCAGCGGCTGCGGGCTGCCGGGCGCCTCCCACTCGTCGTGCCAGGCGGTGCGCAGCTGACGGGCCGGTTTTCCGGTACGGGTGGGTGAGCGCACCGTGTCGGCGCTGGTCGCGCCGAGGAACTTGTCCTTGATGGCCTGGACCGCGATGTCCTCTTCGCTGGAGAGCCACACCGAGCCGCACCACACGCCGGCGGCGCCGAGCGCGAGCGCCGCCGCCATCTGCCGTCCGTCGGCGATGCCGCCGGCGGCCAGGACCGGGCGGTCGCCGGCGATGTCGACGATCTCGGGGGTGAGGACCATGGTGGCGATCGTGCCGGTGTGCCCGCCGGCCTCGGTGCCCTGCGCGACGAGCACGTCGACACCGGCCGCGATCTGCCGTTGCGCGTGCTCGGCCTTGCCGACCAGCGAGGCGACCACGACGCCGGCCTCCTTGGCCCGCGCCACGAGCGACGGCGGCGGCGTGCCGAGCGCGTTGGCGATCAGCGCGATCGGGTGTTCGAACGCCACGTCGAGCAGCGCCGGCGCCCCGTCCGGCGTGATCGCCGCGGCGACCTCGCTGTGGTCGACCACGGACGATGAAACGGGAATGTCGTACTTGTCCAACAAAGACTGAACAAACGTCAAATGCGATGGAGGGATTTGGGCGCGCAGGCTTGCGACGAGAGAGCCCGGGTCTCCGGCGACGAACTTGGAAGGCACGAGCAGATCGACGCCGTACGGCTTCCCGCCCACCCGCTCCTCGATCCAGCTCAGCTGGGCGTCCAGCTCGGCCGGTGAGTACGCCGAGGCGGCCAGCACCCCGAAGCCGCCGGCGTTGGTGACCGCCGCGACCACCGCCGGTGACCGGTTGAAGCCGACGATCGGGTGCTCGACGCCGAGCAACTCGGTCAGGGCCGTACGCATGCGGTCTCCCCCTTCGGAACTGACGAACCTTCAGCTGAAACGGCGCAGGATCTCGGTGAGGGTGTCGCGGCTGTCCCCGATCGTGTCGCCCGACCAGCGTTCCTTCAAGACCAGCGTCGCCCCGCCGTGCAAGGTGAGCTCGGCGTTGAGCGGCACCGCCTTGACGATCCTGGCGCTGGTGACCTCCTCGAAGGGCACGTAGCGGTACGTCCGGGCCAGCTCGGCCGGGTCGTGCGAGGACAGCATCCGGGCGATCCGGCCCTCGCCCTCGTCGGTGCTCTTCGGGGCCGGCACCAGCACGAGGCCCTGGTTGAGCAGGATCAGGTCGGTCTCCTGGTCGCCGGCGCGGACGTTGGCCATCGCGCCGATCACGTCGGAGCCGGCGCCGGTGGCCCGGGTCTCGACGACGCGGGCGGCCTCGACGTGGATGCCGAGCTGGGCCATCCGGGCCCGGGCCTCGCCGAGCGTCTCCGGCGACACGGCCAGCTTGGCGATCTCGGAGTAGTCGACCGGCACGCCCGAGGTGTGCACGATCCGGGCCGGCGAGGACCACGAGTGTTCCCAGCGCGCCTGGCCGCTGCGGACGGCGGCCAGGGTGATCAGCGTGTCCATGATGTCGGCGAACTCGGTGACCGGGTCGGGCGACTCGGGCAGGAACTCGGCCGCCAGTTCGCGCAGGCGGCCCTGGGCGACCAGCTCGAACAGCTCGGGCAACCCGGCCTCGGGAATCCCGGAGAGCCGGGACAGCGAGCGGAACACCCGGTCGGCGCGGTGCTGCGTGACCAGGGTCATCGAGGCCGCGGTGAAGTCGGGCCACGGCAGCACGGTTCGTGGGCCGAAGTCGACGACCTCGCGCTGCAGCGCCAGACCGGCCTCGGTGAGCTGCGGGACGAGATCGCCGGCGGGACGGTCGTCGGCCGGGTGCTGTACGGGCGGGAGCGCCCGCATGGCGGCGATCCGCTCCCCCGCCGACGGGTGGGTGTCCCAGCGCGACGTGTGGCTCTCGGGTTCCTCGTCGCGCAGCTTGGCCAGCTCCTGGGTGCGAGCCGCGTACAGGTGGCGGAACCCGCCGAACACGTCGTCCGGGGCGTAACCGAGCTCCCAGCCGTACGAAATGTAGTTGTTGAAGTAGAAGTTCCAGGCGGCGCCGACCACTGGCAGTTCCCGCATGGTGGAGGTCGCGGCGCCGACGCCGGCCACGCGCACCGAGACCTGGTCGGCCTCCAGCTCCTGCCGCCGGGTCACGGCGTTGCTGACCAGAAGGTACAGGCGGCCGTAGGCCTTGAAGACCCACCCGAACACGTTGAACGGGCCGAGGCGGCGCAGCGTCTCGTGCAGGGCGGTCCGGCCGCGGTAGGTGATGGCGGCCAGGCGCGTGTGGGATCCGGAGTAGTGGCCGAGCTCGTGCGCGACGACCGAGCGCAGCTGATCGACGGTGAAGGCCTGGAGCAGAGGGATGCCCAGGTAGAGCCGCCGCACGCCGGAGACCAGCCCGAGCAGCCGGGCGTCCTCGGTGACGGCCGCGTTGACCTCGGGGATGAGCCGGATCTCGTCGGGCGCGCGGGTGCCGGCCGCGGTCGCCATGTCGTGCACGAGACGCCACAGGTCGGGTGCCTGCCGCGGGGTGACCAGCAGGCCCTCGGGATCGCCCGGCTTGGCGAACAGCGCCTTGCCGAGACCCACGACGACCGCGCCGACCCCGATGATCACCAGCCAGCTCAGCTTGGCCGCGCCGTAGCCGTGCAGGTGGCCCCAGATCTCGTACAGCAGGAAACCGGCCGCCGCGAGCTGGATCAGGCCCAGCACATAGAACCCGACCAGCATGGCGACCGACAGAGCGGCCCGCGACGCAGTGGACACGATCGATCTTCCTCCCCGTGAAAGTGGAAGGAAGATACACCGCTCAGCGGACCACCGTCACCGGGCATTTCGCGTACGAGGCGACGTGCTGGCTGACCGAGCCGAGCACCAGCCCGGCGAAGCCGCCGTGGCCGCGGTGCCCGACGACGAGCAGGTCGGCCCCGGCCGACTCGTCGATCAGGACCTTGGCCGCGCGTCCCTGCTTGACGTGCGGGCGGACGAGGATCGGCGGCTCGGCGCCGAGTTCCTCCCGGATGACCTGGACGAGGTCGTCCGAGGTGCGCTGGGTGGGCTCGGGCACGTACCGCTCGGAGACGCTGACACTGCCGGCCGGCGGCAGCAGCGTGTGCTCCCAGACGTTGACCACGACCAGGTCGGCGCCGTGATCGGCGGCCTCGGCGGCGGCCCAGGTCAGCGCCTTGCGGCTGCCGGGTGATCCGTCGACGCCGACGACGACGGTCTTCCATGCGCTCATCACCGTCACCTCCGACGCCATTACAAGTCCACGCCCGGCGGAGGGTCAACGGCGGCCGTCGATTCCCGCCCCAGCCGAACGCATCGGCACTCCGAGTTGCGACCCATGCACACCCGGTTTAGCTTCGGCCAAGGAGTGTGATGTGGATCACACCCGGAAAAGCTCGGTCGAAGAGGTGAGCTCATGACCACTACGACGTCGGACACCGTCGAGCAGGCACCCTCGGAGGAGCGACGGCCACTGATGACGGGTCCCGCCCTGCTGATGATGAACCTCGGATTCTTCGGGGTGCAGTTCAGCTTCGGGCTCACCCAGTCGGCGGTGAACCCGCTGTTCCTCCTGATCGGGGCGAGCCCCGAACAGCTGCCGATCCTCAACCTGGCCGGACCGGTCACCGGCCTGGTCATCCAGCCGCTGATCGGCGCGATCAGCGACCGCACCTGGCATCCGCGGTGGGGACGGCGACGGCCGTTCATCGTGTCCGGCGCGATCCTGTGCTCGATCATCCTGTTCCTGTTCCCGTTCGTCGGCGTCCTCTGGCTCGGCGTGATCTGCTTCTGGCTGCTCGACGCCGGCAACAACACCTCGATGGAGCCGTACCGGGCGTTCATCTCCGACCGGCTGCCGAAATCACAGCTGGCCCGCGGCTTCCTGACGCAGAGCATGTTCACCGGCGCCGGCGCGGTGCTGGCCAACCTGTCGCTGTTCCTGCTGCAGAAGGTGGAGCCGCTGCAGGGCACGGCCGGCAACGGGGTGCCGTACTGGATGTTCGCCTGCTTCATGATCGGCACGTTCTGCATCCTGCTGACCGTGTTGACGGCCATGATCCGTACGAAGGAACTCAAGCCCTCGGGCCACGAGCTGGCCGAGATGCGCGCGGCCCCGAAGGGCCTGGGACCGGCGGTCCGGGAGATCGCCGACGCCGTCCGGTCGATGCCCGTGGCCATGCACAAGATCGGCGTGGTCTTCGCGTTCCAGTGGTACGCCATGTTCATCTACTGGCAGTTCCTCGCCGTGAGCCTGGGCGAGACCGTGTTCAACTCCAACCCGGAGACCGGCGGCAAGGCCTGGGACGACGCGATCGCCTGGAGCGGCCTGGCCAACGGCGCCTACAACTTCGTCACGATGATCTCGGCGCTGTTCCTGGTCGGATTCGCGCAGCGGATCGGGGCCAAGCGGGTGCACGCGATCGCGCTCGGGCTGGCCGCGCTGTCGCTGGTCTGGCTGGCCCGCATCGACAACCAGTGGGTCACGCTGATCCCGATGATCGGCGTCGGCATCTTCTGGGCGAGCGCGGTCGGCGTGCCGTACCTGATGGTCGCCAGCATGGTCCCGGCCAAGCGGACCGGCGTCTACATGGGCATCCTCAACATGATGATCGTGGTGCCGATGCTGATCCAGACGATCACCTTCGGCTGGATCTTCGAGCACTGGCTGGGTGGCAAGGGCTCGAACGCGATCACCCTGGCCGGTGTGCTGCTCGGCCTCGGCGCGATAGCGATGCTCTGGGTCAACCCGCCCAACGAGGTGGACGAGTCGCCGATCGTGCCGCTGGGCGGCAAGCGGAGCATCACGGTGTACGACCGGGTGGTCGTCGGTTCGGACGGCACGGCGACCAGCCTGTACGCCGTGGACCGGGCGGCCGAGGTGGCCCAGGCCGCCCAGGCGCGGCTGATCGTGGTGACGGCCTACCGGACCGGCACTTCGGCCCCCGCCGCGGAAGGCGTGCACCGGGACCTCTACGGCGCCGAGGTCGCGCGCGAGGCGCTGAGCAAATCGGTCACCGGGCTGACCCGGGAACGCGCCCGCTACATCGAACAGCGCCTGGTCGAGGGAGATCCGGCCCAGGCCCTGCTGGACACCGTCGGCAACAACCCGGCCAACCTGATCGTGGTCGGCAACCGGGGGCTCGGCGCCTCCCAGGGCGCGCTGCTGGGCTCGGTGCCGGCCGGCGTGGTCCGCAACGCGGTCTGCGACGTGCTGGTCGTTCAGACGTCCGCACTCGACGAGGAGAGGCTGTTCACCAGCAGCTCGGTGACCTCCGAGGAGGAGAGCGGCCGCGAGAACAGCCAGCCCTGACCGGTGTCGCAGCCGAGCCGGCGCAGCGTGGCCTCCTGCGGCGCCGTCTCGACGGCCTCGGCCGTGACGCTGATGCCGATGGCGTGGGCGAGCCTGATGATCGTCTCGACGATCCGCTCGTCCACGCTGTCGCTCTCCCCGTCCTCGCGCAGCCCTTCGACGAACGGCCCGGCCAATTTGAGCACGTGCACAGGCAGCCGCCGAAGATAGGCCAGATTCGAATAGCCGGTGCCGAAGTCGTCGATCGCGATGCGGATTCCCCGCTCGGCCAGGCCGTGCAGCGACGCCGTTCCCTCCGGGTCCATGACCGCACTCTCGGTCAATTCCAGAACCAGAAGAGCCGGGTCCCATCCCGTACGCAGGAGAATGCCGTCCACATCGGCCAGCAGCCCCGGATCGTGCGCCTGGGAGACGGTCATGTTGACGCTCATGGCCACCCGCCGGCCGGGGAACTCCTTGGCCCATTCCGCGGCCTGCGCGCAGGCTTCCTCGAGCACCCAGCGGCCCAGCGGCAGAATGACGCCGGTCTCTTCCGCGAGCGGGATGAAAGCGTCCGGGCCGATCCGCCCGAGCCGCGGATGATCCCAGCGCACCAGAGCCTCGACGCCCCGCAATTCCCGGTCCTGGAGCGAGACCAGCGGCTGGTAGACCAGTGTGAACTCGCGGCGGTCGAGGGCGTCCGGCATCTCCGCGGCCAGGGCGTACCGCGCGGCCTGGCGGGCGTCGCGCTCCGAGTCGTACATGACGAAACGGCCCCGGCCGTCCGACTTGGCCGCGTACAGGGTCAGGTCCGCGGCCTTCATCAGCTCCTGCGGGCTGGTCGCGGCGACCTCGCTCTCGACGACGCCGATGCTGGCCGAAATGCGCAGGCGGTGCTTGCGGATGACGTACGGCCGGGAAAGCTCCCGCAAAAGGCTTCCCGCGAGCTTGCGCATGTCCGCGGGGTCCTCGACCAGGACGACGAATTCGTCGCCGCCCATCCGGCCGGCGACGTGGTTCGTGCTGCGCTCGAGGCGTTTCGCGACGGCCGCCAGCAGTTCGTCGCCCACCTGGTGGCCCAGCGTGTCGTTGATTCTCTTGAAACCGTCGAGATCCAGGTAGCAGACGCCGACACTCGCGTTGTCGCGGAAGATCCGGACCAGATCGGAGGCGATTTTCGTACGGTTGGGAAGGCCCGTCAGAGGGTCGTGGGTGGCCTGATGTTCGAGCCTTTTCTTGAGCCGCCGCCGGTCGGTGATGTCCTGCACCATCGCGATGGTGAACTCGGGCCGCCCCTCGTCGTCGCGGATCAGCGAGACGGTCAGGTCGGTCCAGATCTCACCGCCGTCCTTGCGGTAGTACGCCTTCTCCATCCGGACGTGGTCGACGTCGCCGTTGATGACCCCCTCGTACATGCGCCACATGTCGCGCGGGTCCTCGGGATGCGTCAGCCCCGGCACGAGCAGGTGGCACATCTGTTCCCGGGTATAGCCGAGCAGATCGGCGAAGGCCTGGTTTACCTGCACGATCCGGCCGTCCATGGCGCTGACGCCGATGCCGATGGCGGCGTTGTCGAACACGGCCCGCAGGCGCGCCTCGCTCGCCCGCAACGCGCGCAGCACCGCCTGGTTGAGCTCCTCCTGATCGGCCATGGTGGCGGCCCGGATCGCCTGTGCGTAGCCGGCCGCCACCTGCGCCGCGACCCGCGGGTCATCGATCACCTCGACGGTGGCGGCCAGCATCGCCGGGTCGGTGAGATGAGCCTCGACCAGCGCCGCGCCCACCACCTCCCCGCTGTCGCCCGCCCGCAGGCGCCCGGCGAGCCCGGACAGCAGCTCGTCCAGCTGCCCGGCGTCCAGCGGCACGAATCCGGCCGCGACGAGCTGCCGGCGCCACAGCTCGACGAAGCTCATTTCTTCTTTCCGACTCCCGCGTACGCGCCGACGCGCTCCGGGTGCTCGTCCGTCGGCTCCTGCGGGTCGGGCCGCCAGAGCGGAATGAAGACCAGGCCCGGCTCGGCCAGCTCGAACCCGTCGAAGTACGCCTCGATCTCGGCCGCCGGCCGCAGCGTGATCTCGGTGGCGGTCCGTCCCGAGAGCCGCTGCGCCTCGATGACCTCGGCCGGCTGCCCGTCGGCGGTGGCGTGCGAGATGAGCAGCCAGCTGCCCGGCGGCACCGCGTCGCGCAGCGCCTTCACGGTGGCGGCCGGGTCGTCAGCGTCCGGGATGAAGTGCACGACCCCGGCCAGCAGGACGGCGACCGGCTCGTCGAAGTCGAGGAGCTTGCCGGCCTCGGCGAGGATCCGCTCGACGTCACGCGCGTCGGCCAGGATCACGGCGGTGTTGGGCGTACCGGCCAGGATGGCCCGGCTGTGCTCCACCGCGACGGGATCCACATCCACGTACACGATCTTGGAATCCGCGGCCGCCTCGAGGGCGATCTCATGCACGTTGCCGGCGGTGGGGATGCCCGACCCGATGTCGAGGAACTGCCGCACTCCCCGCGCCACCAGGAACCGCACGGCCCGGCGCAGGAAAACCCGGTTCGACCGCATCGTCTCCGCGATGTTCGGCGTCATCGCCTCGATCTGCTCGGCCAGCTGCCGATCCACGGCGAAGTTGTGCGCCCCGCCCAGAAAATAGTCATAAACCCGCGCCGCCGACGGCCGGCTCACGTCGACGCCCGCGGGAACCCAGTCTTCCGCCACCTTGACCCCCAGCCTTTGGCACAGCCCCGTCCAAGAACCACAACTGTCTATCGAATGGGCATCACAGGTGCAACCATCTCCGGGTGCCACAGTCTTCGGTCCTCAGGTTTCTGCCCCGGCTCGCCTGACCTCTTCGCCTGATCACCCGCCACGTCCGGCCGCGGCTGGCGCACCCGTGCGATCAGCCGGCACACCTTCGACGCGGCCACGCTCCTGCCGGCCGCCCCGCCTCATCACCCCGAGGTCCGTGCGGCCGGTCTTGCTGAGCCTGCCCGCCCGGCGCGGATCTCCCTGGGCCGGCGTCCTGCCGATCCTGGCCTTCCTTGTGCTGTCGTTGCTGTGCTTCAACCCGATCCTGTGGGCGTTGCTGTCCGAGCCCCGAACGGGCGTCCACCGGCGGCGAGCGATCCCCCTGGGCGCTGTGGAAGGCCTGCGGGGCGCGGCCGAGGAGGCGACGCCGGCCTGATGGCCCACTGGCTACGCGGTCGCTCGCTCCGGGGAGCGCTCGGCCCGCGGGCGGGCCAGGGCGTCGGGGAGCTGCGTGCGGTAGGTGAGGCCGAGCTTGTGCAGCAGGCGGTGCATGTGCGAGCCGACGGTGCGGTGCGACAGGTAGAGGCGGTTGGCGATCTCCTTGTTGGTCAGGCCGGTCGCGGCCAGCTCGGCCACCCGGCGTTCCTGGGCGGTCAGCAGCGCGGTCACCGCGCCGCCGGGCGCGGCCGGGGCGGCCGGCCGGTCGCCGTCGGCGGGGTGGGGCTCGATCCGCGGGCCGGCGGTGTGGTGGCCGGCGGCCCGGAGCTCGTCGGCGGCCTGGCCGGCCCAGGCCCGCGCGCCGGCCGCGGTGAAGGCGGTCAGGGCCGCGGTGAGCTCGGCCCGGGAACGGGCGACCTGGCGGGTGCGGCGCAGCCAGCGGCCGTACGCCAGGCGGGTGCGGGCCAGCTCCAGCGGGGAACCGGCCCGCTCGGCGCACTCCAGGGAGGCCTCGAAGTGGCGGGCCGCGTCCTCCGGCGTGGTGGCCAGCAGCGCGTGGGCCCGCCGCGTCACCGCGCCGAGGTGGCCGGAGTCCGTCGGCGGCACCTGCGCGAGCAGTTCCCGGGCGGCGTCCGTCTTGGCGTTGACGGCGGGGTCCGTTCCGGTGGTGAGGGTGACGTCCGTCTTGGCGCTCAGGGCGGCCGCTTCGGCGATGTCGGCGATCGCCCAGGCCGCGGTGGTGGGGTCGGCGGCGGTGCCGCGCAGGGCGGTCCACGCCTCGCGGTAGCGGCGGCCGCCGAGCGCGGACAGGCCCGCCGCCCAGCTGAGCCGGGCCACGGTCGAGCGCCACGGCGTGACCGTGCGTTCCCGGCCCAGATCGATCGCGGCGGACACCGCGTCGGTGTCGCCGGACCAGGCGTGCACCAGGGCCAGGGCGGCCTGCGCCTCGGCCTCGGCCATCGGCATGCCGAGGGCCGCGCTCATCCGGATCGCGGTCAGGGCGTCGGACCGGGCCCGTCCCAGGTCGCCCGTGACGACCCGGACCGTGGCCAGGAACGCCAGCTCGCGAGCCTCGTCGCCGCAGCGGCCCCGGCGGCGCAGGTGGGCCAGGGCCGCCTCGTGGCCGGCCACGGCGTGGGGCAGGTCGTGCAGAACTGAGGCCGCCCAGCCGTACGTCAGCAGCAGTTTGGAGTCCTCGGCGACCAGCGGCAGCATCTCGGCCAGGCGGGGGCGGACGCCGGCGGCCTGGCCCACGGGGTCGAGCAGGGCGAGCGCGACGGCCCGGACCGGGTCGGCCGGGTCGAGCGGCAGCCGCCGTAGTTCCGCCACGGCCGCCTCCCGGACGACGGCGAGCTGCGGGAAGTGGAAGGACAGCCCGGCCACGGCCCAGAGCAGGCGCAGGGGCTCCTCGGGGCGTCCGGGGTGGGCGCGGGCGGCCTCGTGGACCAGGACGAGCAGGCCCAGCGCGCTGCGCGAGCCCTGGCCGCAGGCGCTGCTGTTGCCGGCCTCGGTCTGGGCGAGCCGGATGAGCGCGTCGGGGGCCGGGCCGGCGCTGCGCGCCTGTTCGACCAGCTGGGCGCAGAGCGCGCCGAGTCCGGCCTGGCGCGCCACCTCGGCCGCCTCGGCGAGGTAGCCGGCGCGCCGCCCCGGGAAGGTGCTGAGCTCGGCCGCCCGGCGCATGGCGGTGACCGCGTCGCGGGGTGCGCCGCGCCCGGCGGCTCGCCGGCCGACGCCGGCCAGGTCGGCGGCGGCCTCGTCGTCGGCGCCGGCCGTTCCGGCGGCCCGGTGCCAGGCGGCCCGGTCGGGGTCGGTGCTGGCCCGGGCCAGGGCTCGGTGGGCGGCGAGGCGGTCGTCGAGGGTGGCGCCGTCGTACGCGGCCGACCGCACCAGCGGGTGCCGGAAGACCAGCCGGTCGCGCCCGGCAGTGAGCAGCCCGGTCTGTTCGACGGCGGCCAGGTCGGTGTCGTCGAACCCCAGCTCGGCCCCGGCGCCCATCAGCTCGGCGACGGTCAGCCCGGCGTCGGCGGCCGCGCACAACAGCAGCGTCCGGCTTCCGGGCTGGTGAGTGTGCGTCTCGCGCAGGAACGACCACTCCAGACGTTCGGTCATCCGCGCGCCGCCCGCGAGCTCGATCAGGGCCAGCGGGTTGCCGCCGGCCCGGGCGAGCAGAGCGTCCCGGCTCGCCGTCACCGGGAGGGTGTCCAGCAGGGCGTTCGCCGCGCCATCGGTGAGCGGCCTCAATTCCCTGCGCCGCCGGCGCGCGGGCACGGTCACCCCGGCGCTCGCCCGCAGGGTCGCGGCCAGGAAGACCGGGCCGTCGGAGAGCCCGGCCGCCACGAAGCTCAGCACGTCCCGGGTGGACGGGTCGAGCCACTGCCAGTCGTCGACCAGGACGGCCACCGGCGCGAGCCCCAGCAGGGCCAGCACGGCGGGCTTGAGCCGGGCCGCGTCCACCGGTTCGCCGGTCTCGCCGAACGCGGCCCGCACCGCGTTCCGGTGGTGCGCCGGAAGGCCGGCGACCCGGTCCAGGACCGGCAGCAGCAGCTCGTGCAGGTCGGCGAAGTCCACCGGCAGGTCGTCGAGGACACCGGCGCAGCGCAACACCGTGACGCCACGGTCGCGCGCCAGGCCGGCCACGGCCTCCTGGATCGCGGTCTTGCCGATGCCGGCCTCGCCGGACAGGAACACGGCCCCACCCGTGTCCAGCAGTGTGGACAGCTCGGCCAGCTCTTCGTCACGCCCGATCATGGGCCCATCTTGCGGCCGGCCGGCGCCGAACGGCTGTGCGCCCGGTCACGAGCGGGCGAGATGACGTCGGATGACTTACGCGGGCGTGGGGGCGTACGTCATCAGGATGAAGAAGGGGGGTCATGACCATGAACCAGGTAGTGGTGATCGAGGCCGAGACGAGTGCGGACCGCGCGGCGTCGGCCGGCGCCGTGGCCGGCGCGGCCGAGTCCGCCGGCTACCGGCGGCTCGCGTGCCGCGGGGTGCCGGGCAGGCACGCGCCCGCCTACGCCGGCCTCGGCGATCTGCTCGAGCCCGTGCTGGCCGGCGGCGGGCTTCCGGTCGGGCGGCGGCGCGCCCTGGAGGCGGCCCTGGGCGGGGACGCCGGGGCGGACCGGCTCCTGGTCGGGCTGGCGGCGCGGAGCCTGCTGGAGGCGCGGGGCGAGCGGCTCGTCCTCGTCGCCGAGGACTGTCAGTGGCTCGATCGGCCCACCCTCGACGTGCTGTGCTTCGTGGCCCGGCGCCTGGCGGATCTGCCCGTCGCCCTGATCGCGACGGTGCATCCGGAAGGCCAGCCGCCCGGCCTGCGGAGCCTGCCGGCCGAGCGGATCCGGCCCGCCGCCGGGCCGGCGAACGCCCGCCCGGCCGGCCGGAGGCTGGCGCTGCTGGCCGAGGCCGGGCGGGACATGCCGCTGTCCGAGGTGATGACCGCGGCCGGCCACCTCGGCATCGCGACCGAGGAGTGGGCCGCCCTCGACCACCGCCGCCTCGAAGGCGCCGCCGTCGCGGACGGTGACGGGGCCGAGCGGCGCCGAGTTCACCTCGCGCTCTCCCGGGTCGCGTCCGACCCGGGTATCGCCGCGCGGCACCGGTCGGCCGCCTCGAGCGGCCGCACCGAGTCCGAGGCGGCCGACCTGGAACGGGCCGGCCGCCGGGCGCTGACCGGCGGCGCGCAGGCCGCCGCGGCCGTCGCCTTCCGCCGGGCCGCCGCCGCCTCGCCGGCGGCCGCGGACCGGATCCGGCGGCTCGCCCTGGCCGCCGGCGCCGCCCGCGCGGCCGGGCTGCCCGAGCGGTCGCGCGCCCTGCTCGGCGAGGCGATGCCGCTGGCCGCCGACTCCCGCACCATCGCCGACCTGGCCACCAACCAGCTCCTGCTCGACCTGACGGCGGGGCTGCCGGGGCGCGGCATCGGCGAGTTCGAGGCGCTGGCCGAGCGGCTCGACGGCGACGACCGGATACGGGTGCTGTGGGGCGCGGCCGTGCACTGCCGCGCCCGTCACCTGCCGCCGCACCAGTGCCGGCGGATCGAGGCTCGGCTGCGCGGCACCGCCTCGTCCAGCCCGCTGCGGGCGATCGCGCTGGCCATGCTCGCCCCCGCGCACGGCGCCGCCCAGCACCGGGAGCGCCTGCCCTGGCTGGTCGCCGAGGTCGCCGGCGATCCGCTCGCCCTGCTCTCGCTGGGTATCGCGGCCGAGTCGGTGCAGGACCTGGCGACCGCGCACACCGCCTGGGCGCTGAGCCGCGACCTGTTCCGCCGGGTCGGCTCGGACGCCGACGAGTGTCAGTCCCTGCGCGGGCTGGCCGCGCTGCGCATCGCCTGCGGTGAGCTGGCCGCGGGCCTGGCCGACGCCGAGCAGGCGCTGCGGATCGCCGAGCGGGTGGGTGCGACCCAGGTGATGGGCATCGCCGCCGGCACGGTGGCGCGGGCCCAGGTCTGGCTGGGCCGCGGGCCGGACGCGCGGAACACCCTCGAGCGGCACGCCGCGCTCTGGCACGACGA
Organism: Actinoplanes sp. NPDC048796; assembly: GCF_040650035.1. Taxonomy (NCBI): domain Bacteria; kingdom Bacillati; phylum Actinomycetota; class Actinomycetes; order Micromonosporales; family Micromonosporaceae; genus Actinoplanes; species Actinoplanes sp. NPDC048796. The sequence goes on along the minus strand of NZ_JBEZGO010000033.1, from coordinate 4,010 downwards.
CCCGATCGCCATCTCGGCGGCCGAGATGCGCTGGGCGAGCGGCCTTCTCGCGCTCACCGAGCGCCGGTACGCCGACGCCTGGACGGAGCTGAGCCGGGTCCGGCGGCACCGCGCCCGCGCCGCCTGGTCGATCGCCGACCTCACCGAGGCCGCCGTCCACTGTGGCGAGCACGAGGCGGCGGCCCGGATCGTCGAGGCGACGGCGGCGGACACCACCGCGTCCGGGCATCTGGCCATGCTCGTCGAGCGGAGCCGGGCGCTGCTGTGCGGCGGCGACGACGGTGCGGAGGCGCATTTCGAGCGGGCGCTGGCCGAGGGCGAGGACGCCGGCACGCCGCTCGAGCTGGCCCGCACCCGGCTGCTCCACGGCCGGTGGCTGCGCCGCCGCAAGCGCGCCGAGGACGCCCGGGACCAGCTGACCGAGGCGCGGCAGGTCCTCGCGGACGCGCGGGCCCGGCCCTGGGCCGCCGAGGCCACCGCCGAGTTGCGGGCCGCCGGTGAGGTGGTCCGGCCGGCGAAGGACGCGCGGGCCAGCCTGAGCCCGCAGGAGGCCCGGATCGCCACCCTGGCCGCGCGCGGGCTGACCAACAAGGAGATCGCCGAATTGCTCGTCGTCTCGCCCCGGACCATCGGCGCGTCGCTGTACCGCATCTTCCCGAAGCTGGGGGTCTCCAAGCGGGCCCAGCTGCGCGGGGTGCTCAGTGCGGGCTGAGCGCGGCCGCCAGTTCGGCTCGGGCCGTGATGCCGAGTTTCGGGAAGAGCCGGTAGAGATGGGTGCCGACGGTGCGGGGAGACAGGAACAGCTGGCGGCCGATCTCCTTGTTGGTCAGTCCCTGCGCGGCCAGCGTGGCGATCTGCAGCTCCTGCGGGCTGAGGCTGTCGCGGGCGTTGCCGGCCGGCCGTACGGTCTCGCCGGCCGCTCGCAGCTCCCGGCGTGAGCGGGCGGCCCACGCCTCGGCGCCCAGCGCCTCGAAGATCGTGATGGCCGAGCGCAGGTACGGCCGGGCCTTGCCGTACTGCCGGTCGCGGCGCAGCCGGACGCCGTACGCGTGGTCGGCGCGCGCCTTGTCGAACGGGTGGGCGGCGAGGGCGGTCGCGGTCTCCTCCGGCGAGTAGTCGTCCACGGAGTGCTCGAGCCGCACGGCCGCGCGGGCGTAGACCAGTCCCGCCGCGAGCGCCGGCGAGCCGCACAGCTTCTCCTCGGCGTCGAGCTGGTCCAGCATGGGGGCGAGCTCGCCGGTACGGCCGGCCATGACCGCCGCCTCGGCGAGCGTGCCCACCGCCCAGAACCGGATGGTCGGGTGGTACGCCATGTCGGCCGGGTCGAGCGCCCGGCTCAGGTGGTCGAAGGCCGCCGTGGCGTTGCCGGCGGCGAGCGCGGAGGTGCCCCGGATCAGCTGGACCAGACAGAGCATCCCGTGCAGTCCGGCACCCAGCAGTGCCTTCTCGGCGCCGTCGGCCACCTGGGTGGCGATCGCGTCCTCGCCGCGCAGCGCCGCCACCATGCCCTGGGCCATGCGGGCGGCCGCGGTCCAGTGCGGCCATCCCGTCTCGTCACCCAGGCGCACCGCCTCGGCGGCGGCGCCACCGGCGGCGTACGCGTCGTGCCCGAAAGCGCTCGCCCAGGCCTGGGTGACCAGGGTCTGGGCCAGCAGGCCGACCCGTTGCTGCGTGCGGCAGCGGGCCGCCGCGGTGCCGAGGAACTGCCGGGCCAGGCTCAGCGAGCCGACGGCGAGGCTGGTGGCGCCCAGGATCATCTGGAACTGGGTGTCGATCGGCTGGGTGAGCTGGTGCGGCAGGGCCTCGAGGACCGCGCGGCCGTTGTCCAGGGGCGCGGTGAGGCCGACGAAGGCGAGCACGTGCGGGTCGTCCAGGCCGCGGCCGCTGTGCTCCACGAAGACGAGGGCGGCCTGGCGCGTGCCGGGCGCCAGATGGCTGAAGTACAACCGGAAGACGACCATGTTGATCAGGTCGAAGGCGCCGTCGACGTCACCGGCGGCGAGCCACTGCTCGGCCGTACGGATGAAGGTGAGCAACTGGGCGTCGCCCATCTCGCCGTAGCCGTCGACGGCGTTGCGCCGGGCCACGATGGCCAGCATCTCGTGCGGGGTGAGCCGGCTCTCGTCGACCAGCGGCGCCAGCCGGTTGATGGCGGCCAGGTCCCCCGAGTCGTAGCCGCAGTCGATGGCCTTGACCAGGCGGTAGGCCCGCCGGCCGGAGTCGGCGGTCAGCTCGGCCGCGCGTTCCCAGGCCGACAGGGCGGTGTGCGAGGCGCCGCGCTGCCGCAGCCGGAACGCCAGGTCGGCCATCGCGTCCCCGAGCGGCTCGTCCCGGCCGGTCACGGCGGCGGCGAGATGCCAGGTGCGCCGGTCCTCGTCGCGGACCGCCAGGGCCAGCGCGGCGTGGATGGCCCGGCGGTCGGCGGCTGGGATCGAGCGCACCACGGCCGACCGGATGAGCGGATGACGCAGCCGCAGGGCCGTGTCGCCGAGCTCGGCCAGCCGGGCGTCGATCGCCGGCCGCACGGCCGCCGCGGTGAGGCCGGCGGCGCCCAGGATCTCCTCGGCGTCGTCGGTGTCGTGCAGGGCCGCCACGCGCAGGACGTGCCGGCTCGGTGCGGGCAGGTCGGCGATCGCGGCCGAGAAGGTGTCGTCGAGCCGCTGGGGAAGGGAGAGGCCGCTCGGCAGGGCCCGCTCCCCGGCCGAGGCGGCCGCCGTGGCCAGCTCGTGCAGGCCGAGCGGGTTGCCGCCGGCCTCCTCGACCACGCGCAGCACCAGCACCGTGGGCAGCCCGGGGGCCACGGCGGCGACGATCTCGCGGGCCACCTCGTCGCTCACCGGGCCGACCGGCGTCTCCGGCAGCCCCGAGCCGGTGAGCCGCCGCGTCGTCTCCTCGCCGTCGCGCATGCTCATCAGCAGCAGGAAGGCGTCGTCGCCGAGGCGGCGGCCGACGTAGCTGAGCACCTGCCAGGTCGCCTCGTCGAGCCACTGGGCGTCGTCGACCATCATCAGCGTCGGCCGCGCCTCGCCGTCGTCGAGGCGTTCCAGCACGGCCAGGGCCACCCGGTACGGGCGCAGGTCGGCCTCGTCGGTCTCGCCGTCCAGCAGCATCTCGTCGATCGACCGGCGCCGGGAGGCGGTCACCATCGGCCGCAGCAGGCGCTCGAGTCCGCCGTACGGCAAATTGACCTCGGCCTGCACGCCGGCCGCGCGCAGCACCCGCCAGCCCCGTCCGCGCGCCTCGCCCGCGACGTGGGCGACCAGCGTGGTCTTGCCGATGCCGGCCGGGCCGCGCAGGACCAGCGCCTGGCCCTCACCCGCCGCGACGAGGTCGAGGACGGCCGTGAGCCGCTCGAGCTCCTTTTCCCGGCCACGAAGTTGCGGCGTCACCCGGCCAACGTACCTGAGCAGCCTGTCTAGACTCCTGACGGATGAGCGAAGTCTCCTTGCGGCCGATGCGGGCCGCTGACGCCGGGGCCGTGCTGGCCATCTACCAGACCGGGCTGGACGGCGGCGACGCCAGCTTCGAGCGGACCGCCCCCGGCTGGGCCGAGTTCGACGCGGCCCGGCTCGCCGCGCACCGGTTCGTCGCCGTCGGCGAGACGATCCTGGGCTGGGTCGCCGTCTCCGCCGTCTCGAGCCGCCCGGTGTACGCCGGGGTGGTCGAGCACTCCATCTACGTCGATCCGGCGGCGCGCGGCCGGGGCGTCGGCCGGGCCCTGCTGGGCGCGCTCATCGACTCCACCGAACGGGCCGGCGTCTGGACCATCCAGTCCGGCGTCTTCCCCGAGAACACGGCCAGCCTGGCGCTGCACCACGCGGCCGGCTTCCGCACGGTCGGCGTCCGCGAGCGCCTGGGCCGCCACAGCGACCGCTGGCGCGACGTGGTGCTCCTCGAACGCCGCAGCCCACTGATCTAGTTGTTCTGACCACGGACGTTGGTGACGGGGAGATCTTGAAATAGGTGAGGGCCTTCGGGTTCGGTGTGGATTGCGACGTCCTACCCCGAAC
>NZ_JBEZGO010000032.1:0-25481 GCF_040650035.1 Actinoplanes sp. NPDC048796 | reverse complement strand
TCCACACCTACAACTACCATCGAGCCCACACCGCGCTCGGAGGCAAGCCACCCATCACCCGAGTCAACAACGGTCCTGGTCGCTACACCTAGGCGTGGCGCAGTCCTGAGAGGGTGTTGCCCCAGAGCGGCGCGATCCTAGGAGTGGCACAGCCCGGAGGTCGACTCGCCCTGAGGTACGGCGTGGTCCCGGGGTGGCGGCTCCTAGGGCGGCGCAGCCCGGACGCCGACTCGGCCTGGAGCATGGCGCGGTCCCGGATGGCGTGGTCCCAGGGATTGTGCGGTCCTGGGATGGGGTGGTCCCGGTAATTGTGCGGTCCGGCGATGGCGTGATCCTAGGAGTGGCGCGGATCTCGGACTGGCGTGGCCTGCGAGCCCACCCGGTCGGAGACGTGACGCGGTCCCAGGGTGGCGCGGCCCTGCGGCGGCGCGGCTTGGGTGGCGCGGCCCCGGGGTGGTGAAACCCCGAGGGCGGGGCGGCGGGTTGAAAAGGTCAGTAGGCGACGGTGAAGCGGGCGCGGCGATGGGTGCCGGATTCGATTTCGTCGGCGAAAGCGATGGCGTAGTCGGCGCCTGAAATGTAGGAATTGCCCTGGCTGTCGGTGAGAAGGATGTCGCCGCCGACGCGGAAGGTGCCGGTCTTCTCGCCAGGGTTGAAGCCGCCGAAGCCGGCGGCGGGGCTCACATAGAACCAGTCGAGCGCCTCGTCGGTCGCGCGCAGGGCTACCAGGGCGTCGCGAGCGGCCAGCGCCTCGCCCTTGTAGGCGTCGGGGAAGTCGGGGGTGTCCACCAGGGCCGGGCCGCCCTCGGCCACGAGCAGGGAGCCGGCGCCGCCGACGAAGCCGAGGCGGGCGCCCTGGGTCACGGCGGCCTCGATCAGGGTGGGCAGGGCCTCGATCAGCTGGGGCTCGTCGGCCTGGGGGCCGAAGCGCAGCGCCACCACGATGTGGTCGGCGCCCTCGGTGACGCCGCGGACGAAAGCGGCGTCGTGGATCGAACCGGCGTGCGACTCGATGCCCTCGGGGAGGGTCGCGATCTTCCGGGCGACGCCTTTCACCTGGTGTCCGCGGGCGGCCAGCTCCGCGCCGATGTGGCCGCCGGCGTAGCCGGTGATGCCGAAAACAACGACCTTCGCCATGATGTGCTCCTGTATCCCTTGGATAGCTACTACCTGAAATATAGCGTCTCCGAGCTGCGAGGATGGAAGCCGGCCCCAAGAGAGCTGGACCACACGCCCGAGCGGCCGGGGCGGCGCCCTCACCGCCGGACTTCCCAGTGGCGATCTGCTGGGCCGCGCCGAGGCGGCCGGAGGTCGACAGGCCGACTGCTGGTTGCCGGAGGAGGCCCGGTCGGCCACCGAGGAGGAAGCGAGAGCACCGTACGGGCGGTGCCCGAGCTGCCGGAGCCACCGATCGGCCGACGACGCGCCCGGCCACCGCGGGCTCAGGCGGATGACCGGACGGCCGGTAGGGCCGGCGCAGGTCGTGGTCGATGCTTGTTCGGCTGCCGCTGGAAGGGACGAACAGGTGGTTCGCTCGTAGCGGGTGCTCAAGGCCGGGCGGCAGGTCCAGGGCCAGGGCGGCGCAACCGGATGATCGACAGCACGCCGGCCGGTGAGCCGGGCCTTCCTGTGACTCAGCTGTATTTTGCTGTCCACCTTGCGGTCATTCGCCGGAGTGCACAAATTTACTGAGAAACGCGTCCTAGAAGGCGAGGGTTACCGTCCATACGGACGTGCCTCTCCGAGGGAGACTGGGCCGGGAGGTTGACCCGATGGCAACGAACGACAAAGAACGAGAGTTCGCCGAGATCGTCGAGCGGCTGACGACCGATTACCCGTCGCTGGCCGGGCGGCGGCGCCCGCCCCGGCGGGTGCTGATCACGCTCGCCGTCGTGGGTGGACTCGTGTGGGGTCTGCTCTCGGTGGCGATGGTCGCCTGGGGCGTGTTCGGCGTGGCCCTGACGTGCACCATCGTCCTGCTCACGGGCGGCGCGATCGCCGTGGACGCCCATCGATGGCGACGGCGGTGAACGCGGGCGTTTGTGACGGTTCCTGACGGGCATGCGGCGCTTCCCCCACGAAAGGCAGCGCCTCATGTCCACTGCGTCGTCGGCCGGCCGCGTCACCGCGGGACGCTCACCCGTCCGTACCGCGGCCCTGGCCGTCTCCATCGTCTTCCTGCTCGTCGGTGTGCTCGGGTTCATCCCCGGCGTCACGACGAACTTCGACAGCATGACCTGCGCCGGTCACCACTCGGACGCCCACCTGCTCGGCGTTTTCCAGGTGTCCGTGCTGCACAACATCGTGCACCTGCTGTTCGGGGTGGCCGGACTCGCGCTGGCCCGGACCGCGAGCGGCGCCCGGGCCTATCTCATCGGCGGCGGCGCCGTTTATCTCGTGCTTTGGCTGTACGGGCTGGTGGTGGGCCCGGACGCCGCCGCCAACTTCGTGCCGGTCAACACCGCCGACGACTGGCTGCACCTCGGCCTCGGACTCGGCATGATCGCCCTCGGCTTCCTGACCACCCGGCGGACCACATGACCGGGCCGAGGACCGGCCGGTGCCCGAGGACCAGGTGGCGCCGTACGGTCAATCCTGACGTTTATCGCCATTTGCGACGGGAAGGCTGTCGGTATGGAACGAGGCAGCAGCAAGCACAGTCCCCGGGTCGACGACGCGCTCGAGCGCGGCGAGCGCGGCCAGGATCGCGGCCGGTCGGAAGAGTGGAAGATGGCCGAGCCGTCAGGTGAGGACCAGCCGGCCACGTCGCCCGTCGACGACGAGAACGGCCTGAGCCGGTTCGGGCGCTACATCGGCCTGTCGGCGTTGCCCGGCGACCGGGAGGCGCTGCGCCGCAGTGCCGAGACGCTGGGCGCTCCGGACGACGTCCTGGCCGACATCGACAGCCTCCCGGACGGCGAGACCTACGACAACGTGAGCCAGATCTGGGCCGCCCTCGGCCGCGGCTGAGGCGTTTCATAGCCGGCGCAGGCGACGCCCATCCACCGGCGGTACGGGCTGAGGTCGGCGTAGCACGGGCCCACGACGGGCGGCGGTGGCGGAGGATCGACCGGTTCCACCGCGAGCACCGTGGTGGCCAGCGCCACGACGGTCAAACAGCTGAGCATGCGAGCCCTCCAGGCTTCGATTCGGTATGAATCGAGCCTGGTCGGCGGCCCGCTGCCGGACATCGGGAGCGGCACCTCAGAAACGGCCCCGCACACCCTCAGCTTTCGGCGCGCCGCCTCACCACGGCGAGGTCAGTCTTTTGTTTCGATCTCGGCGCGCATGTCGGGGAAGTCGCCCTTCACGTCGACCGCGGTCTCGTAGAACCAGAGGATCATGCCGACGCTGCCCTCGTCGGCCCAGCCGCAGATGGCCACGTCCTCCTCGCCGATGACGGTGCTGCCGCACTGTGCGACCCCGCCGAGGTCGCCGGTGCTGGCCGGCGTCACTCCTTCGAGCTGGTTGACCCCGCTGAACGACTGGAACGCGGTGTCGAGCATCCGCTGCGGGTCGTCGACGTCGACCTCGGCCGCCAGGGCGGCGAAGAACTCCCGGTCGGGCAGGGAGCCGTACACGGCGCCGAACGCGTTCGCCGCGCCCGGGTAGCCCTCGAGTTCCTTCTCCAGGTCGCTCGTCAGCGTGGAGAGCTCGTCGGCCTCGATCTTGGGTTGACCGGCCAGCGTCGCCGGTTCGCTGATCGTGATGGTGTCCCGCACCGGGGTGCCCCGGCCCCAGGAGTAGTGCTCACCGACCAGGTAGAAGACCACTCCGCCGCCGACGAGCACGATCACCCCGATCGCCGCCGACAGCAGGGCGATCATCGTCGTCCGTGACCCGTTCCGGGGAGGAGCCGCCAGGGGAGCGGGATACGGCGCCGGCGGCACGTAGGGCTGGTCGTAGAGCGGCGCCGTGTGCGGGGACGACTCGTACGGGTCGACGGGCGGAGGGTAGGTCATCGACGCTCCAGGATCGGGATGCCGGCTGATGATATCGACATCCCGACAACCTCAGCCGGGCACGGCGCTGAGAGTGACCCGGCCCGACCGGACGCGGCCGACCATGGCGAAGTCCGACCGGTCGACGTCGGTACAGAACGGCAGGTCTTCCCCGGCGACGTGGCCATGCTCGGCCGCGCCGGCCCCGATCCCCGCGATCAGGTCGGCCCGGCTCGGATCGGTGCCGCGGAGAAGGCCGTCCAGGTAGGTCGCGCACGCCCGGTCCTCGGCGCCGCGCCCGGTGCAGACGAGGGTCCAGGGCGTGCCGGGGTGGTTCCCGGCGATCCACCGGGCGGTGGCCGCCACGTTCACCGCCGACGCCGCGAGCAGGGCCGCGGCGTGCGGGTGGCGGACGAGCCCGCGCGTCCCGTTCGTGGTCGCCTGGATCAGGCCCCGGCCCTCGACCCGCGCGGCCGACATCTCGAGCGGCGAGTTCCCGTAGTCGAAATCCGCCGGTTTGAGCCCGCCGACCTCACCGATGAGAAGCCGGTCGGGCCACGCCCGGCGGAGTTCACGGCCGGCGTCGGCCGAGGCCACGCACACTATCTCGGCGGCGCCGCGCTCGAACGCGACCGCCGCCGTGGTGAAGGCGCGGATGACATCGATGACCACGACGACGGTTCCGGGCGTCACCTCGGCATCCCGGCCCACGATCGACATGGGACGCGAGCTTAGTCGTGGTGGAGCCGTCGGTTCCGCCGCGTTTCCAGGGCCATCGACGTCAGCAGGGCCACGACCGACAGGGCCAGGAGTACGCCGGTGGTCACGCGGGACGCTCGCACCAGGAAGCTGGCGGCCAGGACGGCGCAGCCCAGGGCCATGCCGAACCGGGAGTACGCCTGCAGGCGGGGCTCGGGGGTGGTCCCGCGGGTCAGGGTCCGTACGCCGGAGCCGGCCAGCAGGAGCGCCACCAGGCCGAAGCCGGCGCCCGACAGAGCATCGCCCGCGTCCATGACAACACCATATGGGGGTAATCCGGTTGAGCTGGGGGGTTCCGCGACAGTAGCTTCGCCGGATGATCGACGTCGCGCTGGCCCGGGGCCTGGTGGAAGCGCAGTTTCCGCGATGGGCGGGGCTGCCGCTGCGGCCGGTGGAGAACGGCGGGTCGGATCACGTCATCTTCCGGCTGGGCGACGAGCTCGCCGTGCGGCTGCCCCGGCACGAGGGTGCGATCGGGCAGGCGCGGAAGGAGAGCGCCTGGCTGCCCCGGCTCGCGCCGGCCCTGCCCCTGGCCGTGCCGGAGCCGGTCGCGGTGGGGCGGCCCGGGAACGGGTATCCGTGGCACTGGTCGGTGTCCCGGTGGCTGGCGGGTGAGGTGGCCACGGTCGACCTGGCCGACTCGCGGGAGGCGGCCGAGGCCCTGGCGGGGTTTCTCACCGCCCTCCAGCGGTTCCCGGCCGACGGCGCGCCGCGCGAGCGGGAGGAGGCGCTGCGCGACCGGGACGAACAGACGCGGGCCGACATCGCCCGGGTGGCCGGGGTCTTCGACGCCGGGGCGCTCACCGCGGCGTGGCGGGCGGCGCTCGGCGCGCCCGGCTGGGACCGGCCGCCGGTGTGGTTCCACGGCGACTTCCACATCGGCAACGTGCTGACGGCCGGCGGGCGGGTCAGCGCGGTCATCGACTTCGGCGGCCTCGGCGTGGGCGATCCGGCGCGGGACATGATGATGGCCTTCACCCTGATGTCGGCCGGTTCCCGCCGGGTGTTCCGGGACGCTCTCGGCGTGGACGAGGCGACCTGGGTGCGGGGGCGCGGGTGGGCGCTGACGACCGGGCTCAACGCCTATTGCTCGTACGCCGCGACCGACGCCCGGGTGGCCGCCGCGACGACGCGGCAGATCGGCGAGGTGGTGCGGGACCTTCGGTTGTCTTTCGGTGCTCGCTGATGTCATCGGGAGCATGACGGAAGACTTAGCGGGCGCGCGGCTGCTGGAGCAGACGCTGTTTGAGGTCAAGAAGGTCATCGTCGGGCAGGACCGGCTGGTCGAGCGGCTGCTGACGGCCCTGCTGGCGGGTGGGCACTGCCTGCTCGAGGGTGTGCCCGGTGTGGCCAAGACGCTGGCCGCCGAGACGCTGGCGGTGGCCGTCGGCGGTGAGTTCCGGCGGATCCAGTTCACGCCCGACCTGGTGCCGTCGGACCTGCTCGGCACCCGTATCTACCGGGCGTCGAAGGAGGCGTTCGACGTCGAGCTGGGGCCGGTGATGGCGAACATCGTGCTCGCCGACGAGATCAACCGGGCGCCCGCGAAGGTGCAGTCGGCGCTGCTGGAGGTGATGGCCGAGGGGCGCGTGTCGATCGGGGGCCGCACCCACCCCGTACCGCAACCGTTCCTGGTCCTGGCCACTCAGAACCCGATCGAGAGCGAAGGCGTCTACCAGCTGCCGGAGGCGCAGCGGGACCGGTTTCTGATGCGGGTCGTGGTGGGCTATCCGACCGAGCAGGAGGAGCTCGGCATCCTGTACCGGATGAGCGCCGAGCGGCCGGCGGCGGAGCCGGTCCTCGACACCACGACGCTGACGGCGTTGCAGGACAAGGCGCGCAAGGTCTTCGTGCATCACGCGCTTTCCGAGTACGTGGTCCGGCTGGTCGTGGCCACGCGCGATCCGGCCCGGTTCGGGCTGCCCGGCGTGGCCGGGTCCCTGGCCTACGGGGCCAGCCCGCGCGCCACCCTCGGCCTGGTCGCCGCCGGGCGGGCCCTGGCCCTGCTGCGCGGGCGCGACTACGTGCTGCCGGCCGATGTGCGGGAGATCGCCGAGGACGTGCTCGCGCACCGGCTCGTGCTGAGCTTCGACGCGGTCGCCGACGGCGTCGAGCCGGAGCACCTGGTCCGCGAGATCGTCGCCGCGGTGCCGCTGCCGTTGATCGCGCCCGCCCAGCGGCAGGAGGCGGCCTGATGGAGGCCGAGCGGCGGCTGCGCCGGCTCGAACTCGTCGTGACGCGCCGGCTCGACGGGTTGCTGCACGGCTCGTACCTCGGCCTGGTGCCCGGTCTCGGCAGCGAGCCGGCCGGAAGCCGCGAGTACCGGCCGGCCGAGGACGAGGTCCGCCGGATGGACTGGGCGGTGACCGCGCGCACGACCGTGCCGCACGTGCGGACCGTCGACGCCGACCGGGAACTGGCCACCTGGGTGCTGGTCGACGCGAGCGCCAGCATGGACTTCGGCACGGCCGAACTGGAGAAGCGGGAGCTGGCCGTGGCGGCGGTCGCGGCCGTCGGCTTCCTCACGCTGGGCAACGGCAACCGGCTCGGCGCTTGCGTCCTGACGCCGGAGGGGACCCGGCGTTTCCCGGCCCGCACCGGCCGCACCCCGCTGATGGGCGTCCTGCGCGCCCTGTCGGAGTCGCCGCGCGCCACCGGAGCCGCGTCGCTCGCCGAGGGGATGCGCACGCTGCCGGCGAAGAGCGGCCTCGTCGTGATCGTCTCGGACTTCCTGGACGGGCTCGACCAGGACGGCCTCGGCCCGGGGCGGCCCGAGTGGGAGCAGCCGCTGCGCCGCCTGGCCGCCCGCCATCAGGTGCTCGCGGTGCAGGTCGGCGATCCGCGCGAGCACGAACTGCCCGACGTCGGCATCCTCACCCTGGTCGATCCGGAGACCGGGCGCCGGCGCGAGGTGCCGACGGCAAGCCGTCGATTGCGGGAGAGGTACGCGGCCGCGGCCACCCGGCAGCAGACCACCATCGCGGCCGCGATCCGCCGGGCCGGTGCCGCGCACCTGCCGCTGCGCACCGACCGGGACTGGGTCGCCGACATCGTCCGGCACGTGCACGCCCGCCGGCGGCTGAGCCGTGCCGCCACCAGGAAACGAGGATCAGCATGAGTTGGCTTTCGCCCGAACGGCTCTGGCTGCTGCTCGGCGTCGCGGCGCTGGCCGGGGCGTACGTGTGGGCCCAGCGCCGCCGCAGCCGCTACGCCGTCCGCTTCACCAACCTGCGCCTGCTCGACCGGGTCGCGCCGAAGCGTCCCGGCTGGCGCCGGCACGTGCCCGCGAGCCTGTTCCTGGGCATGCTGGCGTTGCTGGTGGCCGGGTTCGCCCAGCCGCAAGCCGAGGTCGAGGTGCCCCGGGAGCGGGCCACCGTGCTCGTCGCGGTCGACGTCTCCCGGTCGATGCTGGCCGACGACGTGGCCCCCGACCGGCTCGCGGCCGCGAAGGCGGCCGCCCACGAGTTCGTCGCCGACCTGCCCGGGCCGTTCAACGTGGGCCTGGTCGGGTTCGCCGGCACGGCCTCGGTCGTCGTGCCGCCGGTGACCGACCGGGAGGAGCTGGCCCGCGGGATCGACCGGCTCTCCGACGGTTCGGCCGGCCGGGCCGGCACGGCGATCGGCGACGCCATCGCGGCCGCGCTCGACCAGATCCGTACCCTCGACGCCCAGGCCGGCGAGGACACTCCGCCGGCCCGCGTGGTCGTCCTGTCGGACGGCGCCAACACCTCCGGGCAGGAACCCACGGTGGCGGCCCGGGCCGCCACCGAACTCGGCGTCCCGGTCGACACCATCTCGTTCGGCACCCCCGAGGGCCGGATCGAGGGCGGCCAGGCGGTGCCGGTCGACGGGGAGACGCTGCGCTCGATCGCCGAGGCCACCAGCGGGCAGTACTTCAAGGCTTCCAGTTCGCAGGAGCTGCGGGACGCGTACGCCGACATCGGCAGTTCCGTCGGCCACGAGACCGAGGTCCGTGACATCTCGGCGAGATTCATCGGCGTCGGTCTGGTCCTCGCCCTCGCGGCCGCGATGTTCTCCCTGCTGTGGTTCAGCAAACTCCCATGAATGCGACGCACAGTCGGGGAATGCGCCTTCTGGTTGTTGAGGACGAGGAAGATCTGGCGGAAGGCCTGCGGGTGGGACTGGCCCGCACCGGTTACGCGGTGGACGTCGCGGGCGATGTGGCCCAGGCGTACGACCGGCTGACCGTCAACGAGTACGACCTGATGCTGCTGGACGTGAACCTGCCCGACGGGGACGGCTTCGCGCTGTGCCGCTCGCTGCGGACCGGCGAGACCCCGACGCCCGGCCCGGGTGACCTGCGGGTCCTGATGCTGACCGCGCGCGGCGGCCTGGACGACCGGGTGCGCGGCCTAGACGAGGGCGCCGACGACTACCTGGTGAAGCCGTTCCACCTGGCCGAGCTGCTGGCCCGGGTCCGGGCGCTGCTGCGCCGCGACACCGCCGGCGGCTCGGCCCGGCTCACCGTGGGCGACCTGGTGCTCGACACCGCCCGGCACCGGGCCACCCTCGGCGGGGAGCCGCTCGCGCTGACGCCCAAGGAGTTCGGCGTCCTGGAGTACCTGATGACCCGCCCCGGGCACGTGGTGTCCAGCGAGGAGCTTCTCGAGCACGTGTGGGACGCCAACGCCGACCCGTTCACCCAGACCGTCCGGGTCACCGTCGGCACGCTGCGCCGCAAGCTGGGCGAGGGGTGGATCGGCACCGTGGTCGGCCGCGGCTACCGGCTGCGGGAGGCGACGCCGTGAGGTCGCTGCGGGCCCGGCTCACGGTGATCTACTCGACCGTGCTGTTCGCCCTGGCCGGGCTGACCCTCGGCGGCATCTACCTCGCGATCGCGCAGACCACCGAGCCGCGGCCGATCACCGAAAGGACGGGCCGGCTCTACGAGGACCGCCAGTACCGGGGCGAGGTCACGTTCGCCGAGGTCGGCGAGATCGAGGCGGCCGTCAACTACAACACCATGACGAACCTGCGGCGCTATTCGCTGTACGCGCTGGGCGGGCTCTTCGTGGCCAGCCTGGGCGTCGGCTGGGTGCTGTCGGGCCGGGCGCTGCGGCCGGTCGGCGCGATCACCCGGACCGCCCGCGAGATCCAGGCGACCGACCTGTCGCGGCGGATCCGGCTCGACGGCCCGCGCGACGAGCTGCGTGACCTGGCCGAGACGCTGGATTCCATGCTGGACCGGCTCGACCACGCGTTCCAGGCCCAGCGGCAGCTCATCGACGACGCCTCGCACGAGCTGCGCAGCCCGCTGGCCATCATCCGGACCAACCTGGACGCGTCGCTGACCGCGCCGGACGCCACGCCGGAGGAACGCGGCCGGGCCGTGGCGGTGGTCGACCGGGCCACCACCCGCATGTCCCGGCTGGTCGAGGACCTGCTGGCCACCGCCCGGCGCGAGGCCGACACCACCGACACCGACGTGGACCTGGCCGTGGTGGCCCGGGAGGCGGGGGAGGAGTCGCTGGCCCGCGAGCGCGGGCTGCGGCTGGCCTACGCGACGGCGCCCGGGCTGCGGCTGATCGGCGACGCCGACGCGCTGCGGCGCGCGGTGGGCAACCTTCTGTCGAACGCGGTACGGCTGGCGCCACCCGCTTCCACGATCACCGTGGCCGCCGGCCGTACCCCATCGTGGTTGTGGCTGGCCGTGGCCGACGAGGGGCCCGGCATCGCGGCCGGGGACCTGCCCCGGGTCTTCGACCGGTTCTGGAAGGGGCCGCAGCGCGGCACCGAGCGGCGCACGGGCCTGGGCCTGGCCATCGTCCGGCAGATCGCCGAGTCGCACGGGGGCCGGGTGGCCGCCCACTCGGAACCCGGCCGGGGCAGCACGTTCGTGCTCTGGCTGCCCGCCGCCGGGCGGACCGGAGAGGAGCCGCCGCCGCCGGGCAGCCCATGGCCGTGATGATCCGGCAACGATAGGGTTCGTCCGGGATCGGGCGCGCGCCGGGGAGGCACGGTTGTCAGCTGAGGACATTGGCGACGCCGAGACGGTGCGGCGCGTCTTCGAGCGGATGCCCATCGCGATGCTGGCCATGGAGGGTCCCGAACACCGGATCATCGCCGTCAACGCGCTCGCGCGCGAGCTCAGCGGCCGGGCCCACCAGGTGGGCGGCACGGTGGCCGAGGTCTTCCCGGCCGCCCTGACCCAGCAGGTTCTCGCCATCCTCGACCGGGCGTACCGCACCGGAGTCACCCAGAAGGCGCTGGAGTGGCGGCTCCAGCTCGAGCACGACGACGGCAGCCGGCCCGAGAGCTACTTCGACATCGTGGTCACCCCCCACCGCGACGACTCGGGTGCCGTGGTCGGTCTGTCGCAGTACTCGGTCGAGGTGTCGGACCGGGTCCGCGAGCGTGAGGCCGAGCGGCAGCGGGCCGAACGGGCCGAGCGGCGTTACGCCCGGGCCCGCGACGTCGTCGTGGCGATGCAGCTGGAACTGCTGCCGGGCGGCCTGCCGGTGCTGCCGCGGGCCCGGGCCGCCGCCGGATATCTGCCGGCCGACGCCGACACCGCCGCGGGCGGCGACTGGTTCGACGCCCTGGCCCTGAGCGACGGCCGGCTGGCCCTGGTCCTGGGCGACGTCGCCGGTCACGGCGTCGCCGCCTCGGCCACCATGGGCCAGCTCCGCGCCGTGGTGCAGGACAGGCTGCTCGACGACGGCGACATCACGGTCGCCCTGGCCGCGGCCAACCGGCTGGCCGGGCGGCTGCCGGCGGCCCGCGGCGCCACCATCTGCGTCGCCGTCCTCGACCCCGCCGACGGCACGCTCGAATACTGCACGGCCGGGCATCCGCCGCCGCTGCTGGTCGGCGCGGGCGGGCCGAGCCGCTACCTGCCGGCGACCGGCGCGCCGCCGCTCGGCGGCGGCGACCATTTCCCGCTCGGCGCCGACCGCCTCGCCGTCGGCGACCTGCTGCTGCTGGTCAGCGACGGCCTGATCGAGCGGCCCGGCCGGGAGTACGCGGAGAGCCTGGTCGAGCTGGCCAACGTCGCCGAGGACACGGCCGGTGACCGGGTGCTGCGCGACTCGGGGCTCACCGTGGCCCAGCGGGTCTGCGTGCAGACGATCGAGCTGCTGCTGCGGCCCACCGGGCACACCGACGACGTGACGATGCTGGCCGTGCAGCGGGTGCCGCCGCCGTCGCCGTTGGGGCTGTCGCTGACCGCCTCGACGGCGGCGATCGGCCGGGCGCACGTCGCGGTCGGCGAATGGCTGCGCGCCCTCGGCGCCAGCGACAAGGACATCGCCGGGATCCGCCACGCGGTCAGCGAACTGGTCACGAACTGCGTGCAGCACGCGTATCGCGGCGGCCCGCCCGGCCGGGTGCGGCTGAGCGCCGAGCTGGACACCGGCGGCGAGGTCCGGGTGGAGGTGGCCGACGACGGCTCCTGGCACGAGCATCCGCCGGCCGTCACGGGCGGGCTCGGCCTGGTCCTGGTCGAGCAGATGGTCCACCAGTTCCGGCTCCGGCGCGGCCACCGCGGCACGACGGCCGAGATCCGCCACCGGATCACCACCCCGGCCCGGCTGCTGATCGCCGAACGGATCGGCCCGTCCCCGGCCGGCGAGCCCGACCTGCTGCTGGTCCTCGACCAGCCGGCGGCGCCGGCGCCCCGGGTGCGGCTGGACGGCCCGATCACGCTGGCCACGGCGGGGTTCCTGGCCAAGGAGCTGCAACGTTTCACGCTCAACGGCACCCGCTCCCTCACCGTCGATCTGACCGGTGTGACCCTGCTGGCCAGCGCCGGCGTGGTGGTCTTCCAGCACGCCGTACGCCGCGCCGCCGACCAGGACGGCGACCTGGTCCTGTACGCCCCGGCCGGCAGCCCGGCCCAGCACGTCCTGACCCTCTCCGCCCTGCCCCACACGACCACCGACCCGCACACCGGGGCGTAGCACGCCTCAGGGGTTCAGGTATTCGAGGACCTCCTCGGCGATGCGTCGGGCCGGTTCGGCGTAGGCGGTCTCGAGTTCGCGGAAGACCTTCTGGGCGCGGGCGGCCGGCCAGTCGGCGGGGAGGTGTTCGACCGGCAGGCGGGGGTCGCGGCGGATCGCGTGCAGCCACTCGGCGATCAGGCTCAACCGGGCCGCGAGGGGGTCGGACAGTGGCGGCGGGCCGTCCCAGCGGGCCAGGAAGTCGTCGTAGCGGGCGGCCAGCGCCGCCAGGTCGTACGCGTCGGAGACCATCGCGCCGATGTCGGTGAGCGCGCCGGCCCGGGCGTGGAAGACCCGCGCGTGGGCCTCGAGGCCGAGGTCGCTGACGATCTGCTGCACGCCGACCTCGCCGGGGGCGATCCACAGCCCGCCCTGTATCGGCCCGAAGCCCGACCAGGCCAGCTGGGAGCGCAGGTCGTGCCGCTGGCGCTGCCACGACTCGGGCAGCGAGAAGCTGAGCAGCGTCCACGTGCCGTCCCAGTGCTCGTCGACCGCGCCGCCCCAAATGCGGGTGCGGCCGTCGCGCAGCAGGGCGGTCGAGCGTTCGGTGAGCCCGAAGTACATGCGCCGGCCGGCGCGCTGCCGCTGGAGCAGGTCACGGCTGACCATGCGGGTCAGGGTGGAGCGGGCGGCGTGCGACGAGATGCCCAGGCGGCCGCAGACGTCGATCACGCTGCCGGAGAAGACCCGGACGTCGCGGTCGAGCACGAAGTCGCCGAACAGCATGAGCAGCAGGGTTTGCGGCCGGGCCTCGGTCAGCGGCATGGGCTAGATATTAGGCAGATTGTTGACGGCAGTGGAAGATGCGCCTAACTTCGGGGTTCATCGAAGTCTGACAATGGTCCGTAACGGGAGGCAACCCGTGCGCAGATCCGTTCCGCTCCTCGCCTTCGCCCTCGTCCTGGCCGCCTGCTCGTCCGCCGGCGGCGGTGACTCCGACGACACCATCCAGGTCGGCCAGATCGTCTCGCTGACCGGCAACTACTCGCCGCTCGGCACCGAGAACCAGAAGTCCGTCGCCCTCGCCGTCGACCAGATCAACGCGGCCGGCGGCATCGACGGCCGCAAGATCTCACTGACCGTCAAGGACGACAAGAGCCTGCCCGACCAGGCCGTCCTCGCCTTCAACGAGCTCAAGGGCGACTCCGACGCCATCATCGGCTCGCCCTTCTCCAACTCCGCCCTGGCCACCGTTCCGCTGGTCGACCGCGAAGAGATCCCGTACCTCTCCCTCACCCCGGCCGACGAACAGGTCAAACCCCTCCATCCGTACGTCTTCGTGGTGCCCGCGCTCTCCGGCACGTACGCCGAGGCCGCCCTGCAGTACTTCCAGGACCAGAAACTCACCAAGGTCGCGGTCGCCTACGACACGAAGAGCAGCTACGCCGTCGCCGGATTCAAGGGCCTCGAGGCCAAGGCCGGGCAGTACGGCGTGACGCTGAACCCGATCGAGCAGTTCCAGACCACGGCGACCGAGTTCGGCGCGGTCTTCACCCACGTACGCTCGTCGGACGCCCAGGCCCTGATGGTGTGGGCCACCGGCGCGCCCGCCGTCGCACTGACCAAGCAGTACGCGGCGAGCGGCCTGAAGATCCCGCTCGTGCTGACCGGCGCCCAGGCCAGCAAGCTGTTCCTCGACCCGGCCGGCGCGGCCGCGGAGGGCGCGGTGGTGGCCGGCTCCATCGGCATCGTCGGCGACACCCTGCCGGCCGGCGAGCAGAAGGCGGCCATCGAGGAACTGTCCACGGCGTTCGAGGCCAAATACGGGTACCCGCCCCCGCAGTTCGCCCAGGACGGGTACAGCGGTGTCAAGCTGCTCGCGGCGGCGCTGAAGGCGGCCGGTGGCACGGACAAGAAGAAGGTGCGCGACGCCCTGGAGGGCCTGACGCTCACCACGCCGAACGGCACCTACAAGTATTCGGCCACCGACCACAGCGGACTGACCACCGACTTCATCGCCATCACCACGGTGACGAAGGGCGCGTTCGTGCCGACCGACTACTCGGCGCGGAAGCTGGGCGGGCGCTGATGACGGGCGCCGCGCTCGCGGTCTCCGGCGCGTCCCGGTCCTTCGGGGGCGTTTACGCCGTACGCGACGTCGACCTGCACGTCCGCCCGGGCGAGCTCCGGGCGGTGATCGGGCCGAACGGCGCCGGGAAATCGACGCTGTTCGCCCTGATCGGCGGCCAGCTCGCCCCGGACGCCGGCCGCGTCGAGCTCGACGGCGTCCGTGTCGACCGGCTCGCGGCGCACCGCCGCGCCCGCCTCGGCGTGTCGGTGGTGTTCCAGGCGGCCCGGATCTTCCACGGTCTGACCGCCCTGGAGAACGTGATGGTCGGCGCCCACAGCACCACCCGGGCCGGCTTCCTGGCCGGGGCGCTGCGGCTGCCGTCGCACCACCGGGCGGAGCGGGAGATCCGTACCCGGGCCCTGGAATGCCTGTCCCTGACCGGCCTGGCCGGCTGGGCGTCCCGGCCGGCCGAGGACCTGCCACTGGGCCAGCAGCGGGCGCTGCAGCTGGCCCGCGCCCTGTGCGGCGAGCCCCGGCTGCTGCTGCTCGACGAGCCGGCGTCGGGCCTGCGGGCGGGGGAGCGCGAGCACCTGGCCACGCTGCTGGCCTCCCTGCGCCGTTCCGGGCTGACCATGCTGCTGGTCGAGCACGACGTCGCCTTCGTCATGCGCCTGGCCGACCAGGTCACCGTCCTCGATCTGGGCCGCGTCATCGCCTCGGGGTCCCCGGCCGAGGTGCGCGCCGACCCCCGGGTGATCGCCGCCTATCTGGGGGCGAGCGCATGACGCTCGTGGACGTGTCCTCACTGACCGTGCGGTACTCGGGCGCGACGGCCCTCGACGACGTTTCGCTCCACCTCGACGAGTCGGAGATGGTCGCGCTCATCGGCGCCAACGGGGCGGGGAAGTCGACGTTGGTGAAGGCGCTCTCCGGGCTGGTCGAAGCCGACGCCGGGCGGGTCACCGTCGACGGGCGGCTGGCGCAGGTGCCCGAGGGGCGTGAGGTCTTCGCCGACCTCAGCGTGGACGACAACCTGCGCCTCGGCGGGTGGCGCAACGGGCGGCGGGGCCGTGACACCTCGGGCATCTACGAGCTGCTGCCGGCGCTGGTGCCACTGCGCCGCCGGGACGCCGGGACCCTTTCGGGCGGACAGCAGCAGATGGTGGCGATCGGCCGGGCCCTGATGGCCCGGCCCGACGTGCTGGTGATCGACGAGCTCAGCCTGGGCCTGGCGCCCCTGGTCGTGGAAACCCTCGTCGGCCACCTGCGGACGCTGCACCGCGAGCGGGGCCTGGCCGTGCTGCTGATCGAGCAGAACGCGCGCCTGGCCCTGTCGCTCTGCTCACGCGCGTACGTCCTGGAAGCCGGCCGGATCGTCCTGGCCGGGGACGCCGCGATGTTGGCCGCCGACGAGCGGGTGACCGCGGCCTATCTGGGCGGCCACTATGAGTGACTTCCTCGGCTACCTGCTGACCGGCCTCGGCATCGGCGCCGGCTTCGCCCTGGTCGCCAGCGGCCTGGTCGCCATCTACCGGGTCACCGGCGTGGTCAACTTCGCTCAGGGCGCCTTCGCCGTCATCGCCGCCATGCTGACCTCGTCGCTGCTCACGGCCGGCCTGCCGCACGTCCTGTCGGAGTCGCTGGCGGTCGTCGTGGCCGCCGTCGTCGGCGTTCTCGTCGGCGTCGTCGCCATCGGCAGACCGGGCACCGACCCCGGCACGTCGCTCATCGTCACCCTCGGTCTCGGCGTCTTCGCGTACGCGGTCGAGATCGTCATCTGGGGCGACCAGCCCCGCTCCTTCGCCGGCCTGTCCGGCGTCGCCACCGTCGGTGGTGCCCGGATCCAGGCCCACTACCTGCTCATCGTCGCCGTGACGGTGCCCGTCTTCGTGGCCCTGGCCCTGTTCTTCACCCGCACCGACCTCGGCAAGGCCCTGTCCGCCTGCGCCTCCAACAGATACGCGGCCCGTGTCGTCGGCATCGACGTGCGCCGCATGGGCCTGCTCGCCTTCGCGCTCGGCGGCGCCCTGGGCGGCCTGGCCGGCGTCCTCACCACCCCCGTCCAGCAGGTCACCTTCGACAGCGACGTCACCCTGATCGTCAACGGCTTCGCCGCCGCCGTCCTGGGCGGCCTCACCCGCCCGGCGGTCGCCCTGACCGGCGGCCTGCTGCTCGGCGTCGCCCAGACCCTGATCGCCGGCTACGGCGGCGGCGCCTACCAGCTGGAAGTGGCCCTCCTGCTCATGCTCACCGTCATGATCGTCCAAGCCGCCCGGTCGGGCCCGGTCCGGGAGGCGGCACGATGAGATACCTGACGGTCGCGGTCGCCGTGGTCACCCTGGCCCTGCCGCCCCTGCTGCCGGAGAAGCAGCTCTCGGTCTACATCCTGCTCGGCCTGGCCGCGACGGTCACCGCCGGTGTGTCCCTGCTGATGGGGTACGCCGGGCAGGTGTCCCTGGGCCAGGCGGCGTTCTACGCGATCGGCGCCTACGCGGCCGGGTTGCTGGCGGTGCACGGCGTCCCCTCGGTGGTCGGCCTGCTGCTGGCCCCGGTGGCCGCGGCGGTGGCGGCGGTGCTGCTCGGGGCGCCGCTGCTGCGCCTGCGCGGGCATCACCTGGCGTTCGCCACCCTGGCCGTACAACTGATTCTCCTGTCCCTGCTCGGTCAGGGAACATGGGCGGGCGGTGCCATCGGCTTGCAGGGCATCCCGCGCTTGTCCGGACTGAAGGACGACATCGGTTACGCGTACGTCGTCTGGGCCGTCCTCGCCGTGGTGCTGCTCATCTCCCGCAACGTGGTGGCCTCGCGCGCCGGCCGGGCCTTGCGGGCGGCCGCCACGAGCGAGACGGCGGCCGCGGCCAGTGGGGTCCCGGTCGGCGGCTACCGGCTGGCGGTCTTCGCCCTGTCGGCGGCGTTCGCGGGCCTGGCCGGCGGGGTCTACGCGTTCTATCTGGGCTACCTGGCGCCCGGCTCGTTCCCGGTGCTGCTCTCCATCGAGTTCGTGGTCATGGCCGTGGTGGGCGGCCTGGGAACCATCGCCGGCCCCGTGGTCGGCGCCGCGGTGATCGTCCTGCTGGTCCAGATCCTCAACGAACTCGGCACTCAACCCGGCATGCCCAGCTACGCACCGAGCGTCCTGTCATACGCCGTCTACGCCGTGCTCCTGGTCGTGGCCGTCCGCTACATGCCCAAGGGCATCGTCCCCACCGCCCGCCGCCTCACCGCCCGCTTCCTACCCACCGCCAGTAACCAACCCGCATCCCGCACCCCGCCGGATGAACAAATCCGAAATATCACGCCGGACAACGCATCTTCTTCGGCATCCTTGGAGGAACGCGCATGAGAACCCGTCGCGTCACCGCTGCGATCGCGGGCCTCGCGGTAGTCGTGGCCGGGCTGGCCGCGCCGGCGTCGGCCGTCGCGCCGGCCGTCACCCACGTCGAGGGCACGCTGCCGTCGGGGGCGGCCTACGTCTTCGACGTGCCGGAGGCCTGGAACGGCACGGTTCTGCTTTACAGCCACGGCTACACGCCCAAGGGCGCGCCCAACCCGGCACAGAACGCGCCCAGCACCGGCGTGCGCGACACCCTGCTCGACAGGGGGTACGCGCTGATCGGATCGTCCTACGCTGACACCGGCTGGGTGCTGGAGCAGGCCCTGCCCGACCAGGTGGCGACGCTCGACGTGTTCGGGGCCCGATTCGGGAAGGCCCGGCGCTCACTGGCCTGGGGGACCTCGCTGGGCGGGATGATCACCACGGGTCTCCTGGAGCGGTATCCGGCGCGGTTCGTGGGCGGGCTGGCCATGTGCGGGCTCGAACAGGGCGGCGTGGCCAACTGGAACAACACGCTCGACCCGTTGTTCGCGTTGCGGACGCTGCTGCTTCCGGGCAGCGACCTGCCCCTCGTACGGCTGACGGACCAAACGACCGCCTCGGCGTCGATCGCGGCTCTGAACGCGGCACTGGCGACCGCGCAGGAGACGCCGGCCGGGCGGGCGCGGACGGCACTGGCGGCGGCGTTGCACAACATTCCGGCCTGGCCCGATCCGGCGCTTCCGGAGCCCGCGCCGGGCGATGACGAGACGGCGCAACGGAACCAGGCCCGGGCGCTGGGAACGACCATCTACGTGGGGCTGTCGTGGCGGCAGGAGGCGGAGAGCCGCGCGGGCGGGAACATGTCGTGGAACACCGGCGTGGACTACCGGCGCATGCTGGCGAAGTCGTCGCTGCGGGCGGAGGTCGACGCGCTCTACCGGGCGGCCGGGGTGTCGCTCGACGACGACCTGCGGGCGCTGGCCCGGGCGCCGCGGATCAGCGCCGACCCCCGCGCCGTGGCCTACATGGCGCGGAACCTGTCCTTCACCGGACGGCTCAGGGACCCGCTGCTGACCATTCACACGACCGGGGACCCGCTCGTGCCGGTGCAGGTGCAGAGCGCGTACCGGGAAGCGGTCCGCTCGCCCGAACTGCTGCGGCAGGCGTTCGTGCACCGGGCCGGGCACTGCACCTTCACCGACGGGGAGATGCTGGCGGCGCTGAAGACCTTGGAACGGCGAGTCGGCCTGGGCTACTGGACGGGAACGTCGCCCGAGGCCCTGAACGCGCTCGCCTCGTCCTCGGACTTCGTGCACTACCGGCCCGCGCCGTACCCGCGTCCGTTCACCGCGAAAGTGTGAGACGGCAGTCGCAGCCGCGCCGGGCGAGAATTCCCGAAGACGAAAGGGGCTTCATACATGATCACCGTCAACGGCATCGACGAACTCAAGACCCTCACCGGCAAGGACCTCGGGCACAGTGCCTGGCTCGAGGTCACCCAGGACCGGGTGAACCAGTTCGCCGAGGCCACCGGCGACCACCAGTGGATCCACGTCGACGTCGAACGGGCCAAACAGGGACCGTTCGGGGCGCCGATCGCCCACGGCTACCTCACGCTGTCGCTCGTCATCCCGTTCTTCTCCGAACTCCTGCAGGTCGGCGGCGTCTCGATGGGCATCAACTACGGCCTGGACAAGGTGCGCTTCCCGTCCCCGGTCAAGGTCGGTTCGAAGATCCGCCTGGCCGCGACGGTGGACGCGGTGACCCCGGTCGGCGGCGGGGGAGCGCAGGTGAAACTCACCTTCACCGTGGAGATCGACGGCTCCGACAAGCCGGCCTGCGTCGCCCAGCCGATCTACCGCTACTACCCCTGACGCCATGAACAGGGGACTCGGCTCCTGGCCGGCGCGGCGCGCCGCCATCTCGCCCGATCGGGTCGCGCTGGTCTTCGGGGACGCTTCTTGGACGTACGCCGAACTCCGCGACCGGATCTCCCGGCTGGCCCACCGCCTGCGCGTGGCCGGCGCCGACCGGGGCGACCGGGTCGCCTACCTCGGGCCGAACCATCCGGCGCTCGTCGAGACGCTGTTCGCCACCCACCTGCTGGGCGCGGTCTTCGTCCCGCTGAACTCCCGGCTGACGGCCGCCGAGCTCCGCTACCAGCTCGACCATTCCGGCGCGCGGATCCTGATCCGCGCGCCGGAGTGCGCTGACGTGTCGGCCCCCACGACCATTCCCCTGTCCTCGTTGTCGGCGCTTCCCGAGGGCCCGCCCATCGAGGCCGACGTCGCGTTGGACGACCCGGCCCTCATCCTCTACACCTCGGGCACGACCGGCCGCCCCAAAGGCGCGGTGCTCACCCACGGAAACGTCACCTGGAACACGTACAACCTGCTCGTCGGTGTCGACGTGGCCGGCGACGAGGTGACCCTGATAGGCGCCCCGCTCTTCCACGTGGCGGCGCTCAACCAGTGCCTCCTGCCGACCGTCCTGAAGGGCGGCCGCTGCGTCATCATGCCGTCCTGGAACGTCGACCAGGCCTTGGATCTGATCGAATCGCAGCGGGTCACGTGGATGTTCGGCGTCTCGGCGATGTTCGCGGCCCTCGCCCGATCCCCGCGCTGGCCGCACACCGACCTGTCCTCGCTGCGCTGCGTGATGAGCGGCGGCGCCGCCGTCCCGCCCGCGCTGATCCGCGCCTACCAGGAGCGAGGTCTCACGTTCTGCCAGGGCTACGGCATGACCGAGACGGCCCCCGGCGCGACCTTCCTGGAGGCCCGCGAAAGCCTCGACCACGTGGGCTCGGCCGGCGTCCCGGTCTTCTTCACCGACGTTCGCGTGGACGGCAACCCGGGGGAGGTGCTGGTCCGCGGCCCCAACGTGACCCCCGGCTACTGGAACGATCCGGCCGCCACCGCCGGCGCCTTCACCGACGGCTGGCTCCACACCGGCGACATAGCGGAAGTCGACCCGGGCGGCCATTTCCACATCCTCGACCGCCTCAAGGACATGTACATCTCCGGCGGCGAAAACGTCTACCCGGCCGAGGTGGAGGCGGCCTTGTTCACCCATCCCGGCGTGGCCGAGGCCGCCGTGATCGGCATCCCTGACGAGAGATGGGGCGAGGTGGGCCGAGCCTTCATCGTCCCGGCCCCCGGCCCGACACCCTCCACAACCGAGCTGCGCGACCATCTCATCGAGCGCCTGGCCAAGTACAAGATTCCCGCCGAGTTCACCTTCGTCGACGACCTGCCCCGCACCGGTTCGAACAAGGTCCGCAAAGCCGACCTCCGAAAATTGCGTTGAGAGCGCGCCCGGCGCACTCGTAGCAAAGACCGGTGGCGTAGCCGGCCAGCTGACGCCGCCGCCGTCCCCCTGGGGGACCGGCGGTTTTTCATCCGGGTACGAATCCCTCGCTCTCCTCCACGTCGCCGTAGCTCGGCGGGTCAGAGCACGGACCTGACAAGTCCGCTGGAGCGTCACCCGCATGGCATGGACTACGGAGTCTGCCGACCCGACGGGAGGCAACGATCTGCCGGCTGCCACACGTCGTATCCGGCCACGCGCCGGTGCTTCTCCCATTGGCAATCCGAGCTGGCCAGGACGGTATTACGGGAATCGTCGGAGCGGAACACGTAGGCGGCTCGTGGATCGGCCTGCACGGCGGTCCGGTAGGGCAGGTAACGGTCGAGCCCTGGATGCAGGCCATCGGCAGGACCGCCGAACAGAACGGCGCAGATCACCTTTTCACCGCTGAGGAACGTCAGCCGGTTGCACTCGAGGTAACCGCTGTAGACGTGCGTTACGCCGTCACTCCGCAGAGCATCGAGTAGTTGGCGACGGGCCGCCTCGGTGGGCCCCTGGGAGGCGTCGCGGTATGCCTGCGCGGTGCCCAGGACCAGCGTGAGCGCGACGATGGCGAGCACCGCATTCCGCACGATGCCGCCGAGCCTGGGTGCCACGGAGCGCAGCCCCCACAACGCACCTACAACAGCGGGTGTGGCGATGACGGCTCCGATGATGTATCGGAAGTTGTTCGCCGGGGCGACTCCCGGTGTGGGGCTGGCGGCGAACGCTACGACGGTCAGACCGGCGGCGATGAGCATCGCCAACCTGGTGTAGTTCTGTGCCCGGCTGGGTTCACCACCGTTTCGCTGATCCGGTGCGGCGCGACGGTTACGCAGCACGCGGATACAGGTAGCGACTCCCATGGCCCACAACACGAGGACGGCGACGCCCCACAGCGTGGACGGGATGTCGTCGGTCGGGGGATGCCAGCTTCCGGGATAGCCGAAGTAGAGCGCCGGAGGAGAGTTCGGGTGCGCGATCGCGGAGCCCCCGGTGACGTACGACAGGCTGGTCGTCACGGTGTTGATCACCTGGGCGGCAAGCCCTGGCGATTGTTGCCCGTTGAGGCCCGTGCCACCGCTGAGGTACATGTTCACCACGCTGACCACACCGCTGTCCCGCCACGGGCGACTCAGGTCATACGCGATCCAGGGCGCCGCACCGATGAGCAGACCAGCGCCGAGCGCCCACCACCGGCCGGGAATCACCGCCGCCCGCTGACGGAGGGCGATCCAAACGAGAGCCGCGGAGGTGAGTACGAACGGGGCGATCAGTACGGTGCTCCACAACCCGAGCGTCGCGGCGACGCCCCAGCCGACCAGACGCCACCGCTGCGCCGACGCGTGGCTGGGGTTCTCGGGCGTGTCCAGCAGACGGTGGCCGAGCAGGAGCAGCAGCGTACCGGCAAGCAGCGTTTCCGGGATAGCACCCTGAGCGACCAACTGATGGCCGTACAGCTCCCGGGACCCGAGCGCCAGAAGCCCCACCGACACCAACGCCACCGACGTTCCGTACAGACGCCGGGCCAGCACATACATCGCGGTGAGAAAGAGAAGGAACAACAGCAACATCGGGACACGCAGCGCAACCAGCGACGGGCCGAACACCCAGAACGCCGCGGCGGCGAGATACGCCTCGGCCGTTCCCATGTAGGACTGGCCGTACATGAAGCTCGGGAAATGCCGACCCTCGGCGATGTGCATCGCCATGATCCCCATCGTGGCCTCATCGCTGTTGCTGGCCGGCCACTCCAAAATGAGCAAACCGACACGGACGGCGGCGGCGACAATGAGTATCAGCACCAGCCACAGTGGCCGCGACCAGCGCAGATTCGGCCGGACCGGTACGTCTTCACGCGTACTCGGCTCCGTCACAGCAGCACGGGCCC
The DNA here is from genome assembly GCF_040650035.1 of Actinoplanes sp. NPDC048796. Classification (NCBI taxonomy): domain Bacteria; kingdom Bacillati; phylum Actinomycetota; class Actinomycetes; order Micromonosporales; family Micromonosporaceae; genus Actinoplanes; species Actinoplanes sp. NPDC048796. The sequence goes on along the minus strand of NZ_JBEZGO010000032.1, from coordinate 2,260 downwards.
CTCGCTCAGCGGGTACGCGTGCGCGGGGCGCCGACGAGGAGGGATCACGTGCCACAGTGCCGCGGCCGGACGAACGCGGTCTAAGATCTTGATCGACATCCCCACCCATGCTCAACGGTACGGGGCGGAAAGTCAAAAGGTTCAATGCGGACGCGGCGGAGATATCGTCGCCACGGTGATCCGCCAGTGAAGTCCCTGAAGTGGTGTAACGCGGTGGGCGTGATCGTCGGACAACGGATCCGGCATAGACCGCGGCCATCGCGTGATCTTTCGAGTGAAGGTCTCACGGAACTCTCGAAGGCATTTATCGCGGTGACCGCACAACGCATCATCGCGCCACCTGGTACCTGCTCGGTGTCTCGACTCGCCGGATGGCAGCCGACCTCGACGCCCAGGTCCACGCGTTCCACACCCGCCCGTTGAACGAGTCGGGGCCGGGCCAAGGTCGCTACCAGCGAGACCGGGGCAGGCCGATCTGGGCCGAACAACCCGAACGAACGCCTGAACAAGGAGATTTGGCGCCGCACCGACGTGGTTTTTATCTTCCAAGCTTGATTCGCCGCAGATGCGCCTGATGAGGTGCTTCCGCGCGAAACGTCGAGACACGGTCCGCTATTGACGTTCCTGATCATGGCCCAGCTCTCGATTCCGAGGCCGCCCTTTTTGCAGGTTAATGTACTGGTAGTTGCCGTTGATCAGATGGATACGTTGGCAATATCCCGCTGGCGAGGACACCGAGTCCTGGAAGACATGGTTGCCCGAGGTTTTCGCCATGTAAAAGGCGCGACTTGAGGTCGATGAGGCCGGTGTAATTGCCCGCGCCCAAAACGCTCAACACGATGCTGGCAACCACATTTTATCTCAACGTCAACCCCGGCCCCTTCGTGTCATCAATCCTGCCGAGTCCGTTTCACCATGATCGATGGCACATGATCGTCTGTCAAGTTCGCGAGCCGAGTAAGTTTTCCTCGACCGGGCGATCGGCACTGGAGATTCCGGCTGTTCTTGCAGCTCAAGGTAGTGGGGGACAACCTAAAAGATCGATGCATGTTACGATCCAAACAGGACAGCGACCAGGCGGCGACTCCAATCCCGATAGGGAGCCTCGGGGTGGCCGGCCTTAATCGTGTTTGTCCAGCCGTACTCTGACTAAGCCAACTCCAACGGGGACACGGAAGCGGGCGCATAGGCCGAGGTGGGCGGACCATCTTCACTATCTGGTTGACATTACCAATCGAGCGACGCTAATGTCTTGCCGACCAAGTTCCGAGCAAGGAGTTCAAATGCGTCTGAAGAAGTTCGTTAGCGCGGCAGCTGCGGCGGCTATGGTCAGTGCCCTGCTCGCGGTGCTCTCTCCCACCGCCGCGCATGCCGCATCAAGCTATAAGCTCAAGAATGCAGGTGGCCGGTACGTGACGGTTAGTGGCACCTATCTTGTTATGGGCAGCAGCACCAATCTGACTTTCACGGACTGCTGCGGGGAGGGAAATTACCTGACCCTCTGGAACACCTCCTCCAACAAGAACTTGGGCCTCAGCGGGAACAGCACCGCGAGCGGGACCCGAGCGGTCCTTGCGGCTGGTTCGTCCTCTAACACCCAGGACTGGCAGTGGGACCCGGCCACTCTCACCACTTTCCAGCTGAAGAACCGGGCGAACCCGAACATGTGTCTCGGAATTTCGGGTGGCCAGACCGGCACCAACGTCGCCATCTTCGCCTGCGCGACTGGCCAGATTCCCAACAACCAGCTGTGGTTGCGCGCCTAACCAGCTGTGGCCGCAGGTCTCAGCGGGCCTAGAGCCGGCGAGACCAGCAAGGTCGCCGCTGTACGAGCATGAAGCGGGCACAGGAGTCACTGATCACGAGTGTCAACACACTCATGATCACAGACTTCCTGTGCCCGCTGTCTGTCACGCCCCGGTTCGACGCTCGGCTCGTTCCCGAGCACCCTCACCCACGGCCACGTGCGTCAGTACCAGGCTGCAGCCCGTAACACGTTGATCGGCCTCGCCGGCCGAACACCGCTACTGGCCTGGCACGGACACACTGTGCTTCGTGGACACCGACTCGATGCTGCGCCGGGTCCACGGCAAGATGCAGGTGCGTCTGCCGAGCTTCACGCCCAGTGGCAGATCGCCCGCAAGGCACAGTCATCGCAGCGCATCCTGGGCCTGCCCCGTTTTGACGGACATCCGAGATCAGGAGCCGGTAGGGCTCCGGGAGGATGTCCAGCATCATGGAGAGCGTGGGAAAGAAGCGA
>NZ_JBEZGO010000031.1:0-29313 GCF_040650035.1 Actinoplanes sp. NPDC048796 | reverse complement strand
TCCCACCGACTCTCCGCAAAGAGAAGCCGGCCGGGGTATTACTTAATTGGCACTGGCTTATCAAGCACCCTGTTGAGTTCTCAAAGAACAACCGCGTTCCGGTTAACCGCCCCGGCGCGCTTGCCTGGAATTACTTTACCCGCCGTTTCCCGTTCCGCCAAATTCAGCGTTTCGAAGAAACCGTGGGCACCATTCACCACCGCGACCCGCACCGCCGACCCGAAGGCGCAGCAAAGCGAACCCCGCTGAGTTCATGATTTCCGTCAGGACGGCCGCGCCGGGCCTCGTGAAGAGTCCCGCTCGCTCGCCCGTCTCCCTGGCGGCTCGGAAAACATTACCCCCTCATCGCCGCAACGCCAAATCGGGGTCCGGCCGAGCGCGTCCGCCCAGATGGAGGCGGCTTGACCGCACACGCAAGGCGCTGAACCCGCGAAGCAGGAGGCGCAAACGCCCCCGAGGGGTTGCGACTGGGCGGTACCCGCGAGCTGGGTGCCGACGGCGCCAGGGAGAGGAGGAGGAAGGAGGAGGAGGAGATGGAGAAGGCAGCGAGGGCGACCAACCAGGTGAAGGCCGGCTGGGACCACCCATGCCGTTGGCCGGCTCCGCGTTGTAGGAGCACGCCGTCGCACTATGCCGGCGACCGTCGGGTCCGCACCGACGGTCCTGACGCGAGTGGGTCTTACGCGGGGAAGTTCCCGGCCCGGCCGAGCTGGGCGGGAACGACCGGTAGTCCCAGCCGCTCACCGATCCAGGTGCCCGCGGCCGCGGCCGCGGGCACGTCGACGCCGGTGGGTTCGTCGCTGCGGTTGAGCAGGTAGGCGAGATCCTCGGTGGCGATGTTCCCGGTGGCGGCCGGAGCGAACGGGCAGCCGCCGATGCCGCCGAGACTGGCGTCCAGGGCCCGGAACCCGGCCGCGGCGGCGGCGATCGCGTTGGCGTAGCCGGCGTTGCGGGTGTTGTGGAAGTGGGCCCGGAGCGGGGCGGCGGAGACCTCCCGGACGGCGGCCGCGAGGGCGGTCACCTGAGCGGGGACGCCGACGCCGATGGTGTCGGCCAGGCACAGTTCGTCGACGTCGTCGCCGGCGGCCGCGACCACGTCCCGTACCCGTTCGGGGGTGACCTCGCCTGTGAACGGACAGCCGAAGGCGGCGGCAACCGTGAGGGTGACAGCGAATCCCTCGGCTCGGGCGCGGGCGGCGACAGCCCGGAAGCCGGCCAGGGATTCCATCGTGGGTACGCCCTGGTTGCGCTCGGAGAACTCGTCGGTGGCGACCACGACGTAGTTGATCTCGTGCGGCCGGTTGGTGAGGGCCAGGGCGCGGTCGAGCCCGCGGGCGTTGAGCACGAGGGCGATGTAACGGACGCCCTCCGCTCGTGGCACCGACTCCAGGACGGCCTCGGCGTCGGCCATCTGCGGGACGCGGTCGGGGCGGGCGAAGGCCGCCACCTCGAGGCGGCGCAGCCCGGCCGCGATCGCCCGGCGTACGAAATCGGTTTTGGTCTCCGTGCCGAGCACGCGCTTCTCGTTCTGCAGGCCGTCGCGCGGCCCCACCTCGACGATCTCCATCTTCGATTCCCTGTTCCATAGAAGAGCGCCGGCCGGGATAAAGTGAGTGATGCCGGATCTCGATCGAGACTATGCCGCCGCCGGCTTCGCCCGGCGTCTCGGCTGGGGGAACCGCCCGGCCGTCCTGCTGGTGGATCCCGCGCTCGCCTACACGAAGGCCGGGTCGCCCCTCTATCTGAAGTCGGGCCAGGAGGCCGCGACGGCGATGTTCGCTCTGGCCTCGGCGGCCCGCTCGGCCGGACTGCCGGTCATCTGGACGCGCGTCCACTTCGCCGACACCTCCTGCGCTGAGGCGCCGCTGTTCGCGGCCAAGGTTCCGGCGCTCGCGGTCTTCGCCGGCGGGAGCCCGCTCGCCGCGTTCACGCCGCCCCTGTCACCCGAGCCGGGCGACCTCGTCGTGGTCAAGCATTACGCCAGCGCCTTCGCCGGCACCTCGCTCGCGGCCTGGCTCGCCTCCCACGGCGTGGATACGCTGGCCATCGGCGGTTTCTCGACCAGCGGTTGCGTACGGGCGTCGGCCCTGGACGCCCTGCAGAACGGCTTTCGCCCCATGGTCGTACGAGAGGCCTGCGCCGACCGGGACCCCGGCCCGCACGAGTCCAATCTGTTCGACCTCGACGCCAAGTACGCCGACGTGATCGCTCTCGACGAAGCAGTCCGTCAGCTCAGTCGATTTCGTTCGCACCACGATGGCGAACCGCCGCGGAGTTGATCCACGGTACGGTGAGCCGATGAGCACCGACAGGTGGGCCAGCTGGCTGCTGACCAGGCGTGACGGCGGCTCGGCGGCGATGCGCGGACGGCACGCCCCAGGTTTGGAGGCATTCCGTGACGGGGTGCTCGACCGGGCCGACCTCGAGCCGGGCGACACGGTGCTCGACGTCGGCTGCGGTACGGGGCTGATCGCGTTCGGCGCCCTTGAGCGGCTGGGCCCGGACGGGCGAGTGATCTTCAGCGATATTTCGCAGGATCTGCTGGATGAATGCCGTCGCCGGGCCGGCGATGATGATCGTTGCCGCTTCGTCCGGGCCGATGCGTCCGATTTGTCGGCGATCCCGGACGGCGAAGTGGACGTCGTCACCACCCGGTCGGTGCTGATTTACAGCGAGCAGCGGGCGGCGGCCTTCGCCGAGTTCCATCGGGTCCTCCGGCCCGGCGGCCGGCTGTCGATCTTCGAGCCGATCAACCGGTTCCTCGCCGAGTACCGGCCCGGCCACCTGTTCGGCACGCCGCTCACGACCGGGGCCGACGATCTTGTCGCCAAGGTGGTCGCCGCATTCCGCTCCGCGTCGCGGGACGACGTTCTGGTCGGCTTCGACGAGCGGGATCTGCTGGATTGGGCTCACCGCACCGGATTCGGCGCGGTCGAGCTCGATTACCGGGCTCAGCTCGACGTGCCGGGCGAACCGTTCGCGGATTGGGAGGGCCTGAAAAGGACCGCGCCCAATCCGCTCGCGCCGACGTACGGCGAGGCGATCGAGGCGGCGCTCACTCCCGCCGAGCGCGAGCGGCTGGACGCCGCGATGACGGCCCTGGAGGGCACTCCGGTGCGGCGGACGCTCGCCGTCGCGTACCTCCGCGCGGTGAAAGAACCAGTGAAATAATTCAATGCGTGATGGCTCGGTTACCCATTGCCACGATTTCACCATTAGAAATCGACTGAAGGACTAGCCTCCGAGTACTACGCACGCGCGTACTTGATGGAACGCGAATCCGAGACAGAATCACTCCTATGACGTACGGAAAGAAGGATCTTCCCTACCCATACTGTCTGGATTTTTCGGGAATCGTCACCCGGGTCAAGGGTGTCCGTGAGTCCACCCGGGCCGCTCTGGTGAACTCGCTCAAGGTCGCGTCCTACCTGAAGGCGGGATCGAACCTGGTCGAGCGCAATCTCGGCGCCGGCGAGCGGGTCACGCCCAACGGGGACGGCCGTAAGCAGTACTGGTCGGGGCTGAGCTTTCTGACCGAGCGGGCGCTGTCGCGTGAGGTGGCCGAGCTGGACCCCCCGTTCCTCCGGCAGAAAGGGGCCGGGCCGTACCGCTCGACCTGGGCCAGCCACGACGACTACCTCAACGACCTGCTCACCTTCCTGCTGCACGCGGCGAGCTACGACCCGCAGTACGGGGCCGAGATGGAGACGCGGGGCGACTGGCTGGTCGACGACGTGAGCTTCGTCGACGCGGTCTACCGCTCGGCGTACCAGGAGCTCATGACGATCTGCCGGATGCCCCTGTTCCGGCTGCAACTGATCATGGTGGCCACGGCCGACCGCAACGACGGCATCCACACGGCCATCGCGAACAACTACCGCGGCGCCCTCGAACCGTGGATGAAGATCTACGACACCACGATCTCGTCGCGCGGCCTCCAGCTGCGCAAGGGGATCACCATCGAGCAGTTCACCAACATCATCGCCGCCGTCCTCGAGGGGTTCGCTGTCCGCCACATGGGTGATCCCGGAGCGGGGGTCGTGGAGGACAACCTGTTGGGTATGGCGATTCTCGGCATCATGAGCAGCTACCTCGAGCCCGCCGATGAACCATCCGGGCTCACCCTCCGTGAACTGTTCGAGGGTGGACCGGAGAACGGGGAGCCGAGATGACCAGCACAGCCGAGCCGGCCGCGGCCGCGCGTGAACCCTCCTGGTGGGACCGCCAGGGCGATCTGATCATGCGCAGGCCGATCAACGAGTGGACGTTCACCCACATGAACTGGCTGATGCCGACCGAGCGGGTCGCCCGCGGCCCGTTCCGTTCGCCGCTGCCGTTCGACCCGCACCCGCTCGACCTGACCTACCGGTTCGAGGACGCCGACTACAGCCTGGCCGAGCTGCACCGGCGAACCTTCACCACCGCCTTCGTGGTGCTGCACCACGGCGCGATCGTGCACGAGACGTACCCGGGCGCCTTCGCCGGCCCCCGTACCCGCATGCAATTGTTCTCGATCTCCAAATCGGTCACCTCGCTGCTCATCGGAATAGCGCTGAACGACGGCGTCATCGGCAGCGTGAAAGACCGGGTCACCGATTATCGGCCCGACTTCATAGGTACGGCGTACGAGGAGAACACGATCGCCGACCTCCTCGACATGAGCAGCGGCGTCGGCGACCTGGAAACGTGGGAAGTGGCCGACAGCGGCATCAAGAGATTCGAGCAGGCCGTCATGGGCGGCGGCGACGTGGCCACCGTGGTCCGTGGGGCGCAACGGCGCGCGCCGGCCGGGGAGAGTTTCAATTACTCGACGTTCGACGCGCAGATTCTCGGCTGGGTTCTCGAGGCGGCCACCGGCAAGACCATCGCGGCGTACGCCGAGGAGCGCCTCTGGCGCCACCTGGGCGCCGACCGCGACGCGTACTACTGGCTGACCCGGGCTCGCCCGCGCACCGCGATCGGCGCCGGCTCGTTCAACGCCACCGCTCGTGACCTGGCCCGACTCGGCCAGCTCATGATCGACGACGGCCTGGCCAACGGCCGTCAGGTCGTGCCGCGCGACTGGGTCCGCCGCAGCCGCGGCTCCGAGCAACCGCAGCTCGCCGTGGGCGCCCTCGGCCCCTCCGGCTACGACCACTACGGATACGCCAACCAGTGGTGGACGCTGGGCACCGAGCGCTTCCAGGCCTTCACCGCCCTCGGCGTGCACGGGCAGTACCTCTACGTCGACCCCACCGCCGACGTGGTCATCGTGAAGTGCAGCGCCTGGCCGACCCAGGACGACGAGAGCCGCGACCGGGAGACCGTCGCCGCCCTGCGCCGCGTCGCCGACCATTTCGCGATAACGCGCTAGCAATTCCCCTTTAAACTTCCGGGCCGCGCCCCTTGCGGCCCGGACCCCGTTGTGCGCTTTTCGCAGAAATCGAAAGGAAAGAACGATGCACCCTGCCCTGAGACGGCTGGCCATTGCGGCCACCATCATTCTCAGTGTCTCCCTCTTCTCCGCGCCCGCTCAAGGCGCGGTATTGGCCGGGACGGTTATCACGAACGTCACGGCCACCCTTCCGGCCGAGCTTTCCCCACTGGCCACCGGCAAGCGCATCTCGTATGTGACGACGAATGTGAACGGCGGCGTCATCACCGCCACCGGTCTCGTTCTGACGCCTAAGACCGGCAAGAACAACAAGACGGTGGCGTGGGGTCACGGCACCACCGGCCTGGCCGACCAGTGCTCCCCCTCGGCCAGCCAGTCCGTCTTCTGGCCCGAGGCCCGCGCCGCGATCGCGGAGCTGCTGCGGCGCGGCTGGACGGTGGCCGCGCCCGACTACCCCGGCCTCGGCACCCCCACCGCCCATCCGTACCTGATCGGCAACAGCGAGGCCCGTTCAATCATCGACAGCGTCAAGGCCGCGCGGCGTCTCGACCCGGCACTGACCACGAAGTACGTCGTCGACGGGCACTCGCAGGGTGGACAGGGCGCCCTGTTCGTCAACCAGATCGCCCCGTCGTACGACAGCCCGCTCGACCTGCGCGGCACCGCGTCCATCGCCCCGGTCTCCAACGCCGACCTGTTCGCCCCGGTCATCCCCGGCACCGCCGGTCAGGGCTACCTGGTCATGGGCCTCTACGGCCTGCAGGCCGTGGACCCGAGCGTCAACCCGAACACCCTTCTGGCGCCGCCCGCCCGCCAGAAGGTGCCGGTGCTGCAGTCCGGCTGCCTCTACCAGATCCTGGACGCCTTCGCCCCGCTGACCGCCGAGGAGCTGCTCGTCGGCGGCGCCCTGCCGGACGCGGTCGTCACCAAACTGGCCCGCTACCTGAACCCGGGCCAGACCGCCACGAGCGCCCCGGTGCTGCTGGTGCAGGGCACGGCCGACGAGGCCGTCCCGTACATCTTCACCTCCGGCCCGCTGCGGGCCCAGCTCGGCGCGTACAGCCAGCCCGTCACCTACACCGAGCTCGACGGGGCCACCCACGACGGCGCCGTCTTCGAGAGCACCACCCTGGTCGCCGACTGGATCGCGGCCCGCTTCGCCTGACCCACTCGCCCACCCCACCATGGCGGCGTTCCGGGCGCACCACCCCCCGCCCGGGACGCCGCCACCCGCACCCCGTCACACCGGCGGTCACACCTTGAACTGACCCATCAGGACGCGGAGATCGTTGCTGAGGCCGGAGAGCTCCCGGGTGGCGGCCTTGATGTCGAGCACGCCGTCGCTGGTGCTGGTGGCTCCGGGCGAGAGGGCGGCGATGGCCTCGGCGATGTCGGCCGAGCCGGCGGTGGACTGGGCGATGTCGCGGGACATCTCGTCTCCTGGGCCAGGTCCTTCACCTCGCCGGCGACGACGGCGAAGCCCTTGCCGGACTCGCCGGCCCGGGCCGCCTCGATGGTCGCTTTGGGGGCCAGCAGGTTGGTCTGCTGGGCGACCGTGCCCGGGCGGAGCGGCAGCAGGAGGAATCCGGTGACCAGCCGGGTCGTCACATGGACCCGCCGTAGGAGTTCACGGTGCAGTTCGTCCCGGTTGCCGGGGTCAGCGGCCGCCGTTCCAGACTCCCTCCGGGGTCGGGTTGATCTCGGGCAGGTTCACTATCAGGTCGTACGCGTCGGCGACCGGCACTTCGAGCCAGGTGTCGAGCAGGCGGATGCGGTCGGGGCCGCGCCGGCCGCGCAGGGGGCGCAGGTCGGCTATGACGGGTCGCGGGCCCAGGAAGTCCTCGACGCTGCCCGGTACGGGCGGCGGCAGCGGCACGGTCACCGTCTCGGCGCCGGCCGGGGCGTCCGGGGCCGGGCGCCGGGTCGGCGTGACGCCGCCGTGCGCGGTCAGGCCGATCGCCAGGTAGTCGTCGCCGTACGCGGCCGCCAGGTGGCTGCCGAGCACCTCGAGGCCGGGGAAGACGCGCTGGATGTGCGTGTTGGCGGCCGCCACCACGATTTTGCGGTGCCCCTGAGCGCGTACCCAATCGACTGTCTCCGCCATCGCGGCGTCGCGCACATTGAAAGACGGATCGGTGGCCCGCAGCATCTGGTCGAGCAGCACCAGCAGGCGCAACTCGTGCCGGGCCTCGGCGGCGCCGCGATGGCGGACGGCGAAGCGAGCGCTGAGCTCGGCCAGGCCGACCGTCAGCGCGTCGCGGTCCTCCAGGGGCATGGCGCGGTACGCGGCCAGGGCGGGCATCGTGAACGCGCTCGCGAACTTGTCCGCGTGCGGGCGTACGGCGCCGACGTCCTCGAATGCGGCGAGATGGTCGAGGGCGGGGCTCATCGAGGCGAGGTCGCCCGGCAGGTCGAGGCCGTAGAAGGCGACACCCCGCTCGCGGGCCCAGCCGATCAGGTGCCGCATCTCGGGGTTGCGGCCGAAGCGGTAGGTCATCGCACCCTCGGGGAACTCACCCGAGCCGTCCCACGCGGTCAGCGCCAAGCCCTCGCTGAAGCCGGACTCCATGACCAGCGCCGTGAAACCCTTCTCCTCCACCAGGAACTGCAGCAGCTGGTGCCGGACCAGGTCGTACTCGCGGACGTGGTGGGCCGACTCGCCGAGCGCGACGACCCGGGCGCCGGCGACCAGATCGCCGAGCCCCGACAGGGAAATGTTCACCCGGCAGACCTTAGTGTTTGTTGATTGATCAAGGTCGCTCCGGATAGGACGGAACCATGAGACGTCTACTGGTGACCGCCGTGCTGGCCACGGTGGCGCTCGGCGCCGTGCCCGCGGCGGCCGAGGCCCATAAGAGTCGCGAACTGCGCGTCGCGACCTACAACCTGTCGCTCAACCGGCCCGCTCAGGGGCTGCTGCGCGACCATCTGGCCGACCCGGACGTGGACGACGTGTACCGCCGGCAGGCGAAGAACGTCGCCGAGGTCATTCAGCGCGCGCACCCGGATGTGGTGCTGCTCAACGAATTCGACTACGACCCGCGTGCGGCCGACCTGTTCGCGAAGAACTTCCTCGGGGTCTCGCAGAACGGAGCGCCGGCGCAGCGCTACCCGTACCGGTTCGTGGCGCCCTCCAACACGGGCGTCGCGTCGGGCTTCGACCTGAACGACAACGGCGTCGCCGACACGACGCCGGGCGACCAGGCGTACGGCGACGACTCGTACGGCTTCGGGCTCTTCCCGGGCCAGTACGGGATGGTCGTCTACTCGAAGTACCCGATCGACCGGTCGGCGGTGCGGACCTTCCAGCTGTTCAAGTGGAAGGACATGCCGGGCAACCTGCTGCCCACCGACTACTACTCGGCCGAGGAGCAGGCGGCGCTGCGGCTCTCGTCGAAGAGCCACTGGGACGTGCCGGTGCGGGTACGCGGCAAGACGGTGCACTTCCTGGTCTCGCATCCGACGCCGCCCACCTTCGACGGGCCTGAGGACCGCAACGGCCGCCGCAACCACGACGAGATCAGGTTCTGGGCCGACTATGTCGCGGGCGCCCGATACTTCTACGACGACCAGGGCCGCCGCGGCGGCCTGAAGCGAGGCCAGGACTTCGTCATCGCCGGCGATCAGAACGCGGACCCGCTGGACGGCGATTCCTACCAGGGTGCGGTCAACCAGCTGCTGGACCACCCGCTGATCAACTCCCGCACCCGGCCGTCGAGTGCCGGCGCGGCCGAGGCGGCCGCCCTGCAGGGCGGCGCCAACGCCATCCACCGGGGCGACCCGCGCTACGACACGGCGGACTTCGCCGACACCGCGCCGGGCAACCTGCGCGCCGACTACGTGCTGCCCGGCAAGGGCCTGAAGGTGACCGGCGCCGGCGTCTTCTGGCCGAAGCAGTCCGACCCGCTGTCGCGGCTCACCGGCGTGTACGACCCGGTCTGGGCCCCGGTCAACGGATTCCCCACCTCGGACCACCGCCTCGTCTGGCTCGATCTGCACAAGTGATCGCCCGCCCGGGGCGGCGAATGCTGCCCCGGGCGCGGACGGTCGTCAGAGGATGCGTTCGAGCGGCGTGTCCCCGGCCGGCACGTTGAGGACGGTCCACAGGGGACTCGGCTTGCCCAGGGCGAAGTTCTGGAACTCCTCCCAGTAGTTCTCGATGCCGAGCAGGCGCTTCAGCCGGGGGATGGCCAGCGCGTCGGGGCCCGCGTAGTAGTGCACCTTGTTGGTCCGGCCGTCGGTGGCGGCGCCGAAGACGACCTCGGCGACGACGGCCGGGTCGGAGCCGGACTCGGGGATGTGGTCGAAGAAGGCCTTGATCGGGGCCTCGTACGCGTCCACCGCGATCTCCGGGCGGTCGATCTTCGAGAAGATCCGGGTCGCGTGCTGGCCCGGCATCACGGCCTTGACCTGGACGCCGAAGCCGTTCATCTCGATGTTCAGGGCCTCGCTGATGGTCAGGACCGCGGCCTTGGAGGCGGAGTAGGCGGACGTGTACGGGTAGCCGCCCTCGGCGCCGATCGAGGCGATGTTGACGACGACGCCCGAACCCTGCCCGCGGAAGACCGGCAGGAACGCCTGGGTGAGGGCCAGCAGGCCGAACACGTTGGTCTGGAACTGGCGGTGGATCTGCTCCATGCTCGAGGACTCGAGCGGGCCCATCTGGAAGTAGCCGGCGTTGTTCACGAGGACGTCGACCCGGCCGAACGCCTCGACGGCGGCGTGGGCGAAGGCGGGCGCGGCCGCTTCGTCGTCGACGTCGAGCAGCAGGGTCCGAACGTTCGGGTTGCCGGCGTGGACGTCGAGGTCGGCGGCCTTGCGGACGGTGGCGACGACGTTCCATCCCTCGGCGGTGAACTTCTCCACGGTGGCCTTGCCGAGGCCCGTGGTGGTGCCGGTGACGACAGCTGTCTTGCTCATGGCTTCTCCTGAGGTAACTAGTTACTTACTTGCGGCGGTGAAGAGACGGGCCACCCAGTCCGTACGCGTCGAGCGCGCGATCCGCGAGATAGCGGCCTGCGGGGCGATCTGGTCGAAGCCGTGGAACGCTCCGGGCCACACGTGCAGCTCGGCCTGGCCACCGGCGGCCCACAGAGCCGTCGCGTAGGCCACATCCTCGTCGCGCAGCAGCTCGGCCGAGCCGACGTCGATGAAGGCCGGCGGAAGGCCCGAGAGATCCGTGGCCCGGGTGGGTGCCGAGTAGACCGACACCTCGCCGCCGTGCCGGCGGCCGCCGAGCCGGGCGTTCCACGCCATCTCGTTGCTGCCGCGATCCCACGTCCCGGTGCCGACGTACTGGTGGCTGGACACGGTGTCGTTACGGTCGTCGAGCATCGGGTACATCAGCAGCTGGCCGATGAGCGCCGGGCCGCGCCGGTCGCGGGCGAGCAGGGCCACGGCGGCGGCGAGGCCACCGCCGGCGCTCTCCCCCGCGATCAGCAGGCGGGCGGGGTCGAAGCCGAGTTCCCCGGCGTGCTCCGCGGTCCAGAGCAGGGCGGCGTAGCTGTCCTCGACGGCGGCCGGATCGGGGTGCTCGGGAGCCAGCCGGTACTCCACCGAGACGGCGACGGCGTCGAACTCCTCGACCCATTCGAGCCACACGTCGGCGCCGACGAATCGGTCGCCCATGATGCCGCCGCCCCCGTGGGTGTGGAAGATGCCGGGGCCGGCGGCCGCGTGGTCGACGCGCCGGAAGATCGAGACGGTCAGGCCGGGGCCGCCGTCCGGGCCCGGGACGACCCGTTCGAGGTGCTCGATCGGCCGCCCGGCCAGCAGCGTCTCCACCGGCGGACTGGCGGTGGCCGCGCGCATCGGCCCGATCATGTCGGAGGTCATCGGCTGGGGCAGGTGCTCGCTCAGCGCGGCCAGGACGGGCTCCAGCTCAGCGTCATACGGCGGTCGTGAGTCGGTCACGACGCCTCCTCGAAAAGTAGGTAGTTACTTACACGAGGAACCATAGGCCGCCGTCCTCAAATCAGCCAGGGTACGTGGCGCAAGTAACTACCTACTTATTACCCTGGCCTGGTGACATCACGAGCCGAGCAGACCAAGACCGCCATCCTGCGCGCCGCGATCGAGGAGTTCGCCCGCTACGGCATCGCCGGGGCCCGCGTCGACCGCATCACCCGCGCGGCCGAGGTGAACAACGCTCTGCTGTTCCGCTACTTCGGTAACAAGGCGCAGCTGTTCGACGCGGCGTTCGAGACCCTGGCCTCGGCGTCGGTCGACACGGTCCCGTTCGACGCGGCCGACCTGCCCGGCTACGCGGGCCGCCTCTTCGACCAGTACGAGACCGATCCCGAGCTGGTCCGGCTGGCCGCCTGGTACCAGCTGGAACGCTCGGACGACGAGCTGCCGGCGGCCGTGGTGGCCTCGCACGCGGCGAAGCTGCGCCAGCTGGAGGACGCGCAGCGGGCCGGTCTGGTCAGCTCACGGATCCCGGCCGAGCAGTTGCTCAGCCTGGTCGTGCACCTCAGCCTGTCCGGGTCGGGGCAGACCCCGGTGCTCGAGCCGCGGCCCGCCGACCGGGACGCTCAGCGGGCCGCGATCGTCGAGGCGGTCCGGGCCGTCACGGCGCCCTGACCCCGAGCGTCCGGCCCTCCTGCCGGGCCCGCTCCAGCAGGCGCTGCAAGCGCCGGCGCCGCCAGCGCCACAGCAGGACGAGGGCGGCGAGAGCGGCCAGCACGAGCAGTTGTGGCCACGGGACGAACCAGGTCGTCACCGTCACGGGCTCGCCCTGGGACAGGGTCACGGTCGTCGTCACCCGGCCCAGCGCCCAGACGTCCACGCGCGCCGAGGCCGTGGTGATTCCGCCGGGCAACAGCTCACCCAGGTCGGTCGCGGTCGTGCGGGTGGCGAACAGGGCGGCGGCCTCGGCCCGGCCCTGGACCGGCAGACGGACGTTTCCGGTGTTGGCGGCCGTGTAGGACAGCGCGACGGCGCCCGGGCGGAACGGATTCCACGAGCGCTCGTACCGGGCCTGAAGGTGGCCGGCGGTCGTCTTGGAGCGGATCTCGCCGGAGGCGCGCAGCAGGACGCGGAAGCCGACGCGGCTCTCGACCTGGACGGTGCCCTGCCGGCCGGCGATGGTCGCCGCGATGCCGGCCGGGTGGTCGCCGGGGCTCACCTGGGCCGGGACGGTGATGGTGAAGGGGACGACTTTCGTCTGCCGGGGGCCGACCGTGACGGACTTCTGGACGCTGATCCAAGTACCGCCGTCGACCGACTTCTTGTCGGACGGCAGCATGTTGAACCGGCCCTTGCCGGTGAGGTAGCCGTCGGCCGCCTTGAGCGTGAAGACCGCGCCGGTGTCGGAGAAGTTGCGGACCGCCAGGTGTTCGGTGACGGTCGTGCCGGGGTCGAGCGTCCGCTCGATCCAGCGGCGCCCGTCCGGGCCGTTCTTCGCGGCGGGCTGGACGGTCCAGGTGACGGACCCGGATGCGGGCGCCGCCGCGGCCGGCACCGCCGGCAGCAGGAGGGCGGCGGCGATGACGGCAACGGCGACGCGACGCATGGGGTTCCTTACTCGAACAGGGACAGGGTCAGCTTGGCGTGGTACGAGCCGGCCGGAACGTCGGCCGGGGTACGCAGGTGGAGTCCGGCGTTGACGGTGTAGGCGCCACCGGTCACCTCGCCCGAGTCGTACGTGGACACCAGCAGTTCCTGGTCGACGAGGCCGACGTTGTTGCCGGGCTGGGTCGGCTCGTCCAGCACGGTCACCACCTCTGAACCCTCGGCGACCAGGCCGGAGTCGCCGCCGTCGATCAGCTTGGGCTTCCAGCCGAGGTGGTCGGCGGTGATGGCCGGCCGCCCGGTGGCGGTGAAGTCGGTCGAGCTGCCCAGCACGGCCCAGGCCGACCCGGCCGGGATCTCCTCCAAGGTGCGGGTGTCGGTGACGGTGACCGTCGGCAGCGTGCCGGTGAACTGCCGGACCAGCAGGTCCGAGCCGTCCTCCTTCAGGGCCACCGAGTTTCCGGCCACGGTCAGCGCGAGCACGCCGGGCTCCTTGATCTCGATGATGTCGACGCTGACGTCGAGTTCGGCCTCGTCGCCCGGATCGGCCACGGCCGCGGCCGGGAGGACGGCCACGCCGGCGAGCAGCGAGCCGGCCGCGGCCAGGCTGAGGCGGGTTCTTCTGTTCATCTGTTCTCCTCTACGAGCAGTTCAGCGCGGGGTAGGTGGCGGTGACGCCGTTGGCGGTCGCGGTGCCGGCCGGCACCGAGGAGGTCCGTGCGGCGAAGGCTTGGTAGGCATAGCCGCCGGCGGCGACATTCGCGAAGACCTTCTTGCCGTACGCGGTGACGAGCTCGACGCCGGTGGCCGCGTTCCCCGCGTTGCGGGCGGTCACGGCCAGGTACGCCGTCCCGGCGATGCACCGGGGCTGCGCGGTGACCGTGATCGTGGGCCGGCTCTCGTCGGCGAACACGCGCCACTCGGTGACGGCCACGGCCGAGTAGGTCGTGCCGTTGCCGTCGGCGTCGACGATGGCCCGCAGCCGCGAGGTGGTGACCGGGTCGAACGTCACCTTGTTGAAGGCGGTGCTGCTCGTCCCGTACGTACTCGCGTCGGTCACGTCGGTGAAGGCCGTGCCGTTCCAGTACTGGAGTTTCCAGCCGCGGGGTTCGGCCACGCCGTCGCCGGTGCCCTTGTCGCTGTCCCGCCAGAACTTGAGCTCGGCGCCGGTGAGCCGGATCGGCCGGGACCAGTCGTACTGGATCCACTGGGTGGCCGGCCGGGTGCCCGACCAGGTGCCCCAGATCTGGGCCTGGCCCGGGCCGGCCGGGTCGGCGTCGTCGTTGAGCGCGGTGACGCTGTTCCAGCCGGCCGTGTACGACGCCGTCGGCACCGCGATCGGCGCCACGTTGCCGGTCAGCGGCCCCGACAGGTCGGCCGGGACGACCACCGACTTGGCGGTCTCGAGGTTTCCCGCCTTGTCGAGGGCGCGGAACGACACCGTGTGCTTCGAGGCCGAGGGCGCGGAAACGGGCCCGGCGTAGGCCGTCCAGGTCCCGTCGCCGAACGTGTACTCGACGCGGGCCACCCCCGAGGTGGCGTCGGTGGCGGCGACTGTCACCTTCCGGTCGGCCACCGTGCCGGTGCTGGCCGGGGCGGTGGCGTCGATGTTCACGGCGAGCGTGGCCGGCGCCGACGTGTTGCCGGCCCGGTCGGTCGCGGCCGCGGTGACCGTGTGCCGCCCGTCGCCGGTGACCGTGACGTCGGCCTGGCGTACCGGGGTGGCCTCCACCGGTGCCGCGCTGTCCACAGTGGTTCGAATGGTCATGCGGCCGCCGCGGTCGTCGGCTCCGGCGGCCCGGACGCGGACTGCCGACCGGTACCAGCCCTCGGTTCCCGCGCTGCCGCTCGGGGTCAGCGTGAGCGTGGGCGCGGTCGTGTCGCCCTCGGTGTCGGCCGGTGAGATGACGGTGACCTCGGCCGTGACCTGGCCGGCGGCATAGCCGAGCACGCTGCCCGGCACCGTGAACCGGCCGGGCTGGGCCACATCGGCCGGGGTGACGGCGTCCCAGTAGACCGGGATCTGGAGGCCGTCGACCGGGAGCGTGGCCGGCAGATCGGTCTCGCCGACCTCGACCGTGACGGCGGGGGCCGGGACGGAGGCGGGCTGGGCGGCCAGGACCTTCCACTCCTCGACGGCGACCGCCGAGTAGGTGGCGCCGTTGGTCGAGGCGTCGAACACCGCCCGCACCTGGGTGGTGGTGACCGCGTCGAAGGTGGTGTTCTGGAAGCCCTGCGTGGCCGTGGGATAGCCGCTCGGGTGAGGCACGTCGGCCCACTGCCCGGTGCTCAGGTTCCAGTACTGGATCTTCCACCTGGCCGGCGCGGCCACGCCGACGCCGGTGCCCTGCGGCTGGTCGTTCCAGAACTCGATCTGCGACCCGGAGATCCGCATCGGCTGGTCCCAGGTGTACTGGACCCACTGCTGCGGTGGGTTGTCGCCGGTCCAGGTACCCCACATGTCCGGCGGCAGCGGGTTGGCCCGCACGATCTCGTCGTTGAGCGCCTTCACCCAGTACTGCGTGGGCACCGGGTTGTTGGAGACGGTCACCCGCGCCGCCTGGGCGATGTTGGCTCGTGGGGTGCGGTCCGGCTGCTTCACCGGCGTCTGGACGACCTGCTTCAGGCGCGGCGGCGACTGGGTGTCGTCCCACTCGACCTTGTCGATCGCCACCGAGCGGCGGAAGTGGTTGCCGCCCACGGCGTCGGCCGTGTGATAGGCGATGTACCACTGGCCGTCGTACTCGAGGATGCCCGGATGGCTGGTGGTCGAGGAGACCGGGGTGAGGACGGTACCCCGGTACGTCCACGGCCCCTCCGGGGCGGACGCGGTCGCGTAGGCGATGCAGGCGTGGTAGTTGGCCGGGGTGCACGCGGACGTGGGCCCCGCGTTGTTGCCGGCGTACGCCAGGTAGTAGGTGTTGTTCCGTTTGAAGAGCCAGGGCGCCTCGAAGTAGCCGGTGGGCGCGGTGACGGCCCGCTGGGTGCCGACCGGGGTCTTCATGTCGGCCTGGTACTCCAGGAAGCGCAACTGGCCGAACGTTCCCCAGTACACGAAGACCCGCTGCCCCTCGACCAGGACCGTCGGGTCGATGTTCTGGATGTCGTTGGCGGTCGGCGTGCGCTGCGAGATGAGCGGGCCGCCGATGTGGTCGGTCCACGGGCCGGTCGGGCTGTCCGAGACGGCCACGCCGATCGCGAACTTGTCGGCGGCGGTGCTGGTGCGCTCGCTCACCGGGACGTACCAGTAATAGCGCCCGTCGGGGCCCTGGACGACCTGACCGGCGTACGCCCGGCCCGGTGCGGCCCAGGAGAAGACGGTCTCCGGCCGCATCAGGGACGGGAAGTGGGTCCACTCCCCCGAGGTGACGTCCCCGGTCCGGAAGGCGCCCCACTCGTTCATGATGAAGTCGTTGGTGGTGGGACCGGCCTCGTCGTGGCCGGTGTAGATGTACAGCTGGTCGCCGGCCACGAGGGGCGCCGGGTCGGCCGAGTAGTAGGAGCCGTCGGCCAGGATCGGGTTGGAGGCGTGGGTGAAAGTGATCGGGTCGGCCGCCTGGGCGGCCGCGGCGGGTGCTGCGAGGAGCAACCCGGCCGCGACCATCCCCGCGACCGCTGCGGAGAGCGGTCTCAAGGCGATTCCTTCTATGAGCAGCTGATGGCGCCGTACGGCGCCGGCACACTGGTGCCCTCGGCCTTCACGCCGGCCGTGCCCGCGGCGATCCGCGTGGTGCGGCTGGTGAAGGACTGGTAGGCGATCTTGCCGGGGGCGAGGCCGGTCACGGTCTTCGTCCCGTACGGGGTGACGAGCTCGACGGTCAGCGGCCGGTCGCCGTTGTTGCGCGCGGTGACGGACACGTACGCCTTGCCGGCGAGGCATTGTGTCTTCGCCTCGGCGGCCACCGGGACGGCCGGGGCCGCGACGTCGTACACCTCCCACTCCTGGACGCCGGGCGCGCCCTTGCCTTCCTCGGTGCCACTGGCGGTCAGCAGGGCCCGCAGCTTCGTGGTCGTGACGGCCTTGAAACCGACCGTGTTCCACGCCGTCGCGGAGGTGCCGTAGGCCGTCGGCGACTCGACGTCCTGCCAGGCGCCGGCCGGCGTCCAGTACTGGAGCTTCCAGGCGCGGGGCGGGGCGACGCCGTTGCCGTCGCCGTCGATGTCGTCGACAAACCAGATCCGGCTGCGGTCCACCGTCACCGGCGCGGCCCAGTCGAGCTGGATCCACTGCTCGCCGACCTGCGGCCAGGTGTTCCAGACGTCGGTGTTCGGCCCGATCGGCCCGGTCGGCGTGACGCCGTCGGCCAGGTTGTCGGCGGTGACCCAGCCCGGCGTGTACGACGCCGAGGCCGTGCCCGTGCGGGCCACGTTCACCGGCGCCTGCCCCGCCTCGACCTCGAGCGTGCCCACGGCCGAGGTGTTACCGGCCTTGTCGACCGACCGGTACTCGACAGTGGTGGCGGCCGAGCCGGTCGGCACCGCGCCGGTCGCCGTCGTCCAGTCCGGCGTCCCGGTCAGCCGGTACTGCACCGCGCCGATGCCCGACAGGGCGTCGGTTCCGGTAATCGTGACCGTCCGGGCTGCTTTGTCGTACGAGGCCACCGCTGTGGGCTTCGTCCGGTCGATGCCGGCCACCAGCGAGGTGACCGCCGAGACGTTGCCGGCGCCGTCGGTGGCGCGGGCCTTGACCGTGGTCGAGCCTTCGGCGGTCACCGTGACCGGCCCGGTGTACTCCTTGAACGCGCCGTCGCCGACCGCTACCTCGATGGCCGGGGACTGGTCCCGGTTGTCGGTCGCGGAGGCGGTCACCTTGACGTCCGACATGGTCCAGGCCGCTTCCGGCGTGGCTGTCAGCGAGACGACCGGGGCCGAGGTGTCGACCGGTCCGCCGGTGCCGACGGTGACCGTCGCCGTGGCCGGCTTGTCGGTGCCGGCGACCTGCCCGGTCACCTCGAAGGTGCCCGCCTTGGCATAGGACGCGGGGTCGATCGGCGCCCAGGTGACCCCGATGCCGCTCTGCCGCGAGCCGTCGTTGTAGCCGACCGTCACCCCGGCCGGCAGGACGGGCGCGACGCCGACCGCGGTCGTGACCGCCACCGGGTCGACCGTGTTGATCTGCACCGGGGCGCTGCCGCGGACCCACACGTGGGCCGAGGCGGTCAGGGTGGTGCCGGCGACGAAGCCGCTGACCGTGAAGTCGCCGACCTCGGCCAGCCGGGCCGGGTCGATCTCGCCCCAGGCCACCGCGACCGGCAGGCGGGCGCCGTCGGCGTACGTCACCTGGACGGTGGCCGGCAGGGCCGGCTGCACACCGGTCGGCGTGCGCACGTCGACCGGCTGGATCGAGCTCGCCGCGGAGGCGAAGACCCGCCACTCGGTGACGCCGACCGCCGAGTACGCCGTTCCCGCCGCGTTGGGCAGCGCGTTGAACGTGGCCCGGAGCCGGGTCGTGGTGACCGGGTCGAAGCCGACCGCGTTGGTGCGGCCCCGCACGGCCGGGTCGAAGCCGGTCGCCCCGGTGACGTCCTTCCACGCCGTGCCGTCCCAGTACTGGATCTTCCAGCTCTTCGGGACCGCGACGCCACTGCCGCCGGCCGTGCTGTCCGACCAGAAGTCGATGGACGCCCGGTCGACGCGGACCGCTGACGGGAAGTCGTACTGCAGCCAGCGGGTCGCCGGCTCGTTGCCGGTCCACGTCCCCCAGATGTCGGAGTTCGACCCGCCGCTGAAGAACGGCGCCTTGTCGTCGTTGACGGCGTCGACGTTGTTCCAGCCGGCCGTGAAGCCGGCCGACGCGGCGGCCGAGGTGGCGATGTTGATCTCGCCCTCGGCGAGGGCGGTGGCGTTGACGACGACGTCCTTGGTGGAGGTCTCGTCACCGCTGTTCACGGTCAGCCGCAGCACGTGCCGGCCGGCCTCGGTGAAGCGGGCGATGGTGGTGGGCGCGGTGGCCGGGTCGAAGGCGACCGAGCCGCCGGCCGGGGCGTCCACGACCGACCAGGAGGAGGTCACCGGGGTGCCCGGCGTGCCGTCGTCCTGGGCCAGGCCGAGCAGCCGGACCGAGCCGTCCTGGGAGTAGGTGGAGTCCACCCAGGCGTCGGCCAAGGGCTTGGCGTTCTGCGCGTCCGGGGCGGCGACACCACTGTCGTACGCCTGGATCTCCTTGATGCCGGTCCTGGCGCCGGCCGCGTGGTGCACGGTCACGCGCAGCTTCTGCGCGGTGATCTCCGGGAAGCGGACCTGGTTGAGGTTCCCGCGCGGATAGGCCGGGAACCGGCTCTGCCCGGGCACGGTCTTCCAGCCGTCGCCGTTGTCGTACTCGACGGTGAATTGCGAAGGCGGCGCGTAGCCCTGAACGGTCGCCGTGGTCGACGTCTTGTAGAAGTGGACCCGTACGTCGTCGATTTTCCGAGGCCCTTGCAGGTCGACGGTTATGGCGTCGGTCGCGGCGGGCGAGCCGGCGGTGCCCCAGAAGGGCTCGTTGACCGTCGTGCCGTTGACCGCCCCGGCCGGAGCGCGCCCCGGGGCCGAGAACGTGGCGGTGGCCGGGTGGCCGGCCGCGACATTGGTGGCCGTGTTCATGCCGGCCTTGGCCATGATGTCGGTGACCCGGGCGCCGGCCGCGTAGGTGACGTCCTGCGGCGCCTTGATACCGATCTTGGCGGAAGCGAGGACGTGTACTCCCGGCGCCGCGTCCACAGCGCCGGTGGCCGGGTCGTACACCAGCTTGCCGAGCTTGTCGGCGGTGAAGGCGAGCTGCCCGTCCAGGTAGACCGAGTAGCCCTCCGGGGTGTCGCCGTAGTACCGCTGGCCGCCCGGCGCGTCCCAGACGACGGTCAGGTCCTTGTCGCGGTACCTGATGTTGTTGGCGGTGAAGTGGTCCCAGCCGATGTCGATCGGGTCGAGCTCGACCTTGGCGTCGGAGCGCGGGCGCAGGCCCATCGCGTCCTCGATGACGGTGAAGTTGGTGGCGCCCAGGATCGTGTGGTGGATCCAGGAGCGGTAGCCGATGCTCTGGTTGGCGGCCGACCCGTCGGCCCAGAACTCGTTCTGGTCCGGGTACCGGTTGTCGCCGTTGTTCTGGTAGTGCGCCCAGGCGTTCCAGTACAACAGTTTCTTGTACCACTCGGCGTTGATGTACTGCGTCGGGTAGTTCCGCAGGACCGAGGAGAGCATCCGGAACGTCACCGTCGAGTTGATGACGGAGAAGTTGTTGCTGCCCGGGTCGCCCTGCGCGGCCGCGGCCGCCTTGTCGGCCTGGTTGGCCGTGGTGAACGGGAAGATCGGGTACTGGGCGTCGTCGGCGAACAGCCGCAAGGCCTCGACGTACGGCTGGTCGTAGTCGGGGTCACCCGGCTTGGGCATCAGCCCGACCGAGAACGGGTAGTAGTTGTTGATTTCCTTCCACGGCACGAGCGAGTCACTCGCCACGTGCCGGTGCTTGAGCAGATTGCCCTTGAGGCCCATCTCGTCCGGGGTGTCGCGGGCGGGCTCCCACAGGTTCTCCAGCACCGCGGCCTTGACGCGGGCGGCGAAGGCGTCCATCTCGGCCGCCTTGGCGGTGTTCCCGGCGGTCCGGTAGGCGGCCGCGGACGCCTTGGCGTTCGAGTACAGGTAGGCGTTCTCGGTGCGGTCCATGTTCCCGGGCTTCCAGTCGAACGACACCGCGTCGGCGTCGTTGCCGGTCATCGCGCCCCAGCTGTACTCGATGAGCCCGTTGCCGTCGAAGTCGTACGCGTCGAGCAGGCCCTCGACGTCGCTCTCGGCGTACTCGGCGAGGTTCCCGGCGATCGCGGCCGGTCCGCCGTGCAGCTGGTACGAGCGCCAGGCCGCCTCCGAGATGTACTCGGTGTAGCTGTTCGACCAGTTGGCCGGGTCGCCCGGGTTGTCGACGTACTTCGTGCTCTTCGCGACCTCACCGGCCGACACCCACGGCCCGTACGAGAAAGCGGGGTCCCGGAAGTACTTCAGGTCGTCGATGAACATGCCGGTGGTCAGCACGATGGCGTTGTTGTAGCCGAGCACGCCCTCCATCGACGTCGGGAACTGGTAGTCGTTGCCCGGAAGGTCGGCGTCGAGGAAGTTGAACCGCATCAGCCACCAGCGGTAGAACAGCGTCTTGTCGATGTTGTTCTCGGGGGTGTCCAGATACGGGACGTTATCGGCCCACCAGCGGTTGTACGCGGTGACGTGCTCCTTGTACGCGGCGGCCGGGGCGAGAGCGCGGTACTTGGCGTACTCGGTCGCCGAACCCGGAATCTCCTTGGCCACGAGGCCCAACTGCACCTTGGTCCGCACGGAGCCGCTCGCCGGAACGGCCAGCGTCCGCTTGAGGGTGCCGCCGGCCGGGACGAAGCCGTCGCCGGAGAAGCGCGGGAACAGGTCGGTGAGCTTGTTGAAAGCGCGAACGGCGCCGGTGAGTTCGCCGTTGTCACTCTCGAGCGTGCGGGCGAACGGCGAACTCGCGGTGAGCACGACGTCCTTGGCCCCGTTGGTGCTGGTCACCTCGACGTCGGTGACGAGCACGTTCTGGTCGGTGATGTACTTGGTCTGCGTGATCCGCAGCCCGGCGGCGGTGCTGACGAACACCGAACGCCAGTAACTGGGCGTCTGCTTGCGCTGCGCGGCGTCCTCGGTGAGGGTGACGTCGGCCCCGTTCACGGACGCGGTGATGGTGTATCCGCCCTGGCCACCGGCGATCGACTCGATGTAGGCGAGCTCGCCGCCGAAGCCGAGCACGCCGGGCGTGTGGGTCTTCATGAAGGCGGCCCGGCCCCGGCTGAACA
Organism: Actinoplanes sp. NPDC048796; assembly: GCF_040650035.1. NCBI lineage: Bacteria > Bacillati > Actinomycetota > Actinomycetes > Micromonosporales > Micromonosporaceae > Actinoplanes > Actinoplanes sp. NPDC048796. The sequence continues at coordinate 7,641 of NZ_JBEZGO010000031.1, read as the reverse complement.
GGTACTGGTTGGCGTCGCCGTTCGACCCGCCGGGCTGGCTGCCGGTCCGGGCCAGCAACTTGTCGACCCAGAAGTCGTTGTCGGTGGAGCTTCCGGCACCGGCCGCCACGTCGGCGTCGAAGATGCCCTGGAGCTGGTTGCGGACGTGGTATCCGGTGCGCTCGTCGGGCACCGGATTGGCGTCGCCCTTGAAGACGGGCAAGGGCGTGCCGGAGTTGGGAGCCGCCTCGGCGGCGGCTGTCGGACTCAGGAAGGTGAGGAGCAATCCGGCGGCCAGGGCCGCCCTCAATCGTGGTGTCTGCACGGACGGGGACACCTTTCTACGGGGGTGTGTGGCCAGGCCGTCAGTCGCCGTTGACCGGCAGCCAGACGCGCATGGTGGAGGGGCCACGACGGGCCCAGCGGTGGTACGGCCGCAGCGGCGCCTCGAACGCCGTGTGCTCATCGGAGGGTGGGGTGGCGGCGCCGTACGGCCACGCGTCGCTGCCCGGGGGCAGCCGGCGGAAGGAGGCGACGACCTCGCCGTCGCGCTCGGCCAGGCCGGCCGTGAGGTCGAGGCGCACCTCGTCGACGCTGAGGCCGCCGGGCAGGTCGACCGACTCGACCGAGTACACCTCGGGGCCGCGCTCGACCGCGACGCTGCCGCGCACGGCGTCGATCCGCGGGTCCCCGAAGGTGACCCGGGGCCGCACCGGCAGGTCGAGGACGACGACCTCGCCGGGGGTGAAGCGGCGGCGGAGCTGCACGGTGCCGGGCTCCACCCCGCGCCGCCGGCCGCCCTCCTCGAGGGTGGCGCCCTCGGCCCAGTGCGGCACCCGGAGGCTGAGCGTCCACGGCGTCTCGGGGGCGCTCACGACGCGTACCGCTATGCGGCCGTCGGCCGGATATCTCGTGTCTATCTCGAGGGCGACGGAACGGCCGCCGGGCAGGGAGACGTCGAGCGCCGACGCCGCGTACTGATGGATCTGGACGCCGTCCTCGTCGGTGGTGGCGAGGTAGGCGCCGAGCCCGGCGAACGTGCGGGCCAGGTTGGTCGGGCAGCAGGACACGGCGAACCAGGGCGCGCGCAGGCTGGAGGCGGCCCGCGGGACGATCTGGTCGGGCCGCGGCTCCGTGCCCGGCACCCGCTGGTGCAACGTGTTGGTGTAGAAGAACCGGGTCCCGTCGTCGGCCGGCGAGGCGGCGATGACGTTGAACAGCGTGCGCTCGATCAGGTCGGCGTAGCGCGGGTCGCCCTCGGCCAGCAGCAGCCGCCAGCTCAGCATGATGGAGCCCACGCTGGCGCAGGTCTCCGAGTACGCCCGGTCGGCCGGCAGCACGTAGTCGTCGCCGTAGGCCTCGTCCTGATGGCGGGAACCCACCCCGCCGGTGATGTAGGTGCGGCGGGCCACCGCCGTACGCCACTGCCGGGCCACCGCCTCGAGCAGGTCGGTGTCGCCGGTCTCGACGGCCACGTCGACGGCGCCGGCGCCCAGGTAGTTCGCGCGAACGGCGTGGCCCCGCAGCACGCCGGCCTCGCGGACCGGGAGGTCGTCCTGGAAGTAGGCCCGGCCGAACTCGATGTCGTCGAGGACCTGGTGACCGCGGCGCTCGACGAACAGGCCGGCCTGGTCGAGGTAGCGGCTGTCGCCGGTGACGCGGTACAGCTCGGTCAGGGCCGGCTCGATGACCGGGTGCCCGCAGACCGACGGGATCCCGTCGGGGCCGAACGTGGCGCAGACGTGGTCGGCCGCCCGGATCGCCACGCGGGCCAGTTCGTCGTCGGCGCCGTACGCGCGGGCGGCGGCCACCCCGGCCTGGATCAGGTGGCCGTAGCAGTAGAGCTCGTGACCCCATTCCAGGTCGCTGTAGCGCGGCTGCTGCCCGGGCCGGCCGAAGTTGGTGTTGAGGTAGCCGTCGTCCTCCTGGGCCGCGGCGACCCGGCGGACGATGGCCCGGTAGCGCGCGTCGAGGTCCCGGTCGCCGGCTCGCCCGTACTCCCAGGCCATGGCTTCCAGAAGCTTGTAGACCTCGCTGTCGGAGAACTCGCGGCCGCGGCGGCCGGCCGGCAGCCGGCCCTCGACGGCGGCGTCGAAGTTGGGCAGCCAGCCCGCTTTCTCGAGCCAGTGCTCGATGTGCGCCAGCGACGCGGCCCGGTTGGTCTCCTGGCGCCGCTGCCAGAATCCGGGGCGCAGGGTGACCTCGCGCAGGCCGAGGGGACGAAGACGGCCGGTGCTGGGTGCGGCGGGAGTACCCCCGCGCGCGGTCCAGTCCGTACGAGTGGGGAGTGCTTCGTTGATGGTCACGTGTTGATCAACCCTTGAGTGCGCCGGACATGAAACCACGGACGTAGTGCCGCTGGAGGGCGAGGAAGAGCACGATGCAGGGCAGCGCGAGAACGACCACGCCGGCCTCCGTCGCTCCGTAGTCGACGATGCCCATCACCTGCTGGCGCATGTTGGCCACGGCCAGCGGCAGGGGCAGCTTCTCGGAGTCGCTGATCAGCACCAGCGGGGTGATGAAGTCGTTCCAGGCGGCCAGGAAGGCGAACAGGCCCACGGTGATCAGGCCCGGCTTCACCGCCGGCATCAGGATGTGAGTCAGGGCGCGGAAGCTGCCGCAGCCGTCCACCTCGGCCGACTCCTTGAGGTCCTTGGGAATCGCCTCGAACGAGATGCGCATCATGAAGACCGCGAACGGCAGCTGGAACATGGTGAGCACCAAGGCCAGGCCGAACAGCGAGTTCTGCAGCCCGAGCTGGTTGAGCAGGACGTAGAGCGGGATCAGCAGGGTCGCGTACGGGACCATGAGAATCGCCAGCGTCACCAGGAACAGCACGTTGCGGCCGGGGAACTTGAACATCGCGAACGCGTACCCGCCGAAGGTGGCCACGCCGAGCGTGAACAGCACGGTCATGGCCGAGACGAGGGTCGAGTTCAGCAGGTATTGCCCGATGCCGGCCTGATAGTTCGCGAGGGTCTCGTAGTTGGCGAAACCGAAACCCTTCGTCTGGGCCGTGCCGGGCTGCGGGCTCACCGACGCGTACGAGGCCCAGAGGAGCGGAAAGAGAAAGAGCAGGGCCAGGGCGCCGGTGAGTACGTACTGGGGCATGCGGACGAAGCGCAGCATCAGCTCTCCTTGTCTCGGAGGCCGCGGAACTGAAGGGCGTTGAGGACCAGCAGTGCGACGAGGATGAGGATCGACAGCGCGGCCGCCCGCCCCAGGTTGTTCTGTCCCTGGAAGGCCATGTTGTAGACGAGCTGGACGATGGTGATGGTGCTGTTGTCCGGGCCGCCTTTGGTGAGGATGTAGAACTGGTCGAAGGCGAGCAGGGAGCCGGTGACGCAGAGGATCGTGCAGAGCGCGATCGACGACTTCAGCAGCGGCAGGGTGACGTACCGGAAGGTGTGCCAGCGGTTGGCGCCGTCGAGCCGCGCCGCCTCGTACACATCCGCGGAAATGCCTTGCAGGCCAACGAGAAGAAGCAGCATGTAGAAGCCGGCGAACCGCCACACGATCAGCGCGACGGTCGACCAGAGCGCCTTGCCCGGCGTGCCGAGGAACGACACCGGGCCGAAGAAGTCGAGCGGGCTGCTCTGCGGCGAGTAGAGGGCGTAGAAGAGCAGCGAGGCCGAGGCCAGGCCGAGCGCCGACGGGATCAGGAACGACGTACGCAGGAAGCCGGTCCAGCGCGTCGACTCCTGCACCAGCAGGGCCAGGCCGAGGGCCAGGGCCAGCAGGATCACGGTGGTGACGACGGTGTACTTCAGGGTGAACCACACCGCCGGCCACAGCAGCCGGTCGTCGAGGACGTCCTGGTAGTTCTCCGGGGCGTTCCAGCCCTGGTCGCCGGCGAACAGGCCCCAGTCGGAGACCGACATCCGCGCGACGATGATGATCGGCACGACGAAGAAGAGCAGGACGAAGACGGCGGTGGGCATCGCATAGACCCACCCCTTTTCGGACCGCCTTTTTGTCGGCTTCATTACTTTGGCACTGGCTTCCCGGTGCGCGACAAGAGGTGATGCCACGGCGCTTTCCTCCGTTGTGAGGGCGGCGCTTTTCACGGCGCCGCCACTACGTCACTGACCCAGGACCTGCGTGATGGCCTCGTTGTCCTTCGCGAGGCTCGAACCGTCGCCGTAGACCTGGTTGCGGAAGAGGGTCACCCAGGGGCTGCCGGGCGCGTTGAACGCCTGCTGGAAGTTGACCGCCACCGGCGTCTTGCTCTGCGGCGACGCGGCCACCTTGTTGATCGTCGCGACCCGCGGGTCCTTGGCCGAGTACTGGTTGTCGGCCAGGTCGGTGCGCGACGGCGAGGTGTTGTTGGCGGCCAGCACGTCGACCTGACCCTGCTCGGACATCATCCAGGCCAGGAAGTTCCAGGCCTGCTGCGCCTTCTTGGAGTCCTTGGAGACGCCGACGCCGTCACCGCCCACGAAGGTCGAGCCGGCGCCGGCCGAGGCGCCCGGGATCGCGGTGACGCCGACGTCTACGGTCTTGGCCGCGGTCGGCAGCAGCGTCGCCGGGTACGGCATGACGCCGATCTTGTTCTCCTGGAAGGCGGCGACCCAGGTCGCGCCGGTCTCGTCCTTGGAGCCGGGAGCGATGGCGCCGGCCTTCTGGAGATCACGCCAGGTGCTGTAGACCTTCTGCGCCTCGGGGCTGTCGAGCAGCGACTTCTCACCCTGGTCGGCCAACACCTCGGCGCCGCTGGCCCAGACCATCGGGAACCAGGTGAACACGCCGCAGCCGCCGCAGTTGCCGCCGAAGTAGGTGCCGTTGACGCCCGGCTTGTTCAGCTTCTGAACGGCGAGCGCCTGCTCCTTGAACTCGTCGAGAGTGGCCGGCCCCTTCTCGGGGTCGAGCCCGGCCTCCTTGTAGAGCTTCTTGTTCCAGAAGATGACCGACAGGTCGAGCACGAACGGCAACACGAACTTCTTGCCCTCGTACGTGCCGGCCTCGATGTGCCCCTGGTTGATCTTGTCGGCGTACGGAAGCTTGCCGATGTTGCCCGTCAGATCGGCGAACAGCCCGGCCTTGGTCCAGTTCGGCACGTAGACGATGTCGGCCGCGAACAGGTCGGGCAGATCGCCGCTGCCGGCCGCCGCACCGACCTTGGCGACATAGTCGTCGTTCGGGACGATGGTCAGCTTCACCTGGTTCTTGTGGCTTTTGTTGTACGCGTCCACGAGCGCCTTGGCCTGAAGCTCGAGCGGCGCGCGGGTCCAGAGGGTCAGCTCCGAGCCGTCGTCGACCCCCTCGGCGGTCACCTCGGCCAGCGCCGCGGCCGGATTGCCCTTGTCGTCCCCGCCCCCACAGGCGGCAACCGCGGGCGTCATGAGCCCCGCGAGGGCGGCGACAGCGATGCCTTTCAATATCGTGCGTCGCACGGATGCACCTCCATGTTTTCGGTAAGTTTTCGGTCATGCCCGTTATGGGGTAGCCTTCAGCGCAGCGACCTGGGGTTTTGGGGACCGAAAACGTTTTCAGGAACGTAATACGGAGGAAATTTCTTGTCAAGAGCTTCGATGAGCGCTCCGTCTTCATCGGACGGAGACCAGCCGCCCACCCGCACGGTCACCCTGCGCGACGTCGCCCAGCTGGCCGGCGTCTCCATCGCGACCGCGTCGAAAGCCCTCAACGGACAGCCGCAGGTGCGCGCCACCACGAGGGAGAAGGTGGTGCGGGCCGCCGAGCAGCTGTCCTTCTCCCCCAACACGCTGGCCCAGGGCTTGATCACTCAGCGCAGCGGCACGGTGGGCCTGCTGACCTCCGACCTGGAGGGCCGCTTCTCGATCCCGATCCTGATGGGAGCCGAAGATGCCTTCGGTTCCGACCAAACGTCCGTCTTCCTTTGCGACGCCCGCGGCGATAACGTGCGCGAACGCCACCACTTGCGCGCCCTGCTGTCACGCCGGGTGGACGGCCTGATCGTGGTGGGCGCCCGCCCCGACGCCCGCCCGTCACTGGGCGACCTGCCGGTGCCGGTGATCTACGCCTACTCCCCCTCGGACAGCCCGCAGGACCTGTCCCTGGTCACCGACAACGTAGGCGGCGGCCACATGGCCGTGGACCACCTGATCCGCCACGGCCGCCGCCGCATAGCCCACATAACCGGCGACGCCACCTACGGCGCCGCCCGCGACCGGGCCGCAGGCGCGCTCAACCGCCTGGGAGAAGAAGACCTGCCGTTGGCCGGCGACCAGGTCTGGTACGGCGCGTGGTCGGAGGCCTGGGGCCGAGGAGCCACCCGCATGCTGCTGCGCAGAGACCCGACGGTGGACGCCATCTTCGCCGGCTCCGACGAGATAGCCCGAGGCGTCCTGGACGTGCTGCACCAGGAGGGCTTGGACGTCCCCGGCCGGGTGGCGGTCATCGGCTTCGACAACTGGAACATCCTGGCCGCCAACGCCCGCCCCCCACTGTCCACCATCGACATGAACCTGGAACAGCTGGGCCGCCTGGCCGCCCAGCGCTTGTTCGCGGCCATAGACGGCACTTTGGGCTCCGGCATCGAAACCATCCCGCCCCGCCTGATCACCCGAGAATCGACAGCCCCCTTGGACTGACCTCGACCCATCTCCGAAACCACATCACCAGCGCCCCGTGCGGAAATTTCAGCGAGTCATAATTCGCAAGGGCGAGCCCACAAGGAAACTTCACAGAATGGCCGATCCGCGCGCTTTCCATCGCCGCCCCGGTCGCCGTATTATGTCCAGCGAATGGCCTCACTCGACGAATAACCAGGCTCACCCTGCGACGAGATCACCGCGCTCATATCACCAATGGCACCAGCGCGAGTGACGCCACCCGCGGCGACCTTGCCCACACCGCGCGGAACCACTCGATGCTGAACGGCGCGGCCACGCCCTACCACCAAAACCCACAGTGCGGCGCGCGGATCCACCCGGCCCAGCGGACTCGCCCCCAGCGGTGGCCCGCGCCTCCGCCTCGGCGCTACCTATAGCCTCGGGCTGGCGCCGCTCCATCGCCTCGGCCAGTCGCCTCGGGCTGGCACCACCGCTTCGCCCCGGTCAGTCGCCTTCGGCTACGCCACCGCTTCCCCCGGCCAGCCGCCTCCGGTTGCCCCCTTCCCCGGCCAGCCGCCTCCGGCTGCGCCACCGCCCCACTGTCTGACCAGTCGGCCCAGGAAGCACCACCACCATCGCCGCCACGGGCTGGCCAGTCGGCTCGGACTGCGCCGTGGCCACCGCTGGCTCGTCGACTCCAGCGACGCTGCGGCTTTGGCCTGGTCATCGGCTCGAGCTGCGCCGCCCCCTGGCCTGGACTGCCTGCCCGGGCCGCGCCGCCACCTCGGCCCGCACTATCGATCCCGCCACCCCGGTCCGTACTACCGACCCGCGCGGCACCCCCACCCAGCCCGTACTACCGACCCGGGCGGCACCCCCTCTCCGGCGCGCACTATCGACCCGCGGGGCACCGGCCACCTCGGCCCGGAGTGCCGACCTGGGCTTCGCCGCCACCCCGAGCCCGCACTACCGACCCGCACAGCACGGCCACCCCGGCCCGGAGTGCCGAACCCGGCTTCGCCGCCGCCCGGTTCGTCGGCTCGCGCTGCTCCACTACCTCGGCCCGGACCGCCAGCTCGGGGTGCGTTACCGCCTCGGCCGGAGCCGCGCTCTCGGTCCGCACTACCGA
>NZ_JBEZGO010000030.1:0-39757 GCF_040650035.1 Actinoplanes sp. NPDC048796 | reverse complement strand
CCGGTCTAGGTGAAGCGTCGTAACTTCCACCTCGCCGGAGGTCTTCTCATTGATCAAGGCGCCACGCCGCGTCAACAACCCTCATGGTCACTACAGGTGCAAGGGCGTGAAGCGACGGGTGCAAGGGCGTGAAGCGGCGCGACGCGAGGCCTGGAGCTGCCAGGCAGATAAGGGCCAGCAGCCGCCAGGCAGGTGAAGGCCGGAAGCCGCCAGGCCGTCAAGCGGGCAACGGCCGGCGGGCGCGGGATGGGTACCGGGCAGAAGCCGCCGGGCGGGCGAAGGGCAGAAGGCGCGGGACGGGTAACGGCCAGAGGGCGCCGGCGGATTGAAACAGCGGCGGCGCGGGCGCCAAGGGCCAGGCGCGCGAGGGTCAGACCACGCCAAGCGCGAGCCGCGAGCCGTCGGACAGGTGGCCACCAACGGCACTCAGGGAACAGTTGACGCGGACCTGACTCGTGCCATCGGTGAGGCGTGGAGGGCGGCGAGGTGCGGGTCAGAACAGGTCGTGGCGGTCGGCCATTTCGATTTGGGTGGCCACGGCTGGTGGGGCGGCGATGACCACCGCGCGGCCGTCGCGGGCCAGCAGGACGTGGCGGACGCTGTCGACTATGCCGCGCAGGCGGTCGGGGGGCAGGGAGCCGGGCAGCACCGCGTGGACGCGGCCCAGGCCGGCCGAGCCTCGTATCGGGACCGGTGTGCCGACCGCGTCGCCCAGGGAGTAGATCACGGCTGGCAGGTCGTCGGGGGAGACCGCCAGGCGCAGCGCCACGTCGTCGTGACCGAACGGGTAGGCGCCCCACCACGGTGGGGCGATCGGGGTGACGACCGCGCCCGCGCCCCACAGGGCCGCCAACTGTTCGGCGCGCTCGACCGCCTCCGCCTCGGCGCCCTCGAAGAGCACCGCCAGTGTGCCCGCCGGGCCGCCGGCCGGCAGGTCGATCTCGATGGCGCTCGGCTGGAGGTCGGCCGCGGCCGACTCGAGTTTGCGGATCTGGGGTGGGGTGGCGACCGCTGTACCGACCCAGCGCCGGGCCGGCGGCAGCGGCTGGAGGCGGAGCACGGCCGACGTGATCACGCCTTTGATCTCGGCCAGGCCGGGGCGGCCGTCCTCGCCGTCGGACTCGCCGGGGTGGCCTTCCGCGTCGACGTAGGTGACACGGTCGACGTACTCGGCGGGGGTGCCGAAGCGGTGGCGCAGCGGGCCCGACTCGTTCAGCGCGAGCATGCCGCCGAGCGTGGCCGTGCGGGACGGCGGATCGACCGGCAGCCGCTGGCCCCGCAGCGCCAGTGCCGCTTGGAGAGCGTGGACGGGCGTACCGGTGGCGACCTCGGCCGTCGCGCCCTCGACGTCGTGGTCCCACATGCCGTTGAGACGTCCGGTGTCGATGATCAGATCGATGTCGGCGCCGGGAGGCGTACCCCAATCGATCTTTGACCCGGAACCTCGGACCACGAACCGGAGCGGAAGACCGGCGGCGAGCCGGACCGTGTCGGCGACCGCGTGGGGCGTGGCGGGCAGCGCGACGAAGCCGGCGCGGCGGCCGGCGACCGTGTCCACCGAGCGAGCGACACGCGCGTAATCGGGCCCGCAGATCTCCACAAGCGCGCTCAGCACGTGCTCCCTCATTCTGCCCGTCCCCCAACGCCGTTAAGATCGTCCACTCTGGCATATCGTACACGTGTTCGAACGGCCGCGGTCCGCGTGCGAGAAGTAAAGAAGGCTAGGAAATCGGACCGCCCGGTAACGTTGTGCGGGTGACTTCTCAGACTCCGGACAGCCCACCCTCGGCGCGCCAGGCGGCGCACGAGCGCACCTTCCACGGCGACACCGTCACCGACGAGTTCGCGTGGCTCGCCGACAAGGAGAACCCGGAGACGACGGCCTATCTCGAGGCCGAGAACGCCTGGACCGACCGCGCCACGGCACACCTGGCCGAGCTGCGTGACACGCTCTTCCAGGAGATCAAGTCGCGGACCAAGGAGACCGACCTGACGGTGCCGAGCCGCAAGGGCGACTTCTGGTACTACACCCGTACCGTCGAGGGTCAGCAGTACGGCATCCACTGCCGGGTGGCCGTGCGCCCGGGCGAGACCGATCCGCCGTCCGCCGACGGGCCCGTCGCCGGCGAGGAGGTGCTGCTCGACGGCAACGTGCTGGCCGAGGGCAAGGACTTCTTCGCGCTCGGCACGTTCGACGTCAGCCCGGACGGCACCCGCCTGGCCTACTCGACCGACTTCGAGGGCGACGAGCGCTTCACGCTCAAGATCAAGGATTTGGGTACGGGCGAGGTCTTCCCCGACGAGGTCCCCGACACCTCGTACGGCACGGCGTGGTCGGCCGACGGCAGCGTGCTGTTCTACATCACCGTCGACGACGCCTGGCGGCCGTACCGCGTCTGGCGGCACACCGTCGGCCAGGCCGCGGCCGACGACGTGGTCATCTACGAGGAGGCGGACGAGCGGTTCTGGGTCGGCGTCGACCTCACCCGCAGCGAGAAGTTCGTCGTCATCGACGCCGGCAGCAAGATCACCTCAGAGGTGCGGATCATCCCGGCCGAGACCCCGACGGCCGAGCCGATCCTGGTCGCCCCGCGTGAGCAGGGTGTCGAGTACTCGGTCGAGCACCACGGCCACCGCCTGCTGATCCTGCACAACAAGGACGCCGAGGACTTCGCGGTGTCCTACACGTCGGCCGACGCGCCGGGCGACTGGGTCGAGCTCATCCCGCACGAGCCGGGCACCCGCATCGAGTCGGTCGACGCGTTCGTCAGGCACATCGTCGTCTCGCAGCGGCGGGACGGGCTGACCGGGCTGCGCGTGATGGTCGACGGCAGCACCGACTCGTACGAGATGGAGTTCCCGGAGCCGCTCTACAGCGTCGGCCTGGCCGGCAACCCGGAGTACGACACCTCCTCGGTGCGGATCAGCTACACCTCGATGATCACTCCCGACGCGATGTACGACGTCGACCTGATCACCCGCACGATGACGCTGCGCAAGCAGCGGCCGGTGCTGGGCGGCTACAACCCCGGTGACTACGAGCAGTTCCGCGAGTGGGCGATCGCCGACGACGGCACCCGGGTGCCGATCTCGATCGTGGCCCGCAAGGGCGCGCGGCGCGACGGCACGGCGCCGGCGGTGCTGTACGGCTACGGGTCGTACGAGGCAAGCATCGATCCCTTCTTCTCGATCGCCCGGCTGTCGCTGCTCGACCGCGGCGTCGTCTACGCCATCGCGCACATCCGCGGCGGCGGCGAGATGGGCCGGCGGTGGTACGAGGAGGGCAAGCTGCTGGCCAAGAAGAACACGTTCACCGACTTCATCGCGTGCGCCCGTCAGCTGGTGCGCGGCCACTGGACATCGGCCGACCGCCTGGTCGCCCGGGGCGGTTCGGCCGGCGGCCTGCTGGTCGGCGCGGTGGCCAACCTGGCGCCGGACGACTTCGCCGGCATCGTGGCCCAGGTGCCGTTCGTCGACCCGCTCACCAGCATCCTCGACCCGTCGCTGCCGCTGACGGTCACCGAGTGGGAGGAGTGGGGCAACCCGCTCGAGTCGGCCGACGTGTACGCGTACATGAAGTCCTACAGCCCGTACGAGAACGTGGCCAAGCTGGCCTATCCCAAGATCCTGGCGATGACCAGCCTGAACGACACCCGCGTGCTCTACCACGAGCCGGCCAAGTGGATCGCGCGCCTGCGCGCGACCGCCCCCGACGGCGACTACCTGCTCAAGACCGAGATGGGCGCCGGGCACGCGGGCCCGAGCGGCCGCTACGACGCCTGGAAGGAAGAGGCGTTCGTCAACGCCTGGACCCTCGAGGTGCTGGGTGTCGCGACTCTCTAAAAAGGAGGCGCGCTCGCGGTGACGGCGGGGACCTCGGTCCCCGCCCCCGCGATGGCTGCGGCCGCTCCTTCCGAGATCACCGTCTTCCCCGCCGACACGGCGGCCTACTACCCGTCCGACGAGATCGGGTTCGCCGGCGCGACGGGCTTCCTGCACCGGCACAACAGCACGTCGAGTTGGGTCTGGACGACCCACGCGGACGGGCTCACCACCGCGATCCCCGGCCTGGGCACGAGCGCGGCGAGCCGGTTCCGGCCGACCGGCGGCGACTCGTTCTCCGTCGGCCCGAACGCGCCCAGTGTGCTCACAGTGCTGAACGCGGCCACGCAAGCGTGGCGGAACGTCCCCATCTCCGGTTCGAACACCAAGCTGTACGGCAACACTCTGATCAACGAAACGGTGCCGCCCCGGCTGGTGGACGCCGACACCCGGTACCGGATCGAGACGTCCGGTCTGCCCGACGGCCTCACCGGATTCCAGGTTCTGGCGGGCGACGCGACCGCGGGCGCCGTCGTCCACTACGGCCTGCTCGACGTGCGTACCGGCCGCTTCACGCCCTTCCCGGCGCCGGAGACGGCGCCCTCCGAAGTTCTGCTCACCACCGACGGGTGGCCTTCGTCGGGACCTTCGCGACCGACGTCTACGACCGCTCGGGCACCCTGGTGGCGCGGCGCTCTCCCGTTGTCACCGACTATCACAACGTGGGCCTGGCCGGCGATTCCGTGATCGTCGGCCCGGACCGACGCCTCGGGTCGGTCCGTCGTTACCGCGAACAGCGGCCTCATCCAGGCGCCGAACCGGGTCGTCTACGTCGGCGGCACGGGCGCTTCGGACTGGTCGGTGCGGTGGTGGACGCGTCGCTGAGTCACGTGATCGTGAACGGAACCAACCCGGTCCGGCAGTACATCGTGGACGTCGGCCACAACAGGTACACCTCCCGTTCGGTGACCGGCGCCGGGCTGTGGTCCGAGACGCTGTGGAGCGCCGCGCCCGGCAAGCTTCAGCCGCAGAACCTGCGCACCGACGTCCTCGGCGCGGCGGTGGCGACGGGCTCGGCCTGCACGGCCACCGAGGTGCGGGCGACCGCCCGCTTCCTCTGCTGGAGCTGCGGCGTCCAGGGCCCGGCCGGCGTGTTCGACCTGACCCGGAAGGTCAACACCGCGCTTCCGGCGTCCCCCTATCTGCTCGGTGACAACTTCCTCGTCCATCACGACGAGAGCGGTTCCCTCGTACGCCGTGACCTCGGCGACGGAAGCACGGCCACGCCGGCCACCTTCCCGCGCGGCGACACCGCCGACGACCGCAACGTCACGTGGACCGTCGACAAGTTCGGCGGCGACGTCGCGTACGCCGACGAGCAGGGCGCCGTCCATGTGATCGACCCTGGCACCAGGCCGTCGGCGCCGGCCGGCGGCATCGTCGACGCCTCCAGCCGGCTGGGCTTCGGCCAGTATCAGGGTTGGGCAGGATCGATCAACGCCACGCGCCCGCTGGACTCCTGGAAGCTCAGGATTGCCCGGGTGGCGAGGACGGCAAAAATGACCTCCTCCTGCGCAACAGCGCCGGCACCTTGTTCCGCAAGCTCGGCAACGGCAAGGGCGGCTTCGGCGCGCTCCAGCTTGTCGGTTCCGGCTATCAGAAGTACGCGGCTCTCTACTGATCTCTGCTGACGAAACGGGCGCCGCCCCGGCTTCACGTCGGAGGCGGCGCCCGTTTCGTCAGTTCATCACCGGCTCGCCGGGGACGTTGAAGAGCGGTTTCCAGGGGTCGTCGGCGTCGATCGGGAACTCGGTCGACGGGCTCTCGCCCTTGGTGGCCCACCGGGCCTCGTAGGGCAGGCCGTTCAGCAACACCCGGGCGCCCCGCTGGTAGAGGTTGCCGGGGGCCCAGACCCGCTTGACCCCGGTGACCGTCGGTACCGGGCGGGGCGCCTTCTCGACCGGGCTGACCGGGCCGATCACCGACCAGGCGCTCTGCGTGCCGGCGAGCGGCGCCGCCGACGGGTCGATGCCGGAGTTGGCCCACTTGGCCTCGTAGACCACGCCGTGCCAGACCACCTTGTAGCCGCCCACGTACATGGCTGTCATGCGCCAGATCGGGTACGGGCTGGTCCGCGGGTCGTCGACGGTGTCGGCCTGGTTCGGGATCTCCACCGAGTCGGCCTTGTCGCTGCCCGCGGCCTTGCCGGGCAGGCCCGCGAAGACCTTGGAGAAGGCCAGCGCGTCCTGGTCGACGCCGCTGCACGTGTTGGAGTGCACGACGACGTTGGCGAAGGTGCCGCGGCAGGCCGCGTCCCGGTTGATCGACCACATGGAGACCCGGCCGAGGCCGTTGCCGACGGCGAACTCGGCCAGGCCCCGGGCGTCGGCGACGGTGAAGCGCTCGGTGTCGACGTCGTTCTGGCCGATCATCGGGGTGGCGCCGATCCGCGACCACACCTGCGGCGACGTGAGCTTCTGACCGAGGCGCAGGTAGAGGTCGGTGAGCTGCTTGTGTGTCCCGTTGAGGGCGCTCGTGCTCAGCGCCAGCATGTTCGGGTTCTTGTCGCCGTTGTTGAAGTCCATCGTCATGACGTTGACGCCGCGCAGGGCGACGCCGCCTTCGAGCATGCCGCGGACCACGGCGACGCCGTCGTCGAGGAGGCCGTTCGGGGTGACGGGCAGGGTGAGCCACACGGTGAGCGGCTTGCCGGCGCTCGCCCGTTCCTTCTGCACGGCGGCGACCGCGGCGACGCGCCGGCGCAGGGACGCCTGGTCGGCCACGGCGGTGCCCTCGATGTCGAGGTCGAGGGTCTTCACGTCGTACCGCTTGATCAGCTGACGGTAGGCGTCGGTGAGCCGGGCCTGGTCGGTGCAGGCGACGGCGAGCTCCTTGTTGTTGAGCCCGCCGAGGCTGAGGGTGATGTCGCCGCCGGCCTGCCGTAGCTGGTTGATGCGCCGGTCGAGTTCGAGCGAGGAGGCCGCCTCGTCGAGCGTGTAGGCGCCGCCCCAACTGGGCGTGCAGGGGTTCGTGGGGCTGGCCACGACGAACCCGAGGGCGACGTCGTTGGCCGGGTTGGCCGTGGGGTCCTGGAACTGGAACGTCGGGGTCAGCGTGACGTCGACGTACGGCACCGCCCAGGATTTCGCCGTTGGTCCGGACGTGTTCCGCAGGTGCATGACCTCGAGGGTGCCGCCGACACCGGCCAGGGCCAGGACGAGCACCAGAATGCCGAGCCTGGTCCAGGAGAGCCGGCTGCGCGGCTGCTCCGGTTCCTGCCAGTTCGGGTCGGCGAGCGGGTCGTACTCCGGCCGCACAGCTACGGGTGTGGCACGGTCCGTCATGAAGAGCCTTTCGTTTTCCGAGTCGCCCCACGTTGCCCCATCTCCACCGGGGCGGCGATCGGGCAAAGGGTCAAGATCAACAACCGCGAGCGGCCAGGTCCAAACCGGACAACGGAGCGCCAGATCATGATCTTGGAACGACAATTCCGCGGGCGTCGCTGCGCGGCGTCGTCGCAATTCGTACCGAAGGGCTCGTAAACGCATGCCACGCAAACCGGCGGATCGGCACAAGCCGGACGCCCAGCGCCAATGGGGAGCCGGCCGGAGGACCGATCCTCACCCGATCGTCCCGCCGCCTATCTCCGAAGGCAGGATCACCCGGGGGCGGCTCGCCATCGTGGTGACGATCACGGTCTGGGCCTGCTACATCACCTACACGATCATCCAGCAGTTCATCGCCGGGCACGCCTCCAGCGTGCGCCTCGCGATCGAGGCGATCGTGTACATGCTCGTCGTCACCGGCCTGGCCGCCTCCGCGATCGCCTACCTGATCACGCGGATCGGCTACTTCTACCGATCGCGCGGTCACCAGCGAGCGCCTCGGATCATGCTCGACGAGTTCATCGGCGGGAAGATGCCGTCCGTGACGGTTCTGGTGCCGTCATATCAGGAGGATGAACGGACGAACCGGACGACGCTTCTCTCGGCGGCCCTCCAGGAGTACCCCGGCCTGCGGGTGACGCTGCTGATCGACGACCCGCGGCAGCCGAAAACCCGCGCCGCGCGTGACATGCTCCTCGCCGCCCGGGCGCTGCCGGGCCAGATCGAGGCCGAGCTGAAGATCCCGTACCACCGGGTCTCGACCGCCTACGCCGCCTTCGACGAGCAGGTGCGTTACCGCGGCGGCTACCTGGTCGTGCTCGAGGACATGCGCCGGCTCGCCGACGAGTACCGGTTCGCCTCCGACTGGCTCTACGACCTGGGCGCCCGGCAGGAGATGGTCGACCACACCGACACGTTCTTCGTCGAGCACCTCCTCCAGCCACTGGCCGTCGAACTCGGCCAGATCTCCGGGGCGCTCAGCAAGGGCGCCGACGAGCAGGTGACGCTGCCGCTGGCGCGGATGAACCAGCTCTACCGCCGGCTGCTCGCCATCTTCGACGCGCAGGTGACCAGCTTCGAGCGCAAGAAGTACGTGTCGCTGTCGCACGAGCCGAACAAGGCCATGAACCTCAACAGCTACATCGGGCTCATGGGCGGCGCGTACCAGGAGGTCAGCACGCCGCTGGGCACCGCGCTGGTGACGGCCGGACCCAACCGGGCCGACCTGGTCGTGCCGAACCCGGACTACGTGCTGACCCTCGACGCGGACAGCGTTCTCCTTCCCGAGTACGCGCTGCGCCTGGTCCACCTGCTCGAACAGGGCGCCTTCGCGCAGCACGCGGTGGCGCAGACGCCGTACAGCGCCTACCCCGGCTCGGCCACCCGCATCGAGCGCATCTCGGGTGCCACGACGGACATTCAGTACATCGTCCACCAGGGCATGACCCACTACGGCGCCACCTTCTGGGTCGGCGCCAACGCCGTACTGCGCAAGAAAGCCCTGGACGAGATCTGCGAGACCTCGTACGAGGGTGATTGGGCCATCAAGCGGTACATTCAGGACCGGACGGTCATCGAGGACACCGAGTCGACGATCGACCTCGGCGTCCGCGGCTGGTCACTGCACAACTACCCGGAACGGCTCGCCTACAGCGCGACCCCGCCCGACTTCGGCTCGCTCTGCATCCAGCGGCAGCGCTGGGCCAACGGCGGCCTGCTGATCCTGTCGCGCCTCAAGGACCAGTTCCGGGCGAAGACCAAACGCGAGGACAAGAACCGCTTCGGCGAGTACTTCCTGCGGGTCAACTACATGGCCTCCATCTTCTGGAGCTCCGTGTGCCTGGTGGTCATGCTGGCCTACCCGTTCAACAAGGACCTGCTCAACCCGATCCTGCTGCTCGTCTCGGTGCCGTACTTCTTCATGATGGCGGCCGACCTGAAGCACCTGGGCTACAAACGGTCGGACATGCTGCGGATCTACGGCTTCAACCTGATCCTGCTGCCGGTCAACCTGTCCGGCAGCATCGCCTCCCTGCTCCAGCTGCTGACCGGTGAGAAGAGCGCCTTCAAGCGCACACCGAAGGTGCGCAACCGGACGACGGCGGCGACCAGCTACCTGATCCTGCCGCTGGCGCTGATCGTGCTCTGCGTCTACACGGCATGGCGCGACATCGAGCTGCACCACTGGAACAACCTCGTCTTCGCCGGCCTCAACCTGATCCTCTCGCTGTACGCGATGATCGCGTTCGTCGGACTGGGCAACACGGCCGTCGACCTCATGACCCACCTGCGCGACTGGCTGATCCGGCCGGTCGCCCCGAAGAAGTCCCGGAAGAAGAAAGCGCCGAAGAAGACGGCAGCGGTCGGCGACTGGGCCACGGTGCTGCACTACCGGCACGAGCACGGCGCCTCCGCCGGCCAGACGACCGTGCGGCTCCAGCGCAACGACGCGGGCACCTGGAAGGCCGACAAATCGTCGTCCAGCCGCGCGCACTCGTTCGAGGAGTTCAGCTTCTTCACGGTCTTCCAGCCGATCTACAACATGATCAGCGGCCACGTCGCCGGATACGAGGCGCTGACCCGCTTCGCCGACGGCAGCAACCCGCGCGAAGGCCTCGAGGCGGCGGCCGAGCGCGGCATGCACGTCGCGCTGGACGCGGCCCTGGTCCAGGCGGCCATCGCCTCGTCGGCGTCCCTGCCGAACGGCACCTGGCTCTCGATCAACGTCTCGGCCGACCTGCAGCGCCGCCCGCACGAGCTGGCGCCGCTGCTGGCCGAGGCCCGGCGGCCGCTCATCCTGGAGGTCGGCGGGACGCCGGCGCCTGAACTCGCCCAGCTGGGCGGCATGGCACGGATGGCGGTGGACGATCTGGGGGCGGGTTACGAGACGCTGGCCCTGGTCGAATCGACGCGGCCGGCCTTCCTGAAGCTGGGACTGGACTCGATCGAGGGCGTCGAGCACCAGACCGCACGCCAGGCGGCGATCCGGGCCCTGGTCGAGTTCGCCGAGCAGCACGGCTGCACGGTGATCGCCGAGGGCATCGAAACGGCCGCACAGCGCGACGCCCTGGTCGCCTGCGGCGTGGCCTTCGGCCAGGGCTTCCACCTGGGCAAGCCGGTCCCGGTGGAACGCGTCCTGACCGGCGTCGGCGGCTGGTAACCCAGCCCATCCTCAACGCCGCGCCGCCACTTCCCGCGGCGCGGCTCGCGACCGCGCGGCCCCGGCTCGCGACCGCAGCCCGGCCTTGCGACCGCGACCCGGCCTTGCGACCGCAGCCCGACTTCCGACCGCGCGGCCCGGACTTCCGACCGCGCGGCCCGGACCTTCAACTGCGCGGCCCGGCCCTTCGACTGCGCGGTCAGCCCTTCGACTCCGCAGCTCGGACTTCCGACCGCGCGGCCCGGACCTTCGACTGCGCGGGTCAGGCCTTCGACTCCGCGGCCCGGGCTTGCGACTACGCGGGTCGGCCTTCGACTGCGCGGTCCGGGCTTTCGACCGCGTGGTCCGGCGTATGGGCGGCGCGGCCTCCGCGACGCGGCCCGGCTCATCAGCGGCGCGGGGCGATTTATAGCTCCGCGCCGCAGCCTTCGTCCATGCGCGGCGGTTTCCGGCGGAGCGGCTTCGGCCGGCCACGGCGTTTCACCGGCGGCGCAAGCGGCTTCGGCCGGCCACGGCGTTTCACCGGCGGCGCAAGCGGCTTCGGCCGGCCACGGCGTTTCACCGGCGGCGCAGGCCGGCGCGGGCGAAGCCGGTCAGCTCACGGTCTGATGCGGCGACCACCAGGTGGTACTCGGTTCGTGGGCTGTCTTGCTCGACGACTCCGCCGAGCATCGGAACGCCGATCGCGCTGCGCACCGTCAACCGGCGCTGGCTGCGCTGCTTCACTGTCGGTCGAATGATGCGATGCGGCGGCGGGACACCGAGCTGACCTGGGCTTGAAGTGGGCCGCCGGGGATTCGAACCCCGAACCTAAGGATTAAAAGTCCTCAGCTCTGCCATTGAGCTAGCGGCCCGCTGATCCATAAGGCTACCGGAGTGATTGTGCGACCAGCATGCGGCTTTCCCCGTGGCGGCCGGATCGAGGATCTTCAGGGCGCGGACCAGGACCCGTACGTTTAAGAACGTTCGTTCTTGACTGATCGTTCTCAAACCGGCTAGCGTACGACGTGTGGGACGGCCTAGAGGGTTTGACGAAGAGGCGGCGGTGGTGGCTGCCGCGGCTCTGTTCGCGGGGCGCAGCTATGACGGGACCTCGGTCGACGACCTTGTGGGGCAGACCGGCGTTCACCGAGGGAGCCTCTACAAGACGTTCGGCAGCAAGCGGGGGCTCTATCTCGCGGCCCTGCGGCACTACGTCGACCGGGAGCTCACCGAGCGAGGGGATCTTCGGTTTCTCCTGCTGGCGGCGGCCGAGCGGGCGCCCGTCGACGACGAGGTGGCGGCTGAGGTCTCGCGAGCGCTTCGGCTGCTCGACGAAGGTGGCGAAGAGGCCACGACGATGGCGTTGGGGTTGAAAGTCCGGGAGCTGGCGGAGGGGAAGAATGGCGATCGTTGAGATCGAGGGTGGCTCGCTGGTGGTGCGGGTCGAGGGAATGGACAAGCTGTGGGCGCTCAAGAGCAGCCTCACCATTCCGCTGGCCAACGTGCGCGGGGCGACCAACGACCCGGGCATCGTGAGTGAGCCGAAAGGTGTGCGTACCGCCGGGACAAACATGCCGGGAGTCGTGGTTGCCGGGTCGTTCCGGCGCGAGGGTGAGCGGATCTTCTGGGATGTGCGCGATCCGGCGAAAGCCGTGGTCATCGAGCTGACCGATGAGCACTACGCGCGGCTGATCGTTCAGGTGGACGATCCGCGAGCGACGGTCGAGCTGATCGAGAACGCCATGACGCATTGACTGAATCCGCCGCGTAGCCGGGTTCTTGGTGGAAACGGCGTTCCACGAGGGGAAACGACACGGTCGTACGCCGTGCCGCTCTGATCGCCGCCGCTCGTCGCCGGGTCAATAGCAACCCCGGCGACGGCCGAGGCGGCTCCGGCGGTCAGCTCGTACAGCACGACTATCAACGGTGATTCGGCCGACGCGTACTACCCGGTTCGCAAGAATGAGGCGCCTGTGGTCCTGGTGCTCCAGGGTGCCAATGTCGACAAGTCGGCCTATTCAAACTTCGCGAACGCTCGCACGGCTTCGTCGTCGCCGTGCCGAATCACCCGCGCGGCGTGTGTACCCCGATGCTCTTCGGGACGGCCTACTGGCTGCGGGCTCAGCGGAGCGATCCGGTCGGCCGGGCCCGGGTCGACAGGGTCGGCGATCTGGTCGATCGGAACGTGGAAACACGGAAGGATTAGCCTGCTCGGGCGCGGGATTGCCCGCGAACGGCCGCTGGTCAGGGCGTACCCCGTGGGACAGTATCGGTAGCGTGACCGAGTACGACGCCGAGCAACTGACCGCGGGTTTCCGCTCCATGACGATGCTGACCGCCCTTGTCGGGCGGGGTGGCCGGCCCGCGGCGGTGAGCCCGACCATCGAGCTGCGCGCCGCCGAGAAGCAGTACGGCTGGCTGCCGGTCAAGGTCGGCGGTTCGAAGAAGGAAGTCGCCGTCATCACCAACCTCCGCCTGATCCTGGGCGAGAGCGAGATCCCGCTCTGGGCGATCACCCGCATCCGGCCGGGCGACGCCCACTGGTCGGTGGCCCTGGAGATCATCGGGCGGGAGGAGCCGCTGGTGCTCAGCGGGCCATGGGTGCCGTGGATGAGCGTGGTCATCTGTGCCGAGCTCTACGGCACGGCCTGGCCGCCCGCTTACGCTCCCGTTCAAGGAAACAACAGGGAAAATCTTGTGACGGCATAGACCGGACCCTCCGGTACTGCGACGCTAAGTGTTGTGTACGACTACGACCTGTTGGTGCTGGGCTCCGGGCCCAGCGGCCAGAAGGCCGCCATCGCGGCCTCCAAGCTGGGACGCCGCGTCGGCGTCGTCGACCGCCGCGACATGATCGGCGGAGTCTGCATCAACACCGGCACCGTGCCGTCGAAGACGCTTCGTGAGGCTGTGCTCTATCTGACGGGCCTCAGCCAGCGCGATCTGTACGGCAGCAGCTACCGCGTCAAGGACGAGATCACCGTGAGCGATCTCGCCGCGCGGACCCAGCATGTGATCAGCCGGCAGACCGACGTCATCCGTAACCAGCTCGCCCGCAACCACGTCACCATGATCACGGGAGTGGGCCGCTTCGCCGACGCGCACTCGATCTGGGTGGACGGCGGCAGCGGCCGGGACAGCAAGGTCAGCGCCGAAAAAATCATCATTGCGGCGGGTACGAGACCCGCGCGGCCGGACAGCGTCGACTTCGACGACCGGACGATCGTCGACTCGGACGGGGTGATCAACCTCCAGGCGGTGCCGCGCAGCATGGTCGTGGTCGGCGCCGGGGTGATCGGCATGGAGTACGCGTCGATGTTCGCCGCGCTCGGCACCAAGGTCACGGTGGTCGAGCGCCGCGAGAAGATGCTCGACTTCTGTGACGACGAGATCGTCGAATCGCTCAAATACCATCTGCGCGATCTGAGCGTGACCTTCCGTTTCGGCGAGGAGGTGGCCGCGGTCGAACGTCACCAGACGGCCGCCCTCTGCATCCTCAAGAGCGGCAAGAAGATCGCCGCCGACACGGTCATGTACTCGGCCGGCCGGCAGGGGCAGACCGATGACCTGGCCCTGGAGGCGGCCGGGCTCAGCGCCGACAAGCGCGGGCGGATCGAGGTCGACGGCAATTTCCGTACGGCCGTGGACAACATCTACGCGGTCGGCGACGTGATCGGCTTCCCGGCGCTCGCCTCGACCTCGATGGAGCAGGGCCGCCTGGCCGCCCATCACGCGTGCGGCGAGCCCACCCGCGACATGCACCAGCTCCAGCCGATCGGCATCTACACGATTCCCGAGATCAGCTTCGTGGGCGCGACCGAGGACCAGCTCACCGAGGGTTCTACACCATTTGAAGTAGGTATCGCACGCTATCGCGAACTGGCCCGCGGCCAGATCGTCGGCGACTCCTACGGCATGCTGAAACTGCTGGTCGCGCCCGAGGACGGCAAGCTGCTCGGCGTGCACGTCTTCGGTACGGGCGCCACCGAGATCGTGCACATCGGCCAGGCCGTGATGGGCTGCGGCGGCACAGTCGACTACCTGGTCGACACGGTCTTCAACTATCCGACGCTCTCCGAGGCGTACAAGGTGGCGGCGCTCGACGCCTCCAACAAGATCCGCAACATCACGAGAATCGACGGTTAGGCGCCGGCTGGGCGGGTGCTTGCGCTGCGCTTGCGGCCGTACGCTCGTACCCGCCTTTACGGATTTTCGGAATTATCGTAATTGCACCGAACGCTGCCGCGATTGTCCAACGTGGCGTCAGGCGATTGTCCCGGCGTTGCTCAATGTCACCCCGCAGTGTGTCTAATCGGCACAAGAGGAGCACTCCCCCGCGATGAAAACTGATCTCTAAGAGGGATCTAAGGTTCGCCGGGGGTTGCCGTGAAAAAGAATCAAGTACCCTTCGGCTATGTCATGGATGGCCAGTGCCCGGCACGGCGTACGCGAGGCCCCCGCCGGGTTGGCCCTCCTTCAGGAGCTGCTGAACACGCGCGCCCCCATGGCGTACGGCGTCGATCTCCTGCTCGACGCCGACGATGCGCAACGCTGGCTGACCGAGGCGCTCGCCACCTGGTCGCGGGTTTCCGGCCTGCCGGCGCCGACGCTGCTCATCTCGTCGTCCGATCTGCGGTCGCTGCGCCGGCTGAGGTCCACCTTCGAAAACGTGATCCTGGCGGGTGGCACGCGCGAGCCCTCGGGATCGCTCCCACCGGCTGACGTCCCGGTCAGTCTCGTCCCGGACGCCGACGGGTGGGTCCGCATCGTGCCCACCGGGCGGGGCGTGCGCTGGCTGGCGTCGGCCCTCTGGGCCGAGGCGCTGCTCGCCCAGCAGGCCGGCCTCTGGCCGCGGCTCAAACTGTGCAACAACGCCGAGTGCCGGGCCGCCTTCTTCGACACTTCCCGCAACAACAGCGGCGTCTGGCACGACGTCAGCACCTGCGGAAACACGGCCAACTTGCGAGCGTTCCGCGAGCGCCGCCGCCTGATGGGCGGCAGCGGCGCCTTGCCGCCGCGGCCAACCGTTCAGGGTCCGCCGAGCCTTATCTGAGCCCTCTCATTCCGGCGCGCGCGGCTCCCTCAGGAGCGTCACGGCCTTCCACGAGAGGCGGCGTGCTCCACCAGGGGCCGCGCCTTCATCAAGGGCGCGCCTTCATCACGAAGCGCCTCCCTCAGGGGACCCCTCATCCCTGGTGAGGTGCTTTCATCCGGGGCATGCATCTATCGCTGGGCGTCTCGTCAAGGGCCGTCCTCTCTCGGCCGGCTTTGTTTCGTCTGGCGGGCGTGGCCCGTTCGGCCGCCCTCCGGTGGCGAGGCCTTCGTACTCCTTGTTTCGGTGACGTGGCTTTTTCCTGAGATGTGCGGTTCTCTTCTTTGTGCGACGGGAACGAGGCGAGGGACTTAGAACGGCACGGGCATCGGCTGCGCGGCACTTGCGTGACCTTGGCGGATGTCGCTGTGGGCGAGTTCTGAGCCCGGGGCCCCGGGAACTTCGGGGCTCTCCCGCGCGACTATGGGTTCATGGCTTGTGAGCGGTGGCGCGAGATGCTTTCGGCGCAGCTGGACGGCGAGGACGATCCGGCCGACCGGCCGTTGGTCGAGAAGCACCTGGCCGGATGCGCCGGATGCCGGGAATGGCTGGACAGCGCGGCAGCGGTCAACCGCCTGACCAGCACGCGGATGGCGGCGGCGCCCGACCTCAGCGAGGCGATCCTGGCGGCGCTGCCCGCGCCGTCGCCGCAGCGCCGGGCCTTTTTCGTCAAGCGGGTCCCGATCGCCGCGGCGCTCTTCGTGGCGCTCGCCGCCGTCGGGGCCGTGCAGCTCATCCTGGGTCTCGACCAGATCGGCGGCGGGGTCGTCGTCGGCGGTCACGAGCACACCGCCGCAGCCGCCGACCCCGGTCATCTCTGGCACGAGTCCGCCGCGTGGAACGTCGCGGTCGGCGCCGGGTACCTCTTCATCGCGCTGCGCCGGGTGCGCCCGTCGGGGCTGGTGCCGATGCTCACCGCGTTCGTGGGGATGTTGGTGCTGCTCTCGGTGAACGACCTGTCCGGCGGCCGGGTCGACGCCACGCGCTTGGTCAGCCACGGCTTCGTGATTCTGGGCTACCTGCTGATTGTCACGCTTTCCCGCATTCCGGGCGGCTTCGCGAGTACGCCCCCGGGCGCGCGGGCAGGCGCCGGCTCAGGCTGGACCGCAAGCTTCGCCGACGAGGAAGAGGAGATCGAGCCGGCCCGCCCGGGTTTGCGGCTGGTCCCGCGCGGCCCGATGACCGCACAAGAGAAAGAACGCCGAGCGGCCTGAGCCAGCCTGGCGGGCAAGGCGGCCCGGCGAGGAGACATCGCGGGCGGGAAGGGCGCCGCAGAGCGAAGGCGCTTGCGGGCAGATGACACCGCGCGGGTGGATGACGTCGCGCGGGTGGATGACGTCGCGCGGGTGGATGACGTCGCGCGGGTGGATGACGTCGCGCGGGTGGATGACGTCGCGCGGGTGGATGACGTCCCGCAGGTGGATGACGTCCGCGGGTGGAGCCAGGCCACGAGGAAAGCGCGCGAGGCAAACCACGAGGACAGCGCGCGAGGCAAACTGAGCCACACCGCGAGGGAAGACACACCAGCCACGCTGAGCGGAACCGCGCGGCGGCCTGGCCGCGCGGCATCAGTGAGGCGGAGCGTCACCGGACGGGTGGGCGCACCGAAAGCTCGCGCCACTCATCAGGCCCGGCGAGCAAAGCCCGGACAGTGTCCAGGGCGGCGTCCTCCGAGTCGTACTCGAAGAAGTGGGAGACACCGTCGGCGCCGCCGGCGCGCTGTTCGACGTACCACTGGTCGCCGCTCACCCGCAGGTAGACGTCCTTGCGGGCGACGCGGCCCCACTTACCGTTCCACCAGTGCTTACGCTGCTCCATCCCGGCAGCGTATCGAACATTTGTTCGAACGCTACCGGGTGGGTTGATCTTTTATGAAAGTGGGGGCTCCCGGCGCCGGCCGAGCACCTCGTCGAGAGCACTGTTCTGCACCTGGTGCCCCTGGCCGCGCAGCAGCGCGTCGCGGATCTCGGTGAGCAGCTTGACCTCTTCGCTGGGGGCCTTCGGCGGCGGCTCCTCGCCGCGCTTGCGGCGCTCGGCCAGCTTGTTGAGGGGGAACACGACCAGGAAGTAGAGCACCGCGGCGGTCAGGAAGAAGGTGATGACAGCGTTGATGAACGCCGAGTAGTCGAAGACGACGCCTTCTTCCGGCGACCATGTGCCCTTGAGGGCGCCCGAGCCGCCGGTGATCCACTTGATCAGGGGCTCGAGGAAGGACTTGGTGAAGCCCGACACCACGGCCGTGAACGCGGCGCCGATGACGACGCCGACCGCCAGATCGACGACGTTGCCGCGCATGATGAAGTCTTTGAAGCCTTGGAACATCTTGCCCACGAGCACTCCTGCGGTCACCGGAAGGGGTCTTCGTCCGGCAGCAGGTGCCCACGGCCGGTCGGCGACAAACTACGCCGACCGGGCCAACCGGGGAAAGTCAATCGAGCGCGGGCTCCTGCGCCGTCACGGCCTCGTCGACCGTCGGGTAGGTGCGCAGCACTTCGACCAGACCACTGACCTCGAGGATGCGCAGCACGCCGCGCTGCGGCGCGGCCAGGCGGACGGTGCCGCCGGCGTCGTCGGTGCTGTTCTTGGCCCGGACGAAGACCGAGAGCCCGGTGGAGTCGCAGAACGAGACCTGGGCCAGGTCGAAGACCAGACGGGTGCGCCCCTTCTCCAGCAGGTCGCTGATCTGGTCCTGAAGCTGGGGCGCGGTGGCCATGTCCAGCTCACCCGCGACCGACACGACGACCATGTCGGCGCGCTGTTCCGTTTGTACCGTCAGAGACATTCAGGACCTCCAGATTATGAGCAGAACGGTACTCCAACCCCTGGGGGATGCGCAGAACCGGGGCGCGCCACAGCTTTATTTGGCTGACAGCAAGTATTAGTGCTTCCGGTGGTAGGGTCCGCGAGGTTGCACGCAAGACGGACGAACAGAGTCGGGAGACAGCAGTGGCGCTGACTGCGGAAGAGGCGGTTCGGTTCGCCGGACTGCTCGAGGACAACAGCGACGCCCTGGTGACGGCGTGGACCGATCGGGTGGCCACCACCCTGCGGGGCCGGCTGAGTCACGCCGAGCTGGGCCGACAGCATTCCGAGTTGCGCAAGGCCTTCCAGACGGCACTCTCCGGTGGCGCCCAGACCATCGGCGACGAGTCCGCGGCCGAGCTCCGGGCCCAGCTGAGCGACCTCTCGGCGAGCCGGGCCCGGCAGGGCTTCTCGGTGACCGAGACCGCGGTCAGCGTCTTCGCCTTCAAGGAGGCGGTGCTCGGCGTCGTCGACCAGAGCGGTGGCGGTGAGACAGCCCTCCGCGACTACCTGGCCCTGTCCGCCTTCGTCGACGAGGCGGCCCTGTTCACCTCCGACAGCTACGTACGCGTGCGCGAGGAGCTCATCGCCGACCAGGCCGAGCAGCTGCTCGAGCTCTCCACCCCGGTCGTCAAGCTCTGGGAGGGCGTCGTGGCGGTGCCGCTGGTCGGCACGCTCGACTCGGCCCGGGCCCAGGTGGTCATGGAGCGCCTGCTGCAGACGCTGGTCGACACCGGTTCGCCGTACGCGATCATCGACATCACCGGTGTGCCGGCGGTCGACACCCAGGTCGCCCAGCACGTGCTCAAGACCGTGGTGGCGGCTCGGCTGATGGGCGCCGACTGCATCATCTCCGGCATCCGGCCGCAGATCGCCCAGACGATCGTGGCGCTCGGCATCGAGTTCGGCGACATCGCCACCAAGGCGTCGCTGGCCGACGCGCTGCGCTACGTGCTGGGCAAGACCGGCCAGGCCAAGCGGCTGGGGCGCTGACGTGGAACGTGTTCCGGTCCTCAAGATCGGTGACATCCTCCTCGTCTCGATCCAGATCGACATGGAGGACCAGACCGCCCTGCAGTTGCAGGAGGACCTCGCCGACCGGATCGTCGCGACCGGCTGCCACGGCGTGATCATCGACATCAGCGCGCTGGACATCGTCGACTCCTTCGTCGGCCGCACGCTGGCCACCATCGCCTCGATCTCGCGGGTGCTCGACGCCGAGACCGTGGTCGTCGGCATGCGCCCGGCCGTGGCCATCACGCTGGTCGAGTTGGGGCTTCAACTGCCCGGCATCCGTACGGCGCTGAACGTCGAGCTCGGCATGGACCTGCTGGCCCGGGAGCGCGCCACCTCGAACTGGGTGCTCGACGATGACGACGCCGAGGACGAGGGCGAGCCCGAGACGCCCGCGGCAGCTGCATCGTGAACGATCAGGGTGGGCGGATCGACGTCACTTCCGACCAGGACGTCGTACGGGTGCGGCAGCTCGTGCGTACCCTCGCCGTGGCCGTGAAGCTCTCCCTCGTCGACCAGACCAAGCTCGTCACGGCGGCGAGTGAGCTGGCCCGCAACACCCTGGTCTACGGCGGGGGCGGCACGGTCGAGGTGAGCAGGGTCGACAACGGCCGGCGGCCCGGCATCCGGATAGTCTTCGCTGATCAAGGCCCCGGCATCGCCGACCTTGATCTGGCCTTCACCGACGGTTACACCACCGGCTCCGGCATGGGGCTCGGTCTCAGTGGCGCCCGCCGGCTGGTGGACGAGTTCGACATCGTGACCGCGCCCGGCGCGGGAACGAGCATTACCGTGACCAAGTGGTGCCGATGAGCGGAGGCGCGGTGGCGTCGATACCCGAGGGACTCCTCGACGGGGGAGCCTGGTTCCGGGTGGAGGCCGCCGCGACCGCTTCCGCTGTCCGGCGGACGGCCGAGCGCCTGGCGGTCGAGCTGGGCATGCCCGAGCGTAAGACGGCTGACCTTTCGATAGTCGCCGCCGAGGTGGCCGGAAATCTGGTCAAGCACGCCGATCAGGGCGTGCTGCTGCTGCGCACGGCCCGGGCCGAGGGTCAGGCCGGAGTCGAGATCGTCGCGATCGACAGCGGCCCCGGCATGGCCGATCTCGTTCGCTCGTTCGGTGACGGCCACTCGACCGCGGGCACGCTCGGCATCGGGCTCGGCTCCATCGTGCGCCAGTCCGACTGGTGCGACCTGCACTCCGTACCGGGTAAGGGCACCGTCCTGGCCGCCCAGGTCTGGCCCGACGGCCGGCCCGAGACCGCCTGGGCGTCGGGCGTGACCCGCCCGCTGACCGGCGAGCCGATCAGCGGCGACGCGTTCGCCGTCCGCGTCATCGAGGGTCGCCACCAGATCCTCATGTGCGACGGGCTCGGTCACGGCGGCCTCGCGGCCGCCGCCTCGCACGAGGCCGTCCGCGTCTTTCTCGAAACGCCCATTGACCAGCCGTCCGGTGTCGTCGAGGTGCTGCACCGCAAGCTGAATCACACCCGGGGCGCCGCCCTGGCCGTCGCCGAGCTCGACGCCGAGGCCGGTGTCGTCCGCTACTCGGGCCTGGGCAACATCTCCGGCACGATCTTCGCGGCCGGCGGCGCCCGCCGTGGCATGGTCTCGCTGCCCGGCATCGCCGGCCACCAGCGACGGCAGATCCGGCAGTACGACTACCCGCTGGAACCCGGCTCGGTCGTCGTCATGCACTCCGACGGCGTGGTCGACCGCTGGAACCCCGCGGACTACCCCGGCCTGCTCACGCACTCGCCGGTCGTGATCGCGGCGACTGTTCTCCGCGACGCCGGTGTGCGCCGCGACGACGCCGGCGTGATCGTGGCCCGGCTCCCATGACCGGCGGGCCCGAGCAGCTGATGAGGATCCGCCTGCGGGTGGCGCAGGACATCTTCGCGGTGCGCCAGCTCGGCCGGGAAGTGGCCCGCGAGGTCGGGCTCGAACAGCAGGACCAGACCCGGCTCGCCACCGCCCTGAGCGAGGTGAGCCGGGTGATGCTGACCGACGGTCGTGATGCCAGCGTGACGTTCACGTTCGACCTGGACGGGGTATCACCGTCGTTACGGGTGACAGTCGAAAATTCGGTTCCAGGCGGCGCCGCCAAACTGCGGCCCGAGTTGGCGCAGGCCGGACGCCTGGTGGACAAGATGGAGGTCACCGATGCGGAAAACGGTACGGTCGTATGGATGGCTCGACGGTTGCCGGCGAGTGCGCCGAGGCTGACCCCGGAACGGATGGACGAGATCCGCGCCGGGCTGGCCAAGCACGTCCCGGGTAGCCCTCTCGACGAGCTGAACGTGCAGAATCAGCAGCTCATCGCCGCCCTGGACGAGGTCCGGGCGCAACGTGACGACCTCGCCCGGCTCAACGCCGAGCTCGAGGAGACCAACCGCGGTGTGATGGCCCTGTACCACCAGCTCTCCGAGGAGCTGGAGGAGACCAACCGCGGCGTCGTCGCCCTCTACGCCGAACTCGATGAGAAATCGGTGCAGCTGGCCGCGGCCAGTGAGGCGAAAAGCCGGTTCCTGGCCAACGTCAGCCACGAGCTGCGCGCACCGGTCACCGCCATCATCGGGCTGGGCCGGCTGCTCGGCGACGAGGCCTCCGACGCGCTGACCGAGGAGCAGACCCGTCAGGTCGACCTGATCCGTGGCTCCGCCACCGACCTGCTCTCCCTCGTCAACGATCTGCTCGACCTGGCCAAGGCCGAGGCCGGCCGGGTCGAGGCGAGCATGGCCGACGTGGACCTCAAGGCCGTCTTCGGGCAGCTGAGGGGCACCCTGCGGCCGTTGGCGACCCGGCCCGAGGTCGATTTCGTGGTCGAGGAGCCGGCGGTGCCGTCGATCCGCACCGACGAGGTGCTGCTGGCCCGGGTGCTGCGCAACCTGCTCACCAACGCCCTGAAGTTCACCGAGGCCGGCGAGGTGCGGCTCAGCGTGCGCCGGATCGGCGACGACGCCGAGTTCACCGTGTCCGACACCGGCACCGGCATCCCGGCCGAACTGCACGAGCGGATCTTCGAGGAGTTCTACCAGGTGCCCGGCTCCAAGCCGATCAGCGGCAAAGGCACGGGCCTGGGTCTCCCGTACGCTCGGCGACTCGCCGGCATTCTGGGCGGCGCCCTGCGTGTCGCGTCGACACCCGGTGAGGGCAGCACCTTCACGCTGTGGCTGCCGATCTCATGAGCTCCACCGGCACCGCCACCGTCCTCGTCGTCGACGACAGCGCGACCAAGCGATATCTGCTGGTCAGCTGGCTGACCCGCGCCGGTTTCACGGTGCGGCAGGCCGAGACGGGCACCGAGGCGCTGCGGATGCTCCCGGGCTCGGGCGTCGACCTGGTGGTCCTGGACGTGAAGCTGCCCGACATGAGCGGTTTCGACGTCTGTGAACGGATCAAGACCGACGTCGAGTACGGCACGGTGCCGGTCATCCACGTGTCGGCCCACGCGGTCGACGTGGTCGATCGCACGCAGGGCCTCAACCGGGGCGCCGACGCCTATCTGGTGGAGCCGATCGAGCCCGACGAGCTGATCGCCACCGTGCACGCGGTGCTGCGCTACTACTCGGCCCGCCGGCGCGCCGAGACCCTGGCCACCCGGCTGGTGCGGCTGGCCGAGGCCACCCTCGAGATCAACTCGGCTCCGACGCTGGACGGTCTGCTGACCGCGGCCGCGGAGGGCGCTCTCGACATCTTCGGCGCCCCGGTCGTGGTGGTGGCCGAGACGGCCGACGGGGACACCCTGGCCGCCACGGGTGAGGCGGTGCGCCGGTGGTCACCCTCGGATCGTTCGGTTGCGGTCGGTTCCCTCGTACGCCGGGAGGAGCCGTCGGACTGGGATCTGGTGGAGTGGCCCGCGGGCGACACGGTGGCGGTGGCCGCCGCGCGTCTGCGGGCCGATCGCCCACCGGTCTTCGTGGCGGTGCCGAGCAGTTCACAGACGCCCGGCTTCCCGGTGCTGCGGCAGCTTTCCCAGGCGGTGGCGGCGGCGGTCGAGGCCCAGCGGTCGTACGACGAGGAGCACCGGATCGCGGTCACCCTCCAGCGCAGCCTGCTCCAGTCCCGGCTGCCCGAGGTGCCGGGCCTGGAACTGGCCATGCGGTACGAGCCGGCGGGCGCGCAAACCGAGGTCGGCGGCGACTTCTACGAGCTGACCATGCTCGAGGGCCGGCTGCTGGTGGCGATCGGCGACGTGGCCGGCCACTCGCTGCACGCGGCGACGGTCATGGCCGAGGTCCGGCACGCGGTGCGGGCGTACGCGGTCGAGGGCCACCCGCCGGGGAAGGTCCTCAGCCTGGTCAACCGCTTCATGCGCACGGTCCTGCCGGCCGAGTCGGCCACCATCTGCCTGCTCACCCTGGACCCGGCGACCGGCAGCGTACGGCTGGCCAGCGCCGGACACCTGCCACCGCTGTTGCACACCCCGGACGGCGGAGCCCGTTACTTGGAGCCCCGCGGCCCGCTGCTCGGCATCAACGCCCCCCGCCCGGACGATCTGGAGTTCGTCCTGCCCCTGGGCGGCACGCTGGTGCTGTACACCGACGGCCTGGTCGAACGCCGCGACGCGGACATCGACGTGGGCCTGGCCGCCCTGGCCGAGGCAGCCTCAACAATCGAGCCCGACCTGGACGACTTCGGCCGCCGCCTGCTGACCCAACTGGGCGGCACCGGCCAACAGGCCGACGACATCGCCGTCGTCGCCCTACGCCGCCGGTAACAGCCCCGAATCCACTCCGCCATGCACGGCGTCAACAGCTCGATGTGCTCCTCCGTGCCCACGTTCCCGCTCGCACGAGAGCTTCTCAGCACCTCGTGAGCAAACGCCGAGATGGCCAACTGGGGCGGATCGAGCGCAAGAGCGGCCGGGCATGGTCAGAAGCGGGCGTGGACTATACGAGCAATCTCCGCTGGATAATCCCCATGCTGCGCTCGAGACTGGTCATCACCGTCATGCAGAGCTTGCCGTCGATCTGACTCCCGATCCCGTCTGTCCAAGACTTCTTGCGCTTCGACGACACCGTTTCGAACAGCAGCCTTCAGGATTAGATAGTTCAAGAACAAGCCTACGAGCCCTAGAACTAACGCAACCACGACCATCTTGGCGGCCTCTCCCTCTGTCCATGTCACCGGAGCACTTGGCAGCTCGCCGTGTCGTTCGGTCCTGCGGTCACGGACCTTAGTGGTGTAGATGACTTACCGTCCGCACTGCCGGTAATCCCTAGCCTCAGGTCCGAATCCCCGGCGGCCCACCACACCGGTTCCGGGAGCGCCCCTGGACCGGACAGAGTTGTGGCCGGGCCGCCGCCGGTCGATCTACTCTCGCCCCTGCCATCGGCGCAGCCATGACCACGGCTGGAGTACGAGGAGGCCGATCAGGCAGGCGCCGAGCCCCAAAGCGGCGAACCCGGCCGTCTGCTTCCAGGTCGAGTCGTCAGTCAGTTGGTAGATCTCGGTCGCGCTGCCGGTGTCGCGAGCCGTAATGACGTCGCCGGCCTTCGCCCCGTCCGGCAGCCCTCCGGCCAACTCCATGTCCGTACGCACGTCCTTGCCGTCGTCGCTCGTGAAGTCGCCGAACCACCCGCATCGCTGTCGCGGTGGTTCCCACCGATCACAGGACATCGGCTCCACGAGCGTGAACGTCCCGCTACGGCCTTCGCCGTGGGCCGCCCGCACGGCGGGTACGAGCATCACCAGGCTGCCGACGCCCATGACGCCTCCGATGACCACCCAGAAGACGGCTATCACGCGGAGTCCGATCAGATGCTTGGCGCGCTTCGCGGGCACACCCCGACGCTATCCCAGGGTTCACCGGGGCGACGTTGCGCTTCTCACGTGCCTTGGCGGGATTCGGCGAAGCGCGGCGCGGTCAAATTCTCTGACCTCATCAGGGAACACCGTCGGGGGTCAGCACAATGGGCAAGCCGGAAATCGCGCCGTACATCGCCGGAGTCGTGGGGATCGTGGCGATCGTCAAACTGGTCATTCTGTTCCTGCAGGCGATTCAGGCCGTGTCGTAGAACTCCACCCTCTTCTCCCTCTCTCGGTGGTCCTTCTCCACCCGGTGCCGTCCGTAGCGTCCGTGGCATGACCGAGGACATGGACCGCCGGCCCGCTGTCCGGGCCGCGAACTATCTGATCACCGGGGACAAGCGGGGCAGCCGGGGTACGCGCCTGGCCGCGACCCTTGTGGACCGGGCGCTGGAGAAGGAGGGTGGCAAGGTGACCGGCAAGCTCGTCGCCGCGATCGTCGTGGTTCTCGTGGTGGTGGGCCTGGCTTTCGTCGCCTACCGTCTGCTCATGGTGGAGATCGTCCTCGACCTTGTGCGGGACCGCGCTTGACGTTGCTGCGCCGGGCCGCGGTTCTCATTCGCGCCGACGACCCGGAGACGGGGTGGATCGTCCGGGTCGCGCTCAGCGCCCTGCTGATCTGGGCACTGATCGGGCAGGCGACGGCCCCGCTCATCGCCGCTCTCGTCTGCTGGTTCGGCTTCGTGGCCACCGATCATCGGTGGCCCCGGCTGGCCCGAGTTTCGCTGGCCGTGGCCGCGCTTCTTCCGGCCGCGGTGGTCGGCGACGCGGACGATGGCTCGGCGCAGCTTTTCCTTTTCGCCGCCCTTTTCATCTTTGTGATGCTGCCGAGGACTCCTCTCCGGGCCGTCCTCGGTCTCACCGCCGCCGTTCTGGCCGTCATGTCGCTGAACATCCGCGGCAGCGCCATGCTGGCCCAGGCCGCGGTGATCGTCATCGTGGTCCTGTTCAGCCTGCATCGCCGGGAGCACCGTCTTCGTACCGAGGAACGCGCTCGCACCCACGAGGCACAGGCTCGCGCCGCCGCTCTGGACGAGCGTGCCCGCATCGCCCGTGAACTTCACGATGTGCTCGCTCATTCGCTGGGCGCTCTCGCCGTACAGCTGGAAGTCGCCGAGGCCGAGTTGACGGAGAAGCGTGACCTGACCGCCGCCGCCACCCGCGTCCGAAGGGCCCGCAAGCTGGCCCGGGACGGCCTGACGGAGGCACGGTCCGCGGTGGCGGCCCTTCGGGCCGACGTTCCTCCGCTGCCAAGGGCGCTGGCCGATCTAGCTGCGGCGCATCGCGCCGACCACGGGGTTCAGATCTCTTTGCGTACGCGGGGAAGCGCGCACACTCTCAACCCGGCGGCTGAGGTGGCCCTCGTGCGGACCGCGCGCGAGGCCTTCACGAATGCCGCCAGACACGCCCCGGGAGCCGACGTCACCGTTTCGCTCGAATACACAAATTCCGCCGTACGGCTCATCATCGCCAACAAGTGCGATGGGGCTGATTCCGGCGGCGGTTACGGCCTCGTCGGCGCCCGGGAGCGACTGGCCCTGGCCGGTGGCACCCTGGAGGCCGGCGCTGCCGACGGGATGTGGCGCGTTGTCGCGGAGGTTCCGGCATGACCTTGCGAATCGTGGTGGCCGACGATCAGCAGCTCGTCCGGGAGGGTTTGACCGCGCTGCTCGATCTCGTCGACGGCGTGACGGTGGTCGGCGCCGCCGCCGACGGCGCGCAGGCCCTGGAGCTGGTCGACGAGCATGACCCGGACGTCGTACTGATGGACCTGCGCATGCCCGTCCTCGACGGCATCACCGCGACCGCCCGCATCCGTGACCGCCATCCCCACGTCGCCGTGGTCGTGCTGACCACCTACGCCGACGACGAGTCGATCGCCGGCGCGCTCGCCGCCGGAGCCCGCGGCTATCTGACCAAGGACGCCGGGCGCGCCGAGATCGGCTTGGCGCTGCGGGCGGCCGCGACCGGGCATTCCCTGCTCGATCCCGTCGTCGCCGCCCGCATTGCCCAGACATTTGCCGGTACGCCGGTATCAGCACCGCCGCAGCTTCCGGACGGCCTGACTCGGCGCGAGGCGGAAGTGCTCGGCCGGATCGCGCGGGGCCGCACGAACGCGGAGATCGCGGCCGAGCTGTACATCGCCGAGGCCACCGTCAAGACCCACATCAACAACGCCTTCGCGAAGATCGGCGCCCGGAACCGGGCCGAAGCCGCGACCTACGCGGCCCGGCGCCGGCTGCCCTAGAAAGTTGTCGTACCCACCCCCTAGCTTGTCCGCCATGGCAACCGCAGCGGCGTACTCATACCTCGGCTCCTCGGCGCTGGACCCCTCCGGGCTGGCCCTGCAGACGTCCGGCGGCCCGGCGGCGCATCCGCGCTTCTTCACCGGGTTCCTGGCCGATCCCGGCGCCGCCGCGGCCGGCCTGCTCGCGGTGGCCGAGGTCGCCCGTACCCGCTATTTCCGGCCGGTCAGCCCGGCCAGCCTCGACCCGGTGGTGACCGCCGGCAGCGATCGCCTGCGCTTCGAGTCGTTCTCCGGCTGCTGCGGTGTCTACGCGCGACTCGACGTCCTGCCGCCCGGCATCGACGGCGAGATCGTCGCCCACGGCACCACCAATGTGGACGTCAACCCGCCCTTGCAACGCGCGCTGAGCCGGGTCGGCCGCGCCGATCCCATGCACCTCGCCGTCGGCCCCGACGAGCTGACCGTGACGACGTTCGACGGTCCCGTCGTCGAGCGCAAGGTGCCGTTGCCCGCACGCTGGCTGCGCGGCTTCGCCGAGGCGCAGGTGCTCACCGCCCGGTTCGACCCGCGCGCCGAGCTCAGCGCCGTCGACGCCCGCGCCCTGCTCAGCCGGTTCTCGTCCGGCGACCGGTCGGTGCTCTGGGCGGTGCCCGCCGGCCGTTCGCTGCGGGTCACCTCGCGGCCCACCCCCGGCGCGGTCTGCCTGCCCGGCGCCGGCCGCCTGGCCGCGCTCAAGCCCTTCCTGCGGCATGCCACCGCGCTGCGGGTCTACGGTCCGCCGGTCGCCGCCGGCAGCGGTCCGGTCGCCAGCACGTGGGAGCTGAGCACCCCGTCGCAGCGCCTGTCGGTGACCCTCTCGCCCGAGCCCTATCGGGGCTTCTCCGGTGAGGGCGCGGTGCTCGAGTCGCTGACCAGCGACGAGGCGGCCGACGACGCCGATCTGATCAGCGCTCTGCTCTCCTGGGACCCGGCGATCGACGTGGACGCGCTGGCCGTCGCGGCCGGCCTGACCGCCGCCCGCGTCCGCGACGCCCTGACCCAGCTCGGCACGGCCGGCCGGGTCGGCTACGACGTGGCCGAGGCCGGTTACTTTCATCGCACGCTGCCCTACTCGGCCGACGCCGTGGCCGACATGAACCCCCGCCTGGCCGGCGCGCGAGCCTTGGCCACCGCGGGCGCGGTGACCGTCGAGGGCGAGGCCGCGGCGGTTCGCAGCGGTGACGAGCTTTATCACGTACGCGATGACGGCTCCTGCACTTGCTGGTGGTGGGCGAAACATCGCGGCGAGCGGGGCCCGTGCAAGCACGCGCTCGCCGTCCGTCTGGTCCGCTCCGGCGTCACCGCCGAGGTGCACGCATGAGCCTCGAGTGGAAAGTGCTGGAGCGCCGCGCCCGGAACGGTGACACCCTCGGCGTCACCACCCTGCTGATCAGGGCCACCGAGGAGGAACGTCTGGCGTTCGCCTCCGAGGTCGAGGCCCACATCAAGGCGCTGAGTCCGATGGACTGGTGGCACTCCGCCACCGACCCGGCCGGCGGCTTCGCCCTGGCCGTGTTCGGCACGATGCCGACGGCACCTCGCGCGGCCCGGCTGCTCCTGCGCCGCGACATCCGCGACAAGTGGGAACGGATTCCGCTCCCACGCCTGCTCGAAATTCTCCGCGCCCGTGAGCTGCCCTGGCTGGGCGACCTGGCCACCCGCCTGGCCGCCAAGCTGACCACCGACGACACGTGGACGGGTGGCTGGAAACTCGTGTCCACCCTGCTGGCCGAGTCGGGAGCCACCCCACCGGCGACCGAGGCCGTGGTCCGCTGCTGGCTCGACGAGATGCTCCGCAGCCCGTGGGAGCATCCGCCGGTGGCGCCGCTCGACAAATTCCGTACCACGCCGCACCTCGACCTTCTCCTGCCGTCCCTGTTCGAGATCGACGGCCTGGGCGCCGAACTCACCCGCGGTACGTTGGACCCGGCCACGAACAGCTGGATCGAAGAGCCGGTCTTCCCCGCTGTCGTCGCCCGACTGGTCGCCGAGGGTCGCCTCGACCGCAAGCAGATCCTGACCGCCACCATCGACCGCTTGGTCCGCGGCGACCGCCCCACCTGGCTGCGCCCCTTCGTGATGCTTCATGAGGCGCTCGCCCCCACGGTCGACGAAGCGGCCACCCACGCCCTCGACTACGCCCGCCTGCTGCCCGACGCTCCGTCCACGGTGGCCGGTGCCGCCCAGCGCGCCCTCCGCTCGGTCGACGAGGCCGGCCTGCTCGACCTCGAAACCGTGCTGGACCTCAGCGACGCCACCCTGCTCCGCAAGGAGAAGGTCCTCGTCAAAGCTCAGCTGGCCTGGCTCGACCAGGCAGCCCGGCGCGACCCGGCCCGCGCCGCCGAGGTCCTCGAGACGATCGCTGTCGCCTTCGACCATCCCGCCCTCGACATCCAGGAACGCGCCCTCACACTGATCGGCCGGCACCTCAAGCGCCTGACCCCGGCCGGCACGCTCGACGAGGCGACCCTGGGCCGCCTGGCCGACCTGGCGAGCGACCTCGGCGGCGGCCTGGCCGCCCGGGCCGCCGAGCTTTTCGGTACGGAGCCGCCCGCCCCCGTACCCGCGGTCACCGAACTTCCGCCGCCACCCCCAGTTGCCGAGATGCCCCCGCCGATCACGTCGGCGACCGAACTGGCCACCGAGGTCGCGGCCCTGCTGCACGATGAGACCGCCGTCCGCTGGGAACGCATCCTGGCCGGCCTGATCACCCTGAACGCCGCCGGCGAGACCGCCGCCCTGGCCGCCGTGCTCACGCCGCTGCTCGACCGCCACGCCGAGCACTTCACCGACGACCAGTGGCAACCACGACCACGCATGGCCGTTCTGGCCGCCACGATCCGCCGCCTGACCGACCCCACCTTCGACGACCAGCCCGCAAAGGGCCGCCTGCATCGTCTGGTGGCCACCGTCGACGCCCCTTGGCAGATCGGCGAACCCGTCCTGTCCGAGCCACCCGACCGCCTGCTCTCACTGCGGATGGCCGAGATCTATTCGCGCATTCACCGCTCACCAGTGCCCGAGTTGCTCGCCACACCGACCTTGGCCAACGGCAGCCTCGACGCCACCGTCCTGGCCGCCCGCCTCCGCCGGGCCGAGGCCGCCGGCCGAGAGCCCTGGCCGCTCGACCTCGAACAGGCCCTCCTGCGCCTACCGCGCGACAGCGACCCCGCGGTGGCCGCCGGCCTGACCTCCCCCGCCGGCCGCAAATTGGCCGAGTGGCTGACCGCCGGCGGCCTGGCCGACCCGCTGAGCGCCCGCATCGAACAGGCAGCCGGCTCGAACGCCAACTTCTACGCCGGCGGCAAGCCCCCACCCTCGCCATCGGCGATCGCCCGCCTGGCCGTCAACCTGACCCCCACCCGCGCCCCGCTGCTGCGAGTGGAGGACCAACTGGTCACCCTCCAACGCCGCGACGTCAAACACGTCTACGCCTACGACCGGATCGCCAACGGCAGCATCCTCACCGCCGCCCTCCCCCACCATCGCGAGGTCCTGGCCGCCTGGGCCCTCCCCGACCTGGCCGCCTCAGCCGACGAGGACCAGCGGGGCGCCGGCTCCCTACTCCCCCTACTGGCCGAGTGCAACGGCCCGATAGGCCCCGCCACCACCCTCACCTTGGCGTACGGCCTGTCCGCCCGCCACGAGTCCGACCGCGTGGCCGCCGTCGACGCCTTCCTGGCCTTGGCCGCCCGCCCTTCCACCGAAGCAGACAAGCCCTCGCCATCCCCTTACCGCCACAGCTCCGACAAGCCCGCGACAGCCGGCGCAAGTTCCGTGCCCTTCTCCGCGGCGATCGGCCAAGCCCTCGGTGACCTGGGCGCGCTGG
The DNA here is from genome assembly GCF_040650035.1 of Actinoplanes sp. NPDC048796. NCBI lineage: Bacteria > Bacillati > Actinomycetota > Actinomycetes > Micromonosporales > Micromonosporaceae > Actinoplanes > Actinoplanes sp. NPDC048796. The sequence goes on along the minus strand of NZ_JBEZGO010000030.1, from coordinate 8,573 downwards.
GCCTGATCAAGCTCAACCGCGTCGTACCCGCACTGGCCGACGCCCACCGGGCCGGCGCCTCCACCGCCGTCTGGGAGCTCCTGGCCGCGGCGCTTCCGCTTCTCCTCACCCCCGCGCCTCGCGGCCTCCCCGACCTGTTGGAGCTGGCGACCCAGGTAGCCACGACAATCGACGTACGGACCGAGATCCCGCCGCTGACCGAGTTCGCCGCCCAAAAGGGCGGTTCACGCCTCGTGAAGGAGGCGAAGCGTCTGCACTCCGTGCTGACCCGCTGACCCGCTGACCCGCTGACCCGCTGGCCCGCTGGCCCCGCACCATTCGGCCGTCACCGCCTCATTCCCTTCGTCCGGCTCGGCTTCATCGCGTTCGCCCAACCCCCTTCGTCCCGCCGGCCGTGCGGCGCGGCCACCAAGGGCCGCGCCTCGGAAATGCCTCCGGAGCGTGACAGGGTGCTGCCCCGGCCGGGTGCCCGCGCGAACGCCAGTAGGGTCGGTCGGCATGAAGTTGCGTGAGGACGAAGTGCGGATCACCGCTCCCGACTGTGAGATCCGGTCCAAGGTGATCAGGCCGCTGGGTGAGGAACCGCTGCCCGGAGTGGTGCTGTACACCGACATCTTCCAGCTCACCGAGTCGACGCTGCGGACAGCGCGGCGGCTCGCCTCAGCCGGGTTCGTCGTGTGTGTGCCGGAGATCTATCCGCGCGGCGACGTCGCCGGGGTCGCGCTGGAGTTCGACGACGCGGGAAAGCGGGCGGGCCTGGCCGCGGCCGCCGAGACGACGACCGCGCAGTTCGACTCCGACCGCGAGGCGGTCCTCGACTTCCTCGAGAACCGGGACGACGTCACCACTCTCTCGGTCGTCGGATTCTGCCTCGGCGGCCACCTGGCTTTCCGAGCCGCCTTCGACCCCCGGGTGTCATCGACCGTCTGCTTCTACCCGACCGGCCTGCAGAACGGCTCCCTCGGCGCCGACGACCCCGGATCCCTGGCCCGCGCCGCCGACATCCACGGCCGGCTGATGGTCATCTTCGGATCCCAGGACCCACACGTCCCGGCCGACGCCCGCCTCCAGGTGATCTCCGCCCTCTACGCCGCAGGCCTGGAAGACCTGGAGCTTCACGTGTACGCCGGCGGCGAGCACGCTTTCATGCGTGACATCGGCCCTCGCCACGACCCGGTCCTCACCGACTTGGCCCTCTACGAGGGAATCTCGTTCCTGACCCGCCGGTGACGATTCCCAACCGCTCCACCCCACCCGCCGACAAGTGAGTGATGCGGCCAGCCGCACCATCACCGCCCAGCCCGCCCCGCAGAACACCACCGCTCACGCGGCCCGCCGAAACAGCACTGCTCAACCCGCGCCGCAGAATCACCACTGCTCAACCCGCGCCGCAGAATCACCACTGCTCAACCTGCCCAGCCGAATCACCACCGCTCACCAAAACCGCCGAATCACCACCGCTTAACCCAGCCCGCCGAATCACCACCGCTTATCCCAACCCGCCGAATCGCCACCGCTTATCCCAACCCGCCGAGGAGCTCCCGCCTTGTCCCACCCGCCGCAGCAACCATGGCAGGAGCCCCCGGCCGAACAACCCAACCCCCACCCCTCCCAATCCACGCCCGACACGCCCGGCCAGCAATCTCCGCCCTCGAACGCCGTCTGGCAGCAGCCCTCGGCCCCGACCGAGCAGCAGCCCCAGCCCTCATCAGCGCCACACCTCCACGCGACACCAGAACAGCAGTCCCAACCCCCAACAGCACCGAACCCTTACGCAACGTCAGCGCAGCAACCCTCACCAGCGCCCGAGCAACAGACCGCGTCGGGCCAACCGTCACCGCCGGCGCCCGGACAGCAGCACGACCCCAACGCCTACTGGCAGCAGCCGCCCTCCGGACAGCAACCGACGACGGTTCACCAGCCGCAGGACCCGAATGCCTACTGGCAAAGGCCTCAAGACCCGGGCTCCTACAGCCCACCGCGGCCCGGCACCGATCAGCCGCCCGCGCCGGAGCTCCACCAACAGCCCAGCGGCCACGAACCATCACCACCACCAGCGGCCTACCCACCACCCAGCGGCAACCAGCCGCCACCGCCGACGGCCTACCAGTCCCCAAGCGGCAACCAGCCGCCACCGCCAACGGGCCATCAGCCGCCCGGCGCGTACCCGTCGGCTTCGACCCACGGTTACCAAGAGCCCGGCGGCTACCCGCCCGCAGCGGAGAGCTATCCGCAATCCGGTGTCTACCCATCGCCCGGGCACCCGCAGCCTGACTCGACCGGCGGCCCGGGACAGATCCCGGGCTACTACCAGCCGCAGGGCTACCCCTACTACCCCGGCGCTGCAACACCGCCCGCTCAGCCGTCGCGGCCGATGATCACCGGGTGGGTGGCTCTCGCGGCGGGCGTTGCGGCTGTTCTCGGCTCGCTGCTGCCGTGGGCGAAGATCAGCGCACCCATCCTGGGCACGATCAGCGTGTCCGGGAACGACGGGGCCGACGGGTGGATCACGCTGGTTCTCGGCGTGGTTCTGGCGGCCAGCGCCGGTCTGCGGATTCGTGGGCCTCAGCTGCCCGGCCTGGCCTCGATCGTCACCAACGTCGTTGCCATCGGCAGCGCCCTGGCCCTTCTCATCATCGGGGCGTGGAAGATCGTTGACCTGCGGTCGACCGAGAACGAACTGCGCGACACTCTGTCCGCCGGACCCGACGACCCGTTCGGTATCGGCAGCGCCTTCAGCAGCGCCGTCCAAGTACATCTCGGAGCCGGCCTGACGCTGATCACCGCCGCCGGCCTCGTCGGCACGATCGCCATGGTGCTCATGGTTCTACGCCGCAAGGCGGCATAGGCACCGCACGGCGGAGCGGCATAGAGCGCCCGCAGGCGGCGCGGCGCAAGGCGGGGGCGGGCGACGTGGCGTAAGCGCATTGAGCGGCGCGGGGCGGGCAGCTTGCGCATGGCGACGCGGGGCGGGCAGCTTGCGCATGGCGATGCGGAGAGCACAAGGCGGAAGGCGCGAGCAGGCGCGTAGGGCGCCGCTCGCGCACGCCAGGCGGAGTACGCAGACGGAGCGGCGCGTGGCCAGCACGGGACACAGCCAGCGCGCGGCAGGGGGCAGGGCGCACCGGGTGCGAGGCGCAGGGTGAAGGACGCGAGGGCGTAAGGCGGCGAAGGACGCGAGGGCGTAAGGCGGCGAAGGCGCAAGGCGAAGGGCGTAAGGCGCAACGCGCAAGGCGAAGGGCGCAACGCGCAAGGCGAAGGGCGCAAGGGGCGTAAGGCGGCGCGAGGGCGCAAGGGCGCAAGGCGAAGGGCGCGAGGGCGCAAGGGCGCAGGGGCGCAAGGGCGCAAGGGCGCAAGGGCGCAAGGGCGCAAGGGCGCAAGGGCGCAAGGGCGCAGGGGCGTAAGGCAGCGCGGAGTACGCAAGGCGGGGTGGGGCGCGCAGCCGACGCAGGGCGTGGCGTGGAGTGCGCAAGGCGATAACGCAGCGCAATCACGCAAGCGGTTCGGGGCCGCGCGAGGCGGTGCAGGGATGGCTTTTGGTTCTAAGTCGTCGGCTGCAGGCGTCGCGGCGGTCGAGTAACGGTCGGCCGCCGGAGGGCGTACAAAGCAGTGCCAGGCGTGTAGAGGGGCGTGCCCTGCGCGTGCCTCCGTTATGCGGTGTAAAGGCGGAACCTGGCGTTCAACCGCCGTCCACCCGGATTCTTGGTGGGGGCGGATAGGCTCGGCGCCATGCGCCGTACCGCAGGGATCGTTGTTCTTGTCGCACTGACTACCGCTGTCGCGGCACCCGCGCACGCCTCCGGGAAGCCGGCGGATGAGTCGCGGCGTGAGATTGCCGCGATCGTCGAGACGCCGGCCCTGTTCGATGACGAGGCCGGTGGGGATGCCGACGCCGACGATCCCGCGATCTGGGTCAACCGGGCCGACCGGTCGCGCAGCCGGGTGATCGGCACCGCCAAGAACGGTGGGCTGCGGGTCTATGACCTGGCCGGCCGGGAGGTTCAGTCGATTCTGCCGCCCGAGGGTGGGCGGTTCAACAACGTCGATCTGATCAGCGGTTTCGGTCCGCAGAAGTACGATTTGGCCGTTGTGACCGACCGTGGACTGGACCAGCTGCGCATCTACCGCATCGAGCGGCGCAGCGGCCACCTCACCGACGTCACCGCCGACAACGCCCCGCTGCTCTTCTCGCGCGACCAGGCCGAGGTGGAGACCCAGGCGACCGGCTACGGCCTGGCCACCTACGACCGGTACGCCGTGGTCAGCCGCCGCCACAGCACCCGCCTCGGCATTTTCCGGCTCGAGGAGCAGCGCGGCGGCCGCATCGGCTACCGCGTGACCGACACCCTCGACCTGCCGAAGCAGTTCGCGCTTCCCAACGGCGCCACCTGGTCGCCCTGCCTCGAGCCGGGCGAGGACCCGCAGGTGGAGGGCATGGTCGTCGACGCCGAGGCCGGTGTTCTCTACGCCGCCCAGGAGGATGTCGCTCTGTGGCGCATCCCGCTCGACCGTGACCGTTTCGCCGGCGTTCCGCGGGTGGTCGAGAAGGTCGCCGAGTTCGGCGCCCCGGGCACGTACGACCCGGAGACCGAGGAGTGCACGCTCGGCACGAGCCGGTTCGGTGGCCGGATCGCCGCCGATGTCGAGGGCACGACGATCTACCCCACCGGCAAGAAGAGCGGTTACCTGGTCGTCTCCAGCCAGGGCGACAGCAAGTTCTATGTGTACGACCGCCGCACCAACCGCCCGGTGACGAGCTTCTCGGTCGTCGACGGCAAGCGGATCGACGGTGTGCAGCATTCTGACGGCGCCGCCGCAACCGCCGAGCCGCTGCCCGGCTACCCGAACGGGCTGCTGGTGCTGCACGACGGCGAGAACACTCCGGATGGCGGCCGGGTCAGCACCGATTTCAAGTACGTGGACTGGCGCGCCCTCAAGCTGCGCTAGCAGCCCCGAGGTGGGTGGCGATCTCCCGGTAGTCGAGCTGGCAGATTCCCGTAGCACCGGCGCGCCACTGGCTCGGGCCGTGACGAGCGAACAGTTCCCGTGCGTCCAGCAGGTCGAGCCGCGATCCCGCTGGTGGTCCGCAGGTCCGGCGCGTCGACAGGCGGCAGGGCGTGCGCTGCTCCTGACCCGGGCTGCGCGACGCCCGGGTCCTTCACTCGTAGCGACCCGGTAACCCAATGACATCGACCGATACAGCAGACGTTCAGGATCGGCGGTACGCTGCGGTTCCTAGTCGTCGGTCACCGTTCGTACGTCGGCCACGGTCCGGACATCGGCGGCGCTCATCGTGACTGCATGCGAGTCGCTCTGGTCACGGAGTCGTTCCTCCCCGACGTGAACGGGGTCGCCAATTCGGTGGTGCGCACGGCCGAACACCTGCTGCGCCGCGGACACGACCCCCTGGTGATCGCACCGCAGCCGCCGCCCGCGGTCCGCGATGTGCCGGTCACCGTCCCGTACCCCGTGGTGCGGATACCTTCCCTGCCGATGCCCGGCTATCCCCAGATCAGGCTCGGGCTGCCCACACCCACCCTCACCGCGGCCCTGCGCTCCCACGGCACCCAGGTCGTCCACCTGGCCAGCCCGTTCGTGCTCGGCGCCTGGGGCATGGCCGCCGCCCGCACCCTCAAACTGCCCACTGTCGCCGTCTATCAGACGGACGTGGCCGCCTACGCCCGCGCCTACAAGGTCGGCATGACCGAGGGCGCCGCCTGGCGCTGGATCCGCACTGTGCACAACCTCGCATCCCGCACCTTGGTGCCGTCGACCGAGTCGGCCGCCGCCCTGACCACCCACGGCGTCGAGCGGGTGCACCTGTGGCGCCGCGGCGTCGACGACGTCCTGTTCCACCCGGGCCGCCGCAGCTCCGGCCTGCGCCGCGCCCTGGCCCCGAACGGCGAGGTCGTCGTCGGTTTCGTCGGCCGCCTGGCCGTGGAGAAGCAGATCGACCTGCTCGCGGACGTGAGCCGCCTCCCCGGCGTACGCCTGGTGATCGTCGGGGACGGCCCGGCCTCGCCGCAGTTGCGCAAGGCGCTTCCGGCCGCGCTTTTCCTGGGTGTACGCCGTGGCGCCCAGCTGGCGCGCCTCTACGCCAGCTTCGACGTCTTCGCGCACACCGGCCCCTACGAAACCTTCGGCCAGGCGGTGCAGGAAGCCATGGCGAGCGGTTTGCCGGTAGTCGCGCCAAATGCCGGCGGTCCCGTCGACCTCGTGCACCACGGCCGGACCGGTTACCTGGTTCCCCCTTTCCAATCCCAGGGCTTCACCGACGCCGTACGGGCGTTAGCCGCCGACCCGGCCAAGCGCGCCGCCTTCGGCACGGCCGCACGGCATGCCATCGAGGGTCGAAGTTGGTACGCCGTGGGCGAGGAACTTCTGGGCCACTATGACGCCGCACGCACCCTGGGCCTGTTCCACCGCAGGACCCCCGTGGCCGCCTGACAGCAGCCTCACAGCCGGGCATGAAATCTTCTTCCACACGCACAGAACCGGAAGGTCATTCACCGAGTGAGAATTGTCCGGGTTGCCAACTTCGTCATGCCCCGTTCCGGCGGCCTGCGCACCGCTTTGCGCCATCTGGGCGCCGGCTACCGCGCCGCCGGCCACGACCCGGTCCTGATCATCCCCGGCCCCGGCTACTCCGACGAGGACACCGAGCAGGGCCGCGTGATCACCTTGCCGGGCCCGCTGGTCCCGCGCATGGGCGGCTACCGCCTCCTGCTCGACCGGTCGCGCCTCAGCTCGACGTTGAAGGCACTACGCCCCGACCGGCTCGAGGTCTCGGACCGCACCACGTTGCGCTGGCTGGGCCGCTGGGCGAAACGCCACGACGTACCGTCCATGATGGTCTCCCACGAGTCTCTGGCCGGCCTGCTGCGCTTGTTCGGTCCCGCCCCCGCCCGCCGCGTGGGCGACATGTTGAACGCGAGGTCGGCCGCCGACCACGACCAGATCGTGTGCACCACAGGCTGGGCGGCCACGGAGTTCGAACGACTTGGCACGACCAACCTCACCCGGGTCCCTTTGGGCGTCGACCTGGACCGCTTCACCCCCGCCAACCACAACCCGGAGCTGCGCTCCCGCTGGTCGGCCCGCGACGACGTCCTGCTGCTGCACTGCGGTCGGCTCTCCCCCGAGAAGAAGCCCCGCCGCTCCTTGGAGGCTTTGCACCATCTCCGCCAGGCCGGCGTACCCGCAGTCCTCCTGGTCGCCGGCACCGGCCCACTGCGTTCCGCCTTGCAATCCGAGGCAGCCGACCGCTCCCTACCCGTCCGCTTCCTTGGTCACATAACAGACCAGCAGGAATTGGCCGCCCTACTAGCCACAGTGGACGCAGCGATCGCACCAGGCCCCATCGAGACTTTCGGCTTGGCCGCCCTAGAAACCTTGGCCAGCGGAACCCCAGTAGTAGTCAGCTCCGAAAGCGCCCTACCGGAAGTCATCGGCCCACCCAGCCCCGCCGGCCAGGCAGCTCCAGGCGAGGGCCCCGCATACGCCGAGGCCCTACAACATCTCTTGTCCTTACCCGAGCCCACTCGCCGCCAGGCCGCCCGCACCCAAGCCGAACACTTCCCTTGGCAGACCTCGGTAGACGGCTTCCTCAAGGCCCACCGCGTCCCCCTACCCTCAACCAACCCCACCCCATAGACAGACAACTCCCAAGGCCTCGCTGCTGGGCACGCGCCGCCACACCGCCACGGAATCCCGCAGCTCGCCCGCCCAGCCGTCAACGGCCAAATCCCCGCCCGAACAACGCGATCAGACCCCACTCGACCAGCAGCCCCCAACGGCCCAGGTCCCCGAAACCGACAGCCCCAGACATACGGTCGAGGGCAGAGGTTCGCCACCGATCCGCGGACGTCGAGACCGCCGCAGACATTGCGGCCGCTGCGGACGTCGGGCGCCGCGGACGTCAGGCGCTGTGGACGTCAGGCGCTGCGGACGTCAACCGTTGCGGACGTCGCGGGCCTCACCGGCGTTGCGGAGGTAACCGGCCGTGTCACCCTGACAGGCGGTACGGACCTGACCGGTGGTGTGACCGTACCGACGGTACGGACGTCGCCAACGTGCCGGGCGCCGCCGGCGTGCCGCGCGTCGCGGACGGAAGCGGACCGTACTCGCGGCCGACGTGAGCGGTTTCAGACTGGCACTGAGCAACGGGATCGGCAACGAATGGAAAGCAGCGGCCGACCAACTGAGCGACTTTTCTCCGCGGATACCGAAAGCGGCGAGCCAGACACCCCGACTCTGTGTGGGTAGAGGTAGACGTCCGGTTTTGCTTATCGCGGATTGCGCACTGAATGGCAGAGTTCCAGCCCCGAGCCGACTTCTGGGTTCTTATCGACCATGCCACCCCACGATCACAAGCCGCCCAGCCCACACCGGCCCGCCGCGCCTTGCCCACCCACCCAAGCCTACGGCCCGCCGGAGTCACGTCTGCCCGGTGTTGTTCTTCGGAGCGTGACTGTCTTTGCCTGGGGTGACCGGATACCCGGCAAGGTCGGGGGAAGAGGGTGACCACTCGAGGCATAAAACGCTTCCCAGTCAGCCCGAGTGGTTACCCTCTT
>NZ_JBEZGO010000029.1:0-40518 GCF_040650035.1 Actinoplanes sp. NPDC048796 | reverse complement strand
TCTCACTCAACCCCACCGGCTGACCCGCACCAGCCAGCAACAACGCCAAAATCAAACGCTGCTGCCGCGCACCCAGATCAACCTCAACCCCGCCCCGCCACACCCGCACCGGCCCAAGCACGCCGAAAGAGAAAGAATTGTCGTCACCATTGGTCAAAGGCACGAGCTCACCCCCCACGTGCACCAGAGCCCTTCGACCGAAAACATGCCCAGGCCCCTCGAAGACTTCCTGATCATGCGCGCGAACAACGCTTGCCGGCATTCCATGTGACTGCGGTGTAACTGAAAGTCATCACTGAACGAATCATCCATTGTCGATAGAGCGACCGATCGTGCTTTCTGGAAGACTACACCTAAAGGTGATCTATCGATAACTGGACGACACTGATGTCCGGATCTGACGCACGTACCCGCCGGGATATCAATGCTGCCCTGAGTGAGAGTCAATCGCCGCAGCCAGCAAATATCTCACACAAGACCGGACGAGAAGGATTTGAACATAAAGAACATGAGCTATGCGGGCCGGAGCCCGCCCGGCCGGCCTCGCTGTGCGCGGCAGGGCCGACCGGGCAACCGTCCTTCCGCTCAGCGCGTGGTCGCGCGGGCGGCTTCGGTGATCAGCCGGGCCACCGCGTCCGGCTCGGAGACGGTGACCGCGTGCGAGGCGTTGATCTCGACCGTGCGCGACTTGGCCCGCTTGGCCATGAACCGCATCGAGTCGGCCGGGATGGCCAGATCCTGCTTCGTGATCATGAACCAGGACCGGATCGACTTCCACGCCGTCCGGGTGGCCTTCTCATCCAGCGCCGCACTCGTGATCGGCCGCTGCGTCGCCGCCATCAGCGCCGCCTGACCACGCGGCACATCGGCCGCGAACACCCGCCGGAACTGGTCCTGCTTGATGTAGAGGTCCGTGCCCGGCCCGGCGCCCGGCACCGTCACCGGCACCTCGTTCAGCGCCTCGCCGAGCTGCCCGCCCGGGAACTTCGCCGCCAGATCCGAGGTGCTTTCGCCCTTCTCCGGCGCGAAACTGGCGATGTAGACCAGCGCCTTGACGTCCTTGTCACCGTCGGCGGCCTCGCTCATCACCGACCCGCCGTACGAATGCCCGGCCAGGACGATCGGCCCCTTGACGCTGGCGAGGACGGTACGCAGGTACTGGGCGTCCGAGTGCAGCCCTCGCAGCGGGTTCGCGGCCGCCACCACCGGATAACCGTCGTGCAGCAGGTCGGCGACCACACCGTTCCAGCTCGACGAGTCGGCGAACGCCCCGTGCACCAGCACGACCGTCGGCTTCTTCCACGCATGTCCCGACCCCGACGCCGACGCCGCGCCGGCCGATCCGGCGACAAGCGCCGCGATCGCGACGCTCGCGGTGACGGCCGTCTTCTTCGAGAAACGAAGCTTCATGAGAGTGGTCCTTTCAGAGATGGAGAGAGAACTCAGACCGCGGCCGCGGCCCGGAGGATGAAATCGGCCACGGCCTGCGGCTGTGACACCGGCAGGGCGTGCGAGGCGCCGGCGATCTCCACCGACTCCTGGGCGTTGGCCCGCTCGGCCATGAAACGGAAGGTCTCCAGCGGGATGGCGCGGTCGAGCTCCGGCGAGATGAACCAGGACGGAATGGTCTTCCACGCCGGCTCGCCGGACGCCTCGTTGAGCGCCACGCTGTTGAACGGCCGCTGCGTCGCCGCATCGAGCGTGGCCTGCTCGGCCGGGAGGTCAGCGGCGAAATGGTCGTGGTAACAGTCGGGGTCCACGTAGACATCGGCCGTGCCGTCGCTGCGCGGAACCTCGTACAGGTGCTCGCCTAGCGTGGCGCCGGGAAACTTGGTGAGCAGGTCGGGCGTCGTCTCGCCCTTGTCGGGGGCGAGTGCGGCCACGTAGACCAGGGCCTTCACGTTGTCGGCGCCGACCGCGGCGTTCGACACCACGGCCCCGCCGTACGAATGCCCGACCAGCACGACCGGGCCGTCGATGGTGGCCAGCAGGTCGGACACCGAGGCGGCATCGCCTGACAAGCTCCGCAGCGGGTTGCCCGGCGCGATGGTGTGGTGCCCGGCCGCCCGCAGCCGGCTGATGACACCGTTCCAGCTGGCCGACTCGGCGAAGGCGCCGTGGACAAGGACGATGGTTGGCTTCATGATCACTCCCTCGAAGCTGGTATCGGCGCGTCCTGGATCGAAGCGCGCTGCCGACATCCACCATCGGCTCTCGGCCCGCCGGCCGAATCAGTCATTCGCCTCCGCCTGGCGTGCGGCCGAGCGGCCGCTCGGCCGATCGGCTCACCGCTGCTCGACCAGCGGTGGGCCGATCCCGGCACGTGAGCTCCACGCGGGCGTGGCCAGCGGCACAGATCCTTTAAGTCATTCGACAGATACGCCGTGAGCGGCGACTTCGCCCGTACGTCCACAGGAGACGGAGCCGGTGTCCTCGTTCGGCGGAAACCGTGAAAGAACTGACCGCCTTGTACGGCATCCTGATCGGCACGCACACCGCGTGGACTGGGCCGATGCCTTCCATGAGCCGGGCCGCTCGTCTGATCAGCGGGCCCGCGCCGAGCGCGTCGGACCCGGTCGCCTGCTCGATGGTCAGGCGGCCGGCACCTGAGGTTCGGTGACGGCCCGCCGTCGAAGGTGAACCGGTGGTGGAAATCGGCCGCGAGACCGATGTCACTCGGGCATCACAAATTCGTCACTGCGCCTTTTCTAGGTTGGGTGGATGTCCCGTCCGGAGAACTCGACCGACACCGAAGCCCGGATGCGCGAGCTGGTGTACCAGCACTGCGAGCCGCTGACCGATCTCGCCGCGGCGATCACCCACGACGGCGACGCCGAAGATCTGGTCCAGGAGACGATGCTGCGCGCCTGGCGCCACCTCAACGCTGTCCCGGCCGGCGAACAGGCCGGTCGACGATGGCTGCACACGGTCGCCCGCCACGTGGCCATTGACGCGTCCCGCCGGCGGCAGGCCCGGCCGGTCGAGGTGGCGGCGACGGCCGAGCCGGTCGCGCTCGAGGACCGGACGGCGGCCGCGGCCATCGCCAACGTGACGCTGCGCGAGGCCGTGGCCGGGCTGAGCCAGGCTCACCGGGACGTGCTGCTCGCCCTTGCCGTGGAGAACCGGGCACCTCGGGAGGTGGCCGAGCGCCTCGGCATACCGATCGGCACGGTCCGCTCCCGCTTGCACTATGCCCTGCGGGCGCTACGCGACCAGGTTGGCCACTGAGCCGGCCGACAGCAGCCGCGCCAGCTCGGCCGGGTGCTCCAGATGCGGAAGGTGGCCACCCGGTAGCACCGTGACGGCGACCGCCGGCAGCGCCGCGCGCAACCATTCGACATAGGGAGCCGGCGGCTCGGCGGCGGTGACCCAGCGATAGCCGATGCCACGCTCGGCGATCGCCCGCAGATCAGCCTCCCGGTCGGCCCGGATCTGCTGGTCCGCGCCCTGCAGGATTTCGGCCCAGTAACCCAGTAGGAGGTCGGGCCGCGGATCGGTGGCGGTCTCGGCGAGGCGCCGGGCCTCTCCGTGGAGTTTGTCGATGCCCATTCCGGCCAGCATCCGCTCCCACACCGCGCGCCAGCCCGGGCCCCGGAGCTCCGGTTCCGCCGCGCGCACGATGCCCCCGAAGGGGCCGGGCAGCAGGATCTGATCAAGGTTGACGACGTCGCGGACCGGGTAGCGGGCGGCGTAGACGGTGGCGATCACTCCACCGACCGAGTGGCCCACGACGGTGGGCGGCCCGGGCAGAGCCGCCGCCTCGATCTGGCCGTGCAGCACCTCGGCGACCTCCTCGGGCCGGTACGACGCCCGGCGCTCGGCGGCGCCGTGGCCCGGCAGGTCGAGGGCGAGAACCTGGCGGTCGGGATCCAGGGCAGCCAGCTCCCGGCGCAGCGGCTCCCAGTGCCGCCGGTCGAAGCTCAGCCCGTGCAGGAGAACGAGGGGAGATGTCATGCCCCTACGGCGTAACCGGGCCGGGAACATTTTGTTCGTGGCCGGGGTCACAATTGCCAGCGGGCCGGCCCACCGGCGGCCGGCTCGTACCGGAAGAAGCTGCCGGTCCGTACCGACGCCCGCAGGTGGGCGGCGGCGATCGGGACCAGCGGCTCGAGCCGGGTCAGCACCGTCCGAAGCGCGCGTGTCGCGTTGACCCGCGCGCGCTCCGCCTCGGCGTTGTGCCGGCGGGTGCGGCCGCCGAGTCCCGCGGCCCGCCGCAGCTCGTCCACCAGGGCCTGCCGTTCGGCGACGAGCCTGGTCGCCCGGTCCACGTCGCCGGCGCGGTCGGCGTCCTCCAGCCGGCCGGCCAGCTCGTCGAGCCGCTTGCGATACGCGGCCCTGGCCGCGGTGTCGAGCACCGGCTCGGGCGGGGTCAGCGTGAGTCCGGCGCCCCCGGCCACGAGGTCCAGGGCGGCGATCTCCCGTCCCGGAGCGGCCAGCAGCGTCCGCAGATAGTGCAGTCCGCGCACATCACGGAGGCGGGCGTGCTCCCGGCCCGCCTCGAGGACCCAGTCGCCGTCGTCGCGCACCAGGCGCCACGCGCCGGTGACGGGCGCCGCCGGCTCCAGGCCGGCGCGGGCCGCGCGGGTGGCCGCCAGCCACGGCAGCGCCCCGAGCCGCGCCTCCAGCTCGATCGCCTTGTCGAGATGGGCCCGGGCCTGCGCGGGACGGCCGAGCCGGGCGGCGAGCCGGCCGAGATAGTCGTCGACCGGCCCGGTGACGGTGTTCGCCCCGCCCCAGATCACGAGGCGACCGGCATAGGGCAGCAGCGCGTCGTAGAGGGCCTGGGTGGCGGCGGGGGTACCGCCGAGCGACGCGACCAGCGCGAGGTCGGCCACGGCGCCGATCCAGCGGGGACCGGCCCCGGCCAGCACCGCCGGCACCAGCCGTTCGACCTCGAGCAGCGCCTCGGTGACCTGCCCGGACTCGGCCAGCGCCCGAGCCGCCGTCACCTCGAAGAAGTGTCCGGGCAGTCGCCGCGCGAGCGCCCACAATGGCTCTACCTGGCCCGCCGCCTCGCCCCGGAGCAACGCCAAACGGCCCCGCAGCGAGGCGGTCAACCGGCCGGTGTCGGCCAGCCCGGCCCGCTGCCCGGCCACGGTCACCTCGGCGGTGAGCGTCTCGGCGAGATCGAGGCGGCCACGGATCAGCGCCAGCACCGCCTGCCGGGACAGCGCGACAGCCATTGCCTCCGGATCACCGTCGCGCTCCCCGGCTCGCGCGTACGCCACCAGCGCGGCTTCCGCCGCGTCGAGGTCGGCCAGCTCGACCAGGGCGACGAATCGCCAGAACAGGCCCCGGCGCTCGAGACCCGCGTCGCCCGCCCGCCGGGACAGGCCGACTATCTCGGACGCGGTGGCCAGCCGTTCATGGGCCGCCGCCGGGTCCCACAACGCGTGCAGCCGCCCGTCCAGCACCTCGGCCAGGGTCCGTGAGTCGCCGGCGGATCGGGCCAGCCGCACCGCCTCGTCGGCCAGCTCCCGTCGCCGCGCCGCCGCCGACGGGTCGCCCAGCAACTCCCCGGCCAGCCGCGCCAGCACCCGGGCCCGGACGGCCGGCGGGAGCACCCGCGACGCGGCGTCCTCCAGCAGCCGGATCAGGGCCGTGTCGACGGCGAGGAACTCACCTCGGGACGGGGCCGCCAGGACGATCCGCACCACCGCGTCCTCGCCCGAGCCGGGCGGTAGGCCCGCCGCGAGGTCGAGGGCCGGACCGGGCCATCCCGCGGTGAGCAACCACACCGCGTGCACTGTCTCGGGCGATTGTTCGGGCAGCAGGGCCGCCAGCTCGGCCTCGGGCAGCGGGGTGAGGTGGAGATGCCGGCCGGCTGTCCCGGCCGTGCCGGCGGTGACCAGCACGGCGGCGCCACCAAGAACCAGCTGGTCGACACGCTCCGAACCGCCGGCCGGGCCGAGGCCGTCGAGGATCACCAGCCGAGGGCCCGCCCCACCGGCCTCGGGTGACCGGCTCACAGGCAGTCCGCGCCGGCGGGCGAGCTCGGCCGCGGCGTCGGCCAGTGCCGTCTTGCCGGAGCCGGAGGGGCCCACGACAGTCAGGCGGTCTCCCGCTCCGGCGACCGTGCGGTCCAGCAGCCGGCGTACGGCGGCCAGCTCACGACTGCGTCCGATCATCATGCGTCAGGCGCGCCCAGCCGCCTCGGGTGACCGATGACCCGCGCGGTCGCGATCTGGTCGGGCTTGTAGTGCCGGTAGCCGGTGAACGGGTCCACCGCCGCCGGATCCGGCCGCCCGGCCTCGTGATAGCGGCGCAGTGTCCGCATGCTCAGGTGACTGAGTGGGGAACTCGCCGATACTCAAGCCGTTTCGCACCGTCACAGTGTCCCTCGATCAGACGTGCGCGGAGCGGATCATGTCAGCGGCCTTTTCACCGATCATGATGGTGGCCGGGTTGGTGTTGACGCAGACGATGCGGGGCATCACCGACGCGTCGGCCACCCGCAGCCCGTCGACGCCCTGGACACGCAGGTCCGGGGTGACCACCGCGTCGGCCCCGTCGCCCATGGCGCAGGTGCCGACCGGGTGATAGTAGGTGCCGGTGCCCCGGCTCAGATATTCGCGCAGCCCGGCGCGCTCGCGAACGTCCGGCCCGGGCAGCACCTCGCGGCCGCGCCATCCGTCGAACGGCGCGGTGGCGGCGATCGTCCGGGCCACCTCGAGGCCCTCGACGAGGCGGCGGACGTCGCTCTCCTCGGCCAGATAGTTCGGGTCGATCAGCGGCGCCACGTCGGGATCGGCTGATGCCAGCCGGATCGTGCCCCGCGAATCGGGCACGGTGGCGACGCCGAACGTGAAGCTGTTCGCCGGCGCCAGCAGGGCGGGCCGGTGGAACGGCGCCTCGATGAACATGATCTGCGTGTCCGGACCGGGCAGCGCGCTGTCACTGCGCCAGAGCATCGACGTCTCGGCGTGGTTGGTGCGAGCCGCGGGGATCGGCTGCGACGCCTCGAAGACCAGGCTGGCCAGCGGGTGGTCGTGCAGGTTGCGGCCGACCCCCGGCAGGTGCTGCGCCACCGGGATGCCCAGCCGGGCGAGGTCGGCCGCGTCGCCGATGCCCGAGTACATGAGCAACCGCGGCGAGTCGACCGCGCCGGCGCTGACGACGACCTCGTAGTCAGCGTAGGCCGAAGTGACCTCGCCCTCCCGCGCGAAGATCACGCCGACGCAGCGGCCACGCTGGATGATCAGCCGGTGCGCGCGGGCCCCGGTCAGGATGGTCAGATTGGGCCGGTCGGCGGCCACCGGGTGCAGATAGGCAGCCGCCGTGCTCTGCCGCAGACCCCCGGTGATCGACAGGTCGTGCCAGCCCACGCCCTCGGCCACAGCGCCGTTGAAATCCTCGGTACGCGGATATCCGGCCGCGACAGCCGCGTCGACGAAGACCTGAGAGAGCGGGTTGGGGTCGGCCGCGATCGCCGGCCGCATCGGGCCGCTGTCTCCGCGGTAGGCCGGATCGCCGCCCTCGACAGTTTCGATTCGGCGGAAGTACGGCAGCACCGAGGCGAAGTCCCAGCCGTCGGCGCCCTGCTTGGCCCAGCCGTCGAAGTCCGCGGCGTGCCCGCGGAGGAAGACCATGGCGTTGATGCTGCTGGAGCCGCCGAGGGTGTGTCCTCTCGGCCAGTCGTGTCGTTCGTCGCCGGTGCCGCTCTGTGGGACGGTGACATAGCCGTAGTCGACCGCGCTACCCCACAGCGCGGGCCAGGCCGGCGGAACCGAGATCTCGGGCAAGGTGTCGGCCGGACCCGACTCGAGCAGGAGAACCCGTACGCGCGGATCCTCGGACAGCCGGGAGGCGACGACCGCGCCGGCCGAGCCGGCACCGACCACGATGAAATCATAGTTATCTGCCATGCCGACCACGGTTGCTCGGCTCCGGCACAGGTGATTGACCATTTCCGCCCCGGCGTTTGACCGTCGGCGTCTGAACTTCGGTGGTGCCGACGCGTAAAGCTAGGCGTGACCTCACCGCCCGGCGCTGCTCTCGGCACCCTGTTGGCCTCCCGAGTCAGTGGGAGTCCGCAGACTCTGCGGCGCACGCCGCCCGTCCGGCGCGGGCCGAACGACCGCCTCAAGCTGTGTATGCAGCAGGACGGGAGTACCACGGTCAGTCAGGACGGTCACCAGGTGCGCATCGGGCCGGGACAGATGGCGCTCTATGACACCGGCCGGCCCTACACCCTGCGGCTGGAGGGCCAGTGGTCGTGCGTTGTGCTCGCCTTCCCGCGCCATGTCCTGTCCCTGCCGGACAACGTCGTCCGGCAGGCGATGCGGCACGCGCATTCGTTCGACGCGGGGCCGGGGGCCGTGCTGGCCGGTTTCATCGCCGCCGCGATGGCTCAGCGAACGACCATCGGCGCCTCGGCCGGACGTCTCGGCGAGGCCGCGTTCCACCTCATCGCCGGTGCGCTCCGGATCACGGACCCGGACCGCGAGGAGGCCGCTACGGACGGGCGGCGGCTCCAGGTGCTGCGGTACGTCCGTGAGCACCTGCCGGAGCCGGATCTGACCCACGACGGGATCGCGGCCGCCCACCGGATGGCTCCCCGCAGCCTGCACCGGCTCTTCGAGGACGAGCCGCACTCGGTCACGGAGTACATCCGGTTGCGGCGTCTGGAGGCGGTGCTGCACGACCTGGCCGATCCGTTGCTGAGTCATCTGAGCATCGCCCGCATCGCGGCCCGATGGTGCTTCACCAGCCAGGCCCACTTCACCCGAGCGTTCCAGGCTCGCTACGGCGTGCCGCCGTCGGCGGTCCGCCCAGGCGCCTCGACGCGCGCGGCTTGACATTCTCTCGCTGCCGTTATGCAATATATTGCATGTCCTTTGCTCGCGTGGCGCTGGCGGTGACCACAGCCATGCACGAGCTCGCCGTCCGCGAGGCCGTCCCCCTGCTCACCGTCGCCGACTTCGAAGCCATGCGGCAGGCGAACACACGCTTCGCCGCCGCCGTGGAGACCGGCGACGCCGAGGCGGCGATCCGCGCCGACGAGGAATTCCACGCGATCACGGTCACCGCGTCGGGCAATGCCGCCCTGCGCACAGTGCTCGAGCAGTTCACGCCCCCGCTCCTGCGGGCCGCGCGGCTCCGGTTCTCGTCACCGAGCGGGCACGATGCGGTCGTTCAGCACAGCCACATGATCGAACGGGGTGAGTCCGGCGACGTCGACGCCGCCGTGGCCGCCACCCGCGCCCACTGGCAGGAACTGGCGCCCCTGCTGGGCCGGCCCCTCGCGGGGCCGGCCACGACCTGATCGGAGCCGGTGGTGGAGGACCTGTTCGGACGCGAGGTGGAGCTGGCGCGCATCGACCGCTTCATCGCATCGGCGCGGCAGGACGGTGACGTGCGCCTGGTGCGCGGCGAGCCCGGTGTCGGGAAATCGGCGTTGCTGACGGCCGCGGCCCACCGGGCCCACGCCGCCGGTCTCCGCGTGCTGCGCGCGTCGGGCTCCGAGTTCGAGGCGGAGGTCAGCTACTCGCTACTCAATCAGCTGCTGTTACCGTTGTCGTCCGAGATAGCGCGACTTCCGCCCGCGTACCGCGATGCCCTCGTCGTCGCCCTGGGCCTCGGGTCCGGCCCCGCTCCGCAGACGTTGCTGGTGGGCAACGCCACCCTGTCGCTGCTGACCGCCGTGGCTCGCAAGGCGCCCCTCCTGCTGGTCGTCGACGACATCCAGTGGGCCGACCGGCTCAGCGCTGTCGTGCTCGGCTTCGTCGCGAGGCGGGTCAAGGCATCGCCGATCGGTGTCATCGCCTCGTCCCGCATCGGCACGGAAAGCTTCCTCGATCGGCGCGGCCTCACCGAGGTCACGGTCGAGCCGCTCGCGCGGGAGGCCAGCGCACGGCTGGTGGACGCCCGGTTCCCCACCATGGCTCCCCACGCCCGGGAGCGGCTGCTCGAGCTCGCTCAGGGCAACCCGCTGGCTCTCGTCGAGCTGCCCGCCACCGTGGCCACGTCCACGGAGCAGTTTCTCGAGCAGTCAGCGGTGGTTCCGCTGAGCGAGCGCCTGCAGAAGGTGTTCGCCCTGCGCGTCGCGGGTCTGCCTGACGCCACCCGCCTGCTGCTGCTGCTCGCTACTTTCGAGGGCAGCGGCGACGTGGGTGTCCTGCGCGGCTTGACCGACCTCACCGACCTGGCACCGGCCGAGCGAGCCGGGCTGGTAAGAGTCGACGACTGCACCGGCGTGCTGGTCTTCCGCCACCCGCTCATCCAGTCGGCGATCGTCGCGACCTCGACCCATGAGGAACGCCGCGGCGCCCACCTGGCCATCGCCTCCGGGCTGACCAGCGATCCCGAGCGCCGGGCCTGGCATCTGGCGGCCGCCACGGCCGGACCCGACGAGTCGGTGGCGGCGCAGCTCGAGGAGGCCTCCCGCCGAGTGCTCCAGCGCGGTGACGTCCTGGCGGCGATCGCCGCGCTGGTCAGGGCCGCGGAGCTGAGCGCCACCACCGAGGACCGGGCTCGGCGGCTGGCCGAGGCCGCGTACATGGGAGCGGAGGCCGGCGGCGTCAGCGACGCGACCACGTTGCTGGCCGACGCCCAGGCGACCAGCCCCAACTCGGCCGGGTCGCTGCACGCGGCGAACGCGGCGGCACTGTTGATGGTCAACGGCGACGGGGACGTGCACACCGCGCACCGGCTGCTTGCCGGGGCGATCGAGTCCGGCGAGCACGGCTGGCGGGCCGACGACGCGGCCCTCGACGAGGCTTTGCACACCCTGCTCCTGCTCTCCTGGTATGCGGGCAGCGCCGAGCTCTGGGCCGTGTTCCACCGGGCCGTAGCACGGTTGACGCCGGCACCGCCCCTGCTGCTCTCGGTGCTCAGCCGGACCTTTCCCGACCCGGTTCGCACCGGCGCGGCCGCCGGGCGCGACCTGGAGACCCTGCTGTCCACCCTGGACACCGAGGAGGATCTGACCCGCGTCATGCGGATCGGCACGGCCTCGGTCTACCTCGACCGGCTCGGTGACAACCGGGAGCATTCCTGGCGGCTGGTACGCCAGGGCCGTGACGGTGGGGCACCTCGACGGCACCTCAGCGCGATCATGCACCTGTGCCTCGACGACTACCTCACCGGTCGCTGGGACGAGGCCACCGAGCTGGCGCACGAGGCCCAGAAGGTCTGCTCCGTCAGCAACCTTCCGTTCCTGAACTGGTACTTCGCCTACAACCGAGCCATCGTGGCGGCGGGCCGGGGCCGGACCGACGAGGCGTTCAAACTCGCCGACGAGATCACCCACTGGGCACTGCCGCGGGGTGTCGCCGGCGCGGTGGCCATCGCCCATCACCCCCGCACGCTCGCCGCGGCCGCCGACGGTGACTTCGAGGCCGCCTACCAGCACGCCACGGCGGTCAGCCCCGCCGGCGTGCTCGCGCCGCACGTGCCGATCAGCACCTGGGTGATGTTCGACCTGGTCGAGGCCGCCCTGCGTACCGGCCGATCGGACGAGGCCCGGGCGCACGCCGAAGCCATGCGCTCGGCTCAGGTCGCCATGATCTCCCCGCGTATGCGGCTGATCCAGCACGGCGTCGACGCGCTGGTCCTGGACGGCGAGGAGGCCGCGGTCCGCCTGGAGGAGACGCTCGACGATCCGGCCTGCGAACGCTGGCTCTTCGAGTCCTCCCGCATCCGGCTTGCCTTCGCCGAAAAGCTGCGGCGGCGCAAGGAGTTCTCGCGCGCCCGTGGGCATCTCGCCGTCGCTCATGACGGTTTTGCCGCGATGGGCGCGGATCCGTGGGTGGCCCGCACGCTCACCGAATTGCGGGCGACCGGATTCCGGGCGGACGCCGACGAGCAACCGCCGGCCGCGCTGACCGCGCAGGAATTCGAGATAGCGAGCCTGGCCGCCTCGGGTCTGACCAACAAACAGATCGCCGAGCGCCTTTATCTTTCGCATCGCACGGTCGGCGCGCACCTCTACCGAATCTTCCCCAAACTGGGCATATCGACACGGGCGGGCCTGCGCGACGCACTGTCCGGCCAAAATGTGCATCGTCCCCACCAACCAATTCTTGACTAATAGCTGACAGCCCATAAGCTGGTCGCAAGCACACTTCAAATGGTCACCGAATTCCTATCCACATCGGCGTAACAAGTCTTTAAGTAGGATTTCACAGCCCTCCTCGTACGCTTTTCTGGAACCTGCCGAATTGCTACGGGGATGAGCTATGACAACCGCGACCAACGTCATCGACCGCAAATTCACCGTCGCTGCCAGGCCCGGCCGGGCCGAGGTCCAGATGCGGGACATCGTCCGCGACAATGGCGCTCCCCTGCTGCACTTTCTGCGAGGGCTGCTCTCACCGGGCGCCGCGCACACCGCCGAGGATCTGGTGCAGGAGACCCTGCTCCGGGCGTGGCGCAGCCTGGACGCCGTACCGGTCGAGCCCGAGTCGCAGCGGCGCTGGCTGTTCACGGTGGCTCGCCGGCTGGCCATCGACGCGTACCGCAAGCGGCAGTCGCGGCCCGTGGAGGTCGGCCTGATCGACAGCGAGCCGGCCGCGGCCGGCAGCGAGGCGGCCGAGACGGTGATCGCGACGATGACCCTGCGCCACGCGATCGGCCGGCTCAGCGTCGCGCACCGGTCGGTGCTTCTGGAGCTGTACTTCGAGGGCCACACCCTCGACGAGACCGCGACCCGCCTCGGGGTCCCGGTCGGCACGGTCAAGTCCCGCGCCCACTACGCCATGCAGCAGCTGCGCAGCGCGCTGATGGAGGGCTGACCCCGGAGCAAGGGAGCGAAAGTGGAACAGAGCCAGCACACTGCGACGGACCACGAGTTCCGGCGATTCCTCGAAAGCCTGGACGGGCGGCTCCCGGCCGAGTTCGTCGCGGGCCTGAGGGCCAGAATGGCCGGCGGTCACGTGGCGGAGGTGGCCCACGCGGTCGTCTTCGCCGCCGTCGCCGGGCCCACCGCCCTGAGCGACGCCGAGATCGACCTGCTGATCGCCACCCTCGCCGGGGCGGACGAGGATGCCACGATGACACAGGCCATCCCGCGATCCGGCCTGACCGACGCCGGCCGCCGCCCCTCCTGAGTCACTCCGCCCGGTCGCCCGTCTCGAGGTCGAAGACCTGCTCGAGACTCATCCAGTTGTCACGGGCGGCCGCCGCCGCGCCTTCGGCGTCGCCCGCCTCGCACAAGGTGATGATGCGGGCGTGCAGGGCCACCGAGGCCCGGCCGTCGAGCGACGAGAACCGCAGCCGCTCCAGTCGCCTCAGCATGGGGGTGAACTGGTCGACCACCGAGCGGAGCACCGGGTTGGCCGAGGCTGTCACCGCGATGCCGTGGAACTCGTCGTCCGCGGCGATGGCGGCATCGACGTCGTGCGCCTGCAACGCCTCAGCGAAACGGGCATTGGCCGTACGCATCGCCTCGATCTCATCGGCCGACAAGCGGGGCACCGCCTCGCGGACAGCCAGCTCGTGCATTGCCGCGGTCACCGTCTGAGCGGCCCGCGCGGCCCGCCCGTCCAGCGGGCTCACCATCGTGTAACGACCGGGCTTGGTCTGCACCAGCCCGGCTTCCTCAAGCCGGGCCAACGCTTCGCGCACCGGGGTGCGGCTCACTCCGAGCCACTGCGCCAGCTCGACGTCGTTGAGCCGCTCCCCGGGAGCGAGCGTGCCGTCGACTATGGCGTCACGGATCGACTGGTAAGCGTTGTCCCGTAACAGCGATCGCGGGATCACACCCACACGAGGAGGCACCGGCATGCAATATATTTCACACCCGCGATCAGCGGTCGTCAACGAGGGAAACACCACCCAGCGTCACCGGTGCGGGCCTCGGTTCACGGGCGGGCGAGCAACTGCTTGTGGTTGGACCGGAAGATGCCCTCGGCGAAATGCCGGAACACCACCCGGCGAACGAAGGCCGGCATGTGCCGGGCCTGATCGCGCCGCCGGTTCTGCGCCAGGACGAAACGCAGACGATCGGCTCGGCGCTCCCGATACGCCGCGAGCAGAGCCGGGACGGTCTCCCGGCCCCGGGCCTCGGCCAAGGTCTCGGCCAAGACGATCGCGTCCTCGGCGGCCATGGCGGTGGCCTGCGACATGCTCGGCGAGCAGGCATGCGCCGCGTCACCGATCAGCACGGCCCTGGGGTGGGTCCGGTCGAACGCGTTGACCTCGTACAACGGGGCGAAATGGGCCTCGCCGGCGTAGTCGAGCAAGCCACCCGTGGCGAAGTCGTCGAACACCGCACGCCAGTCGTCCGGCTGCCCCCCAGGACTCGCGCTGTCCATCGCCGCCGAGCAGTACACCTGCCCATCGCCCACCGGCACGATAAGGAACGTCCGGCCCCGGTCACCCAGCATCACCGTCCAGGTGTGCTCGGGCAGGCCGGCCGAGGGTGCCAGGAATCGCCAGGTCACCTGGCCCAGGAACCGCGGCTCGGCCTCCGGGAAGGCATAGAGGCGGACGGCCGAATGAATGCCGTCGGCCCCGATCACCAGGTCATATCGGCTCTGCTGTCCATCACCGAAAGTCACGGTCCCGTCGCGGTCTACTTCGCGGACGGCGACGCCGAACCGGACCTGGGTCTCACCGACCGCCTCGAGCAGCAGGCTGTGCAGGTCGGCTCGGCGCATCGCCACACAGTCGCCGGTCTCGCCCCAGATCGCGCTGACCGGCAACTCGGCCAGCACCCGGCCCCGCTCGTCCTCGAGCTGCTGCCGGTGGATCGGGTGGGAACGCTCGCCAAGTTGCTCCCCCAGGCCGAGGTCGCGAAGCGCCCGCACCGCGTTGCCGGGGAGATAGAGGCCGGCCCCGGTGATCCTCGGTACCGCATCACGCTCGACCACGTCGGCATCGATCCCGCGCCGAGCTAGCGCGTGCTTGGCGGCCAGCCCGGCGATGCCGGCGCCCGCGATGAGGATTCTCAGCGCTGTCATCAACTCTCCTGCTTCTTCGATCGCAACACCGGAGTGGACGCGGACCGTCCGATCGGGTTCAAGCAAGCCGTTGTCTTGTGAGGCAGCACCCACTCGCGGCCTCCGCGGTGCAAAACCTCACAGAGATCGACATGAGAGTCGGCGACGGTTGCGCGTCAGCACGGTTGAGAAGTTCTTTCGACCAACGGCACGGAGATGCGGAAGAGATGACCGACCGGGCAACGTCCGAACAACGTTTCGCCGACGCCGTACAGGCGGCGACCGAGGTCGAGCGGTGGGCGACCGGCGCGCATGCTCTCGCCCTGCTCACCGCGGTTCATCAGTGGGGCTGGACTCGATACTTGAGCACACCGCGCGAGATCGAGCGGCTGGCCGAGTTCACCGGGCTGCCGCGCACGCGGCTCGAGGACGTCCTCGAAGCGCTCAAGGAGCACGGCGTCGTCGAGCGGAACGGCTCGAGTGTGTGCCTGAGCCCGCTCTTCGCGGCCCTGGCGGCCGAGGACGCCTGGCTGGCCCTGCCCGACGTACTGGACCATGCGGAGACGAACCGGCGCCTGATCCATGGGGCGGTCCAGGCGACGGCCGCCGCGCTCCTGGCCGGCGACGCCCTGGTCGCCGCCCGGGCCGCGGGCGGCCGGGCGACCACGGTCACCAGTGGGTTGTACGAGCAGTTGCTGGCGGACCTGCCGGAGTGGACCGCATCGCTGCGGGAGGCGCGACTTCTCGATGTCGGATGCGGCGTCGCCACCTCCGCGATCACGGTGAGCTCGGCCTTCCCCGGGCTGCGCACTACGGCGATCGAGGTCGTGCCCGAGGTTGCCGCGGAGGCACGACGGCGGGTGAACCAGCACGGCCTCACCGACCGGATCGACGTCCGCTGCGTGGACGCCCGGGACCTCGCCGAGGACACCGAGTTCGACAGCGCCTTCTGGGCGCAGCAGTTCTTCCCGGAGCGGACCCGGGCCGCGACACTGGCGATGATCCGGCGGGCCCTGCGGCCGGGTGGGCTGCTGATCGTCCCCGAGGAGGACGCCGGCTCCCAGGACATGGATCAGCGGTCCCGATCCCTGCGAAAGCTCCTTCGCGGCCAGCGGCACGCTCCGCTCGACCGCAGCGCAACCCAGCTCGCGGCCGAGGCCCAGGCGGCCGGCTTCGCACTGGTGCGGGTGGCGCCGACCAGCTTCGGGAGTTTCGTGCTCCTGCGCCGTCCCGCCGACCCCTCGAAGGTCAACTCGGTCAGGCGGTGAGTCCCTGTTTCAGGGTCGCCGCGATCCGCACGACCCGCTCGGCCTGGTGACGCGCCGCGTTGCGCGTGTCGTCGCCGATCTCGCCGAGGGAGGGCCCGGGCTCGGCGTGGTGTGAGGTGCCGTACGGGTTGCCGTCGACGAACTTGACCGGATCGGTGTAGCCCGGCGGCACGATGATGCCGCCGAAGTGGTAAATGCTGTTGTAGATGGCCAGCAGCGTCGACTCGTGCCCGCCGTGCCGGGTGCCGGTCGAGGTGAAGGCGCTGTAGACCTTGTCGGCCAGGCCGCCCGAGAGCCACAGCGGCGACAGCGTGTCGATGAACTGCTTGAGCTGGGCGGCAACGTTGCCGAATCGGGTCGGCGAGCCGAAGATGACGGCATCGGCCCAGTTCACATCGTCGAGCGACGGGGCCGGAATCTCGGCGGTGGCCGCGTGGTGACTGGCCCAGCGCTCGTTGGCGTCGAGCGCGGCCGGGGGCGCGAGCTCGGCGGCCTTGCGAACCCGGACCTCGGCGCCGGCCACCGCGGCCGCCTTGGCCACCTCGTCGGCGATCGCGGTGCCGGTGCCGGTCGACGAGTAATAGATGACGGCGAGCTTCACAGGGTCGGACATGTCGGTGGTCCTCTCGGAGATGAGGTTCGGCGACGTCACCCTGACGAGGCCGCCCCTCAACCGTAGACAGATCTAGGTGACGCGTCACCTATTAGTGGCGGGTACCACGCCCGCCGAACTTCGGCGCTCTCTACTCGTCGAAAGGCTCGGACTGGAGGTTCTCGAGCACCGTCTCGGACAGAGCGGCCAGAGTGTCGAGCTGGCGCGGGGTGACCACATCGAAGAAGAGCTGCCGCACATGGAGCACGTGCAGGGGAAGCGCCTTGTCGATCACGGCTCGCCCCTGATCGGTCAGGGCGATGTCCGTACCCCGGCCGTCCTCGGCGCTGGTCCGGCGTTCGACCAGGTCACGACGGACCATGCGGGAGATCTGATGGATCAGCCGGGTCTTCTCCCAGCGGAGGGTCTCGATCAGCTCATACACCCGCATCGGCCGGTCGGGGGTGATCCGCAGCGCGCTGAGAATCGAGAAATCGGCCAGTGAGATCCCGGCCTCGCTGGTCAGCTGACGGTTGATGTGGCGCCTCAGGTCCTCCTGCATGGTCAGCAAACCGCCCCATGCGCGGAGCTCGCGCTCGCTCAACCTCTCCGGCCTTGTCACCACCCCATGCTAGTCACGGCGCGAATGGTGAAGGGTCACCTTTCCGGGACGTTCTCTTTCCTGGTAAAGCCCATCCTCTGATGGGCCCTACGAGGCAAGAGATCATCAGCTCACCAGCGATGTCAATCGGGAAAACCCCGAAAGACGCCGTCGGGCGAGCCGGCTGCGGTCTCGGCGAACTCGGCGAAGCTCATGTTCCCGAGCCCGACGTTGACGCTCACCTGGTAAGCCTCCCGCGGGGCGGACCGGAACTCCCGGCCGTACCCGAAGGTCTCGCCGCCCGGCCCGGTCGTGGCGACGACCAAAAGCAGGTGCTCGTCGCCGGTCACGGCCTCGGTGTCGGCTATCACCACCACGCCGAGGTACTGCGACAGATATTCGTCACTGCGGACCACGTCGCGTATCTCGTCCGGGCCGGCGCCGGACCAGGAAGGGTCGTCGACGATGAAGTTCTCCGGGTCCTCGCCGTCCCAGTCCTCCGGCGCCTTGGCCAGCTCACCGAGGACGGCGAGCCATCCCTCGTCGTCGGAGTAGTCGGTACGGACCACGACACTGGCATAACGCTCGATCGCCTCGTTGACGGCGGGCGGGAAGGCACTCATGCCATGACCGACGTGGCCTCCGCCCCCGGGTTCACCGGCGCGGCGAGGCGCGTCAGCGCACGCCGGGCGAGCTCGGCCAGGACGAACGAGGCGTCGGCGAGCACCGAGTCGTCGAAGACGGCCTGCGGGCTGTGGTTGCTCGGGGCAGTCGCCGGGTCGTCAGCGGCCGCCGCCCCCAGGAACAGGAAGCAGCCCGGAACCTCGTTCAGGACGCGCGAGAAGTCCTCCGCGGCGGCGACCGGCGCCTCCAGCGGGTCGAACCGGTCGGCGCCGAGGACGTCGCGCACCACGCCCGCGGCGAACTCGT
Source organism: Actinoplanes sp. NPDC048796 (assembly GCF_040650035.1). Classification (NCBI taxonomy): domain Bacteria; kingdom Bacillati; phylum Actinomycetota; class Actinomycetes; order Micromonosporales; family Micromonosporaceae; genus Actinoplanes; species Actinoplanes sp. NPDC048796. The sequence goes on along the minus strand of NZ_JBEZGO010000029.1, from coordinate 22,245 downwards.
ACTCCGTCGCGTCGTTGACGGTCACCGGATATCCGTCGTCGAAACTGACTTCGGCAGTCATCCCGAACGACGCGGCGAGGCCCACGCACAGTCGGGCGATCTCGGTCCGGATCCGCCCGCGGTTCTGCTCCGAGAAGGTACGGACGGTGCCGCTGAGCTCGACCCGCTCCGCGATGATGTTCGAGAAGGCGCCGCCCTCGACCGACGTGACGGTGACCACGACCGGGTCGAACGGGTCGAACCGGCGGGTGATCAGTGTCTGGATCCCCGTGATCATCTGCGCCGCGACCGGCATCGGATCGTTGGCCGCGTGCGGCCGCGAGGCGTGCCCGCCCTTGCCCTTCACCGTCACGCGCAGCGAGTCGGTGGCGCCCATGATGGTGCCGGGCTTGCTGCGGAACACCCCTCGGGGGGTCTCGTACGAGCGCACGTGCAATCCGTACGCCGCCCGTACCCGTTGACCGGCGGCGTCCAGCACCCCTTCGGCAACCATGTGGCCCGCCCCGTCCCAGCCCTCCTCGCCCGGCTGGAACATGAAGACCACGTCGCCGGCCAGCATGTCGCGGTGCTCGGCCAGCGTGTGGGCGGCGCCGACGAGCGCGGCGGTGTGCAGGTCGTGGCCGCAGGCGTGCATGACGCCGGGCGTACGGCTCGCGTAGTCCAGGCCAGTGGACTCGGTCAGGGCGAGCGCGTCCATGTCGGCGCGCAGCAGGACGGCCGGGCCCGGCCGGCCGCCGCGCAGGACCGCCGTGACCGACGTCAGCGCCTCACCCCGGGAGATCTCCAGGTCCAGGCCCTCGAGCGCCTCCAGCACGGCTGTCTGGGTGCGGGGCAGGTGAAGGCCGCGCTCGGGGTGGGCGTGCAGGTCCCGGCGCAGCCGCACCAGGTCCGGCTGGAGTCGTCCGGCGGTCTTTCGCATGTCGCCGGCGGCCGGGATGTCGTACATGTGGTCCCTCCCTTGTCTCACCGCCGGACCGGCGGTCACACCGGCTAGTACGCGGTCGAAGCCCGGAAGTTCGCTCCGGGTACACCGGACCGGGATGAACGTGGCCCGGTCCGACCCGTTTGGACAGTCATGAGAGATATTCCCGCCCTGCGCCGCCTGCTGACGGCCGGGCTCGTCCTGACCGTCGGCGTCACCGCCGCGCCGGCTGCCTCGTTCGCCTGGCCGGGCGCCCCCACTCCGGGCTCGGCCGGTCTCGGCGATCGCCTCTTCCCCACCCTGGGCAACGGCGGGTACGACGTCCGGGACTACGACCTGAAGCTGAGCTACCCGGCGAAGAACCCGGCGCAGACCGTCACCGGTGACGTCAGCATCACCGCCGTCGCCACCCAGAATCTCTCCCGCTTCAATCTCGACTTCGCCGGCCAGGGCCCGGCGCGGGTCGAGGTGAACGGGAAGCCGGCCCGCTTCTCCCGCACCGGGGAGGAACTGGTCATCATGCCGCGAACCGCTCTCAAGGCGGGCCGCGCCTTCACCGTCACGGTCAAGGGCTTCAAGGCCACACCCGAAGCGGCGGATCCCGAGGCGCTGTACGGATTCACGATCACGCCGGACGGCACCGCTCTGATCTCCCAGCCGGCCGCCGCGCACCAGGTGTTCCCGAGCAACGACCACCCCAGCGACAAGGCCCGCTTCACGGTCACCACCGACGTTCCGTCCGGCTGGACCGGTGTCGCCAGCGGCGTCCGGACGTTCAGCCGCAGCGGCGGCGGTCGCACGGTCACGACGTTCCGGCAGGAGCAGCCGATGGCCACCGAGCTGCTTCAGGTCGCGGTCGGCGATTTCGTCGTGCGTGACCGGGCGCCGGTCGGCCCGGTGCGCGTCCGGGACGTGGTGCCGCGCCGCCTGGCCGATCAGCAGCTGCCCAAGTTCGACGCCGAACGCGAGCAGATCCGCTGGATGGAGCAGAAGGTCGGCCCGTATCCGTTCGACGCGTACGGATCCCTGATGGTCGACGTGGCGGGCGACACCGCGCTGGAGACCCAGACCCTGTCCCTCTACGACGCCTCGACCACCGCGGCGCCGCCGGCCAGTCTCGAGCCCACCATGGCCCACGAGCTCGCGCACCAATGGTTCGGCAACAGCGTCGCCAAGGCCACCTGGAGCGATCTGTGGCTGAGCGAGGGACACGCGACGTGGTACGAGCTGCTCTGGGCCGAGCGCATCGGCTCCCTGGAGGAGCACACCGGCTTCCCGACGCGTGAGGAGTTGTTCCGCCAGCTCTACGCGCTGAGTGACAGCTGGCGGGCCGAGAACGGGCCGGTGGCCCGGCCGAAGTCGGCCCAGGAGCTGTCCGACCTGTTCAACATCAACGTCTATCTCGGTGGCGCGCTGACCCTCTACGCCCTGCGACAGAAGGTCGGTGCCGCCGCCTTCGAGCGCCTGCAGCGTGACTGGGTCACCGCGTACCGCGGGAAGTCGGCCTCCACCGCCGACTTCATCGCGCTGGCGTCACGATCGACCGGCCGCGACCTCAAGCCGTTCCTGACGTCCTGGTTGTACGGCACGGTGACGCCGCCGATGCCGGGCCACCCCGACTGGACGACGACCGGCAGCAGCACCGCGGCCGCGACCCTGCGCCTGCACAAGTAGGTCATCCGGGGTGGCGGCTCGCCGATGAGCCGCCACCGCCGGGGTCACGCGGCCGGCCGCGGCTCGAGCACGAAGTCGTACGTCGCGATCGAGCCGTCCCCGGTGTCCTCGACCGGCGTCTCAGTGACGGAGGTCTCCCCCTGGCGATTGTGCTGAGGCGGGTCTCGTACGTCTGTGGGGGCATGACGGACAATCTTGAGATCCGGACCTGGCGTGCCGGCGACCTGGAACTCCTGCGGGCGTCCGAGTCGATGTTCGAGCGGCAGTCGTATCCGCGGCGCTTCATCACCGGCCACCGCCGTCTGCGTTCGCTGCACGCGTCGGTGCTGCACCAGATCGCCGAGCCCGTACGGCGATGGACGGGACAGGTCGCCCTGGACGGCGAGCGGATGGTGGCGCTGGCCGAGTGCTCCTGGGACCCGGCCGACCCCGGCTCGCCGACGCTACGGGTCAATGTCGCCGAAATCTGGCAGGGCACCGGGCTCGACCGCCGGGTGCTCCGCGACCTGGTCAACCGCTGCCTGCTCATCGGCCTGACGACGTTGACCGTCGACTACGCGGCGTCCAACGTCACCATCGACGCGATGCTCCAGGCGATCGCGGCCGAGGCGGGTGAGAAATACTCGATGAGCTCGGCCACCCGAAGCGGCATCGGCTACCTGACTGTCCGTGCCGGCTAGCGAGCGGACCGGCTACGCCGTCGCTCCCCCGGCGCCGTGGTCCAGCCGGGCCAGACGGCGCCGGATGGCGGCCTCCTGGGCGGGATCGGAGCCGGTGCCGAGGGCGGCCGCCTCTCGCCAGGCTGCCTCGGCGACGGGCCGGTCGCCCGCCTCGAAAGCGGTGTCGCCCAGCCCCACCTTCGCCCGGACCAGGTGGACGCGGTGGCCGACGGCGGTGGCCAGCTCCTGCGCTGCCGCCCAGTCGGCCCGTGACTCGGCGAACCGGTGCTCACGCAGGTAAAGGCCGGCCCGGCGCAGATGGCACTCGCTGCGGCGGACGTCGTCGCCCAACTGCTCGCTCATTGCCAGCGCACGGCCGAGGATCTCGAAGCCCAGCGCGTGGCGGCCGATCTCGTACTGCGCGTCGGCGAGCCGGCACAGCACATCGGCCTGGGCCGTCCGGTCCCCGAGCGACTCCGCCATGGCCAGGGCACGGTGATGGCATGCCACGGAGCGGTCGTAGTCACCGACCGCGAAGCTCACCTCGCCCAGGTTGCGCAGCGTCAGCGCCTCCCGGGAGACGTTGCCCAGCTCGGTGAACACCTCCAGCGCCCGGTCGAGCAGGGACAGGGCGGATTCACTGTCGCCGACGTAGAAGCGGGCGCCGGCCAGGCTGCGCAGCATCTCGGCCACGCCGGCCCGGTCGCCGGCGCGCTCGGCCGCGGCGAGGCATTCGGAGACCACCGTCGCCCACTCGTGCCACCAGCCCTCACGCTGGTAGAAGCCCTGCACCATGAGCTCCAGCTGCCAGGCCTCGTACACCCGTCCCCGGTCGTTGGCCTGCCGCATGACAGCCTTGAGCACCTCACGCTCGGCCGCGAACCAGGCGGCGGCCGCTCGGGCGTCGGCCGGCCTCTCGTCGGCGACGCCGTCGTGCTGGGCCGGCGGATCCGCGTCGATCTCGGCGTTGATGAAGAGGTTGGCCGCGTACGCGGTGCGCCGGTAGTACGCCAGCACCCGGTCGGCGGCCGCGTCGCGATCCGCGCCGGACTCGACGTCGAGCATCAGCTCGCGAGCGTAGGCGGCGATCAGATCGTGGGCGCCGTAGCGGCCGGGCCGGCGCTCGGTGACCAGTCGGCTGTGCACCAGCTCACCGAACACCTCGCGGGCGCCGGTCGCGGGCAGCCCGGCCAGGCTCGCCGCGGCCGCGAGCGTGACGTCCGGGCCCGGATGCGCGGCCAGCAGGCGGAACAGGCGCGCGGCGGCGGGGCTGAGGCCACGGTAGGACCACGAGAAGATGGCGCGCAGGTCGCTGTCCGGGTCGTCGGAGCCGAACCCGTCGAGGCTGCCGCGGGCATCGCGGAGTTCCCGGGCGACGTCGGCCAGCCGGTATCCCGGACGGGTCTGGGCCCGGGCGGCCACCACGGCCAGCGCCAGCGGCAGTCCCCCGGCCCGCTCGACGATCTCGTCCAGCGCCGGCCGGTCGGTCTCGGCCGGGGCCGCCCCGACGCGCGAGACCAGAAGCTGACGGGCCTCGTCGTTCGGCAGGACATCGAGCGTGAGCACGAGTCCCTCGGGCGCCGTAGCCAGACCGGCCAGGCTGTACCGGCTCGTGACGAGGACAAGGCTGCCGGGGCCACCGGGCAGCAGCGGCCGCACTTGATCGGGATCGCGGACGTTGTCCAGCACGATCAGCATCCGGCGCTCGGCCAGGACCCCGCGGTAGAGGGTCGCCCGGGCACTGTCGCTACCCGGTATGTCCTGGCCCCGCACGCCCAGCGCGTGCAGGAAGCCCTGGAGCACATCGCCCGGCGCCTCCGCGGCCTGCGGATCCAGGCCCCGCAGGTCGGCGTAGAGCTGGCCGTCCGGGAACTCGTCGGCCACCCGGTAGGCGAGGTGGGTGGCCAGGCTCGTCTTGCCGACACCGGGAATACCCTCGATGGCCACGATGCCCACGGGGGTCGTGGCGGCGCGCCCGTGAATGAGCGTCAGGACCCGATGGAGAGTCTCGCTTCGCCCCGTGAAATGGGGCAGGTCCGGCAGCAGCTGGGCCGGGCGGACGAAGAAGCCGTCGGCCGGCGCCGGCGGATCGACGGGCGTACCGTGCCGCAGGGCGGCGCTGTACGCCTCCTGAAGCTCTCGGCCGGGATCCATACCGAGCTCGTCAGCGAGCCGGCCGCGGAGCCCTTGGTAGAGCGCGGTCGCCTCGGCCTGCTGCCCGTCTGCGACCAGTGCCAGCAGCAACTTCGCCTGCAAGGCCTCGTCCAGCGGGCGCTGGCTGGCCACGCGCCGCAGGACAGGCAGCACAGTCCGGACCGCTCCGGCACGCAGGGCCACGCCGGTGGCTTCGCGCATCAGATCGGCGTATTCGTTGTCCACGGCCTCGAAATCGGCGACCGGGTGGCTGGTCAGCTCCGGCGCGCCGGCGCACGGGCCGCGCGAGAGGTGCAGCGCTTCGGCGAAAGAGGCCAGCGCCTCGGCCGGGTCCCCGGCCGAGCGCCCGCGTTCCACCAGGACGCGGAACCGCAGCAGGTCGAGTTGCTCCACGCCGGCCATCAGCCGGTAGCCGGACGCGTCGCCCGCCAGCCACCGGCCCGGCGCGCGCGGGCGCAGGCCGGGCTCGAGCATCCGCCGGAGCCGGCCCAGGTAGAGGTGCACGATGTTGGTGGCACTTCGCGGCGGGCGCTCGCCCCACAACATCGCCACGAACTCCCCGAGACCGACCGGCTCGCCCGCGCGCGCCAGCAGCAGGGCCAGCACCAGCCGCTGCTGACGCGAGCCGGGGTCGAGCTCCTGGTCACCCCGCCACACCCGCACCGGGCCGAGCACGGCGAACCGGACGAACGCGATGTCGCCCGACGGCCCGGTGATCATCGCTCCACCATAGTGAACTGGGGCCGGACGGCCACGTAGTGCTGGGTATGACGTCATCCCCCGAAGTGCTTTTCGGGCGTGAGGTGGAGCTCGCGCGTATCGGCCGGTTCATGAAGTCCGTACGCCAGGGCGGCGACGTCCGGATGGTCCGGGGCGAGCCGGGTGTCGGGAAGTCGGCACTGCTGACCGCCGCCGTGCACCTGGCCGAGGCCGACGGCCTGCGGGTACTGCGAGCCTCCGGCTCCGAGTTCGAGGCGGACGTCAGCTACTCGTTGCTCAACCAACTGCTTCTGCCCCTCTACACCCAGATGCAGCGACTACCGCCGGCGCTGCGCGACGCGCTCACCGTCGCGCTCGGCTTCGGCCCGGGCCCGGCTCCCGCGACCCTGCTGGTCTGCAACGCCGCCCTGTCGTTGCTGACCGCCGCAGCCCGTAAGGACCCGGTCCTGCTGATCGTGGACGACGTGCAGTGGATCGACCGGCCCAGCGCGGTCGTTCTCGGTTTCATCGCCCGGCGGGTGGCCGGATCGCCCGTCGGCGTCATCGCCGCGTCCCGGACCGGCACCGAAAGTTTCCTCGACCGGCGCGGCCTCACCGAGGTCACCGTGGGCCCGCTGAGCGACGAGGCCGCCGCCCGGCTCGTCGACGACCGTTTCCCCGCGCTGACCGGCCGAGCCCGGCAGCGCCTGCTCGACCTGGCCCGCGGCAATCCGCTGGCCCTGATCGAGTTGCCGGCCGGCCTGACCGGTCCGGCGCAGCCCATGGAGTCCTCGGATGTGGTGCCGCTCAGCGACCGGCTCCAGACCATTTTCGCCAACCGGGTCGCCGGCCTGCCCGCACCCACCCGCCTGCTGCTGTTGCTGGCCACGTTCGAAGGCAGTGGCGACATCCGCATCCTTCGCGGCATGACCGACCTGACCCACCTCGCCCCGGCCGAACGAACCCATCTGGTGCACGTGGACGACCGCTCCGGGCGTATCGCCTTCCGTCATCCCCTCATCCAGTCGGCCATCGTCGCGATGTCCACGCACGAGGAGCGCCGGCGGGCCCACCTGACTGTCGCCGAGGCGCTGCCCGGCGATCCGGAACGCCGCAGCTGGCATCTCGCCGCGGCCACCTCCGGCCCCGACGAGACGGTTGCGGCCCAGCTCGAGCAGGCCGCGTTGCGCGTCATGCAACGCGGTGACACCCTGGCCGCCGTCGCGGCGCTGATGCGGGCGGCGGACCTGAGCGCCACCACCGAGCAGTCGGCCCGGCGCCTGGCCCGGGCGGCGTACATCGGCGCGGAGGCCGGCGGCTCCGACGACGCGACCGGCCTGCTGGCCCGGTCGCGGGAGATGAGCTTCGACGCGACCGGCGCCCTGCACGCCGCCGGCGCCGCCGCCCTCCTGATGATCAACGGGGATGGCGACGTGCACACGGCCCACCGCTTGCTCGCCGGCGCGATCGAGACGGGCGAACACGGCTGGCACGCCGCGGACCCGGCGCTCGACGAGGCCATGCACACGCTGCTCCTGCTTTCCTGGTACGCGGGAAGCCCCGGCCACTGGGCCGTCTTTCACCGGTTCCTGACCCGGCTCCGGCCGGGGCCGTCCGACGTCTTGTCGGTGCTGAGCCGGACGTTTCCCGATCCGGTGCGCACCGGGGCCGCGGCCCAGGCCGACCTCGACGAGCTGATCGCCACTCTGCCCGGTGAACGGGATCTGACCCGGGTCATGCGGATCGGCACCGCCTCGGTCTATGTCGACCGGCTGGGCGACAACCGGGAATTCTCGTGGCGGCTCGTGCGCCAGGGCCGCGAGGGCGGGGCGCCGCGGCGGCAGTTGTCGGCGATGATGCATCTCGGGCTGGACGACTACCTCATCGGCCGGTGGGACGAGGCCGAGGAGCTGGCCACCGAGGCGCAGCGGGTCTGCGCCGACAGTGGGCTCACCTTCCTGCGGTGGTACTTCCTCTACATCCGGGCGATCGTCGCGGCCGGGCGAGGCCGGTCGGGCGAGGCGTACGAGCTGGCCGACGAGATCACCCAGTGGGCGCAGCCCCGCGGGGTCGCGGGTGCGGCCGCCATCGCCCACCACCCCCGGGCGCTGGCCGCGATCGCGGACGGCGACTTCGAGGCCGCTTACCGCCACGCGGCCGCGTCGAGCCCACCCGGCCTCCTCGCCCCGTACGTGCCCAACTGCACCTGGGTGATGTTCGACCTGGTCGAGGCGGCGCTGCGGACCGGGCGAACGGCCGAGGCCGGCCGGCACGCCGAAGCCATGCGCGCGGCCGACGTGTCCGCGTTGTCGCCTCGCATGAGGTTGCTGCAACACGGAGTGGACGCGCTCGTGCTCGGCGGCGAGGTGGCCGGCGCGCGACTCGAGCGGACCCTGAACGACGCGGCCTCGGAGCGCTGGCTGTTCGAGGCGTCGCGGGTGCGGCTCGCGTACGCCGAGAAGCTGCGCCGCGACCGCAACCCGACGGCGGCCCGGACCCACCTGCTGGCCGCCCGGGCGGGGTTCGCCGCCATGGGCGCCGAACCGTGGCTGGCCCGGGCCGACGCCGAGCTGCGCGCCGCCGGCCATCGGCCGGCCGGGGCCGAGACGGCGACCGCCAGTCTCACCGGCCAGGAGCTCGAGATCGCCGGCCTGGCCGCCGGCGGCCTCACCAACAAGCAGATCGCCGAACGGCTCTTCCTGTCCCACCGTACGGTCGGGGCACACCTCTACCGCATATTCCCGAAGCTCGGGATATCGTCCCGGGCCGGGCTCCGCGACGCTCTTTCCGCGCAGTTCCCCGAAAGCCCAGGCAAGCATTTAACTTGCAATTGAGTACGAATCAACAAGCACTTTCCTACGCTTTCCCAACCTGTTGGACGACGGAGGGGGAAAGCGATGCCGCAAGTGACCGCGACCGACGCCCGTATGCGGGAGCTCCACCAGAACGGCGACGCGCTGCTCCGCTACCTTCGGCGGCTGACGCCGCCGGGCTCTCCCCAGGCGGCCGAGGACCTGGTTCAGGAGACGATGCTCCGGGCCTGGCGCCATCTGGACCAGATGCCCGAGGGCACGGAACCGCAGCGCCGCTGGCTGTTCACGGTCGCCCGGCGCCTGGCCATCGACGCCCACCGCAAGCGGCGGACGCGGCCCGAGGAGACCGGCCTCACCGAGGCCGACCTGGCCCCCGCGAGCAGCGCCTCGGCGGAGACGGCGATCGCCTCGCTCACCCTGCGCGACGCCGTCGGTCAGCTCGGCGCGGCCCACCGGTCCGTCCTGCTGGAACTGTATGTCAAAGGCCGTTCCATGAACGAGGCGGCCACCCGTCTCGGCCTGCCCGTGGGAACCGTCAAATCGCGCGCGCACTACGGCGTCCGCCATTTGCGCGACGCCCTTTTGAATTCAGATTGACGCGGTTGTTTCCGGCCGGCCGAACCTGAACTTCTCCAGGGCCCGGGACGTCTGCCTCGTTGTCGGGATGGTCGTCATCAGCGTCCCGGACGTCTCAGCCGATCACGAGCCGGCTGAGCCAGTGAGCGCCGGTGACTGCCTCAGAAAGGCGGTCACCGGCGCACGGATATCGGCCCACCGGGAGGCAGCTTTGTCGGCGACGCTCGTACTCACGGAGAAGAAGGGCGTGCCGGGCGCTCCCCTGCTGATCGCGGACGAGCTCCACCGGCAGCGGACGAATTTCCTCCGCCTGCTCGCCGATCTCGATCCGGACGAGTGGGAGGCGCAGTCGCGGTGCACCGAGTGGTCTGTCGCGGACGTCGTCGGCCATGTGATCAACGGTGCCGAGTTCCACGTCGCCCGGTTGACGGGCAGTGCTCAGCTCGCCCGCTTCCGGCGCTACGGCGCCTTCGATCCGGCGACCACGCCGGGGGCGTGGCTGCGAGACTCGGTCCGTCGTACGCCCCGGGAGGCGATCGCGACGCTGCGGCGGCTGGCCGGGGCGGAGCGCCGGCATTTCCGGATCCGCGCCGAGAAGCCGGAGAGCACGCTCGAGCCGGGACCGGCCGGCCGGCCGCTGCAGTGGTCCGTGCGATCGCTGCACACGCTGTGGGACTCCTGGATCCACGAGCGCGACGTGGCGCTCGCTCTCGGGCGGGCGCCGCGCTCACCCGCCCGCACCTTGCCCTTGACGACGATGTACGGCCTGCTCATCGTCGGCAGCGCAGCGGCTCGGCGGGGCGAACCGCTGTCGGCGACGCTTGACCTGTGGGACAGCGCGGCCTCGCCTTACGAGGTCGGTGTCCGGGCCGACGATGTGTTCGTGGCCTCCGGTGTCGGAATGCGGCCGCAAGGCTCCGGACCCGTGGCCGAGGTGCTGGACAGCGCGGCCGGGCGGGGAGCTGACCCACGGCAGACGCTGGACGCACCGGAACCCGTACTGGCGGCCCTCACTCATTTCCGCGATCTGCTCGCCTGACCGGGACCGCTGAGACCGTCAATCGGGGAACCCGCGGAACGCCCCCGCGGAGTCGCCGTCGGCCGCTTCGACGAAGTCGCCGAAACGCATGTCGGTCAGGGCCAGGGTCCCGTGCACGAGCATGACCCAGCCCGGTACGACCCTCAGCTTCCCGGCCGCGCCGCCCACCTCCACGGCCAGCACCTTGTGCTCGGGGTCGGCGAGCGCCGTACGGTCGGCGACGAAGACGACGTCGAGGTTCCCGTCGTCGCGAGCCGCCTTTCGTACGTCGTCGGCGGTGGCCCCCGCCCAGCTCGGATCCTCGACGACGAGCAGTGGCCATACTCCCCCGCCCTCCATCCCCAGCGCGGCCCGCAGAGCCGGCCAGCCGGACGTGTCCGAGTAGTCCGTTCGCACCAAGACGGCGTCCAGATGCTTGCGGTCGCCGATTTCCGGAAGCCTCACCGAGTCAGCCGTTCAGCGTGTCGAGGAAGCGGCGCACGATCGGCAGGGCACTCTCGGCGCCGGCGCCACCCCGCTGCACCAGCACGGCGAAAGCCACATCGCCCTGCCAGCCGACGAACCACGCGTGGGTCTCGGGTGAGCTGTTGTCGAACTCGGCGCTGCCCGTCTTGCCGTACACGGGCTTGCCCTTGACGTTCTTCAGCGCCTTGCCGGTGCCCGAGGTCACGACCTCGCGCATCATCTGCCGCAACGCGCCGGCCGCATCCCGGGGCAAGGCGTCCCCATCGGCGGCCGGCCGGGCCGGCGCCGGGTCGAGCACGAGCCGGGGCTGGACGAACCGGCCGCGGGCCACCGCGGCCGTCGCACCGGCCATGGCGATCGGGCTGACCGACGTCTGCCCCTGCCCGAAGGCCGCCTGGGCGAGTTCGGCCGGGTCGCCGGCTGCGGAAACCTTGCCGCTGGACGCCTTGAGGCCCAGATCCCATTCGCCGCCGAGGCCGAGCGCGGTGGCCGCCGAGCGCAGGCCGTCCGCCCCCAGCTTGGGCGACAGATTCACGAAGGCGGTGTTGCAGGACTGGGCGAAGTCGACGCGGAAGGGCACCGTGCCCAGGGCCATCTCGTGCGCGTTCTTGAAGACCTGCCCGCCGGCCTGCTTGGTCTTCGGGCAGTCCACAAGCGTGTCCGGGGTCACAACCTTCTTCTGCAGCAGGCCCAGGGCCGACACCATCTTGAACGTCGAGCCCGGCGGCACCTGCCCGGTCAGCGCCACGTTGTCACCGCCGCCGTCCGGGCCGTTGCTGACCGCGAGCACCGACGAGTCGCTGATCCGGATGGCGACCAGCGAGCTCGGCCGCTTCTCGGCCGCGGTGGCGAGGTCGGCCGCGTTCTGCGCCCGCGCGTCGATCGTGATTTTCACCGGAGCACCGGCGACCGGCTCGGTGCGGTGCAGCTCGATCGGCTCGCGCTGACCGGCACGCTCGATCACCACGGCGACCGCGGGCTTGCCTCGCAGCCGGGTGTCGTACTTCTGCTGGAGCCCGCCGTGCCCGGCGTCGTCGTCCCGGGCCAGCGTGCCGGGGTTCTCCGCCAGATCGTCGGCCGTAGCCGGGTCGACCGTGCCGAGCAGAGCCCGGGCGAACTTGCGGGTCGGAGCCAGCTCACGCTGCTGGTCGGCGAAGGTGAGCCCGGGCAGCTTACGCAGTTCCTTCTCCACCTTGGTGAAGTCGGAGCGGCGCAGCGTGACGAACTCGACCGGGCTGGTGGCCGTTTGCAGGTCGGCCGGATCGACGTCCACACCGATCCGCTTCAGAATGGCCTCCAGCGCCGTCACCGCGGTGAAGCGGGGCGGGGCCGTCACGACGACGACCGGGCCGGCGGTGACGATCGGCTTCCCGGCCGCGTCCAGGATGTCGGCCCGGTCGCCCGCGATCCGGCGCGGCGCCAACTTGTCCCCGGCGGCCAGCTCCGGGCGGAGCACCGCCGGCTCCCAGATCACCTTCCAGCCGCCCTCGCCCTTGCGGGTCAGGCGGACGGCGCTGTCGTACGACCACGGCACGTTCCCGCCCAGGGTCCAGCTGACCTTGATTCCGCCCAGCCCGTCGTCGCCGGTCTCCTTCACGTTGCCGGCCCGGACGGCCCGCAGGGTGTTCAGTGGCATCTCACCGGCCAGCCTCTTGAGGTCGGCTTCCACCGCCGCCCCCGCCATCGGCTTTCCGGCCGCGTCGACGATGTCCACCTTCGACAGGTCGCGCGCCGGCCATGCGGCGAGGAAGTCGTCCAGCGCGTCCCCGGCACCGTCCGAGCCGCAGGCCGCGAGGCCTGCCCCCAACAGCATTGTCGCCATCAGGGCGGCGGCGCCGCGCCGGGTGGCCCGCTCGAGTCGCATCTCGTTGTTCCTTTCCGGAGAGGGCGGTTCGGCCCTCGTACAGCTCGAAGAAGACCTCAGCGCGCCGTGGGGCTCGCCGTCCAGGTTGCGAGAGATCCGCAGGTAGTGCGACGGGACCGCCAAACGTCAACGGCGCCGACCGCGACCAGCACGACGAGGGCGGTACCGGCACGCAGGAACCATCGCGGGATCACAATGCAGCCGACGAGTCCGATGTCCGGAAGTTCACCTGAACTCGCGCGCCGCCATCCCCCTCACCGGTTGGAGCGCATCGCCCGCTGTTCGGGGAAGGTCCAGCCGAAGCGGACGGCGGCGAGCCGCACCACGGTGGTCACCACCAGGCAGACCAGAGCCGCCATCGGAATCGGCGTACCGAATCGGGCCAGCACGATCAGGGCGCCGGCACCGGCACCGGCGGCCACGGCATAGAGCGTCCCGACCTGCAGGAACGAGATCGGCAGGTTCAGGATGACGTCACGCAGCATGCCGCCGCCGATGGCCCCGATGACGCCGACCACCAGTGCCCCGGCCGGGCCGACACCCAGCGCCAGCGCCTTCGAGGCCCCGATGGCGCCGAACAGTCCCATCACCACCGCGTCGAGCACGGTGATGACCCAGTCCATCCGCGCGAACATCGGTTGCAGCACCATGCCGAGGACGGCCGACGCGCCGGCCACCAGCAGGTACCAGTTCTGCCAGATCACCACCGGCCGCTGATTGAGCACGATGTCGCGCAGCAGGCTGCCCCCCAGGGAGACCGCCAGCCCGATCACGATGACACCGAGCACGTCGATGCGGCGATGCTTCTCCCCGGCCGCGAACAGGGCGCCCTGCAGGCCGCCCAGCCCGGCGGCGAGGAGCTCGATCCACAGCGTCACCTGAAAAGGTGTGATGGACATGCGGTCACACTCCCGGAGGTGGCGCTTGATCCGGGATCAGCCGGCGTTGCGCGCGGCGGTGGCGATGACCTCGGCACCGATCCGCTCAGCCACCCGCCAGCCCGAACCGTCCGCGAACGCCCCACGCACCAACACGATGTTCTTGATCTCTTGACCGTTGCTGCTCATCGGACTTTCCCTCCATCGGTGTCCCGGGCGACTGCCGCCCACAAGGTTGGTGTAGCCCGCGTCTCGCCTTCGTGACCTGTGGTTTCACGCCAGATCCAGGGGCTCGACCGCCGCGGAGGCGTCACCCGCTCTCACCCGGTTCTACGAGGGCCACCGCACGGAGTTCACTTGCGTCGTGTCGAGTTCCATCGGGCGCCGTACGTAACGAACACCGTCGTGGCCCCGGCCGGAAGGCCGGTGAACCAGCGCCTGCCGCACGCGTCTGTGTCATCGGTACCGCCTGGAGGCGGCGGTGGCGAGTGGAGGAACGATGACCAGCGCGATCAGACTGCCGGGCGAGCCGTGGGACGAGTACGAGGCCATGGAGAGCCTCTATTCGACGCCGGCCCGCCGCTTCCTGTCGTCCGAGACCGTCCCCGGGGAGGTCGTCCAGCGTCTGATCGACGTCGCGGCACAGAGCCCGCAGGCCGGCTCGGCACGGCCCTGGGCCTGGGTCGCGGTGACCGACCGGCATCTGCGGACGACCATGGCCGGGTGGTACCGGCGGAGCACCGCGAGCGGGGACGGAAGCGTCGCGCACCATCGCGACCTCGCGGCCGCCGGCCAGTTGGCGACCCATCTCGAGGAGGCGCCGGTGTGGATCGTGCCGGTGCTGCTCGGCGCGGACGGGCCGCCCGGATCCCGGTCGCTGATCGGCTTCTACAGCGCGATCACCAGCTTGACGGTGGCGGCTCAGGGGTACGGCCTCGGACCGTCGGCCACCGTCCTGGCGGTCCGTCACGAGAACCGGATGCGGGGCCTGCTCAACCTGCCGGACAACGCCCTCGTCATGGCGGTGATCCCGCTGGGCTACCCGGCGCGAGGCGACTGGCTCGTACCCGCGCGTCCCGCGGATGGGGCGGCTCTGCACTGGAACTCGTTCGGGACGGGAAGGAGCCACCGATGAGCGTCGTGGTCATGTACGGCTGCGGGGACGACACGGATACTTCGATCATCCGCACCTTCGCCGCCCGAGGGGCCCGGGTGGTCCTGACGGGTGGCGACAGCGAAGCGGTCGAGCGCCTGGCCCATGAGGCGCCGGCCGCGGCCGGCGCCGTCACGACCGTCCAGGTCGATCCGTACGACGCGGCGGCCGTCGACCGTCATCTGGCGTCGGTGATCCGGTCAGCCGGTCAGGTGGACGTGTGCTGCTCCTTCGTCGCCGTGCCGACGAGCATCTCCAGCGTGCCGGTCGCGGTGCCGGGCTCGGTGCGGCCGACGTTCGTTCCGCCGTACTTCCTGCCCGCTCGGCTGGCCGCGAACCACATGATCGCGCACGGTTCGGGAGCGATCCTGGTGGTCAGCGACCGAGCCGGACACGACGCCGACGCCATCGAGCCGGCCTGGGTGGTCAAGCAGGCGCTGGTGCGCAATCTGGCCGAGGAGTGCGAACCACACAACGTCGTCGTGGTCGATCTGCCGGCGCCGGTCACGGCGGACGCCGTCACTTCCTGGTGGCCGGCTTTCTCCCGATGACCACGTCGTTCGGCCACGTCATCAGCAGGAACGCTCCGGGCTTCCTCGCGTCCGGCCGCGCCTCGTCCATCGTCGGGACCGAGACCGTACGCTTGACGCATGGGCGTGCGTGACTCGGATGCGGACGGGGACTCCCCCACGGTGGGGATTCCCGGCTCCGACCTGGGGTGGTACCTGGGAGTCATCCTGCGCGGCTGGCACGAGCGGGTCGAGCAGGCCGTCGAGGGAGTGCCGCACGGCACGCGCGGCTATCAGATCCTCTCCGTCGTCGGCCACAACGACCCGCCCACCCAGAGCGGGCTGGCCAAACACCTCCAGATCGACAAAACCGTCATGCCGTACGTCATCGACGCGCTGGAGGGCGCGGGCCTGGTGGAGCGCCGGGCCGATCCGTCCGACCGGCGCGTCCGGCGGATCGCCATCACGCCACAGGGCGCGGCCAAGCTGACCGAGCTGGAGGCGAGGGTCCGGGCGGCCGAGGACGGGGTTTTCGAGGGCGTCCCGACGGCGCTGCGGCGCATGTTCGTCGACAACGCCGCCCGGCTCGCCGTCTCCCTGCACAACGAGAATCCCGCTCTCGGCCCCTGTGTGGCCGTGATGGACAGCCTGGCCGACCCCGCCTTGAAGCGCTGACCCCTCCTCACACCCTCACGTGACCCGCGTTACACGGGAATCCAGGCACCTCTCTACGCGCTATCGTTTGTCACACATACTAGTTGTCGGACAAACGAATGGGGTGTCAAGTGGAGATCGGTGTGCTCCTGGACGCGGACAGCACCGGAGCGGACGAGCTGGTCACCCTCGCGCAGGCGGCTGAGGACAACGGGATCGGCCTCGCCCTGGTGACCGGTGACCGTCACGCGGATGCGTGGACCGTGGCGACCTGGATCGCCGGGGTGACCAAGCGCATCCGCGTCGGTGTCCCGCTGAGCGCGGAGCCGTTCGACCCGATGGACGCCGGCGCGGCCGTGCCCGCGGTGGTGACGAAGGCGGCGGCCACGCTGGCGGCCCTTCTCCCCGAACGGACCCCACCGCCGGGTGACCGCTGGACGGTGGTGGGGGCCGGCGCCGACGACGACACGATCCGCGACGCCTCCGGGAGCGGCACCCCGGTCGTACCGGTCCGCTCGATCGCCGACGTGGCCCGGCTCGCGCCGCTGGCGGCGGCGCCGATGCCCGCCGCGCCGGCCGGACGCCCGCGACGATCCGCCTCGGCCCTGGCGCAACGGGTTCGGGGCATCGACTACGACGCGGTGCCCGCGAGCCTCGCCGGCCGCGCGGTCGAGCCCGGCGACCCCGGGCACCACGCCGTCTCCTCGACCTACCTCCGTGGCGGCCGCCCCGGTCTGGTGCTGCGCCCGCGCACCGTGACCGAGGTGGCCGACGCGATCGCGTTCGCCCGCGACCATCGGGACATCCCGTTCGGGGTACGCAGCGCCGGGCACGGCATCAGCGGCCGCTCCACCAACCGGGACGGGCTCGTGATCAGCGTGGGGTCGATGGACTCCCTGACGGTTCTCGACGCGTCGCGCCGGCTGGTCCGGATCGGGCCAGGACGCACCTGGAAACGCGTGGCGCATTCGCTCGTCGCTCACGGGTGGGCGCTCGGCTCCGGCGACTACGGCGGCGTCGGGGTCGGCGGGCTGGCGACCGCCGGCGGCATCGGATTGCTGTCCCGCAAGCACGGCCTCACCATCGATCACCTGCGGGCCGTGGAACTGGTGCTGGCCGACGGCACCCCGGTCCGCGTCTCCGACACCGACAATCCCGACCTGTTCTGGGCCGTGCGTGGAGCGGGCGCCAACTTCGGCATCGCGACCGCGTTCGAGTTCGAGACCTCAGCGGTCGGTCAGGTCGGCTGGGCCCAGCTCACCCTGATCTCCTCCGACATCGAGGAATCCCTCTACCGGTACGGGCAGCTCGCGAGCCAGGCGCACCGGGACACGACAGTGTTCCTGGTCACCGGCCGCGAGCGTCAGGGACAGTGGGTGATCTCCCTGTACGGGGTGGTCGACAACCCCGACCCGAACACCGTCGTGGCGCGGCTGACCCCGTTTCTCGAGCTCGGTCAGCTCGCTCGCCAGCAGGTGAGGATGACCGACTACCCGGGAGTGATGGACAACGCCGCCGACATCGGGCCGGACGGCCAGCAGGGCTACGGCGAACCGGTCTCGCGGTCGGCGTTCGTCCCCGAGCTCACCCGCGGCTTCGCTCGCGAGGCGGCCGAGCTGCTGAGCACCGATCTGGTCTATTTCTTCGAGCTGCGGGCGATGGGCGGGGCGATCACCGAGGTGCCGCCGGGCGCCATGGCGTTCAGCCACCGGTCCCCCCAGTTCCAGCTGACGGCGATGAGCTCCAGCGACGACCGGCTGAGGGCGGAGTGGGAGCGGTTGCGGCCTCACTTCGACGGCCTCTATCTCAGCTTCGAGACCGACCGGCGCGCGGAGCGCCTCCTCGACGCCTTCCCGGGGCCGGTTCTCGAGCGCCTGCGGCGCCTCAAGGCCGAGTACGACCCGACCAACTTGTTCCGGGACAACTTCAACATCCCGCCCGCCGCTCTCCCGGTCAGCGCCACGGCCGACCGGCATCAGGCGATCGCGACCAAGGAGGCGGCATGAACGACTACGGCCACGATCTGCTGTTCGGCAGCTTTGCCACTCCTCTTGCCCAGCCCGCCCAGCGCGGCGTCGAGCTGGCCCTCGTCTCCGAGCGGGCGGGCCTGGACCTGGTCACCTTCCAGGACCACCCGTACCAGACCTCGTTTCACGACACCTCGACCCTGCTGACCCATGTCGCCTCACGGACACGGACGATCGCGGTCAGCGGCAGCGTCACCAGCCTTCCGCTACGCCCTCCGCTGGGCCTGGCCCGCATGGCGGCGACCGTCGACCAGCTCTCCGGCGGCCGGTTCCGGCTGGGCATCGGAGCGGGAGCGTTCTGGGACGGCGTCGCCCGAATGGGCGGCCGCCGGCTCAGCACCGGGCAGAGCGTCTCCGCCCTGCGGGAAGCGATCGGCCTCATCCGGGACGCCTGGGACCCGGCCCAGCCGTGGCCGCTGCACCACGACGGCGAGTACTACCGCGCCGAGGGTGCCCACCGTGCCCCGTACGCCCATCACCGGATCCCGATCTGGGTCGGCGCTTACAAACCTCGCATGCTGGGCCTGACCGGCGCCGTCTCCGACGGGTGGCTGCCCTCCATCGAGTACGTCGAGGGCGGGCTCTCCGGTCTCGCCGACGCCAACAAGCGGATCGACGACGCCGCCCAGGAGGCCGGGCGGGAGCCGGCAGCGGTCCGGCGCCTGCTGAACGTCATGAACGTCAGCCTGACGCCCACGGGGCGGGGTTTCCTCGACGGGCCGCCCAAGCTGTGGATCGACCGGCTGACCACGCTCGCCCTCGACTACGGCATCAGCGCATTCATGATCGGCGGCGACGACCCCGTCACCCTCACCCGCTTCGGCACCGAGATCGCGCCCGCCGTCCGCGAGAACGTCACGCAGGCCCGCCGGTAGATGGAGGAAAGAGCAATGAAATGGGAGCTGCTCGAGACCATCGAGCTGTACGGAACCGTCGTACGGCCGGCCGTCCGGGCGGAGCTCGGCACCACCGGCGTCGGCGAGCTCGTGGGGCGGGAGATCGGAGTACCCGCCTGAGGCGGGGCAGCTTTCCGGCGGCCGGGCAGCGTAGCCTTTCCTGATGGGCAGCCTTTCCCGGCCGGAACGTCGGATCCGTTCTGATGGCGCGCGCAGCCGCCACGCCATCCTGGAGAAAGCGGTCACTCTCACCACCGTGGTGGGGCTGGACGGGCTGTCCATCGGTCGCCTGGCCGAGCAGGCCGGCATCAGCAAGAGCGGGCTCTTCGCGCACTTCGGCTCCAAGGAAGAGCTGCAGCTGGCCACGATTGACGCCGCCACCGAGATCTTCATGGCCGAGGTGGTGACCCCGGCCCTGGCTCGGCCCGAGCCGCTGACGCGTCTGCAGGCGCTCTGCTCGCACTTCCTGGCCCACGTCCGGGACAACCTGCCCGGCGGCTGCTTCTTCGTCGCGGCCAACGCGGAGTTCGACACCCGCCCCGGCGTGGTCCGCGATCGCCTCACCAAACTGCACACGGCCTGGCTGCACACTCTCGAGGCACAATATGCCGAGGCGCAGGCGGCGGGCGTGCTCAGCGGCGACGCCGAGCCCGACCAGGCGGCCTTCGAGCTGAACGCCTACCTGCACATGGCCAACAACATGTACGTCCTCTACCGCGACGCCGCCTATCTCGAGCTGGCCCGGCGGAGTGTCACCAACCGTCTCACGCCGCTCGGTGTCACCACCGGCCCGGAAAGCCGGCCTTAGCTCGGTCGTCCGTGAACGGCGTGCGGTCAGCCGTCGACTGCGGGATACCTGCCCATGGCGCCGTCGACGCGCCGTCCCCGCTGCCGGGCCGCGTCGAACTGAGCCGCCAGGATCTCGTCCATGGGGACCACGGCCCGGGCGCACTCGCCGCCGGCCGCCGCGGTCCGGTCGCTCCAGAGCGGCGGGGAGACCGCGATGCCCTGATCGGCTCGAAGGACCATCACGTCCCGGCGCCAGCTCGGCCACAGTCGGCCCTCATAGAAATGAGGGAGATCGCCCGATACGCACCACGCGAGCCACTCGCTGTGCGACATCCCCGTCCTCGCCCAGTTCAGCGTCGACGGATCGAAGTAGATGATCTCGCCGGGCACGCCTGGCCGGCCGGAGCCCGGGCGCAGGCCGTTGAGGAAGAAGATGCCGCCAAGTACGTCATGCGCGACTATCAGGCCCTCGGTCGGTGTCCACATGCGGTCGACATGTGCCGGGAAATCGTTTACTTGCCCGATGCTGGGCAGCCGTTCCTCAAGACACGGCGATCCCCCGAGGATGCGCAGCCAGCCGTCGTAAAGCAATATCCCGCCGCTGTTGAACGCGATGGCCCCCAGCGGTGAGCCGGCCGTGACCCTCAGCTGGAGCAGAATGGCGTGCGCCTTGCCCTGATCGACGGGCAGGATCCGTGGTGCGGCGAAACTGCGCGACAAGACGTCCACCAAGGTAAGCCAGGGTGCACGGTCGTCTTCGACAGCCTCCAGCTCGCTGGTCACCGGAGGGAGCGTCCGCGCAATAACCTTTGTCTCATACCCGACACGACGGTGCCGAAACCGGTAAGTTCACCGCTTACCGAACGGTCATATAGGTGAAAGCGACCCGAGCTTCCTCAAATGTTCTTCTATGACGGCCACCTGCGGTACATGAAGGTTGCCCAGCAGCTCCAGGGCCTGCTCCCAGGCCGCACGGGCGGCGGCCCGGTCGCCTAGAGCGAGTGCGACATCACCCTGGTTCCGCAACGACTCCACCCAGTTGACCCGCCACCCGTTCTGCTCGTACAACTTGCTCGCGCGTTGCCAGAACGTCAGTGCGGTCTCCAGGTCTCCCCCGGCTCGCAAGCCGATGGCCATCGCCTCATAACCGAGGCCCACCTCCACCCTGCCGTCCTCCAGCCTCTCCGCGAGCGCCATGGCGCGATGGGCCAGCTCCATAAGGACCTCCGGCGGAGCGGATTCGGCTTGGACCTCGACAAGGACGTAAATGACGGCGATCTGTTGGCGCGGATCCTCCATCGCCTCGAAGAGACGGAGGGCTCGTTCGAGAGAGGCGACGCCCTCGCGATGCCGACCGTGCTCGATGCTGACCTGGCCGAGGTTGCGGTGAACGAGTGCCTGCTCCCGTTCGAGCCCGAGCCGCTGGAACAAGTCGAGGGACTGACGCAGCAGCTGCGCGGCGGAGTCGGCGTTGCCCAGCATGCTCTCGGCGCCGGCCAGACTCCGCGCCATGTGAGCGCGGCCCAGGTCGTCGCCGGCGGCGGTCGCCGCCCGCAAGCACAGGCGCGTCATCGCGGCCCAGTCGTGCCACCAGCCCTCCCCCTGGTTGTACCGCTGAATCGTCAAGCACAGGCGCCAGGCCTCGTCGACCCGGCCGTCGTCGAGCAAGCGCTGCACCAGGGCCTTGAGCACCTGCCGATCGGCGTTGAACCACGCCACGGCCTCGGGGACATCGGCCAGGGTCGTGGTGACCACGTCTGCCATCGCCTCGGGACGCTCCAGGACGACGGAGGAACCGACCAGCTGATCAGCCTCGTAGGCGGTCAGCCGGTAGTGGTTCACCAGCCGGCGGAGGGCGACCTCCCGGGATGGGCCGTCGTCATGTTCCTCTACCAGCTCCTGGGCGTAGGCCCGGACGAGGTCGTGGAGCCCCAACCGGCCGGGCGAGTGCTCGGCGAGCAGACCCGTGCTCACCAGTTCACCGACGAGAGTCCGGGCCTCGCCCAGCGGGACGCCGGCCAGGCTGGCCAACGCGGGCAGCGTGAAGTCCGGGCCCGGATGAAATGACAGCAGACGGAACAGACGCGCGGAACGGCCGCCGAGCATCCGGTACGACCAGGAGAAGACAGCCCGGATGTCGTTGCTCATGTCATGCTCGGCGAAGCCGTCGAGGGTGCCCTGTGCCTCTCGCAGTTCCTGGGCGATGTCGGCCAGCCGGTGATCGGGGTGGGTCAGGGCCCGCGACGCGACCACCGACAACGCCAACGGCAACCGGCCACACAACTCGACTATCTGCTCGATCGCACCGGGATCGCCGGCCGCGCGCTCCACTCCGATCCGCGCGGTCAAGAACCGGCGGGCGTCCTCCCATGAGAGCACGTCGAGGGTCGTCAGATGCGCCCCGTGCGCCGTCGCCAACCCGGTCAGACGCTTACGGCTGGTCACCAGCACCAGACACCCCGGAGCACCCGGCA
>NZ_JBEZGO010000028.1:0-41911 GCF_040650035.1 Actinoplanes sp. NPDC048796 | reverse complement strand
ACTCGTAATGCGTAGGTCGTCGGTTCGATTCCGACAGGCGGCTCGGGTAAGGAAAAGGCCCGTTGACCAGGCGATATGCCAAGGTCAACGGGCCTTCTTCATGTCCCGCACCAAGATCAAGGGTGCGGATTAGGGTGCAGTCGCCTTCGTGAGCAGCACCCGCCCCATACGCTGAGTAGCGTTCTTCGCCATCTCGCTCGCCACGTGCATATAGCCGCGGGTGGTTCGAAGATCCGAGTGGCCAAGGATCTCCTGGACTACTTCGGCCGGTACGCCGAGCAGGATCATGATGGTTGCCGCGGTGTGCCGAGCGTTGTGGAGCTTCGACGCGGGCACGCCGGCCGCCTTCAAGATGTCCTGCCATTCGGCATAGTCCTTCGACGGATCGATCGGTGACCCGTCCGGCTCGCAAAACACCAGATCGTGGTCCTGCCACAGGCTGTCCGCCAGGATCTCCTCGATCGCCTGGGCCCTCAGGTGCTGACGGAGCGCGTCGACCAGCTCGTCCGGCAACGGGATCTCGCGCTTGCTCTTGCCCTTCGGCCGCTTGAAGACCAGGCCCAGCCGCCGATCGGCGCTCTCGGGCTTCGACAGGTCGAGCACGACCTCCTCGCCGGGGCGTAGTTGCATCGTGCGCTGTGGGCAGTTCCCGCCCCGCCTGCGACCGCAGGCGCCGCCACAGCCATGGTCGAACGAACGTCGCCGCAGCTGCCACCACACCTTCATGTTGGCCGCCTCGAGATCGAGGAACTGCTTACGGAGGCCGAGCGCTTCGCCCTGACGCAGGCCGAGGGCTAGGGCAATCTTCCATCGGGCGCTGTTCCGCCCGCGGCGGTCTGCCTCATCGAGGAAGCGTTGCGCTTCCTCCTGGGTCAATGGCGTCTGATCGGGCGCATCGAAAGTGGGCGAGTCCATCAGCTTGAAGACATTGCGGGGAACCAGGCTCCGCCGTAATGCGATCTCGAATGCCCGGCTGAGGATTCTGTGCACCTTCAAGACGGTCGAATCGGCCCGGCCAGCACGGCGCATGGCCAGATAGATGATTTCAGCGTTTTCAGTTTGGACGCGGTCGACGCGCATTTTGCCGATTACCGGCAGGACCCAGTGCTCGATCTTCGATCGGTAATCGCGCACCGTGTCAGGGTCGCATCGCCCTGAACTCGGCAGGACAGTATCGAGGTACAAGTCGAGCCACTGTGAAACGGTCATGCCGGGGCCAGACCTAACGACCGCACCGGACCTGACCTGGTCAAGGATTTCATCGACGCGTTCGATGACTGCGGCCTTCGTGGTGCGCTTGACGTGCCGTCGTTCGGCCTCGCCGTTGGGCTTAGTGCCGACCGGAACCCAGGCATGCCAGTTTCCGTCGTCTCCCTTTGAAATTGTCGGGTAGGGGTTTTTAGGCATAGGGGTATTCCTCACCGAGAAGCATTATTCTGCGGCAAATCAGAGCAGGTGGGGATTTGCTAGAGCGTTACTGCTTCAGCTCTTCCCGGGCGCGTTCAGAATGTGTGCGCAACTGGCCAGCACGCTACGGATGTATTGCTTTTCCGCTTCGCTCGCCGAGGGGTCGGCCAGGTAACGCAGGATGACGCGCATGTCGCGAGAAACAGTGGAGTCCTGTTTCTCAGGCATCAGCGGCAACAGGACCGGACGGCGGCTCGGCGGCCGGTCGGTCGTCGAGCTGGGCAGCGAGCATCTGCAAGACGGACCGGATCGCGAGCTTCTGTGACTCCGAGACGTTGGGGTCCGCGAGCTTCCGCAGGATCGTCAGGACGTCTTCAGGCATCGGAGGCGGCGGAGTCGGCGCGGGCCGGCCCTTCTCGCCCATGCCGAGCGCGTCCAGGGCTTCCGCGAAATCGGCGTCCACGGCACGGCAGAACGCCTGCACCTTCGCGATTTCCGGCATTTCCTTTCCCTCGGCTTTCCGCCAGCGGTGGAAGGTCGAGGTGGCGACGCTGCTGCGGCGCTGGATTTCCCGGTCGGTTAGGCCGCGGGCGCGTGCCCGTTCGAGGGCGCGCTGAACGAACGCCGCGAACCGAGCTCGAGCGACGTCGGGGCTGAGGGGCTGACCGGCCACGGTGTCACGGTAAGTGGCGTTCGCAGGTCGGCTATCCCGTGGACGGGATCGATCCCGTGGACGGGATCGGCCGATGGGCCTGAAGCGTGCAGGGCCGAGCCCTGTTCTGCGTGGCTGTGCGCTGATGTGCATGACATAAAGCTACCTATGCGTAGCGGAGGGGGAATCAGCCGAAAGTATGAGGTGCGCTGTGCATGCAGTCGATCTATGGTTGTTCCCATGCACGCTAACGCACAGCAGGGCAGTCCCATGCACGGGACTGTGAAGACGATAACGCGACTCGCGTACACCGTGAACGACGCGGCCGAGCAGCTGTCCGTGAGTCGCCGCAAGATGTACGACCTCATGGAGAAGGGCGAGATCGCCTCGATCACTGTTGGTCGCTCGCGCCGGATCACTCACGAGGCGCTCGAGGACTACCTCCGCAGCTTGCGGGCCGTCGCATGACGCACCCCGAGGGCGGCGCCGGTACCGGGTCGAGCGGCGGCGCAGGCACTGGCCCCGGCCGCGATCTCCCCGGCCCGAACCCTGCTGACCTGCCGATCGGCCGCATCCCGCGATAGCGCTCGTCGCGCAGCTTCAAGCCCCCAGAAACAGCCCAGCGGCCCCGCCATCGCTCGCCAGCGTCGGGACCGCCAGACAGAAGGAAGCATCTCATGACGAACACGAAACCGGGTCTCTGGCAGGCCTTTCTCCTCGACGAGAGCGGCTGGGTTGCCGAGTCGGCCGCCGACCTGCTCGAGGAGCACGGCCCCGAGTGCACGGTCACTATCGGCATCTACCGCGACAGCGCACTCCCGGTTAAGCAGACGGGTGACGACGAGCTCTCCCGTACGCCCACCAGCCGCTTCACCGAGGACGTCGCCGCGGAATGGGAGCTGGACCTCGTGGACGACGACGGCGAGACCGACCACATCGCGGACAAGGTGAAGCAGGCCCAGGCCATGGCCGCCGGCCTCAACATAGCCGCCGCCAACCAGGGCGAGTACAACCGCGGGACCGACCTCTCCGCCGCCCTGCACACGATGGCCGACAGGCTCGCCGTCTACACCGGCCCGCTGCCCAGTGGCGGGTACGAATGGAGCCACCTCGACTTCCGGTTCGGCGGTGTCAGTCCCAAGACCTACCCGAGCGATGCGGTGAGCGCCGTCGACCAGCTGGCCACGGCGCTGGCCGGTCACCCGGGCGCTGAGAAGCTGACCCCGTACGGCAAGGAGTACGAGGCCAAGGAGGTCTTCGGCAGCCTCCGCCTTCGGGTGTACGCGGACCTGCCGAAGGACGACCCGGCCGCACTCCAGGCCGAGATCGAGTCGCTTCGGGCGCAGCTGGCCGCCAAGGACGGTGCCCAGTGACGCGGGCCCTGGTCCTTGAGTGGGACTTCGCCTCGACGGAGATCTTGCCCGGACGGTGGTCGCGGTGACGCTGCCCTACATCGGCGCCGGGCTCGGCTTGGCCCTTCTGGCCCTTGCCGCCGTTGGACCGCTGCTGGAGATCCGGTACCGCGCCCGCCACCGCAAGGCGGACCACCGATGAACAAGACCCGCGCTCGGCTCGATGGCACCCCGCTCCAGACCACCCACATCATGGCCTGCGATTGCGGCGCCCTCCCCGGCCAGACCTGCACCTGCGAGCTGCCGCCGATCGTCTGCATCCCGGACTCGGCGATCACGTACCGCCTGGTCGGCGGCCGCCTTCGCCGTGTCTGCGAGGTGCCGGCATGAACTACCTGATCGCTGGCCTTTGTGCGGCTGCGCTCGTCGGCATCCTCGCCGCCCTCGGTGTGGTCCTGGAGGACAAGCCGCCCATGGACGCCCCCACCGATTCCCCTCGTACCGACCTGGAGCAGCCCGAATGAGCATCTTCACCTTCACCAAGGCAACCAAGAAGGCCGCCAAGGGCCGCATCGCCCTCGACGGGCCGTCCGGTTCCGGCAAGACCATGACCGCGCTCATCGTCGCCGCGACGCTCGGCGAGAAGGTCGCGCTCATCGACACCGAGCACGGCTCGGCCAGCAAGTACGCGGACCTGTTCGAGTTCGACACGCTCCACCTGGACCGCTACAGCCCGCAGATCCTGATCGACGCGCTCGCCGCCGCGACGGCGGCCGGCTACGACGTCGTCATCGTCGACTCGCTCAGCCACTTCTGGATGGGCACCGACGGCATGCTGGAACAGGTCGACAAGGCCGCCAAGCGGTCTGGCGGACACGGCATGTCCGGCTGGAAGGAGATGCGGCCGGTCGAGCGGCAGATGGTCGAAGCGCTGCTGGCGTACCCCGGCCACATCATCTGCACCCTGCGCGTGAAGACGGACTGGGTGGAGGGCGAGAACGCCCGCGGCAAGCGCCAGATGATGAAGGTCGGTACGAAGGCCGAGCAGCGGGAGGGCCTGGAGTACGAGTTCGACCTGGTCGCCTCCATGGACTTGTCCAACGAGCTGACCGTCGTCAAGTCCCGGTGCCCGGCCCTTTCCGGTGAAATCGTCACGAAGCCCGGCCGGGAGTTCGCCGAGGTTTTCAAGACCTGGTTGGACGACGGCGAGCAGGCCGGTCCGTCGAAGCGCGACCAGCTGCTCGAGCAGATCCGGGCCGCGGCCGACAAAGACCAGCTGGTGGCGGCATGGTCCGCGATCGGTGCCGCTCTCAAGGCGAACCAGGTCACTCAGACCGACGTCGACGCCCTGCTCGTGCCGACCTGGCAGGCGCAGAAGGCCAGCGTCGTCGTCGAGCCGCCGGCCGAGCCGAAGAACCCGGGCAACGACCCGGCCCGCCGCAAGATGATGGCGCTGTTCACCGAGGCCGAGTACACCGACCGGGACGACCGGCTCGACTTCGTGGCCAAGGCGATCGGGCGCAAGGTCGAAACCACCAACGACCTGACCGACGCCGAGGTCAGCACGGTGATCGAGCGCCTGGAGCGCTACATCGACGCCGCCCCGCAGGAGAACGAGCTGGCCGGAGCGGGCGCGCGATGAGCTACAAGCCCACCGACGAGCAGGCCGCCGTCGTGGATGCCTTCACCACCGGCAACGCGCTGGTGGTGGAGGCGGGCGCCGGCGCCGGCAAGACTTCCACCCTCAAGCTCTGCGCGGCGGCTACGCCGCGCCGCCGCGGCCTCTACCTCGCCTACAACCGCGCCCTGAAGGACGAGGCCGTCAAGGCTTTCCCGCGTCAGGTGCGCGCCTCCACCACCCACGGCCTGGCCTACGGCCCGGTGGCCATCCCATATCAGCGGGCTGGCCGGCCGATCAACGGGCCACGCCAGACCGGCCGGCAGGTCGCCGAGATCCTGCGGATCAACGAGCCGATCCGGATCGACGCCGATCGGGCACCGCTCGCCCCGACCCAGCTGGCACGGCTGGCGACCCAGACCGTCGCCCGGTTCTGCATGTCCGGCTCCGAGGACCTGGAGCCGTGGCACGTGCCCACCCAGCCTGGCATGGAAGACAAGCCGATCCGTGCCGAGCTCCGCCGCGCGGTCCTGCCGTTCGCTCGCCGCGCCTGGGCCGACTTGCTCACCGTTGACGGCCGCATCCGGATGGTCCACAACCACTACCTGAAGATGTTCCAGCTGCGACACCCGCGCCTCGATGGTGACTTCCTGCTCGTCGATGAGGCGCAGGACCTCAACCCGTGCGTCGCCGCCCTGGTGGCCGAGCAGGACCACATGCAGGTCGTGTACGTCGGGGACGAAAACCAGGCCATCAACGGCTGGAACGGCGCGGTCAACGCGATGCGCGACGCCCCCGGTGACCGGCTCACCCTCAGCCAGTCGTTCCGGTTCGGCCCGGCCGTCGCTGACGAGGCCAACAAGTGGCTCACCGTGCTCAAGGCCCGGCTGCGGCTGCGCGGCTTCGACCAAATCCCGTCACGGGTCGAGACGCTCGACCTGCCCGACGCGGTCCTCTGCCGCACCAACGGTGAGGCCGTAGGCCAGGTCGCCATCGAGGCCGCCAGCGGGCGCCGGACCGCGCTGGTCGGCGGCGGCGACGACATCCGCTCCCTCGCCGAGGCGGCCATCGACCTCCAAGAGGGCCGTGGCACCGGGCACCCGGAACTGTGCGCCTTCTCGACCTGGGCCGACGTGGAGGACTACGTCACCCAGGACGCCGCTGGATCAGACCTCAAGGTCGCCGTGAAGCTGATCAACAGCTACAGCCCGGAGGGCGTCCTCGACATTCTCAACGCCCTGGTCGCCGAGTCGCGGGCCGAGGTCATCGTGTCGACCGCCCACAAGTCCAAGGGCCGCGAGTGGGGCACGGTGCGAATCGCTTCGGACTTCCGCGAGCCCCGCCCGCTCGAGGACGGCCGGCGGGCCGAGGTGCCTCGCGAGGACGCCATGCTCGCGTACGTCGCTGTGACCCGGGCCCAGCTGGTCTTGGACCGCGAGGGCCTGGCCTGGGTCGACCGCTGGGTCCCGGCGGCCGACTCGTGGATCGCGGCCGCGGTGCTCGAGCACCCGGACGCGGTCATGCCAGACGGGCCGGACCTGCTCGCCGACGTCGACGAGCTGACCGATGCTGGCGTCGACTACCTGGCCGACCCGGCCGAACGGATCGCCGTGGTGGCCGCGATCGCGCCTGAGTACGTGCGGCCGGTCGAGTCAGGGCCCGTCCTCGAGGAGACGCCGCCGGTCGTGAGCCGGCCGACGATAGCCCCGCCGGCGCCGCGTAAGCCGCGCTGCCAGACCGACGGGTGTAGCCACCTGGAGCTGGTTCACCGGGAGGCCGCCGGTCGCCGCGCCAGGTGCTCCGCCGTGGGTTGCCGCTGCCAGGCGTTCGTTGCGCCCGAGATGGCGGGGGCAGCCCGATGAGCGCCGCGACCTCGCGCAGCCCCGTCCCGCAGTTCGGGCCCACGGCCACCAAGCAGGCCAAGCCGCATCCCTACGAGCCCGACGTGGAAACGCCCGGCGTCTGCTCCTGCCAGCTCGTCAAGGGTCACCGCCTGCACGACGAGGCCGCCATCCGCGAGCACCTGGGCCAGATCGACGAAGCCCAGGCGGAGGCCCGGCGCCGCCTCGGGGAGGTGGACTGACGTGGAGCTCACCGACGCCCGCGTGGCCGAACTGGAACGCATCGCCTTCCAGTTCGCGGCCCGCGTCCGGACCTGCGACCCGGAGGACAACCGGCGTTGGCTGGTCGAGCTGCTGCCTGACCCACACGACTGGTTCCGGCTCAACTTCGTACTGGCCGCCGCGGTACCCGAGGACCGGCCGTGGTCCGAGATGACCCGCTGGACCCACCAGACCAAAGAGGAACGCGAGAGCGCGGTGCCGTTGGCCTTCGCCATCGACCCGGCTAGCGGCCGGGTCATGAAGGGCTGCGGTACGCCGGCCGCCGCTCGTCGGCACAAGGAACGCGGCGAGGACCTCGACCCGGCGTGCAGGGACGCGATTCGAGCCGAGAACCGGCTCAAGAAACGCCGCTACCGAGCCAAGGCCACAGCCCAGCTCGTCACCCGCTGACACCAGCTGGCCGGACCTCAGCTCCTGAGGTCCGGCCAGCCTGAACACGCACCACGGAGGCACCCCATCAGCGTCGAGGCAGTCCGCTGGGCCCACTACGAGGCGCCGTGGATCTACACGGCCAAGGGCCACCCGGACACCACCGCTCATGCCGTCCTGGCCGTGCTGGCCGAGCACGCCAACCCGGACGGCGCGGACGCGCGCCCCTCGCCGCTGCGCATCCGCTTCGCCACCGGCTTCGACGTCCGCACCATCGACCGCGCCCTGCAACGCCTGATGGCCGAAAAACTGATCCTGAAGGACGGCCGGCACTACAGCGGCACCCAACGGTGGCGTCTCGCCCTGGACCGCAAGCGGCCGGAGACGTTCTGGGACGACCTGGTGGCCGAGGACGAGAAGGCACGGAAGGTCGAGTCCGACGCTCGGCAGCGCCGCCGGGTGAAGGAGAAAGCCCGCCTGTCCGGCACGCAGAATGCCGGACACATCGAAGCTGACGTATCGATGGCCGAACCCGTCCGGGACGCAAACTCCCGGACGCCGGGATTCTCCGTACCGGACGCCGGGACGCAAAATGCCGGACGCCGGGACGTTAAATCCGGCAGCCGGGACGCAACACCCTCCGAACCACCAGAACCGCCCGGGAACCACCCGAAGAACCCCCCAGGAACCATCCCTGGGGGCACGCTGCCCCCAGACCCCCTGCGACCCCCGTCGCCTTCGGCTCCGGGGCACGAGCAGAAGAACTCACTCTCCGAACCACTCACCCCAGCCCAAGACCAAGAGGGTGAGTCACTACCGCACGCGAGCACGCGCGAGGCCGGCCCCGACCTACGCCTCGTTCCCGGAACCGATCAGTCGCCGCCCGGACCGAAGCAGCGAGGGATCTTCCCCGCCGCCGTGCCCACCCCCGGCCACCGTCGCACCCGGGCCGAAGAAGCCATCGCAGAAGCCGCAGCACGCCGAGCCGCCGCCGTAGCCGCCCACCAGGCCCGAAAAGGCACCGCATGAACCGCCACCTCACCCCACGGGAGAAGGCCGGCCGTGCATCCGCTCAGGCCGCCATCGCTCGAGCCCAAAACCACGTTCGCCCGAAACCCGCCCAGGACGCCGATGACGCCCTCGGCGATCTCTACCCCTACGTCACCCCCGCCCGAGCCCGCCAGATCCGTCTGGAGATCCAGGAGACCCGCAATGCGCGACGCTGAGAACACCGTCGAACTGCCCCTCACCCACGCCACCGCCGCTGAACTGCGCGGCCAGCTCTCCGACGAGCAGGCCGCCCATGCCAAAACGATCTCCAACTTCGAAGAGTTTGCGGACAGCGTCCGCGAGGACTGCATCGCGTACCGGGCCAAGATCCTCGACCTCGACACCCGCCTCCACCAGACCACCCGCGAACGCGACGACCTCCTCCAGCGGAACGACCGGCTCGCCGCCGCCGGCCACCGCCTCGTCCAGGCCGTCCGCGAGCACAACACCAACCCCAACCACGGACCCGGAACCGGCCACACCGACAACCTCGCTGCCCAGCTCCTCGGGGTCATCGCCGCCGACCGGAAGCCCTGGACCCGCGAGACCTCGGCCCACGAGCAGGACGAGCTCTGCACCTGCTCCTGGCTCGGCGTTGGGATGCCCGAACACCAGCCGACCAGCTTCTGCCTCACCCCCGAACAGGACCAGGCCAACCGCAATCGCGCTGCCCTGCCGAACGGCGTAGCCGACTACCGGATGCCCCTGACCGACTTCGAACGACGAGTCGGCGTCGTTGACCACCAGGCGGTGGCCTCGGTTCCTCGTGACGCGCGCGAGTGGCCGCTGGCGTCTGGCGGTGTGATTCCGGCGTCAGCACGCCCGCTTGCGGTTCTCGGCGAGGTTCTGCGTGCTGGCCGGCTACGCCTGGTCGACCAGCACGCGGTGCGGCAGATCGTGAGCCCGGAGCAGCCGGTCGACGAGCTCCCGCCGGCCGGGACGTGGGGACCGTACGAGCTGGAGCGCGAGGTCCTGGCCGAGCCGATGCCGGTGGCGGTGCGCAGCGTCCAGGAGATCGCCGACCGAGAGGACGGCCCGGCCGTCGCGTACACCGTCCAGGCGCACCTCGATGCTGCTCTGGAGTCGGCGCGGCTGACCCGGGGCGCGGTTGAGCACCGCGTTGGTGAGTGGATGGCGCGGAAGCTGAAGATCAGCACGGTCCAGGTGATCCTGGGCTGGATCCGGCGCGCGTACGCCGCGGGCGAGGCGGCCGGCGCCGCGGAGCTGGCCGCGATGACGGAGGCCCGGGACGTGCTGCGCGAGCGCGTCGACCGCCTGGAGCAGGTTCTGGAGCAGGCCGAGGAGTACGCCCGCGATCTTCAGGACAACGGCGTCACCGCCGAGGCCTCTCGGTGAAGCGTTGGGTCGCATGGATTGTGCTGGCCGCTTGCATGGCGGCCACCGTCCTCGCCTTCCAACGCGACGACCAGGCGGGTGGCTTCGAACGCTGGTGCGCCGAGCAGGCCGGCCACATCGTCGACGAGCTCGCCTCGGCCACCGTCGAAGGCGCCCACGGCCCCGTCCCGATCGGCTGGCCAACCCGGCAGGTCTGCCTCAGCCAGGAAGGGGCGTACCTCAGTGCCCGCTAAAAGCATCCGCAACGGCATCGAGCTGGTCGTGGCCAGGCGCTCCCGGAAGGAGCGTCGATGCGAGACGAAGACCCACGTCTGCGTGAAGACGATCTACCCGGGCGAGCGCTACGCCTATTCGTCGCTGCCGCCCTGGAGCGAGATCAGCAACGAACGCTGGTGGCACCACACGACGTGCGTGGCCTGCGTGAACCTGTACCACCCCGAGATCGCCAAGCAGCTCTTCGGGACCTGATGCCCTCCGTCCGTCACACCGACCCTGGCCCGGCAGCCCGCCCCTGTGCGCGCTGCCGGGCCACCCACCGCAGCCACGTCCCCTGCACGACACCCAACACCTGGCTCATCGCCGGAACCAAGGTCAAAACCCGCACCGAGGAGCAGCGTTGATCGACCGCACCAACCGTCCCGGCCAGATCGTCATCACCCAGCCGGCCAACATCGGGCCCGCCCTTGGCGAGATCCGCGAGATCCTCGGCTTCAGCCGCCACGAGCTCTCCCGCCGCATCGCCGCCACGACCGGCCGCAAGCCGAACACCGCCTACGTGCAGCTGTGGAACTGGGAGAGCGGCCGCCACGCCCCCGACGTGGCCTCGGTCGCCCTGGTGCTCAAGGAGCTCGGCCTCGGCCTCGCCCTCTACCCGCTGGAGGACGCATGACCCCGGCCCAGCTCCGCGCCCGTGCCGCCCTCTGGTCCCTGAGGGCGGCGCTCGCCGCGCTCGAAGCCCGCGCCCTCGACGAGGCCCAGCACATCGCCGCCGAGGAAGCCACCACACGCAGCCTGCTCAAATCCCCAACCTGGGGCCGCCGACGCGCCCTCGGCGGCCACGCCGACCCGGTGGCTGGCGCCATCGACGCCCCCGAGCTGGTCCGCGTCAACCAGTGGTCCAAGACCCAGGCCGACGTCATCGTCGAGCTCCGCGGCGTCGCCGAGCATTTGCCCGGCCTGGCCGGACCGCTCGACCGGCTCCAGGCCGCCGTGCCGCACATGAGTGACCGCATGGCCGACGGCACTCGGCTGTTCGCTGACCGGATCGACGGCCGCGTCCGCCGGAAGCTGGTCATTCACGCCGATCGCCTGCTGGTCCCCCGGGCGCTCTGCCCGACGTGCGACACCACCGGGCTGACGATGCGGCTGTCCCCGCCGGCCGAGGAGCGGGTGATCGAGTGCACGACCTGCGGGGGAGCCTGGCTGAGGAACGAGGCGCTGAGGAGCGTGGCGGCATGATGGAGGTGGCAGGGGAGCACTGGGGCACGGCGGCCGAGGTGGCCGAGCACATCGGCCAGGGCGTCACCGAGGACAACGTCCGGCGCTGGGCAGAACGTTACGGGCTGATCTCGGTGACGATGAAGGACGAGAAGGGCCGGAAGCAGGTGCGGTACCTGCTCGGCCAGGCGGTCCGGATCGACAAGGCGAAGCGGGACGAGGCGCGCGGTCGCCCCAGGATGGCAGCATGAGCGGCATGGACGAGCTAAGGCGCTTCGGCGCGACCGGTGCCGAAGCGCTGGAAGCCGCCAACCGTATCGCCGATTTGCTACGCGAGGCCGTGCACGTTCAACCTCAGTACGGCACCAGCATGCACTGGCCGTCCTGCGTCGTCGCCGACTGCACGGGCTGTCTCCCGCCGCTGGCCGGGGAACAGCGGCTGTGAGCGCGCTGGCCGACTGGCGTTTCTGGGCCATGATGGCGATGCTCTGGGGCTCGTTCGCCTACCTGATCTGGTATGCGAGGCGGGGCAGGCGCTCCTGAGCCGGCTTGACGTCGCGATGATCATTGTTCACACTGACGGCGGCAGGAATCTGCCCACAGCCCGGTAGAGCGATTCGCTCCCGGGCTGTCGCCGTCTCCGGGGACCGGAGCGCAGGGGGAACGGCCAGGTCGGCAGGGGGCGCCGGCCTGGCCACACCAATCGGGCACGCAAGGCGTAGCCCCGCGTACTCCGGCAAGGCCGGCACGCACGAGCAACTGGCGGTGAACGATGACAGGAGAACGACGCCCAGTCACCGACGAAGACCGCCAGGCCGTCCGCGAGCTCCACGCCCAAGGCCTCTCCCGCAACGCCATCAGCCGGCGCATCAACCGCTCAGGCCGCACGGTCTCCCGCCTCGCCGACGAGCTCGGCCTGGACTTCGAGCGCGCCCAGACCGCGGCCGCCACCGAAGCCAAGAAGATCGACGGCCGCGCCCGCCGCGCCGCGCTCTCGCTCGGCCTGCTCGACGACGCCGAACGCCTCCGTCAACAGCTCTGGCAGCGGGCACTGGTGTTCAACTTCGGCGGCAAGGAGAACGACTACAACGAGCACACGCTCGACGAACCCACGTTCTCCGACAAGGCCAAGATCATGCAGTCCGTCGGGATCGCCGTCGACCGGTCGCTGCGCCTGGACGAATACGACGCCGACCCCGGCGTCGACGCCGCCAAGTCGATGCTCGGCGCGCTCGCCGCCGGCCTGGGCGCCGCGTACGACGAGCTCAACAAACGCGACGGCACAGCCGATGCCGATTGACCTGGACGCGGTCGGCCGCACGCTGTCCCCGGTCCACCTGCGCAGCGTGGTCGAGTCCACCGCCCGCCAGAACATCTGGCAGGGCAGCGTCCGGTCCGGCAAGACAGTGGCGTCGCTGCTGCGCTTCCTGATGGCCGTCGCCACCGCGCCCAGCTCAGGCCGAATTCTGCTGTTCGGCAAGACCAGGGAAAGCGTCAACCGCAACGTCTTCGCGGTGCTCACCGACCCGGACCTGTTCGGCCCGCTGGCCAAGCTGGTCCACTACAACCCCGGCGCCCCGCTCGGGACGATCCTCGGCCGGCAGGTCGACGTCCTGGGCGCCAACGACGCCAAGGCCGAACCCAAGGTCCGCGGCATGACGCTGTGCCTGGCGTACGGCGACGAGCTGACGACCGTGCCCGAGGCGTTCTACACGCAGGTCCTCGCCCGCCTGTCGGTGAAGGGTGCGCAGCTGTTCGGCACGACCAACCCGGATTCGCCAGCACACTGGCTGCGCAAGAAATACCTGCTCCGGGCCGGTGAGCTGAACCTGCGGACCTGGCATTCGACGCTGCGGGATAACCCGCACCTTGACCCGCAGTACGTCGCCGACCTTGCCCGCGAGTACGTCGGCCTCTGGTACAAGCGGTTCATCCTCGGCGAGTGGCGCTCGGCTGAGGGCGCCGTTTTCGACATGTTCGACGAGGACCGGCACGTCGTCGACGAGCTGCCCGCGATCGTGCGCTGGGTTTCGCTCGGCATCGACTACGGCACCCGGAACGCCACCGCGGCGCTCGTGCTCGGCGTCGGCGCCGATGGCCGGCTGTACCTGACGCACGAGTGGCGCCACGACCCGGCCGTTGCCCGCCGGCAGCTCACCGACCGTGGCCTCTCGCGCGAGCTGCGCAAGTGGCTCAGCGAACTGGAGGTGCCCGGAGCACCCGGCCTGTCCGGCGTTCTGCCGGAATGGACCGTGGTCGACCCGGCCGCCGCGAGCCTCAGGTTGCAGCTGTTCGAGGACGGCATCACCCCGGCCCTGGCTGATAACAGCGTCCTCGACGGGATCCGGCTCATGTCGAGCCTGCTCGGCAACGACCAGTTGAGGATCCACCGGTCGTGCACCGGCCTTCTCGAGGAGCTGCCCGGCTACAGCTGGGACGACAAGGCTGCCGAGCGTGGCCAGGACGCCCCGCTCAAGGCCGACGACCACAGCATCGACGCGGCCCGGTACGCGATCAAGACCCCCGAAGTGCTTTGGCGGCCGCTCGTACGCGGTTCCCTAGACCTCGCGGCTTGACTCCGCTTTCGACCGGATCGAAGAGTCGAAAAGGCTGCTCCCCGGCGCCGGGTCGGATCGCCCAACGGTTTCCATGGACGTCGGTGAAGTGCACTTCGAAATCGAAGAGATTCTGCGAGCGTCCCATGACGAGCTCACCCTCATCCTTCAGTCCGTAGCCCTGAAGGTCCCAACTCAGTTCTTGGGAATCGCCAGAGTCCAGCACCGTGATCGGCGTGGGCCCTCCGATGTGGATACCGATCTCTTGCTTCGTCGGTATGTAGACCAGCTTGCCGACGATGTTTGTTACTGGGTGGAGGCCGTAGTTGCCGATGCTGCCCTTGAAGGTGTCAAGGCGTCCACCGACGTGACCATCGACTCCAAGTGAGTGCAGACGCAGTGTGCGCGCCTGAGCGGCCTGACTTTCCCGCTCAGCCTTTCGTGCCTGTCTAGCGTCTTCCTCTCGGTTTCGCTCACTGATGCGAACACCGCGAGCTGCGTAAATGACGGCCAATCCAGTGCCGACGCCGCCCACCCATGTGCCTATCGCTTCAACCCAATCTGGCGTGAATTTCACGGGGTCCGAGGTTAGGGCTGCCCGTCCAAATCCGGAAGACTGAGGAGGGCCTGGTGCCAATCCCCACTGGCGGCGCCTGGCCGCCTCCCCACCTCGCCCCCGCGTACGACGCCTACCGCGACTGGGACGCCTGGTACACCGGCGACCCTGACGGCCTGCGCAACGTCTACGCCAACCGTGGCCCGCGCGGGCAGAGCCTCCCGCCTTCGCAGCGCGTACGCGGCAGCCAGTACGCCGGCGGCCTGGTCGGCACCGTCTCCCGCTGGCTCTGGGGCGCGCCCCCGCCGGCGGGCGCCCGCGACGGCCGCATCCACGTCCCGCTGCCGGCCGACCTGGCGGCCACCGCCGCCAACCTGCTCTTCTCCGAGCCGCCCCAGGTCACCAGCGAGAATCCGGCGGTCCAGAAGCGCCTCGACCAGCTGGTCGAGGACGGCCTTTACACGATGCTGCTGCACGCCGCCGAGGCCAACTCGGTGCTCGGCGACGTCTACCTCCGGCCGGTCATCGACGTCGACGTCTACCCCGACCGGGCCTTCCTGGCCGCCGTGCACGCTGACGGCGCGATCCCGACCATCCGGTGGGGCAAGCTGATCGAGGTCACCTTCTGGTCCACCCTCGTGGTCGACGGCGACACCCACGTCCGCCTGCTCGAGCACCACGAGGTCGTGAACGGTGCTGGCCGGATCGTCTACGCCGTGCACGAGGGCAACAGCCGCGAGCTCGGCCGCCCGGTCCCGCTGACCGAACACGCCGCAGCAGCGCACCTGGCCGACCTGGTCGACGAGGAAAGCGCCCAGGAAACCAAGCTCACGCGGCTCGACGTCGTCCGGATCCCGAACGCCGGCCCGCAGCGCAGATGGCGCTCCGACGGGCCACTGAAATACCTCGGCCGATCCGACTTCGACGGCAACGAACCATGGTTCGACGCCCTCGACGACGTGTGGACCAGCTGGATGCGCGACATCCGCCAGGCCCGCGGCCGGATCATCGTGCCGTCGTACATGCTCTCGTCCAACGGCCCCGGCCAGGGCGCAACCTTCGACGCCGAACGCGAAGTGTTCGCCCAGCTGGAGATGATGCCCGGCCAGCAGGGCACTGGGATCACCATCAACCAGTTCCAAATCCGGTGGCAGGAGCACCAGGCCAGCGCCGAAGCGGTCGAGCAGGTCGCCATGCGCCACGCCGGGCTGTCCCCGCAGACCCTCGGCGAGCAGGGCGGCGACGTCGCGATGACCGCCACCGAGGCCCAGGCCCGCGAGCGGCTGTCCTTCACGACCCGGGGGAACCGGACCGAGGGCGCGTGGAAGCCCGGCATCGCCGACGCCACCGAGCTGCTGATGGAAGTCGAGGCCGTTAACTTCGGCGGGCCGCCTCCGGAACGGCCGAACGTCGAGTTCGGCGACAGCGTCTCGGAGTCACCGGAGGCCACCGCCCGCACCGTCCAGCTCTACCGGGCCGCGCAGGCCATCTCCATCGACACCGCCGTCCGCATGGTGCACCCCGAATGGGACGACACCGAGGTCGGCCGCGAGGTGAAGCGGATCCAGGACGAGCTCGGCGGCGGCGAGGACCCCGAGGTCGTGCTGGCCGGCGCCGCCGGTAACCGGCCGCCCGGCGAGCAGGACGAGGGCCAGGACGACGAGGAGACCGAAGAGCAGACCGACGAGGAGTAGCCGGTGCCTGTCGACGCCGACCAGATCGCGCAGATCGTCCGGGCCACCGTCGACCTGTACCGCATCGCAGAGGCCTCGCTGCTGCGCAAGGTCACCGACCTGCTCGCCCAGGACATCGACTCCGAGGCGTGGCCGGTGACCCGGCTCGCCGCGCTCGGCCAGCTCCGCAAGGCCGCGCAGGACATCGCCGACCAGCTCAACGGCGCGGCACCGGAGGCGATTCGGCAGGCGGTTGCCGAGGGCTACCGCCGCGGCGGTGACAGCGTCCTTGCTGACCTGCCGCAGGACGAAGCGGCCCGGCTCGGCGCCCGGCAAGCCGCCGGCCAGTTCGCCCGGGGCAACGTGGTCGAGTCCATCGCCGCGGCCCTGGTCAACGACGTCGGCCAGCGGCACTCCAACGTCGTCCGGCACGTCCAGGACGTCTACCGGCAGGTCATCGCCGCAGGCACAGCGGCCAGCATCGCCGGTGGCCTCGGCCGGCGAGAGGCGTCGCAGCTGGCCTACCAGCGGTTTGTCGACCAGGGCATCGCCTCGTTCGTCGACCAGCGCGGCCGCACGTGGCGGCTGTCCTCCTACGTCGAGATGGGCGTCCGCACTGTCACCCAGCGCGCCGCCGTGCAGGGCCAGACCGACCGGCAGCAGTCCCTGGGCCTGCCGTTCGTTATGGTGTCCAACGAGAGCCAGGAATGCGAGCGGTGCAGGCCGTTCGAAGGCCAGATCCTGCGTGTCGGTTCAGGGCCCGTGGGCTGGATCAAGGTTGCTCACCAGCTCACTGGCGAGCCGATCGAGATCTACGTCAAGGCGACACTGGACGACGCTCGGGCCGCTGGGTTCCAGCACCCGAACTGCCGCCACTCGGTCCGCGCCTACCTGCCCGGGGTGACCCGGCTGCCCGAGCAGCCCACCGCCGACCCGCGCGGCGACGAAGCCCGCCAGCGGCAGCGCGCCATCGAACGCCAAATCCGCCGCTGGAAAGAGCGCGAGGCCGGAGCACTCACCCCGGCCGCCAAGCAGGCCGCCGCCGGCAAGGTGAAAGCATGGCAGGGCGCGATGCGCTCGCACCTGGCCGCGCACCCGACGTTGAAGCGGCAGTTTCACCGCGAGCAGATCGGCGCAGGCAACATCCCGGCCGGCCAGCGTCCCGCCACCCCGCCGCAGCCCGCTCCGACGCCCGCGCCCGCGGCGCCGCCACCGTTGCCTCGGCGCACGCGCGTCACCCAGCCGCCGCCCCGGGTCGAAAACCTGGCCAGCCTGCTCGACGTCGACATGCACGCCGAAGCCAACCGCAACATGGTCCGCGACGTCTTCGCCGACATCATCGGCGGCGACTACGCCGGCTTCACCGTCAAGGTGAAACAGGCGGCAGCTCGAGGCGCTCGGACCTCCCGGCCAGGCCTCGCCGTCCTCGGCGAGATCTTCCGCGACGGCAAGGCGGTCGGCCGATTCGAACGGGCCTTCTACCGCGACCGTGACGGGGACCTGGTCGTCGTGCACGCGCTGCTGTACCTCCACAAGGACTATCGCGGTCGAGGTTTCGCCGGCGAATTCAACGGCCACCTCGAGCGCTGGTACCGGCAGCAGGGCATCGTCCGCATCGAGGTCCACGCCAACATCGACGTCGGTGGCTACACCTGGGCCAGCCAGGGCTTCGAGTTCGAGGACACCGAATCGGCCGACTACATCATCGACCGCGTGCGCTTCATGGTCGACGTCTTCAACGAGCTCGTCGACGACTACCGCAAGGCGGCCGGATCGGCGACGGCTGCAAACGCCCGAGCCCTGCGGGAGCGGGCCCGGAAACTGGAAGCCCAGGTGGCCGAGGCGGCCGATATCCTGGAGCGTGCCGACGGGTCGCAGTTCGGAGATCTGGACTTCCCGACCTCGTACGAGATCAGCCAGGTCGGCCGATCCAACGACGTCGACGACGAAAAGCAGCCGTGGCTCGGGAAGGCCGCGATGCTCGGCTCGGACTGGCATGGGGTGAAGTGGCTGTGACCGATCCTGAGGCGCACCGCTACGAGCCGGACCCGGACCGGCCGCCGCCGCGCCGGCCTTCCCCTGAGCGGATCGCCCAGTATCGGGCGCTCGCCGAATGGCAAGCCGAGTGGACGGCCAAGTGGGCCGACCGTGCCGGCTTCTACCCGGCCGAGCACCCGAAGCCGGACAGCGACTACAGCCTTCATCACGTGCTGCTCGACGCTCCGCCTGAGGCGCAGCGTGAGTTCTACGAGCGTGCCGACGAGATCATGGGCATCCGCCGCCGCTAGCTGCTCCGCGACGTGAGTTAGAGCTTCGCGCCAGCCTGGGTCGCGATTTTCACCATGTCGGCGCGGGCGTCCTTGTCGGTCATGTCCTGGTCCCGCGCGGTCCAGGCGAGGGCGAATCGGCCGGCCTGCCGCCAGTCGCCCTGCTTCTTCATCTCGGTCACCCACCGCTTGGCGGTCGCCGCGTCGGCGTACTCGTAGACGCTCACCGCATCGGTGGTGATCAGCTGCACGCAGCCGTCGGCCGCGCCTTCCTTGCCCGCGCAGGCGCTGGTGTTGTCCTCCGGGTTCGGCAGCGGCCACTTCGCGGCGATCGCGTCGACCACCGTTTGCGCCTGGCCCGGCCGCTCACCGGCCGCCGCCGCAGTCGGTGCCGCCGCAGGCTCGTCGCCTCCACCGCCGCATCCGGCCAGCACACCGGCCGCCACCAGCGCGGCAGCACCCAACCAGACCTGACGTACTCGCACAGCTTGCTCCTCGTCCTGAGTGGAGTGGTCCGGCGAGCACGTTACGGCGTCCCGGCAAGGCCCGGGACGGACAAACGGTCGGCGGACAAGGTCCGCCACGACACATCTGGAGTCATCCATGCACCGCACCGCACGCCGCCACGCCCTGGCCGCCCTGTCCGGCATCACCACCATCCGCGCACCCCGCGGCGGCTGGCGCCGCGACGACCCGGGCGACGGCGGAGGCGATGGCTCCAGCGGTCACAGCAACGCCGGCGGTGGCAACACCGACGACAAAGACGGGGACGACGACGCGGGCAAGGCCAGCGGCGACAAGACCCCGAAGATCGAAGGCGACCTCGACCCGGAACGCCACGCCCGCGCCCTGGCCGCCGCCCGTGAAGGCGAGCGCAAGGCCAAGGACGCCCGCAAGGCCTCCGACGACCGGCTCGCCAGCGTCCTCAAGGCCCTCGGCCTCAACGCGGACGGCAAGGCCGACCCCGAAGAGCAGGTCAAGGCACTCACCACCGAACGCGACGACTGGCGCAACAAGGCCACCGGCGCGATCACCAGAAACGCCATCCGAGATGCCGCCGAGACGCACAAGGCCAAGGCCGCCGAGCTGCTCGACTCGCAGAGCTTCCTGAACCAGCTGAAGGACCTCGACGCGACCGCCGACGACTTCGACGACAAGGTCGCCGACCTCGTCAAGGCCGCAGTCAAAGCGAACCCCGCCAAGTACGGCGCGACCGAGCCCGGTGCCAAGGGCACCGGGAAGCAGGGCGCGGACCACTCCGGCGCGGGCGGCAACAACAAGACCAAGCCCAAGGGCCTCGCGGCGGCAGTCACCGCGGCCCTCAGCGGCAACTGACCGACCCAAACGAGGTAGATATGCCCGTCACCCTGGCCGAGGCCAAGCAGAACGCCCAGACCGATCTGGACGTCGCCATCATCGACGAGTTCACCAAGTCGAGCGACATCCTGGACCGGATGACCTTCGACGACGCGGTCAGCCCGACCGGCGGTGGCACGCTCCTCTACGGCTACCGCCGGCTCACCGCGCAGCGCGGCGCCGCGTTCCGCGCCATCAACACCGAGTACACGCCGGCCGAGGTCACCACCACGCCGCAGTCCGTGGAGCTCAAGCCCCTCGGCGGCAGCTTCCAGGTGGACCGCGTCCTCACCCGTGTGGGCCCGGCCGCGTCCGGCGCGGTCACCACCAACATGCAGCAGCTGATCAAGGCGACCCGCGCCAAGTTCGCGGACTCCGTGATCAACGGCGACACCGCCGTGGACGCCAACGGCTTCGACGGTCTCAACAAGATCCTGACCGGCTCCACGACCGAGTACCTGCCGCTCAACAACGGCGTGGCGGCCGGCTACGTGGACTGGACCACGATCAACGACAAGGCGACCGCACTGGCCGCGCAGCGCCACATCAACAACTGGCTCTCGCTGATGGACGAGACCCCGGACGCCATCTACGGCAACCGGCTCACCCTGAGCCTGTTCTCCGTCATTGCCTCCTGGGTCGGCCAGATCACCACCACCCAGGACGCCTTCGGCCGCCAGGTCGAGGCCTACCGCGGGATCCCGCTGGTCGACCTCAAGACCAAGGCCGGCTCGAACACCGACGTCATCGCGCTCGCCACCCGCGACACCGACGGTGCCGGCAGCGGCGGCAACATCACCGGCCTCGGCGACCTCTACGCGGTCCGGTACGGCCTGGACGGCTTCCACGGCGCGTCCATGGCCGGCGACACCGAGCTGGTGCGCCAGTGGCTGCCCCAGTACAACCAGGCCGGCGCCGTCAAGACCGGCGAGGTTGAGATGGGCCCGGTCGCCCCGGTCCTGAAGTCCACCAAGGCCGCCGCGGTCTTCCGTAACGTCAAGAGCGCCTGATCATGGTGAAGATCATCGCTCCGAACCGGGAGTACAACGGCACCGTCGGCGACGTGCAGTTCAAGGACGGCGTCGCCGACACCGACAATCCGGCCGTCCTGGCCTACTGCCGCAGCGCTGGGTACGAGGTCGGCGACGAGCCGGCCGTCGACGTCGAGGACCCGCCTCCGGCCGATCCTCGCGAGGTCGGCGACGGGCTCATCGGGACGCCGCTGCGCGATGCTGCGGTCGACCCGAAGCCGGGCGACTTCCTCCCGCCGGTCAACGCCGGCCAGGAGAACCCGCACGGCCCGAACGTCGTCTCCCCGGAGATCCACGCCGCTCCGGGCCCGACGCCGATCGTGCCGGGCCTGGTGTCCACGGACGCGGCCGTCCAGGCGGCGCGCGAGTCCGACGGCGCCCGGCTGGCCCTCGTCGAGCAGAAGCCCGCGGGCGACGTCGTTGCTCAGCTGGCCGACGAGACCCCGGTCGAGCCGCCCGCGGGTAACGCCTCGGCCGAGGAGTGGCGCGCGTACGCGGTCAACCACCGCGACGCCACCGAGGCCGAGGTGGCCGGCATGAAGCGCGACGACCTGCGCGAGAAGTACGGAAACTGAGGGAGGCCGCTGTGGCGCGGGACTGGAAGACCACCTACACCGCCAGCGCCGCAGCGGCGCAGCACACCGCCACCTTCCCGGCGGCCGCGACCGCCGGCC
This sequence comes from Actinoplanes sp. NPDC048796, assembly GCF_040650035.1. Taxonomy (NCBI): domain Bacteria; kingdom Bacillati; phylum Actinomycetota; class Actinomycetes; order Micromonosporales; family Micromonosporaceae; genus Actinoplanes; species Actinoplanes sp. NPDC048796. The sequence goes on along the minus strand of NZ_JBEZGO010000028.1, from coordinate 20,435 downwards.
GGGTCATGGTCGCCATCGGCGCCGCCCCGGCCACGGTCGCCCCGCCGAACACCTGGAACGAGCTGACCGACCCGCTTGCCTCAGCGGGCGAGCTGTCCGCCTCGGTCCTGACTGCCGCCGGGGGAGAGGCCTCGATCGTCTGGGGCCGCGACCCGTCCACCTCCACCGCACCGCGCTCGCTCGCGGGCTGGGTGGAATCTCGCGACGACCTCTCCGGTGTCGTCCACGGGACCCCGTTCGGTGCTGGCGACGTCGACACCGGAGCATCCGGGCAGATCACCACTCTGTCGATCGCCACCACGATCGACGGCTGCCGCATCTACGCGGCCGTCTCCTCCGCTCGGTCGGATGGCCCGGCGACGCTGACGCCGACCTGGAACGGCCCGGTCACGGTCGACGACACGATCGCCGCGCCGGGCCTGGGCAACGAGCCGGTACGGCTGTCGGTCGCCTCCGGTGTGGTGGCTGCCGGCACGCACCCGATCACGATCACCGGGCTGCCGGCCAACCTCAAGACGTGCGTGGTGCTGTTCGCCATGGCCCCGGTCGCTGGCGACCCGCCGCCCGCAGCGGAGACCGCGGTCGAGGCGGAGAACCGGCTCGGAGGCACGGCGAAAGCCACCTGGGACGTGACCGGCGCCGGAGACGCGTCGATCCAGGGCTTCGCCACCGCGATGTCCGTGGCCCGGGGCGGCACCCTCCAGCTCAAAGTGCACAGCGCGGCCGCCGCCTGGACGGGCCGGGTCTACCGGCTCGGCTACTACGGTGGCCAGGGCGCCCGCGACGTCGGCGGTGTGGCCGGCGCGCAGACCACCCAGCCGAACGGCACCACCGACGCGACCACCGGAATGGTTTCCTGCGCCAACTGGTCCGTGAACGGCTCCTGGACGGTCCCGGCCGACGCCACCCCGGGCGTGTACGTGATCAAGATCCAGCGGGCGGACAACGCGGCGCTGAACAGCCACATCGGCCCGTTCGTGGTGACCGACCCGGCCCGCAAGGCCGCGATCGCGGTCAAGCTCAGCGACTCGACGTGGCAGGCGTACAACTGGGCCGGCGCCGACCCGGCCGCGCCCTTCGACGGAAAGTCGATCTACGGCGTCGGTACCGCCAGTGCCTGGACCTGGTCGCAGCCCAACCGGACCCGGGCCGTGTCCTACGACCGGCCGCTCGTGACCAGGCGCCACATCCCGCAGACGACGTTCTGGAACGCCGAGTACCCGTTGGTGCGGTGGCTGGAGCGGCTCGGCTACGACGTCGACTACCTCACCTGCGCCCAGGTCGATGCCGACCCCACGCTCCTACTCGGCCGCAAGGTCATCATCTCGTCCGGGCACGACGAGTACTGGTCGGCCGGCATGCGAGACGCCTTCGTGGGCGCCCGCGACCACGCCACCCAGGCCTCGCACGCGCTCTACCTGTCCGGCAACGAAGCGTTCTGGCGCATTCGCTGGGACGGCGGCCGCCGCACGTACGCGTGCTGGAAGGACTCCCACGACGGCGCGCTCAATGCCTCCGGCGCCTACTCGGGCACCTGGCAGGACACGCGCGGCTTCAATCCGGACCGGCGCCCGGCCGCGCTGCTCAACGGCCAGCGGTTCCGCCTCAACGGCATCAGCGCGCTGGCCATGGCGGCCGGGAGCGCGCATGCGAGCTCGCCGCTCTGGCGCACCACCGCGGTGGCCGGCCTGACCGGCGCGCAGACCTGGGCCAGCCCGGCCGGGATCGTGGGCTTCGAGGCCGACGAGCCGGCCGACATGAACCCGGCAGAGACACCGGCCGGTTTGCTGCGGCTGTCGCAGGTCACGCACCAGGTGACGGACTTGCTGTCCGACGACGACGGCAACACGTACACCGGCGACGGCCTGTACACGCACGCGATCACCGCCTACCGGGCGGCGACCGGCGCCGTGGTGGTCGCGGCCGGCACCGTACAGTTCGCCTGGGGCCTGGACGACGCACACGACCGGCACCCGGGCGGCACGCTCGTCACCCCGGTGCTCCAGCAGGCGCTGACCAACCTGCTCGCCGACCTCGGCACACTGCCGCCGGCTTACCCGTTCCCGGACGAACTCACGATGCCCGTGCCGGTGGCTCTGGCCGCGTACGGCTTCCCGGACACCACCGCCCCAAGCGCCCCGACCGGGCTGGACGCGGCGGCCGGGCAAACCCAGATCAACCTGACCTGGACGGCGGCCGCGGACGACGTCGCCGTCACCGGCTACGACGTCTACCGCAACGGCGCTCTGGTCGCGGTCGGCATCACGGCGACCAGCTACACGCACACCGGGCTCACGGCGGGCACCAACTACACGCTCGGCGTTCGGGCGAAGGACGCTGCCGGCAACGTCTCGCCGCTGGCCACGATCACCGCGGCGACGACCAGCGCGGGCGACACAATCCCCGGCGCCTACGCCACGATCACGCAGCTGCACGACCACCTCGGCCGAACGCCGGCCAACGCGCGGACGCTGCTGATCCGGGCCTCCCGGGCCGTCGACCGGGCGCTGCTCTGCGCCATCTACGACCCGGCCTCGGCTGTGGTCCAGGCCGCGCTCCGTGACGCCGTGCTCGAGCAGATCGCGGGCCAGTTGGAGGGCGGCGACCAGAGCGGCCTCGGCGTCGCTTCGGCGCCGTCGTCGTTCACGATCGGCCGCCTCTCGGTCCAGCGGTCCAGCGCCTCAGCGTCGGCGCCGACAACCGGCGGGCTCGTCGACCAGGCGTACGCCATCTTGCAGGCTGCCGGGCTGACCGGCCATGGACCGGCGGTGATCGGGTGACGTGGGAACAGTTCATCGCCCTTTGCGTCCCCCAGCCGCGAACCATCACCGTCCAGGCGCTGACCGGCTCCGGCGGATACGGCGACGTGTACGCCGACCCCGTCGACGTCCACCTGTGCGTCGTCGACGACACGGCCCGCGTAGTCGCTGTGCAGACGCAGGACGCGGCCGGCACCAACAAGACCTCGTCCACGCAGGTCTACGCGCCACCGGACACGGTGGCGCCGGCCGGGTCGCTCGTGACTTTGCCCGGGGGCCGGACTGCCCGGGTGCTTGCGAGCTCGCGCCTGGATGCTCACGGCCTGGACCTGCCCGAACACGTCGAGCTGGACTTGGAGTAGCCGTGGCCGAGGAAGCGTTCGAGATCAGCTGGGACGGAGACGACGTGGCCGCCCAATTGGCCGGCGCCACATTCGAAGGCCTCGAGCTGGCTGCCGAGCACCTGCTACAGGTCTCCACCAACCTCGCTCCGCACGAGGAAGGCGACCTGGCCCGCTCCGGCGAGGTCAGCTCGGACAAGGCCTCCGGCACGGTCGCCGTCTCCTTTGACCGGCCGTACGCCGTCGTCCAGCACGAAGACCTCACCATGCGCCACGACGACGGCAAGCAGGCCAAATACCTCGAAGAGCCGATGGGCACCGAGGCCGACACCATGCTCGCGCTCACCGCCCGAGCGGCGCGCGGACCACTCGGAGGCTGATATGGCCGGCGACGGCTGGACCTCGAGACTCCTCACCGGCGCCGCGCAGCACCTGGCCGCCGCCGGCATCGGCACCTGGAACCCGAACGGCGTCTACACCGACACCGAAGTCGGCATCGCCATCCGAGCGGTGCCGCCCGGCCCGGACCGGCTCATCACGCTCGCCACCTACCCGGTCACCTCGGAACCGGGCCTGGCCGACGTGACCGAAGGCCTTCAGGTGCGGGTACGGGGCACCAAAGACCCGCGCGTGGTCGCCGACCTGGGTGACGCGGTCTTCGACCTTCTGGACAGCGCTGAAGGCCTCAACTGGGGCGGCGTCGCCGTGGTTCAGGTGTTTCGCCAGTCCTACACGTCCCTCGGCGTCGACACGTCCGGCCGGTGGGAGATCTCGCACAACTACTACGTCCAGGCCATGAGGCCGACGAACCACCGCACCGACTGATCTGGAGGACTCATGGCCACCACGCCCAGCCCGCGCGTGACCGCCCTTGCCCGGCGCGTCCGCATCGACATCGACACGGCCATCTACCCGGCCGTGCAGTACCAGCCGTTGAACGGCAAGCAGGAGGTCAAGCTCATCGAGGAGCTGCGGACCGAGGACGATGAGTCCTACGAGGACAACGGTGCGTACCGCGAGACCGTCACCGGCTACTCCTGGCGCATCGAGGCCAAGATCTTCGTGTCGAAGAACGCCGCTGGCACCGCCCTCGACCCGGTCCACCGCTTCCTCCGCGACAAGTTCGAGACGGCCAAGCTGATCTCCACCGTCGCCGGTGAGTTCGGCGTCCGCTGGTACGACAAAGACGGTCTCGACGACGGCAACAGCAAAGAGGGCCGGGCGTACGTCAAGGCGTACCCGCCGGACGGCGGGGGCGCCGGCGACCTCGACATCGTCTCCCTGGTCATCCAGGGCCAGGGCCCGCTGGTGGCGATCGCCAACCCCGTCGCCGACCCGCTCCCGATCGTCTCTGGCCTGGCTCCGGCTGCGGGTGGCACGGCGGCAGGCGGTCTGGTCAACGTCTACGGCGCCAAGCTGGCCGGCGCCACCGGCGTCTCCTTCGGCGGCACCGCGGCGACTAACTTCGTCGTGATCAACGACAGTCTGATCGTAGCGACCAAGCCGGCGCTGACCGCCGGGTCGAAGGATGTCACGGTCACCACCCCGGGCGGCACGTCGGTCACCGGCGGCACCGCGAACGACTTCGTGGTCAGCTGACGTGGCGAAACTCGGCAGCCTCGGGGAGTACTTCAATCCCGGGCTGGAACTCACGGTCCCCGACAAGGACGGTGTCGAGCGGGACTACGTCGTCCCGCTCGCCTCGGCCGAGCTCGGCCTGTGGTGCCAGCTCCTCGCCGAGCAGGGCGGCCGCATCCACTCCGCCAGTACGGCGGAGGAGATGCAGGAGGTCATCGCGGCGATTGAGGCCGAGCTGCCCGAACTGGGCGTCGACGCGAAGACGATGGCGCAGCGCTGCCTGGGCACGGCGTACGCCGAGATGATGGCCGACGGCGTCTCCCACCTGCACATTCAGTACTGCGGGAACACGGCGTACGCCTGGATCGTCGGTGGCGAGGAAGCGGCCGAACGGTACTGGCGGTCGGGTGGCCAGCTGGGGGAAGCACAGCGCCCGGCGAACCGGCAGGAGCGTCGGGCAGCTGGGCGGACGAATACGGCATCGGCGAACGGGACCCCGTCACCGGCCTCTACGAGGACTACGAAGTCCCGGAGCAGGTCGTCCGGGCGCGGTCGGGGGCGGGCCACACGTGGGCAGACGTCCTGAGCCACTGGGATCTCATCGTCGCTGACCTGCATTCGGAGTACGGCGTCGATGTCGAGCGGCCCGGCCTGCTCGAGCAGAAGTCGTGGCGCTGGCTCCGGCAGCGCATCCAAGGCCTCCTCGCGGCCAAGACCCGGCTGAGCCGGGCGCTCACACCTGAACAGGAAGGCGACCAGGGGTGGCACTGAAATTGGGCGAGCTGGTCGCCTACCTGAAGGCCGACGACGGCCACTTCCGTAAGGGCCTGGCCAAGTCCAAGGAGGACTTCCAGGGCTTCGGCCGGGGCATCGCCGCGGCCGGCCCGGCTCTCGGGGCGGCGGCCGGCGTCGCGCTGGCCGCCGGCCTGACCGGCGCGTTGTCCGTCGACGCCGCTAAGGCCAAGCTCACCGCCCAGCTCGGCGGCGACGCCGCCTACGCGGCCGACATGGGCAAGATCGCGGGCAACGTCTACGCTCGCGGTTTCGGCGAGAGCGCCGAGGCGGTCGCCGAGACACTCCGTGGCGTCCTCACCTCCGGCCTGGTCTCGGACGACGCCACCGACGCCGAAATCGAGGCGTTGACGGTCAAGGCTCAGGCGCTCGCGGACACCTTCGGTCAGGACGTCGTCGGCACCGCCCGGGCGGCCGGCCAGATGATCCGCAACGGGCTCGCCAAGGACTCGAACGAGGCATTCGACATCTTGACCCGGGGCTTCCAGCAGACCGGCGATCATGCCGGCGACCTGCTCGATACCTTCAGCGAGTATTCGACCCAGTTCAGGAAGCTCGGCATCGACGGGGTGACGGCGACCGGCCTGCTCAGCCAGGGGCTGAAGGGTGGAGCTCGCGACGCGGACACGGTGGCGGACGCGCTGAAGGAGTTCAGCATCCTGGCGCTCGACGGCAACAAGAACACTATCGCCGCCTTCAAGGATTTGGGCCTCAACGCCAACCAGGTCGTCGGCGACCTCGGCAAGGGCGGCCCGGCCGCTGCGAAGAGCCTCGACGCCGTCCTCGACCGGCTCCGCGCCGTCGAAGACCCGGTCAAGCGGTCGCAGCTGGCGGTCGCCCTGTTCGGTACCAAGGCCGAGGACCTGGGCGACGCGCTCTACAAGCTCGACCCCAGCACCGCGGCCAAGGGCCTGGGCGAGGTCGGCGGGGCGGCCGACCGGATGGGCCAGGCGCTCGAGCAAAGCGCCTCCCAGAAGCTGGAGGCGTTCAAGCGGCAGGCACAATCGGCGCTGGTGGAAAAGCTGGCGGCCGCCGTGCCGTACATCTCCTCGGTGGCCAGCTGGCTCCAGCAGAACAGCACCTATATCGGCCCGCTCGTCACCGGCCTGGGCGCGCTCGCCATCGTGATCGGCACGATCATCGGCGTCTATCGAGTGTGGACCGCCGTGCAGACCGCGCTGAACATCGTCCAGATGGCATCGCCGCTGACGTGGATGGTGCTCGGCATCGTCGCCCTCATCGCGGTCATCGTGCTGATCGCGACGAAAACACGCTGGTTCCAGCAGCTGTGGGCGTGGGCCTGGGGCGGGATCAAGGCCGGCGCATCGGCCGTCTTCAACTGGGTGCGTTCCAACTGGCCGCTCCTGCTCGCGATCCTGACCGGCCCGATCGGCCTTGCTGTACTCGCGATCGTCCGCAACTGGGACAAGATCAAGTCTGGTGCGACGTCCGTGAAGAACTGGGTGGTCTCCAAGTTTGCCCAGCTCGCTGGCTGGCTGACATCGATGCCAGGCAAGATTTCGGGCAAGCTCGCGTCCATGTGGGACGGCCTGAAATCGGGCTTCCGCAGCGCGATCAACTGGGTGATCGGCAGGTGGAACGGGCTCAGCTTCGGCATCCCCGGCTTCAGCATCGCGGGCATGAGCGTCCCCGGCGTGAACATCGGCACTCCCGACATCCCGTACCTGGCCAAGGGTGGCATCGTGCCGCGCACGCCCGGCGGCCGGCTGGCCGTCATCGGTGAGGGCCGCGAAGACGAGGCCGTTGCGCCACTGTCGAAGTTGGCCGCCATGATCGGCGGCTCTGGTCGAACCGTGCTGGAACTTCGCAGCTCCGGGGACCGCCTGACGAGCCTTCTCCTCGAGATTCTGCGCCTCGCGATCAAGGACAAGGGCGGCTCCGTCCAAACTGTGCTCGGCACCGGAAGGGGGTAGGCGTGGCCAGCAGCACCCGCGTACGCCTCCAGGTCGGCACGGACTGGGTCGATGTCACCCGCGACACGCTGACCAGCGACCTGATCACGATCGAGCGCGGCCGCCGTAACCGCTCGGCCGCGCTCGAATCCTCAACGGCGAAACTGCGGCTACGCGACCAGGGAAAGTACAACTGGCAGAACCCGCGCGGCGAGTACTTCGGGCGACTCGGCCCCAACCCGCCGATCCGGATCGAGAAGGCCAGCGACGGCTACCTCAAGCTGACCGGGGCGAGCGACGGCAACTGGGCCGAGACCCCCGACCACGCCACGCTCGATATCGTCGGCGACCTGGATCTGCGAGCCGACCTCGACGTCGAGTACGGATCCCGGCCGCCGTGGGCCAGCACCGCCGAAATCGGCGTGGCCGGCAAGTACGAAACGGCAGGCAACCAGCGGTCCTGGGCGTTCAGCATCGCAGCGAACGGGATGCTGATGCTGTACTGGTCGCCAGACGGCACCATCGGCAACCGCATCTTCGCGACGTCCACCGCGGCGTTGCCACAGCCAGCCGCACGCGCCCGTATCAGGGCAGTCCTGGACGTCAACAACGGCGCGGCCGGCTGGACCGTACGGTTCTACACCGCTGCGACGATGGCCGGGCCCTGGACACAATTGGGAGCCTCCGTCAGCGGCTCCGGGGTGACATCGGTCTACGCCGGCACAGCACCACTCACGGTGGGAGATGTCCCGGCGATCGACATGCGCTGGTCGGCCGGCCGCGTCCACGCCTTCCAGCTGCGCAACGGCATCGACGGCACTGTGGTCGCCAACCTCGACGCCACCGCAGTGCAGCCCGGAACGGCAACGATCGTCGACAGTGCCGGCCGGACCTGGACGCCGGCTGCTGGCGCTCGGTTCGACACCGGTGACATCCGCTTCTGCGGCCTGGTGCAGCGGCTTCCTACACGCTGGGGTACCTCAGGCCGGGCACGCTGGGCCGAGGTCTCCGCGCGCGGCCTCATCGCCGACCTGGAAGGTATCGACACTCCCGTCGGCACGCCGATTTACCGCGAGGCGACGAGCGAGACTAACCGGGCCAGCCTGATCGCCTACTGGCCCGGCGAGGACGGCAGCCAGGCCACCACGCTGGCCTCAGGCATCGGCGGCCCGGCCATGCAGATCACCGGCGACATCAGCATGGCCAGCCGCGGCGACTTCTACGGCTCCGACCCGCTGCCCGAACTCCAGAACGACACGGTGCTGACCGGGCAGATTCCCACCCACACCGTCAGCGGTGCCGCCACCATCGCGCACCGTGGCCTGTTCGCCATTCCAGCAGCCGGCCTGGCCGACAACGCCCGGCTTGCCGAGGTCACACAGACGGCCGGCGCGATCCGCCGGTGGGTGCTGCGCTACGGCACCGGCGGCAGCATGAAGTTGCAGGGCATCGACAGCGACGGCACGGTGCTGGCCGACAGCGGCCCATTCGGCTTCGGCCTCAACGGGCAACGGGCCATGTGCGGCTTCCACGTCGTGCAGTCCGGCAGCTCCGTCAACTGGGCGATGTTCGCAAGGGTCATCAGGAAGGACCTAACGATCGTGGAAGGCGGCGCGAACGGAACCTTCGCCACCGCCACCGTCAGCCGGGCGAACGCGCTGATCATCGGCGCCACCCTCGCCGGTGTGGCCGTCGGTCACCAAATGGTCGGTCGGACCACCGCGCTTGCCGCAGGCCTCGATCGGGCCTTGGTCGGCAACATCGGCGAGCCGTGTGGGCGCCGCCTCGAGCGGCTCTGCCGGGAGTTCGGTATCACCTTGCGCACGATCGGCGACCCGGATAAGACGATGCCGGCCGGGCCGCAGCGCTCGGGCACACAGATGGCGCTGCTGCGCGCAGCGGCCGACACCGACATGGGCGCGCTGTACGAGGCCCGCGACGAGCTGGCGCTGGTGTACCGGACCCGGCGCAGCCTCTACGTGCAGTCGCCGCGGCTGGCGCTCACGTACGGGCAGGTCGGCGAGAGCCCGGCCTTCGACCCTGACCCGGACGCCGCCGACATCGTCAACGACGTCACGGTCAACAGCGAGCAGGGATCCACCGCCCGGGCCGTACGGGAAACCGGACGGCTCTCCGTGCTGCCCCCGAGCCAGGGCGGGGTCGGCCGAAAGCCGCGCGAGTACCGGGTCGACGTCGCCGACGACTCGCTGCTGCCCAACATCGCGTCGTGGCTGCTGCATCTGGGCACCTTCGGCGAGGCGAGCTACCCGCAGATCACGGTGAACGTCGACAAACTCGCCCGGTACGGGAAGCCGGCCCTGGCCTCGGCGGCCACCCGGCTCGACATCATGGAACGGCTGACGATCAGCAGCCTCCCGGCCTGGATGCCGCCATGGCCGATCGACCAGCTGGCCGAGGGCATGATCGAAACGATCGGACCCCGCTTCTGGACGATCGACTTCTCCGGGTCGCCGGCCCGCGCCTGGGACGTCGCCGTGTACGGCTCCTCCCGGTACGGGACGGCCAAGACCACGGCGGCCAGCACGCTGCCGGCCGCCGGCGGGACGGCGTCGTTGACGCTGACCTTCACGAGCCCTAAGGGCTGGTCGACCACCGCTCTGCCGTACCAGATTCTCGTCGGCGACGCCGAGGTGATGACGGTGACCGCGATGGGCCCGCGCGTCGGCAGCGGCCCCTACACCCAGACCGCGACCGTGATCCGCGGCGTCAACGGCCTCACCATCGCCCACAGCGCCGGCGCCCAGGTTCAGCTCTACCCAGTTCCGAGATACGCGCTGTGAGGAGAACACCGTGGTAGCCAGCGGCGACATTGTGACCGCCGACGACGATCCGCTACGGACCGTCCGCAAGGCGGCCGACCAGGTCGTCACCGCGACCGTGGCCCTGCAAAACGACACCGAGTTGGCGTTGTCGGTCGAGGCCGGCGCGACCTACGCCGTATCGGCGTGGATCTGCTACGCGGCCGCCAGCAACACACCTGACCTGCGAACCAACTACACCTATCCGACAGGCAGCACTTTCAAACGGTCGGAGTACGGGCCGCCGTCCGCGTCGACCACCGTTGCCGACGTCGTCGACGTTGGCATGGCGACCACCGGCGACAACGGCCGCGGCGCTGGCACCGCGGAGAGATCCATGTGGGTCCAGGGAGACCTGGTCGTCGGCCCCAATGCCGGCACCTTCCGATTCGTCTTCGCCCAGGTGACCTCGTCAGCCGACGCGGTCACCGTCAAGGCCGGTTCCCGGCTCACCCTGCAAAAGCTCTAGGAGGGCTCATGCCGGACTGGATCCTCGTTCCTTGCCTGGTCAAGCTGCGGTCCGAGTTCAACACGATCGCCCCGAACCGCGACAAGGACAGCGACGGCTCGATCGGCGACGGCGCGCACCAGGCGACGCAGTCCGATCACAACGACGACGAGGTCGGCAACGTGCCGATCCACGACGCCGACAAGATCCACGAGGTGCACGCGATCGACGTCGACGTCGACCTGCGTGAGCCCGGGCTGACCATGGAGATGGTGGTGCAGTTCCTGCTGCGGCGGTGCCGGTCCGGCGCCGAGAAGCGGCTGCGCTACATCATCTTCAACCGGCGCATCTGGCAGGCCGTCAACGGCTGGCGCGAGCAGCCGTACCGCGGCGCCAACCCGCACGACCACCACGCGCACTTCTCGTCGTCGTACACCACATCCCTCGAAGCCTCGACGGCTTCCTGGCACCTGGAGGACATTCCCGTGGCGCTCACTTCCGCCGACAAGTCCTGGATCTCCAGCGAGATCAACAAGCTGAAGACCGAAATCGAGCAGGTCCCCAGCGACTCTGCCAAGCAGGTCTGGGCCACCAAGTTCACTCGCCCCGACCCCGAGCCGGGACAGACGACGGTGGTCACGGCCGGCGCCGCCCAGCAGTTCGGGGAAAAGATCATCACGGACGCCGTCGACCAGCTCTCAAAGCAGGTCGCCGCCCTTCAGAAGCAGATCGCGGCGATCAGCACGCCGACCAAGTCGTGAGCTCGCAGCCGCGGTTGCGTCCCGTCCGCATCGTTGGGGGCCGCCACCCCTTCGAGGTCGCCACGCTCGCCGCGGCTGCCGTCTGCGGAACCGCGCTCATCCTCACAGACACCTCACCCCGATCGGCCGCCGCGGCCATGCCCGGCGCGGTCGAGGTGCTTTGGCAGATCCTCCTCATCGCCGGTGGAGTCATCGGTCTGGTCGGTGTGTGGTGGCCGGGCCGGCTCGTCGCCCAGCTGGGCACCGAGGCCGCCGGCGTCGTCCTGCTCGGCGCAGCCACGAGCATGTATGCGGTGGCGCTATTCGCCACCTCAGGCGCCCAAGCGCTCGTGGCCGGCTCGTTTGTTGCGGCCGTAGCCGTTGCGTCCTGGTCCCGGTTCGGCCAGATCGGCCGAGACCTGTACCGCGCGTTCGCCGCCGAGGCCCGCGGCCAGGTCGAGGCCGTGCCCCTGCTCGTGGAGGAACGTTGACCGTCCAGGACATCACCACGATCATCGGCGCGATCGGTGGTCTCGGCGGGCTTGGCGCCCTGGTCGCCAGCGTGCTTGGCCGGCGGAAGTTGAGGGCGGAGGCGGCTGACGTCATCACCGACACCGCGTTGACTTTGGTCGAGCCGCTCCAGGCGCGCGTGCGCGAGGTGACTGCGGAGGCCAAGGAGGCTCGCGAGGAGACCCGGCAGGCGCGGGAGGAGATGTTCGAGCTGCGTACGTCGCTGGCGGAGGTAATGACGCTGTTGCGCCGTTGGCGGGCGGCCGTGCTGTCGCCGCACGTGAGCCGGGAGGAGCTGCGGGAGATGGTGCGGGCCGAGCCGGTGGCCACGTCCAAAGCGATGGAATGAAACGTATCAAGTCAGGCGAAAAGGGAAGGGCCGAAGCCCTTCCCTTCAGTTCCAGGTCGCTGTGCCTGCCGGCTGGATCCGCAGCGCCGACCAGACCACCCCGTAGCGGTCGACGTCCAGCTCGCCCCACTCGGCGTCCATGTCGGCGATCAGGGTCTGCATCTGCCGCTCCATCTGGCGCATGGTCCCGGTCCCGAGCAGCTGGTCCGCGTCGCCGGTCTGCGGATCGATCTCGATCAGCTCGTACATCTCTTGGCCCCTCTCTCGCCTGCCCTGTAAGTAATACTCTAGGGTATTAGAAAGAGGGGTGTCAACACCCTACGGTATTGGAATTAGGCTTTAGAGCGTGAGCGGTGGCGCGTGACCGCCTTGTTGATCGTCGCCTCCGACACGCCCAGGGCGCCTGCCGCCGCCTTGTACCCGACCTCACCAGCTAGTTCCGCCGTGGCCTGATCGCCCACCTGAGACAGGGCGGTCTTTGCCAGGTCGATCAGATCGCGCGCCTGGCGGGCGCGATCGGCCAGCGGCAGATGCGGCAGGGCGGCGATCTTACCGGCTAGCTCGGTCACATCAGTCATGCCATGAGATTACCCTAGGGTGTTGGTACTGTCAGCCCCGAGGTCCGCCGCGCCGTTCCCGCTCGCGGCGCCCGCGCTGCCACTCCGCGTTCGCCGCAGCGACCGTCTCGTCGGCGCCGGCCGCCCGCAGCAGCTCGGCCACAGCAGCGCCGCCGGCAGTCGGCGGATCCTCCGCAAGGTACGGCCCCAGGACGTGCCCGAAGACTGCCGGATCCTGGCTGATCTGCCACAACGACTCGATCTTGCGCGGGAACGGCATCCCGCTGAGGTTGCCGTACGCCAGCCGGACGACGTGCCCACTCACCTCGGCGACGGCCATCCGCGTCGCGCTGCTTGGCAGGTCGCTCATGACCTGACCGTACAACCGTTCGAAACCATGGAGGAACCGTGTTCACCACCAAGTTCTGGAAGAGCGCGCTCGAGCGCGCGGTCAAGACGTTCGCCCAGGCCGCGCTCGCGCTGCTGACCGGCGACGGCCTCGGCATCGTCGACGTCGACTGGGGCAACGTCGTCTCCGTGGCAGCGCTGGCCACCCTGGCGTCCCTTCTGACGTCGATCGTTTCCCTGCCGGTCGGGGAGCCGCACAGCCCCAGCATCGTCGACGAGGGCTGACCACAGTCTGGCCGTCGACATAAAGCCGCCCCGCGACCCTGGTGGTCGCGGGGCGGCTTTATGCGTTACATGGTCGGCTGACCTGAGCCGGGGCATCGCGACCGGTCGCCAGCCGCCTGATGCGGCGGGCAGGCGCTACCCGGCGGCACGCCTACCTTTGCGCCGCACTGGGAGCATTGACTCTGAGGTGCTTCTTCCATGACGTGACCTCCGAGGGGATTTGGTACTCGGGGTGCGGGTCAATCTCGGGCTCCTTGATCTGCCCGGAGCCGTAGGTCGCGTGGAGCACGATGGCCTTGCCGTCGGCGCCTACGAGGCGTACGCCAGCAGGCACGGTGCCGCTCTGGCCCTTAGGGCCGATATCGGCCAGGGCGACCAGCTCCCACGAACGAATGACGTCCGTGGGTTGCGCCACGTCGAGCAGCTGCACAACGAAGACGGGCAGCCGCGAAAGCTTCTCCTGGGGCGCCGGGATACGGGCCGGCGTCGGCAGGACCGATTCCACCTTCAGGCGCGAGTCGGCCAGATAGGAGGAGGCCCCGTTCCCGTACTGCCAGCGCACGGCCACGCCGCCGGGAGACTGCTCGGTGCCCTGTCCATAGCGCCGGACTTCGGCGATGTCCGGGTGGCCGCTGGCGTCCAGCGCCGCCGCGATGACGTCGAGGACCTGGGCGAGCTGCATGCTGTGCTCCCGATCTGTTTGGCCTGGCCAGAGTCGCTGGGGAGTCTATCTGCGGCGGGCCGCGCTCCCGTTCCGTCGGGGCCGTCACCTCTTGCTCCGCTGTATGGGGCCGCTGCTTAGGCCGACTTGCCGGCCGTTTCGCGCCCGGGGGTCGGGCGCCTTGGCGATGGCACGCAGCCCGGCGAGCTGAACGAAGATGGACCGTCGTTCGACCGCGTCGCCCTGTGGGTTCAACTCGTAGCCGTCGAGCCAGATCCAACCCTGGTAGGTATCCGTGATCAGTACGCGGATGACGCGGAAGAGGATCGGCGCGGCGAACTGCACGCTGGCCGCCTTGCCCACGTGAAGTATGTCGCCGGCGCGAGGCAGCATTGTGTCACCGCCGCTCGTTGTGGCGCGTGCGGTGCGCCTGGCCCGGGGTCATCAGGGGTCGGTGCAGGGCGGTCGGCTCGGTGTACCAGGATGGCGCGGCCGGCGGCTGGAAGTACTGCTGGCGTTCGATCGTTGCGGCGACAACGCAGGGCAGCTGGTTGCCGCAGCTGCACTTCCGGGCCCAGGGCCTGAACCGCAGCCGTCGGGGTGTGTGGTCGCCTGCTCTCCCGTGCCTTCCCATGCTGGTCCGCCTCCGCGTCCTGATCCGTCAGGGGGGAGGCGGCGGCCGTTGGGGTGCCCATGTCCAGCGCGCCAGCCCAGGGATGGGCCGGCCGCCGCCTCTGCCACGGGACGTTAGATGCGGATCACAGACAGTGTTATAGCTCAGTGCTATACCGGGCTGATGCCGAGCCGGTTTGCCATCGCGGCCAGATCCTCGGCGACGGCCCGCTGCTGAGCGCGCGTGATCATCGTAGAGACGACATCCCGCGTTATCGGGTTCAACCGGAACGGCGCCGGCGCTGCCCGCTCCGCCTTCGCCAGCTCCACGAGCGCTTCTTTATCTCGCGTGCCGGAATGCGCCAGTGAGCGCCCCACGCTCATGTGGAAGCTCTGCCGCCGGTTCGCCACCGGGATGCCCGCCACGGAAACCTGGCGCGACATCTCCAAGACCTTCCCGTACTCGCCCAGCTCGGTGAAGATCGCCATCTTCCACAGGTGGATGTTCGTCGGGCCGAAGAACGACAGGTTGAACCCGGGACCGTCCGGGTCGCCGAGCGTCGCGGCCTCCCGCTCCGCCTCGGCCAGGTGCGCGGCCGCGTTCTGCTCCTGCCGGGCCACCGCGCTCGACAACGCCGCCGACAGGTGCACCTGCCCAAGCATCTGCCGGGCCTGCGGATCGGCCGCCGCAGCCTGCAACTGCGACAGGCTCTTCTCCCCGACGCTGCGCGACACCTGCGCAGCCTCCATCGGCAGGCTCAACGTAAAGATGAAGTCGGCCGCCCCCATCCAGGCCGGATCGGCGAGCTCGCGGGAGGCGTTCACCGCGATCCGCGCAGCCGGCCACGAGAGGTCCCGGTAGCCGAGGTTCCGCAACGCCACCGACGTCTCGTAGGCGATTCGTACGAGCGCATCGGTGCCTGGGTAGTTGGCCGCGTCGAGCAGCAGGCTCGGCAGCTGTGGCGCCAACGTCAGGTAGTCGCTGGACTGGCGCAGCCCCATGGCCTGCTCCACCGCGGCGGCCATCTCGTCGGGCCCGCGGGTTGGTGGGTCGAGGGCGTCGGCCTCCAGCTGGACCATGGCGAGCCGGATGGACGAGACTGCCTGCGAGGCTTTGATCCGGAGCGGGTCGGTCGGGTCGCCGCTTTGCCCAAGGAGGTCGGCGACGGAGACGTCCAGGGCGCCGGCGAGCGCGACGAGAGTGCTGCGCCGTTCGACGCCGCGGATGCCCTTTTCGATCTGGCTGAGGTAGCCCTGGCTGAGTCCTGCGAGGCCTGCGACTGCGACCTGGGAAAGGCCGCGTCGGCGTCGCCATAGGCGGACCCTGGCTCCGATGTGTTCGTCGGTCACGATGGTGCTCCCCTGGTAGCGGTCAGGGCGGGGTGGCCGGCCGCTACTCCGGCCACCCGTTGCCTCCGAGGCTAGCGCGAGCTGTCCTTGCGGGCTTGCCGCTCGTCGGCGATCCGGCGCTTGACGGTCCGCTCGCTGACCTGCCACAAGCGCATTCCTTCGCGCACCAGGTCGGCGTAGCCCAGGCGGCCGAGGTTCTGGGCAACCCATGCCTTGAGGGAATCCGGCTCGGCCGGCTCGTCGAGGGTCAGGTCGATGTCGTCCTCGACGAGTTCGCCGTCGACCGGCTCGTCGTCCTCCGGCAGTCGGGACGAGCCCGTGGCCAGGACGGCCTTCACCCGGCGTACTCGCCGTCCGTCGCCGAGGTCCACGATCGACCCCCACCAGCCGGTGCCAGCGTCGGTGTCATCGGTGTCAGACACCACGCTGACCTGCGTTTTGGCACCACGAGGCAGGGGCTTGGGTGGAGTGGGGGAGGGGGTCTTCAGGTTCTCGTTGCGGACTTTGATCAGGTGCATGATGCCGATGACCGCGAAGGCGACCAGGATGGCCAGCGGGCCGCCCCAACCTCGGCGCGGTTCGGCAGCAGTAACGGCGAGAACTGTGATCATCAGGCAGCTCCAAACAGCGTCATAGGGAGCGGTTGCACGATGCCGACGAGCATGGACACCGCGCCGTTGGTGAGGTCGCCGACCAGGCCCTGGGCGAGGTCGCACAGTACGCCGAGCAGGAAGGCGCACGCCCAGAGCCGCCAGTTGATCCGGAACACGCTCGTCTTCGGGAACGTGAGCGTTGCGAACCGTCCAAGCTTCTTGGAGGCCTTGACCGGCAGTAGGCAGCCAACCGTGTAGATGAACAGGATGCCGACGCCGGCGCCGACGAGCGTGTTGATGCTGGCACCGGCGATGCGGGCGCCGCCTGTCTGCTCGAGCAGGTAGCCGATCAGGTTCGATAGTTGCTGGACGGTCCACCTGTCCGCCGGTGATCCGTCGAAGCCGTCATGGAAGGCCGGCACCGCGAGCAGGAACGCCAGGCGGTCGCGCAGGCTGTCGGGCCCGACGGACATGTAGTCGACGACGAGGCCGAGTAGCAGCAGGACGGCAACGCCGGTCGGGGAGATCACATACTCGATGGCCTTGGTGGCCGGCTCGGGCGGGGTCGCGGCGAGAAGCGGGATCACCGGCCCACCCAGTCCATCACGTACTGCCCGTCAGGCCAGGTGTGCACGGCCAATCGAAAGGTCGGCAGGTCGCCGTCCTTGACGCCGACGAGGAAGGCGAGGCTGCGCCGCAGTGCCTCCAGGCTGGTTCGTGCCTCCTTAAAGCCGCCATACGCATCGAGGTCCAACCACTCCAGATGCACCTTGTCAGCGAGCACCTCGTAGTCGTTGTCGTAGGCGCGCACCCGGTACCGCTTCGGCCCGGGGCGGGCTTCGTCCGTCATGATCGTGCCTCTCGGGTAGAGAGCAGCGCGCGGTGCGCGGGCGCTCGTATGGGTGGCCATCGGTGGTGCGTCAGCGGCCGCTGAGGATCGCGATGACGGCGGCGAGGAGCAGGAAGACGCCGCCGCAGATGGACAGGGCAATGGCCCGGTCGGGCACAGGGGTTACCTCTTGTCTGGGATGTGGGAGTGGTGGCGTCAGGCCGGGACTCGCTCGCGCTGGCGCTCAGCGCCGGGCTCGCGGCCGGCGTTGCGCTTCGCGGCGAGAATGCGTGACACGTTCGACGGCGACGTACAAGCGAGGGCCGCGATCTCCCGCTGCGAGCGGTCCGGAAACGACGCCCGCATGGCACGGACCACCGCCTCAACCTGCTGTGCAGTCCGGGAGTCCTCGCGTGCCCGCTGACCTGCTGGGACGTCGTCCGACGGCGTTTCAGCCCGCGGCTTCTCCGAGGGCGGCAGCGGAACGACGATCGGGTCGAGCATGAGATGCGGTGCGGGGATCTGGATCCGTTCCACGATCCGTACCGGTGAGGCCGCCGGCGCCGCATGGTCGCGTTGCTGGATGCGCCCGCCCAGCTCGATGAGGCAGATGGACGCGACGACGATCATGCCGTCGACGCTGACCGGGATCAGGTACGGGCTGGCGTCGGTTTCGCCGTACCGGACCGCGACTCCGACCATGTGCCAGTAGGACACCCAGGCGGCGATGCCGGCGATCACCGTGGTGGCGATCAGGCGGGCGAACGCGAGCAGCGGCCGGTGGACCGGGACGCGTGAGATCAGCTCGACGGTGAGCAGCAGGGCAACCGGCGGCCATGCCGCGATGGCCTGGCTGATCGGGTTGTCCAAGGCGTGCAGGACGTTGGCGATCACGGAGACGACCACGCCGAGCATCAGCGATGCGCGGACGGCCCAGCGCAGCCTCACGAGTTGGTCTCGGGTCATGTCGGCCATGCTGCACGGTCCTTGACAGATATGCAAGACCTGACAGATTTGGAAGAAGAGCGATCCGGTGGGAGTGCGCTGTTCACCAGCGGCGCGATCTCTGCGAGACTGAGCCAGAGCTGACAGATGCGACAGGAGGAAGCGAGTGGCCGACGAAGCGACGTGGCTCAGCCTCGGCGACGTCATCGCGCGCTTCCGCGCCGCGGGCTACTCCGACAGCGAGAGCACGATCCGCCGGCTGATCGACGACGGCGAGATCGAGTCGTACCGGGCCGAGCGGCGCCCGGGCGTGAGGGGCCACCGCCGAATGCGGGCCAGCTCGGTCGACGCGCTCCTGACTCGCCGCGGCGAACCTCAGTCGTAGCCGTCGCCGCATACGAATGAGCCCCGACCGTTTCCGGATCGGGGCTCGCGTGTTTTTGCGCCGGAGCGGCTCGTGTAGCCGCGGGAGGACGTACTGGCGCGCTCCGGCCCCTGCTGGGCGGCAGGGCGGAGCGATCCCACCGACGCCAGCCAGGGCGATCGCTCCGCGGCCAGCATAGGTCACATAGTGCACAGTGTGACCGGTGTGCACTGTGTGACCTATGCGCACTGTGTGCTTGATGACCCCAGATGCGTCGTGATCGAATCCCTGGGCCAGCCAGGGAGTCCATAGCACCGTGCCCGTACCCATGTCATCGCGCCAGGTCGCGGATGACCTCTCCGCACGCATCCGTGACGGGGAGTATCCGCCTGGCTCCCGCCTGCCCTCACTCCGTGAGCTCGCGGCGCTCTACTCCGTCTCGGTGAGCACCATCCAGCGCGTGATGGTCCGGCTGGATGAGCGCCGGCTGATCGTGGCGTCGCAGGGGCGCGGGACCTACGTGGTGGACGACCTCCCTCAGTAAAACGGACAGCCGATCCGATAAACGGACACGTTAACACCGTCCAATGAGGATATTTCACTTTCCGTGTTGATCTCGTAACCTAACTCGATCAAGTTCAGGGCTTGATCGAGGTACTAAGGTTATTCGAACACACGTTCGAATCATGGGGGAACAGATGCGGATCGGCGCATGCAGCACGGGCAGCTGCTCACCGACGACGGCCACGACCCGTCTGGGGCCCGGTCGACCCGTCGCCAACGCAACCGACGAGGAAGCGATGCATCTTGTATCGCCTGACGCGAACCCGGCGCACCCTCTGCGGCCTTAGGACCCTGCTGACCGGCTAGCGGGAGTGAAGCCGGTCACACCAGGGCATCTCGCGTTGCCGCGCGAATGCCACGGAGGCGTCCGCCAGCCACGTCTCCTCCGCCACACCGTCTCGGTACGTGATCGGAGAGAAGAAACCCATGCCTCATACCCGCAGTCCCTGGGTCTACGTCGTCCTCAGCGGGGCTGCCGCTCTACTCGGTGCCGCAACCTTGCTTCTCTTCGGCGTCGACCTTCAGCCGATCAGCGCCCCCCGCGCTGCCGCAGGCCTCGCCGTCGTCGGGATCGCAATGATGGCCATCGTCGTGGTGCTCCGCTCCAGCCCGAGGCGACAATGCGAGACCTGCGACGGACTCGCCGACGTCGCCCAGGCCGTCGACCACATGCAGAAGCAACTCAATGCACTCGACTCCCGCACGGAGCTCCGCGCCGCCGCCACCAGACAAGCGCTCGGCCGGTCGGGCCGCGAGTGGGGAGCCGATGAGCTTCGGGACGTGGTCTACGGGACCGGTGAGGTTCCGGTCGGTCTGGACCCCGAGGCGATAGCCGCAGCACGTCGAATCGCCCGCGCCCTGTCCGGTGTCACAGCCGGTAGCCAGAGAAGGGTGCACTAAAGGGTGCAGTGCACTGTTGTGCAAGGCCGTGCGTGGACAGGCAAAACGCAGGTCACGCACAACAGTGCACGTAGTACCAACAGACTCGTAATGCGTAGGTCGTCGGTTCGATTCCGACAGGCGGCTCGGGTAAGGAAAAGGCCCGTTGACCAGGCGATATGCCAAGGTCAACGGGCCT
>NZ_JBEZGO010000027.1:0-48004 GCF_040650035.1 Actinoplanes sp. NPDC048796 | reverse complement strand
TTCTTCCCTAGACAAGAAGAGATGATCGATCAAGGGCTGTCCTCATGATCAGCCGGGGTCGATGCCGCACAGCTGCACGTTAAAACTCAAGCTAGCGCCAGCACCGATGACCGGCGGGCCCGTTCCGGCCAGGCTCGACGGCATGGAGAACGTCGTACAACTCGAGAACGTCGACCGCCGGTTTCCGCGGGGGATCGTCGCTCTGCGGAACGTGTCATTGGCCGTACGGGCCGGGGAGTTCGTCGCCGTGATGGGGGCGACCGGGTCGGGCAAGAGCACGCTGCTGCACTGCGCGGCCGGGCTCGACCGGCCCAGCTCCGGGTCGGTTCGGCTGGCCGGGCGGGAGGTCAGCCGGATGCGGGAGGGGCCGCTCGCCCGATGGCGGCGGGATCGGGTCGGGTTCGTGTTCCAGTCGTACAACCTGCTGTCCGAGTTGACCGTGGCGCAGAACCTGCGGCTTCCCGGGCGGCTGGGCGGGCCCCGGCGGCGCGGGGTGGACGAGGTGCTGGCGGCGGTCGGGCTGGCCGGGACCGGGAAGCGGCCGGTCGGTGAGCTCTCCGGCGGGCAGCGGCAGCGGGTGGCGATCGCCCGGGCGCTGATCACCGGGCCGTCGGTGATCTTCGCGGACGAGCCCACGGGGGCGCTCGATCCGGCCACCGGCGGCCAGATCCTCGGTCTGCTGCGCGGGGCGGTCGACCGGGACGGGGTGACGGTGGTGATGGTGACCCACGATCCGGGCGCCGCCGCCTGGAGTGACCGCCTCGTGCTGCTGCGGGAGGGCGCCGTCACCACCGACACGGCCACCCCGGACGCGGCCGCCATCGCCGACCGGCTGCGGGCGGTGGCCGCGTGATCCGGCAGGCGCTGCGGCGCAATCCGTGGTCGTTCCTCGGCCCGTTCTCCACCCAGCTGCTGGCGGCCGCGCTGGTCGCGGCGGGGCTCGGCATCGGCGAATCGGTGGGTGAAGGGGATCTGGCCGACGTGGCGGTCCTCTTCGTCATGATCGCCATCTATCTGTCGATCATCATCGTCGGCGTGACGATGAACGCGACCATCGCCCAGCAGGCCCGGGACATCGCTCTGGTACGGGCGATCGGCGCCACCCCGGGCCGGGTGCGCCGGGCCGTGGCCTTGCAGGCCGCCATCGTCGCCGTGCCCGCGACTCTGCTCGGCGTTCCGCTCGGCGCCTTCGGCGGTCGGCTGTGGATCGACGGCGTCGTCGGGCACGGGCTCGCCCCGGCCGACCTGACCTTCCACTCTCATCCCGGCGCGCTCCCGATCGCGCTGGCCGTCACCGTCGGCACCTCGCTGGCCGGCGCGCTGATCGCCGCGATCCGCCCGTCCCGGATGCGGCCGGCGGCGGCGCTGGCCGAGTCGGGTGCGCCGCGACGGCGGATCGGCCTCACCCGTACGGCCGCCGGTCTTGTCCTGGTCGCCGGCGGGGTGGTGCTGTCCGTCGCGATCGCCGATCTGGACGCGGAGACCACCGGCGACCTGGGTCTGTTCGTCATGCTCGCGCTCTGCGTCGGCGCCGGACTGCTCGGCCCGGCCCTGCTCAAGCTCACCGCGCTGGTGGCCCGGGCGTTCGGCGACACCGGGCGGATGGCGGGAGACACGATTGACGTACGGGCGAAAGCGCTCTCCGGCGCACTGGTGCCCCTGACCCTGGCCATCGCGTTCACAGCGGTCAAAGTGATCATCTTGAAGACCACCGAGCACGCGACGGGTACGCCGGCACCGGCCGCCGAGACCTGGCTGGAATACACCGGAACCGCCGTCTACGTGGCCTTCGCCGCCGTGGCCGCCGTCAACACGCTGGTGACCGTCGTGCTGGCCCGCCGGCGCGATCTGGCCGTCACCCAGCTGGCCGGCGCGACGAGGGGGCGCGCGCTCGCCGTCGTGATCTGCGAGGCTCTGCTCGTGACCGGAACCGCCCTGGTGGTCGGCGCGGCCGTGGCCGCCACGACGACGTTGCCGATGCTGCACACCGCTCTCGGCACCTGGACCCCGCACGTGCCCGCCACCTGGTTGCTGACCGGCGTCCTGGCCACGGCCGCCCTGGTCTTGGCCGGCACCGCCCTGCCCGCCGCCCTGGCCATGCGCCGCCCGCCGATCGAGGTGGTCTCCTGACCACGGCCCGCTGGAGCCGGGCCGGCGCCACCGCCGGGACCGCGGTGACGGCGTGGGCCACCGGCCGCGCCTGGCGGGAGCTGGCCTACCTGGTGTCCGGCGTCGTCCTCGGCCTGCCGCCGTTCGCGCTGGCCCTGGTCGGCGTCGTCGCCGCGGCCGCGTCGGTGCTGACCGTCGGCCTGCCCCTGCTGGTCGGGGTGCTGGCGCTGGCCCGGCTCCTCCCCCGCTACTTCCGGGGCCCGGCCCACCGGATGCTCGGCTGGGAGTGGGGCGACCCGCCGCCGTTGGCCGGGCGAACCCTGTGGGGCCGGATCCGCGCGTTGCCCAGCGACCCGACGGCCTGGCGTGCCCTGGCCTACTGCCTGGCCCACTGGCCGATCACGGTCGCCGGCGCCTACCCGGCCCTGGTCTGCGTGGTGCTCGGCCCGATCGGCATCACCTATCCCCTGTGGTGGCCGGCCGTCCCCGACGGCTGGCTGTTCGACAGCGACTCCTGGGCCGGCACCTGGCAGGTGGCGGGGCAGGGCCTGGCGCTGCTGCTCGCCACGCCATGGTGGCTCCGCCTGATGGTGCTGACAGACCGGTTTCTCGTCCGGGGTCTGCTGCACCCCAGCCGGGCCCAGCAACGCATCGCCGCCCTGGAAGCCGGCCGCGCGGCCCTGCGGTCGGACGCCGCCGCGCTCCTGCGGCGGGTGGAACGCGACCTGCACGACGGCACCCAGGCCCGGCTGGTCGCGCTGGGCCTGACCCTGTCCCGCATCGAGGCCCGCAGCTCGGAAGACCCGGTGCGCGCGCTGGCCTCCGACGCCCGCGACACGGTCACCGAGGCTTTGGCGGAGCTTCGCGACATCGTACGGGGAATGCACCCGCCCGCCCTCGACGACGGCCTGGAGGTCGCCCTGACCACCCTGGCCGCCCGCAGCGCCGTCCCCACCCAGGTGAGCGTCTCCCTACCCGGCCGCCCACCGGACGCGACGGCGTCGGCGCTCTACTTCGCCGCGGCCGAGCTGATGACCAACATCGCCCGCCACGCCGGCGCGACGAGGGCCCACATCGAGCTGCGCGCCGGCGACCGCCGCCTGCGCCTGACGGTGACCGACAACGGCCACGGCGGCGCGGCCGCCACCACCGGGACGGGCACCGGACTCGCCGGCCTGGCGCGGCGGGCGGCGGCCCTCGACGGCGAGCTGACCGTGGACTCCCCCACCGGCGGCCCGACCACTGTGACCATGACCGTCCCCGAGGAGGGCTGACATGCGCGTGATGATCGCCGAGGACAACCCGCTGCTCCGCGACGGCATCGCCCTGTTGCTCGGCGAGAACGACATCGAGGTGACGGCCGCCGTCCCGGACGCGGAGGCGCTGCTGCGGGCCGTCGCCGCCGACCCGCCGGACGCCGCGGTCGTCGACGTGCGCATGCCGCCCACGCACACGGACGAAGGCTTGCGGGCGGCGTTGACGATCAGATCCGCGTACCCCGCAATCGGGGTCCTGGTCTTCTCGCAGTGGGTCGAGACCGGTTATGCGCGCCGCCTGCTCTCGGACAACACCGGCCACGTCGGCTACCTGCTGAAGGACCGCATCGTCAGCACCAGCGAGTTCATCGGCGCCCTGCGCCGCGTGGCCGGCGGCGGCACCGCCCTCGACCCCGAGGTGGTGCGCCAGCTCCTGGCCACCCCCGCCGTCGACGCCGGCCTGGCCCGCCTCAGCGACCGCGAACGCGAGATCCTGGCCCTGCTGGCCGAGGGGCGCTCCAACGTGGCCATAGCCGAACACCTGCATCTGGTGGAGCGCAGCGTGGAGAAGCACGTGACGGCCATCTTCACCAAGCTCGACCTCCCCCAGGCCCGCACCGACCACCGCCGAGTCCTGGCCGTCCTGCGCTACCTACGCTCCTGACCGATCCGCCAAGCCGCGTCAGGTCCACGGTGCGCACTCGGGTTCTGCCCGTCCCGGCCGGCCGTCGCTACTCATCCGGCGTCCCGGTCGTGGGCCGAGAGCTAGACGCCGTGCTTGCGGAAAGCGGCCGGCGCGAGGGCGGCCAGCAGAGCGTCCCCATGATCGTCGCCGGTGGGCGACGGCTCTTCGCGGAAGAGTGGCGGGCACTTTTCGGCCGGCTCCCACCGATACTCCTCGCGAAACTCCCAGACGTGCTTCCATCTGACTTTCTCGTCCTACTGGCGACGCAGGTGTTCGGAGAGATCAGTCATCGCCATCGGCCGATGTTCCACGGATCCTGATCCCACGAGTCGGCGCACCGGCCGCGATTGCGATCGGCCCGCCGATCGGCTGGCTCTCGGGGACGTTCGCATGACGGCGGTGCTGCGGTGTCCGCGCTTCGTCGGGGCGGGGGCGGTGCCAGCTAGCGGCGCAGGGCCTCGAGCGGTTCGATGCGGGCGGCGCGCAGCGCTGGGTAGGCGCCGGCGAGGAGGCCGGTCACCGTGCCGATCAGTGGGGCGGCCAGGGTGGTGGCCGGGTCGAGGACCGCCGTCCACTGGTTGGCCAGGGCGACGACCACCGTGACGCACACGCCGATCGTGCAGCCGACCAGGCCGCCCAGGGTGCCGAGCAGGGCCGACTCGGTCAGGAACTGCCACGCGATGTGGCGGGGGCGGGCGCCCAGCGAGCGCCTGATGCCGATCTCGTTGGTTCTCTCCATGACGGCGACCAGTGTGGTGTTCGTGATGCCGGCCGCGCCGATGATCAGGGTCAGGCCGGCGAGCAGCAGGAACAGGGTGTCGAGGTTGCCGGCGACCTGGTCCTGGATCTGGCGTGGGTCCGGCGGGGGTGTGGCGGCCAGCAACTCGGGCCGGTCGGGGCGCAGGGCGCGCGGCGCCTGGGCGGCGATCAGCGGGGCGGCGCCGAGGCGGGTCTCGATCAGCATGCCCGGTGGGGTGTCGACGCTCGGCGGTCCGTACTCGGCGCGGGCCGTGCCGGCCGGGAGCAGCACCTTGAGCAGGGCGTCCGGGTTGCGCTGGACGGCGTCGAGGATTCCCACGACGGTGTATCCGACGCCGTCGACGAAGACGGCCGGCGCGGACGCGACGTTGGCTATGCCGAGCTGGGCCGCGGCCGCGGAGCCCAGCACCGCGACCCGAAGCTTGCGCTGGTCGTGGAAGCGGTCGAAGAGCACGCCGCTTCTCAGGGCCGGGTGCAGCGCCCGCAGGTAGCCCGGTGACACCGCGTCGGTGGCGATGGGATGGGACGGCGCGATCGGCGACGCCGACACCTGGGGCTGCTTCTTGCTGAAGACGGGCCAGGTCACCCCGGCGTGCACCACGCCGTTGAGGCGTTCGATCCGGGCGTCGGCGTCGGCCGGGAAGTCGTCGACCGTACGCCGCACCTCACGGTCGTGCGGGGTTCCGACGTCCTGCACGACGACCTGGGTGGCGGCCAGCTCGGTGAAGTCGCGGGAGATCTGGCCGGAGGCGGTGGAGGTCAGGCCGAGGGTCAGCGTGAAGGCGCCGACGCCGAGGATCGTGCCGATCATGGTGAGCAGGGTGCGGCCGGGCCGCTGGCCGACGCCGGCCAGCGCCTCGCCGGCCAGGTCGCGGGCGCGCAGGCGGGACGGCTTGATCGGGCTAGGCATCGGTGAGCCGCCCGTCGCGGATGCCCACGACCCGTTCGGCGCGGGCGGCGACCGCGGCGTCGTGGGTGATCATGACGATGGTGACCCCGTCGGCGTGTACCTGGTCGAGCAGGTCGAGCACCGTGGCCGAGGTGACCGAGTCGAGGTTGCCGGTCGGCTCGTCGCACAGCAGCAGACTGGGCCGGTTGACCAGCGCCCGGGCGATGGCGACCCGCTGGCACTCGCCGCCGGACATCGTGGCCGGGAAGGCGTCGAGTCGATGGGACAACCCGACCCGGCTCAGCGTCTGCCGGGCGGTCCGGGTGCGCTCCCGGGCCGCGACTCCACTGTAGAGCTGGGCCAGGGCCACGTTCTCCGTCGCCGTTCGGTGCGGGATGAGGTGGAAGGACTGGAAGACGAAGCCGATCCGGCGGCCCCGCAGCGCGGTGCGTTCCCTTTCACGCAGCGATTGCGTGTCGACGCCGTCGAGGCGGAGGGTGCCCTCGTTCGGCCGGTCGAGGAGACCGAGCAGGTTGAGCAGCGTCGACTTTCCGGAGCCGGACGGGCCGATCACGGCCAGGAACTCACCGGCCGCCACGGTGAGGTCGACCGGCAGCAGCGCGTGCACCGGCGGCGGGCCCGGGTAGGCGCGGCTCACGCGGGTCAGTTCCAGGACGTTCACCCGATCACCACCTCGTCACCGGCGCGGAGCCGGGCGCCGGCGGCCGGGCGCACCTCGACGAGGCCGTTGGCGTCGAGCCCGGCGGCGACGGGTACGCGGGTGCGCCCGCCGGAGGCGTCCAGGACGGTGACCGCGGTGCCGCCGTCCTGACCGGCCGACACCGCGGCCACCGGCACGACGAGCACCGGGCCGCCGGTCGACGCGGCGTCGACGGAGATGCGGACGTCCTGACCGAGCCAGCCCTCGGGCAGCGCCGGCTTCGGGGTGACCGTCAGCGGATGGCCGGCCGGGCGGGCGGCGGCCGGGTCCTGCCCGGGACCGGCCGTGCCACCCGCCTCGTAGGCGCCGATCGCGGTCACCGAACCGGTGCCGCGCTGGTTGAGCTGCTCGGCGTCGAGCCGCACCGCCATGCCGGGCTTCACCAAGGACTTCTCGGTCGGCGGGAGGATGCCCCGGACGGCGAGCTTCCCGGTGTTGAGCGTGACGAGCGGCGCGGTCACCGGGGCGCCGACGCCCCCGCGCAGCCGCTCCAGCCGCGCCGGGAAGCGCGGCACGAAGACGAACTCGTTGAGCGGCATCATGGCGCCGGTGGTGGCGACCAGCCGGGCCTGGTCCTGTTTCGCGGCCGCGAAATCCTCCCTCGCGTAGGTCAGGGTTTCCTTCGCCCGGTCGCGTTCCTGCTTCGCCCGGGCGACCGCGCCCGGGTCGGCCGGGGTGGCGGCCCGGGCCGCCGTCAGGCCGCTCTCGGCCTGAGCGGCCGCCTCCTCCGCGCTCGACACCGCCCGCCGCGCCTGGGTGACGGCGCGCTCCGCGGTCCGCGGCGTGGTCTCCGCGCCGCCTGTGGTCGGCACGTTGTAGCCCAGCTTCTGGTAGAGCCTGGTGACAGCCCGTTTGGTGCCCGGCCCGAACTCGCCCCGCGGGTCCCGGTCGGCGTATCCGAGGCTCCGCAACGCCTTCTGCAGCTGGGCGACGTCCCCGCCGCGGTCACCGGGGCGCAGGTCGCGGTAGGCGGGCACCGCGCCGGGCAGCGCGATGAGCGGCCGGCCCGACACCTCGACGAGGACCTTGCCGGCGGCCACGGCGGCGCCCTGCCGGGCCGGGGTACGCGTGACCACCAGAGCGCTGGCGCCCTGCGCCGCGGTCGGGGTGACGGTCAGGGAGGACTCGGCGGCGACCGTGCCGCGCAGCACCACACTCTTGCGAAGCACCTGCTCGGTCACGGCGGCGGTCAGCGCGCTCGGCGCCGGCGGGCCGTGCTCGGCGGCGAGCTGGGCCGGTGACTTCACCCGTGTCGAGGCGATCAGGCCGGCGGTGGCGAACAGGGCCGTGGTGACGACCACCGCGATCAGGAAGCGGTGCCGCCGAAAACCAGGGCCGCGGACAGACATGGACGGGCCGACCTGCGTGGTCATCGTTTCCCCCGTGGATTCGGATCTCACATTGGCCTGTTTCTATCATCGTCCCGCTTGCCGCGCCTTCGCAATCCCGTTCGCATTTCGATCATCGACGGGATGATCGAAAGGTGAACCGGGCTGCCCGTTGCAGGTTTCTGCCATTCCGGGGAGCGGCCTTGCCGGAATGTAAATGAGACGCCTAGCATCCAGAACCAAGTCGTAATCGACGGGGTTCCGGCCGGAGCCATGCACCTCAGGGAACGCATGCAAGGTCAGAAGGTTCGATTGCACACACGGGGAGGAAAAATGCGCAGAATCATTGCTGCGCTCGTGGGCACCGCGGTGGTCACCGCGGGAGCCGTCGGCTTGTCGACACCGGCGCTCGCCACCGACGCGCACGCCGACTGCTACGGCGCGTACAACGGCAACGGCGACGCCTGCTTCTTCTATCGGGACGGCCTCAAGGGCTCGTACGTCGGCATCTCCGACAACTCGGTGAACGACGTGATGAACCCCTGGGTGGTCTTCATGACGTCGACGCCCAGCAGTGACGGCAAGGGCAAGGGCATCGGCAACGCCGCCGGGTCCGAGCTCAACGGCGACTTCAGCTACTCGCTGCGGATCTGGGAGCACGCGGGCTGGTGGGGCCGTTACGACACCCTGCCGCCGAACACCTGGATCGGCCACAACCAGGGCGTGACCATCAACAACGAGCGGTCGTTCTCGCTCGTCTAGCCGCTTGACCGGAGTCGCCGGCGCCCGGCGCCGGGCGCCGGCGGCTTCACGCCTCACGGGGGAGTCACTGTGTTGTTGAGAGCCGCACGCTTCGTCGCGGCGGGAATCGTCCTGACCATCTGCGCCTCGGCCTGCGGTTCCCATGCCGCGCCACCGGCCGGCGACCGCAGCCGGTTCACTGTGGACAGCCCGCCGCCCGCCACCTTCACCCCGTCCACCGACGGCCCGGCCGGGCTCACGTTCCCGGTCGACGCCTACCGCGCGACCGCGTCGCAGAGCCTGGCCATCGAGAACGCGACGCAGATTCTGATAGCGCGGTGCGCGAAGCAGTTCGCGGTGACCGTCCCGGTCCAGCTACGGGCGATCGAGCCGGTGCTGAGCTACCGCCACCTGTACGGCGTGACCGATTCGGCCGAGGCCCAGCGCTGGGGCTACCAGGTGCCGCCGGGGCAGGCGCCGGCCGCCCCCGCGGCCGCCGAAGCGGAACCGATCTCCCGCGACGACATGACAGTGGTCTCGGGCTGGCCGCAGGGCCGGATCGGCGACCCCGCTCACCCGCCGGCCGACCTCGTCCGCAACGGCCGGAAGGTGCCGGTCGGCGGCTGCCGCGGCGAGGCGACGCGCACGCTCGGGCTGCGCGCCAACGAGAATCCGCAGGAGTCGCCCACGGTGCGCGGCATCGCCGACAGCGCCAGCCATCAGGCACAGGCCGACTCCCGGGTGACGGGGGCCTACCAAGCCTGGTCCCAATGCATGAAAGATCGGGGATTCAATTATCAGAGTCCCTGGGAGCCGATCGACAAGGTGTGGCCGAAGCCGACCGCCGGAGAGGAGACGAACACGGCGGTCGCCGACGTGGCCTGCAAAAAGAAGGTCGATCTGATCAGCATCTGGCATGGCGTCGAGGTGGCCTACGAAAAGGTCCTCATTCAGCGGAACCTGACGACGCTGACCGAAGAGAAGAAACGATTCGACGTGATCGCCGAAAAGGCGGCGAAGGTGCTCGCCGAGGGGGCGTAAAAAATGGGCCGGCCGTGATCACGGCCGGCCCATTCAGGAATTACCGTCAGTCCGTTCCGGTCACCGTGAACGGCAGCTTCACCGTGGCCGCCGACTCGGCGCCGGTCAGAGTGACGCCGGTGGCGCCGGGCTTGGCCGCGCCGGGGACGCTGACGGTCTCGCCCGAGACGATGCCGTCGGCGTTGGCCCGCAGGGTCGTGGTGGTGAGGCCGTCACCGAAGGTGCCGGTGACCGTCTCGTTCGGGGCGAAGCCCGAACCGTCGACCGTGATCGCCGTGCCGCGCGGGCCCGACGTGACCGACAGGGACGCCTCCGGGGCCGTGGCCGGCGGAGCGGACTCGGCGGCGGCCTTGAGGGTGGTCGCCGTCGCCGCCGACGCCGTGCCGGTCACCGTCACGGTGAAGGTGGCCGTCCGGCTCGACTGCGCGTCCCACGCGGTCACGTGCACCGTGTAGGTGCCGGCCTGGGCGTACGTGTGCGCACCGCTGATCGCCCCGCCGGTGACCGTGGCGCCGGCCGGCGCCGTGCCGTCGCCCCACTGGACGCGGGCGTTCGTGCCGGTCGTCGTGCCCAGCTGGGCCGTCAGCGACTGGCCGGCGGTGGCCGTCTGGTCGGCCGGTGCCGTCAGCTCGAGCGCCGGCGGCGGCGTGCCGTCGTCGGCCACCGCGAACACGTGGATCCGTCCCGCCGAGCCGGGGTCACCGGACTGCGTCGGGAGGGTCACCGAGACGAGCGTCTTGCCGGCCGGGATCTGGTAGGGCGCGGTGGCGAACAGGAACGGCTGCGCGTTGTCCCGGCTCGTGCCCAGCAGGCGGTACGCCGACTTGGCCACGATCACATTCCCGTACGACGGAGTGCCGTTGGGGTTGCCCCCGAGCGTCCAGTCGCTCATCTGGATCGGAAGGGATGCCGTGGTGCCGTCGGAGAACCTGGCGACGCCGGTCGTGCTCTGGTTGCCCTGGGTGCCGGCCCCGATGAACGAGATGCTCTTGGCGTCGGCGGGCAGGTTGAGCGTGATCGTCCGGCCGTTGCCGGTCGCGTTGTCCGGCTGCCCGGCCGGGATGGCCGGCGGGGTGAAGTGCAGCGCGGTTCCGGGCACCGTGGCCTGCTTGCCCGGCGTGACACCGGCCGCGGCGAGCGCCGTGGCCGAGTACGCCCAGTTCTTGGCGTCGCAGTTGGCCGCCCGCACCCCGTCCTCGCCGATGCAGACGTTGTCGAACGCCCGGACGAGCCCGCCCGCCGGCGCGTACGCCACGTCCACCCCGACCGTGGCCGAGCCCTGGCTGACGCCGTCGGTCACGGTGACCGAGGCCTGGTAGTAACCGGGCTCGGCGTACGTGTGGGAACCGCTGACGCTGTAGACCGCCCGCGAGCTGAGCGCCGTCGTGCCGGCGGTGACCGGCGTGCCGTCACCCCAGTCGATCGTCGCCTTGTATCCGCTCGCCGTGCCGCCCGTGACCGTGGCCAGCGGCACCGACACCGCCGCGCCCGAGGTGGCCGGCACCGCGGACACGCCGTCCACGGTGACCGCTCCGCCGCCGAGCTCGACGTCGCCGCCCGCAAGCAGCTCGATCTCCGCGAGTGAAACCGAAGCGGCGCTTGATTTACCGACGACCAAGCGGAACTGCGAGAAGCTGCCCGGCTTGGCGATGGCGAACGGCCGGGTCTGGTTACGCCACGCGAAGACCTCACCCTTGCGCGAGTCCACTGTGGTCCACGTGACCCCGTCCTTGGACCCCTGGAGTTTCCAGTCCGTGGGGTCGCCGGCCACCGCGCCCGAGGTGAGCGTGTAGTAGGTCGGCGTCTGCTTGCCACCCCGGTAGGCCCAGGTGACCGTCGGCGTGGCCGAGTCGAAGGTCAGCTGCGTGCTCGACGAGTCGTCGAACAGCTGCGCCGCGTTCGTGGTGCCGAGGCCGGGGCCGGTGGTGTCCTGCAACGGCTTCGGCTTCTCGGTGCCCTCGGTCAGCGACGGCGGGGCGTCCTTGGCCGCGGAGCCCCACGACGACGGGTTCGGTCCCATCGCGAACTCGATGGTGCTGCCCGTCCGGAAGATCGACGAGTCGACCGTGGTCGAGGTGTACTTGCGGCCGTCGACCTTCACGCTCTGCACGTACACGTTCTTGGTGCTGTTGTTGGTGGCCTTGACCGTGAGGTCGCCGCCCGGGCGGTGCACGGTCATCTGGGTGAACTGCGGCGAGCCGAACGCCCAGCCCGACGAGCCGACCTGCAACGGGTACAGGCCGAGCGAGCTGAGGATGTACCAGGACGACATCTCGCCGTTGTCCTCGTCGCCCAGGTAGCCCTGCCCGATCTCACTGCCGACGTAGAGGCGGCGCAGGATCTCGCGGACCAGGGACTGCGTCTTGGCCGGGGCGCCCACGTAGTCGTACATGTAGGGAATGTGGTGCGAGGGCTGGTTGCTCATGCCGAGCTGGCCCATCCGGACCGCGCGCGCCTCGAGGATCTCGTGGATGATGCCGCCGTAGCCGCCGGGGTGGTCGGCCTTCTCCGGCGTGGCGAAGAACTCGTCGAGCTTCTTCTCCAGGGCCTCCCGGCCGCCGTACAGATTCGCCAGTCCCTGACCGTCCTGCGGCGCGGTGAAAGCGAAGTTCCAGCCGTTGGTCTCGGTGTAGGCGCCGCCCCAGTCGAGCGGGTTGCTGTCGAGGAACGTGCCGGTGGCGGTGCGGCCCTGGAAGAACTTCGACTTCGGGTCGAACATGTTGACGTAGTTGCGGGCCCGGTTGAGGAAGTACGTCGACTCCTCGGCCAGCTGCGCCCGTCGCGCCTTCGGCGTGGCCGGGTCACGCGAGAGGTCGTACGCCATGTTGCCGATGCCGTAGTCGTTGATGAACCCTTCGAGGGCCCAGGACACCGACTCGCCGGTCGTGGTCGGCGTGTAGCCGAGGAACAGCGAGGTCTCGATGCCCTTGCGGCCGACCGCGCCGCGGCCCGAGGCCACTGTCGCGTCCTTCACGGCCGAGTCGTAGGCGGCGAGGGGGTCGGGGAGCTTCACATAATTGACGTACGCCTCGGCGAGCGCCACGTTCGCACTGGTGCCGGTCATCAGGTCGGCGTAGCCGGGCGACGACCACCGGGCGACCCAGCCCCCGTCGCGGTACTGCTGGACGAACCCGTCGGCGATCTTCCCGGCGATGTCCGGGTAGAGCAGCGTGTAGGCCGGCCAGACCGTGCGGTAGGTGTCCCAGAACCCGTTGTTGACGTAGATCTGGCCGTCGGCGACCTTGGCGCCGGTCGTGGTGGCGGTCGACGCGCCGGTCGCCGCCGACACCGGGCTCGCGTACTGCCAGCGCGGCGCGGCCGCGGTGCCGGTGTTCTCCGACTGCGAGTTCGGGTAGAGGTTCAGCCGGTACAGGTTCGAGTAGAGGCTGACCAGCTGCGTCTCGGTGGCGCCCTTGACCGAGATCCGGTCCAGCCGGTCCTGCCACGCGGCGGTGGCGGCGGCCCTGATCTCGTCGAAGCTCTTGCCGGTGGCCTCGAGGTCGAGGTTCTTGTGGGCCTGGTCGACCGAGAGGAACGACGTCGCGAAGCGCACGGTCACCCGCGGGTTCGCGGCCAGGTCGAAGGTGGCGGACGCGGCCGCCGTGCCGGTCGGCGCGCGGTCGAAGGCGCCGTACACGAACATCCGGCTCCGGCCGGCGGACAGACCGCTGCCGTTGTCCACCCAGCCGGTGAAGGTGCCGTCCGCGGCGTACGTGAAGGTCCCGTTGTGGAAGACGAGGGCACCGATGGTCTGCCCGGCCGGGAACGTGAAGTCCATGATCGCGGCGTGGTCGGTGGGCGCCATCCGCGCGGTCAGGCCGTTGCGCAGCTTGACGCTGTAGAAGTCGGGCCGGGCGATCTCGTCGTCGTGGCTGAACGGGACGGCCCGGGTGCTCGGCGTCCCGGTGGTGTTGCCACCCGCGAGCACCGGCATGATCGACATCTGGTTGCGGTCACCCATCCACGGGCTGGGCTCGTGCGAGATCGCGAGACCCTGCAACAGCGGGAGGTTGGCCGCGTTGTTGGCGCGCTGGTAGTCGTACTCCCAGGAATCGGACGTGGCGTTGGTGACCGGCGTGAGGAAGTTGAAGCCGTTCGGCACGGCCGACAGCGGCAGGTTGTTGCCGCGCGAGAAGCCGCCGGTCGCGTTGGTGCCGCGGCGCGTGTCGACGTAGTTGGTGAGGACCGAGCCGTCGATGGCCGCCGGCGTACCGGTGACGGTGACGTCGTCGATCCAGCCCTGGAACCGCGTCGCGGCGGTCGCGCCCGGATTGTCGTACGAGAGCAGGATCCGGTCGATCGTCTTGCCGTTGGCGACGGCGCCGAGGTCGGTCTGCACCGCGTTCCACTCGTCGGCGAACAGCGCCTTGGCCGCGCCCTGCCCGGCCGCGGTGAGCGCGTTGCCGTGCTGGTCGACCGGCGAGCGCTTGCTCAGGTAGCTGCCGTCGGTGAAGTGCAGGTCGAGGGCCGCGAAGGTCGACGGGTACTGCAGGTTCTCCCCGGTGAGCTCGGGGAAGATCTTGTAGCTCAGCCGCGACTTCGGGCCGACCGGGATGGTGACGTCGAAGAGCTTGTTGGTGGCGTACGAGCGCCCGTCCACCTCGGAACCGCCGGCGTACCGCAGCGACGCGACACCGGTGAACCCGGCCTTCGGCAGCATGTTGGCCCCGCGGACCGGCCCGTCGGCGACGACGCTGACCATCGGGGTGGACGGCGGCAGCACGTTCGAGCCGTCGCTGATGTCCCAGTCGGCCAGCTGCACCAGCGAGTCACCGGAGTTGGCGGTGACGTTCAGCCGGTAGTAGGCGTACGGCGTGGTGTTGGTGAAGGTGTACGTGTTCGTCGCGTACCGCCCGCCGAAGCTCTGGCCGGTCCGCTTGTCCAGATCCTTCCAGGCCGAGCCGTCGTTCGAGCCCTGCAGCGCGAAGTCCTTGGGGTCGCGCCCGGGCGCGTCGTTGGCCGAGGTCAGCGAGTACTTGACGACGGTGACCGGCGCCGCCAGCTGGTAGGCGGCCCAGCCGGTCGGGCTGAAGACCAGCCACTTGGTCGACGTGTCGCCGTCCTTGAGCTTCACCGCGGTCTCGTTCGGCGCGTTCTCGCCGCTGGCGGTCACCGCGGTGACCTGGCCGAGAAGGCTGCCGGGGAGCCCGGTGCGGATCGAGCCGGTCAGGTTGCCCTGTACCGGTTCGCCGGCCGCGTCGAGCTCGGCGGTGCTGGCCGCCGGCTGCTGGTCGCCGGTCTCGAACGACGAGCCGAAACTGCCGGGTTTCACGGCTGCGCTGGCCGCGGTGGGGATGCCGAACAGGCCTATCGGTAGCAGAAGCGCACCGGCGACGGCAACCCACCGCCGTGGCAGGACAGGGTTCATGCCTACTCCACTATGTAATCGAAGATCGCCAGCTTCACCTCCGCCTGACAACGTTGTCAAGAAAACTTCTCGAAATCGGCCCGAAACAAATCCGGCTTGGCCCCTGTGGCCATCCCCTCGACGGCGTGGGCCGCCATGGACGCTGGTCCAACACCACGCGTACCTCATCCCCGGCGAAGGATTTCCGCACGTTGCCGCCGGTACAGAGTGATGACATGGATGAGACCTACGCCTACCGTCCGGCCGTGGCCGCCGCCCGCGACCGGGGCCGCACCCTGTTCGCCCAGACGATGGGCTACGTCGCCGCGACCACCGCGCTGTTCGCCCTCGGCGCCTACCTGGGCCGCGACCTGTCCGGCCTGGCCGCCTTCCTGGCCTGGCTGGGCGCGTTCGCCGCCCTGATCGCCATGCAGTTCAGCGTACGGAGGTCCCGGCCGGCCACGGTCGCCCTGCTGGCCGCGTTCGGCCTGCTGATGGGCGTGGCGGTCGCCCCCACGATCGTCTACTACGCCACCACCGACCCGCAGGCCGTCTGGCAGGCGGGCGCCGCCACGGCCCTGTTCGTGGCCGGCTTCGGCGCCGCCGGCTACGCCACCCGGCGGGACCTGAGCGCCGTGGCCCGCATCTGCTTCTGGGCCCTGCTCGCCCTGATCGTCTTCGGCATCGTGCTGATCTTCGTCAACATCCCGTACGGCTCGCTGATCTACTCGATCCTCGGCCTGGTCATCTTCGCCGGCTTCATCATGGTCGACTTCCAGCGCCTGCGCCGCTCCTCGAACGTCGAAGTCGCCCCGCTCATGGCCGCCGCCATCTTCCTGGACATCCTCAACGTCTTCCTGTTCTTCCTGCGCATCTTCCGGGGCGGCAGCCGCTGACCCCGCGGCCAGCGCCTCCTGCTGGACCGCGGCGCCCCCTCGGCCCTGCACTACTTCCTGGTCGACGACGTCACCGCCACCGTCGACCGCCTCCGCGCCGCCGGCACCCCGATCGAGTCCGAGCCCCACGTCATCTTCACCCACCACGACGCCCTCCTCGGCCCACCCGGCACCGAGGAGGTCCACGCTTTCCTCCGCGACACCGAGAACAACCTGGTCGGCCTCGTCGAGCACCGCCCGCTCTGACCTCGTCGAAGGCGGCCCGAAACTGGGCGAAG
Organism: Actinoplanes sp. NPDC048796; assembly: GCF_040650035.1. Classification (NCBI taxonomy): domain Bacteria; kingdom Bacillati; phylum Actinomycetota; class Actinomycetes; order Micromonosporales; family Micromonosporaceae; genus Actinoplanes; species Actinoplanes sp. NPDC048796. The sequence continues at coordinate 31,954 of NZ_JBEZGO010000027.1, read as the reverse complement.
GTGTCGGCCACGCGGTGGGAGGACGCGGTCGTCGCCGATTCAAGCGACTGCGGGCTCGCCGGGGGTGGCGTGGTCCAGCATCACCGTGTCCGGGCCGGCCGCCGTTCTGGATGCGCAGCACGTCGAGGTAGGAGGCCGGCAGGCGGCATCTCGGCGTCGACGGGTGGGCCGGTCCACGCCGGCGGGCCGGGTTCGAAGGGGGCCGTCATGAGTGGTGGCGGGAGCGGTGGGCGGCCAGCACGTCGAGGCCGAAGTCGTTCGACGGGTCTCGCCACACGGAGTGGGCGTGGTTGGCGCCGCGCTGCGTGTTGTCCCATTCGATCAGCAGCCGTGGACCCTGCACGCGGTAGTAGTGGGGCGCCCCGGGCTCGGTGGAGCCGGCCCAGGCGAAATGCGCATCGTCGACGGTGTACGCCGTGGGCACCGGCACGCGGTCGAAGTAGGTTCCGAGCAGGGCCTCGAGCAGGTCGCGCTGCCCGGCCGTCAGGTCGGCGCCGGGGACGCCCTTCGGCCGTGCCGTGTACTTCAGCGCCTCGTGTTCCCGGTCCCCGTAGCCGGCCGCGTCGTCGATGGCGTCGCTGGCCGCGCGCAGCTTCGCCCACTCGGCCGGGTCGGCGAAGGCGGAACGCCAGATGCCGGCCAGCGGAATCACCCGGTCGCCCTCGGCGATCGTGCTGCGGTTACCGGTCACCAGGTCGGACGGGGCCTTCGCCGACAGCAGGGCGCGGTCTCCCAGCGACACCGCGAGTTCCCGGGCCAGGTCTTCGACGCGGCCGAGCGGCCGGTTGGCGGCGCCGCCGAGCAGCGGTGACGTCGCCGGGTCGGCGCCCATGAAGCACGGCGTGGCCGAGACCAGTTCGCCGTCGGCGACCAGGTTGTTCAGCGACACGTGGTGGCCGCCGAACCGCCAGCCCCACGTGCCCTCGCCGGACGGCTTACCGAAGACCCGCAGGTAGTACAGGCCGGGGTCGCGGCCGCGTTCCCGGTCGAAGCGGGCCGTGAAGCCCTCGGTGTGGTCCAGGACGTTCTCCAGGCCGATGATCGTGGCCACCGTGACGTAGCCGGCCCGGGACAGCCCGGAGGCGACCAGCTTCATGGCCGCCCGCTGCTGCGCCGGCCGCTGCTCGTGCAGGGTGAGCCCGCCGTGGTCGGTCGGCGTGTAGAACCAGCGCAGCCGCTCGCCCCCGTCCACCGTCCCGGTCGCGGCCGGACGCTGCGTGGCGTCGAGCAGGTCCAGCCACGACACCGCGGCCGACGTCATGGCCGCGGCGACCTCGCGACGAGTGGAACGGCGGGAGTCAGTCATGGCCTCAATCTATCCTCGCCTCTGTGGCGCCCGTCACATGACAGAAGGAGGCGCTGAGGAGCCGGGCTACGCCAACTACGACCTTCACCAGGGTACGGAGGATCCGGCGGCCTCTTCTTCTACGAGAACTGGGAGTGGCCGAACCTGGACGCCCACCTGGCGACGCCGCATCTGGTCCACTTCGCCGAGATCATGGGTGGGCTCTCGACGAGAAGGGTTGAGCGAGCTCGAAGAGCGGGTCTACGTGGAGGTGCTCAGCGGGCGCGCGGCCGCGGTTGCCGCGTTCGCCGACCGTACCCAAGCGGGCTTGATTGAAGTCCGGGCGGCGGTGGACAAGCTCCGCGAGCAGCGGCTCGTCGCGGTGGACGGCGACCGGGTGTCGCCGGCGCCACCCGACCTGGCCATCGACTCGTTGCTGCTCGACCGGATGCGGCAGTTGCAGGAGGCCCGTCTCGGGCTCGGCGAGCGGGTGCGCCGCCAGCGTGGTGACAAGCCCCCCGATCAGGGCGTCGAGGCGGTGGTCGGCGCGGCCGAGGTCAGTCAGGTCTTCGATCAGGTGCTGCGCGGGGCCCAGGAGGAGGTTTTCGGCTTCGACTGGCCGCCCTATCTGGGCGCCTGCCACGACAATCCGACCGAGTTGGCGTTGCTGGCCGAGGGCGTACGGTTCCGGATCGTCTACGACCGGCGCACTCTGGAACGGCCGATGGCCGCGCAGCGGATCGGCGCCCGGGTGGCGGCCGGCGAGCAGGCCCGGGTGGCGGCCGGCGTCCCGGCCAAGCTGGCGGTGGCCGACGGCCGGATCGGCATGCTGTCGTTCCCCGGTCCTAGGTGGGGGCCAATTCTTGGCTGCCGCGGAGCTCGAAGAGCCCTTCCACCCCTGGCGAAGAAACGCCATGACGGAACTCCGCCACATCTGTTAAGACTCGTCACCTCCCCGCAACAGGGCGGCGATCAGCGCCCCTTTGCCCGCGGTGTACGCCTCCCGATCGTCCGCGTACCGCTGCGCCAGCTCCACCTTCAGCTCCGCATAGCGCCGAGCGTCCTCCGGGTGGCTCCGCAGCCGATCCCGAAACGCCAGCACGTCGGCGAACCGCCGGGACCCCACCGGAACGAGATGCAGATGGTGGGTCCGCCGAGCCGGATCCGGCTTGCAGAACCAGTGCATGACATCAGTCCGATAGGGCGCGTAGAGATAGTCGAGCCCCGCCACCAGCTCGATACAGCCCCGGCTCGACTCGAGGTCCCGAACCCCCACCATGATGTCGATGATCGGCTTGGCCGTCATCCCCGGAACAGCAGTGCTCCCCACGTGGTGTACCCCGCCCTCGACATGCTCCCCCAGCACTTCCTTGAGAGCCGCCGCTTCCCGCTCGAACCGCTCACCCCACACCGGGTCGTAGGCCTCAAGCCGAATCCGCTCATCCGTCATGCCCCCACCCTGCCCCACCCGCGCCGACCCCGCTGCCCGCGAAGAACTCCTGCACGACTGAGTTGCCATATATCCCGCACGCGAAGCTGTGTTCCTGGTGGCTGGTGACCAGTCAGGCCAATGGCAAGCTTGGTATCACATGGCGATTCCCCTGGCAGATGACCGTTTCACCGAGCACTTGGCAGCCCGGAAGCAAGAGGAGCAGTCATGACGAAGCCCACCAACTGGCGTGACGTCAAGGCCAAGGCGCGCGCGACCGACCGGCGTGGGACAGCGATGAGCGGGTGGCTCGCCGTCAACAGATGCGGGAGCAGATGCTCGCTTCGGTGAGCGGGGTCCAGCTGGCCGAGATTCGTCAGCAGCTCGGGGTGACCCAGGTGCAGCTGGCCGAGGCGACGGGCCTGTCGCAGGCCCGCATCAGCCAGATCGAGAACGGCGACGCCGTCAGTCTCGACACCCTCCGGGCCTATGTCACCGGCCTGGGCGGCCAACTCGACGTCGTCGCCCGGATCGGCAACATCCAGCTCAACGTGGCCTAGTTCGCACCTTGCCCGATCAAAAAAGCGGCCGTGAGCGGACCGAGGTCAGGAACGGGTCGCCGGCGGCCGAACGCCAGTGCTCCGCCGGAGACGCTGGTACACGCGATCGAGGGCGACGGCCGGGAGATCGCCAACCTGAACGATACCGGGCACGGGTGGGACAACGTGGCCATTTTCGACTGGAGCGGCCGGGTTAATCCCTCGCTGCGCTGGGCAAGCTGATGATCGGCGTCCGGCGGGCAGTTTGCGCCGGGCGCTCCACAGTGTCGGTTCTCACGGCATACTGAGCCTGTTCAGGGTGCTCTACTAGACGAGTCACCGAGCACCGAGGGAGTGTCAATGCAGCGGCATCGGGTGGCAGTGATCGGCGCCGGCTTCGGGGGTCTTTTCGCGATCAAGGCGCTGCGCAATGCCAACGTCGACATCACGCTCATCAACGGCACCGCGTACCACTTGTTCCAGCCTTTGCTCTACCAAGTGGCCACCGGCGTCCTGTCCGAGGGGGAGATCGCCCCGCCGATCCGCGAGGTGTTGCGCGGTCAGGACAACGTCGATGTGAAGCTCGGCTGGGCCGAGAGCGTCGACACCGACAACAAGGTCATTTCTGTACGGGGTCCGGGCATCGACTACACGGTCGAGTACGACACGTTGATCGTGGCCGCCGGCGCCTCGCAGTCGTACTTCGGCAACGACCACTTCTCGGACAACGCGCCGGGCATGAAGAGCATCGACGACGCGCTCGAGCTGCGGGCCAAGATTTTCGGCGCCTTCGAGATCGCCGATCTGCAGACCGACGAGGAGGCGAAGGAGCGCTGGCTCACCTTCGTCGTCGTCGGCGCCGGCCCGACGGGTGTCGAGATGGCCGGTCAGATCGCCGAACTGGCCCACCGGAACCTGCCGGGGCAGTACAAGCACATCGACCCGCGCCGGGCCCGGATCATCCTGATCGACGCCGTGGGCGCGGTGCTCAACACGTTCGGCGACCATCTGTCGACGCGGGCGCTGGCCCAGCTGCACAAGATGGGTGTCGAGGTCGAGCTGAACACCAAGGTCGTGAACGTCGACCGTACCGGCATCGAGGTCGAGTCGGAGCGCGGTCACCAGCGCATCCCGTCGATGACCAAGGTGTGGGCGGCCGGTGTGGCCGCTCCCCCGTTGGCCCGCAAGATCGCCGCTTCGACGGGGGCCGAGGTCGACCGGGCCGGGCGCATCATGGTCAACCCCGATCTGACGGTGCCGGGTCACCCGGAGATCTTCGTGCTGGGCGACATGATGAACCTGAACGATCCGTCGACCGGCCGTCCGCTGCCGGGTGTCGCGCAGGTCGCCATGCAGGGCGGCAAGTACGCGGCTCAGACGATCAAGGGGCGGCTCAAGCGCAAGCCGGCCGGTGACCCGTTCAAGTACTTCGACAAGGGCAGCATGGCGACGATCTCGCGGTTCTCCGCGGTCGCCAGCATCGGCAGCAAGATCCGGTTGTCCGGCTTCTTCGCCTGGGTGATGTGGCTCGTGGTCCACGTGTTCTACCTGGTGGGTTTCAAGAACCGCTTCACCACGGTGCTGCACTGGGCGGTCAGCTTCCTGGGCCGCGGCCGGTCCGAGCGGGTGGCCACCGAGCAGCAGGCCTTCGCGAGAAAGGCCATGTACGAGTACGGCAACCCGTTCGAGCGGGCCCGCCTGGCCGACGCGCCACCGGCCGACGAGTTGTCGACGACGCAGGTCGAGCCGGAGAAGGTCTCGGCCAAGAAATAGCCGGGAAGCTACGAGGGGAAGATGGTCGCCCAGACCATCTTCCCCTCTGCTGTCGGCAGGGCTCCCCATGCCGCCGAGGCCGCCTGCACCGTCCGCAGTCCCTGGCCGCGGGCGTTCCACAGGTCGCCCGGCGGCTCTTTCGGTGGGGGAAGCAGGGTGGGCAGCCGCGGGTCGCGGTCGTTGACGACCAGGTGCAGGCCTTCGTCGCGGCGCAGGACGACGACCACGATCGGGGTACGGGCGTGTTCGACCGCGTTGGCGGCGAGTTCGCTCATCACGAGCCGGGCCGGGTAGAGCACGCCGGAGGGCAGCCGCCAGGCCGCGCAGGCGTCGGTGACCAGGTTGCGGGCCAGCGCCGGGGTGTCCGGTTCGGGCGGCAGGGTGAGGCGCCGCTGGTCGGTGTGCGGGCGGGCGGCGATGGCCGCGGCCCGGGCCTGGATCAGGTCGGCGTAGGTGGGCAGGTAGTACGCGGCGCCGAGCCGGTCCAGGCGGTCGGCGAGCACGCTGGTGGCCGGCACGCAGGCGACCACGTGCACGGGCGGGTCCATGGCGTCGGCCACCCGGCGGGCCGTGATCCAGGTGAGGGCGCTGGCCGCGTGCGGGTCGTCGAGGTCGCACAGGTCGATGATCACCGCGTCGGGGTGACCGCCGAGGGATTTCTTGAGGGCCAGGAACGCGTCCCGGCTGAGCGAGCGTCCCCATGAGCCCCGAACGGTCACGGTGGTGACAACGTTGTCGACGTCCGCCGTGACCGTGACCTGGCTTGCTCGTACCGTGCGGCGGGCGAAGGGGTGGCGTGCGCGCATGACAGGCCAACGAGGGGTGTACATGAACGGGCACGCCTACCCGGCGAAGAGATCACCATGCGCGAATACCGGCTATTCACTCGTTAGTGGCAGGTCCTCTTCCGAGTGAAGTGGGGGCAGCAGCTCGCCCGAGATCGCGCGGTACGCCGACGGCGCCGGCGCCGCCAGCTGGTCCACGCCGACCGGGTCGGCCAGGGCCCGCTGGATCGCGACCCGCAGCCGCTCCTGCTCGGCCGCGGGATCCTGGTACCAGGCCACCGACCACACCCGGTGCACGTGCCAGCCGAGCTCACGCAGCTCCTCGTCGCGCAGGCGGTCCCGCTCGCGGGCCGACGGCACCCGCGCGTACTCCGGGCCGTCGAACTCGATGCCGAGCGCGAAGATGTCCTTCTCCTCCCCCGGGTGCAGCACGGCCAGGGGGATCCAGTGCCCGGCGGCGCCGACCTGACGGCGTACCCGATGACCCCATTCCAGCAGCACGGCGGAGACCGCGTCCTCGAACGGCGACGCGTCCTCGCGATCGGCCAGGTCGCGCCCGAGTGTGGCGGCGGACCTCTCGGCGTACTCCAAATAGGCCTTGAGATGACGCACGCTCTCGTTGCCCATGTCGGGAACGTCGCCCGAGCGGATCGAGGAGACCACCTCGATGCGGCGGGAGGCGCGGGTGATGGCCACGTTGAGACGGCGCCAGCCCATCGGGCGGTTGAGCGCGCCGAAGTTCGTGCTGATCTTGTCGTTCTCGTCGTAGCCGTAGCCGACGGACAGGATGATCACGTCGCGGACGTCGCCCTGCACGGCCTCCAGGCTCTTGACGAAGAAGCCGGTGAGCCGGTCGTCGTCGGTGAAGAAGTGCTCCAGGTCGGGCCGTTCGGCCACCGCCCGGCGCACCGCGTCGTCGATCGCGTCGGCCTGGGCCACCGAGAGCGTGACCACGCCGCACGTCTGACCGGGACGGGTCGTGTAGTGGTGCAGCACCCGCTCGGCGACCGCGTCCGCCTCGATCGGGTTGTCCGAGGTGGTCTGCCGCCGGTAGACGCCGTCGACCAGGTACATCTCCACGCCGTGGTCCGGCTCCTGCGGGTACGCGCGGGTCAGGCTGACCAGCCGGCCGTGGTAGTAGGCCAGGTCGGCGAAGGCGAACAGCGCCTCGTGGCTGCTGCGGTGGTGCCAGGTCAGATGCAGGATGGGGAAGGTGTCGCGGGCCAGTTCGAGGATGGACGGGAAGTCGGTCACGTCGTCCTCGACGCGGTCGTAGTACGAGGTGGGCGGCAGCTGCTGGTGGTCGCCGGAGACCACGAGCGCGTCGCCGCGGTAGATGCAGTTGATCGCGTCGGCCGTGGTCACCTGGGACGCCTCGTCCAGGATGACCATGTCGAACTCCATCTCGGGCGGCAGGTAGCGGCTGACCGCGAGCGGCGACATGAGCAGGCACGGTTTGAGCGCCTGGACCGAGTGCCGGGCCTGGGCCAGCAGTTCCTGTACGGCGAGGTGGCCGCTCTGCTTGTTGCCCTCGCGCCGCAGGATGCCGGGCTCGCCGGTGGCCGACGACGACGGGCGGCGGGCCTCCACGGCGTACACGATGTCGGCCAGCGCGGCCGCCGTCAGCTCGTTGTCGAGCAGCCGGAACACCTCGACGATATGGGTGCGCTCCTCGGCCGACGACGGGTGCAGGCCGGGGTCGTCGCGGATCACCGCGTCGGCCCACCCGCGGAGCAGAGCCCTTTCCAGTACGGGCCACACGTGCTCCACACTGATGTCCTCGGCCGCGCAGTAGTCGAGGGCGCCCTCGAGCCCGTGCTCGACCAGCACGCTGCGCGCGTCCTCGTGGCGGAACCACTCGTGCTGCCCCTCGGTGTCGTGCAGCAGCTCGACCAGCAGGTCGCGGGCGCTGTCGTAGTCGCCCAGCCGCTCGACCAGCTCACCGTGGCGGGCCGAGCCGAACGCGTCCAGCACCTGGCCGCGGGCCGACTCCCAGCCGGCCACCGCGGCCGGCAGGCCCTCGGTCGGGTGGGCCTCCATCAGCGCGTGCGCCTGCCCCGGGCTGAGCGGGGCGTCCTCGCCGGTGAGCACCCGCCGGGCGTGCGCGGTCCACGCGACGATCTCGTTCATCACCTCGTCGTCGGTCTTGGTGCCCCGGTAGACCGAGCCCAGCACGGCCGCGTGGGCGGCGGCGTCGGCCCAGATCGCCGTCTCGGCGTCGGTGGCCTTCTGCCGCTGGGCGGCGATCTCGCGGGCCTCGGTCAGGGTCAGGTCGCGGCCGGTGGGCACGCTGTAGGCGCGGATCATCTCGGCCGCCGCGTGCAGCGGGGCGATGTGCGCGCGCAGCCAGGTCACCGCGTCGGCGATCGGGCCCTCGCCCAGCTCGGGGCGGGGCGCGCGGGCCGGCGCCGGGCGCAGCGTGGTGCGGAACCGGGTGAACTCGTCGCGGGCCTCGCCGACGATGCGCAGCAGGGCGCTGTTCGGCCGCGGCGCGCACACGTGCACGGTCACCGCGGGCAGGGCGTCGGCCGGCACCTCCCGGATCACCTCGTCCGCGTTGTGCAGGGCGTGCTGGATGGCCGCGAAGTCGGTGTCGCGCCCGTCCCAGTGCCGGCCCAGGATCTCGGCGTGCTCGGCCTCGGCGTCGGCCAGGTCCTCCAGGGCCTGCTTCCAGGCGGCCGCGTCCTCCACGTTGGCGATCGCCTCGGCCGGCTTGACCTCGGGCCGCGCGGCCTCGACGGCCGCGTCCTTGGCCCGCCGGTACGGCCGCAGCAGCTTGCGCGGGCCGCGGTGCCGGGTGAGCCGGTCGGCGATCTCGGTGACCGGCTCGTTCAGCACCTCCTCGTTGAAGTGCCGGCGCGCCTGCGCCTCGGCCTCGGCGACCGCCTCGACGGCCAGCCGCAGGGCCCGGACGGCGGCGTGCGCCTTGGCCATCCCGCCCGGCTCGAACCAGGCCGCCTCCGGCTTGTGCTCGCGGCCGATCAGGTCGGCGATGGTGATGACCCGGGCCGAGTCGGGGAAGGTGACCACGTTGGGCAGGCCGAGCCGGGCGGTGACCCGGTCCATGCTCTCGTGCCGGCTCTCCAGACGGTCGGCCTCCTCGGCGAACTTGTTGGCCAGGTGGTCGGCCTGGGCGGCGTTCAACGGCCCCAGGTCGACGGCCTCGGGGACCAGTTCGGACAGGTCCGGTACGCCGGTCAGGTCCTCGGCCGACGGCAGCTCGGCCCACGGGATGCCGCCGTAGCGCAGCGCGGCCAGGTGATGCGTGAGATCCGTGGCCGCCTTCTGCACCGGGGCCAGGCTCTCGATGGTCAGCCACTCCTCCTCCACCTTGGGCGGCCGCTTGGCGGCGTGCCCGGCCAGGGCGGCCAGCTTGGCCGCGCCGGCCGGCTCGTGCAGGTCGAACGCGTCGGCCAGGGTCGAGTTGGCGATCACCGCCTCGGCCAGCTTGGTCAGCGAGGTCAGCGCCTGGCGCAGCCGCCCGTCGAGCGGCTCGCGGTCGGTCGCCTCCCGCCACAGGTAGGTCTCGCTGCTCACCCGCCCGAGCCGGGCCACGGCGTCCCGGATCCGGTACAGCGACTCGGCGGTCAGATCCTGCGGGTTGATCGTGGCGACCGGGGCGGCCGGCGCGTCCAGCAGCCGGGTGCACACGCCCAGCACGTCGAACAGGCTCCGGCCGAGCGGCTGACGAACGCGGTTGAGGGCTTCGGCGTACGCGCTGAGCCGCTCCCGCCGCTCCCGGACCGCCCGCCGGTCGATCGGGTCCATGGTCGCCAGCGCCGGCGGGTCGGTCTCGAGCGAACCGGCCAGGGCGGTGGCCACCTCACGCCGGCCGACCAGGTTGCTGTGCAGGGCGAGCAGGTAGTTGCCGAGCCCGGCCTCGGTGAGGCGGCGCTGCACGGTGTCGAGGGCGGCCGCCTTCTCCGAGACGACCAGCACCCGCTTGCCGGCGTGCAGCAGCCCGCCGACGATGTTGGCGATGGTCTGCGACTTGCCGGTGCCGGGCGGCCCGTCGAGCACGAAGCTGCGCCCGGCCAGGGCGGCGGCGACGGCCACCCGCTGCGAGGCGTCGGCGTCGAGCAGCAGCGGCGTGTCCTCGGGCGGCGCGACCTGGTCGATCTTCTCGGGCGCGATCGGCTCGAAGGCGAACGCCCGGTCGGCGTCGTGGGTGGCCAGCGCCCGGACGACCGGGTGCTCGACGATGTGCGGCTCGTTCTCGTAGAGGTCGTAGTACATCGCCTCGCGGTGCACGCTGAGGCAGGCCAGCACGACGGTCTCGTCGGCGTACCAGCCGCGGCGCTCCCCGATGGCCACGTCGACCTTGGCCCACAACACGGTCACGTCCAGCTCGGCCAGCGAGTTGATCTCGGGGATCTCGATGTCGAGGTCGGCCATCCGGATCACCAGGGCCGGGTTGACGATCGGATCCTCGGGCCGGGCGACCAGCTTGGGCCCGGTCGGATCGATCTCGACGGGGACGAGCAGAATCGGGCTTTCGTACGGCGAACCGTCGTCGTCCGACCAGTGCATCATCCCGATGCCGAGGTAGAGAGGCGAGACACCGCGGTCCTGCATCTCGGCCCGCGACCGGCGGTAGAACCGGTGCAGCAGGGCGCCGAGCACTTCATCGGGCAGATCGGTGCGCAGAACGTGCGCCGACCCGTCGTTCTCGAAGGCGTACCCACCGCCCTCCTGAAGAACCTTGACGATCGCCTTGGGCGACGGCCCGGTGATCTCCACCGAGCTCTGCGCGATCCGGGCGAAGTTGAGCAGCGGGTTGGCCCCGGTCAGGTCGACCAGTCCCGAGCGCCAGGTCTCGAGGGCACTCCTGACCTCGGCACCGGGCAACCCGACGACTTCAACTTCAGTTTCCGGCCACATGCCCTCAATTCCAGCAACCGAACGGCTGTCACGCTGGTCATTTCGCCGCTTACTTCCGGATATTTACGATATCGCCAATGACTCCCCCGCCGCCGACCCTCTACCCCACCCACAAACAGTCCCGCTCCGGCAGGCAACCACCCCCTCCCCCGACCCACCCCCGCCCCGCACGAACAGCCACCCGAAGCCGGCACTCACCTCTGTCCCGCGCGGGCAGCCACCCGAAGCCGGCACCCAGCTCCCCACCGCAGGCACTCCGCCCACTCATCCCCGGGACGGCCGGCAATCCACCCACTCACCTCCGGACTTGGTGCTCAACCCACTCACCTCGGCCCTGGCGTGCTCCACCCCCTCACCTCCGGACCTGGCGCTCCACCCACTCACCCCGGACCTGGCGCTCCACCCACTCACCTCCGCACGTGGCGCTTCCACCCCCCTCACCTCCGGACATGGCGCTTCGATCCACTCACTCCGGACAGCGGGCAATCCACCCGCCCACCTCGGGAGCGCGATCGCCAGCGGCAACTCGCCTCTGGGCGACGGCGCAGGGATCGGCATCGCCGGACACCTCAAGGCGATCAACCCCCTCGGCGTCCCGCTCACCTTTCGCCAGCCCGCTCGGGCGATCACGAGAGCTCCCCGAAGGCTCGTTGAGGGCTGCCAGCGGCAAGGACCACCACCGCGAGGCATCTAATGCCCCATGTCCGCTAAATCACCTTTTAGCGCACGGGCACATAAGGGCCGAGCCGTCGCCTGAGAAGGTGGATGCAAGCCGATCCAGCGCCTCAGAAGCCGAGCCGGCGCCGCAGAAGCCGACGCAAGCCGGGCCAGCGCCGCAGAAGCCGACGCAAGCCGGGCCAGCGCCGCAGAAGCCGACGCAAGCCGGGCCAGCGCCGCAGAAGCCGACGCCAACCGAGCCGGCGCCGCAGAAGCCGACGCCAACCGAGCCGGCGCCGCAGAAGCCGACGCCAACCGAGCCGGCGCCGCAGAAGCCGGCGCAAGCCGAGCCGGCGCAAGCCGAGCCGGCGCAAGCCGAGCCGGCGCCTAGGACTTCGGGCGCCGGCTCGGGTGGGGGCTGAGGGGCCGCTGGGGCCGAGGGGTCAGGAGGTGCTCAGGGCCTGCTCTTCGGTGCGCTTCGTGGGGGCCTCGCGCTCCAGGGCCGCGCCCTCCACGTCGACGGCCGGGAGCCAGGTCAGCCAGCGTGGGAGCCACCAGGCGGAGCGGCCCAGCAGGGCGATGGCGGCCGGTACCAGGATCATGCGGACCACGATGGCGTCGAACAGGATGCCGATGGCCAGGGCGAACGCGATGGGCTTGATCGTGTCGTTGCCCTCGGGGACGAAGCCGGCGAAGACCGAGAACATGATCGTGGCCGCTGCCACTACCACCGGGGCCGCCTGTTTGAAGCCGGTCACCACCGCGTCGCGGGGGGAGGCGCCGTGGGCGTGTGCCTCGTGCATGCGGGAGACCAGGAAGACCTGGTAGTCCATGGCCAGGCCGAACAGGATGCCGACGATGATGATCGGGGCCAGGCTCAGCAGGGGTCCCGTGGTCTGGGCGTTCACCAGGCCGGACAGCCAGCCCCACTGGAAGACGGCGACCGTCGCGCCCAGGGCCGAGCCGATGGTCAGCAGGAAGCCGAGCACGCCGACGACCGGGACCAGCAGGGAGCGGAAGACCAGCACCAGCAGGATGAAGGCCAGGCCGACGACCAGGATCAGGTAGCGCGGCAGCGCCTGGTCGAGTTTCTGCGACACGTCGATGCTGACCGCCGTCTGGCCGGTGACGTAGACCTTGGCGTCGGGGCCGTCGGCCACGTCGTCGCGGATCGCGTGGACCAGGTCGATCGTGGCGGTGTCCTCGGGGCCGGAGGTCGGGATGATCGTGATCAGGGCGGCGTTGCGGGCCTGGTTGGGCTGGGGCGGGGCCACCACCGCGACGCCGGGGAGCGTCTGCACCTTCTGCTGGACCGTGGCCGCGTACGCCGAAGAACCGGAACCGTCGACCAGGACCAGCAGCGGGCCGGCGAAGCCGGGCCCGAATCGCTCGGCGATGATGGCGTCGGCCTTGGCCGCGCTGCTGCCGTCGGGGGACTTCTGGATGAGCGTGGTGCGCAGTGAGAAGAACGGGATGGCGATGACGGCCAGCGCCGCCACCGCGAGGACCAGGCTGATCACCCGCTGACCGGTGACCAGGGCGGCCCAGCCGCGGAAGAAGCCGCGGTCGCGGACCGGCGCCCCGGCCGGGTTGGCGCGGACCTTCTTCGGCAGCGCCCGCATGCCGAGCGCGCCCAGGAACGCCGGGAGCAGGGTGATCGCGACCAGCACGGCGACCACGATGGTGGCCGCGGCGGCCAGGCCCATCTCGGTGAGGAACGGGATGCCGGCCACCGAGAGGCCGGCCAGCGCGATGACCACGGTCAGGCCGGCGGTGACCACGGCGGATCCGGCCGTGCCGACGGCCAGCGCGGCCGCCTCGGCCGGTGGCAGCCCGCGCCTGAGTTCCTGCCGGTGCCGGGTGACGATGAACAGGGCGTAGTCGATGCCGACGGCCAGGCCGAGCATGACGGCGAGGATCGGGGTGGTCGACTGCAGGTCGACGAAGCCGGTCAGGGTGGTGATGCCGAGCGCGCCGATGGCCACGCCGACCAGTGCGGTCAGCAGGTTCATACCGGCCAGGACCAGGGAGCCGTACGTCACCGCGAGCACCACCAGCGCGACGACGACACCGAGGATCTCGCCGGTGCCGCCGATGTCGGCCCCGGACTCCTGTGTCGCGTCGCCGCGAGCCTCGACGGTGAGCCCGCCCAAGCGCGCCTCGCCGACCGCCGCGGTCAGCGCCTCCCGCTCCTCGGGGGTGATCTCCGAGTTCTGGACGCCGTAACTGACCGTGCTGTACGCCGTGCTCTGGTCCCGCGAGACGGTCGGCGCCTGCGGGTTGAGCGGGTTGCTGGCCGACAGGACGCCCGGGAGCTTGCCCAGCTTCTCGACGGCGGCGGCGACCTTGGCCGCGTTCGCCTGGTCGGTGATCTTGCTGCCGCTGGGCGCCTCGAAGACCACCTGCGCGGACGCGCCGGCCGAGCCGGCACCGAAGCGCTCGCGCAGCAGCTTGAGCGCGACGGTCGACTCCTGGCCCGGGATCTCGAACGTGTTCACGGTCTGGCCGGACAGGGTCGCCGCGCCCACGCCGAGGGCGATCAGCGCCACCAGCCAGACGACCATGACTATGGCCTTGTGTCGTACCGAGGCCAGTCCCAGGCGATGCAGCAACGTTGCCATTAGCGATGTCCCTTACTTGTGGCCGGTTTGTTGGTGGCCCAGCGCGTCGTAGCTGACGGCGATGAGGTCGTCGTGGGTGACGACCAGGGGCTTGTCACGCATGGTGATGCCGAGCAGGACCAGCGCCCCGAGCGCGCCGACGACCCGGATGGCGCGCGCGTTGTCGCACTCCGGCTCGAGGGCGAAGGCCGCGAAGATGCCCTGCCCGAGCTCGTGGAGGGCGAGGCCCAGGTCGGACTCCGGCTCGCTCTGCAGGCCGGAGAGGAGGAGGGCGACAGTGCCCGGCAGGTCCATGGCGAGCTGGGCGAACTCGCTGAGCACGGCCCGGTCCCGCGCGGGCCCGGGTGGCATGTCCTGAACCTGGGCGGCGATCTCGCGGACCGCGCTCAGGGCCTTGTCGACCACCGCCTGCTGCAACGACTCCTTGGTCGGGTAGCGGTGGAGCAGGCCGGTCTTGGAGTAGCCCACGGCGTCCGCGATGCGCTGGACGGACGTCTCCCGGAAGCCGTGGCGCGCGAAGAGGCTGGCGGCGGCTTCGAGGATTTCGTCGTCGATCTGCTGCTTGGTGGGACGCGGCATGCGGACCAGAGTAGTCGGTTGCGGACCAGTTCGGTCGGTAACCGACCGTGGCGGTCCTCACTAAGTACGGCGGCGGCCGCGGGGTTTTGACTTCCCCGCGGCCGCCGTTCGAATCCTCTTCTAGCGGATGGCCTGCCTGATCCACCCGGCGATGTTGTCGGTCCGGGCGGCGGTCTCGACGCCCATGTGCGGGCAGGACGGGCCCGTGCTCACCACGGCCACCAGTTCGCCGCGCTTGGTGAAGAACGGAGCTCCCGAGTCGTACGGGCATGGTGTCGTGTCGCGGTCCGGCGCGTACCCCTGAAGCCCCGTCACGTTGGCACTCAGCTCGACCACCTCGAGCAGACCCGTGCGCAGGTGAGTGACCGGCGCCGGATCGACGCTGGTGGTGGAGCCGTAGCCGGTGAGGCGCACGATCGTGCCGATCTCGGGCGGGGTGCGGCCGATCCGGATCGGCCGGATGTCGCGCACCGGCCGGGCCAGCTGGGCGACGGCGACGTCCGCCGTGGGCGACTGCCGGACCGCGACGATCGTGATCTCGTGACCGCGTGTGGTGTCGGTCAGATCGGTGCGGCCCACCGTGGCGGTGGTCAGGTCGGCGACCGGGCGTTCCACGCGGACGCCGGCCGCGTCCCGGAAGCAGTGCCCCGCGGTGATCACCCAGCGCGACGAGATGAGGGCGCCCGAGCAGGCGCTGTTCCGCTTGCCGCCGTCGGCGGTGGGAATCCCGGTCATGGTCAGCTTGACGGAGAAGGCGTACTTCCCGATGGGTACGGGTTCGCCGTTCGCGACCGCGTTCGCGGGCCCCGTGACGCCGAACAGCACGCCGCCGATCGTCGCCGCGGCGACGAGCATCGAGCCTATTCGCTGTCTCATGTGGAGCACGCTAGACCACCGCCGCATCAGGGGCATTCCGGGGAAAGCCCTGAGAGTTTTCCGGCCGACACGCCCGATTCGACCGCTTCGGACGCGCGTTTTTGCTGCTTATCCGACAGTTGTCGAGCACCGGCTCCTCGGGGGACGACGGGGGTTCGGCCCGGATGTTCCCAGCTCTCTGACTGCCTAATTTCAGGTTCGACACAGAAAACGTTCTGGGGGGCTCTCGAATGAGTAAGCGGCCGATAACAGTACGCGTGGCGCGGTGGAGCGCCGAGCATCCGTGGCGGGCCATCGCGTTGTGGGTGGCCTTCGTAGCGGTGTGCTTCATGGCCGGCAACATGGCCGGGGCCAAGGAGGCGACCGCCGAGGACAGCTCGATCGGCGAGGCCGGCCAGGCCTACGTGATGATCGACAAGGGCGGGTTCGACTCGGCCCCGGCCGAGGACAACGTCCTGATCACCGCCCGCTCCGGCGCCCTGGACAAGGCCGCCGGCGACCGCGCGGCCGCCGACGCGGCCGCCGCCCTGCGCACCGTCACCGGCGTCTCCGCGGTCGGCGCGCCGGTCCCGTCCCACGACGGCTCGGCGCTGCTGGTGCCGATCACGATGAGCGGCGACCCCGAGACCGCCTCCGACCGGGTCGGGCCGCTGCACGACGCGGTGGCCACGGTGCAGCGCAAGCACCCCGAGCTGCGCGTCGAGCCGGTCGGCGGGCCGACCATCGGCAAGGCGCTCGACGACACCCTCGGCAAGGACTTCCAGCGGGCCGAACTGCTCAGCCTGCCGGTCACCCTGGCCATCCTCATCCTGGTCTTCGGCGCGCTGATCGCGGCCGGCGTGCCGGTGCTGCTCGCCCTCATGTCGGTGGCGGCCGCGATGGGCCTGTCCACGCTGGCCTCCCACCTGATCCCGTCCACCGACACCACCAACAGCGTGATCCTGCTGATCGGCATGGCCGTCGGCGTCGACTACTCGCTGTTCTACGTCCGCCGCGAACGTGAGGAACGCGCCAAGGGACGCGGCCACGTCGACGCGGTCGAGATCGCGGCCGAGACCTCCGGGCACGCCGTGGTCGTCTCCGGCACCGCTGTCATCATCGCCATGGCCGGTCTCTTCCTGGCCCGCGACGCCGTCTTCTCCTCGCTCGCCGTCGGCTCGATCCTGGTCGTGGCGGTCGCGGTCATCGGCTCGCTCACCGTCCTGCCCGCCCTGCTGGCCAAGCTGGGCCGCTGGGTCGACCGCCCGCGCGTTCCGCTGCTGTGGCGCCTCTCGGCCCGCTCAACGTCGCCGTCCGGAAGCGGCGTCTGGCGCCGCATCCTGCACCCGGCGCTGCGCTGGCCGGCCGCCACGCTCCTGGTCAGCGTGCTGGCGCTGCTCGCCCTGGCCGCGCCCGCCCTGGGCATGAAGCTCAAGTTCCCCGGCACCGAGGACCTGCCCCGGACGACCCCGGCGATGCAGGCGTACGACCGGCTGACCGCGGCCTACCCGAGCAACGGCACCACGCACGAGGTCGTGGTGGAGGCGCCGGCGTCCTCGGCCGCTTCCGTGCGGGCCGCGCTGACCCGCCTCTCCGACAGCACGCGGGACAACCGCCTGTTCGCGCCGGTGGAGGAGACCGGACCGGACCTCGAGGTGTCGGCCGACAAGACGATCACGGTCCTGGACGTGGCGACGCCGTACTCCTCCCGCAGCGACGAAGCGGCCGATTCCCTGCACGAACTGCGCGACACGCTGGTGCCGGCGGCGCTGTCCGGGCTTCCCGGCGCCACGTACGCCGTGGGCGGTGGCGTGGCCGAGAGCGAGGACTACGCGGCCCACGTCTGGCGGACGCTGCCGCTGGTGGCCGGCTTCGTCCTGGTGCTGACGTTCCTGGTGATGGCGTGGACGTTCCGGTCGGTGGTGGTCGCGCTGACCTCGATCGCCTTGAACCTGCTGTCGGCGGCCGCCTCGTACGGCCTGCTGGTCCTGGTCTTCCAGGGCAGTTGGGCCGAGGGGCTGCTCGGCTTCGAGTCGATGGGCGCCATCGTGTCGTGGCTGCCGCTGTTCCTGTTCGTGGTCCTGTTCGGCCTGTCGATGGACTACCACGTCTTCGTGGTGAGCCGCATCCGCGAGGCGGTGCAGCGCGGCGTGCCGACCCGCGAGGCGGTGGCCGAGGGCATCACCGGCTCGGCCGGCACGGTCAGCAGCGCGGCCCTGGTCATGGTGGCGGTGTTCTCCATCTTCGCGACGCTGAGCACCATCGACATGAAGCAGCTGGGCATCGGCCTGGCCGCCGCGATCCTGCTGGACGCGACCATCATCCGGGCGGTGGTCCTGCCGTCCCTGATGACCCTGCTGGGCAACCGGAACTGGTGGGCGCCGCGCTTCATGCGCCCCCGGGGCCGCCACGCGGCGCCGGTCTCCCCCGCCGCGCCCACCCCGGAGCTGGTCGGCCGCCACTGATCCCGTCGGCCGCCAGAAGCCCCCGGCAATCCCGCCGGGGGCTTCCCTCTGCCCGTCTCAGGACGGCGACTGCCAGTTCATCGAGACATGCCCGACGCGTACGCGCTGGGGATGGTCCCCGACCGCGACCGTGGCCACCCGCCGGCCGGTGGCGAAGCTGATGGCGCTGACCCGGTCGGCGCCGGACTCGGAGATGACACAGTCCTTGCCGTCGCCGCTGACCGTGGCCCAGTACGGCTTGGACGCCTCGACGAGCGGGCCCTCGGCCAGGGTGGCCCGGTTGACCACGGTCGCGTAGTCGTCCATGGTGCCGGCGACGCAGAGCTTGGCGCCGTCGGGGCTGATCGACAGGCCGTGGTGGCGCGAGTCGTTGACCCAGGTGGTGCGGTCGGCGCTGGTCGCCGGGTTCAGCGGCAGCGACTTGACCCGGGTGATCCGGTCGGTGGCCACGTCGTACTCGATCAGGCCGGCGAAGAACGAGACCTGGAAGTACAGCTTCGACTCGTCGGGGGTGAAGACGGCCGGGCGTACGGCGTCGGAGAGGTCGGCACGCCCGAACGCGTCGAGCCGCTGGCGCATGTCGACCGTCCGTACCACCTGGAAGTTCCTGGTGTCGGCGATCGTGATGTGGCGGTCGCCCTTGGTCCAGTCGAGCCAGGGGTCGTCGAGCGCGGTGTTCACCTCGCCGATCGAGGAGTTCCACAGGTAGCGGCCGCCGCCGGTGTAGATGTTCTCGTGCGGCTTGTCGCCGGCCGTGAAGGAGCCGAGCTGCCGTCCCGTGACGATGTCGAGCACGTGCACGGTGTTGGAGGTGGAGGCCGAGACGGCCACCGAACGGCCGTCGGGCGAGACGGCCATGTGGTCGCTGCGGTAGCCGGAGACCGGGAACCGCCACTTCAGCGCGCCGGTGGCCAGGTCGATCGAGACGACGTCGGCGAAGCTGGGCCGCGAGGCGACCAGGGCGGTGCCGTCGGGCGTGGTGTACATGTCGTCGACCAGCTGATCGTGTCCCTCGCCCGGGCCGGACCGGATGCCGAGGAAGAACGCGAGGCGGATCGGGTTGAGCGCGATCTCGGTGAGGCGCTGGTTCTTGTCGGGTACGACGTTCAGGCGGCCGATCTTGGCGTAGTCGCCGCTCGACCGGATGACGTCGACGGTGCCCTCCCAGTTGTTGCCGACGAACATGACCTCCCGCAGTTCGTCCTGTTTCGCCAGTGGCACCAACGTCAGCAGGGCGGCTGTCGCCGCCCCCACCCATCGGCCTGCGAACATGCCATCCTCCCGGGGTTACCTTGCGGTAATGACATCGAAACAAGAGAATCTTTCGGATCGATAGAGGCCGGTGGCCAAGGCCGGGCCGCCGCGTTGTGCCCCACCCACAACCGTCGCGGGAGGCGCCGATGCTGACCGAGCTGATCCGGGGCCTGGCCGCGGACGACGCCCTGGTGGACGAGGTGCTACGAGCGGCCGGCGGTCCCACGGTGGCCACCCGCGCCCAGGTGGCGGCCCTGCTCACCGCGGGCTGCGACGCCTTCCTGCGAGCCCCCGACACGCCCGTCGGCCCGGCGCACGCGGCCCGGTCGGTCGACGCCGCGTTCGGCTTCGCCGTCGACTTCAGCGCGGCCGGCCGTTTCGGCGCGGAGCTGGCGGCGCTGGGAGTGCCGGTCGCCGGGCTGATCGCCGGGGTGCACGCCGGCCGCAGCCGCCTCCTCGAGATAGCCGTCGACCGGGGCCGCGCGGCCGGCATCACGGACGAGGCCCTGCTGCGGGGACTGCTCAAACTGGAGACGTACGGGCGGGCCCTCGAACGGCATGTGATCGACGGGCACCGGGCGGCCGCGAACGGGCTCGACCGCGACGACCGCGCGGCCCGCATGCGGGTGCTGCGCCGCGTCCTGCTGAACGACCCGTCGGTCCAGGACGATCCCGAACGGTTCGGCCTGCGCGAGGACGGCCGCTACCACTGTGTGATCTCGGACGTGACCGACCCGGCCCGGGTCCGCGCCCTGGAAGAGGCGGTCGCCCACCGCGGCGGGGTCCTGGCCCCGGTGGACGGCCGCATCGCCGGCCTGACACCCCGCCTGCCCGCGGGCCGCGCCGTCGACCCACCCGCGCTGGTCATCGCCACCCCGCCGGTACCGCTCACCGACGCCCCGGCGGCCCACCGCCTCTGCCTGACCGCCCTCCGCGCCGCCCGCGCCGATGAAACCGTTCTCCCCCTCCGCCCCGCCCGCCTGGGTGAAACCGCTCCCCCGGACGGGGTCCGCTGGGTGACGGATCTCGCCGCCGAGACCGCGCTGGTCGCCCAGCCCCTGCTGGGGTCACTGCTGGCGGCGGAACTGCTGGCGGCCCTGAACCCGGCCGACGAGTTTCACCGCCAGCTGGCCTCGACCGCCGTGGCCTACCTCGACCACGGCCACCGCCTGGACCTGACCGCCGCCGCCCTGCACCTGCACCCCAACACCGTGCGCTACCGCCTCCACCGGCTCACCGAGCTCACCGGCTTCGCCGAGTCGCTGCCGGTTCCCGAGACGGTGCGGTGGTGGTGGGCCCTGCGATCCTGGTGCCGCCGACCGTCCAGATAGGACGCCCGATAACATCCCGCGCGTGGACGAGACGCTGAAGAAGCCGGGCCGCGTGCCGACGGCGGCCGAAGAGGACCGGTTCTGGGCCTTGATCGAGTCCGCCTGGCAGCGCCTCGGCCCCGAGCCGGCCGCGCTGCGCCGGGCCCTGATCGCCCGCGACCCCGACGACGACGAGGACTTCGAGCTGTACGCCCTCGACGGCTGGCTGGCCCCCTTCCTGCGCGCGCTGACCGAGCTGTCGGCCCCGCTGTCGCGCGCCGAGCTGGCCGACCTCGACCGCGTCCTGGAACGCCAACTCCACGACCTCGACCGCGCCGACATCCACGAGGTGACCGACGGCTCGGACGACGGTTTCCTGTACGCCCGCGGCTTCATCGTCGCCCTGGGCCGCGAGTTCCACGAGGCCGTACGCCGTGACCCCACCCTGGCGGTCCTGGACGCCGACTGCGAGGAGATGTGCTACTTCTTCGCCGGCCTCCACGAGGAGCGATTCGGCCGGCCCCCCGAGCGCGACTCCGGCATCTCCCGCGAGACCGGCGCCAACCTGGCCGGCTGGACCCTATAACCGCGTGGTTTCCGCTACGGCGTGACGACCCGTCCGCCCAGGGTCACCACCAGCCGGCCGTCGGAGGTGTAGGACCAGGCCAGCGCGCCCGACAGCGTGGCGCACCGGGAGCCGTTGGTGCCGGTCCAGAACTGGTTGCTGCTGTCGCTGTCGCCGACGATCTTGTCGTTGGAGCCGCTGCCGGAACGGCACGAGGTGTTCGTACGGAAAACCGATGTTCCGCCGTCGAACGAGAAATTGCGTTCCGTGTTGTCGATGCTGATGTTGTTCGCGATCGTCATCGTGCCGAGGTTCCGGTTGTACGTGAAGCCGTGCTTGCCGTTGCGGTACGCGATGTTGCGCCGGATCGTGTGGTTGACGCCGATGTCCTCGCCGCCCAGCTTGTAGCCGTTGCGGTCGCCCGCCCCGGCCTGGCTGCCGTCGCTGAGCGTGCCGTTGTTGTACGACAGCGAGTCCTCGATGGTCACCGCCCCGATCGGTCCGGTGTCCGTCTTCGTGTACAGATCCCAGCCGTCGTCGATGTTGTTGTGCGACACCGCGTACCGGAAGACGTTGCCGCCGCCGACCGTCAGCTTCGCCGCGAAACCGTCCGCGTCCTCCCCGTCGGAATCGGCGTTGTCGTGCGATTCCGCGCTGAGCACAAGATTGTTCGCCGGCCATTGCGCGTTCGGCGTGTCCGACGCGATCCGCGACAGTTGCAGACCACTGTCACGGTTGAAACGCGTGATCGTACGCTCAATGATGTTGTTGCTTCCGCCGACGAAGATGCCGTTGTCGCCGGCCCGCTCGACCACGATTCCGCGGACATGCCAGAAGTTGCCGTTCACGGCGAGACCGCGATTGGCCGGGTCCTCGGCCTGGGCCGAGAAATTCAGGACCGGGATTTCGCCGGGGTACGCGGTGAGCACTTTCCGCGCCGACGAGGTCCCGTTGTTGCCGGCCGCGATGGTGACGGTCTGCGCGAACGGATAGGTCCCGCCGCGCAGGTAGATCGTCCCGCCCGCCGCGATCCGCGTGATCGCGCTGGCCAGCGTCGTCGGCTCGGCCTGCGTTCCCGGCGCCGAGGCGCTGCCACCCGGCGCGACGTAGAGGGCACCACTGGTCGGCGGCGGGGTCGTGGGCGGTGGCGTCGTGGGCGGTGGCGTCGTGGGCGGGGGCGTCGTGACCGGTGGCGTCGTGGGTGTCGTGCCGCCCGCCGAGTCCACCACCACGTCGTCGAAGCGCCCGGCCGCCGACTCGGTCAGCAGCCCGATCCGCCCGGCCGCGATCGACGTGTCGGTCGCCGAGCCGACGCTGGTCCCGTCGACGGTCCCGCTGATCGTGCTGCCGGTGACCGTGAGCCGCAGCGTGTACCAGCTGCTCGTCGACACCGTCCGGCTGACACCGCCCAGCACCTTGACCGTGCTGCCGTTCATCGCCTCGAGCTGCACCCGGCCGGGCGTCAGCGACAGCCGGTACATCTTGGTCGCCCCGGCCGCCCGCGCCGTCAGCGCCACCACGCCCGCGCCGGAGCCGAACGACGTCGCCTTGACCCGCGCCTGCACCGCGTAGTCCGTCCACGCCGTGTCACCCGCGAACTCCCGGGCCCGCGCACTGCCGGCGTCCGACTGCTGCAACACCCGCGACCCGTCGGCGACCACCGACCAGCTGCCACCCGACTTCGACCAGCCACCGGCCCCCGACTCGAAGTCGGCCGAGAAGAGGGTGGCCGCCTGAGCGTCGGCCACGGTGAGAGCGATTCCCGCCGCCACCAGCGCGGCGGTCATTCCGGCGCCGGCGGCCCAGCGCACACGAGGGGAGGTTGACATGAGCATTTCTCCTTGGAGCGATAGACGACTCCGCGATAGCCCAGGCGCGGAAATTCACAGTAGATCTCTGCAACATTTGCCCGCGTATTTGCAGCCTCCCACAACCGCAACACAGCCGAAATATGTCACCGCCCATGCACGCCAGTCAATGCCTTGCCTTTGCAGGTTTGTTGCAGCCCACTATCTGTCTTCCACCGACATGGAAGGGCAAGCGGGGGACAGATGTCCGTTGTGCTGGTCGCCGCCTCGGCCGACGCTTCGGTCAGCGCTTCCCACCGAAGGAAGCCCGCATCCGGAGGTTGTGGTGACCCGAATCAAACGCTTGACCCTGCTCGCGCTCCCCCTGACTGTCGCCATGTTCGCCGCACCGCCGGCCGTGGCGGCACCGCCGAAAGCGACAGCCTCGTCACTCGCCCACGCCGCCCTGCGCAAGGCCCAGGCGGCCCCGAATCTGCCCTCCTACGTCACCAACTCCGTCGGCAACGCGAGCATCATCGCCGTCGGCGTGATCGGCAAGAAGGACGGCGTCTACAACGTGCCCGGCAAGTACGACGAACGACTGCAGCCGGACCAGTGGTCCCACAAGGCGTTCGGCTGGAACACGACAGGAGGCTGGTACACCGGTCCCGGCTACTGCACAGCCCAGCAGCGCTCCGACGACCGCGGCCGGACGTGGCAGGATCAACCCGACCTGGGCCCGGGCGTCCACCTGATCGGCCCGACCACCATCTACGCCATCTACGCCTACCCCTGCTAGCCGAGGCGGCGTCCGGCCTGAACCTTTGGACCGGGGCCCTCTCCTCCTCGGGAGTGAGGGCCCCGTCTGTCCTCGTCGCCCTGATCAACGCGCCTCACCCGGTATCAGCTGGCGCCGGCCGGATCGATCGCTGATGGGGCCGAGCCACGCATCCGGGCCGTCGACTGGGCCAGCCCGCCCTCAGGACCACCGTCGAGATCGTGCGTGAGCCTGCCGAGCAGCGCGCCTTCGCCGTCCATCCTCGCCGCTGGGTGGTCGAGCGAACGAACCCTGGCGTGGCTGACCGCGCGCCGCCGGCTGGCCCGCGACGACGAGCGTCAACCATCCGCCGGGCCGCATCAACGGCATGCTCCGCCGGACCGGTCAAGCAGGTGAGCGGTCAGTAGCGGTCGCGCTGGACGACGTGGGTGTCGATCAGGTCGAGGAAGGCCTTTGTGGCTCTGGTGGGTGCCGTCGCGAGGGCCGTCGCCACGGCCAGAGTCCAGGGTTCGGCCGGTGGGTCCAGCGGGACCGCCACGACCGTTGTCGTGGTTTCGGTGACCAAGGGTGGGACCAGGGCTATGCCGATGCCGGACTCGACGAAGCTGGGGACTGTGCTCAGGTCGCTGACCTCGACGGCGATCCGGCGGGTCACGCCGGCCGTTCGGAAGTCGGTGTCGGTGCGGGAGCGGTTGCAGAAACCGGTGGGCAGGTCGATGAACGGTTCGGCGGCCACTTCGGTCCGGGTGACCGTGTCGCGGGTGGCCAGCCTGTGGTGGGCCGGGACCAGCAGGCGCGGCTGGAACGTCGTGATCGGGTCGATACGTACGCCGGGAACCGGGTTTTGCACGCCGACGAAAGCGATGTCGAGCGTGCCCGCGCGCAGGCCCTCCAGGAGGCCGTCGGTGCCGGCGGCGTCGATGCTGAGGCTGAGCTGGACCTTCGGGTAACGTTCGCGGAAGTCGCGGACCAGGGAGCGCAGGTCGACCACGGTGAGACCGCTGAGGGTGCCCACGCGCAGGCTGCCGGTGACGCCACCGACGACGCCGTTCACCGCCTCGCGGGCCTGGTCGAGAGAGTCGAGGGCGCGGCGGGCCTCGGGGAGCAGGGCCTTGCCGGCCTCGGTCAGCGTGACCTTGCTGGTGCTGCGCTCGAACAGCGGGGTGCCCAGGTCGCGTTCGAGGGCGCGGATGCTGGCCGAGACCGTCGACTGGACGGCGTGGGTGCGGCGGGCGGCGCGGGTGAAGCTGAGCTCGTCCGCGACGGCGACGAAGAACTGGAGCTGGCGCTGTTCCACCCGGCCAGCTTATCGCCGAGGACGATGAGTGGGATCACAACTATTCGTTGGTGGCGGATAGCGCCGCGGGGTACTTGTTTAGCCATGAACATTCTTCTGGCCGGCTCGACCGGCTACATCGGGTCGGCGCTCCTTCCGGCCCTGGTCGCGGCGGGTCACTCGGTCACCGCGCTGGTGCGCGGCGAGGACAAGGCTTCGGTGGTACGGGGTAAGGGCGCGTCCGCCGTCGTGGGTGACATCACCGACAGCGCGCTCGTCACGCGGCTCGCGGCGGAGGCCGACGCCGTGGTGACCGTGGCGTCGCCGGGCGGTGCGAGCAGCAAGGACGACGAGACCGCCTTCGCCGACGCGGTCCTGGCCGGTCTCGGTTCGGGCAAGACCTTCCTGCGTACGGGCGGTATCTGGGTTCACGGCGAGGGTGTCGTGGACGAGGACACGCCGCGGGACGCGCCGGCCCTGACCGCGTGGCGCGAGGCGGTCGACACCCGGGTGCTCCAGGCGCCGGGCGTCCGGTCGATCCTGATCGAGCCGGGCATCGTCTACGGGCACGGCGGCGGCATCCCCAACGTGGCGGTCGCGGCGGCCCGCGCGGGCACCTTCGTCGGGCCGGGCACGCAGCACTGGACCACGATCCACGTGGACGACCTGGCCGAGCTCTACGTGGCCGCGCTGGAGCGGGCCGAGGCGGGCTCGACCTTCCTCGGTGTCAGCGGGGACAACCCGACGACCCGGGAGATCGGCGAGGCGCTGGCCCGCCGGCTCGACCTCGGCAGCGTCGTGCCCGAGACCGCCGAGGCGGTCGTGGAGCGTCTCGGCGCCTTCGGCGAGGCGCTGCTGCTCGACCAGCAGGCGACCGGAGAGAAGGCGCGCACGGTGTTGTCGTGGAAGCCGTCGCGGCCGTCGCTGCTGGCGGACATCGCGAACGGGTCGTACGACGCCTGAGGCCGTTTCACCACCCACATGGCCGGAAGCCGGGTGCGGCCTCAAGCCGCACCCGGCCGATGCCGAGAGGCGGGAGCTGCGCTTTTGCTTGTGGGCGCCCGCTGCCGCGTACAACTTTTTTAAAAAAATCTTTAAGCGTTGATCTGCTCGTGGGAGCGCTCCCGTATGGACGGGGGAAGCACGTTGGTTCTCCCATGGCGGAAGGCGCAGTCCCAATGTACAGATCCCGGTTCAACAAGTCCCGTGTGAACGCGCGCCGCTGGCAAATCGGCGCCGGAGTCGCGGGTGTCGCCGTGGTGCTCACGGGCGTCGGGCTCGGCGTGGCCTCGGCGGCGGAGACCGTGCCGACGGTGAACTGTCCACAGGTGAACAAACTCCCGGCCGTTCCGGCGCAGGCCCAGGCCGAAGTGAAGCAGAACCTGGAACTGCTGAACACGCAGATCCGGGAAGCGAACAACCGAATCGCCTCGACGGTCGGCCAGGGCGGGCCGAACTTCATTCAGAACGCCATTCTCGGCCCGCTGAAGGACAAGCGTTTCGCGACCATCAACCGCATCGAGACGGCGATCGGCCGGAACGCGGCGAAGCCGAACCTGAACGCCGAAGGGCTGTCCGGGTGCTCGCTGAACCAGAACGGCGGATCGTCGGCACAGCAGCCGGTGGCCGTGCCCGGCCCGGCGGCCGGCGGCGGGGGCCAGAACGCGGCGCTGCCCACCGTCAACTGCCCGCAGCTGACCAACCTGCCGGCCGTCCCGGCGCAGGCTCAGGCCGAGGTCAAGCGCAACCTGGAACTGCTGAACACGCAGATCCGGGAAGCCAACAGCCGAATCGCCTCGACGGTCGGCCAGGGCGGGCCGAACTTCATTCAGAACGCCATTCTCGGCCCGCTGAAGGACAAGCGTTTCGCGACCATCAACCGCATCGAGACGGCGATCGGCCGGAACGCGGCGAAGCCGAACCTGAACGCCGAAGGGCTGTCCGGGTGCTCGCTGAACCAGAACGGCGGATCGTCGGCACAGCAGCCGGTCGACGTGCCCGCCGCCGGTAACGGCGGAAACGGCGGAAACGTCGCGGTCGCCACCGTGAAGTGCCCGGCGGTGAACAACCTGCCCGCCATTCCGGCGCAGGCGCAGGCCGAGGTGCAGCGCAATCTGGAACTGCTGAACACGCAGATCCGGGAGGCGAACAACCGGATCGCCTCGACGGTCGGCCAGGGTGGTCCGAACTTCATCCAGAACGCCATTCTGGGGCCGCTGGCGGACAAGCGATTCGCCACCATCAACCGCATCGAAACGGCTATCGGCCGGAACGCCGCCAAGCCGAACCTGAACGCCGAGGGCCTCGCGCCCTGCACGCTGAACAGCTGAATCATCCCTTCCCGGCCGGCGTCCCCGCCGGCCGGGAAGTCACGCTCATCACGTGAACGCATTCCCGCCATACGGCGGGGGTAGCTTCGCGAACATGCCCGCCGACACGCCGCAGCAGAACCAGCCGCACCGCCCCCACCCGTGGAAGGTGGAGGGCGCTCCGCCCGCGCCGCCACCCGGACCGCAGAAGCCCCCGCGGTCGTCGTGGGTCCGGTTCGGCGTCACTCTGGTGATCCTGCTGGCGCTCAACTGGATCATCTCGTCGGTGCTGCTGGCGCCGCCGGAGCGCACCGCGGTGTCGTACACGTACTTCCTGACCCAGGTTCAGGCCGACAACGTCTCCGAGATCACCTCGACCGGGGAGACGATCGAGGGCCAGTTCAAGAAGGAAGTGGCCTACACGCCGAGCGGCGAGACCGAGTCGGAGAAGGTCGAGCGGTTCAGCACCGAGCGGCCGTCGTTCGCCGACGACAACCTGTTCGCCCAGCTGCAGGCCAAGAACGTCCCGGTCAACGCCAATCCGCCGGACGCGCCGGCGCCGCTGTGGCAGCAACTGCTCGTCGGTTTCGGGCCCACGCTGCTGCTGGTCGGCATCTTCGTCTGGATCGCGCGGCGGTCGGCGGGCGCGCTCTCCGGCGGCGGGCTGGGCGGGTTCGGCAAGTCCAAGGCCAAGTTGTACGAGCCGGAGGGCGGCCCCCGGACGACCTTCGCCGACGTGGCGGGCATCGAGTCGGTGGAGCAGGAAGTCACCGAGATCGTCGACTTCCTTCGTGAACCCGACAAGTACCGCAAGCTCGGCGCGCAGATCCCGCACGGCGTGCTGCTGTCGGGCCCGCCCGGAACCGGAAAGACGCTGCTGGCCCGCGCGGTGGCCGGCGAGGCCAAGGTGCCGTTCTTCTCGATCTCGGCCTCCGAGTTCATCGAGGCGATCGTCGGTATCGGCGCCAGCCGCGTCCGGGACCTGTTCGACCAGGCCAAGAAGGTCGCCCCGTCGATCATCTTCATCGACGAGCTCGACGCCATCGGCCGGGCCCGCGGCGGGTCGGCGTCGCTGGGTGGCAACGACGAGCGCGAGCAGACCCTCAACCAGATCCTGACCGAGATGGACGGCTTCACCGGCAGCGAGGGCGTGGTCGTGCTGGCCGCCACCAACCGCACCGAGATCCTCGACCCGGCCCTGCTGCGGCCCGGCCGCTTCGACCGCCGCGTCACGGTGAGCCCGCCCGACCTGGCCGGCCGCCGGCAGATCCTCGAGGTGCACACCCGCGGCGTGCCGCTGGCCCCCGGCGTCGACCTGCAGGGCATCGCGTCGTCCACGCCCGGCTTCGTCGGCGCCGACCTGAAGAACCTGGTCAACGAGGCGGCCCTGCTGGCGGCCCGCCGCCAGCACAGCCAGGTGGCGAACAACGACTTCACCGACGCCCTCGAGAAGATCACGCTGGGCACGGTCCGCGGCCTGATGCTGACCCCCGAGGAGAAGACCCGCACGGCCTACCACGAGTCGGGCCACGCCCTGCTGGGCATGCTGACCCCGGGCGCCGACCCGGTCCGCAAGATCTCGATCATCCCGCGCGGCCAGGCCCTGGGCGTCACCTTCCAGAGCCCCAACACCGACCGGTACGGCTATTCGGCCGAGTACCTGCGCGGCCGCATCATCGGCGCGCTGGGCGGCCGGGCGGCCGAGGAGGTCGTCTTCGGCGACATGACGACAGGCGCCGAGAGCGACCTCGACCAGGTCAGCAACATCGCCCGCCAGATGGTCGGCCGCTGGGGCATGTCCGACGCGATCGGCCCGGTCACGGTCCTGCCCCCGCCCGGCCAGGAGTCCCCGTTCGGCTCGGACAACATCGCCCCGGCGACCCGCGAGCTGATCGACGCCGAGGTCCGCAAAATCGTCGAGGAGTGCCACGCCGAGGCCCTGTCGGTCCTCCGAGCCCACCGCGACCAGCTGGACCGCCTGGCCCACCGCCTCCTGGACACCGAAACCCTGGACGAGGCCGACGCCTACGCCGCCGCCGGCGTAGACCGCGACACGGCCCCGGGCGCGGTGGCCCGAGGCGAGGCCCCCGGCACCAGCCCGGCCCCCGGCCTGCCCGTCTCGGTCTCCCCGGAATCGGCAGCGGTCAGCTCGGCCACGTCACCTTCCGACTGACCCACGCCCGCTTTCGTCTTCTCCCGATGCCGGGGACCGTGCGCTGGTCCCCGGCATCGACGCATGGACGGAGAGCGCCGCTACCGAGGCAGGGCCACGACGACGGTGGCGGCCTGGCCCTCGCCGAACTCCCAGCCGGCGATCACCGTTGCGGCGCGCATCGCGTCGAGCAGGGTGCCGTCGGTGCGAGGGCGTGGCAGCAGGCGGGGGTATTGACGGTAGTTCTCGATGTGGGCGGCGCCGAGCGGCAGGTCGCGGCCCGGCGCCACGGTGCCGGCGGCGTCGAGGACGAACAGGGAGCCGGCGTAGTCGGGGATCCATCGTTCCGGGCCGAGCCGGTCGTCGCCGCTGTCGCCGGACCGGCCGGCGACCGGGGTCGCCAGCTGGTCCGGCGTGATGTCGTCGAGGGCGTCGCCGGCCGTCTCGTCGTCGTGATGGAACACCGCGTAGGTGGCCGCCGGGTCGAACTCCCCCAACGGACGCCCGAGCAGCAGTTCGAACACGTGACTGAGCGATGTGGACACGCGGCCAACCTGGACCATCAGCCGAGGAGGGCGTTCACCCACGGGTTGCGGAAGGTGCCGTGCGGGTCGAGACGCTGGGCCAGGGCCTGGAAATCGGCGAAGTGGGGGTACTGGGCGCGGATCACCGCCGGGTCGGTGGTGAAGACCTTGCCCCAGTGGGTGCGGGGGTCGACGGGGGCCAGGGCGGCCTCCAGGGCGGTCACCACCGGGAGCACAGCGTCGGTGTCGGCGATCCAGGTGAAGTGCAGGGCCACGCTGTCGCGCTCGTAGTTGGGGCTCAGCCACAGGGTGTCGGCGGCGATCGTGCGGACCTCGCAGACCTGCAGGACCGGGGCGATCTGGTCGCGGATGGCGGCTACCGCGTCCAGGGCGGCCAGGCCGTCGGCGCGGGCCACGTGGTATTCGGACTGGAGCTCGGAGCCGTTGCTCGGGGTGAACTCAGGCTTGAAGTGGGGCAGGCGGGTGTACCAGGGGCCGGGGACGCCGGCCTGCTCGGTGCTGTTCGTGGCCGGCATGCCGGGTACCGGGTGGCGCTTCTCGGGGGCGGGGGTGGCGCCGAACCACGGGCCCTCCATCGCCTCGGCCCGCTTGAGCCAGACGTGGTTGATGTCGGCGCTGGTCCAGTCGGTGAACAGGCTGACGCTGTAGCCGTTGCCCATGATCTCGTCGAAGTGGGCGCCCAGTTCGTCCCGGGTGAGGCCGTCGTAGACGTACTGCCGCAATTCGAATGAGGGTACGACGTCGAGGGTGAGCGCGGTGACGACGCCGAGCGCGCCGAGGCCGACCACGACGCCCTCGAAGTCGGGGTCGCCGCGGTGGAACGTCACGGGCTTGCCGGTGCCGTCGATCAGCTCGACCGACGAGATGGCGGCGGCGAGGTTCTTGTTGCGTTCGCCGGAGCCGTGGGTGGCCGTCATGATCGCGCCGGCCACGGAGATGTGCGGCAGCGAGGCCATGTTGCCCAGGGCCAGGCCGTTGTCGTAGAGGAAGGCGGCCAGCTCGCCGTAGCGGACGCCGCCGTCGACGCGCACGGACCGGCGGTCGGCGCTGATCTCCAGGACGCGGGGCAGGCCGGCGAGCGAGACGAGCGTGCCGTCGGTGTCGGCCATCCGGTTGAAGGAGTGCCCGCTGCCGAGAACGCGGATCGGCCCGCCGGCCGCGACGATCTCGGCCACCTCGTCGACGGACGTGGGGCGCAGGACCCGCCGCGCGCCGAAGACGATGTTGCCGGCCCAGTTCGTTACTAGCTCGCTCATCAGCCCAGCGTAGGAGGAACCGCCCCGAACATAAAGATCAACTTTTTACCCGTACGTCATGACGATGAGTTTCAGGCGCATAACCGGTCGTACCGTTCATGACGACCTTCGCCCTGCCCGCAAGGCTCCACCGATCGGACATTTCGCCCTTATGTCGAGAAATCGGGTCGGGCTGCGGCGTCGTGGTCGTCGACGTCAGCGCCGTCACCGACCCTACGGTGATCACCATCGAGGCGCTGGCCCGGCTCAAGCTCGCCGCGCGCCGGCACGGCCGCGAGCTCAGAGTGCGAGGTGCGAGACCCCGTTTGACGGAGCTCGCATCACTGCTCGGCCTGGAGGGCGTCCTGATGGAGAGGTAGGGAGCGTTTGGAATGTTGATCGTTCGTTGAGCCCGCGTGGCGCGTGGTGACCTGACGAATGATCAATGGGCCAAGCTCGAGGCGGTGTTGCCCGAGGTGCGGATGGGACGCCCGCCTCGGGATCGCCGGACGGTGATCAACGCGATCCGCTGGCGGCTGAGGACTGGGTCGCCATGGCGGGACATGCCTGAGCGGTACGGGCCTTGGGAGACCGCGTACGGGTTGTTCCGGCAGTGGCAGCGCGATGGCGTCTGGGTCGAGATCGTGGCCAGGTTGCAGGCGGCGGCTGACGCCGAACCCAACGACCACGCCCTCGGCCGGTCACGTGGCGGGCTGAGCACAAAACCGCGTCTGGCCTGCGAGCACGGTGAGTGGCTCCGATGACTTACCAAACACTCCCTAGCTTGAGTTTTAACGTGCAGCTGTGCGGCATCGACCCCGGCTGATCATGAGGACAGCCCTTGATCGATCATCTCTTCTTGTCTAGGGAAGAA
>NZ_JBEZGO010000026.1:0-61796 GCF_040650035.1 Actinoplanes sp. NPDC048796 | reverse complement strand
GGGGATCCGGCGTACGCCTGACGACTTGAGAGAGGCCATCACTTTCCTGAATCGGCAGACGGGCCAGGCGGGCAGGAGTTCACACCGAACCCGCGGGACACGAACACGTAGTGGTAGCTGAACAGGTGTCCGTCGCAACACTCACGGAAGACAAGGTTTTGGTGTGACCGAATCCGAGACCCGCCCTGGCCGCCACGCGGTCGTCATCGGCGGCAGCGTGGCGGGGCTTCTCGCGGCCCGCGCGGTGAGCGCCACGTTCGAGCGGGTGACGGTCCTCGACCGTGACGCGCTCCCGGCCGAGCCGGTCGCCCGGCGCGGCGTTCCGCAGGGCCGGCACGTGCACGGCGTCACCGCGCGCGGCGCCGCCGGTCTGGAGAGCTTGTTCCCCGGAATCCTCGACGAGCTGATCGCGGCCGGGGCGCCCCGGGCCGACGCGCTGTACGACTATCACTACTACCTCGACGGGCACAAGCTCGCCCGGGGGACGGCGGACACCCCGAACTACCTCGTCACCAGGCCGCTGATCGAAGGCCTGATCCGCCGGCGGGTGAGCTCACTGGAGAACGTCACCGTCGTCGACTCGACCGAGGCGCTCGGTCTGCTCACCGCGGACGGCCGGATCACCGGCGTACGGGCGCGGGCCGTGGCCGGGCACGACCCCGAGCGCGACATCGAGGCGGATCTGGTCATCGACGCGGCCGGCCGTGGCTCGCGCGCGGTGACCTGGCTGGCGGATCTGGGCTACCCCACTCCGGACGAGACCGTCGTACGGACGAACGTGGTCTATGTGACCAGGCACTTCCAGCAGGCCTCGGGCCAGCCGGGCGGACGGCACGCCGTCGTGTCGGGCGCGTACCCGGCGAACCCCCGCAGCGGCGCCGCCGTACGCCAGGAGAACGGCCAGATCGCCGTGTTCCTGGCCGGCATCCTCGGTGACGAGCCGCCCACCGACGACGAGGGCATGCTCGCCTTCGCGTCCACATTGGCCGCCCCCGAGATCGCTGAGGTGCTGGGTACGGCCACCCCCCTCGACGAGGCGGCCAAGATGCGCAACCCGGCCAGCTCCCTGCGGCACTTCGAGAAGCTCGACCGCTACCTCGACGGCTACCTGGTAGTCGGCGACGCGATGGGCAACTTCAACCCGCTCTACGGCCAGGGCATCACGGTGGCCGTGCTCGAGGCCGAGCTTCTGGAGTCGCTGCTGGCGAGCGGGCTCGACCGGCTGGCCCCGCGCTACTTCGCCGGGGCGGCCCGGGTGCTGGCTGAGCCGTGGGCCCTGGCCGCGGGCAGCGACCTGCGATTCCCCGGCGTCGAGGGGGAGCGGGACCCCCAGCAGGAGCAGGCCGGGCAGTACCTGGATCTGCTGCGGGCCACGGCCGCAACCGACGCGCGGGTCGGCGCGGCCTTCCTGCGGGTGGCGAACATGCTCGACCCGATCACGGCGCTGTTCGACCCGGCGCTGGCCGCGCGGGTGCGGCAGACGGCCTGACGACAGCGCCTCGAACGCCCCTGGACCCGAGCAGACGCTCGAGTCCAGGGGCGTTCGGTCAGTCGGCCAGGACCCAGCGGTTCTTCTGTACGGTGAGGATGCCGAGCGCGGCCGGCTGCAGGCCGGAGTGCTCCTCGGGGCTGAACTTCAGCGGCCCGCTGATGCCGTCGATCTGCCCCTTCTCGAGCTCGTCACGGATCTTCTGCGAGTCGGTGCCCTGAGCTCGGCCCACCGCGTCGACGATGGACTGCAGAGCGTCGGCGGCGAAGGACGCGAAGCCCGAGTATTCGCCGTTGGCCTTCTGATAGGCCTCGACCCAGGCCTTGCGGTCCTTGCCGGCCGGTGTGGCGGTGTCGATGTCGTCGGTGGCCAGGACCCGGGGGAACACCATGTTGGTGCCCTCGGCGGCGGCCCCGGCGCCCTTGATGAACAGCTCGGCGCCCGCGCCCGCGTCCAGATAGATCTGGCCGGCGTACCGGGCGTCACGCAGCGCCTTGACCACGGTGCCGGCGGCCGGGGAGACGGCCCAGACGACCACCGCCTGCGGCTTGGCCGCCACGACCTTGGAGACCTGGACCGTCACGCTCGTGTCGGCCTGGCCGAACTGCTCGGCTGCCACGACGCTGATCCCGGCCTTGCCGGCCGCCTCGGTCACCGACTTCCGGCCGTCCTGGCCGTAGACGTTGTTGACGGAGATGAGCCCGATCTTGCCGAGCTTCTTGCGCTTGAGCTCGTCGACGATGACGGTGGCGTCCTGGGCCGGGTTCGGCGAGATCTTGAACAGGTACGTCCGCTCGGACACCGGGTTGGTCAGGGCGCTGGCCGACGCGAGCGCGATGGCCGGCACCTTGTTCTCGGTGATCGTGGGCAGGGCGGCCAGGCCGCAGGCGCTGCATCCGCCGAGGATCAGGGCGTTCGCGTGCTCGTTCTTGATGAGCGCGTTGACGTTGGTGACCGACGTGTTGTTGTCCGTACGGTTGTCGCGCACGACGACCTTGAGCTTGCGGCCACCGAGCGCCCCGGTCTCGTTGAGCTGAGCGGCCTTGAGTTCGAGCGCCTTCTGGTACGCGGTGCCGATCGACGCCGTGGGCCCGGACAGCTCCAGGCTGGCGCCGACGACGATCTCGTCCGCGCCGGAACCGGCCGGCTTCTCGTCCGCGGCGCAGCCGGCCACGGTGGCCAGGACGGCGGCGGTCAGAGTGAGCGGCAGGACGCCTCGTAGTCGCACTTTGTGGTTCTCCTAGCTAGCGGTGTGATTCACCCGGCGGCCGGATCGGCCCCGAGATATGCCGAGCGCACGCGCGCGTCGCCGCGCAGCATCGCGCTCGGCCCGGATGTGGTGATGCGCCCGCGTTCCATCAGGTAGCCGCGGTCGGCCACCCGGAAGGCGACCGCGGCGTTCTGCTCGACGAGCAGCACGCCGGCCTCCGCTCCGGCCAGCCCGGCGATGATGGTCTCGACCTCGCTCACGACGAGCGGGGCCAGCCCGAGCGAAGGCTCGTCGAGCAGGATGACCGCCGGCGCGGACATCAGCGCCCGGCCGATCGCGAGCATCTGCTGCTCGCCGCCGCTCAACGTGCCGGCGGTCTGCCGGCGCCGCTCGGCCAGGCGAGGGAAGCGGGCGTAAACCTCGGCGACAGCGGCGGTGACCGCTCGACGGGGCCGGCCGTATCCGCCGAGGAGCAGGTTGTCGTGGACCGACAGGGGAGCGAAGACGTGACGGCCCTCCGGCACCAGGGAAACGCCCGCCCGGTGGCGCCACGGCACCGGGCGGCCGGTGATGTCCCGGCCGCGCAGCAGCACCTGTCCCCTGGTCGGCCGGATCAGACCGGCCACCGTTTTGAGCAGCGTGGTCTTGCCGGCGCCGTTACGGCCGATCAGGCAGACCACCTCACCCGCCCCGACGGTGAGATCGACGCCGTGCAGGACCTCGATCCGGCCGTAGCCCGCGGCCAGGCCGGATAGTCGCAGCAGGCCGGGGTCAGGCATCGCCGTCCCCCAGATAGGCACGCCGGACCTCCGGATCGGCGGCCACCGCGGCCGGCGGGCCGTCGGCCAGCAGCCGGCCGCGGTCGAGCACCAGGACGCGGTCGCTGATCCGCAGGACGCTCGGCACGTCGTGTTCGACCAGCAGCAGAGTGG
Source organism: Actinoplanes sp. NPDC048796 (assembly GCF_040650035.1). Lineage (NCBI taxonomy): Bacteria > Bacillati > Actinomycetota > Actinomycetes > Micromonosporales > Micromonosporaceae > Actinoplanes > Actinoplanes sp. NPDC048796. The sequence continues at coordinate 58,165 of NZ_JBEZGO010000026.1, read as the reverse complement.
TCCCGTCGTCGCGCAGCCGGGCGAACAGGTCCAGCAGTTCGTCGCCCTCGCTGGCGGGCAGCCCGGCGAGCGGCTCGTCCAGCAGGATGACGCGCGGGTCGAGGGCGAGGGCACGGGCCAGCTCCAGGCGGCGCTGTTCGCCGTACGAGAGCTCGCCTGGGTACCGATCCTCGGCGCCGGCCAGGCCGACGTCGGCCAGCAGGGCGAGCGCTCGCTTGCGGCCGCGCCGCCGGGCCCCGTACGGCGTCAGCAGGTGTTCGAGGACCGGGAGCGAGCCGAACAATCGCAGGTTCTGGAAGGTGCGGGTCAGCCCGGCGCGGGCGATTCGATGCGCCGGCAGCACAGTCAGCTCGTTCCCGTCGAGCACGGCCCGCCCGCGGGTGGGCCGTACGACCCCGGACAGCACGTTGACAAAGGTGGTCTTGCCGGCACCGTTGGCGCCGATCAGCCCGACCACCCCACCGGTGTCGTGCCGCAGCGACACCCCGTCGATCGCCGTCACGCCGCCGAAGCGCACGGTGAGGTTCTGAATCTCCAGCTCCGCGTACGTCATCGGGTGCCGCCTCCCCGGCGGCGCAGCGCGGCCGGCAGCCCGGCGAGCCCGCGCGGCAGCAGCAACAGACTCAGGACCAGGACGATTCCGTACGCGGTGAGCTCGGCCCCCGCTCCGGAGCCGGGCAACCGTCCCCGCACCACCTCGGTCAGCGTGACCACGGTGAAGGCACCGAGCGGGGCGCCCCACACGCTTTCCCGGCCGCCGACGGTGATGATGATCAGCAACTGCACCGAGTTGAGCAGTCCCAGCATGCTGGGGTCCACGTAGCGGAACCAGTGGGCATAGCCACTGCCGGCTATCGACGCGAGCACCGCCGACACCACGAACGCGGTGCGCCGCAGGGCGGCGATGTCGATGCCGGCCGCCGCCGCGGCCACCGGGCTGTCTCCGGCCGCGGTGAGCGCCGAGCCGAGCTGTGAACGGACGAGCAGGTGTACGGCAACCGTGCCGGCCACCAGCAGACCGGCGTACAGCCAGTAGAGAGGAAGATCGTCGGTGAGGCGGGCGCCGAAGAAGTGGAAGGGCGGCAGACCGCTGATACCGGCGTTGCGGCCGGTGGCCGGAAGCTCGTTGACCACGGCGGCCAGGGCCAGTCCGAAGGCGAGCGTGGCCAGCGACAGATAGTGGCCCTGGGCCCGGAATATGACCGTGCCGAGCGCCCACGCCACCGCGGCGGCCAGGGCGGCACCGGCGAGCAGGCCCCACCACGGGCCGAGGCCGAGCCGGGTGCTCAACAGCGCCGACGTGTAGCCGCCGATGCCGTAGAACGCCGCCTGTCCGATCGAGACCTGCCGAGCCAGGCCGGTCAGCGGGACGAGGCCGAGCGCGCCGATGGCCAGCAGCACCATCAGCACTGCGGTCGACATCGTGTAGAACGGCACCCGGGTGAAGACGGCCGGTACCAGCATCAGCCCGGCGGCGAAGGCCGGATAGCCGGCGTACGGGCGCAGGCGGGCGATCACACGCGCTCCCGGACCGCCGCGACCAGCAGGCCGCCCGGTCGTACCAGCAGCACGGCGACGAGCAGGCCGTACACGATGGCGTCGCGGTAGCCGCTGCTGACCACGCCGGTCACCACGGCCTCGACCACACCGACCAGCAGGCCGCCGGCGATGGCGCCCAGCGGAGAGGTCAGCCCGCCCAGTACGGCCGCGGTGAAGCCCTTGAGCCCCAGCGGAACCCCGGCCGTGGCGTCCGGCGGCTGGATGGGCGCCAGCACGATGCCGCCGATGGCGGCCAGCACGGCCGCGATCAGCAGGGCGAGCAGGCCGGTCCGCAATGGAGCGACGCCCATGAGGCGGGCGGTCTCCCGGTCGGCCGCGAGGGCCCGCATGGCCCGGCCCGCTTGCGACCGGGTCAGCAGCGCCCACACGGCGGTGGCGGCGGCGGCCGCCACCGCCGCACACCACAGGTATTGGGCCGAGATGCTGATCCCGAACGCCTGGAACTGATGGTCGCCGCCGAACGATCCCGCGAAGTGCTGGTCGGCGCCGAAGACGAGCAGGGCCAGCCCTTGGATCAGAATGGAAGCGCCGATCGTCAGCACGATGAGCCGGTCGTGCCCGGCGTCGCGGGCCGGCGAGAGCACGAACAGGTGCAGCGCCGCCCCGCAGCCGGCGGTGACGGTGAGGGCGAGCGCGGCCGCCGCCACGGGGTGAGCCCCGGACTCGACGGCGACCGCGTAGGTGAGCCCGCCCAGCATGACGAAGTCACCCTGAGCGAAGTTGATGATGCCGCTGACCTGATAGACGAGGGCGATGCCGAGCCCGATCACGGCGTAGGTGCTGCCGGTGGCCAGGCCGACCAGCACGTATCCGAGCACCTGCTCCACCGGTTCACCTCCGTCCTGGCGGCTCTGTCACCGCTTCAGACGCCGGGCGGGCCAGGGGGTTCACGGAAAGTGACGCTGCTCTCCGGCCGTATGGAGTTACTGCGGCAGGAGGTCGAACAGTTCCCAGGGCCCGATGGCGTCGCGGTCGGCGATCAGCGGCTGCGCGCCGGCGGCCTCGGCGGCGACGTAGCGGCCGGTGGCCGCCGATCGCAGGCTGACGCTGCCGTCGGCATTGGCCACGAAAGTGAATCGCTGTTCGGCGCCGACCGTAGTCGCGGAAGCGATGAGCGGCTTCTTCTCGGAGGCGGTGACGTACTTGTTGTTGGCGTGCGCGCGCAGCGCCGAGGTGCCGTCGGCCTGGGGGATCCGGTCGAACTGCTCCCAGGGGCCGATGGGGTCGCGGTTGGCGATCAACGGCTGCTCGCCGCCGGCCTCGGCCGCGACAATCTTCTTGTTCTCCCGTGACCGCAGAGCGATGACCGTGGTGGGGGTGACGACCGGGCCGGTGGGCGGGCCGAAGATGTTCAGGTCGACCACGTCGGCCATGGCCTGCAGCCCCGCGGTGTTGGGGTGCAGGTGGTCGCCGATGTCGAAGGCGGGAAGAAAGCGCCGCGCGTCGGCCGGGTCCTGTGTGGCGGTGGCGAAGTCCACGACGGCGTCACAGCCGCTGCCGGATCCCCGAACGAAAGCGTTGTACTCGCCGCGGGCGGCCTCGGCCGCCTCGGTCCAGCGCTCGTGGCCGCCGAACGGCGTCAGAGTGGCGCACAGCACCCGTACGCCCCGGGCGTGGGCCGCGCCGATCTGCCCGGTGAGGGCCGCGGTCAGCCGGGCGCCGGTCGGTGGGTTGAAGCCGAGCAGATCATTGATGGGCGTGTCGGCGATGACGGCCCAGGTGACGCCGGGCTGGTCGAGCACATCGCGGGTGAACCGGTGAACCGCGCTCTGCCCGGCACCGTCGTCGAGCGTGGCGTTGCCGCTGATGCCCTGGTTGAGCACCCCGACCACGCGGCCGGTGGCGGCCAGCCGGACGGCCAGGTCGTTGGGCCAGCGACGGTTCTGGTCGAACGTCGACACGTACCCGTCGGTGATCGACGCGCCGAGGGTCACCACGGCGCCGGCGGCCGCGCTGTTGCGTACGTCCAGGTTGGCCAGCAGGGTGTAGCTCGCGTTGGTGGTGTAGCCGCTCAAAGTCGCGTCACCGGCGACGTTCCCGTCGGCGACGTAGTTGGTCTGGAACGAGTCGAGATGCTGCGTGGGGTCCTGGATCCGGCCCGGGACGTAGAAGCTGACCGTCACGTCGGCGAGCGGCTTCACCGCGAAGGCGACCTCGTCACTGACCGCTTTTCCGCCGGCCGGGATCGTGACCGAGACATCCCCGCCGAAGGTGACAGCACGGTCGGTGGCCGGGTCGACGGCCGGCCCGTCGACCCGGTCGGCCAGGTGGACGTCGGAGATCGTCACGGCTTCGCTGCCGTAGGCGTTGGAGAACTGAAGACGCGCCGACGTTCCGCCGATGCTCGTCCGCACGATCTGGCGCAGCGTCTGCTTCTCGAACGACTTGCCCTGCCCCTTGGTGCTCCACGGCGCGGTCGCGAACGTCCCCGTCCAGCCGTCGGCGCTCGCGCTTCTCGCCGACGCCGGCGGAGCGACGGCCGCCACGCCCAGGACGGCTAGCGCCGCCAAGAATCCTAATTTCTTCCGCACATCCACACCTTTCACGGTGAACTTTCCGCACGCCGGCTTTTCCCGTGCCTCCCCGGGCGGAACCAGTCGATCGTCGCCCGGGGGTCCTGCCGCTAAGGACGTCACTCGCTGAGGAAAGTTCACCGCGGCGGCGGCCGGCCGGATCGTGGTGAACCCACCGCACGCCGGCTCGTCTGTCTGGTGTGGACAACTCGCGATATGAAACAGATCGGCGCTTCGATGAGGGCCGGCGTCGTCTCCTGAAGATGTTCGGCCTGGGCGCGGGCGCGACCACCGCGGCAGTGCTGGCCGCCGATCCGGTTCTGGCCGCGACGCTCGGCTACGACGAGGCGCACGGCGTCGACCCGGCCACCTACCGCCCGCCGATGGGGCTGGCCCGCCGGACCGCCGCCAAGGACACCGCGCTCTCCTGGATCGAGGCCAACCGGGCCAAGCTGATCGGGCTCAGCGACACGATCTGGAAGCATGCCGAGCTGTCCCTGCGCGAGTGGAAGTCGTCGCGGGCCCATGCCGACCTGTTGCGGGCGAACGGCTTCACCATCGATTGGGGCTCGGCGGGCTTCCCGGCGGCCTTCGTGGCCACGTACGGCTCCGGTGGACCGGTACTGGGCTTCAACGCCGAGTACGACGCGCTGCCCGGTCTGTCGCAGAAAGCGGGAGTGGCCACCCACGACCCGATGGTCTACAACTACGACGCCTACGGGCCGGCCTATGGTCCGGGGCACGGCGACGGGCACAATCTGCTCGGCGTGGGTGGCACCGCCGCGGCGATCGCCACCGCTCAGGCGGTCCGGGCCAACGGCCTCGAGGCGACGGTCAAGCTGTTCGGCTCGACCGGCGAGGAGCACCTGGTCGGCAAGGCGTACGCGGTGAAGGCCGGCGTCTACGACGGCCTGGACGCCTTCCTCGACTGGCACCCGTTCAACGCGACCGTGCCGTTCTGGAACACCACCAGCGCCCTGATCTCGTCCACCTTCACCTTCCTGGGCGCCTCGGGGCACGGCGGTTCCCCGTTGGGCAACAAGAGCGGGCTCGACGGTGCGTTGCTGATGGCCACCATGACCGAGTACCTGCGGGAGAAGAACGTCGCGCCGTCCGGGCGGTTCCACTACGCGATCATCAACGGCGGCGGCGCGCCCAACGTCACCCCGGACATGTGTTCGATCTGGTTCTTCGTCCGCGAGGGCAGCCCCGAACGGGCCCGGGTGCTGCACCAGAAGATCGTCGACTGCGCCGAAGCCGCCGCCCGGGCCAGCCAGACCCGGCTCGTGCACCGGTTCCACTCGGGCACGTGGAACCTGCTAGCCAGCAAGACCGGTTCGGAACTGCTCAACGAGAACATGCTCACGCTCGGGCCGCCGGCCTTCACCGCGGCCGACCAGGCACTGGCCAAGAGCCTGCAGAGGGCGCTCGGCAAACCGGAGACCGGCATGCCGATGTCCGTGGCCCCGCTGACCCCGCCCGCGGCGTCCTACACCGGCGGTCTGTCCACCGACACGGCCGACATCAGCTGGAAGGCCCCGACGGCGGTGCTGCTCGCGGCCGCCTTCCCGCCCGGGCTGACCAACCACAACTGGGCGTTCACCGCCACCGCGGCGACCAACATCGGGCACCAGGCGATGCTGTCGGCCGCCCGTTACCTGTCCGCGGCGGCGGTCGACCTGATCGAGCAACCAGCCCTGCTCGCCCGCATGAAAAAGGAGTTCCAGGAGCGTACGAGCGGTGTCGACTGGGTCAGCATGATCCCTGATGGGCAGCAGCCGCCGCTCTACGAACCGCCCGCGGAGTTCCTGGCCCGGACCGGGCAGAAGTTCCCGCCGCCCGGGGTGACCTGGCCGGTGCCGCCGATCATCGCGACCGAGCAGCTCGGCACCACCGGCCCGGCACTGCCGCCGGTGACCTGACGAAGGTCGCGGGGGCCGCGATGAACTCGTCGGTGGTTCCCACGTTCTGCCGTATGGAACGTAGATGCGGGAAGGGACGACGACAGCATGCAGGACACCACGGCGGCCGAGGACGAGTCGCGCCGGCCGGTCGCCACCATCACCGCGGAGTTCAAGGCCGACGCGCCGGCCGCGCTGGCCGAACTGCGGGCCGGTGGGCCGGTCCGACGGGTGCGGCTGGGTAGCGGCCTCGACGCCTGGGCCGTGCTGTCGTACGCCGAGTCCCGCGCCGCCCTCACCCACCCCCAGCTGCTGAAGAACCCCGAGCCCGCGATCGCGGCGCTGGAAGCGGCCGGTATCACCTCGCATCGGGTGGGTGAGGGTTTCGGGGGTTCCATGCTCTTCTCCGACCCGCCGAACCACACGCGGCTGCGCCGGCTGGTGGCGCCGGTGTTCAGCGCTCGCCGCACCGAGCTGCTAGCCGGCCGCGTGCGGGCGATCGCCGGCGAGCTCCTCGACGCGATGGCGGCTCACGACGAGGTGGATCTGGTGGAGGCCTACTGCGCGCCCCTGCCGATGACCGTCATCTGTGAGCTGCTCGGCGTGCCGGCCGGCGAGCGGGCCGACTTCCGGGACTGGTCGCGGGCACTGGTCGGCATCCCCTCGCCGGAGCAGCGGGAGAACGGCCTGCGCTTCAACCGCTATCTGACCGAGCTCGTCGACCGCAAGCGCGCCGAGCCGTCCGACGACCTGCTGTCCGACCTGATCGCTCAGCAGACCAAGGAAGACGGCCGGCTCTCGCACGTCGAGCTGATCGCGATGGCCGGCCTGCTCGTGGTGGCCGGCCACGACACGACCGTCAATCTGCTCGGCAACGCCATGGTGGCGCTGTTCCGTCAGCCGGAACAGGCGTTGCTGCTGCGCTCCCGGCCCGACCTCATCACCGGGGCGGTCGAGGAGTTCCTGCGCCTCGACTCGTCGGTCGAGCAGTCCACGTTCCGCTTCGCGGCCGAGGATCTCGAGCTCGGTGGGGTACGAATCCGGCGCGGTGACCTGGTCGTCGTCTATCTGGGCGCGGCCAGCCGCGACGCCCCGCAGGACGGCGTGGCCGACCCGGCGAAGCTCGATGTGACCCGGGCGAACGCGCGGCACCTCGCCTTCGGGCACGGCATCCACCACTGCGTCGGCGCGCCACTGGCCCGGACCGAGGCGAGCATCGCCATCGGCGCCCTGCTGCGGCGCTTTCCGCGGCTGCGCCCGGGGATCCCGCTCGCCGAGGTGCCGTGGATCCCGAACGGGATGATGCGCGGCCCGCTGCGCCTGCCCGTACGCCTGACCGACTGACCGGCGGTGTCCGCGGAGGGAAACCACGTGAGAAGCGACGACGGCCCGCCTCCCCGATACCACCGGTTCCTCCCGGGCGACGGCTCGAACCCCGCCGAACCGCGTCCGGGTGAGCAGGGCAAGGTCATCGTGGGCGTCTCTCTGTCGCTGGCCGGGCTCGAAGCACTGCGGTTCGCGGTGACGGAGGCCCGCCGCCGGGAGGCGCCGCTGATCGCGGTGCGGGCCTGGGACGGCCAGAGCACCTGGGCCTGGTCCTCCGGGGATTACGAGCCCTCCTTCTGGCAGTACGAAGGCACCTTGCCCGACCCGTCCCGGCAGATCATCGCCGAGGCCTTCGAGGAAGCAGCCCCGGCCATGCCGGCGGGCCTGACCGTCGTCCGGCGTACGGGCGAGGGCGTGCCCGGCGTCGTACTCAGGGAAAGCGTCACCTCACCCCGCGACCTGCTGGTGGTCGGGACCGGACGTCGCTGGCCGGGCGGGAGAACGGTGCGGGCGTGCGTGCGCCACGCCGCCTGCCCCGTCGTGGTCGTGCCGCCCCCGGCCATGGCCAAGGGCGCCGGAGGCCGCCGGACGGCTCGCCGCCTGCTCCGCGAGGCGACGGCCGCCCTGGAGGAAAGCCGCCCGGACTCCCCTTGATGAACCCGCGTCCAGGCGGCGTGGTTCAGGGCAGGTGCTCGATGACGTACGCGGCGTCGCCGTCCATGCCGGACAGGAAGCCCGAGCCGAACGTGTGCTGCAGCGGCAGCCCGACGAAGGCCAGACCGGCGATGGTCGCCGAGATACCCCGGCGGTGCCGGGGATGGCCGTCCGGGCCGAGCGCCCGCGGGTCCAGCCATTGGTGATCGGGGCGCAGGCCAGTGCACCAGATGACGGTGGAGGGACGCAGCACGCGGCCGTCAGCCAATTGGGGAAAGCCCTCGCGGATGGCCGTCACGCGGGGCACGCGGCGGATGCCGGCATCGCGCAGAGTCGCCTCGCTCTGCCAGATCAGCGGACCACCGTGATCGACCAGACGCGTGCGAAGCAGCCGGCCGAGCGGCCCTGGCGGAACCTGGCGTGGGTAGAGGAGGCTGCGGACCAGCCGGCTCCGGACGACGCGTACGGGTACGTGCCCCGTACTGGGCCCGGCCAGCCAGACGTCGTGGCCGGCAATCAGGTCGAGCGCTATGTCCGCGCCCGCGGGCCCGGCGCCGACGACGAGCACCGGACCGGGCGGGACGTCGCTCGGGCGTCGATAGGCCGATGAATGGATCTGGCGGACACTCGCGTCCAGAGACGCCGCCAAGGCGGGTGTCCGGGGCCGCTGGAGGGCGCCGGTGGCCACGATCAGGCGACGCGCCTCGTACTCGCCGCCGGTGGTGACGAGGTGATGGCGGCCACTGGTGCGCCGGTGATGGGTGACGGTGACGCCCGAGCGCACCGGCAGGTCGTGGTGCTGAACGTATCGGGCCAGATAGTCCGCCATCTCCTCCTTGCCGGGATGCACGTCGGCCGGCTCGGGGAAGGGAAGTCCCGGCAGCGCGCAGAAGCGGGCCGGGGTGAAGAGGCGAAGGCTGTCGTACCGCCGGCGCCAGGAGTCGCCGGGAGAACCGCCGTCGAGCACCACGAACCGGCGATCGCGTTCCCGCAGATGCCAGGCGGCGGCCAATCCACCGGCCCCGCCGCCGACCACGATCGTGTCGACAATTCCCGTGCCGGTGGATCTGACCGTCATAACCGTCTCGACGTACGGCCGGGCCGGTCGGTCATCGGTGTGGTGAATCACGCATCGGATGCGGGCCGGCACCGCCGGCAGGCGTCGCTATCTGAGGTGCTCGACCCGGTCGAACGCCGGGTCGAGCAGCACCTCGGCGATCGCCGCACTGCTCTCGTCCCACCGCGGCAGGCGCGACTCGAGCTCGGCCGCGGCCCCGGACTGTGACTCGACGTAGAAGTGGAGCGTCCGTACGCGATCGACGGTGGTGTGCGCCACCAGCGCGCCGTCGGCCCCGAGAGCAGCGCTCAGCTCGCCTTCGAACCGGCGCAGCGCTTCCAGCGACCCGTCGGCCGGCAGCCCGTCCTCGTCGTGGTTCCGATAAGGCAGCAGGACCGGTACGTACAGGTCGAACCGGGGCCAGCGGGCCCGGACCAACGGCGACGCGACGGTGACGAGAACGGGCTGCCCATTCCACTCCGTACGGCTGTGCTGCCAATGGTCGTAGCTGCCGGCCACGGTCTGAACGGTCCGCCAGAGCTCGGCCGGCGTGAGGGCTTCGGCCGGCTCGACCGCGCTCCACGTGATCTCGTCGATCCAGATGTCCGTGTCATCCTCACCCAGGGCCAGCTCGACCGCGTGGTAGGCGAGGTTTTCCTGAACGTCGTCCGGAAGGATCGCGAAAGCCGGGTGGTAGCAGACCACGTCGCTCCGGCGGGCGTCTTCCTTGACGGTGACACCGAAGCGAACCGGCGACAGGTCCACCATCTGCCCCTGGAACTCCCTTGTCGAGGCGAAGGCCGCGTGGTCGGCGATCACGCCTTCACACCGGTATGACCACGTGCCGTCGACCGGCGGGGCGGCGGCCAGCCAGCGTTCGGCTACCGCGCGGATCGTGTCGGGCCAGTTGGGCGTCACGACCAGCACGTGCGCCGAGGTCATGCCCGGCACCACCTTCCATTCCAGGTCGCGATGGATGGCACGCACCCGGCGCTCGATCGTCCGGCTCAGCTCGGCGACCGTACCGGCGTCGATCGCCGACTCCACCTCGTCCCGCGTGCCGGCCCACCACTGCCAGAATGCGGCGATGGCTTCGGCCTCCGATTTCGCCTCTTTGCGGAACGGATTCAGCTTCATGGCCGCGCAGCGTAATCCACCGCTTCGAGCCCGGCGCAATCACGGAGATCGGTGAAGTTCTGCCTTGCCATGGCGGCCCGCCAGCCGGTGAGCACCTCGGGCCGGCCGGAGCCGGAGCGGACCGTCGGTGTCAGCTCGGAGCGGACCACCGTACGGTCGCGGACGGTCAGGGTCAGGACGCCGGCGCGGGCGCTGAACGGCGGGAAGAGCCCGGGGCTGTACCACAGCAGGTTGCCCAGCCCGTAAGCCACGTAGCCGCCGCCGAGACGACCGGCGCCCTGCAGCACATGGGCGTGGGCGCCGACGATGATGTCGGCGCCGGCTTCGATCATCCGGCGGGCGAACTCCTGCTGCCGGCGCGTCGGGCACGGGTCGCCCTCGGTGCCCCCGTGCGGCATCACGATGACGAGGTCGCTGTCCGCCCGGGCCGCGGCGACGGCGCGGACGGCCCGATCGGTGTCGGCGGCCAGGGCGATGCCGGCCCGGCCCGGGCCGGCGGCCCAGTCGGCGGCCAGGTCGTCGACCTGACTGAACCCGAAGACGGCGATCCGTACTCCGCGCACCTCGGCCCGCCAGGGACGGAAGGCCTCATCGACATCGCGCCCGGCCCCGAAGGCGCCGACCCGGACGGCGCCCACGGCGGCGATCGTGTCGGCGAGACCGGTCCGGCCGAAGTCCATGGAATGGTTGTTGGCCAGGCTGACGGCGTCGATCCCGGCCGCGCTCAGTTCTTCGGCGCCCTTCGTGGGCGCCCGGAACACATATCGCTTGGCTTGTGGCTCGCCGCGTCCGGTGATCGGGGTCTCCAGGTTGACCAGCGCCAGATCGGCGGCTCTCAGCGGGGCCCCGGCGGCGCCGAAGGCCGAGCCGGGGCTCGTCAGCAGCCGGGCGACCGCCGGTTCGAAATGGACGTCCCCGCCGAAGGCGAGAGTCACTTCGCGCGCGTCGTGGTCCGTCCCGGCGGTGCATGCGGCTGAGGTCAGCAGCAGGGCCGCCAGCGCCGCCGCCGCGGGCCGAAGCCGTCGGCCGCTCATTGCGTCACCCGTAGCGGGGCCGGTGTCATCATCCGGGACAGCAGCCGGGACACGAGCAGACCCGCGGTGACGACACCGGCCGTCAGCACGAGCGGATCCACGACGGCGACTACCGTCTGGGCCGTCCCGCCGAGCGACGACAGCCGTTTCACCAGGACCGCACCGGCAAGGGCAACGGCCGGCGTCATGGTCGCGGCGATAACGGCTGCGCCGCGGGTCACATGGCTGAGCCCTCGTTCGGCGAGCGGTCTCTCAGCAAGCAGGGCGGCTCCGGTCACCGCGCCGGGCAGCGCGGCCAGTTCGACCAGAGGCCTGGTCCAGTCCCCGGCGGTGCCGGCCGCCGTGGCCACCACCGCGAGACCCGTTGCGTACAGCAGGAATCGGCACAGGGAGGCACGGGCGGACAGGGACCCGAGTACGGTGCCGAGCCGTTGACCGGCCAGAAAGAACAGCAGGTACGTCAGTACGGTGCCGACCGCCGGAGCGGGGAGCAGGTCGGCCGCAACGACGGCGCCGGCGATGATCCCGAGGACGGTCCAGGTGGGCAGCCGGCGGCCGGCCGCGGCAATCAGCGGAAACACCCCCAGGGCGTAGACCGGTGCCAGCCCGGGCGACGGCAGCAGCGCCGCGGACACGAACTCCGGCAGGTCACGGATGGGGCTGAGGCCGTACACCGGGCCGAAGCGCCACAGCAGCGCCGCGCACGCCAGCGCCGACAGTACGTACCAGCCCATGACGGCCGGGCGGCGCCGGCCGAGATACCAGCCGCCGGCGGCGAAGAACAGCGGTGTCCCCAGCGTTCCGGCGGCCTTTCCCCCGAGCCACCAGGCGGCCGGGACCGCGGTTCCGGTGCGCCATTCGATCTGCTGATGGAACCAGGTGCACACGTACGCGACGAGAATGAGAAGGAGAGCTGCTCCCAGCGCCGTCTCCGCCACGCCGGCGCGGCTCGGCGGCGCGGCCGCGGCGGTCACCGTGGGAACCTCGGCAGTTCGCGGGTCGGAGCGGCGGACCAGTCCGTGGGCGTGGCCGGCCGCGGGCGCGACCGGGACGGCAGGTCGAAAAGCCATGACGCACCGGCCGACATCAGGGCACGGTGCAGCAGGAGGCAGAGCCAGACCAGCAGTGCGGTCAGCACGGCCGGCAGGAACGCGGCCAGGACGAGCTGTGGTCCCGCGCCCAGCGAGGAGAAGGGTCGCCACAGCATCAGGTGGATCAGGGCGAGCAGGGGCATGTGCATCACGTAGATCGGCAAGGTGCGACGGCCCAGGGCCGCCAAGCGCGACGACAGCCCGCGCCGGCGCGTGAGCAGCGAGGTGGCGAGCACACCGACGGTCACCGCCAGGGCGCTGGTGACCGGCCAGAGGCCGAACCACGTCCGGGCGCCGAGAACGTGGATGGCCACCATGACGACGGCATAACCGGTCACGCCGGACACCAACAACCGTGGCGTCGCCCGTGCGGCCAGCTGCTCCACCCACGGCCGCAGCCGGAGCCCGGCCAGGAAGAACAGCAGATTCTGATAGAGCTGGCCACGATTGCCGGGCGCGGCGAGCAGGCCCGCCGACGCGACGGCGGACAGCGCGAACGCCGCGTCGAGCACCAGGGTGACCGGCAGTCGCCGGGTCAGCTTGGCCACCGTGAAGTAGACCGCTAGGGCGCTGAGGTACCACAGGTTCGTCGGCGTGATGGTGAGCTGGTCCAGCACGTCGGACAGGCTGTGGGCGGCGAGGGTGTCGAAGCGGGGCACAAGGCTGAGCACCGCCGTGTGCACGGCGAACCACACCGCGTACAAATAGAAGAACTTGGCGATCCGGCTGCGCCGCACCACCCGCCAGGGCCGGTGGACGGCCGCCGCCGCGAACATCCCGGAGATGGTGAAGAACACCGGCATCCGTAGGGGCAGCAGTTGTTCGCCGAACAGTCCCCAGGCGCCGGGAAGTGGCAGCGACAGATGCCAGTCGATGGGCAGATAGTGCTTCATGATCACGTGCCAGAGCACCACCAGCACGATGCAGACGCCCTTGGCGACGTCGGCCCATTCCGCTCGCGGCCGGCCGCCGGAGATCGAAGCGATGGTCATCGGTCAGTTGCCTCACTGTGCTGATGGATACGACGCGTTCGAGGGCCGATCCCGGTCAAGATTTCGTGGGCGTCGGCGTCGGGCCGTACGGCAGCCAGAGCTGATCATTCTTCCGGCCGGGCCGTCGGGTGGACGTCAGCGGCTTCTTTATCAGCTCTTTACGTCGGCCGACCCGCTCAGTCCGAGCGCAGGTGGACCAATTCGGCGCGGCCCGGGAGGCGGTTGCGGGTGCAGATGGAATCGATCAGTTCGTAGAGGGCGTCGGCCGGGACCCGCATGGTCCTGGGATCGGCCGGCGTCGTGTGGCCCCGCCGGACGACGAGCACCTCGCCCGAGACCTCGGCACAGCTGGGCATCCGCACGAAGTGGGCGGTGCCGCCGCCGTGGATGATGACGCGCGAGGCGGCCGGATGGCCGGCCAGGAACCGGATCAGCGGCGGCTGGGCCGGCCTCGGGTTGAGCGCCACCAGGTCGACCTCGCAGACGACTTCGGCGTACAGCGTCTCCAGAGTGACGATCTCGAAGGACCGGCGGAGTTCGATCGAGGTCGAGACGAGGCGCTCCACCGGTTCCGGGCCGCCGGCGTACCAGCGCATGACGTAGGGAAAATTCATGGCGTCCTCGTCGTGGCTAGGAGGAGAGCGTGACGGTGTCGATGTCCGAGGGCAGAGGGGCCCGAGCTGGGCACCGGCAGGCCGGATGGCCGATCTGCGCGATGGCCCGCGCCTCGCGGATCGCTTGCTCGCGCACGTCGCCCAGCGCGGCCGCGTGCAGCGGGACGGCCTACTCGCTCGGTCGCGGGTGGACGAATCTCTCGGACCTGATCCCGGGATCGGCCCGCTCCTGCGCGGCCTGGACGGCGATGCGAACGGTGGCGGTGGACATTGGTTCGGCCGGTGGCCGCAGCGCGTCGTCGTCGAGCGGCCACAGATACAACGCCGCCGCCGCGAGAGTCACGAGGACAACCGCGGCGGCGGTGCGAAGCTTCCGGAACATCGGAACGGAGCTAAACGGCTTCCACGCCGTACTTGTGGAACAGGCCCAGCATCCGCTCGTCGAAGCGTTCCGGTCCCCAGTTGTCGACCTGCACGCCCGGCTGCGGCTCGTCGCCGCCCTCGAGGAAGAGTCCCTCGGCGCCGGCCGGCGTGTAGATGAACAGCAGCCTCGTCGTGTGCAGGCCGACGTTGGTGAACCGGTGCCGCCGAAGCCGGGGAATGTGGATGATGTCGCCGGTCACCGCGGTGAAGGTGCGCTCACCGTCCAGGAACTCCAGCTCGCCTGAGAGGACGTAGAAGGTCTCCTCCTGCTCGGCGTGGGTGTGCGGCACCGGTCCGCCGCCCGGGGGCACGCTGGCCTCGACGATACCGACCGAGCCGCCGGTCTGGGCGGCCTGAAGCCGTACGGTGTAGACGTCGCCGGAGAACCATTTGGTCACTCCCTGACCGGCGGGCACATGAAGACCGCCGCCGTCCACGTCGGCTCCGGGCACGAAAAGACTCACTGAGACTCCCTTGTCGACGCTGATGCGGGTTCCGCATGACGGCGGCCTTCCGGGGGCGCGGAAGGCCGCCGTCGATCTTCCTGACGTCGGCCCGGCGGTTTTGTTCACCCGGGCGTGGAAATCCTCAGTTCCACTTCTGGTTGTCGGTGCCGGCGCAGCTCCAGATCTGGGCCGCCACCCCGTTGCCGGCGTTCCAGTCGGGCACGTCCACGCACATGTCGGCCGGCGGGCTCACCAGGTCGCGGGCGGCGTTCAAGGTGAATTGCTGAAGCGTTGATCCGGAACAGGTGGCCGCCCGCATCCGTGAGCCGCTCGCCGCCGATCCGAGTTCGACACACTGACCCAGTACGCGGAGGGTCCCGTCGACGGCGAAATGGAAGCGCTGGCGGTCCGAGCCGTCGCACTGCCAGAGCTGGATCTCGCCCCCAGGACCCGGTAGCTGCAGGCACGTGCCGGTGCCGTGGTTACGAATCGTGCCCCCGACGGCGGCCACGGGCGGTGGCGGCGAGACGACCGCGACCGCGGTCCTGGTCGCCGGCGGCGCCGAGGGCGCCGATGCCGCTGGGGCCGCGGCAGCGGAAGGGGTGCCGGTTCTGGTGGTACCGGTCTTCGTGGCGCTCGGACGAGCAGCGGCGCTGCTTGACCCGGTGACCGGCGCGGCGGCGGAGAGTCCGGGTGCCGGTGGGGCCGCGGTTCCGGGCCGGGTGGCGTCCTTGAACGGCTGGGCCAGTGCCACGCCGCCGGCCAGAATCGCCGCGGCCACCACCGGAATCAGCCAGCGTCGCCGCGATCTCGGGCTGGGTGTGAGCGGCCGGGTAGCGGCAATTGTCGTCTGCTCGGGCGTGCCTTCCCACGCCTTTCGTAGCAGGTGTTCGGCTTCGTCGGCGTCCGCGCGTTCGGCCGGGTTCCGGCGCAACAGGGCGGCGAGCACGGGCTGAAGAGCACCCGCCCGCTCGGAGACGGGTGGCGGCTGGGTCATCAGCGCCGAGAGCGTCGCCATCGGACTCGACTTCAGGTACGGCGGACGGCCGTCGATCGCGGCATACAGCGTCGCGCCGAGCGACCACAGGTCGGCCTTGGCGTCGGCCGGCTCGTCCAGGGCACGCTCGGGGGCCAGATAGGACGGCGAGCCGAGTACCACGCCGGTACGGGTCATCGACGAGTCGCCCGACATCATCGCCAGGCCGAAGTCGGTCAGCAGCACACGACCGTCGTCGGCCAGCAGCACGTTGGCCGGTTTGACGTCACGGTGCAGGATGCCCCGCTGGTGCGCCGCGCGCAGGCCGGCCAGGACGCCTAGGCCGATCCGGGCCGCCTCCCGCGGCGCCAGCGGGCCGTCCTGGGCGATCACCTGGTGCAGGGAACGGGACCGGACGAGCTCCATGACGATCCAGGGGGCTTCGTCGTCGACCACGTCGAAGATGCGGACGACCCCGGGATGGCTGATCTGGGCGATGGCCCGGGCCTCACGGATCGCCCGCTCACGCAGGTCGCCCAGCTCGGTGCGAGTCAGGCCCTCGGGGGTGATTTCCTTGACCGCGACCTCGCGGTGCAGCAGCTCATCGCGGGCATGCCAGACCCGGCCCATACCACCCTCACCGATCGGATCGATCAGACGGTAGCGCCCGGAAAGCAGACTGTGCGGTTGAGGCGACACCGCGAAACGGTAACCACGGCACCCCCTCGTCCAACGACCAGTAGTCACGCGGCAAACAGGCAGGTCTCCGCCATTTCGCGCGAAGTTCAGCCGAACCGGCCAGAACCTTCTCACAGTCACCCCTGTGAGCGAGGCGACTTGAACGACGGCGCCGCGTGGTCGTCGTTGTCTTCGATGAGACCCCTCGACGATATTTCATTCTTCGCGATGGCCGTCCAGGCGGCGAGCGCGGTCGTCGCGGCCGATACGGCCGACGCGGCGGTGCGACCCGAGTCGCGCAGTGCCCTGCTCAGCCACGGAGACCGCACGGCGCGGGCGGTGCTGCTCCTGCACGGGTACACCCACGGGCCGCAGCAGATGGATGCTCTGGCCCGCGACTTCCACGCACGCGGGTACAACGTCTGGATCCCGCGGATGCCAAATCATGGCACCAACGATCCCCAGGCGTCTCATCGCGGCAGCGTGCGGGGCCTCATCTCGTACGCCTCCAAGGGTCTCGACATCGCGGCCGGCCTGGGTGACGAAATCGGTGTCGTCGGCATCTCGGCCGGCGGGATCCTGGCCGCCTGGCTCGCTCAGCATCGCGACGACGTCGTACGCCGCCTGCTGTTGCTCTCGCCGTTCTTCGGGCCGGCCTCGCCCAAGCTGCCCGGCCCGGCCGTCCGCCTGCTCAGTTTCGGCTACGCGCGAGGCCTGTTGCCGGACCGCCGCACCTCCCGCGGGTATTCGCTGGCCGCGGTGGGCCGGTACCTGTCGATCGCGCAGACCCTGCGGACCCCGCCCCGGCCGTCCGGCCTACGCTCGATCGCGATGGCCATCAGCTCGCTCGACGATGTCGTCGACACCGGCGCGGCCACCTCCATCCCGCGCCGGATGGCCGAGGCGGCCGGGATCCCGCTGCACGCCCTGGCATTGCCCGAGGCGCTGGGAATCGGCCACAACACCCTGGCCCTGGCCGGCCGGCCGGATGCCGGCGAGCTGCTTAGCCGATACGTCCGGCTCTACGAGGGGGTGGCCGCCGCCTCGCGCGGGGACGCGTAAGGCGGCGGCGGAGGGCAGGCGCCGATCAGAACGTGTAGGCCCGGAAGGACTGGTACTTCCCGGGCGTGAACGTGCGGAAGGTGCCGAGGTTCTGCTGGAGTCCGGTGCAGTTGGGGCCGGTGAACGCGCTGACCTGTGAGACGATGCGCTCCCCGGTCAGCGAACCGGCGGTCGCCGGCATCGGCACGCAGCTGCCGTCGGGCTGGGGGACGTAGAGCAGGACCCTGGCGAAGGTGCCCTCGAAGATGCTCAACCCCGACGCCGGAACGTCGACGGCGGCCTGCGCCGGCTGGACCTGCAGACCTACCAGCGCCGCTACGCCGGCCGCAGTCAGGCCTGCGACGGTACGAATCCTCTTGCCCATGCTTGAACCTCCTGGATCGATGCGGTCAGGCGCGCCACCCACAGCTTTTCCCGAGGCCTATGTGGCGGCAACTACAGCGGCGATGACAAATCCGACAGAAGACGTCGGCCGATGTACTGAATTTCCGGCGGCCCGATGCGTAACAGCGTCAACCGGTGTCAGACGCGAAGATTCGGGCGTCTCCGGTTGAACGGATCGCCCCGCGCCGCGTCGGACAGAGTGGACGACGGCCTTCTGATGCCTCCACATTGAGGGCCGTCGTCCCCTCAGTTCGTGACGTGGCCGGACTGCCCCTCGCTCGGCGCAGGCCGGCCATTTCCCCAATCGGTAGGAGCGTTGATGAGGTTTGCGTTTCCCGCACGAAGGCGTCTGCTGGCGCCGGCCGTGGCGGCCGGCGTGCTGGCGCCGCTGCTCGCTGTCCCCGGTGCCGAGGCAGCGCCGGCGTCGGCCGGAGACCGGTGCGCGCCCAGTGCCAAGGCGGTCTCCTACAGCGACAGCCTGAACAAGACGACCTTCGGTGGCGTCGCCATCGGCGGGCTGTCCGGCATCACCTACGACAAGGTGAGCCGCGGCTACGTCTCGGTCGTGGACCGGTCCGGCACGCAGCCGGCCAGTCTGGTCTTCCTTCGCGACCCCGGCGCGCCCCGGGTCACCGCCACGACGGCTCTGAAGCGGGCCGACGGTACGGCCTACGACGGCACCAACTTCGACGGTGAGGGCATCGCCGTCGCGCCCAACGGCAACTTCCTGGTGACCTCTGAAGCCGAGCCGTCGATCCGCGTCTTCGGCCGGGACGGCGTGCAGCGCGGCGAGCTGACGGTGCCGGCCCGTTTCGCGGTCACCCCGGGGGGTGAGGCGCCGGTCAACGCCACCCTGGAAGGTCTCGCCATCTCGCGTGACGGCAAGCGTGTCTACGCGGCGATGGAGGGCGCCCTCTCCGGCGACGCCCCGGCCACCGGGGAGGCGCTGCGCCGCCGTGTGCTCGTCTACGAGGCCGACGGCCGCGGCGGCTACCGGCTCGCCCGCCAGATCGGGTACGAGGCCGACCCGGGTTACCGGATCGCCGAGGTGGCCGCCTACGACGACGGCCGGCTCGTGGTTCTCGAGGCGACCTTCACCGCCGGGGTCGGCAACGGCGCCAAGCTGTACGCGATCAGCGACAAGGCCCCGGACGTGAGCAAGGTGGCGAACCTGTCCACCGTGCCGGCGCACCGCCTGGCCGGCAAGAAGCTGGTGACCGACCTGGTCACCGGTCCGACCCTCGGCGCGACCAACCCGCAGCCCCAGATCAACCCGCTGCTGGACAACCTCGAGGGCATGGCCGTCGAGCGCTCCGCCGGTCGCGGTCACCGCGTCTACCTGATCAGCGACGACAATTTCAGCGCCAATCAGGTGACCCGCGTGGTCACCTTGCAGGCACGTCTGCCCTGATCCGGAAGACCAGAACGGCCCCGGCGAACCGCCGGGGCCGTTCGGCTGTCCGGGGCTCAGTCGCGGGCACGGGAAGCTGACTCGAGCAGAGCGGTGAGAGCGAGTTCGCGGGCCACCTCGACGGCGCCGAGAGCGGCGGCGACCCGGCCCCATCGGCTCTTCACCACTTTGGGAGGCGTCGGCACGGCGTGCGCGAGTGCCGCCCGAAGCTTGCCGGCCGGTGGGCGGCGCGCGCTGAGCACCACCAGTTCGGGATCGGTGACCAGGCACGTCGCCACGATCGCCGAGACCGCGTCCCGCGCATGGGTTCCGTCGAGAACGCGTTCGCCGTGGGTCAGCAGCGACCCGGCGGCGCCGTGCGCGCCCGGCCGTGGTTCACCGCCGACCACCAGGGCCATGCCGTCGTCGGCGACCAGCAGGAAATCCTCGACGCCGCGGGCAAGGCCGAGGCGGGCTTCGGCGACCGCGGCCAGGTCGACACTGGATCGCACCGCGACCGGGCAGCCGAGCCGGCTGGAGAGCTCGGTCTGGAGACACGAGGCCCGCGCGGCCGGCGTCCGGTCGCCGTCCCGGACCGTCCCGGCCACCAGATAGGCGAGTTCACCAGGGCGAGCGCCCACCTCGCTCAATGCCTCGGCCAGGTGCTCCGGCGTCGGCGGGCCGTCCTGCGCCAGGGTGACGGGTGCCTCGTTGGCATGCGCTCCGGCCCGGACGACTGTGAGCGTGCCGGGCTGATGGACCACCGCCGCGACGGCCAGCGCTTCCCGCCGCAGCGCGAACACCCTGGCTCGTGGACCGGGGCCGCCGATCCGGGCCTCGACCTCGACGATCACCTCGTCCGCCGTGAGCTGCTGCAGGATCCGGTTGGCGGTGACCACCGAGACGTTGGCGGCGCGGGCGAGCTCGGCGGCCGTGGACGGACCGTCGTCGAGGAGCGTGGATATGAACGCTTCGACGTTGAGCTGACGTAGCCGGGTGACGATGCTGGACCACCGCTGATGCGGGGCCTGTGGGGCGGAGCTCACGATCGACACGTCCTCGGTAGGAGGGAGCACTTCGGGTACCGAACGGGCAAACGTGCGAACCGGGTCGAATCTCACCGCGGTGACCGTCGTCATGCCGTCCGATGGCTATCTGTCGAATGACCTAACCGGCGTGCCGGCGGGACCGGCGCCGGCGAGCGGACCGTGCCCGGAAACGGTCGCCGGGCGGCGGTTTCACGCGAGAGACGGCCGCCGCGAACCCGCCGAGCGGCAGGCGAATGACTGATTCGGCGCACGAGCTCCAAGTCGCAGCATGGTTGGCGACAGATGACCGAAGGGCAAGGGAGAGAGCATTCTCATGGACATCAAAAATGTGGTGTTGGTGCACGGGGCGTTCGCGGACGGTTCGGGCTGGCGGGGTGTGTACGACCGGCTGACCGCTGAGGGTTTCCGGGTTTCGATCGTGCAGAATCCGTTGACCTCGTTGGCGGATGATGTGGCGGCGACCACTCGGGTGCTCGATCGGCAGGACGGGCCGGTGATTTTGGTTGGTCACTCGTGGGGTGGCACGGTCATCACCGAGGCTGGTGTGCATCCGAAGGTGGCTGGGCTGGTGTATGTGTCGGCGCTGGCGCCGGATGCGGGGGAGACGACGGCCGAGCAGTATGAGGGGTTCGGGCCTACGCCGGAGTTCGTGATTGATGTTGGTGAGGACGGTTTCGGTTTCATCAATGCGGACAAGTTCAAGGCGGGTTTCGCCGCGGACGCCAGTGATGCGGATGCG
Source organism: Actinoplanes sp. NPDC048796 (assembly GCF_040650035.1). NCBI lineage: Bacteria > Bacillati > Actinomycetota > Actinomycetes > Micromonosporales > Micromonosporaceae > Actinoplanes > Actinoplanes sp. NPDC048796. The sequence continues at coordinate 37,139 of NZ_JBEZGO010000026.1, read as the reverse complement.
GCGTTTCTGCGGGATTCGCAGGTTCCGATCAATATGGCGGTGTTCTCGGCGGTGGTGGAGAACGTGGCGTGGCGGGGGAAGCCGAGTTGGGCCGTCATCGCGAGTGAGGACAAGGCGTTCGACCAGGCTATGTTGCAGCATATGGCCAAGCGGATCGGTGCCGAGGTCACGAATGTGCCGGGCAGTCACGCCTTGTTCATGACTCAGGCTGCCGTCGTTTCCGAGGTCATCGCCACCGCCGCGCGCAACGCCCGCGGCGAGGGCTGACCCGTACGTCACCGGGCCGGCCGGCCCTCCACGGGAGCCGGCCCGGCGGTCCAGAATCAGCTACGGCGTACGTATTGGGGGACGAAGCCGGCGCGGACCTGGTTGCGCGTCGACACGCTGTAGCCGTCGCCGTCCACGCTTGCCTGGTCAACGCCGTACGCCGGTCGGTGCACGGCGCGGGCGACGGGAACGGGAACCGTACGGCATGCGCGGGCCGGCGTCCGGCTTCTCACCTCAGCGTCGGCAGTCGACGGTCTGGCGCAGGGCCGGCAGATAGCCGGAGCGGTAACCGGCGGCGGTGGGGTGGAACGCCCCGGCCTCGGTCGGCGGCACGATCCACGGGTCGGCTCCGCACAGCCCGTGCCCGGTGAACCGCGGCTGGACGTCGGTGAACCGCACCCCGGCCCGATGCGCCTGACGGGCGATGACGCCGTTGAGCACATCGACCGCCTCGTTCAGTGCCTTGCGCTTGACCAGACCGGCCGGCGGTACGGCCGCGCAGCCCGGCGTGGTCTCGAAGAAGCGCGCGTATCCGGTCGCCACGATCTCGGCTCGCGGCGCACGCTTCTGGACGGCGCGGTAGACCCCGTCCAGCCGGGCTCGCAGCGGGCCGGTGGCGAAGGCCTTCGCCTGATCCACCGCCGCGCTGCAGTCGGCGTCGGTACCCTGCAGGCAGGTAACCACCCGGACGTCCCAGTCCAGGTCGTTGCCGCCGATGGTCACCGTCACCAGACGGGTCTGCCGGCCGAGGCTGCCCAGCTGGCTCGAGACGACGTCCGCGGTGGTCGCGCCGGCGCACGCCGCCGAGCGGAACGCCGGCTTGTGCGGCAGGACCGAGGCCAGCAGCGCGGGATAGCCGTTGGCGCTGCGGGCGCAGTCGGGGTCGAGATAGGGCGGGGCGCCGACCCCGGCCGCCACCGAGTCGCCGAGGGCGACATAGGCCGGAGCGGCGGTGTGCGCGGCCGCGGGCGCCATGACGGCGGCCGCGGCCACGACGCCGACGACACCGGCGAGGACGCGTTTGAACAACACCATGCATGCCTTCCGTTATGACCCGCCCGTTCGCCGGACCGGTCTCCGTTGCCAGAACGGGCGAATCGCCGCCGAGTTCATCGCCATGAGAAATCCGTCCGCCGGCGAACGGTGAATTTCGATGTCCGTCGTGACGAGTATGGAAAAGAACTACGTCACGCTGGAAAGCTTCACCGACCACCTCGACAAGGTGACATTCGAGGAGCAATTCGTCGGTAACTTCTCGGGTCTGAGCCTGGACCGCGATGGGCGCATCGCCGCCCTTTCCGATCGCTCCCTGCTCTACTTCCTCGACCCCGACTCGCTCGATCCGGTCAAGGTGATCAAGCTGCGGGACGAGCTGCGCCACCCCCTGGACGGCGAGGCCATCGCCTTCGACGGCGACGAGATCCTGATCGCGACCGAGCGCCCGGAGATCTTCCGCTACAACCGGGCCGGCGAACTGCTCGGCGTACTCCCGATGCCCGGGCAGTTCCGCGTCGCCCCGCTGGGCAACGCCCGGCTGAACGAGGCCTTCGAGGGCATGACCATGACCGGCGAGCGAACCGTGGTCGCCTCGATGGAGGGCCCGCTGCTAGGCGATGCCGACGACGTGGTGCGCTTGCAGACCTGGGAGAAGAGCGACGGATTCCAGCCGTCGGCCCAGTACGCCTACCGCGTCGAGCCGGGCCTGCTGGTCGCCGACATCGCCGCCACCGGTGACGGCCGGCTGCTCGTGCTGGAACGAGGCTTCGACGATACCGGCAACCGGGTGCACCTCTACCTCACCGACTTGCGACAGGGTGTCGACGTCGGCGGACTCAAGCGCCTGTACGCGGGCACGCCCGTCCTGGACAAGCAACTGCTGGTCGACATGGTCGATCTGCCGTCTTCCGGGGCTGTCGCCAAACAGCCCCAGAAGAATCCGCTGCTGGGAAACATCGAGGCGATGACGGTCACCGGCCGCGACACCGACGGCCGGATCCGCCTGCTGCTCGCCACCGACGACAATGGCAGCGACGCGCAGATCACCCGGTTCTACCGCCTGCTGCTGACCATGCCCTGTTCCTCTGTTCCGCGCACATCCGAGTGAGGAGGGGGGTCATGGCCGGAAGAGCGAACCACCTGATCCTTGCCGCCGTTGCCTCGGCCGTCGTGCTGGCCCTGCCCGCGTGTTCGACCGGACAGCAGCCCTCGACTCCGATCCCGCCCGCGACCGGCGGCGCGTCACCGGCGAGCGGTGAACCGGCCCCGGCGACCAGTAGGCCGGCCCCGCGGACCACGACGGCGGACGCCCTGCGGGCGTGCCGTGACGACGACGTCGCGACCGTCGTGACCTATCAGCCGGACCGCGCCGACGGCTGGGCGTGGGGCCTGGTCAGCCTGACGAACAAGTCGACCGGCCCCTGCCAGGTCGACGGTCATGCCGGCGTCTCGCTGGTCAACGCGGCCGGCGAGGTGGTCAAGGTTCCGGCCCGCACCGTCGATCAGCCCGGCCCCGCGATGCCAGTGACCCTGCGACCCGGCGGGGCGGCGTTCGAGGGCCTGCGGTGGCGGCCGTGTGACAAAGGCGATCCATACTGCGGCGCCGGCAACACACTCCGCCTGAGTCTGCAGGCCGAAACCGACGGGCCGGCGGCGGAGCTGGACGGATTCCCGGCCCCGGAGTCGAGCGGCATCACCATGAAGTCGCTCGAGATCGGCACCCTGCAGCCCTCCCGCCAGGGCGTGGTGGCGTGGTGATCCGCCATTTCCCACGGTCAAGGTTGTAGATAGCCCAGCTCCATGGCTCGCCGGGTCAACTCGGCCTTGTTGCCGGCATTGAGCTTGTGCCGGATTCGCTTGACGTAAGTATTGACGGTGGTCTCGGCCAGTCCCATTCTTCGGCCGATCTGGCCGTGGGTGAACCCCTCGGCCAGATACCGGAGTGCCTCGGCCTCTCGGGGAGTCAGCTCATGCGGGCCGCGGTCGGAGTTGCGCGTCGTGTCGACCAGTGGGTCGTGCAGTTCCGGAGTGACGTACAGTCCGCCCCGCCGGGCGATGCGAATGGCGAGCATCAACTCGGGGGTGTCCGACTCCCGGCTGATCAATGCGCGCACACCTCCCTGGAGCGCGCTCAGCAGGTCGGGCGGGTTCTGCGGCACACACAGGGCGACAATAGGTGCACCCTCCGGCGCCCGTGAGTAGAACTGCTTGTCGTCGGTCGCCACGCCGTAAAGGTCGGCCACGACCACAGTGGTGGAGGCGGTCGCAGGCAACCAGGACATCGAAGTGGCCCGGTGCCGGATCCGGACCTGCCTCTCCGTACCGAGAGCATTTATCAAACCGCCCATGATCAGCGGACTGGAGGCTACGAGGGTGACGTCGATGACAGGGATCAGTTCAGGGGCAACAGCCGACATACTCGAGCGTGACTCCGTGATCGGCGCTCGCTGACGAACGCGAGCGGCAAGCGGGCAGGAACGGGAATGGCAGTGGGCGTCCCAGGTCTCCGAAATGGGACTGGTGGTAGGCGACGGCCATCTCGCATAAATGACAACGTGACTTCTTCGTACGACTACCGGCAGCTCGCCGACCGCATGCGCGAGTTGACCGCCGACACGCAACGCATTCGAGCGGACTACGACCAGGCCGAAGTCACCGCCGTCTCGCCGGACGGCAGTGCCCGCGTGGTGATGAGAGCCGGCAAGCTTTCGGCACTGACCATCGACCCCGGCGCGATGGCTCATGACAACGTCTACGTCGCCAACCAGGTACTGGCGGCGATCCGGCAGGCCGAGCAACAGTCGGAACAGTTCCTCACCGCCCGCGCCAGGCCGATGGCCGACGCGGTGGAGCAACTCCGCGGTCTCTTTCCGCAGTGATGTTGCGCAGGTCGAGTCACGCTTCACTCCAGGTGTTGCCCGGTCCGCTCATGCGGCCTACGCATGGATAACGCCGGATGGCCGGAGATGTTCAGTGGATGTGAGTCATTCCATGTCGCGGCCGGAACCCATGTCCCCGATCAGGAACCTTCTCAGACGCGTCCGCTACCGCATAGATAGGAGAGCCCGTCGCGCGTCGGGTAGAAGGGACCAGCATCTGACATGTCAACTCTCGACACCCCTCCCCAGAAGGGTGCCCGCGGCGGCTTCGTCGGCGCATTCGTACGGGGCATGTTCCGCGGCCTGCAATCGTCCGTGGTGGGGAAACTGGCGGTCGGCGCACTCGTCATCGTTCTGTCGGCCGGCACCGTGCTCGGCCTGAGCGTGCTGCTGCGGGGCAACGGAGCGAAGCCGTCCGGTCCGGCCGCGCTCGCCGGCGCCAGCGCCAGCCCCGGGCGGCCCTCCGTCTCAACCTCACCGCGCCGATCGCCGTCCCCGCGAGCCGCGACGAGCAAGCCGGCCGCGGACCGTCCGAGCCGCGGGCCCGCCCCTCCCTCGGGCGGAGCGGCTGACGTCGCCGCGCCCCGCCCGAGCAACAGGTCCGGCGTCACTGCGGCTTCGGCGAAGCCCAGCCGCCAAGCGGGCGCGACCACCAAGCCGAGTCCCAAAGTGGTCACCTACACCAATGTCGCGGGACTGGGGTGCACGATCAACGGGGCGTCGTATGTCGAGACGGGGTTCTACGAGAACGGCGACGCCGGGTGGTGGACCCTCAGCCACGGAAGCCATGCGGGCGACGGCTGCGACGGCCGATTCACCGACATGCCGATGTCCGGTAGCCAATCGGACACCTCCGGACAGCACATCATGTGGAGTTTCTCCGTCGGAAGCGTGCCGCAGTACTGCTCCCTGGCGCTTTACGTCCCGAACAGCGCGAGCGCACGCGACGTGGCCGCCAAGAGCGCCCACTTCGCTGTCGTCCAGGGAAACTCGGCGTGGGCACCCACCTACACCAGCCCGAGCGGTGAGCGGGTCGTCAATCAGAACGCGAACCGCAACCGCTGGGTGGGTCTCGGCACCTACCCCGTCCGCAACGGCGCCATCGGCGTCAAACTGACCAACCGCGGCAGCACCACCGGCTACGACGTGACGTATCCGCACCTCGCCGGGGGCGCGGTGCGGATCAACTGCGTCAAGGCATAGCCGAACCCGGACGGCCCGGAGGCAGACATGAGGGCTGTTGAAGGGGCGTGGCGGCTTGATCAGTGAGAAGGTTTTCATGGCCCACCGTCGTCGACAACGATCCTGGTCGCTACAGCTAGGGCGACGACGTGGCGGTCATCGATATGCGGCGAGGTCTCCGGTACTTGGTACAACGACCAAGAAGCACCATGCACCGGAGACCTCGTGGCCACCCCAGCGGTGACGAGGCGACACGACCTGACCGACGCGCAATGGGCGGCGCCGCTGGCAGCGCAACGGCACCTGGCACCCGATCCTGGCCGCCCGGCAAACGGTCGCGGACGCGGCCGGGCGGATCACCTGGGATGTCAGCGTCGACTCCATGACCAGCCGCGCTCATCAGCACGCCGCGGGAGCCCGCCGGGACGAGTCAGGGCAGACCGGCGCAGACTCGGCTCCAAGGGCGGCCGGCCGCACGAGTTCGATCCCGAGGTCTACAAGCAGCGCCACGCCGTGGAATGCGGCATCAACCGACTCGAACGCTACCGCGGCGTCGCTACCAGACCGTCCTGACCATCACCGCCATCAGCGAGTGGCTCTGACCAGACTCTATGAAACGCGCCCTAGGCGTCCGGGCCCGTCTTCAGTTGGTGCGGATCGGGGGAGACGGACATCATGTCCATCTGCGCGTAACTGCTCAATGTCGCGTCCACGACCTCGATGAACATACCGCTGATCGTGATCTTGTCGGCTGCCCCGCCCAGCGCGTTCTGCTGGGCGGCAGCGATCGACTGGACGAACTTCCGAGCGGCGCCGGCCGTGTTCGACGGCAGGAACCCCGGCATGAGATCGACGTTATCGATGTTCTGATGGTTCGGCCGAGCCCGGTACCAGGAACCATCGCCGCGCCCCCAGATCGGTTCGCTCAGCACGGTCTGTGAGCGGTCCCGCAGGGCGTTGAACCGGCTCACCAGGTCGGCGGCGGCCGTCAAGATGTTCTGCTCGTAGGCGGCGAGGTCGTCGGTCGCCACCTCCAGCCGGTCGAAGTCCGGCGCCGTACCGGTGCCGGACCCGCCGCCAGGATTCTGGAACGCGCCGTCGCTGTCGGCGTCGGCGCCGCTCGACCCGCCGCTCGACCCGCCGCCCGATCCGGCTGTGTTCTTCGGTGGCGGCTGCGGAGTGTGCGGCGCCGTCCAGTTCATCTGCAGCCGTTTCGACGGAACCGTCGGCTGGTCGCCACCCTCACCGTCGCCGCCACCACCGTCCTTCGGATTCGGCAGCCGCTGATCGTCGTACTTGGACCATGTAGCTGGCATGCCCCCATGATGTGCCACTCCCCGGTACTCCCCGAGGCCCTGTTCGTGGGACCCAGAACAGTGACATGAGGGAGCGCCGGCGCCGTCCCTATCGTGGTCGGTTGGAGGTGTGCAGGTGCCCGAGGAAATGAGTTCGACGAAGTTCCGCGTTGCGATGGACGAGTTCGCCGCGGCTATCGGAGTCGTAGAGACTCAAAGCCGGATCGTCCACGAAAGTCTCGCCGGGATCTCCCGTGACTTCCGGTCGGTGAGCACTCTCTGGCAATCACCGGCCGCGATGACGTTCGAGCCGCTGCGAACCGAGTACCAGCGCAGCGCCGACGATCTCGACGACGTGCTCGCCGGGATCCTGCACCGCATGCGGATCACCTACCAGAACTACCTCGACGCTGAACGCAAGGCCGTGCAGAACCTGACCGCGCAGGGAGGAAACGCGTGACCACGCCGGTCGGCGAGACCTACATGGGCGATGGGCAGGGTCACGTGGCCATGTCCATCGGCGAGCTGCACATGTTGGCCAAGCACACGGTCATGGACAAGGTGGACGAGATGCTGGACGCTCTCGACGCCATCGGGAAGGCGCTGGAAGGCCTTCAGATCAGCTGGGCCGGCGAGGCGAAGAACGAGGCGCAGCAGCTGATCGACCGCTGGACTCAGGTGTCCACCGCCCTGTTCGGCACCAAAGAGAACCCTGAGATCGGCGTCCTGTCCCGCATCGCCGGAGGCGTCCGGACCGCGGCCTTCACCTACAACAAGACCGAGACCACCGTTCAGGAGTCCTGGCAGAAGCTGCGCGGGGATCTGCAGACCATCCTCGACGGCGGCACCCCCACCGGAGAAGGCAGCTCAAAGAACACGGCGCCCATCTCCCAGGTGTGAACCGCCCCTGATCCGCCCTTCGAGAGGGAACAATCGGTATGGCCATCCTCGGTGCCGATGACGAGCACTCCGGTCCGACGCCGTCCGCCGGCGGGGGAGGCAATACCCCGCCCCCGTCGTCCGCCGGCTACCCCAGTGCAGACCCCGACCACCCCACCGACGGCCTGCCGCCGGACTTCGACGCCATCTACGCGTACGCCGCCCAGTTCATCGAACTCGGTGATCTGGTCTACGAGTACGCCCACAACGTGCTGCGCACCGGGTTGGAAAACGTGGTCTGGGAGGGCGACCAGGCTTCGGCCGCCCACGAGGCGCTGGAGGCGCTCACCCCACTGACCGGCCTGCTGGCCAGCAGCAGCCAGGACGCCACCGTGCCGAGCGCCGCCCGCCTGCTGTGGAACATCGGCGAGACCATCAACTGGTTCGCCATCAACCTCGAAGAGATGCGGGCTGAGGAACATAAGCGCGAGGTCGCGGGCCTCATCGGCCTGTTCCTCGGCCTGTTGTTCATGGGCCTGATGACCGCTCTCTCGATCCTGCCCGCCACCGCGGTGGCGATGGCCCGGCTCATGAGTGCCCTGGGCGACATAATCGCGAGCGCCCTCGAGTCGCTCTGGGCCGGCGTGCGGTGGCTCGGCACCCTCGGCCGCGCCTTCGGCGACGCCGCCACCGGCGCCTTGTTCGGCCTCGCCCCGCAACTGGCGAGCACGGCGATCAGCCACGCAGCGGTCGGGCTGAAGATCCAATTCACCGAGCGGGACATCATCTTCGGAGCGGTGACCAGCGCCGCGGGCGGTGTCCTTTTCGGCAACGTGGTGCGCCGGGGAGCCGCCGCCGGGGCAGCGCAGAGAGCCGCGACGAAGGCCGTCGGCGACGGGCTCGGGATCGGCAATCTGCCCAAGGCCGGCCCCCTGGGCCTGCCCACCGCAATGAGGCAGACGAATGTCGACGGTGCGGGTGGTATCCCGACCATGCGGCCCAACTCCTTCGGCGGCCCGGACCTACTGAAGCTCCCCGCTACCGGTGATGACGCGCCGGTGTCGATGGGTGCGAACGATGCTCGGGGTGTCGGCGGGCGGGTGTCGGTGGAGGGTGCTGCGCCGGACGTGCCGGTGTCGGTGGGTGTGAACGATGCTCGGGGTGTCGGCGGGCGGGTGTCGGTGGAGGGTGCTGCGCCCGACGCGCCGGTGCCGGTGGGCGGCTCGCAGGATGCGGTGTCGCCGCGACCGGTGGAGGCGCGGGCTTCGACGGCGGAGGGAGGGCCTTCGACGGGGCTGGTCGGTGCCCGTCCGGTGGAGGGTGTGCCTGCGCCGTCGCGGGCGGGGGATTCGCCGCAGGTGGTGAGTGGTGACACCGGAGTCGTCGGCGGCCGGGTTTCCGGGCTGGATGCGCCGGTACCGGTGAACCGGGCCGGGGATCTGGCTGCGCCGTCGCGGCCGGTGGAGGTGCGAGCGTCGAATGGTGCACCACCGGCCGTGGCGGCCGACGCCGCGCCTTCGGCGAGGACCGTCGGTGGTCGTCCGGCTGAGGGGACGCCCCCGCCGGCGCGAGCGGTGGACTCGCCGCAGGTGCTGGACGGCGACGCCGCAGGCCACGGCGGCAAGGTCTCTGGGCCGGATGCTCCGGTTCCGGTCAACGGGATTCAAGACCCGGCGCCGTTGTCCAGGCCGGTGGAGGCGCGAGCGTCGAATGGTGCACCGCCGGCCGTGGCGGCCGACGCCGCGCTTTCGGCCAGGGCCGACGCCGCGCTTTCGGCCAGGGCCGACGCCGCGCTTTCGGCCAGGGCCGACGCCGCGCTTTCGGCCAGGGCCGACGCCGCGCCTTCGGCCAGGGCCGACGCCGCGCCTTCGGCCAGGGCCGACGCCGCGCCTTCGGCCAAGGCCGTCGGTGCTCGTCCGGCTGAGGGGACGCCCACGCCGGCGCGGGCGGTCGAGCCGTCGCCAGCGGGGCGCGACGTCGCCCCCACCTCTGGCCCGAAGGGTACGGAGAAGCCGTCCACCTCCGTTTTCGACCGCTTTCTCACCCCGGCCGAGCGGGACGCGACAAACGCGGCCCGCCAGCAGAGAGACGCCCGGCACGCGGATCGCGCCGCCACCATCAAGGATCTCCGCGACGGGAACAGCCCGCTGCCGCCGGACGAAGTGGCTCGCTGGCAGCAGGGCCTGAAGAAGTACGAAGGCTGGAAGTATCACGAGAAGGAGTTCATCGCGCACTACAGCCGTCGGCTCGATGACTTCCGAACCGACTTCCGAACACCGTACGTCGACATGAGTGCGCCGTCCTGGACGCCCGACGATGTGGTGCTCCCCGGAAAGCAACCGTCGGCGGGCATGTCGCATGGCGACGAGACGGCCGCTCCCAAACCTTCGGCAGAACCGATCGGGGCCACCGACCATGCGCCGGCTTCCGAGTCGGTAGTCAAGTCTCGTCCCAGCGCTGGTGACGGGCCGGTGGGTGAGTTCCGTCCGGATTCTGTGAAGAGTAGTGGCGACGCTGGTGTGGTGTTGAGTCCGAAGGATCGGGCGAATGGGGGGAGGCTGCCGGCGGAGAAGTGGGATGAGTTCTGGTGGCGTGGGCAGGACCAGAATAATAATTCGCTTGTGGAGTCGCCGGGTCATCAGCGGCGGGTGATTCTTGATGAGGCCGGTATTGATTACGGCTGGTACGACCATGATTTGAATCCTCCGCGGAAGGATTCCGGGCCGGGTTCGGGGGAAGAACTCTCCAGGGAAGAGTTCACGAAGTGGTTCCGGAGTGATTTCGCCGATAAGTCAGAGTGGCTTTCGAGGTATCCGGGGCCGAAGCCGTCGTCTGCGGAGGCGGCCCCGCCGGCGCGTCCCGCTGACGCGGACGCCGCCCCTCCTCGCGACTGGGTCTGGGAAGCTCGGATCAGTGCGCGTCTTGCCCGGCTCGGGGGCGGTAAGCCCGACGAGGGCATCGACGGTGCGGGGGAGACCCCTCAGGCGGCGCGTTCAGAGGGCGAGACGATCGCGGCGTATACAGATGACGAGGCAGTCGCGGTGTACGCCGACAAGCTAGGCGATCGCGCCATGACATTGTTCGAGACCCGGCGGGCCGCTTTGGGCGGCGAGGGATATCCGCGGGCCGAGTCGATCAATCGGGCGGAGGCTCATGCGCGGCACGACAGGATCAGCGAGCAGCTGGAACTCGCGGAGCTCGAGCACACTCTGGGCCGGCCGCACGCCTCGCTCGACGAGCGGCCGGGAGGGGCGAACGCCGAAGCCTCGGGGCCGTCATACGTGGAGAGGGTCTTTGTTGAATTCCGGCACCTGAGAGAGCAGATGTCCGCGGAGAACAGGCTCGCCAGTCAGGTACCCGCCAAGTCGGCGCCCGTTCGTTACAACATCAAAGACAGCGATCGGGCCCTCGTCCAAGTGCGCAATGACGCCAAAAAGGCGGGCATCGGCGCGGAAGACATCGCCATGATGGAGACGGAGTTCCGGATGGCCCGCGCCGCGGGCCGCCCGCAGGACGAGGCCAGAGTCATCGTGGCGATGCGTGACGAGGTCGACAAGGCTCGGATATCGCAGCGGCTCGACCAATTCCGCCAGCAGTACGACGCCGGTCATCAGCGTGCCGCCGAGCTCGGCATGGACCGGATCACCTGGCTGCGCCACGCCAAGGCGATCGAATTCGCGGCGGCGAGCGGACGCTTCGACGAACTGCACGTCAACCTCACCAAGTTCGAGCGGCAGCTCGGCTCCAAGGCATCATCGAGTCTCGAGATCGACGCGCTTCAGGCCCGGCTCGACCGCTTGCGCCTGGGCCATCGGCCGGGCAAGGCCGCCGACGGCGCGCCGACCGACGGCGCGCCGACCGATGGGGCGTCGGCCTCGAGGCGGGCGGTGGCGCGTCCGGTACCGGCCGATGGGCCGCCGGTCAAGGCGCCGGAGCGTACGGCTGATCCGCGTCCCACCCAGAAGCCGCTGTTGGACGAGAAACTGATTCTCGAGCGGCTGCGCGCGTTGAACACCGACGACTCGGCCCTCGACGCAGTCCCGAAGCGCAGGTTGTTCGAACTGGACAGGGCGGCGAACCGAATCGCCGCGGCTAAAGATCCAGAAGAGGCTCACAAGCTGGTCGCCGAATACAACAAAAGGCTGGCCGAACTGCGACTCTCCGGCCTGGAAAAACAATTGCGCAGTGGCGACAGCCCGTTGCCCGCTCCCCAGGCCGAGGCCTGGAAGGCGCGTCTGGAAAAGGTTGGCATCGGCCGGAACGGATCCCGATCTGAATTGCTCGCAGCCTATGAAAGGGACATTCAGCAGTACCGGACGGAGACTCAGAGGGCCGTTTCGCAGAGCGTGTTCCCGCCGGACCGGTCGACGCCTTTGACCAGACGCATGGACGCCGCCCTCAACCGGCTTTCGCCGTCCATACGGGCCGAGAACGCGGAAAACAATCTGGGCCGGGTCGAAAGACTGGGCGAGCGCGGCACACAGCGCGTTCGCGACGAGTCCGACGGGCCGGAGGAGGGAACGCCGCCGGCCGATGACAGCGGGGCCAGGCCACCGGCCGGCTCGACCCGAGAGTTGAGTTACGACGATTTCCCCCGGGTTCCGGCCGAGGCGCCCCGAGAGCAGGCCGTGCCGCCGAAGGACGAGGTCACGCCTTCCAAGGGCGAGGTCACGCCTTCCAAGGGCGAGGTCACGCCTTCCAAGGGCGAGGTCATGCCGCCCAAGCACGAGGTTGCCCCGCCTGAATCCGTGGCCGTGACGTCCAAGGGGGAAATTGCCATGTCTGAAGGCACGCTCGCGCCGTCCAGGGAAGGAATTGCCCCGCCCAAGGACGAAGTCCCACCGCTGAAGGGGGAGACCGGGGTGGAAGGGAACGCGATCGTGCCGCCGAGGGCGGAGGAGAAGCCGGGGTGGACCGACGACAGCGGCCACCCGAGAGGCGGGGAAGCCGTGACGGTCGGGGAGCCGAGTCAGCTGCAACCGGACGTGCAACGGATCTCCGATCTGACGGCTGACGTGCTGCGCGAACGCAAGCCGGAGGCGACGCAGCCGCTGCTCAAGGATGTCTTCGAGCGGCGTTTCCCGACCGGGGTGCGTCTGAATGGCGCCCCGGCCGGCGCGGTCGGCGGGAGAACCGGAACGGACTGGCTGTTCGCCGATCCGAAGCCGACGGCTGCGGGCTGGCAGTCGACTGCCAGTTGGGAGCAGGTCGTGACCTCTGTCAACGATGCCGGCACGAGCGGGCTGACGTTGTTCCTGCCTCAGACCGGAGTGGACCAGGCGACGTTCGTGCACAACGGCCGGGACGGGATCGCCCGGGTCGTCGAAGCCGATCTGACTGGTTCCCCTCGCGTCACCGAGCTCGTCGACTACCAACAGAGTCACGCCGCGCCGGAGGCGGTCGCCGTGATCGACCGGTGTGCCGAGGTGCATGTCCCGTATGACCAAGAACCAAGACCCTCATGATGAGGGTTCAGCGGGTCGCCCCCCGGGCCTGGGGGGCACACCGCCGCATCGGTGCGGCCGTCCGCGCCGCCGAGCCGGGCACGGTGACGACGCCGGTGGTCGCCGTCCAGCCGGGCGTGTACACCGAACGGCTGCTCGTCGACCGTCCGGTCGAGCTGGTGGCGGCGGGCGCCCCCGGCGACGTACGGGTGATCGGCACCGAAGGCGCGGCCTTGACCATCTCGGCGGCCACCGGCAGCGTGCGGGGACTACGGGTCGAGGCGTCCGCCGACGCGGTGGCAGTGCTGATCGAGCGGGGCTCGGTAGTCCTGGAGGATTGTGAGATCCGTGGCGACCTGCGCATCGTGGGCGATGCCGCGCCGACGCTGCGCAGGTGCCGGGTCTCCGGGGGCAGCGTCCTCGTCGAGGACGGCAGCCGGGCCGTGCTGGAGGACTGCGTGGTGACCGACGCCCCACGGGTCGCGTTGCTCGTGCGTGGCGACGCGGCGCCCACGGTCACCCGGCTGCGGATCGACGGGACGGGCCGGGAAGCGGTCGTTTTCGCCGACGCCGCCCGTGGGCTCATGGTGGAGGGGGAGATCAGCCGTGCCACCGGCACCGCGGTGACCGTGATGGGCGCCGCGACGCCGGTTTTCCGCCAGCTGGCTGTCCGCGAACCCGGCGGCGACGGCTTCCGTGTCGACACCCGGCCGCAGGACGCCGGGGAGCGCGAGGAGACGTCTCTGCGAAGCGGCGGCGGCGTCGTCATCGAGGACTGCCAGGTCCTGCGTCCCACCGGCGGCGGCGTTGTCGTCTCCGGCCGGGCCGCGGTGCTGCTGCGGCAGACGACCCTGACCGAGGCGGTGGTCGGGATCCTGGCCACTGGCGAAGCCGACGTCCGGGTGGAGGACTGCACCATCCGCCGGGCGGCGCAGTCGGCCGTGGTTCTCCGGGACTCGGCTGTCGTGGTGGCCGACGGGCTGGTCGTCGCGCACAGTGGCGACCACGGTGTGCTGGCCGGCGATCAAGCGACGGCCCGGGTCACCGGCGGGGACGTCGGTGACACCGGCCGGACAGCCGTGCACGCGGCCGGGAACGCCGATGTCACCCTCACCGGGACCGTGTTGCACGACGCCGGCGAGTTCGGCCTGCACGTAGTGGAACAGGCGACGGCCGTCGCGGACGGCACCCGGATCAGCCGAGTCGCCGCGGCCGGCATCGCCGTCGAGGACCGGGGAGACCTCACCGCCACCGGTGTGCACATCTCCGAGGCCATGGCCGGCGCCGCGCTCGGCAGCCGGCGCCGCGTATTGCTGCGCGATTGCGAGATCACCGCGATGTCGCGGGTCGGTGTGCTGGTCGACGCCGACACGGCGGCGGTGCTGCACGGCTGCTCAGTGCGTGACGCGGTCGCGGCGGGCCTGCATCTCGGCGAGCGCTCCACGGCGTACGTCATAGGTTGTTCGGTGCAGGACACCGGGGGGATCGGCATCGTCGTCACGGCCGGCGCGGCCCCGTCCGTGCACGCGACGAACGTACGCGGATCCAAGAAGAACGGCCTGGCCGTGCACGACGGTGGGCACGGCGAGTTCACCGACTGCCGGATCGGTGAGGCCGGCTATCCCGCCGTCTACGTCGGCGCCGGCGCCGACCCCGCTTTCCGGCGTCTGCACGTGCACGATACGGCCCGCGGCGTCGCGCTCGACCCGGCCGCCGCCGCCAGCTGGAGCGACTGCACCTCGGAACAAGTAGCCGCCGACGACCTGCCGCACCGGTCGGAGCCGCAGCGGACCGGCGCCGGCGGCACAACGCCGGCCTCGACCGGACCGGAAGCCCTGGAAACGGTCCTCGCCGAGCTCAACGGTCTCGTCGGCCTGCACAGCGTCAAAGAGGACGTGGAGCGCCTGGTCGACGTGATGCGTATGGTCCGGCAGCGCCGGGAGGCCGGCCTGGCGGCACCTCCGCTGGGCCGCCACCTGCTCTTCGCGGGCAACCCCGGCACCGGCAAGACCACGGTGGCCCGGCTGTACGGCCGGCTCCTCGCCGCGCTGGGTGTGCTGGAGTCCGGGCATCTGGTCGAGGCGGACCGTTCGACACTGGTCGGCGAGTACGTGGGGCACACCGCGCCGCGTACTCAGGCGGTCTTTCGCCGGGCTATCGGCGGGGTGTTGTTCATCGACGAGGCCTATGCGCTCGTCCCCGAGGGGCAGGGCACCGACTTCGGCCAGGAGGCGATCGTCACTCTGGTCAAGCTGATGGAGGACCACCGCGACGAGGTGGTGGTCATCATGGCCGGCTACTCCGCCGACATGGAGAGGCTGACCTCCTCCAACCCGGGTCTCGCCTCCCGTTTCACGCGCACCTTGTGGTTCGAGGACTACACCCCGTCCGAGCTTGTCGGCATCGTCAGCGGCCAGGCGGCCGAGCACGAGTATCAACTGGGACCCGGGGTCGAGGACGGCCTGACCGCTCTCTTCGATCACCTGCGAACCCGGCCTCGCTTCGGCAACGGCCGCGCCGCCCGGCAAATCTTCCAGGGATTGACCGAGCGGCAGGCCCAGCGGGTCGCGGCCGTGGACAAGCCAGGCACGAACGACCTGATGACGTTACTGATCGACGATCTGCCGGAGACACGATGAGCCGCACCGCCTTTCACCGCCCCGCCCGGGCCGCTCTCCCGGAGGCGCCGGGTGACCGGATCGGGGTGCCCGTCCCGCCGCCTCATCAGCGGGGCAGCAACAACAACATGTGGCTTACGCTGATGCTGCCGCTGTTCTCCACGGTGGCGATGGCGGGATACCTGATCTCCTATCAGCGGCCGCTGCTGATCGTGCTGGGTATCGGCTTCGTGGTGCTCTCGGTGCTGTCCACAGTGGCCATCCGCTGGCAGATGTCGCATACGCAGAACTCCACCGCGCGGCGGCAGCACGAACGTTTCCTCGACGTTCTCGACGGGGTCCGGGCCGAGGCCCGCGAGGTCGCGGCGGCGACCCGGCGGGCGGCCGTGACCCGGCATCCCGGGCCGGTGCGGCTGCTGCCGCTGGCCGCCGGCCGCCGGCGTACCTGGGAACGGCGCCCGTCCGATCCGGACTTCCTGCGGATCAGGGTGGGCGTGGGGCGAGGCGAGCCGGGCGGCGGGATCACGCTGGCCGGCCGGGTCGACCCGATGGCCGACAACGACCAGTCGCTGGTCGACGAGGCGGAGGCTCTCGTCGCCGCACACCGGACGGTCGGCGAGCAGCCGGCCCTGCTCGACCTCGGAAAGAGCGGAGTGGTCAGTCTCGTCGGCGCGCCCGGGGACACCCGCGCGCTGGCCCGCTCCCTGCTCTGCCAGGTGGCCGTGCTGCACGCCCCGGACGATGTGCTCATCTCCGTCGTCACCGGCGGCAGCGACGAATGGGACTGGGCCACCTGGCTGCCGCACACGTTCGAGCCCGGCGCCGCCTCCGAGGCCGGCGTGACCTCGCTGGTGGCCGAGGATTTCGAGCGCCTGGCCGACTTCGTGGAACGACAGCGCGACCGGGCCCGCGACGAGCAGCGGAACCGGGCCTCCGGGTTCGGCGGCACCCCCACGGCGGCCCGGCGGCTGATCGTTGTGCTCGACGGTTACGACCCGGACGCCGCCTGGGCGCGCTCGCCGGTGCTGGACTCGCTGTGGAACGAGGCCGGACCGGAACTCGGCATCCTCCTGGTGGTGCTCAGCGAACGTCGCGCCGTGGAGCCGACGCGGGTGGACGTCCGCGCCGCTGTCGAATCCGGTGGCGCCCTGGAACTGAGCGGGCAGACCGATCGTTACACCACGGTCGAGGATGCCCGGGCCGACCTGATCGCACCGGCCCTGGCCGAGGCCATCGCCCGCCGGTTGACGCCGCTGCGGCTCACGGTCGACCGGGAGCCCGTGCTGTCGCGCATCACGACGCTGCCGGAGATGCTCGGCGTGCCCGACGTGGGCCGGCTGGACCCACGCAAGGGTCGGGCCGAGCCCGGCGACGACGACATGTTGCGGGTGCCGATCGGCGTGGACGGCCAGGACCAGCCGGTGCTGCTGGACCTCAAGGAGTCGGCGCAGCGGGGCATGGGCCCGCACGGCCTGGTGGTCGGCGCGACCGGCTCGGGCAAGAGCGAGCTTCTGCGTACGCTCGTGGCCGGGCTGGCCGCCAAGCACAGCCCCGAGTTGCTGAGCTTCGTGCTGATCGACTTCAAGGGTGGTGCGACGTTTGCCGGCGTAACGGAACTCCCGCACGTCTCCGGCCTGATCACCAACCTGGCCGACGACCTCGCCATGGTCGACCGGGTGCGGGCCGCGCTCGAGGGTGAGCAGCAGCGCCGCCAGCAACTGCTGCGCGACGCCGGCAACCTCGACTCGGTCCGCGACTACCAGATCCGCCAGGCGGCCGGCGGTACCGACCTGGAGGGGCGGCCGCTGCCGCCGCTGCCCTATCTGCTGATCATCGTGGATGAGTTCGGCGAGCTGCTGTCCGGGCGGCCCGACTTCATCGATCTGTTCGTGCAGATCGGCCGCGTCGGCCGCTCGCTGGGAATGCACCTGCTGCTGGCGACCCAGCGGCTGGAGGAGAGCCGGCTCCGCGGTCTCCAGTCGCACCTGTCGTACCGGCTGTGCCTGCGGACCTTCTCGGCCGCCGAAAGCCGGGCGGTGATCGGCACACCCGACGCCTACCACCTCCCGCCGGTGCCGGGGTCGGCTTTCCTGAAGGTGGGTGAGACCGAGTACCGGCGGTTCCGGGTGGCGCACGTGTCCGGGATCTACACGCCGGCGGACAGTGAGGCGAAGGAGCAGCCCGACGCGGTGACGCTGGTTCCACTGACTACGCGGCCGGAGGCGGTCACCGCGCCGGTCGCCGCGCCCGACACCGCCCGGACGATCGACCTCGACGCACGGACCGAGCTGGCCGTCGTCGTCGACCGGCTCAGCGGCTACGACCAGCCTGTGCACCAGGTGTGGCTGCCGCCGCTGCCGCCGGCCGTGGCCCTCGACGACCTACTCGGCCCGATCGGCGAGTCGGCCGAACGGGGACTCAACGCCGAGCTGTGGCCGGCCGTGGGCGGCCTGCAGGTGCCGGTGGCCGTGGCCGACCTGCCGCTCAACCAGCGGCAGGAACCGATGATCCTGGACCTGGGCGGCAAGGCCGGCCACGTGGCCGTCGTGGGCGCGCCGCAGTCGGGTAAGAGCACCCTCCTACGGACGCTCATGTTGTCGATCATGCTGACCGCCACACCGGACGAGGCCCAGCTCGCGGTCATCGACTACGGCGGTGGCACACTGCTGCCGTTCGCCGACGCCCCGCACATCACCGGCGTCGCCTCGCGCCTGGAGGCCGCCCGGGTCCGCCGGGTGCTGGCCGAGGCTGGGCGGTTGATGCACGAGCGCGAACAGCTGTTCCGCGTCGAGCAGATCGGCTCGGTCACCGAGTTTCGCCAGCGCCGGGAGGAGGGGACGCTGCCGCCCGGCACGCGGGCGGCCGACCTGTTCCTGATCATCGACAACTGGCCCGCCCTGCGCGCCGAGTCCGACGCCTACGACGCCCAGGTCGTCGAGCTGGCCTCCCGCGGGCTCGGCGTCGGCGTCCACGTGATCCTGACCGCCAACCGGTGGGTCGAGGTGCGGTCCAACCTGCGCGACAGCATCGGCGGCCGGCTCGAGCTGCGGCTCAACGATCCGTACGAGTCCGAGGTCGGGCGAGTCCTGTCCCGGCAGCTGACCGGTGCGCCGGCCGGGCGTGGTGTGGTCGCTCCGGGCGCGTTCTTCCAGGTGGCGGTGCCCCGCCTCCGCGACGACGCCGACCTGCTGGCCGGCCTGTCCGAGGCGCAGGCCAAGCTGCTGGCCCGGATCGCGATGAGCTGGCGCGGCGAACCGGCTCCCCGCCTGCGGATGCTGCCGGACCGGATCCTGGCTCGCGACCTGGCCACCCTCGACGCCCGGGCGATCGCCCTGGACGAGGCGGACATGGCCCCGGTCGTGGTCGACCTGACCGCTGACGAACCGCACTTCGCCATCGTCGGCGACAGCCGATCGGGCAAGACCCACGCCCTGCGTACGTGGATGCGGGCGACCGCCGTCGCGGTCGGTGACGACCAGGCGCGTTTCATGATCGTCGACTACCGTCGCGGGCTGCTCGACGTCGTGCCCGAGGGCCACATCGGCGCCTACGCCGGCGACGAGGAGGCCGCCGCCGTCTATGCCAAGGCGCTGGCCGAGACGCTCGACGGCCGCCGCCCACCCTCCGACATCTCGGCCCGCGAGCTGCGCGAACGCTCCTGGTGGGCCGGACCGGATCTGTACCTGGTGGTGGACGACCTGGACATGCTGCCGGCCGGACCGGCGTCGCCGCTGGCGCCGTTGGCGCCGTACCTGTCCCGGGCCCGGGAAGTCGGCTTCCACGTGGTCGCGGCCCACCGGACGGCGGGTGCCGTCCGGGCACTGTCCGGCGGCCTGCTCGGCCGGATGTCCGAGGCCGGCGCGGACGCGCTGGTGCTCTCCGGCGACCCGAGAGAGGGCGTGCTGTTCGGTGGTGTTCGCGCCGAGCCGCAGCCGCCCGGGCGGGGCACGCTGATCCGCCGTGGACGGCCACCGGTGCTGATCCAGATGGCCATCACACCCGATGAAGAGCTTGTGGACGACCGAGGGAGACGACAGTGAGCCCGATCGCAGCGCCCAACTTCGGCAGCGGTCCGACCTCGGCCCCGGCGGGCCCCGGCGGCGACTCCCTCCCGCCCGGCATGGCTCAACGGCTGCGGGACTGTCACGAAGCCCTCACCAGGTTGCTGGGCCTGACCCCCGGCCAGTCGATCAGCGACGTCACCGCACCCTGGGCCGGCGACCGGCACACCGTCGGCGTCCTGGCCCGTGTGGACGAGCCCGTGGCCGCCCTGGCCGGTCGCATCCTGGCCGATCCGGCCTTGCAGAGCGTCGACGACCAGGTCGACTCGATCACCCTGCTCACCAGCACCGGGATCGGCGCCGACCTGGAGCGGCAGTTGCGCTCCAGGGGCCGGCACCTGCGGGTGTACGAGGCGTCCACCTCCTTGCGCACTGACGACGGCTTCGTCATCGAGCAGGGTGGCCACTGGAGGATCCATGGCGGGCTGACCAGCGCGCAGGCGTTCGCCGTGACTCATGAACTGATTCGCGCTCAGCAGAGCGGATTCACGTACGCGCCGGCGCCGGCCCGGCTGCCCGGCTCCCCGGTGCCGCTCGACGACCGGGCCGGCACGCTGGCCCTGCTCGGCACGGCGCTCACGGCGGTGTCGACCGGAGCGAACGAGATCCTCGATCTGACCGCGGCCGAGCAGTCGCTGACGGGCTCCGCCCAGCCGGATGTGCTCTGGGATGCCCTGGCCCGGTTGCTGCGCGGCCGGCTGGGCGCGGTGACAACGGTTGCCGACGTGCGCCGCGACCCGGAAACCGGTGAATGGCGCCCGGTCCGCCTGCCACTCCAGGTCCGCCGGATGTTCACCGCCACCGGACATCATGAACACGTCGGAGACCTCGGCCAGCGGTCGGTGGACTTCAACCGGCCGGGCCGGCTGCTCTCCGGCGCCGCCGTCGAACGTCCGGCCGCACCGGACGAGATGGCCACCTGGCTGGCCGAGTCGGCAGTAGATCGCGTGGCCGAGGGCAAGCCGCTCCCGAGTGCGCAGCTCGACGGCGGCACTGCCGAACTGCAGGGTGAGGTCATCCGCGGGCTCCGGGCACTTGGGGTGGAGGAACGGGCCGCTCGCGCGTGGGCCGACCTGATCGTGAACGGGGTCCGGGACGAGGCGCTGCCCGCCCAGATCACCGTCAGCGACAGCGCGTTCATCGAGGAGGTGCCGGACGCCGACACGGCCGCCGCGTCCACGATCGGGGCGCCGCTCGGTGGTGGCGTCCACCAGATCCTGCGTCAGGTGCTCGCCGATGATCCGGCGCCGCTGCACGTCGCGGATGAGGTGGCGGCGCACTATCTGGAGGACAAGAGCGGCTTTCCGGTGACCACGGAGGCCGTCGCGGAGGTGGCCGCGGCCTCCTTGCCGGTGGCGGCACTCGTCGAGGTCATCGCTCTGGGCCACCTCGCTCTGCAGGCCGCTCTCGAACCGGGCCGGACCCTGCCGGTCGCCGCCCGGCAACCCCTCCCGGTCCTGGCCATGGCGCTCGACCCCGAGCTGCGCAACTTCCTGGACACGCACGACGAGGACGTCCGTGAGGCTTTCGCCCGGAGCCTTCCCCGGGGCGGCGACGTGCCGCTGTGGGACACGCCGATCGGCGATGCGACACTCGGTGACCTTCTGTCCGAGCTGCTGCACCCCGAGAGCGCGGTGGAATCCCGGCCGGCCTCCGGCGCACTCGTGACGGCGCAGGGGAGCGCGGCCGGGTCGAAGGACATTCCGTGGCACCTTCCCCGCATCGACCTGGTCCTGGCCGGCGACCCGCTTACGGTGTCCGAGCTGGACGGAATCACGGGCGGCGCCGTCGACGCCGCGTCCCTGCTGACCGCGCTGCATGTCGACCCCGAGACGGCGAACCTGGCCGCCGACCTGGTGAGCGAGGCCGGCCGGTCGATGGCACTCGGCCACCTGCGCGGCGTGGTGGAGGACGCCCGCCTGCGGCATCCGCAGCTCGATGCCCCCGCCCACGCGGTGCTGAGTGGGGTATACCGGCAGGACGTGGCCTCGTGGCTGGCACCGGCGCTCGCCGCCCTGGAGCCGTGGAACGGCCGGGCCGCCGACAGCGCCCAGCGCGTCGGCGAGATCCTCAGCATGGCCCGCCTGGTGCTGCCTCGCACCGACTGGACCGCTCCGGCACTGGCCACGGCGTTGCGGGGCGAGTGGCGGGAGTGGTCCCCGGAGAGCCTGTGGGACCTGCCCGCCGGCACGGTGACTCCGCTCTGGGTGCAGCGTGACGGCGATCCCGAGCACTTGTTGATCGCTCAGCGCACCGACGCCGGACTGACCCTGATCGAGACCCTGACCCCGGCCGGAGCCCAGATCCTCCAGGTGGCCGACGCCGCGGGCGCCGGACCTGTCCTGCGCGGACCGGCCCGCCTCGTGGTCAACGGGGCCGGCGAAATCGTCGTGCCAACCGATGACGGTCGACTCGACGGTGTGCTCGTGCGCCCGCCGGCGGATCCGGCCCGAACCGCTCTGCCCGCGGCGAACTTCGGGGGAGGAACGGCCGCCGGCGCCGGCCGGTTGCCCGGCGCGGTGCTCGGCGTCCCCGGAGTCAGCCGCTTCGACGCCGGATCGGACCTGGTCGTCGTCGCCGTCGATGAGCGGACGGCCACCATCGGCCAGGTCAGCCAGTACTTGTCCGCTCAGGATGTGCGGCCGGGCCTTGTTGTGCTGCACGGCGCAGGTGCGGCACCCGCCGCGGACGGCTATCGGCGGTTGGCTCAGGACTTCGGACTGCACCTGCTGGAACCCGAGCAGTCGATCTTCGACGAGCCGCTCACCGTCGTGCAGGCGGCCGATCACCTCATTTCACCGACCGGCTGGCGATTCGCGGATCCGGACGGCAACACCTGGTCGGACAACCGGGCCGCGCTCTCGACCGGCGACCTGATCGGCGCCCGCGACGGCGCCCGCCGCCCGGCCCCGCTCCCCGAATCCGACGCCCTTTTCGTCGCTGAGATCAACCGCCGGATGGGTGACAGCCGGCCGATGCCGACCGCCCGCATCCTCGACACCCGTGACCGGCTCGACCGGGCGGTGCCGGGCGACGCCCCCACTCAGCTCGAGGAGCGGGTGACGAACACCCTGCTCGGGCGGAGCGCCCACCTTCCCGGGGGTGTATCCGGCACCAACCCTCCGGGGGGTAGTTTCCGCGACAGGCTGCGGAGATTCGGCCGGAGGAACAACCCCCCGGCCCAGCCGGAAGCCGGACCGTCATCGGCTGGGCGGGCGACAGGGCCGGAAGCCGGACCGTCATCGGCTCGGCCGGCGACGAACGATAGATCGGCTGCGCAGCTTCTAGCGGCGCGAGTGGCGACCCGTGCCCCTCAGGGGGTGGCGGCTGGACCGCTGCCGCCCGACCCACGCGACAACAAACAGCGCCTAAGGAAGGCCGACGAGGAAGGGATAGCCTTCCTGCCGCATGCCGACAAGTCTGTCGAGAACGATTCGATCCTCATCGAAGCCGGGACAAAGATCCCGGAATACGCCGTACCCGTCACCGGCGTCATCTTCAGCGGCGGCGGCGGCGATCCGGCCATCCTGAATCGGGGCCGTCCTCTAACTGCCGAGCGCTTGGCGATCCAAACGGTCATCCGGAATGCCGGCAGGGTGGTGGGCGAGCGCCCGGTGCTGCTACTTCGGCTGTTCGACGATCAGCGGCCGGACTCGGCAGCTGGCCGGCAGGGAGCCGAGACATTTGCCAGGCGGCTACAGACGCAGCTCAACGATGCGGTGATACGCAGCGGCGGCAGCACCGGACTGCATGCCATCGTGCTCGAATTCCATGATCGAAATGCCGGCACCACGGTGTGGCAGACCGTCGATCCGCTGACCCACTCGATGCATGAATATGCCTCGAGGGAGGATGCTGTGGGGGCGGCCCGCACCGTGCCGCGACCCGCTCTCGACCCGTTCGAAGAGCTGGGAGCACGCCTCCGCGGGTACGCCGGTCGGCCGGTGCTGACGACGGCCGAGGTGGCGACCCTGGCGCTCCGCAACGCCGACGCCTACTCGCCGGAATACCAAGAGCGGGAAAACCCTCGCGCCCTCCCGGGATCTTCCGGCCGGGAGAACGTGGATTACCTCCACCCGGAGAACGTGTTGCGGGTGCCGGTCCGGCCTGGAGCTTCCGGCGGCGAGATGATGGACACTGCCACACGCTGGCTGAGCACTCAGCGCGTGCGGGCGGTGGTGTCGTCCAACGCTGTCGGCCCGACCGAGGCGGTGCGTGTCGGACGCGGTCTCGAGGCCTATCTTGTTCGCCTGCCGGCCGTCGGCGAGCAACCGGCGACCGTGGCCTCGATCGTTCGGCCGAACGCCGGCATGGACGGCTCGCACCGGGTCTGGGTCAACCGTCATCAACCGGTGGACGGAGATGTCCGCCTCACCGCTGTCGCCCTGAGCGATGATGCGAACTGGGACGTGCTGGACACGTTGCCCGTCGACGTCGTTGAGCGGCTGATCATCGAACCAGGCCAGATCTTCAATGGCCGCGCGCAGAACAGCGTGGCCACGATCGAGGTCGACGATGGCTTGATCCCCGTCGAGGAGTACATCCGACGGCTGCCCTCGACCGACCCAGAGCCGATCATCGTCCTCCAGCGACAAGTCGGCAATGAAGACCAGGGGTTCCTCAGGGCCCTGTCGCTCGTTGCGTTCGTGATCGTCCACGCGAGACGCCAGGGGGAGACGGTGTGGCTGAGCTATCACCGCGGCCGGACCAGGCTGCTCGAGCCCCCGGTCGGCGTATCCCCTCTGGCTCATGCGCTGGAGCCTTGGATCAATGGCGAAGCGGTCACGTTGGCGACGGCCGTGAGTGACCTCGTGCAGGGGAGGGTCGAGCGACCCGACGCCACGGCCGCGCTCGTGATCCGGCGGGCGATGGCAGTTGCCGTACCGGACGAGGTGCCGGTCCACGAGGTGTACATACCCCTGCCGGCCGACGTCCAAGTCGAAGGTCCTGTCTTCCGGCTGCTGGAGTATTTCCCGGCCGGGCTGGCCCCGGTGAGCACCACACCAGCCCCGCAGCAAGTCCGGGTCTTCGTACCCGCCGCCTATGTCGAGCACGTTCGCCAGGACGGCATCAGTCAACTGGTTGTAGACTTGTCCGCCCTGGCCGCGGCCGGTGCCCGGGTGGACGGCCGGACGCAGGTGGTGGTTCCGTCCCGGGGCGCCGAGTTCGTGCGCGACTATCTCGCCGCCAACCGCCAGTACGTCGACGAGTCGCCCGAGCGGCAGATCGAGCGCCTCTTCGCGGTACTCGGCGGCGTCTCACCGGAGCGGGCCGGGGGCCAGCCACCGCTGCCCCCTCTGACCGGCTGGGCGACCACCGCCCAGTTCCGTTCCGCCTCCATACAGACTCTGGAGTTGCTCGACGCGAGCGCGGTCACCCCTGTCCGGGTCATCGGGGCCGAAGAACAGCCTGGACGGGTGCTGGTAGCCGTCGGAACCGGGGACCCGCGACAACCCGTCCTCATCGATCCGGCCGGCGGAACGGTCGACGTGGCCGCTCTGGACCAAGGCCCGTTCGAGTTGCTTCTGGACGGCCAAGGGCGTTTGGCCCAGATCGACATCGGTTCGCCCAACCGGTTCGAGCCGACACTTCGGTCTCCCGTGGAGGCGGCGTGGCGGGCCGACATGATGTCCCATCCCTCCTATGCCGCTGTTCGAGAGTCCGGCCTCGTAGCCGGTGGCAACCGGTCCCGAATCCGGTCGGGGCGGGCACCCGTCAGCGGTCGATCGGACATCGACGAGGTTGCCCAACCGGCTGCGACTGACCGGTTGACCCGGGCGTTGGGCGCTCCCGTGCTCGCGGGTGAGCAGGTGACCAGCGCCCAGCACGTCGGTGAAGCCCTCAGCATGGCTCGCGTGTTGAGGCCCCGAACTGACTGGACTGCTCCGCAACTGGCCACGGAATTGCGCGGTGAATGGCGCGAGTCGTCCCTCCCCGGGCTGTGGGAACTGCCGACCGACGCTGTGGTTCCGCTCTGGGTCCAACGTGACGGTGACCCCGAACATGTGATGTTCGTGCGGCGTACCGAGGCCGGGCTCGAGCTGATCGACGTGGCCGCACCGGCGGACGCCCGGAGAGTCCAGGTGGCCGACGCGGACGCTGCCCGGGCGGAGCTGCGTGGCCGGATTCGCGTCGTGGTCAACGACGCCGACCAGATCCTGGCGCCGGCGTCCGACGGCCGGATCGGCGCACTGATCACTCGGCCGGCCCCGGACAGGCAGCAGATCGATCAGTCTGCCCCGGCGAGATCGGCCATCGAGCGCAGCCTGTTGCCCGACAGTACCGGCCCAGGTCTTCAGGCCGGCTCGCAGCGGGTCGTCATCACCGTCGACCGGGGAGCGGTATCCGTACCCCAACTGGAGGAACACCTCTCGGCCCTGCGTGACCCGCGCGGCTTCGTGGTGCTGCACGGCTCCTCCCAGGCAGAGAACCGACATTACGAAGTTCCGCTCCGCGCTCGCGGACTGCACGCGCTGGAACCGGCGCCGGGTCCGCTCACCGTCGAGCGGGTGGAAGGGCACCTCATCTCGCCGACCGGCTGGGTGTTCACGGACCCGGCCGGCACTCGTTGGTCGGACAACCGCGCCGCGCTGTCGCCCGGCGACCTGGTTGCCGCCTACGACGGTGTACGCCCACCGGCCCCGCTGTCGGAGGGCGACGCCGCATTCGTCGTTGAAGTGAATCGGCGGCTGGGCGACGGCGACACGCGGCCCGCTGCTCACATCCTCGAGGTCAGACGCGCGCTGGACGAACGAGTACCGGGCGACAGCCTCAGCCAACTGGAAGCGCGGGTCACGGCGGAGTTGCAGAACCGTGGAGCCCAGCTCCTGGGTGGCAGTCCGGCGAGGCGGTTGGGGGGGATGCGGCCGATGGGTCCGCGCCGCGCGGGCGAAGCCTCGTCGTCGCGTCCCAGTGCCTCCTCTGACGCACCGGCCCAGGCCGTCCCGGCGGTCCCGTCCGTCCCGGCGGTCCCGTCCGTCCCGGCGGTCCCGTCCGTCCCGGCGGTCCCGTCCGTCCCGGCGGTCCCGTCCGTCCCGGCCCCGCCCGCGGAAGCCGTGCCTGAGCAGTCGTCCGCAGCGGCGGCCGTTTCTGCCGCACCGGTTCCGACGGTGCCCAGGGAAGCAGCGCCTGCCGCGCAGGCCTCCCCTTCGGCGGGTTCCACGACCGAAGCCGTGCCGGTCCCGGAGGCACCGGCACGGAACGCTGCTGTGCGGCCGTCCGCTTCGGCGGTGTCCGGGTCGGCGCCCTTCGGCGCCTCGACCTCCCTGCCCAGGGCACGTGTGAGCGGGGAGGCATCTGCCGGCCCGCGTCGGCCGCCCCGCGCGTCCTCATCCGCTGCAGAAACGTCCGCTGCGCCAGTCCCGGCAGCGCCCACGGAAAGCGTCCCTGTCCCGCCAGTCGTGCCGCCGTCACGGGGCATCCCCGCGCCGGGCCTCCGGTCGACGCCCAACTTCGGTCCCCGCACGCCTCACGCGTCGTCGTCGGCCGTGCAGGCCTCCGCCTCGGCCAGGGCCTTCTCCCCGCCGGTCCCGGAGGCGTCAACGAGTGGAGCATCGGGACAGGAGTCCGTCCCGATGCCCGCCGCGCCGCCTTCCGGCGCCGACAGCGTGCGGATCACCATCGCCTTGTCCAGCCTGCACATGCTGCTCGATCAACCGTGGTGGCGGCAGGAAGGAGGCGGCCGGGAGAAAGGCCTCTCGAAAGAGGACGAACGAATTCAAAACATACGTGAAAGGCGGGGCGACGCAGCCCGGAGGTTCGGCGACGAAATCGCCGAACGTCTGCTCAGACAACTGGGCGACATCCCGATCAGCAGGATTTTTCGTGTCGCCGACTTCATGGATATCGAATCCGTTGCGGTCGTCCGTGGCCTCGCACAGCTGGCATTTCTCCAGGCAGCGGCGGTCTTGCACGACGACTTCACGGCACTGCCGCTACGCTCCGTGCTTCCGATCCGGCATGTCATAGCCGCCCTCGCCGGGCCGAGAACGTCGCCCGGAATCGCTCCCCTCCGCGATCAATACAGCGCGGAAGGCGCCGGCGTGTTTCTTGAAGCGGCGGGGATGAACTTCACCGGGCTCTTGACGGATGCTCTGCGAGCCCATATCGCGCGTGAGCGCGGCACGGGGATCGCTGGCTCCGATTCGAGTCTCGGCCATAATGACGTGACGAGGGCAGTCGAATCACTGAATTTGGGCATCGGTTCTTCGGACGACGTGACGTCTGGACTCTACGAACATTCACCGGGCGATGCCGCGGGGATTGAGGTCGATCTGCTGCGAGGCCGCGTGCAACCGACGCTGGCTGAGGCGTCCACGGCGAATCTGGAGAGCATCCGTCTTCAGCATGCTCCCTGGTCGGTAGGAGTGAAAGCGCGCCTCAAAAAGGTCCGTGGTCGCGAATACCTTGAGAAGCGAGGGGCGCGTATCGCGGAGCTCAAGATAACGAAGGGAAGCGAAGGAGGAGGCCGGATTCCGGCCCGGCGCAGCAACACGGCTCCCTTTGACCCGTCACAAGCTCGGCTGCAGCTGCGCCACCGGAGCGAGCGCCGGCCCGGCGCGGGTGGGCAAGCCAATACGGCGGCGCTGATCGAAATGATCGATCCAGAGGCCCTCGTTGAGATACCCGGTTACGACCGTGTCGAAGGGCAGCGGAACGGGGCACGTTCCGCAGCCGAGCCGATCGTGGTCCCTGACGGCGAGGTCCGGGTGCGAGTTCGCCACCGCGCGGGGCATGCCGAGCGAATGGAGGCCGCGCGGCTCTGGTTGGACAGAGCGAGCATCCGCGGGGTGGTCTCGCGCGCGGAGAGCGGGACCACGATGGTTCGGATGGGGCCGGGCCTGACAGCCTATGTGGTGGATGTGTCGGATCCCGGAGCCGGTGTGCGGCAACAAGTGTCGGTTGCGCTGCTTTCGCCCGACGAGCCGATTCCCTTGGGAGCCGAGGAGCTCCTCGATCGTGACATGAGGATCTGGGTCAACAGGCATCAAGCGATCGGCGGCAGGAATGGGCCGATCACGCTGACGGCAGTTCCCCTGACCTCACGACCGTTTATGGACTGGAGTTTCCTCGACCGTTTGGCGCCGAGCGTCGTCGAACGGCTCACCATTCAGCCCGGGGACATCGCCGCTCGGCCCGGTCAATCCGTCGACGAGGAGCAAGTAATAACGATTGGCGCGGAGTCGTTAACCGCCGAGGACTATGCGAGCCGCTTGCCGAACGCAGGCGCCGTCGGTGCTGAGTCACACGGCATCCGCAGTAATGTGGTTGTCCTGCTGGGCGAGCCGGTCGGCACGCTGGCGAATCAGTTCCTGACGGATTTGGCGAGAGTCGCAACCGTGATCGCCGAGGCGTACGTGGATGTGTCGCAGCCCGGACAGCGTTCCGTGCTCGGTCGACGTTGGGTCATCTATGCCGATGGGCGGTCTCCAGAGGTGCTGCCCGCCAGGCTGGGCCTGGACCATGTGCTGCAGCAAGTATTCGATGAGGAAATTTTCGCCTCGCCCATCGCTTTTGCCGCAGAGGAGTTGTTGAGCAATCGCTTACGCGATCCCGGTAGTGCCGAGGTTTTAACGATTCGTCGGCATCAGCAGGCCACCCCAGTGCCTCAATCGGCGCGGGGATATGTGCGATGGCCTAGAGAGGTTCCCTTTGACGCGCCTCTCAGGGACCTGCGGCGACACTTTCCCAGCGGCCTCATTCCTGTGTATACAAGCGGTCTTGCGGGCAGTCGTCTTATCACATTTCCTCGAATGTTCGCGACATGGCTCCCTGAGCCGTTCCGTGTGATGGCCGTTGACCTCGCCATGCTCAGCCAGGCAGGGGCTCGGATCAATGAACAAAACTCGGTGGTACTGCCTCGGCCGCCGAGCGCCATCCACGGCATGCAGCGTCTTCGTGAAGCCTTGACAAACCCTCAAAACTGGGCGGAAGGTCTCAATCCCAGAGACCGGGCCATGGGACTGTTCGATTACCTCGCCGATATGTCGTCTGCTGATCCGCAGCGACCGGCCTGGGCTGAGAGACTTGAGGCCCGCTTCCAAGAGGCCTTGCCGGCAGATTTGAGATGGCTTGAGGCGGGCGCGATCACTCCGGTCCAGATCGGCTCCGAACTAGTGATCGCAGTCGGCGGTGAGAATCGGGACGTGCCCACGATCGTTTCGGGGACTGGCGACATCCTTTCCTCCGAGATGCTGAGACCGGATGCCATTCGTCTGCTGCTCGATTCTCGCGGTGCTCTGGCACAGCTCGATCTGAGCAGTCCCAGCACCATCCGTGGAAACGTCAGAGGCGGTGCGGACGTCGCCGTGGACGAACTGGCGCTCCCTGCACGCGTCGCCCAGCACCTCGTCGCCCACGGGCAGACGATGCCGCCTGACCTCGACGATCGCCTGACCCGGATGCTCACTACCGCCGAGTACACGCAGATGGTTTCGTCCCGGGTGGGAGACCGCGAGATCGGCAGGTTGGCGCGGGCCGTCCTCGCTCCCCCGGCGAACGAACCGGCTTACCCTGTCGGCCTGATCGATGCACTGATCGAGTTCGCCCAGGAGAATGGAAGGCGGCTTACCGGTGACGAAGTCGTCGGCCTGCTTGTTTCTCTCGGCCCGGCTGTTCTGCCGGAACGGACCGGTGAGACGTTCGTCGAGGAGGAGCTCTACGCTTTGGGCTTCGACGTCATGGAGCACGCCCGCGAGATGCAAGAACGCGATGTGTCTGAACGCGTGCGGTCGTCTCTCGCCGAACAGCAGGTCTCGGTGTCCGAACAACTCCTCCTGCATGAGGTGCGGAAAGCGCTCAGCGACCCCGCCATCACCTCAGGCGGATTGAGCGTTTCTGACAACTCGGTCGCTGAGGTCGGAAGACGGGTGGCAACCGGGCAGCGGTTGCTGGACAACGTGCGCGAAAGCGGGGAACAGGCTCGGAGGCGTCGCCGGCAAGGGGCTACCGCTGGAACGGAGCAGGAACCAACGGCCACGGCTCAAACGGCGGTGGCGGCTCGCGTCCCGGTGGCGGCCGGCGGCGAGGCCGCTCAGGAGGAGTACGAGCCGGCTGAGTATCGAACCGTGACTCTGCCGGGTCAACCTCCCATTGATGTGATCCAGGTTCACCATCCCCTCGCATCGGAAAGCCCGGAAAGGTGGTTGCGCGGTTTCACTAGTTTCCTGGAGCGCCTGCATGAAACGAGCGGTTTCTACGACGGGCGCCGTTACAACGGCTTCCTGTTGGTGGATCGGGTCGGCTTTAGCTCACGCCTGGATCGATCTTTCGAGGTGCTAAGTCTTGACCTCGGCGTGCCGTTGGTTCGGCCGCAACAGATCGGTGGAATCCCGGAATTCGCAATCGGGACCGGCAACGGATTGAGTTCCAGCAGGGGCTGGGAGGTGAGTCCGCCGAACGGGCGCTCCAGCCATCTGCCGCAGGAGCTCATGAACGACCAAAGCCTCGCGGAGCTCCACGCGCCGTCGGCGCAGCCTCCTGCCGAGGCGCCGTCGGTCAGCGTCGCCGAATGGCATTTCGGCGGCAGCCCGATCGGCTCTCAGACGGCAGAAGTTCCGGCGGTTCCCTTGACGTCGGAGGCGACCGCCCGGCGGTTCCCGTTCCTCGACCGAGTGAACCCCGATCGCGTTCGCGGCGCCGAGACCAACACCAACTGTGTCATCACTGCCATCGCCTACGTTCTGTCCGAGGACGAAGGGGCTCCGGTCGTGGCGTCCGGCTCGACCGAGCTTCCCGGCGCCCACCTGGTCAACTTCCAACGGCAGCGGCTCGGCCTGGCCGACGACAACCACCAGGTGTGGCTGACTCCGAGCATCGAGGCGCTCACCGAGGCGCTCAGCTCGGCCGGCGCCGGGGCACGAGCACTGGTCGCGGTCAGAGGTGCTGACGGCGGCGTCGACCATGTCTTCGTGGCAGCGGTCGACGCGGTCGGAGTCGGCTACCTCGACCCGCAAGCGGGCGGCCCCGCGGCCTTGCCGATCGACACGCAGGCGCTCGCCGTGCTGCCGCTCACCCCCGGCATCCGGATGCCCGAGGGCGGCCGCCTGCTCACGCCCGAGGAGGTCGCGCCGCCGCTCGTCGAACCGAGTGCGGTGGCGTCGACGCGACTGCTGCTGGACCGGGTGTCCGGCGGCACCTCGCCGCAAGACCTGCCTCAGCGGCTCGTCGATTCCCGTTTCCCGGACGGGCTGCGGGTCGTGCCGAGCGCCGACGCCGACACGACCTCGGCGGCGGACTGGGTCGGCGAGCGTGTCGCCGACCCCGCCAAGGCGGGCGTCTTCCGCCCCCGGACCTGGTCGGCCTTCCGGGAGTTGATAGCCCGGGCCGGCGAGGACGGGATGGTGCTCACCTTGCCGCAGGCGGGCCGCGAAGCGGGCGTTTTCATGATGGCGGGCAACGAGATCTGGGAGATCCGCAGGAGCCCCGACGGTGTGGCCACGGCCGAACGGTGGACGGAACCGCCGGCGCTGCCGGGCTTCGCGGAGCCGCCGCGGATGGCCATGGCGTTCAACAAGTGCGCGGACTTCCTGCTCTGAATCGGGGACCCCTGAAAGGGAACTCGCCCGGGCGGTTCACGCCCGGGCAAGGTAGGCAACTGGTGATTCCGGCTTGACATCTCAGGAGGCGGCACATGACTTCACCGTGGGGCTTGACACCGGAAGCTCTGGCGCTGGGCCGTACCGACAGCATGAACTCGGCCATGTCGATCAATGCTGAGCTGGGCGCGCTGGGCCGGTACGTCGACCAGCTCGTCGGCCAGTGGATGGGCGTGGCCAGTGGGACCTTCACGGTCCTCATGGCCGAGTACCACCAGCACGCGGAGGGGCTGCGGCAGACGCTGGAGGGCATCGCCACGAACCTGGGCGCGAACCACGATGCCGTGGTCAACACCGAGCACACCAACATCAGGCTGCTCACTCCACACATGGACGCCGGGCCGAAGCTCAGCCCGGCCCGGTTCTCATCCTGAGGGGGACACCCGTGCCTGACGTCGAAAACACCCGTATCGAGGTTCCGCACAGCATCACCGAGGCGCCGGCCTATCTGACCACCGTCGCCCAGCATCTTCAGGAGGAGCTGGACACGCTGGCCGGTAAGCTGGCGCCCCTGAAGGAGCAGTGGATCGGTCAGTCCGGCCAGGCGTACACCGACGTCTCCGAACTGTGGAACGCCGACGCCATCGCCCTGTTCAGCCCGGTCGAAGGCGTGCTCAAGCAGATCGCCGACGCCGTGCGGGTGGTTGCCGAGAACTACGACCTGGTCGAGGACGGCAACCGGCGTAGCTGGAGTACGTCTTGACCGACGCACGTTGCCGGGTGACGGTGGTGGGCGCCGAGAACCGGATCGATCTGGCTCTGCCCGCCGAGACGCCGATCGCCGAGTACAACGATGCGCTGGCCCGGATGTGCGGCCAGCCGGTGGATGACACGTTGCCGCCGGCCTGGAGCCTGGCCCCGGCGGTCGGCGCGCCCTACCCGTTGACGTCGTCGCTGGCGGCGGAGGGTGTCGAGGACGGCGCCGTTCTCTACCTGCGGGACACCCTCGCCGGTGAGGACAAGGAACCGACCGTGCGCACCGTCTGGGAGGTGGTGTCGGATCTGGCCCAGGATCCGGCGGCCACCCGCTGGGACGTTCGGGCCGTCGGCCGGCTGGCCGTGATCGTCGGGCAGTTCTGGCTGGTCGCCGCGCTCGTGTATCACGGCCTGGCCGGCCACCGCGGTGTCCTGCTCAACGTGCTCGCGGGCGTGGCCGGCGTCGGCGCCGCCGTGCTGGCCCGCGTACTCAAGCGTTACCCTCGGGTATTGCCCGGCCGGTTGCGTACCTTGCTGGCTTGCGGCGCCATCCCGTGTACGGCCCTGATCGCCTTCCTCGCCCCCGGATCACCGGCGCTGGATCTCACCCACCTCTTCTACCTCGAGGTGGGTCTCCTGGTCGGTTGCGTCATCGCGTTGGTCGCCGTGCCGGGTGTTCTGCTGAGCGCCCTGACGGTGCTGGCCGGAATCGCCACGATTCTGACGGCTGTTCCCGCGCTGACCCACGCGTCGGGTGCGGCGGTCTCGGCGACCGTCGTGGTCGCCGGGGTGCTGTTCCTGGCCGCCGCGCCCCGTCTGGCCGGAGCTCTGGTGGCCGGATCGTGGCTCTCCCCGTCGTCATCCACGGTGGAACCGCAGGCCGACCCGGAGCAGCTGGCCGAGCGGGTCGTCCAGGCCCGCCGGGTCCTTGTCCTGCTGGTCAGTGTGGCCTCGGTCGCGACCGGCGCGGGCCTGATCGCCCTCACCGTGGATTACGCGCCGTTCACGCTGGCCGTGGCGATCACCGCGACCGCCGTGCTGTTCCTGAGGGCGGGCACCTTCAGACTCGCCCCCGAAGGCGTCCTGCCGGTCATCGCCGGTACGATCGGCCTCCTCAGCCTGCTCACCCTGCCGGGGCGGGCCGGTGGGCCCGACGCGTACGAGCTGCCGGTCCTTCTCATGCTCGGCCTGGTCGCCATGGGAGTCGGTGTGCCGGTCCTGCTCTGGGGAGCCGGCCGGAGCCCGGCGCCGGACACTCATTCCTCCAAACTGGGGCCCGTGCTCACCGTCAGCCAGATCGTCCTGCCCGCCCTGCTGCTGGGTGTCTACGGTCTGTACGAGACGCTCTGGAACGTCGGCCGGTGACCGCGGCACCGCACCGGCGGCCGGCCCGGGTCAGGCCGGTGCGGTGTCGCCGAGTGGGGCGAGCCGGTCCCGGCGGCCCTGGAAGGCGATGAGCAACAGGTCGGTCATGCGGAAGGTGTCCCGGGACGGTCCCAGGGAAGGCCGCCACAAGCGATCCCGGACGATGGAGACGCGACTGCTCTCCAGTGCCCGGTGGAACACCTCGGCCACGATGCGGCCGCCGACGCCGCTGAGCCGCCCGCCGGACAACTCAGCCTCCCGCAGGACGTAGAACCACAGCGGTGTGTTCGCGGCCAGGGCGGCACGTTGCCGGTCGGTCAGTTCGTCGAGGACAGCGCCGTGCCGGCCCGCGATGATCTGCTCGGCCTCCAGGGGGCGCATCCCGAGCAGCTCCGCCATCTGCTGGCCGCTGGCCAGCTCCGTCGACGCCGCCCGGTCCAGGTCACGGAACGCCTGATTGCGTTCCGTCCTTCCCGGGCCTTCGTTGCCGGAAGTCCCGTCGAGCAGCCGGGTCGTGATCGGCCGGGCCAGGTTGGGGCCGGCCGGTGCGGCGAGGTCGTCGAGGGCGTTCTCGCCGGCGAAGTCGTACAGGCGCCGCCAGTCGATCGTCCAGTCTGTCGGTAGCCGCTCGAGAAGCCCGGATTTCGGGTCGCTGACATCGGCTGCGGCGAGGTCGAAGTTTCCGCCGAGTCCGGTGAGGACCGACATCAGCGACCGGGTGCCGCGGTCGCCGTCGAAGATGCGGTTCCAGTCGTATGCGGGTCGCACCATGCTGTGCCCGAAGCGGTAGGCCGCCAGGGCGAATTCGAGCGGCAGGGCCGGGGTCCCCGTCGCCCCCACGTCGAAGTACCGGCGGCCGTTGAGGAAGACGTCGTGCAGGATGGCCGGATCGACGACCCGGGGCAGCACGTCAGTCACGATCATCCACTGGTAGTGACGTACCACCGTCTCGCGGACCGCCTGGAACAGCTGCCGGCCGGTCGGCCCGTCCACGCCCAGCCGGTCGGCGACCCGGTTGTGGAAATGCAAAAAGGCCAGGTGGGTCTGGGCCAGGGGCAGACTGTGGTCGTTGCGGGGGTCGGCGATCAACGGCGCCTGCCGCTCCGCCTTCGTATCGCCGTGGGTGACCCGTGGCAGGTCGTAGCCGTTGAGG
Source organism: Actinoplanes sp. NPDC048796 (assembly GCF_040650035.1). Lineage (NCBI taxonomy): Bacteria > Bacillati > Actinomycetota > Actinomycetes > Micromonosporales > Micromonosporaceae > Actinoplanes > Actinoplanes sp. NPDC048796. The sequence continues at coordinate 1,708 of NZ_JBEZGO010000026.1, read as the reverse complement.
TTGACCTCGGTGCCCGCGCCGGCGACAGCCGCCGTGAGGCCCACCTTGAACCGGACCCGGTCGGGTGCGTAGAACCGGTCGTCGTCCGCGTCGTCCGGCCCGAGACCGTAGACCGAGTCGAGGTCGAGCGCGGGCGAGCGGCCCTCGAGCACGTCGCGGACGGAGACCTGCTCGTCGCGGCGCCCGCGGGTCCGGTCCATGGTCAGGTCGTGCCCGGCGAACAGAGCCAGATAGGTGTAGCCGGCCGGAACGGCGGCGGAGCCGGGCACCTCCACCGGCACGGGTGCCGTCATGGCCCGTGCCACCTTCTTCAGCACGTCGCGGTCGAGAGCGTGCCCTCGGGGACCCCATCGAGAGAAGCGAAACTGGCGTACGTTGTCGGCTTCGTCCTCACCGGCGACGGTGTAGCTCGTAGGTGTGTGTCTCATCGGACGTTCCCCCGTCTCGCGGTCGAGTCGTACGGAGTTCTGCCCGATGTGACGTGTGCCCGTTCGCCGGGTTCATCCGGAAGCGCGAGCGCGGCAGCCGTCACAGTTCGTTCGGGTAGCCGCCCCGGGCCGGCCGGAGAAGGCCGATAGCCGCCGAGACGGTGACGACCCGGGCCCGGCGGGCGAGATGCCGCCGCCGTGGACGTCCGAGAGGGTCACGCAGAGTGACTGGATGTAGGGATCGGGGTCGATGAACTGTTGCCCGTCGTTCGCGTCGTAGCGGAAGGCAACGGCTGTCGATCTTAAGGAACGTCCATGGTCAGCAAAGCGGCGCTCATCGTGTCCCGCTCCATCGAAGCGTCTCTCATCCTTCTCGGTTTTCTGGTGTTGTTCACCTCTGGCGATCTCACCAACTTCATTCTGCTCGCCTGGGACGTGCTGGCCGGCTGCTATCTGGTGATCCGTATCGGCCGTCTGCGACGCTCCGGGAAGGATGCGGCGACCGGATGGCTCGCGCACGGCGTCGGCGGGCGGGCCGGGCTGATGTTCACGGTCTTCACCAGCCTGGTGGGTATCGGTGCCGGCCTGTCGATCGTTGCCAGTGAGGACGGTGTGGCCAAGACGGCGGCCACGACTGTGGGGGTGCCGGCGGTGCTGTTCGCCTGGGCGATCCTGCACTTCGGCTACGCCGAGCGCTACTCCAAGACGTACTACGCCGCCCTGCCGCAGCGGGTGCTGGCCTTCCCGAACATCGACAAGCCGACGTTCGTGGAATTCGCCTACTTCTCCTTCACGCTGGGGACGACCTTCTCCGTGTCCGACGTGGAGACCCAAACCTCGGCCATTCGTTTGCAAATTCTTTCACATTCGATTCTCTCCTTCGTCTACAACACCGTGTCGATCGGTATCGCGGTCAGCGTCATTGCGGGATGAACCACTGCCGTGCGGAGGGTGATGACGACTTCTCTCTCGGTGGCGAATCGCAAACTTAATCGAGCCTAAAGAATGCCTTGACGGGACCTTTATGGAGGAGCCGTGTACCCTCAGGAAGCACGATCGGTCGTTCTATATCGGACGGCCGAATGAGAACATAGCGTGGACGTGAGGGGACTCTCCCATGCCGTCGGCTGATGGCGACGACGACTTCTTCCGTTTCGGCGTGCTTGGGCCGGTGCGGGTGTGGCAGGGCGGGGTTGAGGTTGATCTGGGTGCGCGGCAGCAGCGTTTGATTTTGGCGTTGTTGCTGGCTGGTGCGGGTCAGCCGGTGGGGTTGAGTGAGA
>NZ_JBEZGO010000025.1:0-101665 GCF_040650035.1 Actinoplanes sp. NPDC048796 | reverse complement strand
GGCCTTCCTGCATCACTACAATCACCACCGACCCCACTCAGCAATCGGTGGCCTACCACCCATCACCAGGTTGACCAACGTCCCTGGACAGCACACCTAGCCCGTGTTTCGTAGTGCGTGGAGCCATTGGTTGACGGCGGCGATGGTGAGGGTGGCTTCGTAGCGGACGGCAAGGTTGTCGTACCTGGTAGCCATGGCGCGGTGTTGTTTGAGCCGCGCGCTACTCGGAGTTTGGTCGGCACAGCAACGAATGCCGGTCAGGTCGTGTCGCCTCGCTGCCCCTACGCCCGGCACGAGGTCTCCGGTGTGCACCCGGTAGGCCGCTGACGGGACGTGGGCGCGGATGAAGGCCCAGGTCATCGCACTCGCCGAATTCGACGACGACATTGGGGCTGACCGTTGCCGAAGCGCGGGCACGTGAAAGCATCGGCCGGTCCCGCGGCGGGCTGACCACGAAGGTCCACACCCTGGCCGACGGGCGCGGCCGGTCCCTGGCCACGCTGATCACGCCAGGCCGGGCAGCCGACACCCGGCAGTTGATTGCCCTGCTCGAGCAGGTCCGCGTGGCCGGGCCCGGCGGAATCGGACGGCCCCGTACCCCGGCCGAGCTCGGTGACCGGCGACAAGGCGTATTCGTCACGCGTAAATCGGCAGGCCCTGCGCGGCAAGCGGATCCGCACGACAATCCCGGAGCCCAACGACCAGATCGCCAACCGGAAACGCCGAGGCTCGCACGGTGGTCGGCCACCTGCGTTCGGTCCCGGCGCCTACCGGCACCGCAACCAGGTCGAACGTGACTTCAACCGGCGCAAACACTGGCGCGGACTGGCCACCAGATTCGACAAGCTCGGCGTCAACTATCAAGCCACCCTCGACCTGGTTGAGATACTCGACTGGCTACGCGCCGTCCCCGACGAACATGATCCGCGAGACAGAACCTAGACGAGGTCACCCACGCGCAAGCCCGGGCAGACGAAGGCAAGGCGAGGATGCGTACAGCAAGCCTTGCCCTACAAACCCGCGCAACCGGCCTGGAATTGCCGCCCAGCCCCCCACCCAGCAGGCCCGCCCGACAAACGCACCCACCCGAACCCCCACGCGGCAGCGAACCCCACCCCGCACCCAGGCGCAAGGTGACCACCCACCCCTCGTACCACCAAGCAGCCCCCAACCCACGACTGGCCGGCACCGAAACCCCACGCAAGGTTGAGGGCCGGGTGTGGCCGACCCAGACGTCAAGCGCTCCCCAGCCAGTCAGGGTCGGCCACACCCGGCCCTCAACCGTCCCAGCGCAACCAAGCCCCCCACCACACCCCCAGAAACAAAGCCTTTATGATCTTGCCGCGTGATCCATAAAAGACTGTCCATATTGGCATTAGTCGGGATGATCGCTACATCCTGGTTAATGGGCGCAACGCCCGCCCAGGCCGACGAAACCGAAGTAGCCCCCCAAGTGGAGCTGGTCCTGGACGTCAGCGGCTCCATGCGCGCCAAGGACATCGACGGCCAAACCAGGATCGCCGTAGCCAAGCGGGCCTTCGGCCAGGTAGTAGACGCCCTGCCCGAGACCACGCAGCTAGGCATCCGCGTGCTGGGCGCCACCTACCCCGGCGACGACAAGAAGAAAGGCTGCCTCGACACCCAGCAGATCGTCCCCGTAGGCCCCGTCGACCCCACCGTCGCCAAGGCTGCGATCGCCGCCCTCAAACCCACCGGCTACACCCCCATCGGCCTGGCCCTGCGCGCCGCCGCCAACGACCTCGGCACCGGTGAAGGCGCCCGGCGCATCGTTCTCATCACCGACGGCGAGGACACCTGCACCCCGCCCGACCCGTGCGCTGTTGCCCGCCAGCTCGCCGCCCAGGGCACCAAGCTGGTCGTCGACACCCTCGGTCTCACCCCCGACGAGAAGACCCGCAAGCAGCTTGTCTGCATCTCCACCGCGACCGGCGGCACCTACGCCTCGGCGCAGAGCGAGCAGGAACTGACCGACCGGGTTCAGCAGCTTGTCGATCGGGCCGCCGTGCCGCCGCCGGTGACGCCGGCCGTGGTCACCGGCACCGAGTCGTGTGACAAGGCGCCCGTGCTGTCCCCCGGTGTCTACAGCGACCGGGAGCGGATCGGCGAGCACCGTTACTACCGGGTTCCGTTGCGGGCCGGTGAGGAGCTGCGGGCCTCGGTCAGTGTGGCCCTCGACCGTCCCGTGAACCGGGACTACGGCGTACTCCTGAAAGCAGCGACCCCGAACGGCCGTGAGCTGGTACGGGGTCTGGACGCCGCCAGCGGGCGGGCCGATGTCATCTCGGCCGGGCTGCGCTGGTCGTTCGCCGAGGACGAGGAGACGGCCGCCGTCTGCCTGATCGTCAGCAACTCGTTCGCGTCCGCCACTTCGGCCGGCGCCCCCGGCATGCCGCTCGAGCTCAGCATCGACACCGTCGCCGCCTCGACCGCGCCGGACGCTCCCGGTCTGGGCCGCGGCTGGCTGCTTCTGCTGGTTCTGGCCGTGGCCGGACTGATCGCCGGCGTGCTGGCCGGCTGGCTGACCCGCTGGTGGGTCGCCACCTGGAGGGAGAACTGATGTCCATCATCCTCGCCGCGCTACTTCTGGCGCCCGGCAGCGCCGGCACCTCCTATTTGACGGCGACCCCGGTCGACGCCACGAAACCGGTCCAGGTCTCGGCGGTCACCGGCGACTACCTGTACTGGTCTTTCCCGGCCACCGCCGGGCAGCAGCCCGAGCTCAGCGCCAAGGTCACGCTGCCGCCGGCGGCCGACCGGCACGGCTACCAGGCGTGGACGATCGAGGTCTTCGACGGTCTGCGCCGCCGGCAGCCGTGTGTGGCCGGGGAGCAGAGCCCGGTCGTGGCCGGCAATGCCACCGAGGTCGCCCTGGGCTGCAAGCTGCGGCAGGTGCGTTCGTGGGCCGAGCCGTCGGATCAGGACCCTCTTCCCGGTACGTACTACGTGCGCCTGTCGTCGACGGCGCTGCCCGAGCAGGATCTGGGCCTGCCGGTGAAGGTGGATCTGACGCTCACCGCCGAGAACGGCGACACGGGCGCCGACCAGGGCAAACTGGCCGCTCCCCTGAACCCGGTCGACCAGCCCGGCCGGGTGGTGACCGAGGTGCCCACGCCGACGGCTTCGGCGGCGCCGAGTGAGGCGTCGGACTTCGTGCCCGAGTTCTCGTCGCGCTGGGTGTGGACGGCCGCCGGCGGTGTCCTGGCCGCGATCGCCGGCCTGGTCGGCTTCTCGTTCACCCGCCGGCGGCGCCGGGCCTGACCGTCCGCTCGCCCGGGCTACGGCCCGGGCGAGCTCGCCGGGTCGCGTGGGAGGGCTTCGCGCAGCTGGCGGCGGGAGGTGACGCCGAGCTTGGCGAAGACCTTGCGCAGGTGCCATTCGACAGTGCGCGGGCTCAGGAACAGCCGCTCGCCCACTTCGGGGTTGGAGAAGCCGTCCCGGGCCAGCACCGCGATCTGCCTTTCCTGAGCGGTCAGTTCGTCATGGACGGAGCTTTCGCCGGTACGCTTGCGGACCGCCTCGCCCGTGCCCAGGAGCTCCCGCCGGGCGCGCTCCGCGAACGCCTCCAATCCCATCGCGGCGAACATCTCGTGTGCCGTGCGAAGGTGGTCGCGGGCCTCGCCCGGCTGCCGGTCGGCGCGCAGCCGTTCGCCGTACAGCAGCTCGGCCCGGGCCAGCTCGGCGCGCAGGCCGGTGCGCCCCAGGTGCTCGATGGCCGTACGGAAAAGGGCTGGAGCCTCCGCCGCGTCGCTCAGAAGGGCCCGGCACCGGGCCAGCGTGGCCTGCGCCCAGTCGGTGTCGCACGGCTCCGTGACCTCGGCCAGCCTGGCCAGCGCCTCTCTCGCGACGTCGAGCTCGCCCGCCCGTACGGCCGCCTCGACCAGCTCGGGCAGTGACCACTCGGCCACCCAGATCACGGTGGTGCCGGCGGCGACCCGGGCCGCCGCCATCGCCTCGGCGAACCGGCCCAGCCCGTTGTTCAGCACCGCCGCCGACCACTGGGAGATCGCCACGCCCAGCGCCTCGCCTTTCGCCTCGGCCCGGGCCACCGTCTGTGCGAGCAGTGCCGACGCCTGCGGTTCGCGGCCGCGCAGGGCGGTCAGGCGCAGCCGGACGAACGGGGAGAGGGGCAGGCCCAGCGCGCCGGCCACGGTCTCGGCCTCGGCGGCGAGCGAGGCGGCCCGCTCGAGGTCGCCGGTGAACGAGGTCGCCATGCCCGCGGCGGTCAGGTCCAACGGCAGGTGGGCCAGCGCGCCGGCGGCCCGGACGACCTCGACCTGACGGTCGGAGAGCGCGCACATGGCGGCGTCGTCCCAGATCGACGGTGGTACGGCGTTGGCCACCCACCCCCACAGCATGGCGTCGGCCACCGGCAGGCCGATCACCAGGGGCGTGGCCCGGCGCAGCAGCCGCACCGCCTCGGACCGGCGGCCGATCAGCAGTTCGGCGTAGCCGTCGAGGACCAGGTCGAGCGCGCGCGGCCCGCCCTCGCGCGGCGGCAGCAGCGCCGTGGACCGGGCGGTCGCCTCCAGCGTCGGCCGGTCGCCCGCCATCAGGGCCGCGCCCCAGGCCAGCAGGTACGTCTCACGGGCCAGGTCCAGGTCGTACGGCTCGAGCCGCTGGGCCGCGGTCAGCAAAGCTCGGGGCGCCTCGCGCGTACGGCCGGAGGAGAACGCGATGTGGCCACGGATCAGCTCGGCCCGGGCCCGCGGGAAATCGTCGTCGGCGTCGCGCCGGGCCAGGCCGGCGAAGCGGCTCGCGGCCTCGAAGTCGCCGGCGGCCAGGGTGGCCTCGGCCGCCGCCAGCGCCCGCCGGACACGCTGCCGGGGGTCGAGGGTGAGCTGCACCGCCCGCTGCCGGAAGGCGGCCGCCGCGGCCTGCCCGCCGCGCGCCTGGGCCCGGCCGGCCGACCGTTCGAGCTCGGCCGCCACCTCCTCGTCCGGGCCGGGCGCGGCCGCCGCCCGGTGCCAGGCCCGGCGGTCCGGGTCGGTCGTCTCGTCGGTGACCTCGGCCAGGGCCAGGTGCACGGCCCGGCGCAGCCTCGGCTCGCCCGCCTGATAGACGGCCGAGCGCACGAGCGGATGCCGGAAGGTGACCCGCTCGTCGATGGCGAGCAGCCCGTCGGTGCCCTCGGCCAGCGCCGCCGCCGGGTCGACGCCGAGCCGCTCGGCGGCCGCCCACAGCAGCACCGGATCGCCGAGCGGCTCGGCCGCCGCGATCAGCAGCAGGGTCCGGGCCGCCTCGGACAGGCCGCCGATCCGGTTGAGGAAGCTCTGCTCGATGTGCCCGGGCAGCGACGCGCCGGATCGCAGCAGGCCCAGGCCGCCGGCGATCTGGGTGAGCGACAGCCCGCGCGGCAGCTCGACCAGGGCCAGCGGGTTGCCGCGGGTCTCGGCCACGATCCGGTCGCGGATGGACCGGTCGAGCCCGGCGTGGGTCAGCGAGCTCAGCAGGGCGTGGGCGTCGTCGTCGCGCAGGCCGGTGATCTCCAGCTCGGGCAGGCCGATCAGCGCCGGCTCGCGGTCGCGGCTGGCGAACAGCAGGGCCACCGACTCGGCCAGCAGCCGCCGGGCGACGAAGCTGAGCGTCTGGGCGGAGGCCCGGTCGAGCCACTGCGCGTCGTCGACGACGCAGAGCAGCGGGGTCTTCTCGGACGCCTCGGCGAGCAGACTGAGCACGGCCAGGCCGACCAGGAACCGGTCGGGCGGGGTGCCGGAGCGCAGGCCGAGCACCGTCTCGAGCGCGTGGCGCTGCACCTCGGGCAGCCGGGGCAGCAGGTCGAGCAGCGGGCCGCAGAGCTGGTGCAGGGCGGCGAAGGCCAGCTCCATCTCGGATTCGACGCCGGCCGCCCGCAACACCCGCATCCCGGCCCGGTCGCGGCGGGCGTATTCGAGCAGCGCGGTCTTGCCGACGCCGGCCCCGCCGCGCAGGACCAGGACGCGACTCTCCCCGGTCCGCACCGCGGCGATCAGCCGGTCGATCGTTTCGCATTCCTGGCGCCGTCCCAGCAGCTCCACCCGGATCATCCTCGCCGAGCTTCGCCGGGATGAGAATCGTGCGTAAGGCGGATCACACGCCGGACCCGGCCTGGGTCTCTTCCGCCACTGTGCCGCTCAGGTAGTGCCGCACGGCGGGCGCGGTCCAGTCCACCAGCTCGGCCCTTTCCATGGCCACGAGGGGCGGAAGCCGCAGCACGTAACGGCACAGGGCGAGACCGAGGATCTGCGAAGCGACGAGCCCGGCGCGGATCCGCGGCCGATCGGGCGAAAGCCGCTCGGCGACCGGCACGAGCTGCGCGGCGAAGATCTCCCGCATCCGGTCGGCCGCGGCGGGGTTGGTCACACCGGCCCGCAGAAGCGCCATCAGGGTCTCGTCGCCCTCCCAGCGCTCGAGGAAGTGGCCGACGAGGACGGTCGCCACTTGCTCGGGCGGTACGTCCTCGAGGGCCGGCAGGCGCAGATCGAACTCGGCCGCGGCCGCGAACAAGCGCTCCTTGCTGCCGTAGTACCGCATCACCATCGAAGGGTCGATGGCCGCGTCGGCCGCGATGGCCCGGATGGTGGCCCGCTCGTAGCCGTCGGCGGCGAATCGCTCGCGGGCCGCTTTCAGAATGGCCGCTCGCGTGCCGTCGGAGCGGCGAGGCTGTTCCGCACTCATGCCCACAACTGTAGGCCAACGCCTGTTGACTTATCCGTCCGACCGGCGCTACCTTTGCCAACATATGTTGGCAAACAAATGTTGGCAGGTGAGACCATGCTTCCCGCGACCACTGATGTCCTGGTCGTCGGCGCCGGCCCGGTCGGGCTGGCCACCGCGACGGCCCTGGCCCTCAACGGAATCGACGTCACCGTCGTCGACCGGGCGGCGAGCGCCGCCCACACCAGCCGAGCCGCCGTCGTGCACGCCCGCACCCTCGAAGCCCTCGACCGCGTCGGCGCCGCGGCCCCACTGGTCGCGGCCGGTGTCCCGGCCCCGCGCTTCACCATCCGCGACCGCGACCGGGTACTGGTGCCGGTCGACTTCGACGGGCTCGCCACCCCGTTCCCGTACGCGTTGATGGTCCCCCAGTCAACGACGGAAGCCGTCCTGAACGACCGCCTGACCACCGCCGGCGGCACCGTCCTCCGCGGCCGGGAGGTGGTCGGCCTCGACGGCGCCACCGCCACGTTCGCCGGCGGCGCCCGGATCAGAGCGCGCCGGGTGGTGGCCGCCGACGGCATGAACAGCACCATCCGCCGCCTGGCCGGCATCGGCTTCGGCGGCCCGGCGCCCGCGGGCGAGTCCTTCACGCTGGCCGACATCAAGGTCGACGGCGGGCCCCCGCGCGACGAGGTCGTCCTCTACTTCTCGCGCGCCGGCATGCTGGTCTGGGCCCCGCTGCCCGACGGCACGGTCCGCATCGTGGCGGCCGTCGACGACGCACCCGAACAACCGGGCGCCGAGTTCACCCAGGCGCTCCTCTCCGCCCGCGGCCCGGCCCGCGAGCCGGCGCGGGTGGCCGGGGTCGTGTGGGGCTCCCGCTTCCGGGTTCACCACCGGGTCGCCGACGCCTTCCGCGCCGGCCCGATCCTGCTGGCGGGCGACGCCGGGCACGTGCACAGCCCCGCCGGAGGCCAAGGCATGAACCTGGGCCTGCGCGACGCCCTGGCCCTGTCGGACGCCCTCGTCGACGGCTCGGACGCCGCCCTCGACCGCTACGCCGCCGGCCGCCGCCGCGAGGCCCGGCAGGTGGTCCGCTTCGCCGGCGGCCTGACCCGGCTGGCCACCGTCCCGGCCCCCGCCCGGCCGCTCCGCAACGCCGTCCTGTCGGCCCTCGCCGGCGTGCCGGCTTTCCGCTCCAGCCTGGCCCACCGCCTGGCCGGACTGTCCGACCGCCCCTGACCACCCGTCACCCGCCACCCGGCCGGGTCAGAGAATGCTCCCATGCGTTCGGTGCTGCTCCGCTACCTGTATCACGACGGCGCTCCACAGGCGGCGTTCCCCATGCGGGTCGTCGAGGACGACGGCGACCGCGTGGTGGCCTGGCTCGCGCCGGACACCGAGATCATGTACTGGGCACTGCCCGGCGGCGCCGACCCGCGGAGCCTCCCGCTCGACGCGCGATTCTCGGCTCCGCTGACCACCGCGCGGCGCCGCTGGCAGGGAGGCGGAGTACTGCGCGCCGTCCCCCTCGACGAGCCGTTCCAGGTGGTGCATTTCTGGAACGAGAAGGGCGACTTCGCGGGCTGGTACATCAACCTGGAGGCCCCCAAGCACCGCGCCGGCGACCGGATCGATTCCGTCGACTGGCACCTGGACCTCTGGATCAGCCCCGACCGCGAGCCCACCTGGAAGGACATCGACGAGGCGGAGGCCGCCCTGGCCGCCGGCCACATCACCCGCGACGAGCTGGCCACGGCCTGGCGCCAGGGCAACGACATCATCCACAACCTCGCCGACTGGCCCGCCCCGATCGGCGACTGGCGTTCCTTCACCCCACCGCCGCGGTGGGAACCGTTGCCGCTGCCATCGGACTGGGCGTCGTAGTAGCCGTCGCCGCGCCGCCCGACCGGCCCAATTGGCGCCGCCGGCTCCCATACTCGTCGAAGATCTTCGCCACGCCGTTGTGCTTGGCGCGCCGCTGAAGGAACTCGTCCAGCAGCCCGAACAGCGCGCCGACGGCGACCTCGTTGAGGGCGGGGTTCCGCGCCAGCTCCTCGCGGTCCGGTCCGGGCGACTGTTCCGGGAAGGCCAGGCGCATCACCAGCGCCTCCCAGACCAGGTTGTCACCGCCGTCCAAGCGAGTGATCAGCCACTCTCAGGAACGCCGGGCGATCGAGGTCTTGGCGGCGAACGACGCGGTGGGCGCAACGGCGGCGGGCTTGGACGGGGTGTAGAGCCAGGCGGTGAACAGGTCGTCCAGTTGCTGGCCGGAGACGCGTTCGGCCAAGGCGATGAACTGGGCCGTCGTGACGTTGCCGCCGGCGTGGGTGGTGGCCCACTGTTTGATCAGGCGGAAGAACGCCGGGTCGCCGATCCGCCGGCGCAGGGCGTGCAGGGTCATGGCGCCCCGGTCGTACACGGCGCCGTCGAAAAGGTTGTCGGGGCCGGGGTCGCCGACGCGCAGGGTCCAGAACGGGTCGTCGGCCGGTGTGCCGGCGTACGTGGCGTCGAAGATCTGCTGGACGGTGTCGCGGCCCTCGTGTTCGCTCCACAGCCACTCGGCGTAGGTGGCGAAGCCCTCGTTGAGCCAGATGTCGCTCCAGTTCGTGAGGGCCAGGCTGTCGCCGTACCACTGGTGGGCCAGCTCGTGCACGACAACGCTGTCGCCGCGGACCGGATCGGTGAAGAACTCGCGGGCATACACGGGACGGGTCTGGTTCTCCAGGGCGAAGCCCAGACCGGCCACGTCGTCGACGATGCCTCCGGCGGATTTGAAGGGGTACGGGCCGAAGAGGCCGGACTCGAACTGGATGATCTCCGGCTCGCGGGCCAGGGAGCGGGCGGCCAGGTCGCCGGTGGTGGTGGGCTCGTCGGCGACGGTGCCGGCCGTCCACGGGCCGGCGCCGGGCGCGGTGCCGGGCGGCGGGCCGGTCGGGGTCCAGCCGTCGAACTGGTTGCCGTCGGGCTCGAAGGATGTGGTGCCCGGGCCGGTCGAGACCACGATGTCGTCGACGAAGACGCCGGGCGGGGAGTACGACGGGTCGTTCTCGTACGACAGGGAAAGCTCGACGCTCCTGCCGGCATACCGCGACAGGTCGATCGACCACTGCTCGTAGCCGTCGCTGACGCCCGTGGCGCCGTTCCAGGACGCGGTGCCGCTCCCCGAGCAGTTCAGATAGCGCACGAGGAACGGGTGGACGTCGGGCGCGTAGTCGCACAGGTTGCCGGTGCCGGTGCTGGTGTGCCCGTTGGCGTCGGGCAGCGTGGTCCAGTCGTCCCCGCCGGCGGTGCGCGCCTCGACGAAGAAGTAGTCCCAGTCGGTCTCGGTTTCGCGGCTGACCCAGAAGGTCACTTTGCCGCCGCCCGCGGGCACATCGACGGTGCGGGTGAGGCGTTTGTACGCGGGTTCGCCCACCCCGCTGATGGCCAGGTGCGAGCCGGTGCGGGCGGGCGGGCGGACGAACAGGTCCGGGTCGATCGCGTCGAAGAACGTCAGGCCGTTCTTGACGTACGAGGTGGTGCGGAACTCGCCGACATCAGCCGTGGCCAGATAGGACGCCATGGGCGCGCGCTCATCCCACAGCCAGGTGGTCCAGGCGCCATGGGTGGTGTGGCTGATCAGCTTGCCGTTGGACACCGCCTCGAGCCCTTTCGGGACGGTCACCCGCACGGTGTAGGCGGCCTTGTCGCGGGGGTGGTCGTTGACCGGGAACCAGGTGGAGGCCACGAACGGCTGACCGACGATGACCATGCCGTCGTCGGTGTGGAAGACGCCCCCGTCGCCCAGGCTCTCGTTGGTGATGAGGCCGGGCACACCGTCGTACCGGACGACCGCGGTGAAGGCGCGGCCCGCGCGCAGCCCGCGCGCCGGGGTGACGGTGAGTTCGTCGCCGCCGCGGGTCCACCGCGCCGGGCGGCCGTCGACGGTCACCGACCGTACGGAAAGACCGTGGAAGTCGAGGTTGAACCGCGACAGGTCCTGCGTGGCCCGCGCCGTGATGTCGGCGGTCCCGGCCAGGCGATCGTCGCCCGGCGTGTAGCGCAGGTCGAGCCCGTAGTGCCGCACGTCGTAGCCACCGTTACCGGCGAGCGGGAAATACGGATCGCCGATGCCCGGCGCGCCGGGCCGGAACGTGGGCTGCGCCTGGGCAGGCGCACCGTAGAGCAGAAGAGCAAGCACGGCAGCAACGACAAGCGCGAATCTACGGGCCATTTCGTCACGCTAGGCCGCCACCGTGCGGCACCCATCCGCCGAACAGTCATCGACTTCAGCCGATCTTACGAGAGGGGCGCGTCGCATGACGCGACAGGCGGCCCGGGACCGGGTGCCGGTTCCGGCGATCACCAAGTTGCCGACCGCGGCCGCCCTGGTACTCGTTCACCTTCGATCAGATCGACGAGGCGTACGGGGTCTTCGGCAACGCCGCCGCCCACGCGGCCCTGAAGGTCGTCATCACGCCCGCGTGACACCGGCCGGATCGGCGGCCAGGTCCACGACGTGACGGCCGACGTTGACGGCGCGATCCGCGAACCGCTCGTAGTAGCGGCCGAGCAGCGCGCCGTCGATGGCGGCCTCCACGCCCAGCGGCCACTCGGGGCTGAGCATGACGCTGAACAGGCGGGTGTGCAGCCGGTCCATCTCGTCGTCGTCGCCGTCGAGCTGGGCCGCCAGCACGGCGTCGCGCCCGGCCAGCGCGGCCACGATCTTGCCGGCCAGTTCGTCGGCCACCCCGTTCATCGCCTGGAACAGACCGGCCAGTTCGGGCGTGACCGCCGGCGCCGGGTTACGGCGCAGGGTCGCGCGGGCGACGTGCACGGCCAGCTCGCCCATCCGCTTCAGGTCGGCCGCCACGTTCACCGCGGTGATCACCATGCGCAGGCCGGCCGGGGCCGGACGGCGCCCGGCGACCAGGTCGTACGCCCGGTCCTCGGCCACGCGGTGCAGCACACCGATCTCGACGCCGCGGTCGACCGCCTGCTGGGCCAGGGTGGGGTCGGCGGCCAGCAGCGCGGCCCCGGCCTGCCGCATCGTCTCGCGGACGGCCCGGGCCATGATGACGAGGGTGCCGCTCACCCGGGCGAACTCGTCGTGAAGATCCTCGCGCACAGCCCGCTCCCGCCGGTTTCCGTTTCGCAGAGACTCTACGGTGGCGGTGGGGTCTCAGGCGACCTGCATGCGGGCGCTGAGGCCGCGCAGCTCCCCGCCGCCGGCCTGGCGGCGGGAGCGTTCCAGCAGCTCCTGCACGGTCTGGAACACCTCGGCCGAGCGGTGCACGTGCTGCGGGGCGATGCGCTCGGCGGTGAGCAGCAGCCGGATGGCCTCGCGATCCTTGCGCAGGGCGGCCAGCGCGCGGGCCGTGTCGGCGTAGTAGTAGACCTGGCGCAGGCCGATCGGCAGGGCGGCCGGCCTGACCTGGCGGGCGATCTCCAGGGCGTGGCCGGGGTCGCCGTCCTCACCCTCGATGCTGATCCGCCACAGCCCGACGTTCGTCGGCCCGAAGTAGAGGCCGAGCGTGGTGGTCTCGCCGGTGCGCCGGGCCAGCTCGGCCGCCTCGGCTGACCAGGCGCGGCTCTCGTCCAGCCGTTTGCCGCCCTGACTGGCCAGCGCGCACACCAGGTGCAGGCACCCGAGCACCGCGGCCGCGCCGGGCCGGGCCAGATGGCCCCGCAATTCGCCGGCCGCGCGCTCGGCCAGGGTGAGGCCCCGCTGCCAGGAGCCGGCCACCGTGGCCGCGCTGGCCCGCGTGTAGGCCGCGTACCCCCGGAGAACCGGATCGCCGCAGGCGTCCGCGGCCTCCCGGCAGCGTTCGGCGGCCAGCCACGCGTCGGCCGGCAACTCGAGTACGCGCAGCACCGAGGACGCGGTGGAGGCGACGGTGCAGAGCAGCGCCAGGGCCCGGTTCGCGTCCGGCCCGGCCGTCTCCACGTGCAGGTCACGCAGCAGGCCGGGCAGGACCCGGGTGACACCGGCGTAGTCGCACCCCTGCAACAGCGACTCGGCCAGGTCGGCCGTCCGGGCCAGCAGCCCGATCGGCGGCGCCATCCCGTCGCTCGGCTCGGTCAGATCAACATCAATGAGAGCTTGCCGTACGGCCTGAGCCCCGGCCACCGCGGCCAGCACTTCCCGGTCGGCGGCCGGGACCGGCGCCCCCACCAGATCGCCCGGCGAGCATTCGAGGGCGGCCGCGATGCCGCCGAGGGTGATCCGGTTGTCGGCCGTCTGCAGCCCCCGCTCGATCCGGCTCCACGTGGCGTGCGAGACGCCGGCCCGGCTCGCCGCGTACCGGACGCTCCACCCGCGCCCGAGCCGCCGCGCCCGGATCCGCTCACCGACCTCGTCCATGCGCCGACCGTAGCCCGGCCCGCCGCGGGTGCGGTACATCCCCGTACCACCTTGTCCCGGCGCACAGGGCCGCGCATGATAGCGATGACTATCGATGAACGGAGAGTGGCATGCTCCGGAGAACCGCAATCGCCTCGATCGCCCTCGTCCTGCTGACGCCGGTGGCGGCCAGCGCTCATCAGCCCCGGAGCTGGGCCGGCGCGTGGACCGCCTCGGCGCAGGGCGCCTACCCCGACGGTTACGCGGTCGGCCAGCCCGACCTGACCACCGTCCTGCCCGGCAACCAGGCCGAGAACCAGACCCTGCGCCTGATCGTGGCGCCGAACTCGGCCGGCACGAGCTGGCGGGTACGGCTGACCAACGAGTACGGCACCAAGCCGGTCACCTTCCGCAACGCGTACGCCGGCCTGCAGTCCAGCGGCGCCAACCTCGCCCCCGGCACCAACCGGCCGCTGTCCTTCGACGGCCGGCGATCAGTCACCGTCCCGGCCGGACGGACGGTGCTGAGCGACCCGGTCGCGGTACGGGTGACCGACGCGCGGGCGCAGCGCCTCGCGGTGAGCGTGCACGTGGCCGGCGCGAGCGGACCCATGACGTGGCACGCGGCCTCGTTCACCACGTCGTACCTGACCGGCCCGAACGCCGGCGACCACACGGCCGACGTCGCCGACCTGGCCTTCCCGTACACGACGACGTCGTGGTTCTTCCTCTCCGAGGTGCTGGTCCAGAGCCGGGACACGGCCACGGTGGTGGCCTTCGGCGACTCCATCACCGACGGGTTCTTCTCCACCATCAACGGCAGCGACCGGTGGCCCGACGTCCTGCAACGCCGCCTCGAGCTGGCACACAGCGACCTGCGCGTGGTGACCGAGGCGATCGGCGGCAACATGGTCACCCGCATCGGCCGTACGCCGGGAGGCTGCACCCCCTGCGACGGACCGCCCGCCCTGGACCGGCTCGACCGCGACGTGATCAACCGCCCCGGCGCCCGCGTCATGATCCTGCTCGAGGGCATCAACGACCTCGGCGGCGGAGGCGCCACGGCGGACCAGGTGATCGCCGGCTACAAAGAGATCATCCAGCGGGTGCACGCCCGCGGCATCAAGATCGTAGGCGCCACGCTGACCCCGTCCGCGGGCACCGAGTTCGGCCTCTACGGCACCCCGGAGACCGACGCCGAACGCCGAGCCGTCAACAACTTCATCCGAACGAGCGGCCAGTTCGACGGCGTGGCCGACTTCGCCGCGGTCACCGAGGACCCGGCCCGCCCCGGCCACCTGCTCCCCGCGTACGACACCAACAGCAGCGTCGGCGGCCCCGGCGACCACCTGCACCCCAACCGCGCCGGCTTCCTGGCCATGGCCGGCGCCATCGACGTGGCCCAGCTCGAACGCCTGGCCCGGGTCCCCGCCCTCAGGTGAGCGCCTTGACGTAGTACACCAGCGTCCACGTCCACTCCGGCCGGTGTTCGCGGCCGGTCTCGCGGTAGCCGAGGCCTTGGTAGAACGCCATGGCCTCGGGCTGGTTGGTCGCCGTGTCCAGGCGCGCCGACCGCAACCCGTCGCCGGCCGCACACCGTTCCAGCGCGCCCATCAGGGCCCGCCCGATCCCCCGCCGCCGCAGAGCCGGATGCACCCGCACCCGCAGGATCTCGGCGCCGCCCTCACCGTCCGGCCGGTAGCCGCCCATGCCGACGAGGTTCCCGTCCAGCTCCACGACCAGAAACTCGCCGCCCACCGTCAGGAAGCCCGCTTCGATGTCGGCCAGGTCGGAAAACGCGGCCGGCGGCCCGGCCGCCGGCGGCAACGGAACCGGCACGGCCGGATCCGCCGTCCGGCCGATGTTCGGCAGAGCGTTCAACGCCCACAGCACCCGGGCGTCCCCACCCCGAAACCTTCGCACCGTCACCACGTCGCCGACCTTGCCCTGGTCGAGGACACCGAGGCCACCGAATATGCCAACCACCGGCCGGCGTATCGGATCAATCGGTGTCGCTGAGAACGCGCAGTGCTCCTTCGGCGAGGACGTGTCCCGTCCTGACCGCGACGGTCAGATCGGGCGCGTTCAGCCAGTCGGGGTCGTGGCTCTCGTCCCACGCGACGATGTCCGCCGCCGCGTCGAGGGCCTGGCCGTCGCGGGTCCGCACCAGCGCATCGGCGAGCCGCAGGTAGGCGCCCGGTCGGGTGCCGTCGAGCTCGTACGCCATGCTGGTGATCTGATCGCCGATCCGGCGCCCGTGGTGGGGAAACAGGGCGGCCAGGCAGGCCAGCGCGAACCTCACCGCCGGCGGCTCGGTCTCCCAACGGGTGAGCAACGCCGGCACCAGCTCGTCAACGGCGAAGTGAACGTCCAGGCTCCAGGTCGCCGGCCGGGGCGGACGCCCCTCGGCGGCAGCGCGGTCGGCGTCGGCGAGCAGGCCGTCGGCCCACCGGTCAGCGGCGACCAGCAACCACACGCAGAGATCGAGCCGTTGCTTGGCGGGCAGCGCCCCAGAAGTGATCATGCGCGCGAGGAAAGGCAGCGCGGGCGGGGTGGCCGAGTAGCAGGTGCCCTGGTGCAGAAGGTCGTCTCCGAGCAGCTCGTCCAAGGTCTGGTCCCAGTCGCCGAAAGGGTCGGACAAAGCCCGCAGCAAGTCGGGGATGCCCTCGGCGCTGCCGTGGGCGTGGGAGAGCTCCGCCCAGGGGATCCCGTCGAGGCCGGACACGTCGATGGGCGTGTCCTCAGCGTGGTCGGGGATCAGGGAGAGAGGTGCGGACGGCGGCGGCTCGACGACAACGATGGTGGGCGCCGGGGGCCGTGCGCCGGGGTTGGTGAGTACGATCGGCGCGGCGGGACCGTGGAGGATCCGCACCAGGCTCACGTCGCAGCGGCTGCCGCCCTCCGGATAGCCGCCGTACCGGCGGGCGATGTCGGCGGCGGCCCGCCCGACCGCGTCGATCATCCGATGTCCGGTCACGTCGACCGGATACGGCCCTTCGTCGACGGCGCTCACCCTCCATCCCCCGGTCGACGGCCGAGCGGCGACGTAGGCGAAACCGTGCAGCGACAGCGCTTGAGCCAACTCGCGGGCGCGCGTGTCGTCAGGCACGACGAAATCGTGGGTACCCGCCATCGCCGACCAGCCGGTCATGTCGTCGCCTCCGATTGCCGGAATCGCCTCGGCAAGGCTGCCATGACGACCGCGATCCCGGCCGGGCCACCCTAGCGGCCCCTCCCGCCCTCAGCCGCGACAGCCGCGACAGCCGCGACAGCCGCGACAGCCGCGACGACCATCACGACCAGATTCCAGCCGCCCACGCCGCCCACGCCGCCCACGCCGCCCACGCCGCCCACGCCGCCCACGCCGCCCACGCCGCCCACGCCGCCCACGCCGGATGATCCAATATTGTCCACAAAAGAGGCGAAAACTTCGCACTCCTCATAGCGGCGCGCGCTCGGGCTGGGAAGGCGTCGACGAGCTCTCGGGCTGCATCGAGCCCACCACCAGCCGGTTCGACTGGACCTGCGGGACGACATGGTCCTGGGAGAGGCGGCGTTCCAAAGACGCACATCCCAGCGAAGGCAGAGTTCTAGCGAAGGGCGGAGTCTCAGGGAAGGCGGAGTCCCAGCGAAGGCGGAGGCCCAGGGACGGCGGAAGCCCAGGGAAAACACGGCCCCGCCGCCGTGGAGGTGGGGGCGGGGCCGGTGGGGGTCAGCAGGTGTAGACGCGGAACTCCCAGAGGGAGTAGCCGTATGGAGTGGCTCGTTCGGTGCCGAACATGCGGATGTAGCGGGCGGTGCCGCTGAGGGCGTGTGTCGTCTGGCCGCCCGCTCCGGTGCCGGTCACCGTGACGGCCGGGGTCCACGTGGTGCCGTTTGCGGAGGTTTCGATGCGGTAGGAGCGGGCGTGGGCCGCCTCCCAGGTGAGTTCCGCGCGAGTCAGGGTGCGTGCGGTGCCCAGGTCGATCTGGACCCACTGCGGGTCGGTGAAGGCGGACGACCAGCGGGTTCCCGTGTCGCCGTCGACCACGTTGGTGGCGGGGAAGGCGGCCGACTCCGTCGAGGACGCGGTGGCCGGGCGGCCCTGGGAGGCCAGGGTGCCGGTGCCGCAGCCGGTCGGGGGCGGGTCGGTCGGGGGCGGGTCGGTGCGGGTGCCGCCGGCGTTGCCGCCCGACCAGTTCGCCGCGCCGCCGGCCACCGTGCGGCCGGGTGGCAGCGACAAGGTTCGGCCGTCGGAGAACGTGACGGTTTGTGCGGCGTTGGTGATGTTCGAGGCCACGTACGTCCTGGCCCCGTTTTTGACGAAGACCTTGGCCAAGGGGTGGTTGGCCGTGACCGTGGTGTCGACCTGGCCGAGCGCCGCCAGGTTGCGGATCCAGTGGAAGGTGTGCGCCTTGCTCTCGCCCTCCTCCGGGGTGTACGACGGGTCGGCCCGGAACCGTGACAGCGCGCCGTCGGGGTCGCCCAGGGCCAGGTACTGCCAGAGCATGTCGCGCCACAGGGTGGGTTCGCCGCCGTTGTTGCGGACCAGTTCGGCGTACGTGCCCCGGACCGCCGCCGGATGGTCGCCCAGGTAGAACTGGCCGCCGGTGATCGGGAGCATGTTGATGCCGACGATCATCTCGTGTTCGCCGGAGAACCAGGTCGCGTACGCGCCGCCCGAGCCCCACACGATGGCCGAGTAGTTGTGGCCCCAGTTCGCCGGGAAGTTCTCACCGCGTACGTCGAACCAGTATTCGTTTATCGCCGCGGCCTGGGTCGTGTAGATCCAGACGCCGGCGTCGCGGACCGCCGTGTTGCCTGTGGCCTGGCCCCACTGGATCAGCGCGTTGGCGAAGTTCTGCCCCTCCGACGAGGACTCCTGGTTGTTGCCGGCGCCGAACGAGCCGTGCCCGGACGCCCAGTCGTGTCCCTCGTAGATGTCGAAGTCGCGCAGGTACGGGAAGCGGCTGTCGGCGCGGTCGTAGTTGTTGGCGTCCCGGATCAGCAGGTCGACCATGCCGCCGTACCGGGCGTTGGAAGCCCAGGCCGGATCGAACTTGGCGAGGGTGGCCGCCGCCGCCACGAAGTAGCCGTAGTGGAAGTGATGGTCGTTGAGTTCCTGGTCGGAGCCGTACGAGGCCGGATAGCCGATCAGCGTGCCCCAGTCGCGGTCGTAGTAGAACACCCGTGACGTCTTGCCGGCCGTCGCGGTGAACCAGTCGGTGAGCCGCGTCCGGATGACGTTCAGCGCCGAGTCGCGCACGGCCGTCAGGTTCAGCTGGTCGGCGATCTCCGCGATTCTCGCGGCCCGGCCGAGACCCTTTCCCGTCCAGTACGTGTCGTCGCCGCGGAAGTCAGCCGGGTTGGTCAGCTCGTTCGTGAGATAGGTCGTGATCGTGGTGAGGTCGGCCCCCGCGGAGTCGCCGGCCGCGGGGATCTCCGGGAGCACCCCGGTGTACGTCATCGACGTACTGAACTGGCCGCCGGTGACGATGCGCATGGCACCCCGGGGTGAGACGTAGGTCGGTGCGAGCGGTGTCGAGCCGGTCAGGTACCGCCACTGATGGGGGTAGAGCGCGATCACCGTGCCGGTGCCGCCGCCCTCGCGGGCGGTGGTCGTCACGGCGTACGTCGAAGTGACCGTGCCGTTGTTCTGGTTGTAGGAGTACGAGAGGCGGCTGCCGGTGACGTGGTTGTGCGCGTACGGGGTGAAGCGGTCGGCCAGCGCGATCTTGTCGGCCGTGCTGGTCCCGCTCGTGGTGGGCAGAACGGCCACCGAGAGGTAGCCGCGACCGGCCAGGCTGGAGCGGATGGTGGTGCCGCTCAGCGACCAGGTGGCCCCGGTGGGCGCCCAGGCGACGTAGTCGTGGCCGCCGATCGAGAAGCCGATCCGGTTGCCGCTGTTCGACCAGGCGGTGGGCGGGCCGGCGATGGTCAGGACGGCGTCGCCGCCGGTCACCTGGTAGTACGACAGGGGCAGGCCGCGGCCGATGGTGGCCCGCAGGGTGCGGCCGCCGCCGCTGAGCAGGGTGCTGACCGTCCAGTCGCTCCAGTCGTCGACCAGGGCCTGGCCGGCGGTGAGGCCGTCGACGCCGACGCGCACGTGTTCCGCGTACGGGTAGTGGTATTCGCCGGTTCCGGTGGCGGAGCCGCTGATCGCGGCGTCGGTCTGGTAGGACAGGCCCATCCCGCCGGCGCCGGGCTGGTAGGCGGCGGGGCCGGCGAACAGCGGCGTCGAGAACTGGCAGTCGACCCGTTTGAACAGCAGCGAGGACCACCAGTCGTTGGTGGGTACGGGGCCGGCCGGGGCGTTGCCGGTCACGTACTGCCGGGGGTTGGTGGAGATCGAGCCGCAGCCGGTGGGCAGGCTGCGCCCGGCCGGGAGGGTTTCGGTGTAGCTGCCGGCGCCGACCGGGGCGGCCGACGCGCTTTCGGTGTGCGCGGCTTCAGTGAGCACGGCGACGCCGCCGGCCGTGACCAGAGCGAGCAGGGCGGCGAGCCCTCTGGGGGGACGAGGTCGTGTCATGGACGGGCCTCCTTGGGGATTCCCGGAGGCGCGAACGGGGGAGAGAGCGCTCTCCGAGTCCCGGAAGGCTAACCGGGGCAGGGAAGTTCGTCAATGTCATGCATCCCGAGGGTGAACAATCGGGGGCCGCGATGGAAGATGGTGGACGATGCTCTCGTCGATGGAGGCCGTACGCCGGCTCATGGATCTGCGGCACCGCGGGCGGGCCGAGGACCTTCCGGCGGTGCTGGCCGAGGCCGCGCCCCTGCTCGGCGCCGAGGCGGCCGGCGTGCTGCTGGTCGACTACGGGCAGGTGGCGCTGCATCCGCTGCGCGGGACGGCGCCCGGCACGGCCACCACCCAGCCGGTGGAGGACACGGCCGCCGGGCGGGCCTTCACGACCGCCGAGCCGCAGTGGCTCGAAACCGACGACGGCGGCAAGCTGTGGCTGCCGCTGCTGCACGGCGCCGAACGGCTCGGCGTACTCGAATTCCAGGTCAAGGCCTATCCCCCGGCGTCCACCCGGCACGACCTCGAGGTGATCGCGGCGCTGGTGGCCGAGCTGATCGCCAGCCGGCGCTTCTACGGCGACGCGGTCGAGCACACCCGCCGCCGGCTGCCCATGCAACTGCCGGCCGAGATCATCTGGAACCAGCTGCCGCCGTTGACGTTCGCGGTCGACGGCACGATGGTCACGGCCGTGCTCGAACCCTGCTACGAGGTGGGCGGCGACGCGTTCGACTACGCGGCCAACGGCGACCTGCTGCACGTGGCGCTCTTCGACACGGTCGGGCACGGGATCAGCGCGAGCGCGCTCACGACGCTGACCCTGAACACGTACCGCAACGCCCGCCGGTCCGGGCTCTCCCTGATCGACACCTGCCGCTCGATCGACAAGTGGGTGCACGCGCAGTACCCGGGCGCGTTCGTCACGGCCCTGCTGTCCGAGCTGGACATACCGACCGGCACCTACCGCCGGATCAGCGCCGGTCACCCCGCGGAGATCTTCCTGCGCGACGGCCGTACGCTGCCGCAGCTACCCACCCCGAACACGCTGCCGCTGGGCCTCGGCCACATGCTGGGCCGCCCGCCCGAGGTCGTCGAGGAGCAGCTGCACCCGGGCGACGCGCTGGTCTTCTACACCGACGGGATCACCGAGGCGCGGGACGCGTCGGGCGCCCTGTTCGGCGTCGAACGCCTCGGCGAGTTCATGCTGGAGGCGCTGGGCGAGGGCCGACCGGCGCCCGAGACGATGCGCCGCTTGATTCAGACCATCGTGTCGTACGAGGACGGCGAGCTCCGCGACGACGCCACGGCGGCCATGCTGCAATGGCGCCGCCACGACAAAGACCCTGGGTAAGGTGGACGCCCGGATGCCGGCGCCGTGGTCAAACCCTCGTCCAAAAGGATTCGGCGCCGGCATCCGTGCGCTGTGATCAGTATTCCGGCGCCCCCACCCCCAGCGGCAGAGCCACATGTCCCGATCCACCCCAACCAAGATCCGCCCCCACGGGCGAATCGGCCATTCCGCCCGGCCATCAGATCAGAAATTTCCGATTTGTCCGCGCGAAGCGGGAGCGGCACTTAGGATGCCGGTTCGGGCTCGGGTTCGGCGGCGTGGATCGGGCGTAGGCGGATCTGGGTGATGGCTCGCCCGGCGATCTGGGTCACCTCGGCGGTGTGGCCGTCGACGGTGACGATCTCGCCGGGGGCCGTGGGAATGTGGCCCAGCTGGGCCAGGACCAGGCCGGCGACTGTCGTGTAGTCGTTGTCGGTCAGCTTCTCGGTGTCCACGCCGATGTCGGGCAGGTCGTGGATCGGGAACGTGCCGGGCAGCAGCATGGCGCCGTCCGGCTCGCGGACCACCGACTGCACGTCACGGTCGGTCTCGTCGTAGATCTCACCCACGACCTCCTCGACCAGGTCCTCCATCGTCACGATGCCGTCGATGGCTCCGCGCTCGTCCACCACCAGGGCCAACTGCTGGCGGCGGCCGCGCATCTGCATCATCGCGTCCGAGACCTTCAGGCTCTCGGGCAGGAACTGGGCGTCGAACATGTGGTCGCGCACCGGGCCGGTCGCGTCGATCAGGTCACGCAGATGCACCACGCCCAGGACGTCGTCGAGGCCCATCGGGCCGGTCACCGGGGCCCGCGAGTGGCCGCCGGCCGCCAGCCGGGCCAGAGCCTCGCGGGCGGGCGTCTCGGCCGGGACCACCAGCACGTCGCGGCGGGGCACCAGGATCTCGCGCAGCACCCGGTCGGCGATCTCGAAGGCGCCGCTGATGATGGTCCGCTGCTCGGGGGTGAACTCCTGCTGCTGGGTCACCAGGTCGCGGATCTCCTCGGTGGTGACCTCCTCCCGGGCGGCGTTCGGGTCGTTGCCGGTCGCCCGTACCAGCAGATCGGTTGACTTGCCCAGCAGCCACACCACGGGGCGGGAGAGGGCCGAGAGCGTGTCGAGCGGGCGGGCCACCATCAGCGCCCAGCCCTCGGCCCGCTGCATCGCGATCCGCTTCGGGGCGAGTTCGCCCACCACCAGCGTGAAGAAGGTCAGCACGATGGTGACCAGCACGATCGAGACCGGCTCGGCGGCGCCGCCCAGGAAACTCAGCGGGCCGGTCAGCGGCTTGGCCAGCGACACCGCGGCCGACGCCGAGGCCAGGAAGCCGGCCAGCGTGATGCCGATCTGAATGGTGGCCAGGAACCGGTTGGGGTCGCGGGCCAGCTTGGCCAGCGTCGCCCCGGTGCGCGACTGCCGTTCGAGGCGCTGCAACTGGCTGTCGCGCAAGGAGATGAGGGCCATCTCACTGCCCGAGAACGCCGCGTTCAGCAGAACCAGAATCACCACGAGGATGATTTGCCACCCGTAGCCGCCCATCCAGGGCTCACTCCTTTGCCATTTCGAATTAACAGGGGTTCCGACTGTAGCCGATGTTTCGGTAATGGTCGCCGATGGTAATTGGCGATCGACACCCCCGAGCAAGGAGCGACCGTGGAAATCTCCGGAATCATCACCGCCGTCATCATCGGCCTCATCGTCGGCGCGCTGGGACGGCTGGTGGTGCCCGGCAAGCAGAACATTCCGATCTGGCTGACGATCGTGATCGGCATCATCGCCGCCATCATCGGCACGTTCATCGCCGCCGCCATCGGCGTGGACGACACCCGCGGCATCGACTGGATCGAGCTGATCATCCAGGTCGTGCTGGCCGCGGTCGGCGTCAGCCTGGTGGCCGGCCTGCGCGGGCGGCGCTGAACCACACGACGGCATCCATCCCCGTGGGAGTGGCGGCGTCCAGCCGGACGCCGCCGCCACCGGCCCGGGCCAGCTTCGACACCAGCGCGAGGCCGAGGCCGGTGCCCCCGCGAGGCGCGCCGGGCGCGCGCCAGAACGGCTCCAGGGCCTTCTCCCGCTGGTCGGCGGGGAGCCCGGGGCCGGCGTCGATGACGTGCACCTCGACCCGATCGGGCGCCGTTCCGGCCGCGGCCAGCGTGATGACGCTGCCGTCCGGGGCGGCGTTCAGCGCGTTCGAGACCAGGTTGTCCAGGATCTGCTCGATCGCCCCCGGCATCGCCGTCGCCGGCAGCGGCCCCTCGACGTCGGCGCGCAGGGTGATTCCGCGTTCGGCCGCGAGGGGCTGCCAGATCCCGGCCCGTTCGGTCACCTCGGCGGCCACGTCGACCGCCTCCGGCGCCTCGTCCCGCCGATCGATCAGGGTGAGGTCGAGCAGCGTGTTCACCAGCTTGTCCAGGCGCTCGGTCTCGTTGAGCGCGGCCTCCAGGCTCTCCGTCCCGGCCGGCCCGACATCCGGTTCCAGGTTCTCCAGGCGCAGCCGCAGGGCGGCCAGGGGACCCTTGAGCTGGTGTGAGGCGTGGTCGGCGAACGCGCCCCGGGCCGACAGCACGCTGTGCAGGCGCTGCGCGGTCCGGTTGAACGTGGCGGCGAGCCGTCGCAGCTCCGGCGGTCCCCCGGTGATCCGTACCGGCGTGGGCCCGGTGTCGTCGGCCAGCTGGCGCGTGGCCTCCTCGAGGGCCTTCACCGGGCGGACGATCCAGCGGGCCAGGGCCAGGGCGATCGCGGCGCCGACGGCCAGCACGAGCAGGCAGGCGGCCGCGAGCAGGGCCCAGACCCGACGCACCTGCTCGTCGGCGGCGGCCGTGGGGACGGTCAGGCGCACCGAGCTCGAGGCGGGCAGGGACACCGAGACGGCCATCACCCGTACGCCGTCGACCTGGGCGAAACCGTGGTGGATCCCCTCGGGCACGGCGCCGGCTCCGGGCACCGTGCTGTACGTCAGCCGGCCGGCGGCGTCGAAGACCGCGATCCGCCCGTTCCAGCGGCGGGCCACGGCCGAGGCGATGTCCTCGACCTGGTCGCCGTCGTCCTCGCCGAGCTCGGCGTCGACGTAGGCGGCGACGATCTCGGCCTCGCGCTCCAGCTGCCGGAACGTCTGGTCCCGCTCGCTGCGCTGGTAGAGGTAGCCGAGCGGCACGGCCAGGCCGGTCAGGACGGCCAGGACCAGCGACAGGTACGTGACGACCAGGCGCCGGGTCACGGGACGACGAGCCGGAAGCCGACGCCGCGCCGGGTCTCGATCCAGGACGGGTCGCCGAGCTTGCGGCGCAGGGCCGCGATGTGGAAGTCGAGGGTCTTGCTGCGCGCGTCGGCCGTGGCCCAGATCCCTTCGAGCAGCTTCTGCCGCAGGATCATCGTGCCGGGCTTGGCCGCCAGCATCTCCAGCAGGTCGAACTCCTTGGGGGCGAGGGCCACCGGCTTGCCGTCCACGGTCACCTCCCGGGTCGTACGGTCGATGACCAGCGACCCGAGCACGCGCGTGTCGGGCTCGGCCGGCTGGGCCCGGGTGGCCCGGGACCGCCGGTCGACGGCCCGGATCCGGGCCACCAGCTCGCGCAGGCTGAACGGCTTGGACAGGTAGTCGTCGGCGCCGCCCTCCAGGCCCCGGACCAGGTCGGCCTCGGCGCGGCGGGCGGTCAGCATGATGATCGGCACGCCCTGGGACCGGCTCAGCGCCCAGCACACGTCGACGCCGTCGATGTCGGGCAGGCCCAGGTCGAGCAGCACCAGGTCGGCCGGCGGCGCGGCCAGCGCGGCCGAGCCGGTGGCCACGTGCTCGGCCTCGATGCCGAAGCGGGCCAGACCCTGCACCAGGGGAATCGCGATCGAGTCGTCGTCCTCGACCAGTAGCACCCGCATGCACCAATGATTATCACGCCGCGGTCCCTGGCGGAAAACTTACTGTTCCCTTTAAATGTCCTTCACTTATTCCCAGAATTGCCGCCGATCATGAACGCCGTGCGCAGGAAATCACCTTTATGGGCCAAACTGACGACCGCTTTCGGCATCGTGCTGGCGTTGACCGGGGGCGGCGGTCTCGTCGCGGTGAAATACTTCCTGAACCAGCTCACGTCGAACATTCAGACCACGTCCAGCGTGCTCGATTCCGCCGGCCTGGGAAACACCGCGGCCACGTCCGGCGAGTTGCCGGCCGGCGCGATGAACCTGCTCCTGCTCGGGCTCGACTCCCGGGCCGGCTGGGAGGAGGAGGGCAAGGCCTCGCGCTCGGACACGATCCTGATCCTGCACATCACCGCGTCGCACGACCGGGCGTACATGATCTCGGTCCCGCGTGACATGGTCGCGAAGATCCCGGCCGACGAGTCGCGGGGCTTCGGCGGCGCCACCACCAAGATCAACGCCGCTTACGCGTACGGGTCGGCGAACGGCGGTGGCTGGCAGGGCGGCGCCAAGCTGGCTACGAGCGCGGTGCACGAGCTGACCGGCATCGAGTTCGACGGCGTCACGGTGATCGACTTCGACGGCTTCCGCGGCATCATCGAGGCCATGGGCGGCGTGCACCTCTGCGTCGACAAGGACATGTGGTCCAGCCACTACGTGGTGAACAACGGCAAGGTCGAGTACGCGCACGGCGCCGACCCCAAGACCCCGCCGAAAAACGCCCTGTGGTTCCGCAAGGGGTGCCGCGACATGAAGCCGTGGGAGGCGCTGGAGTTCTCCCGGCTGCGCCACTCGGCCAACGGCGACTACGACCGGCAGCGCCACCAGCAGCAACTGCTGCGCGCCATGGCGCGCAAGGCCGGCAGCGCCGGCATCATGGGCAACCCGGCCAAGGTCTCCAAGGTCCTGGCCGCGGCGGGCAGGTCGCTGCGGATGGACACTCACGGCGTACCCGTGGAGACCTTCATCTTCGGCCTCAAAGGGCTGGCCGCCGGTGACCTGATCCCGATCAAGACCAACGGCGGCACGTTCGCCACCGGCGCCGGCGGTGGCGAGGGTGTCACCGAGGACACCCGCGGCCTGTTCGCGGCCACGTCGGCCGACCGGCTGCCCGAGTTCCTGCTCCGCCACCCCGAGATGCTGATCTCCGACGGGGCCTGACCGGCCGTACGGTATAAATCTCTGATGCGCCCGGCCCGCCCCCACCCGGCGCGGACCGTGTCGCTGGCCTTCGTGGCCGCGATCGCGGCCGGAGCCGTGCTGCTGATGCTTCCCGTCTCGCGGGCCGGCGACGGCTCGGCGCCGTTGCTGACCGCGCTGTTCACCTCGACCTCGGCCATCACCACGTCGGGCATGTCGACGGTCGACACCGCCACGTACTGGTCCGGCTTCGGCCACGTGCTGATCGCCCTGCTGACCCAGACCGGCGGCTTCGGCATCACCACCGGCGCGACCCTGCTCGGCCTGCTCGTGTCGCAGCGGCTGGGGCTGCGCGGCCGGATGATGGCCGGCGTCGAGACCAGCACCGGGCTGGCCCACGGCGACTTCCGGCGGGTGCTGATCCTGGCCGCGGCGGTGATGTTCGCCTGCGAGACCGTGATCGCCGGCATCGTCACGGCCCGGCTCTGGCTCACCTACGACGTGGCGTTCGGGCCGGCCCTGGCCGAGGGCGCCTTCAACGCCGTGCAGGCCTTCAACAACTGCGGCTTCTCGCTGCGCAGCGACGGGCTGACCGGTTTCGCCGGCGACTGGTGGATGTGCGTCCCGCTGACCCTGGGCGTCATCGCCGGTGGCATCGGCGTGCCGGTGCTGTACGAGATCGGCCGCCAGCGGCGCGGCCCGGCCGCCTGGTCGACGCACACCCGGCTGACCGTGTGGGGCTCGCTGGTGCTGCTGGCGGTGGGTTTCGCCGCGATCCTGGCCCTCGAGTGGCGCAACCCGGGCACGCTGGGACCACTCGGGGTGCCCGGCAAGATCCTGGCCGCCTTCGTCCAGGGCACCATCCCCCGCTCCGGCGGCTTCAACACGGTCGACTACGGCGCCATGAACGAGGACACCTCGGCCATCGTGGTCGGCCTGATGTTCATCGGCGGTGGCAGCGCCAGCACCGCCGGCGGCATCAAGGTGACGACGTTCTTCCTGCTCGGGTACGTCATCTGGACCGAGGTCCGCGGCGAACGCGACGTGGTGATCGGCCGCCGCCGCATCGCCGAGGCGACCCAGCGTCAGGCCACCGCGGTCGCCCTGCTCGGGGTGGCCACGGTGGCCGTCGGCACGCTGACCCTGCTCGCGGTGACCGGCGGGGTGTCCTTCGACCGGGCGCTGTTCGAGGTCATGTCGGCCTTCAGCACGGCCGGGCTGACGAACGGCCTGACCGCCGAGCTGTCACCGGCGCGCCAGCTGATCCTCAGTGTGATGATGTTCGTCGGCCGTGTCGGCACGATCGCCGTCGCCTCGGCGCTGGCCCTCAACACCCGCCACCGCAAGTACCGATACCCGGAGGAGCGACCGATCGTTGGCTGACAACCAGGTGGAGAACGTCGTCGTGATCGGCCTGGGCCGGTTCGGCGGCCAGGTGGCCGAGTCCCTGCTCAAGCTCGGCCACGAGGTGCTCGGCGTCGACGAGGACGCCGAGCTCGTCCAGCAGTGGTCCGACCAGCTCACCCATGTCGTGCAGGCCGACTCGACCGACGGCGACGCGATGGAGCAGGTCGGCATCAAGGAGTTCACCCGCGCCGTGGTCGGCATCGGCAGCGACATCGAGGCCAGCGTGCTGACCGTGCTGACGCTCAGCGAGCTGGGCCTGGGCGACATCTGGGCCAAGGCGGTCTCGGTCAAACACGGCAAGATCCTCCGCTCGGTCGGCGCCCACCACGTCATCTACCCCGAGGCCACGATGGGCGACCGGGTGGCCCACCTGATCGCCGGCCGGATGCTCGACGTCATCGAGTTCGACGACGGCTTCGCGGTCGCCCGCACCCGGATCCCCCGCGACGCCGCCGGGCGCACCCTGGCCGAGCTGGGCCTGCGCTCGAAGTACGGGGTCACGGTGATCGGCTTCAAGACCCACGGCGCCGAGCTTCTGTACGCCGAACCCGGCGCCGTCGTCCCCGACGGCGCCGAGCTGATCGTGGCCGGCCCGCTCGAGGAGGTTCAGCGCTTCACGGCCGACACCTAGCGCCCGTTTCGCACCTGGAGGATCCAGGTCACCCCGAAGCGGTCGGTGAGCATGCCGAAGCCCGGGCTGAACGGGGACGGCCCGTACTTCTCGACGATGACGGCACCGTCGGCGAGCCGGTCCCACAGGCCGCCGACCTCGTCGGGGTCTCGCCGGCGGCTACCGGCTGCGCGCCGGCACCGAACTGCCGCCGCTGCTGTTCGACGACGAGCAGGCGGTCGCCCTCACCGTCGCCCTCCAGGTCGCCGCCACCACCTCGGACGACGCCCTGGCCGACGCGGCGGGCCGGGCCCTGACGACGATCTGGCAAGTCCTGCCGGCTCGTCCTCGACCTGCCGGCCGCCACGGTGGCCCTTCACACCCGCGACGGCGTCGTCGAGGAGGCCGGCCCCGGCCGCTGCCGCCTCACCACGGGCTCCTGGTCGTGGCCGGCCCTGGCCGCCACGATCGCCCGCTTCGACGCCGACTTCGAGGTGATCGGCCCGCCCGACCTGGCCGAGGCCTTCGCCCACCTGGCCGCCCGGTTCACCCGTCGGCAGACGCCTCCTGCGGACGGCTTGCTCGACGAGCCGCGGCCGGGCCGGCCGCGGACGGTCACCGACGACCAGGTCGAGCAGGTGATCGCTCGGACACTAGAGTCGTCGGACTGTATCTCGACCCACCCGAACGGGCGGTAGATCCAGGCCATCGACCGCACCGCACCGATGCTGCCGATACCGCCCGGCGGGCCGGCCCGCGCGGCACCCGACCACCAGCTGGGTGACGACCTACAACGGCAGCCACTCCGAGTTTGTGGTGATCTCGGTGAGGACGTCGGGCAGGGGCTCGACGCCGAGGCCGGGGCCGGTCGGTACCGGCAGGTGGCCGTTGTCCAGGATGAAGGGGGGCGTCACGTCCGTACGGAAATAGCGGTCCGAAGCCGAAGTGTCGCCCGGCAGGGTGAAGCCGGGCAGGGCGGCCAGCGCGACGTTCGCGGCCCGGCCCAGGCCGGTCTCGAGCATGCCGCCGCACCAGACCGGGACGCCGTTGGCCGCGCAGACGTCGTGGATGCGGCGGGCCTCCAAGTATCCGCCGACCCGGCCCGGCTTGACGTTGACGATGGCGCACGCGCCCAACCGGATGGCGTCGGCCGCCGCGCGGGCCGACACGATCGACTCGTCCAGGCAGATCGGTGTCCTCAGCCGCCGGGACAGCTCCGCGTGGCCGAGCACGTCCTCCTCGTCGAGCGGCTGCTCGATGAGCAGGAGGCCGAACGGGTCGAGGGCCGCCAGCAACGGGGCGTCCCCCACGGTGTACGCCGTGTTGGCGTCGACCTGGAGCAGCACGTCGTCGCCGAAGCGTTCGCGGACCGCGCGGACCGGCGCCACGTCCCAGCCGGGCTGGATCTTCAGCTTGATCCGGACGTAGCCCTGCGCGAGGTAGCCGCCGACCGCGTCCAGCAGCGCCGGGATCGAGTCCATGATGCCCACCGACACCCCGCACGGCACCCGGTCGCGGGTCGCGCCCAGCTCCCGGGCGAAGCTGCGGCCCGAGCCGCGCAGTTCGGCGTCGAGCACCGCCGTCTCCAGCGCCGCCTTGGCCATCCGATGGCCTTTGAACTTCCGCAGGGCCGGCGCGACCGCCGTGGCCGCTCCCGGCGGCTGGGCGGCCAGCGCCGGCACCAGGTAGCGGCGCAGCACGTCGGCCGCCGCCGCCACGTATTCGCTGGAGTAGAGCGGGTCGCTCATCGCCACGCACTCCCCCCATCCCTCGGCCTCGTCGGTGACCGCCCGCAGGAGCAGGACGTCGCGTTCGGTCTCGGTGCCGAACGACGTGCGGAACGGCGCCACCAGGGGCATCCGGATCCGGCGCATCTCGATGCCGGTGAGTTTCATCGGTTCTCCCTGTCCAGCACGTACCAGCCGGCGCGGTCGAAACCCCGTACCGTCGCCCCGTCGTCGATCAGCGGCCCCAGCGTCTCGCGCACCGCGACCCGCCAGCGGCGGGCACACGCCGGGTCGGTCCGGCGCAGCGTTTCGATGTCGGCGGGAACGGCGATCAGCACCGTACGGCCGTCGGCCGTCCCCTCGACCGGCTCGTTTCCCGGCGTACGGCCGAGGGCCGTGACCGCACCCGACCGGCGCAGCGCGCCCACCTCGCATCCGGGCCGCCGTTCGCCCCGGGCCGCCCGGTCGACGTGCGGCGCCGCGAGGTTCCAGTGGAGCAGCAGCCGGTCCGTGTCGTCGTCGCCGTTGATGGCGTCGCCCATCGGGCCGTAGAAGTCGGGCAGGTACTGGGCCGGATCGGCGCCCAGCTTGACCACGTTGAAGTACGCGTTGCGGCTGACCAGCGGGTCGAACGTCCAGCTGATCCGGGTCACGCCGTGCCCGAGCGCCCAGGCCCGCTGATGCAGTTTCAGGGCGCGTCCCACGTCCCGGCCGCGGGCGGCCGGCACCACTCCGGCGACGTGGCTGTGCACCTCACGGCGTTCCGGCGCGGCGAAGAAGCCCACGCACGCCCCGACCATGCCGGTGCCGTCGTAGGCGCCGGCCACGTAGTTGCCGGCTTTGCTCATGGCGCGCAGCATCTCCCGGCTGACCGGCGCGTGCGCCGCGCCGGAATGCCAGATGCCGTCGAAGAGCCGGTACACGCCGTCCAGGTCCGCCAGTTCGGTGAGCAGCCGGATGCGCACACCGGCGGCGCCGGCGGCCAGATCGGCGGCCGAGGCGGGAGTCAGCAGGTCACTCATGGCAGCGGAGCGCCGTCTGGCACAGGGCGGCGACCAGGGCGGCCCGGCGCGGCAGTTCGGCGATGACGACGTGCTCGTCGGCCGCGTGGGCGCCACCGCCGACCGCGCCCAGCCCGTCCAGGGTGGGTACCCCGACGCCGGCGGTGAAGTTGCCGTCCGAGGCGCCGCCGACCGCGGCCCGCGCCGGCGGCGTCAGGCCCAGTCGACCGGCCGCCGCCACCGCCCGTGCGTAAAGGTCGCCGGAAGCCTCGGCCGCCAACGGCGGACGGTTGGGGCCGCCCTCGATCGTGAGGCGCGCCCCCGGCAGAACCGGCGTGAGCGCCCGTAGCGCCGCGTCCACGCGCAGCTGCTCGGCCGTGGTCCGGCAGCGGACGTCGATCGCGAACTCCCCCGCCGCCGGGACGGTGTTGGTCGTGGTGCCCGCGGTCATCCGGGTCGGCACCACCGTCGTACCGAGCGCGGGATCGGCCAGGGCTTGCACAGCAAGCACCTGATGGGCCAGTTCCACTGTGGAGTTGACGCCGGCCTCGGGGGCGAGCCCGGCGTGGGCGGCCCGGCCGGTTATCCGTACCCGGTAGAGGGAAACGCCTTTGCGCTCGGTCTTGAGCGCGCCTCCGTCGGCCGAGCCCTCCAGCACCAGGGCGGCCGCGCATCCGGCCGCCTCCTGCTCGATGAGCTCGCGCGAGGTCGGCGAGCCCAGCTCCTCGTCGCCGGTGACGAGCAGGGTGACGCCCGACCGCTCGGGCAGCGCGGCGATCGCGTGCAGGGCCTGCACGACGCCCGCCTTCATGTCGAAACACCCGGGGCCACGCAGGATCTCACCGCTTGTCTCGTACGGATGACGCGCCAGCGTCCCGACCGGCCAGACCGTGTCGTGGTGTCCCAGCACCAGGACCCGGGCCGGGCCGTCACCGAAACGCCAGCGCAGGTGGGTGCGGCCGTCCAGGACGATCCGCTCGGGCCACACGCCGAGCCGCCGGTGACCGATGCCGGCGAGGACGCCGGCGCAGCGGGCCACGGCGGCCCGGTCGTCCGAGGGCGACTCGCAGTTCACGAGCTCTTCGATGTCGGCCAGCATCAGGCCACCTTCGGGGTGGCGCGCACGCCCAGGTGCAGATAGCGCTCGCCGGTCGGCAGCCGGTAGAAGAAGGCCGGGATCCAGTTGACGCTCCCGGGCAGGCGCACGAGATACAGGTCGTCGTCGACCGCGACCATCGGCAGCTCGTGCACCGGCTCGGGGCTGAGCTCGGCGAGCGGACCCGTCGTGGTCATCCTGAGAAGGGGTCCCTGGAGTACCTCGAGCCGCGCGCTGGCCCGCTCATAGGTGCCCAGGTGCGGTGTGATGTCGGCGTCGACCGGCGGCTCGGGCGGGGTGAGCGGTCGCGGCATCGTCAGGCCGGCCACCTCGGCGAAGATCTCGCGGAACAGGTCCTCATAGAGGTCGCGGGCGCCCTCGCCGTTGGTCAGCAGGGTGACGGCGAGATCCTGCTCGGGCAGCAGCCGCAGGAACGCCGACTGGCCGATGGTGTTGCCGTCGTGCCCGATGAGCCGGTGCCCGTCCCAGCCGAACCGGATCCAGCCCAGCCCCCACGAGTCGCCCAGCGTGTGCTTCTCGGGCAGCTCGACCTGCTCGGCGGCCATCGCGGCGGCCCCGGCCTCGCTGATCAGCCGGGTGCCGTCCGGGGCCAGCCCGCCGGCCAGATGCAGCCGGGCGAAGGCCAGCAGGTCGGCCGCGGTCGAGGTGATCAGCCCGGCCGGCCCGAGCGCCCGCGGCAGCGTCCACACCGGAGCGACCGTAGGCCCGGGCAGGTGACCGGTGGCGGCCCGGTGCAGCAGCGCCTCCTCCGGCAGCGTGCCGGTGCGGCGCAGGCCGAGCGGCGTGCCGATGCGGTCGCGGACGGCCTGGTCCCAGGTGCCGCCGGTGAGCTTTTCGACGACCCGGCCGGCCAGGACGAAACCGGAGTTGCAGTACGACCAGGTGGCGCCCAACGGGTGGTTCCGGGCCACGTCGCGCAGCCCGTCGACGTACTTCTCCAGGCAGTCGTCGCCGCGCCCGGTGTCGGTGAAGACGTCGCCGTCGAGGCCGCTGGTGTGCGTCAGCAGGTGGCGCATGGTGAGCTTGGCGTCGGCCAGCGGCAGCTCGGGCAGCACATCGACGATCGGGGCGTCCAGTTCCAGCCTGCCCTCGTCGACGAGCTGCTGGACCAGGGTGGCCGTCCAGACCTTGCTGATCGACCCGATCTGGAACACCGAGTCGGTGGTGGTCTCCACCCCGGTGTCCACGTTGAGCACTCCGTACGCGGCCTCGATCTGCTCGTCCCCCCGGGAGATGCCGAGGACCGCTCCCGGCACGCCGTGCCGCTCGGCCAGCACGGCCAGCCGCCGCTGCCAGTGGTCGCCGTCGATTCGGCGGATCCCGCGTACCCAGGTGGCGATCCGGGTGTTGAAGTCGATGCGCTGACTCGGCGGCCCCTCGAGGATGAACAGGTGCGAACCGCCCGGATAGAGCACCAGCTCGGCCGGGACGCCCCGCTCGCGCAGCGCGGTGTGCCACTGCTGGGCCTGGCCGACCGGGCAGCGCAGGTCGGCGTCGCCCTGCAGGATCAGGGTCGGGGTGGTGACCTGGGCGACCCGGGTCAGCGGCGACATGGCGGCGTACCGCGCGGGCTCCTCCCAGGGCCGCCCGCCGAGTTCGAGGGCGGCCAGCAGATGCCCGTCGTCCGAACTGCCGGCCATGCTGGTCAGATCGCTGACCACCCCGCCGGCCACCGCGGCCGCGAACCGCCCGTCGATGGCGGTGAGATAGCAGGTCATGTAGCCGCCGTAGCTGTAGCCGGCCACGGCCAGCCGTTGCGGATCGGCGGTCCCGTCGGCGACGAGCTGGTCGAGCGGCTCGAGGAAGTCGCGGGCGTCGGCCCCGCCCCAGGCGCCGAGGGCGGCGGTGAAGAACCGTTCGCCGTAGCCGTCGCTGCCCCGGGGGTTGAGCAGCAGCACGTTCCAGCCCCGCCCGGCCAGTTCCTGGTGGTAGAGGTGGACGTCGTCGGCGGCCCCGTTCCAGGCGTTGTGCGGCCCACCGTGAATGTCGAGCAGCAGCGGCCGCGGCCCGGTGGCCGCCGGATCCCGGATCAGCCAGCCGTGCACCACGGTGCCGTCGGAGATCGTGAACTCCCGCTCGACCCGGGGGAACAGCTCGACGTCGGTCTCGTTGTGCGTGGTACGCACGGTCTCCGTGCCCGAGACCACGTCGACGGTGACGATTTCCCCGTACGAGGTGGGTGTGGCCAGAACGACGGCGGCGGTGTCACCCACGACCGACATCCCGGAGACGACCCGCCCGGCGCCGGCCACGATCGGCCGGGGTTCCCCGCCATCCAGGGAAACGGCGTAGAGATGGGAGCAACCCCGGTCCCGTACGCAGAAAAGCACCGTCCGCCCGTCGGCGGCGAACCGCGGAACCGCGCCCGGATAGCCCGGCCCGCCGGCCATGACGTTCCGGTCGAGGCCCGCGGCGAGATCACGCACCGCCCCACCGTCGAGCGGCACATGAAGCAGCCGCGCGTGCCCGACGGGTTTCCCGGTGGTGCCGACGACAATGAGCGCGTCCCCCCGCGGCGTCCACACGGCCGGCCCGGCGAACCCGTCGGCCAGTCCCGCCTGCTCCGGCCGGGCCTTGGGATCGGTGACGTCCAGAACATGCACCGGAGCACGAAGCGTCAGATCGGCGTCCTTGCCGGTGGCGGCGGAGAACGCCAGCCGAGTCGAGTCGGGCGACCATTCGGGCTCGCCGGCGTGCCAGTCCCCCTCGGTCACTTGCCGGCAGTCACGCGCCCCCACATCGAGCACGAACAGATGCTTACGCCGGTCCCGCAGCAGCCCGGCCCCATCGGCCCGGTAGTCGAGCCGCTCGGTGACAACAGGCGCGTTCGCGCCCGCCCCGCCGATGGCCACCGGCGCGGCAAAGGCGATCTTCGTACCGTCCGGGCTCCACCGGGGCGCCCCCGCCCCCAACGGCAGATCGGTGACCGGCTCGGCCTCCCCACCGTCGGCGGGAAGCAGCCACACTTGCGCCGCCCCGTCCCCACCACGGAGAAACGCCAGCCACCGCCCATCCGGCGACCACGCGGGCGCCGTGTCGGCCGGCCCCCGGGTCAGCCGCCGCCCGGAACACCAGATGCCACGGGTGACCCGGTCCGCTTTCCGGTCGGCGCCCCGCAGCACATAGGCCACCCGGCCCCCGTCCGGACTGAGGGCGGGCTGCTCCGGCGTCTCCACGGCCACCAGATCCTCGATCAGCGCCCGACGTGTCACGGTCTACCCCCTAGGCTCGCGGCTCCCTGCGCGAAGCCTGCCCGCCGGGGCCCACCGGTGTCATGGTGCGCGACGACGAGACGAAGCCGCCCATCTCGTCCGCTACACCGAGGCGGCCCCGCGAACGTCCGTCCAGCACGCGGACGGCAGAGTCCTGGGCATCGAGGTCAAGCTGGCCGACCGCGTCGAGGAGGCCGATGTGAAACATCTCCGCCGGCTGCGCGAACGGATCGGCGAAGACCTGGCCGACGCCGTCGTCGTCTACGCCGGGGAGCGGGCCTGTCGCCGGTCTGACGGCGTCGCCGCTGTTCCGCCGGCGCTGCTCGGCCCGTCAGTCAGGGGAAGAGGCGCAGCTGGAGCATGACGCCGAAGCGGGAGTCGGGGTCGGTGAGGTCCAGGTCGCCCACCTCGGCCAGGCGGCGCAGGCGGTAGCGGAACGTGTTGGGGTGTACATGCAGGGCGGCTGCGGCGGCCACCGCGTCGCCGAAGGCGTTCAGCCAGGCGGATAAGGTTTCGACCAGGTCGGCGTTGTGTTCGGCGTCGTAGGCTCGCAGCCGGGCCAGTGGGCCCGTGGGGGTGTCGCCTCTGGTGGCTACCAGGTCGCGCATTTCCAGGACCATCGCCTTGGTGTAGACGTCGCTCAGGCGGGCCACCCGTTGGCCGCAGCCGGAGCGCAGCACCCGCAGCGCACGGTCGGCGCTTGCCCGGGCGGCGGCCAGCACCGCCACCGTGGGGGCGGACGGGCTCACTCCCACCAGGGCCGGCACCCGGTCGCCCACGCGGTCCAGGAACTCGGTGGCCACCCGTACCGCCCGTTCCTCGGTCACCGCCGGCAGCAAGCCGTAGGCCACGTCGCCCAGCAGGGCCACGGCGCTTCCCGCGTGGACCGCGCTCAAGTGCATGGCCAGCGCGTCCGTCAAGCGCTGGCGGTCGGCGGCCAGGGCGGACCGGTCGGCGGCCGTCTCGGGGGCGGCGGGGGCCAGGGCCAGCACCACCAACGGCTGGTCGGCCAAACCCAGGCGGGCCAGCGACTCCCGGGCGCCGGGGCCACCCTCCAGCGCGGTTCCCACCAGTTCGGTGCGCAGGCGGCGTTCGACGTCGGCGCCGGCCCGCAAGCGCAGCATGTGCAGGGCCACCAGCTTGGCCGCGTCGCTGAAGGCGCGGGAGCGGTCGGGGGTCAGCGGCTCGCGGACGGCGGCCCAGATCGAGCCCAGGAATTCGTCGCCGGCCCGGACGGCCACGGCGGCTCGCGGGACCGAGAAGTCCCCGGGGCCGCTGGAGGGTGGGGTCACGTACACCGGTTCGGTGCTGCGGTGCAGGTCCCGGTGTACGCCGGCGCGGGTCAGCAGGCGGGCGAAACGTTCCGGCACCTGGCGGCCCAGGATGGTCTCCACCCGGGACTCGTCGGCCTCCTCCTGGCGGCCCGAGAAGGCCAGCACCCGGCTGTCCGGGTCTTCGATCGTGACCGGCGCGTCGACCAGGGCGGCCACCGCGTTGGCCAGCGCGAACAGGTCGCCCGAGGGCAGGCCGCCGAGGGTTTCCGGGCCGCCCACGTCGCCCTGGCTGAGCATCGAGCGCAGCAACGCGGCCAGCTGGGCCCAGGACGCTCCCCGGGTCAGGGCCAGCAGCGCCACCCCGGACTCGTCGGCGGCGGCGCGGACCTCGTCGGTGGCGGCGACCGGGGCCCGTACGATCAAAGCCGCGTGACCGCCCAGCGTGCGCAGCAGCGCGGCGATGTCGGACGGCGCGTGCAGGCCCACCCCGAGCACCAGCGCCGGCGTGGGCAGGTGCGGTTCGTCGAACGGGTCGTGGATGGCGATGCCGGCGATCGGCTCGGGTGCGCCGGCGTCGCCGTGCACCAGGTCGAGCAGCGTGGCGCCCAGGTCGTCGAGGACCCGGCCGAGGCTGGCGCGCGGCAGCTGGCTCATGCTGGCCACCCTAAGCGCGGGGGACGGCATCCAGCAGCTCCCGCGTGTACTCGTGCTTCGGCGCCTCCAGGAGCGAGACCGGGCCGTACTCGACGATCCGGCCGTGGCGCATCACCGCCACGATGTCGCTCACGTAGCGGACCACGGCCAGATTGTGCGAGATGAACAGCATCGTGAGGCCCATCCGCCGTTGCAGGTCGCGGACCATGTTGAGGACCGCGCCCTGAAGGGAGACGTCGAGGGCTGAGGTGATCTCGTCGGCCACGATGACCTCGGGGCGGCCGGCCAGGGCGCGGGCCAACCCCACCCGCTGCCGTTGGCCGCCGGAGAGCTCGCCGGGGCGGACCCCGGCCCGCTCCGGCGGGATGCCGACCAGTTCGAGGAAGTGGGCCACGTCCGTACGGCCGTGGGCGACCTCGGCGATGGAGGCCCCGATGGTCATGCGCGGGTCCAGGGCCGAGTACGGGTCCTGGAAGACCATCTGCACCGGCCCGCCCCCGCGCGGGTGGGGGAGGATCCGGCCGGCGGTGAGCGGAACGAGCCCGACGGCGGCCCGGGCCAGCGTGGACTTGCCCGAGCCGGACTCGCCGACCAGGCCGACCACCTGGCCGGCCGGCACCATCAGGTCGACGCCGTCGACCGCGACCGTGCCGTGCCGGCGGGAGCCGAACCGGACGGTCACGTTCTCGAAGGTCAGCTCGCGCATCGCGGGGTGGCCCGGGCGCCGAAGTGCAGGTACTGCTCGCCGGTGGGCAGCCGGTAGAAGGCCGCCGGCAGCCAGTTGCCGGTCTCCGGGTCCTGACAGACGAACAGGTCGGGCTCCACCGCCACCATCGGGTAGTCGACCGGCTTCTCCTGCAGCACCTCGGCCATCGGCCCGGTCACGCTGATCCGCAGCACCCCTTCGGGCAGCACCTCCTGGCGGATGCTGGCCCGCTCGTAGACGCCGGCATGCGGGCTCACGGGCACGTCGACGGGCGTCTCCGGCGGGCCGAGCGGATGCGGCACGGGCACACCGGCGTACGACTCGAAGATCTCCCGGAACAGCTCCTCGTACAGCTTGGCCGCGTTGCCGCCGTTGGTCAGCAGCGTCACCGCGAGCCCGTGCGAGGGCAGGACGCGCAGGAACGCGGACTGCCCGATGGTGTTGCCGTCGTGGCCGATCAGCCGGTGCCCGCCCCAGTTCAGGCGTTCCCAGCCCAGGCCCCAGGAGTCGCCCAGCAGGTGCGTCTGCGGCAGGTCGACCTGATGCTCGGCCATCTCGGGAAGCGTGCCCGACACAGCGAACCGCAGCACGTCGCCCACTGTGGACACGATGGCACCGGCCGGTCCGGCCGAGCGCGGAATGCCCCAGACCGGGGCCAGCACCTGTTTGCCGTCGTCGGTCACGTGGCCGGCGGCGGCGCGGTGCATCAGCGCCTCCTCGGGCAGGGTCACGGTGTGCTCGAGCCCGAGCGGGGTGATGATCCGCTCGCGCAGGGCGGCGTCCCAGGTGCCGCCGGTGAGCTTTTCGACGACGCGGCCGGCCAGGGAGAAGCCCGAGTTGCAGTACGACCAGGTGGCCTCGAGCGGGTGGATCTGGGCCGCGCCGGCCAGCTCCGCCGCGTACTTCTCCAGGCAGTCGTCGCCGCGGCCGGTGTCGGTGAAGACGTCGCCGTCGATGCCGCTGGTGTGGGTCAGCAGGTGGCGCATGGTCACCTTGGGGTCGTGCAGCCGCAGCTCGGGCATCACCTCGACGAGCGGCGCGTCCAGCTGGATCTTGCCCTCCTGGACCAGCTGCATGACCAGGGTGGCGGTCCAGACCTTGGTGATCGAGCCGATCTGGAACAGCGAGTCGGTGGTCACCGGCACGCCGGTACGGAGGTTCAGGACCCCGTACGCGGCCTCGATCCGCTGTTCGCCGTGGGAGATGCCGAGGGTCGCGCCGGGCACGTGATGGCGCTCGGCGAGCTCGGCCAGGCGTTCGGTCCACTGTGTCACGATGCTGCTCCTTCCAGATGGGCTTCGGCGTGCCAGCAGGCTACGCGGCGGCCGTCCTCGTGAACGGTCAGCGCCGGGTCCTCGGTGCGGCACCGGCCGGTGGCGCGCGGGCAGCGCGGGGCGTAGGCGCACCCGGCCGGCAGCGCGTGCGGGTCCGGCGGGCGTCCCGGGATCACCGCGAGCGGACGGTCCCGGTCGGTGGTCATCGAGGGGACGGCCGCGACCAGAGCCCGGGTGTACGGATGACGGGCGTCCCGGGCCAGCGACGCGGTGGGCAGGTCCTCGACGATCCGGCCGGCGTACATGACCAGCACCCGGTCGCAGACCTGGCCCACCACGGTGACGTCGTGGCTGATGAACAGCAGGGCGGCGCCCTCGGCGGCCCGCACGTCGGCCAGCAGCTCGAGCACCCGCCGCTGCACGGTCACGTCGAGCGCGGTGGTCGGCTCGTCGGCGATGATGAGCCGCGGGCTGGCCATCACGCCCATCCCGATCATGGCCCGCTGCCGCATGCCGCCGGAGAGTTCGTGCGGCAGTTGCCGGGCGCGGCGCGCGGCGTCGGGGATCCGCACGGCGCCGAGCCGGTCGACGGCGCGGCGCCAGGCCGTACGCCGGTCGGCGCCCTGATGTTCGCGGACCACCTCGGCCAGTTGACGGCCCACCTTGTGGGTCGGATTGAGGGAGGTCATCGGGTCCTGGAAGACCATGGCGAGTGAGGTGCCGAGCAGTTCGCGGTGGTCGCCGTGGCGCAGATCCGCGCCGAGGAATTCGAGCCGGTCGGCGTCCACCCGGCCCGGCGACTCGATCAGCCGGGCGATGGCCAACGCGGTCAGGCTTTTCCCCGAGCCCGACTCCCCCACGATGCCCACGGCCTCGCCGGGGCGCAGCGCGAGGCTCACCCCGCGGACCGGAGTCACATGGCCATAGCTGACCCGAAGGTTCTCGACGTGGAGCAGGGAGCCTTCCCCGACCGGCGCCGGCGTACCGGCGACCACACCGCGCGGTTTGTCCGGGTCCATGGCGGCGAAGCCGCGCGCCACCGCCTCGCCGGTCAGGTTGAACGCCATGGCGGCCACCACCACGGCCACCCCGGCGGCCAGGGCTCCCGCCGGATGAATGTAGATCTGAGCCAGCCCCTCCCCCAGCAGCCGCCCCCAGTCGTAGCCGGGCGCCTGAACGCCGAGCCCGAGGAACGACAGACTCGCGAAGGCCAGCAGCGCGCTCCCGGCCGCCATCGTCGCCGACACCACAAGCGGCTCGGCGATGTTCGGCAGCACGTGCCGCACCAGCACCCGGACGCGGCCCACCCCGGCGATCCGGGCCGCCGCGATGAAGTCGCGCCCCGAGACGGCCGCGGCCATCGTCTGTGTCAGCCGGGCGAACGCGGGCGCGGTCGCGAAGCCGATCGCCAGCACCGCCCCCTTCGCACCCACTCCGAAGATCACCGCGAAGAAGAGCGCCAGCAGCAGCGTCGGGAACGCCACCGCGATGTTGACGACCGCCGTGATCCACCGCCCGGCCCGGCGCCCGAGCAGCGTCGGCGCGGTGCCGAGCAGCAGACCCACGCCCACCCCGATCCCGGTCGCCAGCAGCGCCAGCCCCACCGACAGCCGGGTCGCGACCAGCACTCGGGCCAGGATGTCGCGGCCGAGCAGGTCGGTGCCGACCGGATGGGCGGCCGAGGGACCTTGCAAGATCTCAGTGGGGTGTACGGCGTCGGCCCGCTCCTGCCACAGCAGCGGCGCCATCAGGGCCAGTCCCAGGACCAGGACCAGCAGCACGGCGGCGGTGACACCGAGGGGCTTCTTGAGCAACGCCATCAGCTCTCCCGGATCGCCG
The DNA here is from genome assembly GCF_040650035.1 of Actinoplanes sp. NPDC048796. NCBI lineage: Bacteria > Bacillati > Actinomycetota > Actinomycetes > Micromonosporales > Micromonosporaceae > Actinoplanes > Actinoplanes sp. NPDC048796. Next base: position 60,976 of record NZ_JBEZGO010000025.1, on the reverse strand, counting down.
AGCGCGGATCGAGCACGGCCAGCGCCACGTCCACCACCAGATTGATTCCGAGCACGCCGATCCCGTACACCAGCACCACGCCCTGGACCGTCGGGTAGTCCTTGGCCAGGATCGACTGGACGATCGTGCCGCCCAGCCCGGGCCAGGCGAAGATGTTCTCGATCAGCACCGTGCCGGCGACCAGCGTCCCGAGCAGGAGGCCGCCGACGGTCAGGGTGGCCGTGATCGCGTTCGGCAGCGCGTGCCGCAGGTAGATGGCCGCCGGTCGCAGGCGCTTGGCTCTCGCCGTACGGATGTAATCGGCCCGCAGCACGGAAAGCAGCTCCACCCGGATGATCCGGGCCAGCATGAAGGCCGGGCCGATGGCCAGGGCCAGGACCGGCAGCACGTACGAGGACGGCCCCGACCGCCCGGCCACCGGCGTCCATCCGAGCTGGACGCTGAACACGAACACCAGACCGACCGCCATCAGGAACTCGGGGATGGTCGCGACCACGACGCCGGCCGAGGTGAGGAACCAGTCGCGGTTCCGGTTGCCCCGGGCCAGGACGGCCATCAGCGTGCCGAGCGGCACCGAGATCACCACCGCCACCGCGAAGGCCAGCAACGCCATCTCGACGGTGGAGCCGAGCCGCGACGAGATCACCTCGTCCACCGGCAGCCCGGACGTCATGGACACGCCCAGGTCGCCGGTGACCAGGTGGCCCAGGTAGTGCGCGTACTGCAGCCACAGCGGGTCGTCGAGCCCCATCGCCGCACGCCGCTGCTCGATCAGCGAGAGCGGGGCGGTGGGGCCGAGCGACGCGCGGACCGGGTCGCCCGGCAGCACGTGGATCATCAGGAAGGCGGCGGTCACCAGCACCCACACCGACAGCACCAGCCGTCCCGCCCGGCGGGCCCCGAATCGCACCCAGGTGGCGTCCACGGGGTCAGCCCAGCATGCGGATCGACGCCGGATCGATGTCGCCCTCGGTCAGTTCGAGCGCGGCCCCGCGGGCGACGACCGGCACGTTGGAGTTGGCGTACGGCACCAGATCCAGGTTTTTGATCACCGCCTTCTCGGCCGCGTCCCACTGCGGGCAGCCGCTGTCCCCGGTCAGCTTCTGGGCGGCGGAGACGGCCTGGGCGTACGCCTGGTTGTCGAAGGCCGCGAAGTTGGCGCCCTCGGGCGGGGTCGGGCCGGACAGGAACGGCACCAGCTGGCTCGGCAGGGTCACGCCGATCGGGAACATCGCCACGTCCCAGGCGAGCTGCCCGGCCGCGATCTGGCCGACCTGGGTGGTGGTGACCGACTTCAGCTCGGCCTGGACGCCCGCGGCCCGCCACTGCTGCTGCAGCAGCTCGGCGGCGGCCTGCGCGCCCGGGCCGCCGGTGTTGCCCCAGGCGACGGTGAGCTTCAGGGCTCTGCCGGACAGCGCCGCCTTGCCCGCCGCCGCGTCGAAGCCGGGCACGTTGCCGGTCACGTTGTCGCCCTTGCACGGGGTGTTGGCCGGCACGACCAGGCCGGTCGGGGCGGCGCCGCGGCCGCTGGTGAAGACCTGCTGCATCTGCTTCAGGTCGAGCGACTGGACCAGCGCCGTGCGGACGGCCGGGTCGGCCGTGGACAGGCCCTTCTTCTGGTTGAACCAGATCTCGCCGGTGGGCGCCAGCACGTCGCGCTTGAGGAAGCCGTCGCCCTGCAGCCGCTGGCTGTCGGGCCCGGTGAAGCGGGACGCGTTGACCTCGCCCGACAGCACCAGGTTGGCCGTGGTGGTCTCGTTGGTGATGACCCGGACGACCACCTTCGCCGGCAGGCCGACCGGGCCGGTCACGTCCTTGCGGCGGGTCAGCGTGTAGTGGTCGTCCGGCACGGCCTCGGCGACCGTGTACAGGCCGGTGCCGTCGGACGACTGCTTCAGCCGGGTGCGGTCGGCCATCCCCTTGGCGCAGACGATGGGCAGCGCGCCCAGGTTGCGCTCGAGGAAGGCGTCCGGGGTCGGCGAGGTCACGCTGACCGTGCCGGCCGTGTCGTCGGCGGTGGCCTTGGCGCCCGCCGGCACGTACAGGCCGATCCGGGTCGAGGAGTTCTTGGCGTCGCCCACGAAGGTGATGTTCGCGGCGACCGTGGCCGCCGTCAGCGGTGTCCCGTCGGCGCAGGTCACACCCTTGCGCAGGGTGAACGTGGCGGTCGTGCTGGTCGATTCCCACTTCTCGGCCAGCCCGGCCCGGGTCTTGCCGTCCGGCTCGAAGCCGAGCAGCGAGTCGTAGAGGAACCGGTCGACCTGCCCGGTGACCGACAGGGAGGTGAAATGCGGATCGAGGTTGCCGGGGTCACCCGCCACCGCCATCGTGAACGTCTTGCCGTCGACCGGCCGGCCCCCGCCCGCCCCGCCGCCGTCGTCACCGCAGGCGGCCAGGAGCACCACAGCTCCCGCCGCGGCCGCGCATCGCAAAGCCTTCATAGTGCCTCCACGTGCTGCGTGTGCCGAAAGACTGCCGATCACCCGCCCCGCTTGTCTTTGGCCCGGCCGACAACATGAAGACGATCGATTCGTCGCGCGGCACGACTCGTACTCCTCAAGTCGCCCGTCTCCCGGCCGATCAAGCAGCCCGTGATGAAACAGCGTGACCTGGCGGCGGAGCAGGTGGCCGGCCTGTTGCGGACCGCCCGGCGGTCGCTGGGCCTCAACTTCGCCTTCCTGAGCCGGATGGACGGGACCACCCAGCACCTCGAGGTGGTCGACACCCCGCTTCCCAAGTTCGTCCTCGACGGCCTCGAGCGGGCCCAGGACACGTCGTTCTGCCAGGCGATCCGGGACGGGCGGCTGCCCTCGGTCATGCCGAACGTCAAGGACTTCCCCGAGGCGATGAAACTGCCGGCGGCGCGGATGCCACGCATCCGCAGCTTCATCTCGGTGCCGGTGGTCCTCAGCGACGGCAGCGTGTACGGCACGTTCTGCGCCGGCGGTTTCACCGCCGACGACAAGCTCTCCGAGCGGGACGAGGCCCTGATGACGGTGCTGGCTCACGCCGCCGCGGTCATCATCGAGCCGGACATCACCAAGCGGCGCCGCAACGCCGAGCTGGAACAGCGCTTCCTGCCCCTGATCGACGCCGGCGGCCCGGCCGTCCTGTTGCAGCCGATCATCGATCTCGCCACCGGCCGCCGGGTGGGCGCCGAGGCGCTGAGCCGCTTCCCCCGCCAGTGGAACGCGGCTCCGGACACCTGCTTCGCCGACGCGGACCTGATCGGCGAGCGGGACCGGCTCGAGATCCAGGCGCTGCGCTCGGCCGCGGCCCATCTGGAGCGGGTCTCCGGTTACGTCGCGATGAACGTCTCCCCGGCCACCCTGCTGACCGGGCCGTGCCAGGAGACCCTGGCGGCGATGCCGCTGGCCCGCGTCGTGCTGGAGCTCTCCGAGCACGACCCGGTCGAGGACTACGACGCGCTGCACGCCGTACTGGCACCGCTGCGCGCGCTGGGCATGCGCCTGGCCATCGACGACGTCGGCGCCGGTTTCTCGTCGCTGCGCCACATCGTGGCGACCAGCCCCGACGTCATCAAGCTGGACCGCAGCATCGTCACCGGCCTGGGCGACGACCGAGTGCTGCCGGTGGTCGTCCGGTCGCTGACCGACCTGGCCGGCGCGGTGAACGCGGTCGTGGTCGCCGAGGGCGTGGAGACCGCCGCCGACGCCGCCACCCTGGCCACGCTCGGCGTCAGCCTGGGCCAGGGCTGGCACTTCGACAAGGCCGTCACCCCGGAGGAGCTCCGGGAGTCGTACGGCGTGATGGCCCCGGTCTGAATCCGGACCCATCCGCGAGAGCCACGGCACCGAATCGCTTTCTGGAAGATTCGATCCGCGGAGAGGCGACACCATGGCAGAGCGCGGCATCGGCCGCCGCCCGGAGCACCTGGCAGCGGTGCCCGGGCCGGAACCGCAACCGGACGCGGGCACCCTGCTGGCCGCGGTGGCCCGGGGCGACGAAAAGGCGTTCGACCGGCTGTACGAGCTGGTGGCGCCCCGCGTCTACGGGCTGATCCGGCGGGTGCTGCGAGACCCGGCGCAGGCCGAGGAGGTCGCGCAGGAAGTGCTCGTGGAGGTGTGGCGCTCGGCGGCCCGGTTCGACCCGGCCCAGGGGTCGGCGACCGCGTGGGTCTTCACGATCGCCCACCGCCGGGCGGTCGACCGGGTGCGGTCGGAGCAGGCGGCGGCGGACCGGACCCTCAAGGCCGGCGCGGCGGCGATCGACACGCCGTTCGACGAGGTGGCCGACGAGGTGGCGGTGCGGCTGGAACGGCGTCAGGTGCGTCACTGCCTGGACGGCCTGACCGAGCTGCAACGGCAGGTGGTCACCCTGGCCTACTACCACGGGCACAGCTATCCGCAGGTGGCGGAGCTGTTGGGGGCGCCTCTACCGACGGTCAAGACACGGATGCGGGATGGGCTGATCCGCCTGCGGGACTGCCTCACGACGGGAGCCGTGGCATGAGCGACCAGGTGCACACCCTCGTCGGGCCGTACGTGCTGGACGCGGTCGACGACCTCGAACGGGCCGCCTTCGAGCGGCACCTGCGCGACTGCGAGGCGTGCCGGGCCGAGGTCGGCGAACTGCGGGAGGCCGGCGCGCGGCTGGCCGACGGCGCCTGGTCGGTGCCGCCGCCCCGGCTGCGGGAGAGCGTGCGGGCCGAGATCCGCAACACCCGTCAGCTCGGCCCGCCGGCCCGGGTGCGTGCCGCCCGCCGCCGGTGGCCGGTCGTGGCCGCCGCGGCCGCGGTGCTCTTGGCGGCCGGTACCGGAACGGCGGTCTATCAGGTGCAGGACCAGCGGGTACGCGACGAGCGGGCGGCCGCCGTGGCCGCGCGGGCGAGCGAGGCGCGGGTCCGGGCCATCCTCACGGCGCCCGACCTGGTGGTCCGCGAGGAACCGCTGAACAGCGGGGGCCGGGTCACCGTGGCCACCTCGCGGCTCAACGACGCGGGCGTGATCATGCTGGCGGCCGGGGCGGCGCCGGCGGGCGGACGGGTCTACCAGCTCTGGACGATCCGCTCGGGACAGGACCCGGCCTCGGCCGGCGCGCTCGGCGTGGGCCAGTCGGCGACCGTACGCATCGTCGAGGGCCTGCCCGGCTCGTCCGCGGTGGGCGTGAGCGTCGAGCGGGCACCGAGTTCCGTCACCCCGACCACCCCGCTGGAGGCGCTCGTGAAATTAACCTGAGTTCCGACCAATCCGGCGCATGACCTGTTCCGAATCAAAGGTGTACGAACCCGATCCGGAGGAGTAAAACTCATGCGTGCACCGAAGCTCGTGGCCCTCACCGCGGCGACCCTGTTCACCATCTCGCTCGCGGCCTGCGGCAACGACGACTCCACCGACGGCGCCTCGGCCGCCGCGCCGACCATGACCAGCGCCGCGCCGGACATGACCAGCGCGGCGCCGAGCATGGCGGCCGACGTCAACTTCGGCAGCGGCTGCGCCGCCGTGCCGGCCGACCCGGCCAACAAGGGCAGCTTCCAGGCGATGGCGCAGGTACCGGTCGCGACCGCGGCGTCCGGCAACCCGCTGCTGTCGACGCTGGTCTCGGCGGTCAAGCAGGCCGGGTTGGTCGACTCCCTCAACTCGGCCGACGGGGTCACCGTCTTCGCGCCCACCAACGACGCCTTCGGCAAGATCCCGTCGGCCGACCTGAAGAAGGTGCTGGCCGACAAGAAGACGCTGACCGACATCCTCACCTACCACGTGGTGCCCGGAAAGCTCACCCCGGCCGACCTGGCCGGCGACCACAAGACCCTCGAGGGCAAGGACCTGATGGTCGCCGGCTCCGGCACCGACTTCAAGGTGAACGGCGCGGCCTCGGTGATCTGCGGCAACGTGCAGACGGCCAACGCCAACGTCTACATCATCGACTCCGTCCTGATGCCGAAGAGCTGATGCGCGGCCACCTGCGCGGCGCCGCCGCCGGGGTGCTCGCCGCCGGGCTCGGGATCGCGGTCGCGGAACTGTTCGCGGCCGCGGCCCGGCCCGGGGCCGGGCCGCTCGTGGCGGTCGGCGGCGCGGTCATCGACGCGACACCCACGGCGGTGAAGGAATTCGCCGTACGCGAGCTCGGCACGAACGACAAGCCGGTGCTCCTCGGCGCGGTCGGGCTGGTCCTGGCCGGGCTGGCCGCCCTGACCGGCGTCCTCGGACTGCACCGCCGCGCCCTGGTGGCGGCCGGCGCGGCGGTGCTCGGGCTGGCCGGCGCGGCCGCGGCTCTGTCGCGGCCCGCCGGCACGCTCCCCGACGCCATACCGTCCCTGCTGGCGGCCACCATCGCCGGCGCCACCCTGTGGTGGCTGCTGCACTCGCGCCCCACCACAACGCCCGCACCCAGCGGCGATCGGCGCGCCTTTCTGCGGGGCGCGGCGCTCGTGGCGGGCGCGGCGGTGCTCGCCGAGGGCGGCGCTCTGGTCGTCCGGCGGACGATCGGCCGGGCCCGCACCGACCTTCGGCTCCCCGCCCCGGCGTCGGCGGCCAAGCCGTCGAGCCCCGGCCTGGCCACCCCCACCGGCGACTTCTACCGCGTCGACACCGCGCTGACCGTGCCGCGGATCGACCCCGGCACCTGGTCGCTGCGCGTGCACGGCCTGGTCGACCGCGAGCTGCGGCTCTCCCTGGACGACCTGCTGCGCCGGCCGCTGATCGAGCGGGACATCACCCTCAACTGCGTCTCCAACGAGGTCGGAGGCCCCTACATCGGCACCGCGCGCTGGCTCGGCGTACCCCTGGGTCCTCTGCTGCGGGAAGCGGGCCTGCGGGATGGCGCCGACCAGATCGTGGCCCGCTCGGCCGAGGGCATGACCATCGGCACGCCGGTCGCCACCGCGCTCGACGGCCGCGACACCATGCTGGCGGTCGCCATGAACGGCTCGCCGCTGCCGCCCGAGCACGGCTTCCCGGTGCGCATGCTGACCCCCGGGTTGTACGGGTACGCCGGCGCCTGCAAGTGGGTGAGCGAGCTGGAGCTGACCACGTTCGCCGCGTTCGACGCCTACTGGGTCAAGCGCGGCTGGGCCCGGGCCGGCACGGTCCGCACCGCCTCCCGCATCGACAAGCCGCGCCCGTTCGCCCGCCTCGCCGCGGGCCCGGTCACCGTCGCCGGCGTGGCCTGGGCCCAGCGCCGGGGCATCTCGAAGGTCGAGGTCAGCGTCGACGGCGGCCCGTGGCGGCGGGCCGAGCTGCTACCGGTGCCCTCGGTCGACACGTGGGTGCAGTGGCGCTACAGCTGGCCGGCCACGGCCGGGCCGCACTCCCTGGCGGTCCGCGCCACCGACGGCGACGGCGCGGTACAGACCGAGGACCGCGCCACCCCGTTCCCGAGCGGCGCCACCGGATGGCACACCATCACGGTCACCGTTTCCTAAGCGCGCTTGACGGCCACTGTCACGCGGTGGGTGGTGGCGAAGACCGTACCGGCCCAGCCCTGGTCCTGGCGGAAGGCCAGGCTGGTCGTCTCGGCGGCGGCGCGGTCGGCGAGCAGGGTGAAGGCGCCGCGGGAGAGCTCCCGGCGGTAGAAGGAGAGCACCGCCTGCGGGTCCGGCGCGCTCAGCACGAACGAGGCGCCGGACTCGGGGTCGGACAGGCTGGTCACCCGGCTGCCGGGCGGCAGCGGGAAGGCGGCCGGCACGTTCCTCGGCGCGACGGCCGCCGGGGCGCCGGCCTGCAGGTCGCGGCCGACGGTGCGGGCGCCGGAGGCGGGGACCGGGGCGATCGCGGCCGGCTCGTCGCGGCGGGTGTCGGTGGCCGTGCCGCCGCAGGCGCCCAGGCCGGGAACGGCGAGCAGCGTGGCCAGAACAGTGACGATCCGCTTCGCGAACATAGCCCAGATTATCGCCTACCCGGTCCAGGCGCCGGCCGGAACGCCTCGCTCTAGTCGGTCAGGTGGGCGCCGATCTCCGTTTCGCTGACTCGGGTGGGCTCGAGAACCCGGTGGAGGAATTCCCGCGTACGGGCCTCTCGGGGTTTGTTGAAGACCTCCGCCGGCGGGCCCTGTTCGACGATGACGCCGGCGTCCATGAAGACCACGCGGGAGGCCACCTCGCGGGCGAAGGCCATCTCGTGGGTGACCACCAGCATGGTCATGCCCTCGGCGGCCAGGCCGCGCATGACGGCCAGGACCTCGCCCACCAGTTCGGGGTCGAGGGCGCTGGTCGGCTCGTCGAACAGCATCAGCTTCGGGTCCATGGCCAGCGCCCGGGCGATCGCCACGCGCTGCTGCTGGCCGCCCGAGAGCTGGGCCGGGTAGGAACCGGCCTTGTCGGTCAGGCCGACCCGGTCGAGGTTGGCGGTGGCCACGCGGTTCGCTTCCGTACGCCCCCTCTTCAGCACCCGGCGCTGCGCGATCGTGACGTTCTCGCGGACGGTCAAATGGCCGAACAGGTTGAACTGCTGGAAGACCATGCCGATGCCCCGGCGTACCTCGTCGATGTCGGTGTCGGGGTCGGTGACCTCGACACCGGCCACCCGGATGGAGCCGGCGGTCGGCTCCTCCAGCAGGTTGACGCAGCGCAGCAGCGTGGACTTGCCCGAACCGGACGGGCCGATCACGCAGACGACCTCGCCCGGCTCCACCTTCAGGTCGATGCCGCGGAGGACCTCCAGCTTGCCGAACGACTTGTGCAGGTCACTGATCTCGATGGTCGACATCGTCGCCTCACCTCTCCCTCGCGGCCCGGCGCTCCAGCGCGCGGACCACCTGTGACAGCGGCAGGGTGATCACCAGGTAGAGCAGCCCGGCCACGACCAGCGGCGTCGGGTTGACCTTGGTGTTGAGGGTGTCGCCCGCGAACTTGGTGAGCTCGATCGTCGCCGGGGTGACACCCAGGACGTACACCAGGGAAGTGTCCTTGGTCAGCAGGATGATCTCGTTGGTGAGCGGCGGGATGACGATCCGGAACGCCTGCGGCAGCACGATGGAGATCATCGCCCGGGTGTGCGACATGCCCAAGGTCCGTGCGGCTTCGAGCTGCCCCTTCGGTACGGCCTGGATGCCGGCGCGGATGGTCTCGGCCATGTACGCGGCGGCGGTCAGGCCGAGGCCGACAGTCACCGACCCGTACACCCCGCCCGGAATCTCCCGATCGGGAAAGGCCAGAGGTACGCCGTAGCCGACCATGAAGAGCACGAGCAGAGCCGGCAGACCACGGAAAAGTTCGATGTACGCCGTGGCGGCCCACCGGTACGGCAGGATCGACGAGAGCCGCATCAGCGCCAGAACGAGCCCCATCGTCAGGCCGAAGAAGAAGGCCAGCAACGTGTAGATGATCGTGTTGCGCAGCGCGACAGTGATCGCCTCGGGGAACATGCCGCGGGCGACGTCGCCCCGGAAGAACGCGTCGGACAGCCGACCCCAGTCGGCGGCGGTGATCACGACCAGAACGGCCGCGAGGAAGACGGCGTAGCCGGCGACGCGGACGAGCCGCTGTCGCCGGCGGCGGCTGAGTTTCATCAACTGGCCGGCTTCTCGCCGATCCATTCCTTGTAGATCTTGTCGTACGTCCCGTCGGACCGAGCCGCCGCAAGAGCGTCGTTCACGGCCTTCAGCAACTCGGCGTTGCCCTTCTTGACCGCGAAGCCGTACTGCTCACCGGTGTCGAAGCCGGCCGCGACGACCACCTTGCCCGGGTTGGCCTTGATGTACTCGTTCCAGACGGGAAGGTCGTTGACGGCGGCCGCGACCTGGTTGGTGGCCAGCGCCTGCTGCAAGGCGGCCAGGTCCTTGTAGGAGACCACCTCGATCTTGAGGTTCTTCTCCTTGACCTGCTTGTTGATGTACTCCTCACCGGTGGTGCCGCCCTGCACGCCGAGCCGCTTGCCGACAAGCTCCTCGAGCGTCTTGACCTCCTTACCGGTCTGCACGGCGAGCGCCTGCGTGGCGTCGAAGTACGGGTCGGAGAAGTCGATGACCTTCTTACGCTCATCGGTGATCGTCATACCGGCCGCGGCCACATCACACTTGCCGGAGTTGAGGTCGGCGCCGGACTTGATGCCCTCGAACGGCGTGTCCACGATCTCCTGCTTCACCGACAGCTTCGTAGCCACGAGATCGATGAGCGCGACATCGAAGCCGACAACCTTGCCACTGTCGTCCTTCGACTGGAACGGCGCGTACGGAAGGTGCGTGCACGTGGTCAGCGCACCCGACTTCACCAGCGCGACGCCACTTTCAGTGGTACTCCCGGTGTCCTTCTTGGCGCAGCCACCGACCGCGATCATGGCCACGGCCACCAGCGCGACCGCCGCACGGGCATGTCCCAGCTTCTTCATAGGAGCCAGAGTAATTCATCTCGATCAATCGTGTCCCGCCCGCCCTCCACCCTGCTCAGCCCCACCCTGACAACGATGTCGCCGGCGGTGCACACCCCGTTTGCCCCGCTCCACAGCAGAGCCCCGACAGCCCGCTGACGTTTTCATGCGCTCCAGGCCACAGCCCGTAGCGACAGGACCCAAGGCGGCCCGGCTGACAACGATGTCGCCGCCCGGCAGGCAGTCGCCCAGCCAGGCCGCATGACCGCAAGGACTCACAGCGGTCGAGCTGACAACCATGTCGCGATCCCGCACCCGATCCCCACGGCGGTCGAGCTGACAACGATGTCGCGATCCCGCACGCGATCCCCACGGCGGTCGAGCTGACGACCATTTCGCGATCCCGCACGCGATCCCCACGGCGGTCGAGCTGACAACGATGTCGCCGTCCGGCCGGCAATCGCCCAAGCCAGGCCAGGCCGCATGACCGCAAGGATCCACGGCGGTCGAGCTGACGACGATGTCGCCGCCGGGGCCGACCGCTCCCTACACTCCATGTCCGGACGCAAGACAACTCCGCCCCGTTACGGCCCGCCCCGCCACGGCCCGCTGACAACGATGTCGCGGAATGCGGCTACGGAATCGTAGGCGGGAAGAGGTCGTGCCCGTCCCACGGATCGACCGGCTCGGCGTAAGAGGGCTCCGCCCGAGATTCGCCATTCGACTGGGCTTGCGGGCGCTCAACGCGAGTGGCTTCGGATCGCGAGGGCTCAACAGGGGTGAATCCGAGACGCGCGGACTCCACCCGGATGGATTCGAGGCGCGCGGACTCGGCCCGGGTGGGATCGAAACGCGCGGACTCGACCCGGGTGGGATCGAGTGCGGGGCGTTCAACGCGCGTCGGGTCGAGAGGCGGCGGCTCGGCGCGGGTGAAGGCCGACGGCTCGGCGCGAGGAGAGGCGGGCTCGGGGCGGGGGAAAGCGGCTGACTCTTCGCGAGAGGAAGCGGCAGGCTCTTCGCGAGAGGAAGCGGCCGCGGAGCGGGCCGGGGCGGTGGGTGGCTGTGTGGTGAGGCGGGCTCGTTCCTCGTTGAGGTGGGTGCGGGCGGACTCGAAGACCGGGCCGGTGAGGCCGGACAACGGGTTGCCCTGCCAGAGGGCGGCCGCTCGGGTGGCGTCGCCGCTGGCGGCCGCGGCTTTGAAGGCTGTGGCGTCGAGGGCGTTCTCGGCGGGGTTCACCACGTAGCCGGTGTCGGTCAGGGTGATCACGGACGGGCCCAGGGCTCGGCGCAAGCCGCCTATGAAACGGTAGACCGCGTCGGTGGCGTTCGGGGGTGGGTCGCCGTTCCAGAGGGCCGCGATGATCTGGGGTAGCGGGACCGGGCGGCCGGCGTTCAGGAGCAGGAGGGCCAGCAGCGCCTGTTGTTTCGGCGGTCCCAGGTCCACCGGAGCGGCGTCGCGGTAGGCGCGGACCGGGCCGAGGATCTCGAACCGTACGCCCATGTGCCGAGCCTATCGGTCCTCGGCTGGGGCGCCGAGGGCGGCGGCGTGTCCTCCCCGTACGTGTGCTCGCCGCACAGGACGATCAGACGCCGTTCGATCAGGGGATACGGCGCTCGGTGCGCTATGTTCGGCGGGTGGCTCCCGGAGAGGAGTTCCGGCTTGCGGAGGCGGTGGCCGACGTCTACGGCGACCTGCGGCTCGAGGCTGTGCTGCGGCGGCTGCTGCGGCACACGGCGCGGCTCACCGGGTCGGCCGCGGGCAGCGTCTCGCTGATCGACGCGGCCGGCGGTTTCTACACCAAGGCCGCCGAGTACGGGGCGTTCTGCCGCCTCGGCGACACGTTTCCGCTGGACGAGGGGGCGACCGGGCGGGCGTTCGGCCGCCGCCGGCCGGTGGTGATCCCCGAGTACGGGCAGTTGCGCTCCGGGCATCTGGTCTCGGCCGACCGGGTGCGGCGCGGCTCGGCGGCGGCCGTGCCGATCTGGTGGCGGGGCGAGGTGGTCGCGGTGAGCGTGACGTTCGCGCCGGCCTTCTCGCCCCGGAACGTGGACGATCTGGAGACGCTGACCCAGGCGGCGGCCGCGGCCCTCGTCCGTACGGCCAAGCTCGCAAGCCCCGGTCTTCCGCCGGCCGCCCCGGCGCCCCTCACCTCCCGTGAGCTGGGAGTTGTCGAGCTGATGCGGCAGGGCCTGACCTACCGCGAGATCGCGTCGCGGCTCGGGCTCTCCCCCAAGACGGTGGAGAAACACGTGGGCGCGGTCCTGCGCAAAACGGGCACCCGCAACCGTACGGCCGCCGTCGTCACCGCTTTGGAAAGCGGCTGGCTCGTGGGGGATTCACCCCATACCGCGACCGGGTGATCGGTGGCTTGACTGGGCTCATGCCCGTCGTGCCGATGAAAGAGATCCTCGATCGCGCGCTGGCCGGCCGTTACGGGGTCGGCGCCTTCAACATCGTCAACGATCTGAGCGTCGAGGCGGTGGTCGCGACCGCCGTCGAGGAGCGCGCGCCGGTCATCCTGCAGACCTCGGTCAAGACCGTTTCGATGTACGGGCGGAGGCAGCTCCACGACATCGTCCACGCGCTCGCCCGCGACGCCGACGTGCCGGTGACCCTGCACCTGGATCACTGCCCCGACCGTACGGTCATCTCGGACTGCCTGGCCGGAGGCTGGAACTCGGTGCTGTTCGACGCGCATGAACTCGACGTCGCGGAGAACCTGCGGCAGACCACGGAGGTGGTCGCCGAGGCGAGGCGCGCGGGCGCGCATGTCGAGGGCGAGATCGAGGGCATCCAGGGTGTCGAGGACGACATCGGCTCGGACGAGGCGTCCCGCATCCAGTCGCTGGAGGTGGCGGTCGACTTCATCAAACGTACGGGTGTCGACTGTTTCGCGCCGGCCATCGGCAACGCGCACGGCCAGTACAAGAAGGCGCCCACGTTGGACGCCCGGCGGGTCAGCGATCTGGTGGCGGCGACCGGGGTGCCGATGGCCCTGCACGGCGGTACCGGCCTGTCCGACGAGCAGTTCAAGGACCTGATCGCGCGCGGCTGCGCGAAGGTGAACATCTCGACGGCGCTCAAGGAGAGCTACATGCAGTCGAGTCTGGCGTTCCTGAGGGAGGCCGCCGAGCGGAGCAAGTGGGATCCGCCGGCACTGTTCCGGCATCAGCGGGCCGCGGTGATGGAGATGGCCCGGCGGCACATCCGCCTCTTCGGCAGCGCGGGGCGGGCCTGGTGACCGCCCTGATCTTCGACTGCGACGGGGTTCTGGCCGACACGGAGCGCCACGGGCATCTGCCGGCGTTCAACGCGACGTTCGAACAATTCGGCCTGCCGGCCCATTGGAGCGAACAGGAGTACGCCGAGAAGTTACGGATCGGCGGCGGCAAGGAACGGATGGCGAGCCTGTTCGACGATCCGGCGTTCGCAGCGGCGGTGGGCGACTCCGACCGTACGGAAAAGCTGGTGACCTGGCATAAAGCCAAGACCGCGGCCTTCAGGAAATTGGTGGCGGAGGGCCGCATACCGCCCCGCCCAGGAATAGCGCGCGTCATCCGGGCGGCCCAGGCGGAGGGCTGGACGGTGGCGGTGGCGTCGACGTCGGCCGAGGAGTCGGTACGGGCGGTCCTGGAGAACGCGATCGGCCCCCACACGGTGCCGGTCTTCGCCGGCGACGTGGTGCCGGCGAAGAAGCCGGACCCGGCGATCTACCAGCTGACGATCGACCGGCTGAACCTGTCGCCGGCCGACACCTTGGTCGTCGAGGATTCCCGGAACGGTTTGCTGGCCGCGACGGGCGCCGGACTCGGCTGCCTGGTGACGGTGAACGGCTACACCCGCGACGAGGACTTCACGGAGGCCACGCTGGTGGTCTCGGAGCTGGGCGACCCCGGCCGCCCCCCGATCGAGGTGCTGGCCAACCGGTCCGCCGCCCACATCGGCGACTTCATCACCCTCGACGACCTGCGCGCCTGCCTTCCCGGAGGAACCCCATGACCATCGAACGCACCGAGTGGGTGGTCCGAACAATCGCCGAAACGGCCCTGGAGAACGAGAAATACTTCGGCGACTTGGATTCGGTGGTAGGCGACGGCGACTTCGGCTACTCCTTGGCCCGAGGCTTCGAAAAGCTCCAGGAAACCTGGACCGACCTGGACCGTTCCTCCTCGGGAGCTTTCCTCAAACGCACCGGAATGACATTGGCTTCTCGCATAGGCGGCACTTCGGGCCCGATCTGGGGTACCGCTTTCCTCCGAGCCGGCGCAGCCGCGGCCGACGCGGACGTGACCGCCGATCTGGTGGTCGCGATGCTGCGGGCGGCCATCGAGGGGATCAAGGCGCGCGGGCAGTCCGACGTCGGCGACAAGACGCTGTTGGACGCCTTGGTGCCGTTGACGGATCGTCTCGCTCTCTCCTTAAGCGAGGGCGCCGCGGCCGAGGAGGCGGTCCGCGCCGCGGCGGCCGCCGCCCGGGAGGCCGCGGACGCCACGAGCGGCATGGTCGCCAAGCGGGGACGCGCTGCGTACACCGGCGAACGCAGCAGAGGCTCGGTCGACGCCGGCGCCATGGCGGTGGCGGTCATCGCCGAACGGATCAGCGAGACCTGGAAGCAAGGAGCGGCGTCGTGAAGAAGTTCGTGAACGATCCGAAGAGCTACGTCCCGGAAATGCTCGAGGGTGTGGCCCTGGCCAACCCGAACACCCTCAAGTACATCCCCGCCTACAACCTGATCATGCGCGCCGACGCCCCGTCGGAGTCGAAGGTCTCGATCGTCCAGGGCTCCGGCTCCGGACACGAGCCGGCCCACGTGATGGCGGTGGGCAAGGGAATGCTCGACGCCGCCTGCCCCGGCGACGTCTTCGCCGCCCCGCCGATGGACTACGTCTACGAGACGGCGAAGCTACTGGCCTCCCCCAAGGGCGTCCTCCTCCTGGTGAACAACTACACCGGCGACCGCATGGCCTTCGACATGGGCAAGGAGATGGCCGAGGCCGACGGCGTACGCTGCGAAATCCTCACGATCAACGACGACGTAGCCGTCCAGGACTCCCTCTACACAGTCGGCCGCCGAGGCGTAGCCGGCAATTTCTTCGTCATCAAAGCGGTAGGCGCCGCCGCCGAACAGGGCGCCTCCATAGACGACCTCCTCCGCATAGGCCGCAAGGTCAACGACGTCACCCGCACCATGGGCGTGGCCCTGACCGCCTGCACCCCACCGGCCAAGGGTTCGCCCTTGTTCGAGCTCGGCCCCGACGAAATCGAGTTCGGCGTAGGCATCCACGGCGAACCGGGCCGCGAACGCCGCAAGCTGGCCACAGCCGACCAGATAGTCGACGACATGCTCAACGCCGTGGTACCCGACCTCCCCTACGAATCCGGCGACCGCGTAGCCCTCATGATCAATGGCCTGGGCGGCACCCCCATCAGCGAGCTCTACATCCTCTACCGCCGAGCCCACCAGCGCCTGGCCGACCAGGGCCTCACCATCGGCCGAAGCTACGTCAACGAATACTGCACCTCCTTGGACATGGCCGGCGCCTCCCTGACGCTGGTACGCCTGGACGACGAGATCGAACCCCTCCTGGCGGCCCCCGCCGAAGCCGCCGTCCGAGTCTTCTGACCCTCCGGTGATCTAGCTGTCGTGCGTCGAGTCGCTGCGCAGGTAGGCCAGGACGGCGAGGACCCGCCGGTTGGTGTCGTCGGTGGGCGGCAGGTCGAGTTTGGCGAGGATGTTGCCGACGTGCTTGCCGACCGCCGGATCGGAGAGAACCAGCGTGCGGGCGATGGCGGCGTTGGATTGCCCCTCGGCGATCAGAGCAAGCACCTCGCGTTCCCGTGACGAGAGTTGAACGATCGGATCGCGATGGCGGCGCAGCAGTTGCCGCACCACCTGGGGGTCGACGACTGTGCCGCCACCGACCACCCGCCGCACGGCGGCGACGAACTCCTCGACGTCGACGACCCGATCCTTGAGCAGGTAGCCCACGCCTCGCCCACCATGCGAGTCGAGCAGGTCGGCCGCATACCCCTGCTGCACGAACTGACTGAGCGCCACGACGGCCAGCCCCGGATACTCGCGCCGTAACTGCACCGCCGCCCGCAGGCCCTCGTCGGTGAAGGACGGTGGCATCCGGATGTCGGTCAGCACGAGGTCGGGCCGGTGTTCCCGAACGGCGGCACGGAGCGCAACCGCGTCGCCGACAGCCGCCACGACGTCAAAGCCGAACCGGCCCATCAGCCCGGTAAGCCCCTCCCGCAGGAGCACGCCGTCCTCGGCCAGGACTACTCGAATTGGTCGCTCGGTCGACAAGGGATCTCCACCCGAATCAGGGTCGGCCCGCCCGGCGGGCTCGACAACAGCATGCGTCCGTCCGCGACCGCCACCCGGTCGGCCAGGCCGGTCAACCCGGTGCCGAGAGCCGGATCGGCCCCACCCCGGCCGTCGTCAAGGATCTCGACGATCAGGTCGCCGTCCTCCTCGGCGGCCGTCACACCGGCGGTCGTGGCCCGGCTGTGCTTGAACACGTTGGTGAGCGCCTCCGCCGCCGCGAAATAGGCCACCGACTCGACGCCGGGCGGCGGTCGCGCCGGCAGATCGACGCGGACCCGTACCGGTAGAGGAGCCTGATCGGCCAGTTCCCGCAACGCTCCCGGCAGGCCGAGCTCGGTCAGGGTCTGTGGTCTGATGCCGTGGATGAGCTCGCGAAGCTCGGCCATGAGCAACTTGGCCTGCTCATGCGCGCCCGCGACGGCCTGAGCGGCGGGCGAGTCGCCCGGCAGATCGACGCGGGCCAGCCCGAGCTGCAAGGTCAGGCTGACCAGCCGCTGCTGGGCGCCGTCATGCAGATCGCGCTCGATGCGACGGCGCTCGGCCTCGAAAGCGTCGACGAGCCGCACTCGTGACCGCTCCACAGCGGTCAGCTCGGCCCGCAGATCGGTACCGGTGGTCGCGGACAACAAGAGCCTCGCCGCCGCGGCGTGCGCCCCGGCGGTGGCAGCGAGCAGATAGGGCACGGCGGGCAGCAACGTGATACCGAACAGTGCCCACGGCAGAGCGTCGCTGACCGTCGTCACGGTGCCGACGCCGAGCGAGACCGCGCTGTGGCCGTCGACGAGGAACGGGCCGGCCACCGCCACCGCGACGACCACCAGCAGGATCAGCACCGCGCCGTACCAGACCGGCACGGCGCCGACCAGCAGGATCGCGTAACAGAGGGCGCGCCAGGTGGCGGCCTCGGTGTAGCGGACGCGCAACCAGCCGACCGGGTCCGACCCCGGCGCCGGACGATGAGACGACCGCACGGGCCTGGTGTCGACCAAGCCCAGCCGTCGCCGTTCGAGAGCGGCCGTCGGCACCGCCACCAGCGGACCGAGCCCCACGACCAGCAGACCACCACCCAGTAGTAAAAAGGCCAACGAGGCGAGCGGCGGATCGTCCCACGTCACGACCCGCCGCAGCAGGATCGCCCACGGCAGGCCCAGCAGCACCATCGGAACCGCCACGAGGGCCGCCACCGGGCCTGTGGTCAGCATGTAGGCAACGGCTCGCCAGGGCCACCCGGACGCCAGGAATCGGCGGCGGGTGACCGCTTCCAGCGCGGTGTGTGGCGTCGACATCTGGCTCACGCTAGTTGTCGGCGCGCCGCCGCGCGGTATGGCTAGGCATACTCTTTTCCGGTGCCTAGCCGTAGTGCCCGGCATGCCCGCTCGATGATCCAGTGAGCACATGCGACTCACGCCTCTGATCCCACTGCTCCTGCTGGCATCGCTCACCGGATGCGCCGACCTGGGCGCGATCGACGAAACGAACGAGGACCGGCACGAGTTCGCCCTGGACGGCCAACGACTGATCATCGACAACGACGGCGGCGACCTGCGGCTCGTCGCCGGCACGGGCGACGCTGTCGTGGTGCAGCGGTCGCTGACCGGCAAAGCCACAGTCGACGGTAACGCCGCCTGGTCGCTCAGCGACGACACTCTCCAGCTGCGCGTCACGTGCAGCGGCTTCGTCCCCGACTGCGGCGGCCGGCACGTCGTGGCCGTGCCGCCCGGGGTCGCCGTCACCGTGACCAGCGACTCCCCCGTCCGGGCGGTCGGTCTCGACGCCGCCCTCACCGCGACGGTGTCCGACTCGTGGGTCCGCGTCGAGAGTCCGTCCGGTCCTCTCCGGCTTGACGCCGGGCTGAACGCCGAGGTCATCGGCGCCCGTTCGGCCGACGTCGTGGTGTCGTCCCGCGACGGCCGGGTGCGCCTGAGCTTCACCACCGCACCCCAGCACGTGTCAGCCAGGGCCGGCGGGTCGGTCGACGTCGTCCTGCCCGCCGGCCCGGAGACCTATCGGGTCGCCGGGCCCGGCCGTCCGGGTCTGCGCAGCGATCCCGCCAGCAAGCGCGCCGTCGAGGTGGCTGCCGGCAGCGACGGCACGGCTCAGGTTCGGAAGGCACACTGATGTTCGAGCTGATCGATGTCACGAAGGTGTACCGGGGCGGCAAGCGCGCCGTCGACGGGGTGACCATGAGCCTCGGTCCTGGTGTGCTCGGCCTGCTGGGCCCGAACGGCGCCGGCAAGTCGTCGCTGATGCGGGTGGCCGCCACCGTCACGAGGCCGACCAGCGGGCGGGTCCTGTTCGAGGGCACTGACGTGGTCGCCAGGCCCGATGTGCTCCGCCGCCGCCTCGGCTACCTTCCGCAGGACTTCGGCGTCTACCCGCACCTGACCGCGCGGGAGTTCCTGTCCTACCTGGCAGCGGTCAAGGGCTTGTCCGCCCGGGTGGCCCGCGCCCGTATCGACGAGCTGCTGACACTGATGCATCTCACCGAGGCGGCCAAGCGCCCGCTCGGCGGTTACTCGGGCGGCATGCTGCGCCGGGTGGGCATAGCGCAGACGCTGCTGACCGACCCACGGGTGCTGATCATCGACGAGCCCACCGCCGGTCTCGACCCGGAGGAGCGCGTCCGGTTCCGTAACCTGCTCAGCGAGCTCGCGGCCGACCGGCTCGTGCTGCTGTCCACCCATATCGTCTCCGATATCGAGTCGGTGGCCGGTGACATCGCCATCGTGGCCCACGGACGCGTCCTCCGCCGGGGCAGTCCGGGCGATCTGGTGCAGACCGTGGCCGGCCAAGTGTGGGAGTTGATCGTCCCGCCGTCGGCACTTGCCGCGGTCCAGGCCCGGCACACGGTCAGCCGGATGGTGCGTACGGCCGAGGGTGTGCGGCTCCGGCTGCTCTCCCCCGATCCGCCGGCGCCCGATGCCGTGTCGATCCGGCCCGACCTCGAGGATGCCTACCTGGCCGTGATCGGCGACGTCCGCGAGGTGGTCCGATGAGGCCGGGGACGTGGGCCGCGCTGGCGGTCGCCGACTTCCGTGAGCGGGCGCGACGCCCGGCCTACGCCATCGTTCTTCTCGCGGCCGTCGGGCTCGGCTATCTCGCCGTGCCGGCCGCCGGCGACCACTGGACGATCGTCAACGCCGGCTCCTACCGCGGGGTCTACAACAGCGCGTACGTCGGTACTGTCACCGCGCTGGCCGGAGCACTGTGGCTTTCCGCCGGGGGCTTCTACGTCATACGTACGGCCGTCGCCCGTGACCGGCAGACCGGTGTGGGCGAGCTGTTGGCCGCTACCCCGATGCGTACCGTCGACTATCTGATCGGCAAGTTCCTCAGCAACTTCCTGGTGCTCGCCTCGATGGCCGCCGCACTGGCCGTCGCCGCGCTGGCCATGCAGTTGGCGCGTGGCGAGTCCCGCGCCGTCGACGTGGTCGCCCTGCTGACACCGTTCCTGCTCTGCACCCTGCCCGTGCTGGCGGTGTGCGCGGCGGCGGCGATCGTCTTCGAGACCACGCCTGTGCTGCGTGGCGGTCTGGGCAACATCATCTGGCTCTTCGTGTCTCTGGTCGCCGTCATCGCAGGTCAATCGGGGGCCGCTCCCCTGGGCGGCCTGGGCGTCAACGCCTTCGCCGAGTCCCTGCGCGGCGACCTGGCCGCTGAGGGGTTCAAAGTCACCGACCTGGCGCTCGGTTTGATGTACCTGGACAGTCCGCCCCGCCCGGTCCCCTGGTCCGGTGTCGACTTCACGGCGGCTTTCGCCGCCCAGCGTCTTCTGCTGGTGACTCTGGCTGCTGCCGTCGCTCTGCTGCCGGCCTTCTGGTTCGACCGCTTCGACCGGGCTCGCCGCCACACCGGCACACCCCGGTTCACCATGACGCCGCCGGATCCCGGAGCAGCACTGACCGCCGGGATCGCACCACCTGACGTGACACAGCCGCCCGCTACCACCGTGCAGGTTCCGGGCATCACCCGGCTGGCCCAGCTCGAAGGCGGTCCGGCTCGGCGTGGATGGGGCTTCGGGCGGGTGGTCGTCGGTGAGGTACGCATTCTCATCGGCGGTGTATCGAAGTGGTGGTGGCTCGCGACGCTGGCGCTCGTCGTGGCCGGTATTGCCGCGCCGGCAGCGTCGTCGGGGCTTCTCGCGGCGGCATGGATCTGGCCGGTGCTGATCTGGTCACGGCTCGGCTGCCAGGCCCGCGAGCATGGCGCCGAGGGGTTGCTCGATGCCTGCCCCGGGCCGGTGGTCCGCGTGCTGGCGCAATGGTTGAGCGGTGTCGCGCTGACAGCCGTGGTGGGGATCGGTCCGGGTCTCGCCATGGCGGTGGACGGTCGCCTCGCGGAGTGGCTGGCCGGGGCCCTCTTCATCCCGGCGCTGGCCTTGGCCCTGGGCGTCATCAGCCGGACGCAACGCTTCTTCCAAGCCGTCTACCCACTGCTCTGGTACCTGGTGATCAACGATGTCGGGGGGCTCGACTACATGGGACTCCTGCCCGACGGACCTCGCCCCGGCACGGTCGTGACCGCGACGACGCTCCTGCTGGTGTCGGCGCTTACCGCTGTCGGTGTCCGGCAGCGCCTCCGCTGAACGGCATGCCGCGGCGTTAGCTGCCCCGCACCGATCCGATCAGTTTGGCTCCAGCGCGGCCGAGCGGGAGGACGCCACCTTCCGCGTCTCTGACCCGGCAGGAGGCACCGCCAGCAGCCGCCGGGCGCGCTCGGCACAGCGCACCGACGGCCGCACCCGTGTCCGCGCCTGTACCCACGGCGCTCTGCGTGGTGTCAGAAGCCGGGGAAGACGGCGCGCAGGTCGTCGAGGGTGATGTTGCCGGTCACCTTCACGGCAGTGGGGGTGTGTGGTGGGGTCAGGCGGCCTACGAGTAGGCGCATGGCGGCCTCCAGCGGGCCCTCGAACGTTGCCGTTGCGGGGGTCTCGTCAGTGGTGAAGTGGGCGCCGTCGTTCAGGACGATGCGGTACGGGGTTGTGCTGATCTCGATGACGGCGGGGGTGGTTACCGCGTCGGTCTTGGCGATGAAGCCCAGGAAGAAGCTCAGGCCGCCGGCCAGGTGCTCGGCCAGCAGGGCGGCCGGGGCGTCGGCCAGGGCGGCCGTGGGGTCGGCGGCCACGCGGACGTCCCAGTCGTGGTGGACGACTTCGGTGAGGCGCATGGCGGCGAAGGAGGCGAGCGGAATGGGCTGCGGCAGGAAGCCGAGGTTGATCGTCAGCTGGTCGTGCTGTTCCGGCGTCAGGGCCTCGAAGGCGGCTACCAACGTGGCGTTCGACTCGATCGCGCCGGTGGCCTGGGCTTCGGGGGTCAGGGCGTTCCACCGGTCCCACACGCTCTGGTTGAAGCCGGGGCCGGGGGCCTCGGCCTCGCCGGTGGCGCCTCGGAGGACGGCCAGGTTGATCTCGGCGCCGCTGCCCAGGTGCGACAGCACCTCGGCGACGGTCCAGTTGGAGGCGCCGGACGGGCCCTCGATCTGGGCGGGCGTGAAAGCGGCGACGGCCGCCGCGAGGTCGTCGTGCTCGGTGCGGAGGGCTGCGATGGTGCGGGCAGCAAGAGAAGTCATGAACGAAGCCTAAATCGGCCCCACCTGGAAGAGAGTGCGACCGTTGACGGTGATGGCCATGGAACCGTTGGCCCTCAGGAGCAGGAGCGCCCCGGGGTTGCCGGCGGTGCCGCTGCTCCACACGGTGCTGTTCGCGGCGTCGTACAGGACCAGGTGTCCGTCGTTCTGCATGACCAGCTTGACGCCGGTTGTCGTGTTGGTTCGCCAGACCGGACGGCCCTGGTCGCGGAGCACCAGATCGCCGCCGGGGGTCACGGTGAGGGCCAAACGGTTCGTGGACCAGCTCTGGCCGGAGGTGAGAACGCTGGTGCTCGTGATCGTCCGCTCCGTCCAGGCCGGGCGGGCGGGCCGCCGTGTGGTGGGCGCGGTGGAAGGCGACGTGGGTGGCGAACCGGGCGATGGGGACAACCGGGCGGAGGACGCTGGTGGTGGTGACAACCGGACCGCGGAGGAAGCGGAGGGGGACGCCGGCGCCGGGGCCACGGAGACCGGGACCGATGGGTAGCCGGCCGGTTCGATCGGGGACGGCACGGGCTGGGTGGTGACGCCCAGAGTGCGGTCGTCGTCGTGACCGAGCTGGAAACCCGCGTACACCGACACGCCGAGGCTGAGAAGGATGGCTGACGCCAAAAGGACCACCGTCCCGTTGACGCTCCGGTCGTGGCGATTCATGAGATCCTTTCGCGTCCGGGCGCTCAGGAGCGTACGTCGCCGTGTGGCACGCCCACTCCGCCGTTCGGACGATGCCGATCGTGTGACCTGGTTGCATAGGAGCCGGGTATCGGGCAGCGTGGCCGCATAGACGTCGCCGACAGGGCGACACGACCTCCGGACGTAGCCACATGGGATCGGGCGCAGCCGCAGGGCAAGGCCACACGGGAGAAGACCCAGCCGCCGGGCACAGCCGCACAGGAGAAGACCCAGCCGCCGGGCACAGCCGCACAGGAGAAGACCCAGCCGCCGGGCACAGCCGCACAGGAGAAGACCCAGCCGCCGGGCACAGCCACACGGGACAAGACCCAGCCGCCGGGCACAGCCACACGGGAGCGGGTGCGGGGCGTGGCCGCATAAGGTCGGGGGCGGCGGCCGGGTATCGCGGGTGTTTTCACGAAGCCGCCTTCTATGACTCCGACCAGGCTTTTCTTGACGTCGTCGTTCCGTTTCTGGCCGGGGGGCTCGAAGCCGGTGAGCCGGTTGTCGCGGCGTTTGCGAGCCATAACCAGGCGCTGGTCGCCGACGTCTTCGGCGGCGGGATCAGATATGTCGACGCCGAGCTTCAGTTCGCGCGGCCGGCCTCCGCCATCGACCGCTACCGGCGGATGCTCAGGGAATACGCGAATGCCGGGTCCGCGCAGGTTCGCGTCGCCGGTGAGGTGCCGCATCCGGGGACCGGGGTGCCGTGGGAATGGTGGGCTCGGTACGAGGCGGCCGTCAACCGGGCGTTCGACGACTTTCCCGTCTGGGGTCTCTGCCCGTACGACACGCGCATCGCTCCGGCCGAGGTGATGGCTGACGTGCGGAGCACACATCCGTTCCTCGTCGAGGGCTCGGCGCATGAGGAAAATCCCGGCTTCGTCGTTCCTGAAACGTTTCTGGGCGGGCGCCGGTCGGCCTGGCGTGACCCGTTGGAGGGCACCGCGCCGGTGGCGACGTTCCGCGACCCGTTTCCCGCGCAGGTGCGGGCCGCGATCGCCCGGGCCGGCCGGGCGACGGCGCTGGCCGAGAACGACGTCCGCGGGCTCGTGCTGGGTGCCTCCGAGGCGGTGTCCAACGCGATCCACCACGGGACGCCACCGATGACGGTCCGGCTGTGGAGCTCACCGCAACGGATGCTCGTCACCGTGGCCGACGCCGGGAACGGGCCCGACGCGCCGTTCGCCGGCCTCTTCCCCACCTCGGCCGCCGCCTCCCGCGGCGGGCTGGGCCTGTGGCTCGCCTTCCAGTCCTGCAGCCTCGTCACCTTCGGTCAGAGTCCCGACGGGTTCACCATCCGCCTCGTCGCCGGACAGGCCCGGCCGTAGCCGGCCGACGCCGGCCTGGCCACCCTCGAAGCCGCCGCCCCCGGGCTTTGGCGCGCCGCCGCACGTTCCTATTGCCCTGGGAGCGCTCCCATGTAACGATGCCTATCACTGGATTGAATGGAGTGACCAGTGTCAGCATTGAAGAGGAAGCTCGCCCTCGTCTGTCTGGTCGCGGCCGGCCTCACGGCCGTGCCCGCCGCCGCGCCCGCTGTCGCCGCGGCCGGCGGGACCGGCACCGGCTACCTGCACACCAGCGGAAACAAGATCGTGGACAGTACGGGCGCCACCGTCCGGCTGACCGGTATCAACTGGTTCGGCATGGAGACCGACAACAAGACCTTCCACGGTCTGTGGTCGAGCAACCCGTGGCGTTCCCAGCTCGACACCATGGCCCGCCTCGGCTACAACACGCTGCGGGTGCCGTTCTCCGACGACGCGCTCAAGAGCGGCGCCACCGCGAGCGGCGTCAACGACTTCGTCAACCCCGACCTGGTCGGGCTGTCGCCGCTGCAGATCCTCGACAAGGTCGTCGACTACGCCGGCGGCAAGGGCATGCGGATCATCCTCGACCGGCACCGGCCGACCGCCGCCGGGCAGACCGCCCTCTGGTACACCTCGGCCGTTCCCGAGTCGACCTGGATCGCCAACTGGCAGGCGCTGGCCCGCCGCTACGCCGGGAACACCACCGTCATCGGCGCCGACCTGCACAACGAGCCGCACGCCGAGGGCACCAACCCGGCCGCCACCGGTTCCTGCTGGGGTTGTGGCGACCCGGCCCGCGACTGGCGGCTCGCCGCCGAACGGGCGGGCAACGCCATTCTGTCCGTACAACCCAATTGGCTCATTTTCGTGGAGGGTGTGAGCTGTCCGAGCGGTGGCCTCTCGAACGTCTGGGACAACGACCCCAGCAATGACGAGGACTGCGGCTGGTGGGGCGGCAATCTTTCCAAGGCCGGGCAATTTCCCGTACGTCTCGACGTCGCCAACCGCCTGGTCTACTCGCCGCACGAATACGCGACTTCCGTCTTCCACCAGAAGTGGTTCGACGATCCGTCCTATCCCGCCAACATGCCGGCGATCTGGGACCGGTACTGGGGTTATCTGTACAAGCAGAACATCGCCCCCATCATGATCGGCGAATTTGGCAGTACCCTGCAGAGCGACGTCGACAAGGTGTGGCTGCAGCGTCTGCTCGCCTACACCGGCACCGGCGCCGACGGGATGTCGTTCACCTACTGGTCGTGGAACCCGAACTCGGGGGACACCGGCGGTATCGCCAACGACGACTGGACGACCATCAACACCGCCAAGCAGGCGATCATCCAGCCGTACCTGATCGCGCCCGTGGGCGGCGGCGGTGACGGCGGCCCGACCACGCCGCCGCCGGTGCCGGCCGGGGCCTGCACGGCCACCTACAAGCAGGACAACGCGTGGCCGGGCGGCTTCCAGGGCTCCCTGACGATCAAGAACACCGGCACCGCGGCGGTCAACCCGTGGACGGCGACCTGGGCGTGGCCGGCCGGCGTGACCCTGGGCAGCGGCTGGAACGCCACCGTCACCCAGTCCGGCACCACCGTCACCGCGGCCGCTCCCGGCAGCAGCCCGGCCCTGGCCGCCGGGGCCTCCGTGACGATCGGCTTCGTCGCCAACGGAACCGCCACGCCGCCGAGCACGGTCAAGCTGGGAACCGCGGCCTGCGGATGACGGCCGCGTTTTAAAGGGGCGCGAGACTCCGGGGGTGCCGCCTAATATCGGGCGGATGGACCCCCGGAGTCTCACCCAGGCCGAAGCCGAGCAGCGGGCCGCGCTGATCGCCGTCGAGCGGTACGACATCGCGATCGACTTCACCGAGCTGCCCACCGGACCCGGCGTGACCTGCGTGTCCACGGTGACCTTCACCTGTCGTGAGCCCGGCGCGTCCACCTTCGCCGACTGCGTCGCACCGGTCCTCTCGGCGACCCTGAACGGCAAGCCGCTGCCCGAGGCGGAGGAGGGCCGGATCCTCCTGTCCGATCTGGCCCAGCGCAACACGCTGCGCGTCGAGACCCGGCAGACCGACACGGCCGACGGGCCCGGTGTGCACAAGTCGGTCGACCCGGCCGACGGCGAGGTCTACGTCTGGACCACCTTCGCCCCGGACGAGGCCCGCCACCTGTTCGCCTGCTTCGACCAGCCCGACCTCAAGGCGCCGCACGCCTTCACCGTGACCGCTCCCGATCAGTGGATCGTCGGCTCCAACACCGGCGACCCCGAGATTCACGAGCTTGCGGGCGTACGCGTGTGGGCCTTCCCCGACACTCCGCCGCTGGCCACGTACAACACTGTCGTCAACGCCGGCCCGCTGCACGAGATACGGCGGGAGGCCGGTGGCCACGACCTCGGGTTGTTCTGCCGGCGCTCGCTCGCCGCGGTGCTCGACCGGGACGCGGATGAGATCTTCACCGTCACCGAGCAGGGTCTGGCCTTCTTCGCCGACGTCTTCGGCATGCCGTTCCCCCAGCGCAAGTACGACCAGATGTTCATGCCCGACTTCGGCGGCGCCATGGAGAACTGGGGCTGCGTCACCTGGGAGGACTCGTTCCTGCGGCGCTCCGAGCCGACCCCGGCCGAGCGGGAGACGCTGGCCGTCGTGCTGCTGCACGAACTGTCGCACATGTGGTTCGGCAACATCGTCACCATGCGCTGGTGGGACGACCTGTGGCTGAACGAGGCGTTCGCCGAGTTCGCCTGCTACTGGGCGGCCGAGCGCGCCACCCGCCACACCGACGCCCGGGTGGGCATGCTGGCCAGCGACAAGCTCATCGCGTACCTGGCCGACCAGGGCCCGATGTCGCATCCGATCCGCCAGCCGATGCGCGACGTGGCCGAGGCCGCGTCCATCTTCGACGCCATCACGTACCCCAAGGGCGCCGCGGTCCTCTACCAGCTCATGGTCTACGTGGGCGAGGAGCGGTTCGTGGCGGGCATGAAAAGCTACTTCGCCCGGTACGCGTGGGGCAGCACCACCCTGCAAGATTTGATGGACGTCCTGGCCGAGGCGTCCGGTCGCGACCTCGACGCGTGGCGGGCCGGATGGCTCGAGACGGCCGGCACCGACCGTTTCACCTTCGACGGCCGGACGCTGACCGGGACGGGCCCGGCCGGTCCCCCGCGTCCTCAGGTGCTGGCCGTCGGGGCGTACGACCGGGGTCCGGCGGGTTTGACCCGGACCGCTCTGGCCCGGGTCGACGTGCGGGGCGGAAGCACCCCGGTGACGCTGCCCGAGGGAGCGGACCTCTACCTGGTGAACGACGAGGACCTGACGTTCGCCACCACCCGCCCGTCGGCCACCGACCGGCCGGCCTTGATCGACGACGCCGGCGCGCTGCCGACGCCGGTGTCGCGCGGCGTCGCCGTGGCCACCGTCTGGGACATGCTGACGAACGCCGAGGCGACCCCGGCCGAGACGGTCCGCTGCGTCGCGTCCGTGCTGGCCGTCGAAACGGCCGACACGGTGGTCGAGCCGTACCTGCGCCTGGCCGGCGACGCCGCCGAGTACTGGGCCGGCGACACCGACCGCCCGGCGCTGATGGCCGAGTTCTTCGCGCTCTGCGCCCGCCTGGCCGAGCAGCCGGCCCGCCGCCAGGTGGCCCTGCGCGGCCTGGCCCGCTCGGCCCCCGACCTCGACGCGGTGGCCATGCTGCAGTCCGGCGCCGACGTCGACCTGTCGTGGCGCCTGCTGATCCGCAAGGCCGAGCTGGGCGGCGAGACCCAGGCCGAGGTGGACGACCTGCTCAAGCGCGACCCCGACCCGGACGCCTCGCACCGCGCCCTGGCCGTGCGGGCGGCCCGCCCCGACGCCGCCGAGAAGTCCGCGATGTGGCAGATGCTGGCCGTCGACCGGGCCGTCCCGCTCAGCGCCGTGCGCACGGTGACCACCGCTTTCTGGCGGCCCGGCCAGAACCATCTGCTGTCCGGCTTCGGCCCGAGCTACCTGTCCCTGCTGCCCACCTTCGACCGCGGCGGCATGGTTCCGTCCATGGTCTACTCGGGACGCCTGCTCCCCCGCTTCGCCATCGACGCCGACTTCCTGACCCGAGCCGACCAGACCGCCGCCGGCGTATCCCCGGTGGTACGCCAGACGGTCCTGGAGGTCACCGACGAACTGCGCCGCATGCTCCGCACCCGGCGCTGACATCACCGAGTGTGGTCTGAGTCCTCCCCGGCTTGGCCACGCCAGCAATCGAGGTTGTCGAGGGTGTTCAGGGGGCCGGGGTGGTCGGGTCCGAGCACGCGCATTTGGTCGTTCAGGAGCTGTTGGAAGGCGGTGGCGGCGCCGACCGCGTCCCCGGCGCGGCCGCGCCAGGTGGCGAGGTTGCTGCGGGTGACCAGGGTGTCGGGGTGGTCGGGTCCTTGCACGCGCAGCTGGTCGCCGAGCAACTCCTCGGTGGCGGTGGCGGCACCCGCCGGGTCCCCGGCCTCGCCGCGCCAGGTGGCCAGGTTGCCCCGAGTGGCCAGGGTGCCGGGATGGTCGGGTCCGAGCACGCGCAGCTGGTCGCCGAGCAACTCCTCGGTCGCGGTGGCGGCGCCGGCCGGGTCCCCGGCGCGGCCGCGCCAGGTGGCGAGGTTGCTGCGGGTGTCCAGAGTGTCGGGGTGGTCGGGTCCCTGCACGCGCAGCTGGTCCTCGAGCAGGTGTCGGAAGGCGGCGACGGCGCCGGCGGTGTCCCCGGTCCAGCCGCGCCAAGAGGCAAGATTCTTGCGGGTGTGCAGAGTGGCCGGATGGTCGGGTCCGAGCACCCACAGTTGATCGTCGAGCAACTCCTCGGTGGCAGTGGCGGCGCCGGCCGCGTCCCCGGCCTCGCCGCGCCAGTGGGCGAGGTTGCCCCGAGTGGCCAGGGTGTCGGGGTGGTCCGGTCCGAGCACGCGCAGCTGGTCCTCGAGCAACTCCTCGGCGGCGGTGGCGGCGCCGGCCGGGTCGCCGGCCTTGCCGCGCCAATGGGCGAGGTTGTTGCGGATGGTCAGAGTGTGGCGGTGGTCGGGTCCGACCACCCGCAGCAGGTCGTTCAGTAGCTGGTGGAAGGCGGAGGCGGCACCAGCGGCGTCGCCGGCCTCGCCGCGCCAGTGGGCGAGATTGCTACGGGTGGTCAGGGTGTCGAGGTGGTCAGGTCCGAGTACCCGCAGCAGGTCGTCACGAAGTTGCTCAAAGGCTTTCATCGCGGCAGCCGGGTTCCCCGATTCGCCGAGGCTGCGGTTGACTTGATTGACGACCGGGTGAGGGCTGGGTTGAACCAGGCTGTCGCCGGCGTGGTGGCGCACGGTTGTGGTGTTGCTGCGCAGGCGTTGAGCGTGGGCGGTGTCGCGTTCCACGTCCGGCCAGATTTCGGTGAGGGCGTCGGCGGCTGCCCAGGCGGTGTCGGCCAGGGTGTCTTGAGTACAGGTGTCGCGGGTGGCGCGTTGGACCAGGGCGTGCACGGTCACCGTTTCGGCAGTGGCGGTGATGAGGTTGAGCCGGTGCAGGACTTGCAGGCCGGAGCGCACCGTCCTCTCGTCGACGAGGGGTGAGGTGCGGCCGCACCGGTAGCTCAGCCAGTTGCCGGCCGCGGTGGTGGTGAACACCGAGGTGGGGATGCCGGCGGGATCGAGCACGCTGGCCAGCTCGAGTAGTGGGCGGGCCAGGCCGGCCGGGCGGGTGGCGTCGGCGGCGTCGATGGACAGGGCGAGGGTGGCGGCGACGGTGCGCTGGTAGTCATCCGGCAGCCCGGTCGACCCGCTCGGATCGGGGACCAGGTCGTCGAGGCGGGCGCGGCTGTCGGCGAAACGCCGCCGGTATTCCGAACAGGTCACCCGTTCGTCGCGCAGGAACGCGGCGGCCTGGGCCAGGGCGAGGGGCAGGCGGCCGAGATCGGCGGCGACGCCGGCCGGGTCATCGGCCAGGCGGGTGTCGCCGAGCCTGGCTCGGAGGTAATGGACGGCCTCCTCGTGGGAGAAGGTGCCGACCGCGATCAGCCGACGTTCGGGGCCGTCGAGTCCGGCGCCGCGCAACCGGGTCGTGACCACGGTACGACCGGAGCGTCGGCCGGGCGGCCACAGCTGCTGCAGGTCGGCCGTGGCGGTCAGGTCGTCGAGCACGACCAGCCACCGCCGGTCCGTGCTGGCCAGCCAGGCATGGAAACGAGCCGCGTCCTGCTCGATGTCGGCACCGGTCACACCGCGCAGCGCCAAGTCGGCCGCGGCCTGGGCGTATCCGGTGATGATCGATTGCCGGGAACCGGCCGCTACCCATAGCAGCAGATCAATCTGGTTGCCGCTCCACAATCGCTCGGCGAGATGAATCGCCAGCTGGGTCTTGCCGACCCCGCCCAGACCGGACAACAGCCGGGTGCCCGCCCCAGCCGCTGGGGAGGTGTGGAGTTCGTCGGCCGTCGACCGGCCCTGAAAGGAGGCGGCCGGTTGCGGGACGATCCCGACCCGGACCGGCCACTCGACTGGCTCTTGACCGGAGAAGAAGTTGTTCTGGGTGTTGCCGTCACCGACCTGCACGCCCTTCGCGTCCCGGGCGTCCACCTCGGCCCGCATCGGCGGAGGCGATGGTTCGGAATCAGGAGAAGGTGTTGTGCTGGGTGTTGTGGTCACCGACCTGCACACCCTTCGCCTCGCGCGCGTCCACCAGGAACTTGCCGGCCGCCGAGCCGTCCGGATCGACCAGTGCCAGCAACCGCCGCGCCACGGTCAGGACCTCTTCGTCCTCGACAGCGCCGGACGCGTCCAGTTCGTCGCCGATCAGGGCCTCCCACACGTCCGGCTCGGTCTCGTCGGCCTCCAACGCCTGCCGCGCGTCGCCGCGCAACCACGGCCGCAGCACGCGTTTCAACCCGGAGTAGGCATCCTTCACCGCCGCCGACGCGGTGTCTTTCATCCCCGCCGTCGCCCCGGCGGCCAGCGCCGCCGCAATCACCTCACCCGCCGGCATCTCCACTCCTTCCCATCGACACTACCCATTCTCACCGGCGACGGCCGCTTGATCGCAACAGGCAGGCGCCTACCCGACGCAGCCGCACGGTAGGGCGAGACCGAAGACTGAGCGTCCCCCGCGAGAAGAGAAGCGGAGATCCAGGCCCACGCGCTCGGCCTGTCCGAGACGAAGGACCACTGTGGGGCCGCCGGCGCGCCCCGAGAAAAGGCGGAATCCTCTGATCGGCGGTAATTGGGTCCGGTCCGGTCAGCGCCGCGGCGCTGACCGGGCCGACTAGTTGCGCACTTCGCCCACGCCGGACACGCGTGTCGCCGAGCCGACAGTTCGGGGGTCGGCGCGTTCGCATGCTTTGCGTCTGCGTTTGGGAGGCGATACGCGTGCGTACACTCAGGACGTTTCTAGTTCTCGCCCTCGCCGTCACGGGGTTGTCCGTGGCCGGGGCCGAGCCGGCCGCCGCTGACGCGTGTGCGCCGCTGATCAATCCGATCGCTTGTGAGAACAGCAAAGCGGGCACGCCGAAGAGCACCTGGGACATTTCCGGGTACGGCAGTTCGGCCCTGCAGGGCTTCCCGACGCAGATCAGCGTCAACGTGGGCGAGACCGTGCAGTTCAAGATCGACTCGTCGGCCGCCTCGTACCGGGTCGACATCTACCGGATGGGCTATTACGGCGGGAGCGGCGCGCGGCTCATCACGTCGGTCAATCCGGTCGGGGCGCAGAGCCAGCCGGGCTGCATGAGCCAGGCCGCGACCGGGCTCGTCGACTGCGGGAACTGGGCGGTCTCGGCCTCCTGGCCGGTGCCGGCGAACGCCGTCTCCGGCATCTACTTCGCCCGGCTCGTCCGGACCGACGGCACCTCCGGGGCCAGCCACATCCACTTCGTGGTGCGTGACGACGCGAGCCACTCCGGGATCGTCTTCCAGACCTCGGACTCGACCTGGCAGGCGTACAACCAATATGGGGGTAACAGCCTTTACGTCGGCTCGCCGGTGGGGCGTGCCTACAAGGTGAGCTACAACCGGCCGATCACCACGCGCGGGACCGGGGCCGAGGACTACGTCTACAACGCCGAATATCCGATGGTGCGCTGGCTCGAGGCCAACGGGTACGACGTCAGCTACATCGCCGGGGTCGACGCCGACCGCAACGGGGCGCTGCTCCGGAACCACCAGGCGTTCCTGTCGGTCGGTCATGACGAGTACTGGTCGGGGCAGCAGCGGGCCAACGTGGAGGCCGCCCGCGACGCCGGGGTCAACCTCGCGTTCCTCAGCGGAAACGAGGTGTTCTGGAAGACGCGCTGGGAGAACTCGTACCGGACCATGGTCACCTACAAGGAGACCCACGCCAACGGGAAGATCGACCCGGATCCGGCCTGGACCGGCTCGTGGCGTGACCCGCGGTTCAGCCCGCCGGCCGACGGCGGCCGGCCCGAGAACGGGCTGACCGGCACGATCTTCAAGGTGAACGCGGGCACGGTGAACCTTCAGGTGCCGGCCGCGGACGGCAAGATGCGGCTCTGGCGCGGCACGACCGTGGCCACGCAGGCGGCCGGCGCGACCGCGACGCTGGGCACCGGGACCGTCGGCTACGAGTGGGACGAGGACGCCGACAACGGCGCGAGGCCGCGCGGGCTGATCAAGCTGTCCACGACCACGGCGTCGGGCCTGGACGTGTTGCAGGACTACGGTTCGACGTACGCGACGGGCAGCGCCACCCACAATCTGACGCTCTACCGCGCGCCCAGCGGCGCCCTGGTCTTCGGCGCCGGCACCGTGCAGTGGTCGTGGGGCCTGGACAGCAACCACGACCGGGGTTCGGGCGCGGCCAGCACACCGATGAGGCAGGCCACGGTCAACCTGCTGGCCGACATGGGCGTGCAGCCCGGCACCCCGCAGCCGGGGCTGACCGTGGCCACCGCCTCGACCGACACCGTCGGGCCGGCGGCGGCCGTGACCGCGCCCGCCGGGGCGACCGTGCCGGTGGGTTCGCCGACCGTCGTCTCGGGCACCGCCACCGACACCGGCGGCGGGGTGGTCGGCGGCGTCGAGATCTCCACCGACAACGGCGCGACCTGGCATCCGGCGTCCGGGCGAGCCACCTGGTCCTACACGTGGCGGCCGGGCACGACCGGGGCGGCCACGATCCGGGTCCGGGCCACCGACGACAGCGGCAACGTCGGCGCCGACGCGACCCGCGCGGTGACCGTCGGCTCGCGGACCTGCCCGTGCGGCATCTGGAACGCCACCGTCACCCCGGCCACCCCGGCCGATCCGGACAGCACCGGCACCGAGATCGGCACCCGGTTCCGCACCGACGTGGCCGGGCAGGTGACGGCGATCCGGTTCTACAAGAGCAGCGCCAACACCGGCACCCATGTGGGGCGGCTCTGGTCCAACACGGGCACGCAGCTGGCGCAGGTCACCTTCACCGGCGAGTCCGCGTCGGGCTGGCAGCAGGCGAACCTGTCGGCGCCGGTGACGCTGACGCCGAACACGACGTACGTGGTCTCGTACTACGCGCCGAACGGCCACTACGCCGCCGACACCGACTACTTCGCGTCGCAGGCGTACGACAACGCGCCGCTGCACGCCCTGCGGGACGGCGCCGACGGGGTCAACGGCGTCTACCGCTTCGGCACCGGCTTCCCGACGCTGGCCTGGCGCAGCGCGAACTACTACGTGGACGTGGCCTTCACCCCGGGCACCGCCGCGCCCGACACCACCCCGCCGGCCGTGACCAGCCGCAGCCCCGAGCCCAACGCGACCGGCGTGGCCACGTCCATCAGGCCGAGCGCCACCTTCAACGAGCCCGTGTCCGGCGCCGTGATGGCGATCGCGGGCGTCAGCGGCGCCACCACCTACAGCGATGGCGTGGCGACGTTCACCCCGTCCACAAGCCTCGCCCCGAATACGACATATACGATTTCGATCAGCGGGGCGCGCGACACGGCGGGCAACACGATGAGTTCGACAAGCTGGTCGTTCACCACCGGCGCCGCGCCTACGACCACCACGTACTCGGTCTGGCCGGCCACGGCGGTTCCCGGAACCCCGGCCGATCCGGAGACCTCGGCCGTCGAGCTCGGCCTGCGCTTCCGCTCCGACGTCGCCGGCCAGGTCACCGGCGTCCGCTTCTACAAGGGCAGTGGCAACACCGGCACGCACCTGGGCCGGCTCTGGTCGAACAGCGGCACCCAGCTGGCGACCGTCACCTTCGCCGGCGAGTCGGCGTCCGGCTGGCAGACCGCCACCTTCTCGTCGCCGGTGACGATCACTGCGAACACCACGTACGTCGTCTCCTACTACGCGCCGGTGGGCCGCTACGCCGCCGACACCGGCTACTTCGCGAACAACGGCGCCGACAACGGCCCGCTGCACGCCCTGGCGAACGGCGTCGACGGTGCCAACGGCCTGTACCGGTACGGCACGGGCGGGGGCTTCCCCACCAACACCTGGCAGTCGGCCAACTACTGGGTCGACGTCGTATTCGCCGCCTCCTGAAGGGGAGCACGTCGAGAAAACTGGCGATGGTCCTGGCAGTTCCAGCGTCGGCGTTCCTGTCAGCCGGTGCGTTCCGTCGACGGCCCACGCGCTACGTGAGCAGCGCAACCCCCCGATCGAAGGCCATGACGGCATTGTGCCGCCTATTGTGTCTGCCATGGCCGACCAGAGGATCGAACTCGCCTTTCGCAATCTGCTCGAGGTCTTCGGAGAGCGTGACCCCGAGAAGAGGGCCACGGCCATTCGGGAGATTTACGCCGAGGACGTGACCTTCGCCGACCCGGACGAGGTGGTCGTGGGGTGGGACGCGCTGGACCGGAAGGCGCAGGGGCTGCTCGACAAGGCGCCCGGGTTCGTCTTCGCGGCGGTCGGTGAGGTCCGGGTCGTGCAGGATCTGACCATGCTCGCCTGGCAGTTCGGGCCCGAAGGGGCGGCGCCCGCGGTCAGCGGGGTCGACATCTGCCTCGTGGCCGACGGGCGCATCACGAGCCTCTACACGATGCTGGACGCTTAGTCGTTCAGCAGGGCACGGACGGCGGTCTCGTACAGCCAGGCCGCCGCCTCGCCGGGGGTCCACGTCGCGTCCCGCAGGACGCGCGGCCAGGCGTACAGGCCGAAGAAGTACCAGAGCACGTCGGTGGCCCGCTCCCGGTCGACGCGCAGGACGCCGAGCTCGTCCAGGCGCTCGGCGGCCTTGGCCAGGGCCGAGCGGAAGGACTCGACGGCCTCCTCCCGCAGGCGCTGGGCCACGGGCTCGTGCGACGCGGT
Organism: Actinoplanes sp. NPDC048796; assembly: GCF_040650035.1. Lineage (NCBI taxonomy): Bacteria > Bacillati > Actinomycetota > Actinomycetes > Micromonosporales > Micromonosporaceae > Actinoplanes > Actinoplanes sp. NPDC048796. The sequence continues at coordinate 25,567 of NZ_JBEZGO010000025.1, read as the reverse complement.
GTCGATCAGCAGGGCGATCACGGTGTCGTGCCGGCGGTAGGCCGCGCCGGTGCCCTCGGCGATGGCCAGCACCACCTCCTCGCCGGTCTCGGCCCGGGCGACCCGGTCGAGGCTCTCGGCGACCGCCGCGTCCCGCATGCCCCGGCGCACCAGTTGTTCCAGGAGTACGGGCTTGCCGCCGACGCTGGTGTAGACCGTGGCCACCGCGACGCCGGCCGCGGCCGCGATGTCGTTGACGGTCGCGCCCGCGTACCCGTCCTCGGCGAAGCAGCGCCGGGCCGCGCCCAGAATCAGTTCCCGCGTCTCGGCCGCCGCCTGCGCGCGCCGGGTGCCTCGTGCCGTGGTCATGGGGCCCTTTCCTCGCCGCTCATGGTAGCTGTTCCCTCGATCACAAGAACGTCATTCTGATGAACGCAACAATATGCTGATGAGCATGAAGGTTCTCTTCTCAGCCGTGCCTTCCCAGGGGCACTTCTATCCACTGCTCCCCCTCGCCCGCGCGTTCGCCCGCCGCGGTGACCAGGTCGCCGTCCTGTCCGCCGCGGCGCTGGCGGACGACGTGGCGGTCGAGGGATTCGAGCACCTCCAGGCCGGCCCCGCCCCCGACGCCCTCTTCCTGGAGGCCGCCCGCCGCACCGGAACCGACGCGGCCGCCGGCACCTCGCCGGCCGCGGTGGCCGAGTTCTTCGCCGGCGCGCGCCTGGACCTGGGCGGGGACGCCGCCCTCGAACTGGCCCGCGCCTGGCAGCCCGACCTGATCGTCAACGAGATGTTCGACCTGGTCGGCGTGTTCGTCGCGGCGGGCCTGGACGTGCCGCTGGCCACGGTCTCGACCGGACCGGGCGTCCCGCCGGAATTCCTGGGCGCCATCGCCGCCAACGCCGCGCCGCGCTTCGACGCGCGCGGTTTCACCGCGCCGACGGCGCTGCCGGCCGGCCGCTGGCTCCTCGAGACCTGCCCGCCCGACCTGGGCGCCTCCCGGACGCCGACCACGGCCGAGCGGTGGACCCTGCGCCCCGAACCCCACCAGGGCCCGGCCACCGCCGGACCGGTTCCGGCCCCGACGCCCGGCCGGCCCCGCGTGCTGGTCACGCTCGGATCGCACTTCGCCGCGCCGGACGTCGTCGGCAAACTGCTGGACGACCTCACCGGCGGCGACGACCCGCTGGCGGTCGACTTCCTCGCGACGACGCTGCCCGGAACGGACGCGTCGGCGGTTCCGCACAAGTCTCCGCACGCGACCGTCCTGCCCTTCCAGCCGCTGGCCCAGCTGCTCCCGGGGGTCTCGGCGGCGCTGATCCACGGCGGCGCGGGAACCACCCTCGGCAGCCTCGCCGCGGGCGTGCCGCTGGTGGTGTGGCCGCAGGGCGCCGACCAGCCGGTGCAGGCCGCCGCCGTGAACCAGGCCGGCTGCGGCATCGGCCTGGCCCCCGGCCCGGTCGACCCGGAGACACTGCGCGAAGCCGTCCGCAAGGTGGTGACGGACCCGGCCTACGCCGCCGGAGCCGCCCGCATCCAGGGGCAGATCGCCGACATGACAGCGCCCGAGCAGGTGGCGGCCGACCTGACAGCACGGTTGACGTAACCCACCTTCCTCATCCTGACCGCGCTCGCAGCCCAGCCGCTGCACGGGTACGGGATCGTCCAATCCGTCGCCGAGCTCTCCGAGGGCGAGGTGAAACTGCGTCCCGGCACGCTGTACGGAGCCCTCGACCGGCTCGACCAGCAGGGCCTGATCGCCGTCGACCGGGAAGAGGCGGTCAACGGCCGCCTGCGCCGCTACTACCGCCTGAGCGACAGCGGCGCGGCGGCCCTGACCGCCCAGGCCGACCGCCTGCGCCGCCGCTCGGCCGCCGTCGACCGCCAGCTCGCCCTGCGCCCGCGCCCGGCCGGCGGTGCGGCGTGACGTACAAGGCTCTGCTGGTCGCGTATCCGGCCTGCCTCCGCTGCAAGCACGGCCCCGAACTGATCGAGACGATGCTGGAGATGGCCGGCCCCGGCGGCGCCCCCGCCCGGGCCGACCGGCGCCGCCTGGTCCTCGACGGCCTGCGCGAGCGCTTCCGCCCACCGGTCCACCGTCCGCTGGCCCGGGCCGCTGTCGTCGTGTCGCTGCTGATCGGGGCCGCGCTGGGCGCTGCCGCCGGCTCCGGGCTGGCCACCCTCGCCTACGCCCCGCGGCCTCAGCCGACCACGCTGGGCTTCACCACGGGCTCCACGTCGGACCACTACCTGTGGGGCGAGAACCACCTTTTCCCAAGCGCGGACGCCGGATCGCTCGCCCCCGGCGCGAACGCCGGGTCACTCGCTCCCGGTGCGAACGCCGAGCTGGACGCCGGATCGAGGGCCGGTGGATCGGGCGCTCGGCAGGCCGCCGAGCGGAGCCGGGAGCGGCTGGCCGCCGAGGGCTGGGCGACCGGGCCGCTCGCCGACGGGAACGGCTCGGACGGCGTTCTGGCCAACGTCCACTTCGCGGCCGAGGCCAACGGCGTTCATCTCGACGTCTAAGTAGCCGGCTCGGGAAACACGCTGCAGCGGCCGGCTCGCGAAGCGCCCCGCGGCAGCCAGCTCGGTCTCAGCCGAGTCGGGAAGCGAGCTGCGGCGGCCGGCTCGGCTGGAAACGCGCCGTGGTGGGCGGCTCGGGAAGCGGGCTGCGGTGGGCGGCGGGGTGGAGCGTGGCGTGGGTCATCCGTGAGGGGTGATGCGGTGGTGGGGGGTGGCGGCATTGCATTGAGGGGACGAAGCTGTCGACGACGTGGGGGCGGGAGTGCGGATTCGTCCGAAGCGTCTCGACGCTGCGATCGGTGGGCTCTTCGTGGCCGGGGCGGCCTGCTTCGTTGTGGCGTCGGTGCCCGCGTACGCCGATGCGGTCGGGGCCGACGCCGATGCTCTGACGTACTTCGTGGGGTCGATCTTTTTTACCGGGGCCTCGTTTCTTCAGTTGCTTCAGGCTCAGACGCCCGCTGGTGACGGTGGGCCGTTGCGGCTCGTGTTCTGGGGGCCCCGGCCCCATGACCGGAACTGGCTGGCGGCGGCCGTTCAGTTTCCGGGGACGCTTCTTTTCAACGTCAGCACTCTGGTCGCGCTGGCCCATAATCTCTCCGTTCAGCAGCAGGATCGGCACGTCTGGCGGCCCGACGTGTTCGGATCGACGCTGTTTCTCGTCGCCAGTGTGTTCGGGGTGCTCGCCGTCGCCGGTGTTCCCCGGTGGCGGCGGGCCTGGTGGATCGCCTGGCTCACCATGGCCGGCTCGGTTCTTTTCATGGGCGCGGCGCTGGCCGCCTTCGTACTGCCCAGCACCGGCGATGTGATCGACCTGCGCGCCGATCTCGCCGGGACCCTGCTCGGCGCCCTCTGTTTCCTGGTCGGGGCCGCACTGTTGATTCCGTTCCCAAGGAGAGCACATGACCGGCATGAGCGACGCCGACCTGTACGGCAACCGGTTCGCCACGCACGAGGTGCCGACCCGGACGTTTCCGGTGGGGGGGGGATGACGGCGCAGGACGCCTTCCGTCTCGTCGCCGAGGATCTGGCCCTGGAAGGTGACCCGGCCCGGAATCTGGCCACCTTTGTGACCACCTGGATGGAGCCGGAGGCGCAGCGGATCATCGCCGAGAACCTGCACCGCAACTTCATCGACCACGCCGAGTATCCGCGGACGGCCGAGATCGAGCAGCGGTGCATCCGGATGCTGGCCGACCTGTTCCACGCCCCGGGCGCGACCACCGGAGCGCGGACCCAGGGGTCGTCCGAGGCGATCATGCTGGGTGGGCTGTCGCTGAAGTGGAACTGGCGTAAACGGCGGGGCGCCGCCACCGCCGTACCCAATCTGGTCTTCGGTGGTGACGTGCATGTCGTGTGGGAGAAGTTCTGCCGGTACTTCGACGTCGAGCCGCGGATCGTGCCGCTGCGGCCGGGCAAGTACACGATCGGGCCCGACGATGTGGAACCGTTCGTCGACGAGAACACCATCGGGGTCGCGGCCGTCCTCGGCACGACGTTCACCGGGCACAAGGACGACATCGCCGGCATCAACGAGCTCCTGCTGCGGATCAAGAGCGAGCGCGGGCTCGACGTGCCACTTCATGTGGACGGGGCGAGCGGCGGTTTCGTGTGGCCGTTCCTGTACCCGGACACCGCCTGGGATTTCCGGCTCGAGCAGGTCCGCTCGATAAACGTGTCGGGGCACAAGTTCGGGCTGGTCTACCCGGGCATCGGGTGGCTGATCTTCCGGGAGAGCGCCGACCTGGCCGACGAGCTGGTCTTCAAGGAGAACTACCTCGGCAAGACCGACTCGACCTTCACCCTGAACTTCTCCACCGGCTCGGCCATGGTGCTGGCCCAGTATTACAACCTGGTGCGCTACGGCCGGACCGGCTACGCGTACATCATGAAGAACATGCAGGCCAACGCCCGGGTGCTGGGCGAGAAGCTGGCCGCGATGGGCCTGTTCGAGCTGATCGGGCCGGACGAGGAGCAGCTGCCGCTGGTGGCGTTCCGGCTGGCCGCCGACAACGGGTTCGACGAGTTCGACGTGGCCTGGCAGCTGGCCGCCGAGCGGGGCTGGATGGTGCCCGCCTACACGCTGCCGCCGAACGCGCAGCACGTGACGATCATGCGCGCTCTGGTCAAGGAGACGATGAGCCGCGAGCACGTCGACACGCTGGCCCGCGACATCGAGGAGGCGTGCGCGACGCTGGCCAAGAAGGGCGGCGCGCACGAGCTCGAACGGCACAGGATGGTGCAGGGGCCGGGGCACTGAGCTCCGGCCGGTCAGGTGGAGACGCCGGCGTAGGTGAGCCAGCGCTCGCGCGGTGACAGGCGCAGGCGGATCTTGCTGGGGTCGAGGCAGCCGAGCAGGGGCAGGCGCTCGCGGACGCGGTACTGGGCCGCCTCGGTGGCGTCGGTCAGCAGGCGCTGCACGGCGGCGTGGTCGCGGTGTTCCTCCGAGAGCATCACGACCAGTTTGGCCCGGCCCCGCACGACGTCACCCCGGCACAGGCGCGACTGGGCGTAGGCGACCTCGCACCGCCGGGTGTGCGGGCGCAGCGCGGCCTGGACCTCGGAGAGCAGGGCCGGGGTGTCGACCGTGCGGTGCGGCAGCTGCCACCACAGCCAGATCGGGTAGGGGACGCGGCCCGTGATGGTGGCGCCGGTCTGCTGGCTCGACGGCGGGTAGGTGCAGCGCATGGCCGGGCTGACCGCGACCTTCCAGTCGTCGATCAGACTGTCGCCGGTCTCCTCGGCCGCCGGCGGGTGGCCGGTGCAGGCGCTCAGCCGGGGCAGCGCGTCGAGCCAGCCGCCCGACCACTGCGGCATCAGGCGGGGCGCGCCGGCCGCGACCGGCAGCATCAGGTTGATGAAGGTGGTCTTGCGCATGCTCGAGATGGAGGCGGCCAGCACGCCGATCCCCCGGGCCCGCAGCGCGGCCACCGCGGCCGCCGTCGTGCCGGTGCGGGAGGGGCCGACCACGCTGGCGATGACCGCGCGGCGCGGGGTCAGCGCGGCGGCGTCCGGGAAGAGGCGGTTGCGGGCCTGGCGGTAGCGCTCGCGGTCGAATCCGCGGATCGTGAACCACTCACCCCGTACCCGGTTGAACCGCTGGTCGCTCAGTTTCAGGCCGAAGCCGTACTCCTCGGCCAGCGCCGCCAGCTCGGTCTCGAAGTCGAGCCGGGTGCCGGACAGCGCCGGGTCGACCCCGACCGAGAACCGCAGGCAGGGACCGATCGCGTCGCGCAGCCGCTCGATCGAGCCGTCGCCGCGCTCGGCCTTGCTGGTCTGCGGCACCGGGGCGACCGGGGTGTGCAGGTGCAGCACCGGGGCGTCGCGCTCGGCGGCCAGGCCGGTCAGCTTCTCGATGATCAGCGCCTGCATCAGGGCCTCGCGGTAGGTCGGTGACCAGTGCGTGGTGCCCAGCGTGATGATGACCTCGACCTTGCGGGTGGACTGGTTGAGGAAGCCGGGGTTCGGCACGGCGTAGCCCGAGTACGAGTACGTGTCCCGCTGCCCGGCGCCCTCCTCGAGGCCGATCTGGACCCGGCCGCTGAACGCGGTCATGGCCGACGGCCAGGTCGACGTGGACACCGACAGGCCGGCCGCCGAGAAGTGGCAGAAGTCGGTGGGCCAGCCGTTCGGGTCCTCCTTGTCCGGTTCGATGGCCGGCGCCGGCACCGACCCGTTGGCGGCCCGGTGGGTGAGGGTGAACTGCACCGAGGAGAAGTGGGTGCCGGCCGCCTCGGCCGCGATCCGGGCCAGTTCCGACGACTTGGTGGAGCTCGCGGGCTGGGTCATCTCACACCTCGCCGCGCGCGTCGAAGAAGTCGTCCGGCTCGACCGGATGGCGGGTGGAGCGGCGGGCGTCGCGCAGCCAGCGCGGCACCTTCGTCGAGCGGGGCACCGAGCTGCCCCGGTGGATCCGCCGGGCGTAGAACTCGCACAGGCAGCAGACCAGGATGCCGAGCAGGACGGCCAGGGCGAGCTGGAACATCCGGGTCATCTCCCGGTCGGACTGCACCGTGCCGACCACGATGGCCAGCGCGGTGGTCACCACCACCGAGGCGGCGGCCAGGGTCCGCTGGAACCGGTGCAGCTGACCCAGCACCGATTTCGTGCTCGGCAGGTCGAGCCGGGCCAACAGCAGGCCGGGCACCAGCAGCAGGACCGCGACCACGGCGTCGGCCTGCTCGGGCACGAACTGCTCGGACACCTCGGCCGAGTACAGCCACGCTGTCCCGCCCGACAGCAGCGTCCCGATGCCCAGGACGACCAGGGCCAGCCCGGCCACCATGCGGGTGATGCTCTCGATCAGGGCCGGCGCCTCGTCGGCCAGGGCCATGTAGGCGAACACGCGCACCGGCTCGGTCGACTGCGGGCTGAGCTCCACCGAGGGCCGCCGCCAGTGCGCGTGGGCGCCGTGCTCGCGCGGATCGTTGTCGGTGATGACGTCCCGGCCCACCTGGGACGCGCGCAGGCCGGCCGCGATGTTCAGCAGGGCCGGCCCGGCCAGCAGGCTCTTGGCCAGATGTTGCAGGCCGTCGGCGGCGTAGTGGGCGCAGAACGCGGCCAGCACGTCGAGCGAGCAGTCGCCGCGTGACAGCGCCTCGAGCACCTGGGCCGAGGTCAGCCGGGCCGGCGGCGGCACCGAGCCCGGGCCGACCGGGATCGGCAGCCGGGCCAGGTAGGCCTCGTAGCCGGTCAGGTCGACCAGGCGCCGGCGGCCCAGCTCGGCCAGCCGCGAGGCGATGCTCTGCATCTCCAGTTCGAGCAGCTTGTGGTGGTCGCCGAGCCGGGCCGCGCGCCGGGCCACCGACTCCAGGTCCTGGGCCAGCACCTCGACGAACTCCTCGTCGACGTCGCTGGACATCAGGAACCGGCGCACGCTGATCTCCTGCCGGACCTCCAAGGTCAGGTGGTACGCCTTGACCGAGCGCGGGATCTCGGTCTGGTACTCCACCACGAACTCGCGGTTGACCGGCAGCACGTTCTTGGCCAGTGTCTGCAGCGGGGCCGGCCGGTGCTGCGCCGGCAGCAGCGGCGCCTCCCAGGTCAGGAACCGGCGCGGGCGGTCCAGGCCGAGCTGAGCGACCAGGATGTCCTGCCGTACGGCCAATTGCAGCAGCCGCGCGAACGGCACCTGTTCCTCGCCGGGGAAGAGCACGTCAAGACCGGCGAGCGCCAGGTCCCGTACGGAATGAGAGCCGCCCTCACGCGCGACCGGCGCCGCCAGCTCCGCGTGGTCGACCGGCGTGCGCAGCCGGGGCCCGGCCGGCGAACCCACCATGATCAGCTCGGTGATCGCCGTCTCGATCAGCCACCGCGAGCGCTGATGGGTGTGCCGCAGCTGGTGGATGGGGCTGGCCGGCGCCGACACGTCCTCATGCGCGTTGATCAGCATGAACAGCAGCTTCACGAAGGCGGCCGCGGTGACCCGGTTGGCGTCGCGGTGCGACAGCCGCGGCACGACCTCACCGTTCGACTCGCGGATGACCACCGGCGCCAGGTCGCGCCGGCTGTACCGGGACACCGGCACCCACAGCGACGACCCCTCGCCCGGCACCATCAGGGTGTCGCGCAGCCGCCCCGAGATGAGGTCGAGGTCGACGTCGACGCTGATGGTCCGGCTCATGTGCCCGCGGTCCATCAGCGTCAGATGCTCGGACAGCCGGGGCAGATGGTCGAGCCGGAACGACAGGTCCATCAGGGCCAGCCCGAGCGCCGCCTCCCGACTCGGAAAGGTCACCGGCGCGGTCGGCACCGGCAGCGCCCGGATCATCGTGCGCAGATGATCGAGCGGCCCGTCCCCGGCCCGCCCCCGCAGTTGGACGCTCATGTCCCTCCCTCATCGTCATCTTGGTCGCGCCGGGCGGATCGACGGCTGATCTGTCGCCATGACGACTGGATTCCGCCGGTTCGCCTGCGGTACGCCGGACCTCCGCCCGACGATCACGGGGTGCCGACCCCGATCGCTCCCATGCTGGCCACGCCGGGGCCGGTCCCGACGGGCGAGGGCTGGGCGGCGGAGATCAAACACGACGGGATGCGGGCCTGCGTGACGGCGAACGGCGACCGGTGGCGCGTGCACAGCCGCACCGGCCGGGACGTGACGGGAAACTTCCCCGAGCTGGCCGCGCTGCCGGAGCTGCTGGGCGGGCGGCGGGCCGCGCTCGACGGCGAACTGGTGTGCCTGGACGCGGCCGGTGTCACCGATTTCTCCCGGCTCCAGCAGCGGATCGGCGTGTGCGATCCCGGCCCCCGGCTGCTCCGGGCGGCGCCGGTCACCCTGTACCTGTTCGACCTGCTGGTGCTCGGCGACGAGGAGCTGCTGGAGACGCCGTACAGCAATCGCCGGGGTTTGCTCGAGGAGCTCGACCTGCGGGGCGCCGGAGTCCAGACGCCGCCCTCCTTCCCCGGAGCCACGGCCGAGGTGTACGCGGCCGCCCGGGAACACGGGCTGGAAGGCGTCGTCTGTAAGCGGCTGGCCTCGCCGTACACGCCGGGTCTGCGCAGCAAGACGTGGGTCAAGACGGTCATCCCGCACACCGCGGACGTGGTGGTGTGCGGGTGGCTGCCCGGCCGGGGCCGGCTGCGCGACACGATCGGCGCCCTGATCGTGGGCGCCTACGACCGGTCCGGGCGCCTGCACCTGGTCGGCCGCGTCGGCAGTGGACTGTCCGGCGCCGCACGACAGCAGCTCGAGCGCCGGCTCACCCCGCTGCGCCGGGTCCGCCCACCCGCGAGCCACGCCGAGCTGACGGCGATGGCCGAGGCCACCTGGGTCGAACCCGAGGTGGTGGCCCGCATCGCGTACCGCTCGTGGACGGGCGGAACCCAGCTGCGCCACCCGGTCTACCGGGGAGTGCTCGACGACCACGACCCGTCGTGCGCTCAACTACCCGACTGAGGGCTCACGGCTGTACGGGCAGGATCGCGCAGGTGGAGAGGGCGGGGAGGCCGGACAGGCGGTGGGTGAGCCAGTCGACGGCGGTGCCCTGGTCGGTCAGCAGGGGGCCGAAGTGGTTCAGCAGGGCGCTGCCCGACTCGAGCTGGGCGATCGGGGCGTAGACGACATTGCCGCCGAGGCGGCACCAGTCTGCGGCCATGGTACGGGCCTGGCCGTGCGGCACGAGGTTGTCCCGGACGCCGGTGGCGACCCGGACGACGCCCGTGGGCTTGCGGGTGCCGATGCGCTGGTCGTCGATGAAGGCGCGCAGGACGGGCTCGGCCGCGGTGACCTCGGCCAGGGACTGGCCGGACGTGGTCCACGATGAGCTCTTCCGGCCGGCGTAGCCGAAGATGCCGTCCCCGACACACATCGTCGACATGGACTTCAGCGCGGCCCGGCCGGCGTCGCTCAGGTACTTGTCGACCAGCGGCCGCAGGGCCGGCTCCGACTGCACGAAACCGTTCACCGACCAGCCCAGGGCGGCCGCGAGCTCACTGCCGTCGATGGCCGCCGTGACCGCGGCCAGGTCGGCCGGCGGAGCACCCGAGTAGGTGGCCTTCAGGCGGACGTCCGGCGCGTACGCCGACTGGAGCTCCGCCGCCGAGGCGACCGCACCGCCGCCCTGGCTGTATCCGTAGAGGCCGACGAGGGACGCCGCCGTGAGCGAGGTGTTCGGGAGCGCCCGGGCCGCGCGGGCCGCGTCCAGCACGGCGTGCCCCTGGTCGACGCGGTTGACGTACGTGTGCACCCGGTCGGGCGTGCCCAGCCCCGGATAGTCGGTCTGCACGACGGCGATGCCCTTGGCCAGGAGCCGGTACAGGGCCAGCACCTCGTACCCGATGGAAATGGTCGTCTGCCCCTGCTCCTGCCCCAGGATCAGGCCCCGTTGCAGGGCCAGGGAGGTGGAGCACTGGTCGCCCTGCCCCATCGTGCCGGGCGCGAGGACCACCAGCGGCCGGGCGCCCGGCCCGCGCCAGGCCGTGGCCGGTTCGACGTAGGCGCCGGTCACGGCGACGGGCCGGCCGGACGCGTCGGTCGACTTGTACATGATCCGGGTCGCGCTGCCGGGCAGGGTTCCACTGATCCCCGGCAGCGACAGGGCGAGCGGCAGCGGCTCGGTGCGAACGAGCGCGCCGTCGGCCGCCGGCAGCGTCGCCGGCGGCGTGTAGAAGGCGGGAATCGTGACGGCGGCGGCCCGCGCGGGCGTGGGCACGGCGATCGAGACGGTGAGCAGAACGGCGGCGGTGAGGGTGCGTTTGAGCATGTCCGGCCTCCACGGGGCTCTGGTTACCGGAAGGTAACTAGAGCACCCGAGACAAACCAGGAGGCGGAACTCTCACTTGCTTTCCCGTACGGCGGTGGTCAGCAGCCGTTTCGTGCGGCGCTGACGGCCACGTCGTCGTACCACAAGGTGTCGGCGCCCTCGCCGTAGCTTTCCCAGCCCAGGCGCAGGTCGGTCAGGGCCGGGCGCCAGGTGCGGTTGAGCCACTGGCTGTCGATGTCGTGGGTCGGTACGCCGTCCTCCCGGAGGCCGGGGACCGAAGTGCCGTTCAGCCAGGTCTCGATGGTGCCGTTGGCGCCGTCCACCTTGTACTCGACGCAGTTCCAGGTGTTCACCGGCAGCGGGGCGGAGAGGGCGACGCCGGCCGGGCTCTGCTCGGGCAGGGTGGCGTCGTCGGAGGCGCGGTTGAACTGCAGCGCGCCGTTCTGGCCGCCGAAGCGCAGGTCGCGGCCGCCGTCCGCCGAGTCCCGCATGGCCACGGCGGTGACGTGCGAGGCCGGGAGGGCGGTGGTGTGCCGCACCCAGAAGCGCACGTACCAGGCCGTTCCGGCGCCGGCGAGGAGCTGGGTGTTGCGGACGAAGACGTGGTTGCAGTAGCCGGCGGCGCCGTTCACGCGCAGGGACGCCGAGCCGCTGTGCGCGACCGCGCGGTCGATGGCGGCGGTGCCCGCGCCGGAGCAGTCCGGGTAGGTGACGGCCCAGTCCCCCGACGGGACGCTGCCGGCCTGGTTCTCGAACCCGTCGCCGGGGCCGGTCGAGGTCGGCGGCGGCGAGGTGGGCGGTGGGGTGGTGGGCGGCGGGGTGGTCGGCGGCGGGGTGGTCGGCGGCGGGGTGGTCGGCGGCGGGGTGGTGGTCTCCTCGTTACAGGAGACGCCGTTGAAGGTGAAGGCGGTGGGTGCGGTGTTGGTTCCGGAGTACGTGGCCTGGAAGCCGAACCGGGCCGACGCGCCCGTCGCCAGCGGGCTGTTCCAGCCGGCGCTGGTCGCGGTGACGACCGGGCCGGACTGGGAGACCGTGGCGTTCCAGCCGTTGGTGATCCGCTGGTCGCCGGCGAAGGTCCAGGACAGGGTCCACGACGTGACCGGCGCCCCGCCGTTGGTGACCTGGACGTCGGCCGTGAATCCGGTGGACCACTGGTTGGCGGTCCATCCCACCGTGCACGCGGGCGCCGCCGACGCGGCCGGCGCCCGTACCACCACCAAGCCCGCCGCGGCCAGAACCACCGCCATCGCGATCCGAGTCCTCACGACTACCTCCTCAACGTTGGGAGCGCTCCCATACATTGATGACTGTAGTTGTGTCGAGTGGTTCGGGGAAGCGTCAGGGCAGCAGGGCGTCGAGGTTCGGCGGCGCGGTCAGCAGGCCGTCGGCCTGAGCCAGGCCGGCCAGGGTCTCGACCGAGGCGCGGTTCACCTCGGACGGCCAGCGGGGCAGGACCAGGGCGGCCCGAGTCTCGGGCGGGATCTTGGTGTAGTCGCCCAGGGCCGCGCGCACCTCGTCCGGGTGCTCGTCGGCGTACGCCAACGACTCCTTCATCGCCTCGGTGAACCGCCGGACCAGGTCGGGATCGCGGGCCAGGAGCTCCTGCGAGGTGAAGTACATGGCCACGGTGAGGTCGGGCGCGACGTCGACATAACTGGAGGCGATCCGGCGGGCGCCCGCGGCCAGCGCCGCCTGCTGGAACGGCTCCACCACGAAGATGGCGTCGACCTGCCCGCTCTGCAGGGCCGGCAACTGGTCGGGGAAGGCCAGCTCGGCGAAGCCGACCTTCGCGGCGTCGCCGCCGGCCTTGCGGACCGAGGCGCGCACGCTCGTCTCGACGATGTTCTTCAAGGTGTTGGCGGCGACCTTGCGGCCGGCGAGGTCCTTGGCCGTACGGATCGGGCTGTCGGCCTTGACGAACAGCCCGGCGAAGTCCTTCCCGTCCACGCCGGTGGAGTTGTTGCCGTTCGAGATGGCCTTGATCGGCACCTTGCGGCTCTGGGCGAGCAGCAGCGAGATCGTGTTGCTGAAGCCGAACTGGAACTCGCCGCTGAGCACGGCCGGCACGATGGCCGAGCCGCCCTGGGCGGTGGTCAGGGTGAGGTCGATGTCGCGCTTGCTGAAGAAGCCCTTGGCCTTGCCCAGATAGATGGGCGCGACGTCGACGATGGCGATGACGCCCGCGTTGACCTTGTCCGGCCCGGCCGAGGCGTCGTCGGGATCGTCGCCGGAGCCGCCGCACGCGGTGACCACGAGGACCGTCGCGACCAGTGCCGCGAGAAGAGGTGAGCGTCGCATCGGAACTCCGTCCAGCCGGCTCCCTGGCAACTTAGATCGACGCGTACCGATCGGTCAACGCAGATGGCGCAACGCCCGGTGAATGTGGCCGCCCGTCTCGGCCAGCGCCCGGCCGGCCGCCTCGGCGGTGACCCCGGCGATCAGCGTCACCACGGCCACCTTCGCGTCGCCGCCGGCCTCGCCCAGCGCCCGCCGGCACGCCTCCGCGTCGGCGCCGGTCGCCTCGGCCAGGATGCGCAGCTGCCGGTCGCGCAGCTTGGCGTTGCTGGCCAGCATGTCGGTCATCAGATTGGAGTACGTGCGCCCGAGCCGGACCATCGTCGCGGTGGAGAAGGCGTTCAGGACCAGCTTCTGCGCGGTTCCGGCCTTCATCCGGGTCGAGCCGGTCAGCACCTCGGGCCCGGTGTCCGGCGCGATGTGCACGTCCACGCCGGAGGCGAGCGGCGAGGCCGGGTTGGCCGACACCAGCACGGTGTGCGCCCCGCAGGCGCGCGCGGCGGCCAGGGCGGCCCGGACGTACGGCGTACGGCCGCTGGCCGTGACCCCGACGACCAGATCACCCGGCACGATCTCGCCGGCCGTGGCCGCCCCCGCGATCTCGTCGTCCTCGGCGTCCTCGGCCGGCCGGGTCAGCGCGTGCGCCCCGCCGGCGATGTGCGCCACGACCCGGCCCGGCTCCAGCCCGAAGGTGGGGATCAGCTCGGCCGCGTCCAGCACGGCCATCCGCCCCGAGGTGCCGGCCCCGACATAGTGCACCCGGCCGCCGCCGGCGAGCGCGGTCACGGCCAGCTCGACCGCCGCCGCCAGCTCGGGCAGCACCTCGGCCACCGCGGCCGGCACCCGCTGGTCCTCGTCGTTGATCAGCGTCAGCAGGTCGAGGGTGGCCATCTGGTCGATCGCGGCGCTGTGCGGGTTGCGCTGCTCGGTGCGCGACAGCGGCACCTCGTCCACCGGCCTCACCCGCGGCTCCGCTCGGCGCCGATCCGCCGGCCCCGCACCGCCGCGTAGGTGGCGTCGAGCGCGGTGCGGGTCTCGGCGTACGTGCGCTGGGCGACGCCGACGAAGACGCAGTCGATGACGGTGAGCTGGGCCAGGCGGCTGGCCATGGCGCCGGAACGGAACGTGGTCTCGCGGGCCGCGGTGGTCAGCACCAGATCGGCGGCCCGGGTGATGGGCGACTTGGGAAAATTGGTGAGCGCGACCGTCCGGGCGCCGCGCCGGCCGGCCTCGGTGAACGCGTCGATGGTGTCGGAGGTCGTGCCGGTGTGCGAGATGCCGAACGCCACGTCCCGCTCGTCGAGCAGGGCGGCGCTGGTCAGGGCCAGGTGGGTGTCGCTCCAGGCGTAGGCGACCCGCCCGATCCGGTACAGCTTCTGCTGGAAGTCGGTGGCCACGAAGGCGCTCGCCCCGACACCGTAGATGTCCACCCGCCGTGCCCCGGCGACCAGGTCGACCACCTGCTCCAGCACGGCGATGTCGATCTGCGAGGCGGTCTCCTCGACCGCGCGGGCGTCGGCGAAGGCGATCTTCTTGACCACCTGGGCCAGATCGTCGCTCGCGCTGATGTCGCTGCCGACCGGCTCCCCGCCGGGAACCGAGCGACCGGCCTCGGCGGCCAAAGTCAGCCGCAGCTGCGAATAGCCGGCGAAGCCCATGGCCCGGCAGAACCGGATCACGGTGGTCTCGCTGGCGCCGGCCCGCACGGCCAGATCGGTGATGGTGAGCCCGGCCGCGGTGGCCGCCTCGTCGATCACCACCCGGGCCACCCGCTGCTCGGCCGGGGACAGCGACGGCAGCAGCCCGCGCGCCCGGACGATCGTTTCCGCTCCTGATGGCATCGTCAGTCTCTCCACGGGCGAGGTACGGTCAGCGGACTATGAGCGCGACGACGGTCGCCGGCCTCGACGCGGGCGCCACGACGACAAGATGCGTGATAGCCACCCTCGACGGCACGGTGGTGAGCCGCGGCACGTCCGGCGGCGCCAACCGGAACAGCAGTCACGGCGAGATCGGCGCGACGTTGGCGGCGGCGCTCACCGGGGCGCTGGCCACAGTCGACCGCTCGGCGGTACGGATCGGCGTGCTGGGCGGGGCCGGCTCGGCGGGCGCCGGCCGGGAGGCGTTCCGGGCCGCCGCCCGCCGGGCTTGGCACAGTGCCGGCCTGACCGGCGAGGTGGTCACGGTGACCGACCTCGAGGTGGCGTACGCGGCGGGCACCACCGCTCCCGACGGCGTGCTCCTGCTCGCGGGCACGGGCGCCCTGGCCGCCCGCTTCACGAACGGGATCCTCGCCCACCGCTGCGACGGTTACGGCTGGCTCCTGGGCGACGAGGGCTCCGCGGTGTGGATCGGCGTACGGGCTTTGCGGGCCGCCCTGGCCGCCCTGGACGGCCGAGGCGAGGGGACCGCGATGGTGGAGGCCGCCGAGGCCCACTTCGGGGTGGGAACAACACAGAACGCCAGCGCCGAGCGGCGGGCGCAAGCCCTGGTGTCCGCGGGATTCGCCGCCGCCCCGGCGCGGCTCGGTGTGCTGGCGCCGGCGGTCGGTGCGGCGGCGGAGGCCGGGGATGCCGTGGCGGCGCGGATCTGCGCCGAGGCGGCGAATCGGCTGTTGCACACCTACGACAGCGTCGGGCCGCCACCCGGCGCTGTCGTGGTGCTGGCCGGGTCCGTGCTGCTCGGGCCCGGACCGGTCGGTCGCGCGGTGCGGGCCGGCCTGACGGCCCGTGGTGTCACACGGCCCCGGCCGGCGCTCGACGGCGCCGGCGGGGCCGCGGCCCTGGCCCTCGGACGGCTCACCGGCGCCCCCGTGCCCCCGGTGGTGCACGCCCGCCTGACCAGCAGCCTTCACGACCCGGACCGCGCGCCGAGCGAACCAGACCCGGTGGGCGAGGAGGGGCGCGGGTAGAGCAGGTAGGGGCGGCGCTGTTTCTGGAAGGCGGCCAACTCCGCCGCCCAGGCGCCGGTCACCTCGGCCGGGGTGGCGCCGGCGTCGATCATGGTGCGGAGGCGGGCGGAGCCGGTCAGCAGGTCGATCCAGTGCCGGGTGCCGTCCAGGCGCCAGCTGAAGGCCGGCTCCTTGCGGGCCTCGACCAGCATGGCCACCGCCGTACGGATGGGGTCGAACCCGGCTTTGCCGGTTACCTTCACCTCGACGCCGGCGCACAGGACGTTCGTGAACTTGTTGAACGTCGGGGTGAAGTACGCCTCGCGGAACTCCACGCCGGGCAGGCCGTGCGCGGCCACCCGGTCGCCCCAGCGGTGGTCGAAGCCGGGGCCGCCGATCAGTTCGAACGGGCGGGTCGTGCCGCGGCCCTCGGACAGGGCCGACACCCCCTCGACCATGCCGGTGCCGGGGTAGACCTCCGCCGTGTCCGGCGTCGGCATGTTCGGGCTCGGCAGGACCCACGGGACGTCGGTGTCGCTCGCGTGCAGGCCACCGTGCCAGCCCGTGCAGGTGATCACCTCGAGGTTCACCGCGCCGGACAGGAACTCGCCGTTGTAGAAGCGGGCCAGCTCGCCGACCGTCAGGCCGTGCTGCTGGACGATCTTCAGGCGGCCCACCCCGGACGTGTAGCCGTCGGTCATCATCGGGCCGTGGGCGCGCCCGCCGATCGGGTTCGGCCGGTCCAGCACCACGTAGCGCAGGCCGAGCCGGGCGGCCGCGGCCATCGAGTCGTACAGCGTGTAGATGTAGGTGTAGAAGCGGGCGCCGACGTCCTGGATGTCGAAGACGACCGTTCGCACCGCCGAGGCGGTGAACATCGACATCCACTTCTCGAGCGAGGCCAGGTACGCGTCGTAGACCGTCAAGCCGGTGCGCGCGTCGACGCCGGTGCCCTCGCTGCCACCGGCCTGCGCCGAGCCGCGGAAACCGTGTTCGGGCCCGAAGACGCCCCCGATGGTCACGCCGTCCTCGTGCATCCGGTCGACCAGATGCCGGTAGTCGCGGTCCACTCCGGTCGGGTTGGAGACGACGCCGACGCGCGAGCCCTTCAGCCTGTCCCAGCCGGAGGCGGCCAGCCGGTCCATGCCGGTCCGCACCCGCGCCCGTGTCCCGGCCGGTGGAGAAGCATCGGCCGCGGCCGGAACCGACACCGCCGCCAGCCCGGCCACGGTGAAGACCGACCGGCGCCTCACCGGACGCTCCAGGTCAGCCCGTGCCCGAACGGGTAGGCGCCGGGAATCTCGACCGGCAGTTTGCCGCGCGGCGGCACCACCCCGAGCAGCACCTTGGCCAGCGACTCCATGGAGACCACCGAATAGCTGTACGTGGCCAGGGACGTACGCGCCTCGGGCAGCGCGGCGACGTCGTACGGATCGCGGACCGGTACCAGAACGACCGGCTTGCCCGTCGCCACCAGGGCCCGGACCAGGGCCTGCTGCCGCCCGCCCGGATCGGCCGTGGTGGTGTCCCAGGCCCGGCTGGTCAGCACCACCGTCAGATCGTGCGTCCCCGCCGCCGCCACCGCCTCGGCGATCTTCGCGTCGTTCGGGACGCCCGTGACCAGACCGGTGCCGCCCAGCGCCGTGGCGAGCACCCCGATGTTGTTCGTCGCGCTGGAGTTCCACCCGGTCACCAGCACCGACGTGCCGCGCGTGAACGGCAGCACCCCGTCGTCGTTGCGGATCGCCGTGATCGTGCGGTCGGTGACGCTCCGCGCGACCCTCAGGTGCCCGGCCGATCCGACGATCCGCGCGGCGGCGGCCGGGTCGACCGGTTGCCACGACAGCAGGCCGCGCTTCTGCTTGAGCTTGAGGATCCGGCGTACGGACTCGTCGATCCGGGCCTCGGTCAGCTCACCCGACGCCACCGCCGCGAGCACCGCGTCGTAGGCCACCGGCATGTTCGGCGGCATCAGCAGCATGTCCACGCCGGCCTTCAGGGCCAGCACCGGCACCCGCTCGTCGCCGTACTTCTGCCGTACCCCGGCCATCTCCAGCGAGTCGGTGACCACCACGCCCCGGTAGCCCAGCTCGCCCCGGAGCAGCCCGGTGATGATCGGCTTGGACAGGGTGGCCGGGTCGCCGGCGGGGTCGAGCGCCGGCACCACGATGTGCGCGCTCATGATCGCGTCGGCGCCGGCGGCGATGGCGGCCTTGAACGGCGGCGCGTCGATCCTCTCCCACTCGGCCCGGGTGTGGGTGATCACCGGCAGGCCGGTGTGGCTGTCGGTGGCCGTGTCGCCGTGTCCCGGGAAGTGCTTGGCCGCGGCCGACGTGTTCGCGCCCGTCTGGAGTCCGGCGATCTGGCTCACGGTGAGCGCCGCCGCCAGCCTCGGATCGCTGCTGAACGAGCGCACCCCGATCACCGGGTTGGCCGGGTTGACGTTCACGTCGGCGTCCGGGGCCCAGGCCTGGGTGATGCCGACGGCGCGCAGCTCGGCCCCGGTGACCTGCCCGGTACGGTAGGCGTCGATCGGGTTGCGCCCGGCCCCCAGGGCCATCCCGCCCGGGAACTGGGTGGCCGGCGCCGGCATCCGGGTGACCACGCCGTGTTCCTGGTCGGTCGAGATGGACAGCGGCACCCCGGTGGCCGCCGCCTGGAGCCCGTTGCTGAGCGTGGCGATCTGGCTCGGGTTCTGCAGGCTGTTCGTCCAGGCGAAGTAGATGACCCCGCCGAGGTGGTATTTGGCGACGACCTCGGCCGGCGTGCTCACCCCGTACAGCCGCTGGTTCTCGGCTGACGGCGTCGACGCGTCGCCGCCGTAGACGTACGTGGTGAAGAGCTGCCCGACCTTCTCCGGCAGCGTCATCCGGGCCAGCGCGGCCTCGACCGGTGAGGCCGTCGGCACCCCGGCGGCCGGCACCCCGAGGGCGGCAACGGCGAGAAAAGCGACCGTACGCGTTCGCATGTTGTCGGAAGGTAGCCGGGTCACGGAGCGATGGCAATAACCTTCGCCCCTCTTGCAAGTCACGAAGGAAACCTCCATCCTCGACGAATCGACGTATTGAGGAGCGTTGATGATTACAGCTCTCGTCGCACCCCTTCTGCTGGTGGCGTGCCTGGTCACACCGGCCGACATCCACTTCCGGCACGACGTGCTGCGCCCCGGCACGGCACGCCAGGCCGGCCTGTCGCCCGGCCCGATCGCCGCCCTGCCCGGCATCGCCGAGTCGTATTTGCGACCCACGGCCGACCACCCCGATCACCCCACGTACGCGGGCGCCACCGTGCTCGCCGCGCACCACGGGGTCGTGGTGTCACGCTTCGCGGTCGGTGACGCGGTCCGCTACACCGCGGGCCCCTCCGAGCTTCCCCCCCAGCAGCGCGTCCCCGCCCGTACCGACACGCTCTGGGACCTGGCTTCGATCTCCAAGCTCTTCACCACGATCGTCGTGCTCCAGCAGGCCGAGGCGGGCCGGGTCGATCTGGACGCGCCGGTCGCGAACTACGTCCCGGAGTTCGCGGCCGGCGGCAAAGAGGCAGTGACCATCAAGCAATTGCTGACGCACACCTCGGGCCTGCCCGCCTTTCTGCCGTTCTATTCGCTGTACAAGACTCCCGAGGAACGTTTCGCGGCCGCGCTGGCCACGCCGATCACCCCCGGCCGGAAATACGTCTACTCGGACATCGGGCTCATCGCGCTCGGCGTTCTGGTCGAGCGGGTCACCGGCAAGACCCTCGACCGGGCCGTACGGGACGGCGTGACCGGCCCGCTGCGGATGCGCGACACCGGATACAACCCGGGGCCGGAGCTTCGCCCGCGTATCGCGGCCACCGAATACCAGCCGTACGTCGATCGGGGTCTGGTCTGGGGTGAGGTGCACGACGAGAACGCGTGGTCGCTGGGCGGCGTGGCCGGGCACGCGGGTGTCTTCTCCACCGCGGACGATCTCGCGATTCTGTGTCAGACCCTGCTCAACGGCGGCAGTTACCGGGGAAAGCGGATCCTCTCCACCGCAATGGTCCGGCGGGCGCTGGTCAACTACAACGCCGACCTGCTCGAGCAGAATCCGGAAAGCGCGCGCGGGCTCGGCTTCGAGCTGTCCAAGTACTGGTACATGGACGGCATGACCTCGCCGGTCACGTTCGGGCACACCGGATTCACCGGTACGTCGATCGTCATCGACCCGCTCGACCAGTCGTTCCTCATTCTGCTCAGCAACCGCGTCCACCCGGACCGCGCCTGGGGAAGCAACAATGTCGCCCGGCGCGCTCTCGCCCGCACCTTCGCCGGCGCCCATCCCGTCAAAGGCCACGGCTGGCGTACGGAATTACGCGACAACGCCACCATGACGCTTACCGCCCCTCTGCGGCAGCCGGCGGGCGAGCGGGCCCGAGCCTCCTTCCATTTGTGGTACGACACGGAGCCGAACCGCGACATCCTGACCGTCGAGTCGTCGGCGGACGGCGTGGCCTGGACGCCTCTGCCCTTCAGCCTGAGCGGCGACGGCACGCTCAGCGGTTTCGGCGGCCGCCGCTGGTGGCCGGCCGGCGCCGCCATTCCGGCCGGCACGACTCAGGTGCGTTTCACCTACCGCACCGACGCCAATTCGCAGGGCCGCGGCGTCCGGCTCGACCGGCTCCGCGTTCACGAGCCCGGCACGATTCTCGTCGACGGCCGCACTCCCCTGATCGCCGACGGCTGGACCTCGTCACCGACCGCATAGGAGCCGAGCATGGAACACACGATCAGCCGGCGTGGGCTTCTCCAGGGCGCGGCGGGCGTCACCGCCGCGAGCGCGCTCGCCGGGTGCGCGATGGGCGGCGACGACGCCGAGGGCGACGCCAAGGGTTCGGTGAGCGCGGGCAACCCGCTCGGCGTGAAGGAGGACGCCCCGCTCGAGGTGGTCATCTTCAACGGCGGCTTCGGCGAGGACTACGCCAAGGCCCACGAGGCCATGTACAAGCAGCGCTACCCCCAGGCGGAGATCAAGCACTCGGCCACCCAGCAGATCGCCGAGACGCTTCAGCCCCGTTTCGTGGCCGGCGATCCGCCCGACGTCGTCAACAACTCGGGCGGCAGCCAGATCGACTTCAACGGCCTGGTCTCGCAGGGCGCCCTGGCCGACCTCGGCGAGCTGCTGGACGCGCCGAGCCTCGACGTCCCGGACAAGAAAGTGCGGGACACCCTGCTTCCCGGCATCGTCGACGTCGGTTCGTACGACGGGAAGTTCCTGTCGTTGAATTACGCCTATTCCGCGTACGGCATCTGGTATTCGCAGAAGCTGTTCGACGCCCACGGCTGGACGTATCCGAAGACCTGGGACGAGATGATCGCCCTGTGCCAGCAGATCAAGGCGGCCGGCATCGCGCCCTGGACCTATCCGGGTAAACACGCGCGTTACCTGAGCTGGCCGATCATCGCGGCCGCCGGGAAGATGGGCGGCCTCGAGGTCATCAAGGCCATCGACAACCTCGAGCCGAACGCCTGGAAACACGAGGCGGTCAAGACCGCGGCCGAGGCGTACTACCAACTCGCCGTCGACGGATTCCTCGAACCCGGCGCCGAGGGCATGGACCACGTCCAATCGCAGACCGAATGGTGCCGGGGCAAGGCCGCCTTCCTTTCCTGCGGATCGTGGCTCGAGAACGAGCAGAAAGCCGTCACCCCGCCCGATTTCCGGATGGCGGTCGCGCCCACGCCGAGCCTCACCACGAGCGACAAGATGCCGTACGAGGCGTTCCGCGGCACCGGCAGCGAACCGTTCGTCGTGCCGTCCAAGGGCAAGAACGTGCGCGGCGGCCTCGAATACCTGCGCGTCATGCTCTCGCAGAAGGGCGCCTCCGATTTCACCCGCAAGGTCAGCAGCCTCACGGCGGTTCAGGGCTCCAGCGCCGGCATCGAACTCGGCCCGGGCCTGACCTCGGTCCAGAAACTGATCGACGCGTCCCAGGGCACCGCGTTCACATGGCTCTACTCGTCGTATTACCGCAAGCTCGAACGGGAACGGGTCGACGCGGCCAGCGCCGAACTGTTCGCCAAGCGCATCACGGCCGCCCAGTGGTGCGACAAAATCCAGAAATCGGCCGACGAGTTCGCCCAGGACCCCGCGATCAAGAAGTACAAGCGGTCCTGACGTGCCCGGCAAACGCCTGTTCATCGCCGTCTTCCTGCTACCACCCCTGCTGCTGTACGGGATTTTCGTCGTCTCGCCGTACGCGCAGGCGTTTCCGATCGCGGGAACGAACTGGAGCGGGCTCTCCCCCACGTACGACTTCGTCGGGCTCGACAATTTCCGGCGGCTGCTGAGCGACGGCTATTTCTGGAACGCGCTGCGGCACAACGGATTGCTGCTCGTGCTGCTGCCGGTGGTGACGATCCTGCTCGGCCTCTTCTTCGCCTCGATGATCAGCGTGGGCGGGCGGGCCGACCGGGTGGGCGTCCACGGCGTACGGGGGGCGGGTTTCTACCGGGTCGTCTACTTCTTTCCGCAGGTGCTGTCGGTGGCGATCGTCGGCGTCCTCTGGAAGGAGATGTACGCCCCGCACACCGGCCTGATCAACGGCTTCCTCCGCGCGGCCGGCCTGGACGGCCTGGCGGTGGCCTGGCTGGGCGACCCGCGGTTCTCCTTCTGGTGCGTGATGGCCGTGATGATCTGGATGAACGTGGGTTTCTACGTGGTCCTGTTCAGCGCGGCCATGCAATCCCTACCCCGCGACCTGTACGAGGCCGCCCTGCTCGACGGCGCCGGCCGGCTCACCACGCTGGTGCGGCTGACTGTGCCGCTGGTGTGGGACACGATCCAGGTCGCCTGGGTGTACCTGGCCATCATCGCCATCGACGGCTTCGCCATCGTGCAGATCGTCACCGACGGCGGCCCGTCGTCCTCGTCGGACGTGGTGGGGTTGCGGCTCTACAAGACGGCGTTCGCCGACGGCCAGTTCGGCTACGCGTCGGCCATCGGGGTCGCGATGTTCTTCCTGACCCTCACCGTGGCGGCGATGTTCCTGCGGGTGACCCGGCGGGAACGGGTGGAGTTGTAGATGGCCGTGCTGACCCGCCCGCGGGCGCCCGTTCAGTCGCCCGCCCGGCCTCGCTCCTCGCCGCCCGTGCTGTCCCACCTGTTCCTCGCCGGCTGGGCGTTGCTGACCACGCTGCCGCTGCTGTGGGCGGTGGTGAGCTCGTTCAAAAGCGACGACGAGATCCTCACCAGCCCGTGGAGCCTGCCGTCGAGGCCGCGCTGGGAGAACTGGGCGCGGGCCTGGAACGAGGCCCACATCGGCCGCTACTTCCTGAACAGCGCGATCGTGGTGACCGGCGCCCTCATCCTGACCATGCTGTTCGGCGCCATGGCGGCATACGTGCTGGCCCGCTACAAATTCCGGGGCGGCCGGGTCGTCTACTACGCCTTCGTGGGCGGCATGATGTTCCCGGTCTTCCTGGCGCTGGTGCCGCTGTTCTTCGTCGTACGAGATCTGGGAATGCTCGGCACGTTGCCCGGCCTCACGCTGGTGTACGCCGCGTACTCCCTGCCGTTCACGGTCTTCTTCCTGACCGCGTTCTTCCGCACCCTGCCGACCGCGGTAGCCGAGGCGGCGATGGTCGACGGGTGCGGCCACTTCGGCCTGTTCTTCCGCGTCATGTTGCCGATGGCCCGCCCCGGCCTGGTCAGCGTCGGCATCTTCAACTTCCTGTTCCAGTGGAACCAGTACGTCCTGCCCATAGTCCTGATGCAGGGCGAGGGCGCCGACCAGAACTGGGTGCTGGCCCAGGGCTTGACCGCGCTGGCCGTCAACGAGGGCTACCAGGGCGACTTCAGCGGCCTGTTCGCCGGCATGACCATAGCCATGCTCCCCGTCCTGGCCGGCTACCTCCTCTTCCACCGCCAGGTCCAGAGCGGCCTGGCCGCCGGCCAGCTCCGCTGAGAACGGCGGCGCTCGCGCGGTTCCGAGGTGGCCGGCCGGTCGGTGCCCAGAACGAACGTGGTCTGCCCGATTGCCACGGCGAGGTGCTTCACGCGCCCGGTGTCCGGTTGCCTTCCTCCCGTGAACTGGTGTCGTGGTCGCGCCCCGCCCTGTTCCGAGGCCCCCGCTGAGCCTGACGCCGGTATCGTCGTTCCGCCGGACCGTGGCCGGTTTCGATCTGCGTCCGGGGCTTCCGGATCTGTCGATGTTTCCTCGCAGATTCTGTGCCGCGCTCTCGATCGGGGCGCCTCCGCCGTCGCCTTCGAGGACCCCACCGTGGCCGACTACCCGGCTCAGGCCGAGAAGGCCGGCCCGCGCGCCCACCGCATCCTCGTGGACCGGGCCGGTCCGCGTCGACCGGCTCAGCGACGAGGTAGCCGCGGTCGTCACCCCGGCCCACCAGTTCCCCGTCGGCGTCACCCTCAGCCCCGAACGACGTGTGGCCCTGATCGACTGGGCCCGGCGCACCGGCTCCGTCGTCGTCGAGGACGACTACGACGGGGAATTCCGCTACGACCGCCAGCCGGTCGGTGCGCTGCAGGGCCTCGATCCCGACAGCGTCGTGTACACCGGGACGGTCAGCAAGACCATCGCGCCCGGCCTGCGGATGGCCTGGCTGGCCGCGCCCACCCACCTGATCCCCGCCCTCTCGCACGCCTTGCGCTTCGACGAGAGCCACGTCAACACAATCGACCAGCTCGTCCTCGCGCGCCTGATCGAGCGCGGCGACCTCGATCGGCATCTGCGCCGCTGCCGCACCCGATACCGGCACCGCCGTGACCAGCTGGGGAAGACCGTCGCCGCTCGGTTGCCCGGCGCCCGGCTGACCGGAATCGCGGCCGGCCTCCACGCCGTGCTGCACCTGCCCGGAACCGCGAACCACGAACCCGAACTGCTCGACCGGCTGGCCGAGCAGGGCGTCGCCACGGAAACGTCGAGCTCGTTCCACCACCGACACGCGGCGGCCTCCCTCGGCCTCGTCGTCGGCTACGGCACACCACCACAGCACGCCTACGACGGCGCGATATCCGCCCTCGTCACGGCCGTCCGAGCACATCTCGGACAGACGACGCCGTAGCACGGCACCGATGCGGCCGGTCCGGGTGCATGATGTTCCTGGGTCTTCCCGGCCGCGTTCCCCCGCAGCCTGCCCACCGCCGTGGCCGAAGCGGCGCCGCCTTCCCGCCCAGGTGCCGGGGCGCCGGTCGCCCAGACACCTCGACTACAACGGGTCGCGCTTGGCGTCGCATGACATCGTTGGCTCTGGAGTCCGTGGCGGTACAGGCCTCAGCCAGGAGATCGCATGAATCGTCGAAGCCCTTTCTTCAGGATTGCAGCATTGGTGATGGCAGGGCTGTCCGGATTCCTTGCGATAATCTTCTCCCCGTTGATTTTGTCAAGGCTTAACCGCCTTGATCGAGGGCACTGGGAGACGCTCAGCAACGTCGGGCAGGCCTACGGTGGGATATCGGCCATCCTGACCGCACTGGCCTTGATCGGAGTCGTCGCTTCGCTCTTCCTGCAACGGCATCAGGCCGAAATAGCTCGGACCCAGGCGATCCGAGCCTTCCAGCTTCAAATGCTTGCCCTGTGTCTCGACCGTCCGGAAACGTACTACCGGGTCTGCTGCACAGATAGGTGACATCTGAGATGGCTTGCCGTGACGGCGGGCTGGAAGGATGTTGCTGTGCCCAAGCCCTACCCTCGTGAGTTC
>NZ_JBEZGO010000024.1:0-103760 GCF_040650035.1 Actinoplanes sp. NPDC048796 | reverse complement strand
AACTCACGAGGGTAGGGCTTGGGCACAGCAACATCCTTCCAGCCCGCCGTCACGGCAAGCCATCTCAGATGTCACCTATCTGTGCAGCAGACCCCAGTACGAGAAAGCTGCGCGACTACTAGCTATCTAGATCTGCTGTTCGCAGCCGGCTCCGGCGAGTGGACGAGCCATGTTGTGCGTAACGGATGACGTTCCGGCTGTCCGTAGTCTCGCATGACCCATTGCGCCTGTCACGACCTCTATTGACCCCTCCGAACCGGTCCGCTGCAGCTTCATGGCGTCCCGAATTCCGCTCTTAAGATTTGCGAGCACAAGAGGTTGAGGCCGCACCAGGTTCCACTGCGTTGCGCAGCGAGTTAGGACTAGAACCGAGAAAAGGATATTATCGGCGTTGTGCGAGGCCTCCGAGCTGGAAATCCTATCGGCGGCGGGGGAGGGCTGTGGTCCTCATTGGGTGTCAAGTGGCTGCTCCTGCGAGCTTGCCGCCAAGTCTTCTTCAGGATGGCGAAGATCAGCGAGGCTCATTCCTGGGATTTGCTGCCACCGGCGCTGTGATTCGATTCTTTTGAACGTCCAAGAACGGCATTGGACCGAATGGCACGTACCGCACTTAATTGGCCGTGGTCACACGCCTGGTCACAGTGTTGATCAACTTCCCCTGGATTGGATGAAATCGGGCGGCACAGCGGTGCCGTTCTGTCCGTTCTCGTGTACATTTGGACATAGGCTGGCAGTGCTTAACCGAATTGTAATGCGACTGGGGGTCAAGGGGTCGCAGGTTCAAATCCTGTCAGCCCGACAATCTTGAAGGCCCGCTAGCTAGGGTGTAAACCCTGGTCAACGGACCTTCTGTCATTCAGTTAGATCCGGATATTCCTACTAGACGGTTCGGAGTCGGGGACCGTTTGGGGACACGGGGAGATTTCTGGGAGCGCGCAGGTGAACGCTGAGCGCCGATCCGGTCTCCTCGATCGAGCGCTGATCCGGGTGCAAAGTACCGCTGCGTGGTGCTCAGCGAACCGTGCTCAGCGAACCGTGCCCGGCGACCTTCCGGAGTACGTGCACCTTGACGCCGGGCCGGAACCAAGCCAGGGGCCAGCCGACAGTTGGTTGGCACGATGCGAACGTGATTGCCGCTGGCGCTGACGGGTTGGGACTATGGCGGCCATGGACGTCATCGTGCAGCGCGTACGCACCACCTGGAGCAAGCGGTCCCGAGGCTTCCCTCGCGCGACCGCCCGCAACGCTGCCCCGACCGCCTTCGCGCTGCCCTCCGGGCACACGCCGCTGTTCCACGACGTCACCATGGGGGAGGAAGACGACTTCGAGCCGCGGGTGAGCGCGATGTGTGAGGCTCCACCACGGCATGAGTTCGGGTTCCGCCTCGTGGGGTCCGCGCTGCGGGTGCGGCTGCCGAATGGGTTTGGGGTCCCCGTCCGTTCGCATCGCCCGGTGGTACTGCTTCAGCCCGGCGAGTGGGTCCGGTGGCAGC
Source organism: Actinoplanes sp. NPDC048796 (assembly GCF_040650035.1). Classification (NCBI taxonomy): domain Bacteria; kingdom Bacillati; phylum Actinomycetota; class Actinomycetes; order Micromonosporales; family Micromonosporaceae; genus Actinoplanes; species Actinoplanes sp. NPDC048796. The sequence continues at coordinate 102,268 of NZ_JBEZGO010000024.1, read as the reverse complement.
TGAACAACCGCTGGTCGTCGGCGACTGGCATGGGGGACTGGCGCTACACCTTGACGACGGTCAGCATCGCGCTCGGGCCGATGCCATCTGAAACGTTCCTCGGCGAGGCACCACACGTCATCGACGAGAAAGCAGTCTTGCGGTAGGGCGCCTCCGGCCGGGGACGATCGGGATCGCCGACAGGGCAGCCAATCCGCCCTTACGTAGGGGCAGTGCGTGGGTGGACGGATGCCGGAAAGGTCAAACGTCACCGTATCCAGGGTGCTGCACCAACTGGGGAATCGAAATCGTCGTGGACCATTCGGGGTGTCAGCGCTTCCTGAAATTCGACCCTCTATGCGTGTTTCTTTGGCGAGGAGTTCTCGCCGGTGACGGGAGGGCTCGGTGGGCAGTGGAGCTGGCCGACGGCGCCGCCCTGCCCGCCGACCTCGTCCTGATCGGCGCCGGCGCCTCGCCGCGCGCAAGATCAGTGACATGGTGATGGCCACCCGTTCGGCGGTTGGCTGTTCCGGCCGGCCCTATTCCTTTTCTGGCGACCCCATCTGAGACATCGGGCCAGCCCGGTAAGGGGCAGCGCGATCGGCGAATAGCGTTTGGTGCAGCGATGGTGCTTCGCGACAAGAGAGCTGGTCGCCGTCTCGGTCCGAAGGGTAGGGCCGAAACATGTCGGCGGACGGCAGAACTGGGAGACGCAGGATGGGACAGCTTCAGGACAGGACTGCTGTGGTCACCGGTGCGACCAGTGGAATCGGGCTGGCTTCCGCCCGCCGATTCGCTGCAGAAGGGGCGCATGTGTTCATCACTGGTCGCCGCAAGGACGCCCTCGACAAGGCGATCGCCGAGATCGGCGCCGACGTCGTCGGCATTCAAGGCGACGTTGCGAACCTCGCTGACCTCGACCAGCTGTTTGCGACGGTCGAGCAGAGCGGGCGGCGTATCGACGTGTTGTTCGCGAATGCCGGCGGCGGATCCTTCCGGCGCTTGGCGGATATTGACGAGCGGCACTTCGATGGGATTTTCGCGACCAACGTCAAAGGGCTGCTGTTCACCGTCCAGAAGGCATTGCCCCTGCTTAATGATCGAGCATCGATCATTTTGACCGGCTCGACCAACGCCAGCGTCGGCCACGAGGCCTTCGGTGTGTATGGCGCGTCCAAGGCGGCGGTGCGGTCCTTCAGCCGGACCTGGGCCAACGAGCTCAAAGAGCGGCGTATCAGGGTGAACACCCTGACGCCTGGTCCCACCGACACGCCCGGGATCACCGGTCTGGCCCCGGACGCGGACCAGGCCGCGCAGCTCAAAGGCTTGCTGGCCAGCCAGGTGCCGCTCGGCCGGATGGGTAGCCCCGACGAGATCGCCTCGGCCGTGTTGTTCCTGGCCAGTGATCAAAGCAGCTTCATCACGGGCAGTGAGTTGTTCGTCGACGGCGGGCTCAACCAAGTTTGAGTTACTTGACGTTGCCGGCTCTGCCGATTCTTCTGGGCTTGGGTTCGGCGGTGACGACCACCGTCGCCGGATTCTTGACGATTCACGTCATCGACAAGGCTTTGGAGCTGCCTCACTTTCTCATTACGCGAAGCACCACCCTGACGTCGGCCCGGCCGGTCTGCTCGCCGCGGGGGTTGGTCGGCCACAGTTTCTTCGATGGGCTGAGCATCTGGGTGAGTTTCGGGGCCGCCGTGAGCGTGGCGACGGCTGTTGCGGTCGCGGTGCTTGCCCACGACCTTACTGACGGATTCAACACGTACACGCTTACTGTGATGTCCGGTGGCGGCAGACGCCGGGCCGCGGCGTTCCTGCTCGCGGATGCGGTGGCGCCGGTCGTCGGTGCCGGCCGGTCAAGCGGCGCGTCGACGTTGCTCGCGTCCAGCCGGTCCCCCTCTGAAGCCCGAGGACTGCATCCACCACGTCCGCCGTGCTCTTCACGGGACGGGCTCAACCGAGCGACGCGTCGGCCGTGATGAGGCGGCCGTCCGGTGTGGCGAACGGCCGCCTCAACACGTGCTCGGATCAGTGCACGAACGTGGCCAGCGGCTCTCCGGTTTCGACGAGGTAGGTCGAGAGCATCAGGCCGGTGTCGGGACCGAGATCGGTGGCGTTGTGGGGTGTCCGGGGCGGGATCAAGAAGCCGTCGCCGGGATGCAGGGTGAGTGTCGGTTGGTCGCGGATCTCCATGCGCACCGTCCCGGCGACGATGTAGCCGACTTCTTCGCCGGGGTGGATGTGCCATCCGGACTGCACGCCGGCGGGGATTTCGGTGCGCACCTGGACGATGTCCCGGCCGGGGATGGAGGATTCCCGGCGCAGTGTTTCGGTGCGCTTGAGAGTGGCGGCCAGGTCATCGGCCCGATCTGCGGCATGGGATGCCATGTCATTGCCCTTCCTGGAAATCATCAGAGGGGGAAAGCTGACGGTCGGCGCAGGAGAAGCGCGGACAGAGCGGCCGCGGTCATCTCCGGCTGGTCTTCGACGATGAAGTGGCTGGCCGGCATCGGTTGTCCGGTGACGTCGTCGGCCCAGGGCCGCCAGACGTCGAGCACGTCGCCGTAGAAGCGTGGCAACGCCCCGTCCGCACTCCACAACACGAGCAGCGGGCAGGCTATCTTCCGTACGCCCACGTCGGCGTCATCATGGAGACGATCCACGGTGGCCCCGGCCCGGTAGTCCTCGCAGATCGCTTGGACAGTGCTCACGTCATCGAGCAGCGCCCGGTACCCGGCCATCAGATCGGCCGGGTACCGGTTCGGTGCCCGGCCGAGGCCGAGCGCCCGGACGTGGAAGTCGAAGAAAGCGCCGGGATCGGCGGCGATGAGCCTCTCGGGCAGCGGCGCCGGCTGGGCGAGGAACGCCCAATGCCAGTAACCGAGGGCCATCTGAGCGTCCGCCCGAGCCCACACCTCTGCGGTGGGCACGACGTCGATGACCGCGGCGGCAGTGACGCGGCCGGGGTGATCCAAGGCCATCCGGTAGGCCACCCGGCCACCCCGGTCGTGACCGGCCACGGCGAACTGCTCGTGGCCGAGCAGGCCCATGGCCTGGACAAGATCGGCGGCGAGGGCCCGCTTGGAATGTGGTGCGTGGTCCGCTGCGGGTACCGGGCGAAACGACGCTCCGTACCCGGGCAGATCCGCAACGACCACGGTGAAGCGTTCCGCCAGCTGGTCGGCGACGGCGTGCCACATGACATGGGTCTGCGGATATCCGTGCAGCAGGAGCAACGGTGGTCCTTGCCCGGCGACCCGGGCGAAGATCCGTCCTCGTGCGGTCTGCAGGGCGTGCTGCGCGAAGCCGTCGAACATCATGTCGCGGCGGGCTCGAGGACGACGGCGGGTTGACCGGGCACAGTGATGCTCCTTCTGACGTTGGTGGCGCGGGATTGCCCGGGGCTATTCCGCGAGGAACGCGAGCAGCTCGCGGTTGACTTCGTCGGCGTGGCTGAGGGCCATGAGGTGCGGCCCGCCGTCGATCTCGACGTAGTGCGCGTCGGGCAGGGCCGCGTGCATGCGGCGTCCCTGGCCCTCGATCGACAGGATCCGGTCGGCGGTGCCGTGCAGCACCAGGACCGGGATGTCGATGCGCTTGAGGTCGTCGTGGAAGTCGTCCAGCCAGGTCACCGGGCAGGCCCAGGTCGCCTCCGGCGAGGCGTCGGCGCCGGCGTTCCACAGGTTGCGGACGGCGTCCTGGCTGACCCGCTTGCCGAGCAGCTCGTCGAGGTTGAGCATGTCGCCGATGATCGCGGTCAGCCAGGCCGGCCGGTCGTGCAAGATGGCCTGCTGCACCGCGTCGACGCCGGCCTGGTCGACGCCGTTCGGGTTCTCCGCCGACTTACCGAACGACGGTGCGAGGCTCTCGATGAACACGCACGACCTGAGTCGCTGCGTGCCGTGGACGCCGATGTAGCGGGCGACCTCGCCGGTGCCCAAGGACAATCCGACCAGCGTGACGTCGCGCAGATCGAGCGAGGTCAGCAGCTCGTCGAGATCCGCGGCCAGTGTGTCGAAGTCGTAGCCACCGGCCGGGCGGCTGGACCGGCCGAACCCGCGCCGGTCGTAGACGATCACCCGGTAGCCCGCGGTCAGCAATGTATGGACCTGCGGCTCCCAGGAACGGCTGTCGAACGGCCAGCCGCTGATCAGGACCACGGCCGGCCCGCTGCCATGGTCCTCGTAGTACAGGTCGATCGAGGTCGTGTTCTCCGTGCCGACGGTGATGGTGGACATCTGCGCTCCTCGGTTGTCCTTCTCTGGTCTCAACCTGGCAAAGCCACGGCGTCCCGACCAAGACGGCTGCCCCGAGAACTGGGGGGTGTTCACCGGAGGAAAAGGCGGGCCAACCCGGTAGGGGAATCCGGCTCGCCTGATCGTTGTCGCCGCCCGCCGTTTGCGAGCCTCACCTTGTCCGTCGCGGTGGCGGGCGGCTACTCGAGGGGGCAGCAGATGAAGCCGACGGTGATCCTCGTCCACGGGGCGTACGCCGGATCGTCCAGCTGGGACGGAGTGCTGGAACCGTTGTCGGCGGCCGGGCACCGGGTGATCGCGTTCGCCACACCACTGCGGGGAGTGGCATCGGACGCGGCGCTGCTGAGCGACCTGCTCCGGACTGTGGACGGCCCGGTGGTCCTGGCCGGGCACTCCTACGGCGGCGCGATCATCACCAACGTCATCGCCGCGCCCGGACAGGTGATCGGGGCCGTCTATGTCGCCGGCTTTGCCCTCGACGTGGGGGAGAGCTGCGCGGACGCCGCCGCGCTGGCGCCCGGGTCGACTCTCGCCGAAACCCTCGTGCCGGTGCCACTGACCGCCGGCGGTGCGGACACCTACATCGCGTCGGACAAGTACCACCACCAGTTCGCGGCCGACCTGCCCGCCGAGCAGGCCCGCCTGATGGCTATCACGCAGCGGCCGGTCACCGACCGGGCCTTGGCCGAGCCGTCGGGCGACCAACCGTTGTGGCGTTCGGTGCCCAGCTGGTTCCTGTTCGGCGAGCTCGACCACAACATCCCGGCCGGCTCTCACCGGATCATGGCGAGCCGAGCGAAGCCGCGCAGCACGATCGAGATCGCGGGCGCCTCACACGTGGTCGGCATCTCCCACCCGGCCGCGACCGCCCGGATGATCGTCGAGGCCGCCGGCAGCCACGCCCTCACTGAAGCCTGACGCCTGACGGAACCGGCGTCAGCACTCCAGATCAACCCGGCCGGACAGCCGAACAAAACCCCATCACGCGTACGTGACGAAAGGCGGCACACGACATGAATCAGCAGAACAGGACGGACGAGGACGGCCCCACGGGGCAGCGCGGGGCCTCCCGCCGATCGGTGCTGGCTGCCGGGACCGGCGCCGCGCTGACCGCGGCAACCGTCGTGGGAGCCGGGGGGACGCCGGCTTCCGCCGCCCCGGCCGCCGAGGGAAGCCGTGGCGGCACCCGCGTCCCGGTAGCCCCAGGTGTCGAGGTCAACATCGCCGACCTCAAGGGCGGTCGCCGCGGGACGGTCGTCTTCATTCCCGGCTGGCCGCTGGCGTCCACGACCCTGGAAGGCACCCTGCTCCACCTGGCCGATCACGGTTACCGGGCCATCGCCCTGGACCAGCGTGGATTCGGGCTGTCCGACGCCCCGTACGGCCCGTACACGTACGACCTGTGGGCCCGCGACATCCAGACGGTTCTCGAGACGTTGTCGCTGCGCGACGTCACTCTGGTCGGGCACTCGATGGGCGGTGCGGTCGCGCTGCGGCACACTTCCCGCTTCGGTAACCGGGTCGGCAAGCTGGTGGTGGCCGAAGCACCGGCTCCGCGGTTCGTGTACGGCCCGCAGTCCGCTGACCTCGCCGCCGCGCTCGACGGCCTGATCGCAGGCTATGCCACCGACCGGGCGGCAGCGGTGCGGAGCCTGACGACGAATTTCTTTTCCACGCACACCGATATCGCCACGGATCCGTTCCTGCAGTTCTTCGAACGGCAGTGCTTGGACCAGGCCTCCTTGCCGGCGAGCCGGGATGCCTTGTTCGCGTTGCGCGACACCGACCTGACGGCCGACTTCGCCCGGATCAAGGTACCGACCCGGGTGTTCCACGCGATCAACGACAAGATCGTGCCGCTGGTGCACGGTCAGGCGGTGGCCGCGGGGATCCGTCACGCCCGGCTGGTCACTTTCGCCACGGCCGGGCACGCCGTCTACGTCGATGAAGCGGACAAGTTCCGGGCGGAACTGCTCAAGTTCATCGGCTGACGCGCTGACCAGATCGGGAGGGACGCCGTGATGTCGACCAGTGAACGCACGTACCGGGTGACGGCGAACGTGTTCGGCTTACCATTCGGCTTCTGCGGGCTCGCCCAGTGCTGGACCACCGCTCACGCTGTCGCTGGGTTGCCCCGCTGGCCGGCGGACACGCTGTGGATTGTTTCGGCGGCCATCTGGGCGGCGTCGCTGATCTGGTACGGCCGCGATGTCGTCCGCGGTGGACGGTTGCGCACCGAGCTCAAGGACCCGGTGTTCGCGCCGTTCACCGCGCTGATCGTGATCGTGCCGATGTTCCTCGGCGTCACGGTGGCCGGCCATGCCCGTCCGGCCGGGGAGTTCGTCTTCGGGACCGCTCTGGTGCTGACCGTGGCGCTCGGCGGCTGGCTGGCCGGTGAGTGGATCATCGCGGATCTCCAGCTCGCTCAGTGGCACCCCGGCTATTTCCTGCCGACTGTCGGCGGTGGCCTGATCGGGGCGGGTGGCAGCGCGGCGCTCGGTCATCGCACGCTGGCCATGGCCATGCTGGGCTATGGGGTGATCTGCTGGTTCATCCTGGGCGCGGTCATCCTGCTGCGTCTGTTCACCGCTCCTGCCCTGCCCCCGCCCCTGCTGCCGACCATCGCGATCGAGGTCGCGCCCCCGGTGGTCGCCGGCAACGCCTGGTTCGTCATCAACGGCGGACGGATCGACGCGGTCGCGGCCGGACTCGCCGGCTACGCGATCCTCATGATCCTGGTGCAGCTACGCCTGATCCCGGTCTACCGGCGGGTCCGGTTCGGCCCCGGATGGTGGGCATTCTCGTTCTCGTACGCCGCGGCGTTCACCCTGGCCGTCAACTGGCTGGCAGCCCCCGACGTGCCCGGGCACAGCGTCTGGGCCGCAGCCCTGCCCGGCGTGCTGACCCTGGGCATCGCGGCACTGGCCATCGCGACCGTCCGGCGTCTGATCGCGGGAACGTACCTCCCGGCCGCCGGGACGGCGCCGCCGGCAACCGCACCCAGCGGTACCGCACGTTCAGCGTAGGCAGGCCTGATCCGGCTTCCTCCCGAAGGACGAGCTCCGGTGCTGAGTTTGGCGTGCACCCCGGCGCGGCGTTGTCCCGCGACTTGATCCGGTGGCCGTGGCGCCGGGCCCGGCCCGAGCTCGCCTACGGTTCCTGGCCTCGCGGGCGGCGCCGGATGACCGCATCGCGGGTACCCGTGCGCGCGGCCAGGAAGGCCTGACCGCACAGGAACTGCAGGTCGCCCGGCTCGCGGCCACCGGCCTGTCCCACCGCCAGATCGGCGAGGGCGAGAATTCTCAGACCCGGTCGGGGGCGGCCGCGTTGATACGCTCCGCAGGCTGAAGTGAGGTAATGGGGGCGGCTGTGCGGAACGACGGCGAGGCAGAGCTTTTCGGCCGGGACCACGAGCGTAGCCTGCTACTGGACATTCTTGGACGGTGTCAGCGGTCGAGCGGCTCCACCCTGGTGCTGCGCGGGGTCGCTGGGATCGGCAAATCGGCGCTGCTGCACCTGGCCGAGGCCAAGGCCCGGCAACAGGACATGTCCGTGCTCGCCATCACCGCAGTCCCCAGCGAGGCGCAGCTGCCCTACGCCGGCGTCGATCAGCTCCTGGGACCGCTGCTGGCCAGCCAGCCGCCCGAATCGCGCACTTCATGGGAGACGGCCGTCGGGCGTACGGCCGGGGCGGGCAGCCCTGCCCAGCGATACCAGTTGGCCCGCGCGGCCCTCAACTGCGTCACCACCTCTGCCGGTCAGGGACGGGTGCTGATCGTTGACGATGCGCAGTGGCTCGACCGGGAAAGTTGGGACATTCTCGCCTTCGTCGGCCGCCGCGTCGCCGACGACAAGGTGTGCCTGCTGGTAGGGATGCGAGACGGCGAGGAGTCGACATCGCTGCTGTCCGGATCCGGGCTGCCGGAGCACCGGCTTGAGCCGTTGTCGGCCGACGCGTCCCTCGCGCTGTTGCAGACAGCCGCTCCCGGGTTAGGGCCGGCACTGACGCAACGCGTACTGCGTGACGCCGCAGGAAATCCTCTGGGGTTGTTCGAGCTGGGCGTCGCCGCTACCAGGATGGGTGACGACGACCTGTTGTCCCAGGACATTCCGCTCACGGAACGCCTGGAACGTTCGTACGCCCTGACAATCTCGCGCCTACCGGCACTGACTTACTCCCTGGTTGTGATCGCCGCGCTCGACGACGCGGTGGACCTGGGTGAGCTACTCGCCGTCGCGCACCGTCTCCACGGCCCGGACGTGACTCGGGACGACCTCGAGCCGGCCATCGCTGCCGGGCTCCTCGAGGCCGACAAGGAGACGGTGCGGTTCCGGCACCCGCTGATCCGCTGGACCGTGACCCGGTCCGCCTCCGCACCAACCCGCCTGGCCACGCACGCCGCCATCGCTGCCGCCCTGGACGGCCAGGAAGCCCGGCAGGTCTGGCACCTGTCCGCCGCGACCGTCGACACCGATGCCGAGGTGGCCGATCGCCTGGCTCGCGTAGCCGAGCAAGCGGATCAGACGGGTTCGCCGAGTTCCGCCCTGCGAGCCTGGGAGCGCTCGGCGCAGCTGACACCGGACGGTCCGCTGCGTGCGCGCCGGCTCTTGCGGGCCGCGCACGCCGGGCTCGGGTTCAGTCAGTTCGCGAAGGTGCGGAGCTTGCTCCACGGCATTGGCGAAGATCAACTCTCGTCACCGGAACGTACCGAACTGGAGTGGCTGCGGCACAGCTCGAACGGCTTTCAATGGCCCTACGACCAGACGTTCGCCCTGCAGGCCGGCCTCGCAGCCCGGCTGCGGGCCGAAGGCCGTACCGAGCTCGCACTTCACGGGCTGGCCACGATGAGCGCGCTCTGCTGGTGGGTCGACCTCGGCGAGCCCGCACGGAAGCACATTGTCCAGATCGTCGAGGGAATGCGTCTGCCCGAATCGGACCCTCGCTATGTCAGCGTGATCGCTCTGGTCTCTCCCATCGAGCACGGCCGGGTGTCGATCGACCGCCTGCGTCGCCTCCTTCTGGCTTTCGACCAGGACGTCGTCGCGGCGCAGTACCTCGGCGTCGCGGCGAGCGGAGTCGGTGATCTGCGCTCGTCGCTCGCTTTCCTCAGGACCGCGCTCGCCTCGATCAGGAGGCTGGGTCTCTTAGCGCTCCTCCCGCAGGTCCTGGGTTCCCAGGCACTCGTCGCGGGCCTGCTCGGCGATGTCCAGCTCGCCCTGACCTCGGCCGAGGAAGTGCAACGCACAGCGCTCGAGACAAACCAGGCCACGTGGCAGTTCCAGGGACACCTGCTGGCCGCCTTCGCCAAGGCGCTCGCCGGTGACGACGGCGCGGCGCTGGCCACGGCGGATGAGCTCGAGCCGCAGTTGCTGGCCACAGGTTCCCGTCTGATGTTGTGTCAGGTCGCCCTGGTCCGCGGGGTGGCCCACCTCGCCGGCGGCCGTCCCGCAGCGGCGCTCGACGAGCTCGGCACCCTGTTCGATCCGGCCGACCTGCACTATCACGAGTACGTACGGCTGTGGGCTCTACCGCATCTCGCCGAGGCGGCGGTCCTGTCCGGACGCTACGAGCAGCTCCGGATGATCGCCGCCGTGTGCGAACCGATCGCGGAGAAGGCCGGCTGGCCTGTCCTGCAAGCGGGCATGGCCTATGCGTCAGCACACCTGGCCCGCGACGGCGAGGCCGACGCCGCGTTCCGTGCCGCGCTGCCCCGGATATCAGCGGACTATCCCTTCGAGCGGGCCCGACTACAGCTGGCCTACGGCGTTTGGCTGCGCCGGCATCATCGGGTGGCCGACTCCCGCGGGCAGTTGCGCGCCGCGCAGCAGGTCTTGCAGGCACTGGGTGCCGAGCCATGGGCCGAACGCGCCCGCAAGGAGCTGCGAGCCTCGGGTGAACGTCCACGCAGGGCACCGTCCGCCACCACCACATTGACACCACAGGAGCTGCAGATCGCTCACCTCGCCGCCTCCGGTCTGACCACCCCGGAGATCGCGGAACAACTTTTCCTGGCATCAAGCACCGTCAGCACCCACCTGCACCGGGTTTACGCCAAGCTCGGAGTGGCCAGTCGCAAACAGCTGGGCCCGGCGCTGTCCGGCGGCTGAGCGGCGGAAATACACAACGTTGTGTATGCGAAGCCCGTACCGGTTTTGACAGCGTGAGGGCCACGCCCCTACCGGCCCGGGCAGGCATTCGCGCCGCCATCCGCGGTGTTGAGTAGCACGAGTGCCTGGCCGCCTCACGTCCCGGAGAAACCGCATGAGCGCCACCAGCCAGACCGTCCGGGCCTGTGCTCGCCGTCGGTCACGAGGGCTTTCATGACAAACGATCTCGAGGATCTTCGACGGTCGGCCGCCGAACAGGCGGCGCTGCGGCGGGTAGCAACGCTGGTGGCATGTGGAGCGCCCCGGGCGGAGATCTTCGAGGCGCTGGTGACCGAAGTCGCGCGGCTGGTTCCGGGGACGGATGCCGCGCTAGTGAAGTTGCACCGGGACGAGACGGTGACGGTTGTCGGCCGCTGGAACGGGGCCGTCGGATACCAGAGCATCGGAGTCCATCACCCGTTCGGTTCCGGCACCCTCGCCCGGATGGTCTGGGACTCCAAGCGCCCGAGCCGAATCACGACGTATGAGCAGAACGTGTCGGGCTCGCTGGCCGACGTGATCCGGGCGTGGGGCTGGCGGACGTCTGTCGGCGCTCCCGTGATGGTCAACGCTGAGGTATGGGGTCTGACCGCCGTCGGCTCGACGAACGGTGACCCACTTCCTCCTGGGACCGAGGATCAGCTGGCGAAATTCACTGAACTGCTGGCCGGGGCGATCGCCAACACGCAGGCCCGCGACGAACTCGAGCAACTCGCCGCCGCGCTGCAGCGGGTGGCCAAGCTCGTGGCACACGACGCCGCACCGCGTGACGTCTTCGAAGCGGTCGTCACGGAGGCCGCGAGTCTGGTCGGCGTCGGGTTCACGACCCTGCTGCGTTTCGAGCCCGACGGGGCAACCGAGGTGGTCGCGGCCCACGATCCGCCGGATGGCGTTGCCGTGGGCATGCGCGCCCCCGCCGGCGGTGACGGCGCCACCCAGCGCGTGTGGCGGACCGGTCGGCCGGCCCGGGCGGACCGGCGGCCAGGCATGTCAGGATCGGGGACACGGCGGGCCGCGGTCGGCGGATTCCAGTCCAGCGCGGCCGTACCGATTCTGGCCGAAGACCGGTTGTGGGGCGCCCTTGTCGCAGCCGGACGGACTGCCCTGCCGCCACATCTCGAAGAGCGGCTCGCGCGTTTCGCGGAGCTGGCCGGCACGGCGATCGCCAGCTCTCAGGCTCGTGCGGACGTCCGGGCGCTCGCCGACGAACAAGCAGCCTTGCTGCGCGTCGCCGAACTGGCGGCCCGTGGCGGATCCTCCGACCTGGTATTCACGGCTGTCGCGACCGAGGCGCAACAGCTCCTCGACGGTCAGCCCATGACCCTTGTCCGCTTCGAGCAGGATGCGGCAATGACAGTGATCAGTCAAAGCGACGGGCCTCCGCCACCGGGGATCCGCATCGGCTACACGCCCGGCACGATGCCGGACCGTGTCCGGCGAACGGCGCAGGCCGTACGTGTGGACGACTTCAGCGTCGAACCGAACGCCTCCTTCGCCCGTGACCACGATCTCACCGCCGGGGTCGCGGCGCCGATCGTGGTGGAGGGCCAGGTGTGGGGGATGCTCGCGGCCACCTCAGCTGACGGACCACTGCTGCCCGGCATCGAAGAACGCCTACAGCGGTTTGCCAACCTGGCCGGGACCGCGGTGAGCAACGCGGCCAGCCGCGCCCAGCTCATCGCTTCACGCGCCCGGGTCCTGTCGACCGCTGACGAGACCCGCCGGCGGCTTCAACGCGATGTCCACGACGGCGCCCAGCAACGTCTCATCCACACGGTCATCACCCTGAAGCTGGCACGGCGGTCACTGGCGCACAGCGACGTGCCGACCACCATCGATCATGTTGAGGAAGCACTCAGGCACGCTCAGCGGGCCACCGACGAACTCCGTGAGATCGTCAGCGGCATCCTCCCGGCGACGTTGACCCGCAGTGGCTTACGCGGCGGTGTGGAATCGCTGCTGACCGACTTGCCGCTGCCGGTCGAAGCGGCCATCGAGGTGCCGCGGCTCGCCGTGGAAGTCGAGACCACCGCCTACTTCGTCATCGCCGAGGCGCTCACCAACGTCGTGAAATACGCCCAGGCCAGCCGTGCCTGGGTGCACGCCGGGCTCAGCGCGGGCGCTCTGCGCATCGCGGTGGGCGACGACGGCGTGGGCGGCGCTCACGCCGGGCAGGGCTCCGGTCTGACCGGCCTGTTCGACCGCGTCGAAGCCCACGGAGGCCGGTTACGGATCAGCAGCCCGCCGGGACGAGGAACGATGATCGAGGCGACCCTGCCGACCGGCGGCCATTAGCCGTTAATCAATCCTCTGCTCCCGGAGAACGGCAATCTGCTGCTGAACGGACGGCGCCGGGGTCCGGGGCGACGGAAACATCGACAGTACGGCTCAGCGTCCCGTGGGCGGGACGGCCGAGATGTGGACGTTCTGCTGTGCGCGCTTCAGGTGCTTGGCCGCCTGCTTCTCCTTGATCGTCTTGCCCTTCTTCTTGACGTTCGCCTTTGCCGACCGACCCTTGGACATGATCTGACCTCCGTGAGAACGCGGCGCCGGGACGGGCGTGGGAGAGCATCACGTAAGACCCGCTGTCCCTGCGACCCTACGCGCGAACGGCGTCCCCGCCGGGTGCTCGTGCCGGTATCCACCTCGGGGCCGCAGAGACGACATATCAGCGCGTTCCCGTGCCCGGCCCGGCGTCTCCGAGGCGGAGGGAATCGGCGGTCGCCCGCCGGGGCGTACGCGGTGCCTCGGGTCGTGTGGCGTGACGGCCCAGGCGAACCATCAGGTACGGGTGGCCAAGCTCGGGAACGGCGCGGCGCAGCGCCTGGCGGGCGGCGGCGTACTCGATCGGCGCGCTGAACGGCAGTACCGAGATGCCGAGGCCGGTGGCGACGAGGGAACCCACGGACAGCGCCTCACCGGCCCGGAGCCAGTCCGTGTCCTCGTCCCGGGGCCCGTGCAGCACCGCGAAGGTCGCGGCCCGGTCGTGCTCGCCGGAGGCGATGGGCTGCCGTGGGCCCAGGCGAGCGCCGGCGATGCGGTCGCCGCCGGCCCACCGGGCGAGTTCGGCGTGCCATTGCGCGAAGGCAGGTTCGACGCCTCCGGCGTGGGCCGTGGCGACGGTGAGGGCGAGGATCTGGTCCGGGCGAAGCACCGTCAGGCGGGAATGCTGGGTGTTGAAGGCCGAGACGACCGTTTGCCGATCGACCGCGTCGATGGGGTCACCGGTGACCGGGCGCGAGTCGGTGCGGCGCAGCTTGACGGCGCGGGCCAGCCGCGCGGTAGCCGGGCTCACCGGGGCGGCACCGTCGATGCGCAGGCGAGCCAGGTGGGCCGGGTCGGCGGGGTCGCAACGGCGGACGACCGTCACGCGCCAGCCCCGCGCGGCCAGAGCGAGGCGGGCGTGGTGCAGGGCGGCGCCACAGCTGATCGTGGCGAGCCGCCCCTCCGGGTCGGCGAAGCCGGACATCCGGTCGTGGTCCACGAAGAGGTCGAGTACGTCGTTGCGCGTCCGCCATCGCCACGGCTGCGCGTTGTGGGCCGACGGCGCCCGGCCGGCCGCCACGACCGCCCGGTAGATGGCTTCGCTCATGCGGCCCCGTTCGGACCGGCGTACCGGCCGGATCGTCGCCGGCGTCATCGGGCGGTCTGTCCGGCCAGCAGACCGAGTCCGCCTCCCTCGGTCTCCCAGGTGGCTTCGCCGGTTCCGGCCTTCGTCCGCTCCGGCGCCGCGGGAACGGCGCCCGGTGGCACCACCCGCAAGGTGAAGGTGCCGCCGTCGGCGCAGAGGACGGTCATCAGGAACGGGGACCGGTCGGCCTGATAGCCGACGGTGACCGTGCGGCCGTCCGTGCTGATCCGGCTGGGCCGGGTGGCCCAGCCTCCGGCGCTCAGCAACAGACGGGTCACCCGGCCCCGGACGTGATCGAGGATCGGCACGAGGGTGCGCAGTTCCGTTCTGAGGTCGGCCGAGCGCGGCCACCAGCCGCCGTCGTGCAACGGCGGCCGCGATGGTGCCGGTGCCGCTCGCGGGCCGAGCGGTTCGAGGGAAGCCGCCGCCTCCGGGCGAAAAATCTGTGGTGCCATGGGGTTCCCGTCGTCCGGGACCAAACGCAGGCGCGGGCCCAGCCCGATGACAGGGGCGAGACGAGGTCCACCGAGGCCGGTGAGCAACGCGCGGGCGGCAGGTCGCCGGGCCGCACGCGCCGGCCGAAGCCGGCACCGACGACAAGGCCGTCGGTCGTTACCCACTGTACGCGCAATTGACGGAGCTCAGCCCGGCCCGGCGGGGACGGACAAGAGTATGGTCAAGCCATCCCGGGACCGACGACATCCTTGCCCTCGAGGTGCCTGCCACACCGGCTCACTCCTCAAGGGGACGTCATGTCCGACCATGGGCACCGAAATTCCGCCGCGGCCGCTCCCGAGCTACCGGCCGAATCAGTGGTTCCGGCCGAAGACCGGCCGGTCCGTGCGCCGCGTACCCGTACGGGCTCGACCTGGTTCGGCATCTGCGTCGCGGCGCTGCTCTTCGTCGTCCTGATCGTCTTCATGCTGCAGAACACGGGCAGCGTCGAGGTCACGTTTCTCGGGATGCACGGCACCTTGCCGCTGGCCATGGCGCTGCTGATCGCCGCCGTCGGCGCCGCCCTCCTGACCATGATCGTCGGGGCGGCCCGGATCACGCAACTGCGCCGCCAGGCCCGCCGGCGGCAGCACTGAGCCTCGCCGCGGGCGGGTTTCCCGTGGTTCCCGGCTCGGGCACCGCCTGATCCGGGGCGTCATGCTGGAGGTGGTCGTGGCCCTGGCCGGCATCGGCACCGCGGTCGCGTTGTACCCGGTGGTCGAGCGGCGTGCCGGCGTACCCGAAAAAGCTTTTCGCGTCAGGGGGCAATTCCCGCGGCCGCGATCGGGTGCTCCCCGGGATAGCGTTGCGGGAGATGACTACCTACCGCACCGCCTCGATTCTCGTCTCCTCGGACGGCACCCTGACACCGGGCACGGCCGCGCTCTTCGCGGAACCCGGGCGTAAGGGCGCAACTCCACTCTGGGCAGGCGATTTCCGGCCGGCGAATGACGCCCGCAAAATCGACGAGAATGCCGTCGGAAAAACGTTCACCTTGCAGTTGCCCGATGGCAGCACCGGCAAGGTTGTGGTGCAGCGTCTCAAGAGCGGAAAAGGTGGCGTCACGCTCGCGTTGATGGGTGAGGACGCGCCGCCCTTCTGAAGCGTGTCAATCGGTTGCGCATCGGCGGCGTCTTCCCCGCGGCTGGTGATGGTCGCGGTGAGCGTCGAGACGATGCGGTGACATCCGAACGTGGGCCGGGTCGGACAGTCAGGCTCCGGCGCGCCGCAGCAGGCCGGCCGCGATCGAGGAGGAGTGCGGACACGCATCCGTTCGACGCCGCTCCGGCTCGGACTGTTGCTGCAAACACCCGCGGCGTAGGCTCGGCGTGAAGCGGGCATAGCGGGGCACCCGACCGGTGAAGCGGTCGGGCCGGTTTCCCCTGCGTGGATTCGGCTGCAACATTCCTGCAAATGGAATCCATTGACCTGCGCCGATTTCTTTCCCTATCTTCGGTATTAGATTTCGCCGATGTCTCGGATATCCGCCGGCGGTGCTCCCGGAGAAGAGGGAATCTCCCCATGCCCAGAATTCGATGGATAACCATGGCCGCGCTGGCCGTTTCCGCCATTGTGGTGGCCGGGCCCGCCTACGCCGACACGCTCTTCAGCGACAACTTCGACGACGGTGACGCCAACGGCTGGAGCCGCTCCGGCGGGTCGTGGTCGGTGGTCACCGACGGCTCGCCCGCGTTCCGGCAGACCAGCACCGGCGCCAACGCCCGCGTGCTGGCCGGCACCACGTCGTGGGCCGACTACACGGTGCGGGCCCGGGTGAAGCCGATCGCGTTCGCCGCCACCGGCCGCACCGCCGGGGTGGCGGCCCGGGTGCGTTCCTCCAGCGAGTACTACGCGTTCGTCCTGACCGGCGGTGGTGCGGCGCAGCTGCAGCGAGTCTCCGGCGGCACGGCGACCGTGCTCGGCACGGCGGCGGCCGGGGGAGCGGCGACCGGCGCCTGGCGCGTTCTCGCGCTCACCGTGCAGGGCTCCACGCTGACCGGGTCGGTCGACGGCGCCGCGGTCGTCCGGGCCACCGACTCCACCCTGTCCTCGGGGCGGATCGGGCTGCTGGCCTCGTACGCCAGCGCGTCCTTCGACGACGTGGTGGTGGCATCGCCCACGCCCGGCCCAGGCCCGACGACGCCGCCGCCGACCCCGGGCACGTGCCGGGTCACCGGCTCGCCGGTCGGCTTCGCCCAGGGCACGACGGGCGGCGCGGGCGGACCCACGGTGGCCGTCGACACCGCCGCCGAACTGCTGAGCGCGATCGCCACGACCGGGCCGCTCACCGTCTGCGTCAGCGGCACGATCACCCTGCCGGCCGGCATGTACGACGTGACCAGCGACAAGTCGATCGTGGGCGTCGGCTCGACCGCGGGCATCACCGGCGGCGGCTTCAACATCGGCCTGCCGGTCTCCGACGTCACCACGGCACCCGCGAACGCCGTACACAATGTCATCGTCCAGAACCTCACGTTCCGCGGCGCCTCGGACGACTCGATCAACGTGCAGATGTTCTCCCACCACGTCTGGATCGACCACAACGACCTGGCGCAGGGCTACGACGGGCTGATCGACATCAAGCGCGGCTCGTCGCTGGTGACGGTGTCGTGGAACCACACCCACCACCACACCAAGAACATGCTGCTCGGCCACGACGACAAGAACGCCGCCCAGGACACCGGGCGACTGCGGGTGACCTACCACCACAACTGGTTCGACGCGACGCCGCAGCGCAACCCGCGGGTTCGCTTCGGCGACCCGGTCCATGTGTTCAACAACTACTACTTCTACAACACCGACACCGGGGTGGCCTGCCAGAACAACGCCGGCTGCCTGGTCGAGGGCAACTACTTCGAGGACGTCGAGGAGCCGGTCACCAACACGTACGCCGGACCCGCCGGCCGCTGCGTGGCCCGCAACAATGTTTTCGTGGGCGAGTCGGGCATGCCCGACTGCAGCGGCACTGTGCAGGAGCCGTCGGCGTTCTACTCGTACACCTTGGACGACCCGAACTCGGTGAAGGCGATCGTCACCGCCGGCGCCGGAGTGCTCCGATGAGGCGCCGCACTTTCCTGGCCGCAAGGGGCGCGGCGGCGGCGGCCGGACCGGACGGGTTCGCCACGGTCGCCGGGTACGGGCCGGCCACCACCACCGGAGGCGCGGGCGGGCCGGTCGTCCACGTCTACGACAACTGCTTCCGCGACAACACATGGTGCGGCGCGACAACATCCTCGCCGACTGCAACCACGCCATCGAGGTCCGGGGCGCGGTCACGGACCCGAGGACCTTTTACCCGTACGCGGCCGACGGTGCCGCCTCGGTGCCCACCATCGTGCCGGCGGGTGCCGGCGTCGGAAAGGTGTGATCGGCATGCGCAGACTTGGTCCCGCGGGCGTGGCGGCGCTCGTGCTGGTCGCCGTGGTCGGCGCCGGGCAGCCGGCCGGGGCCGTGGCGGCCGCGACGGCGGACGGGTTCGCCTCGGTGTCCGGCGGCACGACGGGCGGCGCGGCCGGACCCACGGTCACCGTCACCACCGGCGCCGACCTGGCGAGATACGCCGGCGCCAACACCCCGTACACCATCATGGTCTCCGGCCGCGTCAGCGTGGGCGGCATGGTCACGGTGGTGGCCAACAAGAGCATCATCGGCGTGGGCTCGACCGCGGAGATCACCGGCGGCGGCCTCCAACTCGGCACCACGACGCGGCCCGGCAACAACGTGATCATCCGGAATCTCCGGTTCAGCGGGGCCTCGGACGACTCGATCAGTGTCACCAACGGCGCGCATCATGTCTGGATCGACCACAACGAGTTCCTTCCGGCGTACGACGGCTCGCTCGACATCAAACGCCAGTCGACTTTCGTCACCGTTTCCTGGAACCATTTCCGGGGCACCGGCAAGACGATGCTGCTCGGCCATTCCGACAATTACTCCGCCGACATCGGCTATCTCAAGGTGTCCTATCACCACAACTATTTCGACGGCTCCAACCAGCGGCACCCGCGGGTGCGTTTCGGCGAGCCGGTGCACGTCTACAACAACTACTATCGCAACGTCGGCCTCTACGGGATCGCGTCGACCGAGAACGCCGGCGTGGTGGCCGAGGGCAACTACTTCGAGAATGTCGCCCACCCGTGCCATTCGACCGGCGGCTACGCCGAGAGCAACCCGGGCCGGCTGGTGCAGCGGGCCAACGCCTTCGTCAACTCCGGCCCGTGCGAGGCGGGCGGCACGGTGACCGAGCCGGGCACCTACTACAGCTACACGCTGGACCCGGCCTCATCGGTGCCGTCGCTGGTCACCGCGGGCGCGGGTGTGGGGAGGCTGTGATGCACGGCCTGCTCGCACTGCTCCTCGTGGCCGGCCTGTCCACCGCCCTGGCCGCGGTCTCCGCCGCCGACGGTTTCGCGTCCGGCCCCACAAGACGATCACCGGGATCGGCCCCGCGCCCACGATCTCCGGCGGCGGGTTCGACTTCTACCGCTCGTCCAACGTCGTAGTGCGCAACCTGACCTTCACGGTCAGCAGTCGCACCACATCTGGATCAACCACAACACGTTCGTCCGCCCGGTCGACGGCTCGGTCGACATCGTGCGGGGCGCCGACTACGTGACGGTGTCGTGGAACCACTTCGCCGGCACCGACAAGAGCATGCTGACCGGCCACTCCGACGGCGCCGCGTCCACCGACGTCGGCCATTTGAAGGTCAGCATCCACCACAACTGGTTCGACGGCTCCCGGCAGCGCCACCCCCGGGCCGCCTGGTGCAGCGGGCCAACATCTTCACCGGCTCGGGTCCGTGCGAGGCCGGCGGCCCGGTCACCCCTGGAACCGGCGGCGTCCGTCCCGTCCCTGGTCCAGGCCCGTGCCGGAGCCGGAGCCGGAGCCGGCCGAGCCTGATGGCGATCGGCGACTCCGCGGAACCGCGAGGAGAGGTTGCGTCGATTCTTGCGTTGATCGAGAGTAGCGTGGCGGCGTGACTCCACGACTGACGAGCGCCCGCGCTCACCGCCTGGTCCGGCCTCGCACCGATCTGCCGCGGACCGTCGACCATGAGGTTCGCGCCGTGGTGATCGGTGGCGGGATCGCCGGGATGACCAGCGCTCTTCTGCTCGCCGAGCGGGGCGTCCAGGTGACGCTGCTGGAACGCGACGCCCAGTTGGGTGGACGGCTCGCGGCGTGGCCCCGGACGGTGGCGGACGGCTCACGGCAGATGGTCGAGCACGGTTTCCACGGATTCTTCCGTCAGTACTACAACCTGCACAACGTGCTCCGCCGCATCGATCCCGAGCTGTCGTTCCTCCGGCCGGCCGGTCGCTACCCCGTAGTTTCCCGGAATTGGCCCGAAGAGAGTTTCTCCGGCCTGCCCCGCCGGCCACCGGCCAATCTGCTGGCTCTCGTCGCCCGGTCACCGAGCCTGAAACTGCGGGAGTTGCGCGGCGTCGACGGCAAAGCCGCCGTCCCCTTGCTGAGCTACTCGCGCGCCGAGACCTACCGCCAGTTCGACCACGTCTCGGCGAAGGACTTCCTCGACACGCTGGGCATGCCGGCCCGGGCCCGGGCGCACCTGTTCGACGTGTTCGCGCACTCCTTCTTCAACCACCAGGAGGAGATGTCGGCCGCCGAGATGATCATGCAGTTCCACTTCTACTTCCTGCGCAATCCCGAGGGACTCGACTTCGACGCGCCCAGCCAGGACTACGAGACGGCCATCTGGGCGCCGCTCGCCGGGCAGTTGCAGGCCCTCGGCGGCGAGATCCGTACCCGGGCCGCGGTCGACCGGATCGATCCGGGCTGGACCGTCGTGCTGCGCGGTGGCGCCGAGCTGACCGCCGACCACGTCGTGCTGGCCGCCGACCCGCGCTCGGCCCGGGAGATCGTGGCCGCGTCCCCGGGGCTGACCGCACTCGCGCCCCGGCTCGCCGAGCAGATGGCCACGGTGGGGACGGCGGCGCCTTACGCGGTCAGCCGGATCTGGACGGCCCAGGACTGCGCACCCGGGCGCAGCGTCTTCACCAGTGTGGCCGAGGAGCCCACCCTCGACTCGGTCACGCTCTATCACCGCATCGAACGGGCGGCGGGCCAATGGGGCCGCCGGGGCGGTGGCAGCGTGATCGAGCTTCACGCGTACGCGGCACCCGACGGTGTCGACGCCGCCGAACTGACCAAGAGAATGTGGGCCGAGCTCGGGTCGCTGTGGCCGGAGACGACCGGCATGACCATTCTCGACGTCGACGAGCGCGTGGGCGACGACGCCCCCGCGTTCGCCCCGGGAAGCGACGCCACCCGGCCTGGAGTGCTCACCGACGCGACCGGGGTCTATCTGGCCGGGGACTGGGTGCGTGTGCCCTTTCCGGCCGGGCTGATGGAACGCGCCGCCGGCTCGGCGATCCTGGCCGTGAACGCCATCTTCGGTCATCACGGTGTTCGGGCCGCCCCACTGCTGTCGGTGGCCCCTCGAGGATTGCTGGCTCCCCGGTCCGGGCTCCGGAGGACACCGGCGGCGCCGGGCGCCGACCAGGGCACGATCGAGGCCTAGGCACGGCGAGGTAATGGTGGACGCTGCCGGCTGAAGGTTGGGTTTCTCAGCGATCGGGAACGATGGCGGCGGCCGAGTCGCGCGCGCCGGGGAAGGAGGCCCAGACATGTTTGACGTCGCCGTCCTCGTACCAGCCGAGGTTCAGGGCCATGGCGCGGACGATGGGCAGACCGCGGCCTCGATGGCCGGCCAGGGACAGCGCGGTCAGAAACGGGGCGCCGCCCGGATGGTGATCGGCGACGTCGAGGACGAAGCGGTCTTCGTGCCGCAGAAGCCGCACTGTGGTGGGTGGCAGGCCGTGTTGCAGTGCGTTCGTGGCCAGTTCGGTGGCGACCAGCGCGATGCGTCCGGAGACCTCGTCCAGGCCGCGGTGGTCGGCGGGTCGGGTCCCGCTGAGGGCCTGATGCAGTGATGCCCGCAGCGAGCGCAGCTCGTCCGGACCGGTGAGACGCCATCGCCGGAGCTCCTCGCTGGGCGGCGGCCGTGACCTGTCTACTTGATTCACCTCCGAGATGTGCCCTTTCTGGCGATGCTCAAGCGCAAACAACCCCTATTCAGTTTGTTTTGTACGCCCGACCGGGTGGTTTTCGGCAACGGACGGGCGGGGACATAGTGCTGCGACAACTGGCCGACCAGAGGAGTTCCCGTATGACTGTCATCGCTGACGCCGCTGTCCTTGCCGATGCCGCGACGAGCACCGACCGGGCCAGTGAGTTGATCATGGCGATGGCTGCTCTCCCGGCCGGGCACCCGTCTCGGGCCGGCCTGCGGGACCGGGCGATCGAAGCCTGGCTGCCCCTGGCCCGGCACCTGTCGAACCGCTACGCCAACCGCGGTGAGCCCCGCGACGACCTCTACCAGGTCGCCGTCGTCGGCCTGATCAAGGCCACCGACCGGTTCGAGGCCGACCGCGGTGTCGACTTCGCGGGATTCGCGATCCCGACCATCGTCGGCGAGCTCAAGCGGTATTTCCGGGACAAGACCTGGTCGGTACGGGTTCCGCGGCGCCTGCAGGAGCTGCGTCTGGCGATCACTGGCGCCAACAACACACTGAGCCACACCTTGGGACGCGCCCCGACGGTGACCGACATCGCCGCGTACCTTCAGATCAGCGAGGACGAGGTCATCGAGGGCCTCGAGGGCGCCCGCGCGTACAACTCGACGAGCCTGTCCACGCCGATCAGCGAGAGCGGCACCGAGCTCGGCGAAACCCTCGGCGGCGAGGACACCGGCTTCGCCGAGGCGGAGGCGCGGATCGCGCTCGGCCCGGCGATGGCCACCCTCGACGAGCGGGAACAGAAGATCGTCAGCCTCCGCTTTCACGGCAACCTGACCCAGCAGCAGATCGCCGAGCGGATCGGGATCTCCCAGATGCATGTCTCCCGGCTGCTGACCAAGGCGCTCACCAAGCTGCGCCGGCATCTCGACGCCGTCGACGCCTGACAGTCGTCCTGTCGCTCAACGGCCGGATCGGCTGTTCCGCCTACCCGGCCCCGGTCAGGTGACGACACCGCCGTCCGCTACGTGCACCGGCTGACCGGCACGGCCGCGCTATGGACGGCGATGCCGGTTCGGGGTGGTGCGAAGGGTGATGCTGGGACTGACGCCGTATCGGTCGCGGTAGGCGGCGCTGAACTTGCTCAGGTGGGCGAAGCCCCAGCGGCGGGCGATGGCGGTGACGGAGTCGCCGTACGCGGGGTCGGCGGCTCGCAGATCGAGGTGGGCCCGTTCCAGGCGCAGGTGACGCAGGTACGCCGTGGGGGTCCGGCCGTGGTGGCGGATGAAGGCCTGCTGGAGTGCCCGGATGCTGATGCCGGCCACGTCGGCGACCTGGGCGACGGTGATCGGTTCGGCGGCATGGGCGTGCATGTAGTCGACGGCTCGGTGCAAGGAAGCAGGCCCGATGCCTGCTGGTGGTGCGACGTAGGCCGTGGTCATCACCGTGTTGGGGAAGGTGATCAGCGCGGCGCGGGCCAGGCTGCCGACCAGGTGGTCGCGGACCAGGACGCTGTCCAACGGTGAGCCGACCGTGCTGGTCTGGTGATTGACCAGGCGCATGAGCTGCGACCAATAGTGCCCGGCGGCCGCGTCGACGGGGACGGTGCCCAGGAAACGCACCGCGGTCGCGTCCGAGGGGCTCCGCGCGCCGGCGGCCTCGTCGATCACGGACATCGGCAGGGTGAGTCCCGCGTAAACGCCGGGCCGGAAGGAGAACTCCATCGGTTCTCCGGGCTCGGCGATCCAGACCCCGCCGGCGGTGAAGGCGTGGTCGTGTCGGCCGGGCCGTCCGACCGTCAGCGAGCCGGCCAGCGCCACCATGGCGCTGAACATCGGCAGCGGCTCCATACGGATGTGACCGGTGAAGCCCCAGTGGCCCCGATTGAATCCCAGGGGTCCGGCGGCGGCGCTGACCAGGCCGAAGTTGAACGCGTCGCCGGGGTCGTCGATGCGGACCCGGTTGTCCACGTACAGATGTTTGATGAGCGTCTCGGCTCGGTCCGGGGCCGATGCCGCGAAGGCAGCGCGCCGGATCGGCCCGGTCATCGGCGTGCCGCCGGTACCCGCGTCCCCGCTCGATCGCTCATCCGGCACGTTATCCCTCACTCACCTTTCCGCGATTTTACGTCCGGCGCGGCGCTGAGCCGGTAAACGAAGTTCGGGTGGAGTGGGGTTGGCGTCGGTGGCGAAGCGGAGTTGAATGACCGCCAAGCGCGGACCGGTGAGCTCGTCGGCGAGCGTCAGGTCCGAAAACTCAAACAGAGTGGTTTTCGGGCCGCCCGCCGGCGGGCCGGGTCACCTCCCGGTGGGTGGCGTGTGCCGCTGGACCCGCGCGACTATGTCGGCGGCAACGTCGCGCAGTTTGCGGTTGCTGACCTGTGAGATCTTCGGCAGCAAGGCGAATGCCTCGTCCGGGCTGCAGTGCCGTTCGGCCATCACGATGCCTTTGGCCTGTTCGATGACGGCTCGGGTGGTCATCGCCGTGCTCAGACCCTCGGCCAGCTCGGTTGCGCGATAATAGAGGTGCGCGTTGGCCAAGGCCACCGCCACGTACCGGGCGATGTCGGCGGCGGCGTCCGGGAAAGCGTGCGGTCGGCGGCCGTAGGTGTTGAGCGCTCCGCTGACGGAGTCGTCGATGGTCAGTCCGACCGACAGCACGCTGCCGGCTCCGGCCGACGCGGCGCGGGCAGCCCATTGGGGCCACCGCTTCTCCGCGGTGGTGTCGGGTATGACGACGACATCCGCGTCAGCGGCGGCCTGCAGGCAAGGGCCGCCGTGCAGCCGGTACTGCCATTCGTCGAGCTGCAGGGCCAGGTCGCCGGTGAACGCGGCGGTGTAGGGGCTTCGCTCGGGGACCAGCGTGATGGAGACCTCGCCCGCCCCGGGTATCGTCTGCTGCGCGAGGGTGGCGACCTGCTGCAGGATCTGTTCGAGGTCGGTGTCGCTGTGCTTGATCGTCGCGAGTACGGCCAACGCCGCCTGGGCGTGTTGGTGGTGGGGCGTCATGAACGTGCGGCCGTCCTCTGCAGCGGACATAGCCGGGGCCTCGTCGTGACGCCGCGGCGTGAACAGGGGAATGCCCGAACCGTCGAATATCACTGCCGGGCAGGCGCCGCTGCTTGACGCCGACGGTCGAGGCGGGCGTGACCGCTCGTACCGTGAAAGGGAAGAATAACCGATGGGCGGGTGCCGACCGCTGAGGGTGGCCAGGCGCCTGGCCACGCCCGCCTCGGTGCAGCGCGAGCGAGCGAGCGACGGTATGGTGAAGTCTCTGCGGCGGCGTCTCGGATGGCGTCAGCGAGCCGGCGTCGAACAGCGGCGCGGACCCGGACACCAGCCTCCGACGGCGGAGTCTCGCAGCGATCCGCGCGTGGTCGGTCCGGGGCCGACATGTGCCCGATGCGAGGGCCTGGGACGATGAGCATCACCGATCCGCTGCAGCCCGCTGAGGCGTTCGCCCAGCTCGGCCGGATCAAATTGATCGACACCGACCTCGACGGGGTCCTTGACACGATCGCCGCCCTCGCGAAACGCACCGTCCCGGGCGTCGCCGAGTGCTCGGTGACACTGGTTCGCGATCAGAGGGCCTTCACCGCCGCGTTCACCGGTGAGCTGGCCCTGAGACTCGACGAGTCACAGTACAGGTCCGGCCACGGTCCGTGCCTGGATGCTTCCGCCGGCGCGACGACCCTCTCGTTGCCCGACCTCGCGGCCGAGAAACGCTGGCCGCGCTGGGTGGCGCTCGCGTTGCGGCACGGCGCGGGCAGTTCGCTGTCGATCGGACTGCCGGTTCAAGACGTCGTCACCGGCGCGCTGAACGTCTACGCCACCACGCCGCACGCCTTCGACCGCGAGGCGATCACGTTGGCCGAGACGTTCTCCGGATACGCCGCGGTGGCGCTGGCCAACGCCCACCTGTACGACTCGACGGCCACACTGGCCCAGCAAATGCGGGCCGCGATGGCCAGCCGCGCCGTCATCGAGCAGGCCAAAGGCGTCATCATGGCCGAACGGCGATGCACCGCCGACGACGCGTTCAAGGTCCTGGTCAAGCTGTCCCAGGACACCAACCACAAGGTGCGTGACCTCGCGCAGATCCTGGTCGACCAAGCGTCCGGGCTGGTTCCCGGCCCGCATCCGGAAAAGTAGTACCGGGCATTGCCAACAGCGGAACGCGGTTCACTGATGACGCGCTATCAGTTCGGCCGCCGTATCGGTCAGAGACTTTCGCTGCTTGGCGGCCTTTGCGCACAGATCCCGATAGGCGTCGTCGGGGCCGGCGGCGGTCGTCTCCAGCATGATGCCGATGGCCTGCTGGATCAGGTCGCGGGCGGTCAAGGCGCCGATCAGCCCCGTGGCCAGCTCGCGGGCCCCGGAGTCGAGGGCGGCCAGCCGGGATCGGCGCCTGCGGGTCGTAGGCGGCCCAGACGGCGGTGGTCAGCGCCTTCATCGGCGCCGGGTCGCGGCCGTAGAGATTGAGGGCCGCGATGGTGGTGCCCGATGCGGCGAACAGCGGAACGGACAGCGACGTGGTCAGGCCCAGCCGGCCCGCGGTGTCGCGAAAACCCGGCCAGGTGACGGTGGCGGCGATGTCCGGCACCGCCGCCGGCACCCCGCCGTCGAGGGCGTCCAGACACGGCCCGGCGTCGTCGGCGTACTGCGCCTGATCGATGGTTACGGCGAGGTCGCCGCTGGCCGCCACGGTGGCATAGGCGCCTTCGTGCCGGCTTGTGACTGACGCGTATTCGACGGCAGTGATCCGGACTGCGGCCAGTTGAGCGATGACAGTCAGATCCGTACCGATCTGCGTGCTGTCGTCGGGTGTGCCGGCCAACGAGACCAACCGATCGCGGAGGGAGCCGGCCGGCCCGTGATTCGCGTCGTGGGGCTGTGCCATTGTTCCTCTGATGTTCCTCGAGACTGGCATTGTGCGAGGTCATGGCCGCCGTGGTACGACCTCGTCGGGGTCGGCGATCGCCATGACCTGGGCGGTGATTCCGTGAGCGCCCCGGTACCAGAAAGAGCGGCCTTGTCCAATGGCGTAATTGTGCGCGGCGAGAAGAGCGTGAGTTCCCGCCGCGGCCAGGAAGGGAACGTGGGTGAGATCGCAGCACACGTCGCCGGTACGCAGCTCTTGGACCAGGACGGCGAGCAACAGGGGGGCGGTGTCGATGTCGAGGTCGCCGTCCACGGTGATGACGCTGAGCACATCGGTGGCCTCGCCGCTGTGCGGCACATCGTCAACACGCCGGGAGACGGCTACCCGGGTGTAGCCATCGGCGTCCGACAGAGTCGCTGGTGCCTCGTCGAGGAGCACCTGGCTGACCCACCGCGTCAGGCGACTGTCCAAGTGGCTGGGATGCCTCACGGTCATAGCACACCTCTCCCGTCAACTTGACCATGACGGGCACGTGGCTTGACCCGAACTCGACGATAGTCCCGGTGGCGGGCCGCCGCCACCGGGACGGCTCTACTTCGGGTGGACTCTCGCTGACGTGAACAAGGCAGAGATCAGGACCGGGTCGTCTCTCAGGTGCCGATGCGTGACACCGGGGTGAGGTCCTTCTCCAACTCGCGCAGAGCGTCCGCGTCGATGCCGAGGGTTCCCAGCAACGAGGCGTGCTTCTTTGTGTCGATCAACGTCGGCAGGTCCTTCTCGGCCCAGTCGGCCCGGGAGTGAAGCCCGCGAGATCGGAGCGTCGCCACCACTCCGGTCTTCTCGACGCACGTCTTCGTGGTGATGGTGGCTCCCTCTTGCCCGGGCCGTCCGCATCCTCCGGATGGGGGGACGCATCAGCCGGGCTGCTACCCCAACGTACCCCGGACAGCCGTTCCCCAGCGGGTCAGCCGGTTGCGAATCAACGTCGTCGTCCGGCGCGGCGATCGGGGCCCGGCCGCCGGTCAGCACATCGCGTCCGGGCGGCGTACGGTCGCGGTGGCGTAGCATTTCGCTCGTGCGGTGATCGATCCGTCGGGCTACGACGCCTCGAACCGCAGGGTGCGACGACCACGAGAGCGGGCGACAGTGAGCGTTCACTTGTCCAGGGCAGGCTCTTTGCGGCGGGTCGTGCTCAGTTGCGATGTGGCGGGCTGCCCCGTCCAGTCGGAACCGCCGGCCATCGAGGCGTGGCGTAACGACGCGGACGCCCGGACCTGGGCCCGGGAGCACGCGCCCGGCTGGACGTCCGACCCGGTCCGCCAGACCGATTACTGCCCCGGACACGCCGCGTCCAGTGTGGCCTCGGCCGAGCAGGCCGCGCCCCGGCCGACGGCGGCCGTCCGTGATTCTCGTGGCAACCCGCTCAACCGGGACGAGTACACCGAGCGTCTGCGGGAGACCCTCCGAGCCGACGACCGGCCGTCGGGACGGACGTTGACGGTCGCTCAGGCCACGGTCGCGGCCCGGCTGCTGGACGAGTTGGCCGGCGTCTATCGGGGCGAACAGCTGGGTGCGCTCGCCCGTGAGCTGTCCACGCTTCTCGACGAACGGCCCCCCGGCGGGCGCTGAGCCCGGCCGGTGTGCCGTAAGGCCCCGGCCGTACGGACCGGCCGGGACATCGCCGATGCCGTGAGCGGTGCCGTCGGCACCTCAGGGCCGGCGACGAGCGTCGTCGTCGCTCCCGGCCGGATCGGACAAGGAGCCGGCGGTGCTGGTCGCGGTGAGCGCCGCAGCGAACAACACCATCTGATTGATGGCGTTGAGAAAAACGAGAAGCCCGACCGACCCCGCGACGAGCTGATAGGCCGGGTTGGCCTCGGTGTGCTGCACGTAGAGCCGGCCGAGCGTCTTGAGCAGCTCCAGGCCGAGCGCCATCAGCAGCGCGGGGCCCAGCAGGCGGCGCCACGGTATCCGAACGCGGGGGAGCCCGGTCAGCGCGCCGGCGGCCAGGACGGCGTCCACCCCGACGGCCACCGCGAGGCCGACCGCGCTGAGCAGCCAGTGGGACAGCGCGGCGCCGGTGTTCGTGGCGTCGACGACCCGGTTCGCGGTCACCGTGGTCAGGTAGGCCACCGCCAGGGACA
The DNA here is from genome assembly GCF_040650035.1 of Actinoplanes sp. NPDC048796. Lineage (NCBI taxonomy): Bacteria > Bacillati > Actinomycetota > Actinomycetes > Micromonosporales > Micromonosporaceae > Actinoplanes > Actinoplanes sp. NPDC048796. The sequence goes on along the minus strand of NZ_JBEZGO010000024.1, from coordinate 73,695 downwards.
CGGCCAGCAGCAACCCGAGGCCGGCGAGCACGAGAAGGTCGACGAGAACCCGGACGGCGATGGTGCCCGGATATTCGGGCAGTTCCCAGATCCGCCGGATCGACGACCGCAGCGCGTCGACCCAGAACCACCCGGTGACGGGCAGGCCGATGAAGGCGATGACGCCGATGGTGGCCCGGGCGTGGCGCAGCGCCTGCACGTCGAGCTGGGGCAGGTCCTCGGCCACGGCCCGCTCCACCGAACGCAGCACCGCCGGGTCGTCCAGGACGAAGCCGAAGACGGCGACACCGAGCAGCCCGAGCGCGAACGTGGCGAAGAACGCGTAATAGGTGACGGCCGCCGCCAGGCGGCCGCCGTCGGCCTGGTCGTACCGGATCCCGGCCCGGACGAGATGGTCCAGCCACCCCACCCGGCGACGGAGTCGTCGCCAGGCCCCGAGAACGCGACCCCTGGTCATCGGCCCGCCCGATCCGGTGCCGGAGGGTGGAGACGAGAGCAAGGGCGGATCATCAGGGCGACGAGGTCAGGTCCGGAATGTGGGCCGGGTCGGTGACGATGGAGGCGGCCAGGTCGGCGATGCGGGTGTTCCGGCGCCGGGAGTAACCGCGGATCAAGCGGAACGCCTCGACGGCATCGACGTCGAAAGCGTGCATGATCACGCCTTTGGCCTGTTCGATGATGACCCTGCTGTCGAGGGCGTGCTGGAGCTGCTCGGTCAGGGTCTGCTCCCGCAGCAGGGCGCGCTGGTGCAGCAGGCCGATCGCGGCGACGTCGGCCAGTGCCTGCACGACCGGCACGCCGGCGGCGTCGAAGCCGGCGCCCGCCGCCGTGCCGAAGACGTTCAGCGCTCCGATCACCTCGTGGCGTACCCGCAGCGGAAAGGCGTGCACCGTCCGGAATCCCGCCGCCACGGCCCGTGGGGCGAACAGCGGCCAGCGGCCGCTCGCCGCGGACAGGTGGGTCTCGGCCACCGGGCGGCCGCTGCGGAACGCCTCCAGGCACGGTCCTTCGCGGCTCTGCAGCTGGAACAGCTCGAGCCACTTGGCGTTGTCTTGCGAGGCGGCCATGAACTGCAGCTCGTGGTGGTCGTCGGCGAGCAGCATCCCGGCCGCGGTGGCGCCGATCAGGCCGGCCGCGTGGACCGTGACCATGTGCAGGAAGTCGCGCAGGTCGAAATCGTCGGTGAGGGTGTCGGCCGCTTCGACGAAGATCCTCGACAGTTGCCCGCTGGACAGAGCAGTCATGACGGCCGCCGTCCGGCACCGCGACCGGTGAGGCCGGTTCGAATCGGGTCGGTGGCTGGCGACATGACGCTCCCGGGTGACGTGCGAAGGACACGTGACGCCGGGGCCTGGGGCGACTGAACGACCGAGGCGCAACGTCTCGGGCGTTCACGGTGACTATACCTGTGCCGGGACCGATATGATTCCGCCGCCTGACCGGCACGATCATCGGTCGGCTCCCTGGCGCCGTGGCACGCCTCAGCCGAGGGCGGCCCCATGCGGAGGGGCCGGCATCCGCCTTCGCGGATGCCGGCCCCGTCCGGCCGATGCGCGCCTACTTCTTGAAGGCGTCCTTGATCTTTTCGCCGGCCTGCTTGACCTTCGAGGACTTTTCGTCGGCCTTGCCCTCGGCCTTCAGACCCTGATCGTCGGTGGCTTCGCCGATGCCCTGCTTGGCCTTGCCTTCGGCTTCCTGAGCCTTGTTATCGATCTTGTCGTCGAGTCCCATGACGATCCTCTCCCGCGCTCGCACACCGGCCTCGCCGGTTGACACGGCCTGGCTGCGGCAGCGGTTGCGTCCTGTTGATGCCCCCGGCCGTCGATCCGAAACACCTGGCCGGCGAGCATTCCCTGGGGCGGCGCTCCGGCCACGATCACCGTGTCGCCGCGGGAAGCCGTTTGCCCAGGACCGGCCCGGCTATCGACCAGGCACAGTGCTTGATGCCGCGGCCGCCCCTCGCCGGTCGCCCGCGGCGGCCGTCCGGACCCCTGCGGCCCTTCTCGCCAGCGACACCCGCTGCCCACGCCTTCAGGCGCATTCCCGTCCGGACGCCCCGGATCCGCCCGCTGTTTCGGCGACGATCCGATGCGCTTGTCATGAAGGAGCCGACAATGCCCTTGATGTGGGCCGACACCACTCGTCAACGCGCACGCGCACGACTGGCGGCTGCCCGGGGCGGGCCCGTGATCCCCCCGTTCACCGCCGCTCCGGAACTCGGCGGGGCCGGGTCCCGGGTGATGGTCGTCGAACACACCGCAACCGTCGACGACGGTCTTCCGCGCGGCGTCCGTACGGCCGGGGGCCTGGGCGTGGCGGATCATCCTGCTGGTCGGGGCGGTCTATCTGGTGATCCGGGTCGTCGGTCTTCTGCGGGTGGTCGTGATTCCGGTAGTGGTCGCGTTGCTGCTGGCGGCGATGTTCCAGCCGGCCGCCGCCGGGTTGCGCAAGCGGGGGATGAACCGGTCGCTCGCGGCGGGGCTCGTTCTGCTCGCCTCGCTGCTCGTGGTGTTCGGCGGTCTCGCCCTGATCGTGCGGACCTTCATCGCCCAACTCGACGATCTGAGTGCTCCTGGCACACCCTGGTCGCCTACGTGCGCGCCACCGTGCTGGTCGCCTTGGTCGACGCCGTCGGCATCGGCATCGGCCTGGCCGTGCTGGGCGTCCCGCTCGCGCTGCCCCTCGCCGCCCTGGTGTTCCTCGGTGGCTTCATCCCGGTGATCGGCGCCACGCTGACCGGTGTCGTGGCCATCCTCGTCGCGCTGGTCACCGTCGGACCGGTCAAGGCGCTCATCGTTCTCGGCGTCGTGATCGCCGTCCAGCAGCTGGAGGGTCACGTTCTCCAGCCGGTGATCATGGGACGGGCCGTGGCGCTGCATCCGCTGGCCGTCATCCTCTCCATCGCCACCGGCGTCCTCGTCGCCGGCGTCGTCGGTGGTCTGGTCGCCGTCCCGCTTCTCGCGGTGCTCAACACCGCGGTTCGCTATCTGGCCGGGCATCCGGACGGGGAGCCCACCGCGGGCCGGGAACCACCGGGCACCGAATCGGCCGAGGGGCCGGAGATCCTGACCGGCCACAACGGCGACCGGCCGCCGGCCGGCAGCGAGGCCACGCCGGCCGGCGACGCCGCCCCGGCGGAAGCCGGCCGTCAACCGGTGCCCGGGGGCAGCGCCGGTGCCGGCTGAGGCCGGTGCTCCCGCAGTGGTCCGCGACGACAGGAAGACCATGGCGTGCCGCTGGCCGGCCGTACGGTCAGCGTGGGTTATCTGGCCGAGCAGCCCCGGCCGATGCTGACTGTGCCCTGGGCCGGCGGAGGCACGTTCATCCTCCGGGTGGCGCGACCCGGTGCCGCATCGCTGAGCGGTTCGCTGCCCGCCTCCGGGGTATAAACTGAGCACCGTAAATCCGCTTCGGCGGTGAAACGGCGGCCGTCCAGACTCCGCGGCCTTCACCCAGCCACGCCTGTCCCCGCGTGATCCCGTACGAGGCAGGCAAGTTTCTAGGAGTCGCGCCATGAGCGCATCTGTCACCGCACGCAGCCGGGTTGCCGGCAGTGATTTCGCCGCGCTGAACCGCCTGATCGTCAACGCCGGCCTGCTTGACCGACGGCCCGCCTATTACGCCGTACGGGCGAGCGCCGTGACCGTCTCGATGGCCGGCGCGTGGGCCGTCTTCTTCCTGACCGGGCCGTCCTGGTGGACCGTGGCCGTGGCGGCGGTCCTCGGCGTGGTGTTCGCGCAAGCCGCCCTGCTGGCTCACGACGTGGCCCACCGGCAGGTCTTCCGCACGAGGAAGCCCAGCGACACCGCGGGCCGGATCGTGGCCAACGTCGCCGTCGGAATGAGCTACGGCTGGTGGGTGGACAAGCACACCCGCCACCACAACAACCCGAACCATGACGACCTCGATCCGGACGTGCAGCCCGAACTGCTGATCTGGGCCACCGAGGCGGCCTGGGGGCGGCGGGGGATCAAGGGCTTCGTCAACCGGCACCAGGCCGGGCTGTTCTTCCCGCTCCTGACACTGCTCAGCATCGACCTGCGCATCTCGAGCATCAAGGCTCTGCGGCGGCCCGGCATGAGGCGCCGTGGCTTGGAGGCGAGCCTCATGGCCCTGCATCTGGCCGGCTACGGGGCGGCGTTGCTGCTGGTGCTCTCCCCGCTGCAGGCGCTGGTGTTCTTTCTCGTGCACCACGCGGTGTTCGGGGTGTATCTGGGGATGACCTTCGCACCCAACCACAAGGGCATGCCGCATCCCACCGGTGACGAGGACTACCTGCGTAAGCAGGTGCTGACCTCCCGCAACGTCAAGGGCGGACGGCTGGTCGACATCGCCCTCGGCGGGCTCAACTATCAGATCGAGCATCACCTGTTCCCGGCGATGCCCACGCCGAATCTTCCCAGGGCGCAACCCATCGTCCGGGCGTACTGCGAGCAGGCCGGCGTCTCCTACGAAGAGACCGGCCTGATCATGTCGTACCGCCAGGCCCTGCGCCATCTGCACGCCGTCGGAGCGCCGCTGCGGAAGTCGCGCTGACGTCCGTTCCCGGCGTACAGGGCAGTGCCGAAGGCCTTGCTCAGAAGTGGGCCGGGTCCTGTGGGCCGCCGCCAGAGGGGGCACCGGCCGGCCCGCAGGACCCGCCCGAACCGTTCGTCCGGTGAGCGCTCACCGGCCGTCCAGGTCGGGCAGGCCGGGCAGACCGGCGACGATGGTCCCGGCCACCTCGCTGAGGCGGCGGTTGTGCCGGCGGGCGAAGTCACGGATCAGGGCGAACGCGTCGTCCGGGCTCACGGAGCGGGCCTGGGCGACGATGCCTTTGGCCTGTTCGATGACGACGCGACTGTTCAGAGCGCCCTGCAACTGGCCGGTGAGCACCTCGCCACGGCGGATGGCGCGTTCCTGCAGGATCCCGATCACGGCGACGTCGGCCAGAGCCTGCACGATGTTCTCGTCCGCCCCGTCCAGCTCGGTGGCGCTGCCGAACACGCCCATTGCGCCGATCACCTCCTTGCGAAGGCGCAGCGGGAAGGCGTGCACCGACTCGAAGCCGGCCTGGACGGCACGCGGCGCGAACCGGGGCCACTTCGCCGCCGCCCCGGCGAGGTTCACATTGGTCACCGGGCGGGCCGTGTGGAAAGCGTCGAGGCATGGGCCGTCGCCGTACTGCAGCTGGAACAACTCCATGAGGCGGGCGCTCTCGTCGGAGGCCGCCATGAAGGTGAGCCGGCCGCGATGGTCGGCCAGCATCAGCCCGACCTCACCGGTGTCGAACAGGGCGGCAACGTGCTGAGTGAGCATCTGCAGGAACTCGACCACGTCGAAATCGTCGACGAGCGTATCGGCGACGTCGACGAAGACTGTCGCCAGCCGCTCAGCGGAAACGGTACTCACCGCGGTCTACCGCCCTTCTCCGGATCTGGTACTGACGGCAGTCACGACGGGCCGCTGTTGAAGGAAACCCTACGCGCCACCACGTCGCGGGCCACGTCGCCCAGGGCCCGGTCCTCGGCATACGCGTAAGCCCGCAGCCGGGCCAGCGCATCCGCCAGGGAGATACCCAGCTGGACCGCCACCATTCCCTGAGCCTGGAACAGCTCCGCCCGCTGCCCCACCACCTCGTCGTCCAGCCCGTCGGCGGCCGCACCGGGCGCGGCCCGGGCCTGACCGTCGAGCAGCGTGGTCACCGCCACGTCGGCGAAGGTCAGCGCGTCCCGGAACTCGTCGGCGGTCAGAGGCCCGGGCTCGTCGCGGAAGACGTCGAACGCGCCCAGCCGGGCCGCGCCGATCTGCAACGGGAACGCGAACACCGCCCGGATGCCTTTGCCGTGCAGCGCGGTCGCGTAGCCCGGCCATCGCCACATCGCCGCGGCCGAGAGATCGGGGACGAGCACGGGCCGGCGGGTGGCGAACGCGTCCAGGCACGGGCCTTCACCCAACGTGAACTGCAACTCCTCGACCGGCTCATAGGCCGGCTCGGACACCGCGGCGACGCCCCGCATCCGGTCTCCGACCACCACGCTGAGCCCGGCGCCGGAGGCGGACAGGGCGCGTCCGGCGGCGCTGCACAACCGGCGTAGGTTCCCCGCGACGCCGTGGTGGTCGCCGGGCCTCGACGGCTCGTCCGCGATCAGGCGAGCCACCCGGAGGGCGCGCTCATCCACGGGAGCCACGATACGGTTCGCTACGACGTGGGTGGCTTGTCATGGCTGCACCTTTCCCTGACTCGGGGAACCGCCGAGGGCCAGGGCAGGCATGTCCGATAGTCCAACCGTAGGCGTCACATTACGCCGGGAACTCCTGCCGTGTCGTCGCGCGGGTCGCCTCACCGGCTCGATGGAGCCGGCCGGGGACGTTTGTGATGGATCGTCTTGGGCACCCGGAGGTCTCGGAGGCGCCTGAGATCGAGCTGGGGCGTCGGCTTGGCGTCAGCTTGTGACTCCGCACAGGTGATCCTGCGGAGGAGGCGTACGGTGGCGAATCTCGGCGAAGTCCCATTGACCTGGTCTCACACCGTCCGGGGCGGGCTGGCGACCCTGGTGGTGGAGGGGACGCTGACCACGGCGTCGAGCGAGATGCTGCAGGGGGGCACCATCGGAATGCCCCACCGGAATGCGGGTGGGCTGCTGGTCGATCTGTCCGGCTTGGCGGTGGCCGACGATGATGCGGTCCTGGTATTCGCGGGGCTGGTGGCACGGGCCCTGTCTCATCCGGAGGTGCTGGTGGTGGTGTGCGCTCCTGCCGTCGAGGTGATGCGGCTTCTGTGCGCCAACGGCCTGGACCCGAGGCTGGTGTTCGACAGCGTGGCAGCGGGACGGGCGGCTCTGCTGGCCGACGCGCCGGCGATGACCGAGGATCTGCTTCCGGTCACCAGGGCCGCCCGCCAGGCCCGCGGCGTGGTCACCGAGGCGTGCCTACGGTGGGACGAGCCCGACCTGGTCGGGCCGGCGGCCCTGGTGGCCAGTGAGCTCGTGACCAACGCGGCGATGCATGCCCACACGATGATGACGATGCAGGTCCGGCTGCGTCCCTGCCATGTACGCATTGCTGTCTTCGACGGGTCCGGCCGGCCGGCGGTGGCCCGGCCTCCCGGTGACAGCGGACGCGGCCTGCACCTGGTGGACGCGGTCTCGGCCGCCTGGGGCTCGACGGCGCTGCCCACGGGCAAGGTGGTCTGGGCCGCGCTGAGCCGCGGTACCCGTTGACTGCCGGGTCCGGCGTAGCCGCTTGAGGGCCGAGGGCAGTCGGCAAGGATGAGCCGGTGGATGCCGAGTCGGTTCTGGTCTTTGCTCTTGCCGCTGTCGTCGTGGTCGCCGTGGTGCGATGGGTGGCGAGCCGTACGGGGCTGCCGGCCGCCGCGTTGCTGCCGATCATCGGCATCGGGTACGCCCTGTTGCCCGGCCCCAACGTCGCCCTCGATCCACACCTCATTCTGACCTTCGTCCTGCCGCCGCTGCTGTACAGCGCCGCCCTGGACTCGTCGATGCTGGCGATCCGCCGCAACCTGCGGACGGTGGTGAGCCTGTCGGTGGTTCTGGTCCTTCTCACCGCCCTGCTGATCGGCCTGGGCTTCGCCTGGTTCGTCACCGGAGCGACGCTGGCCGCCGGGATCGCCGTGGGCGCGGCGGTCGCGCCGCCGGATCCGGTGGCGGCGCTGGCGGTCGGGCGCCGGGTCGGGTTGCCGCCCCGGATCATCACGCTGATCCAGGGTGAGGGCCTGCTCAACGATGCCACCGCTCTCACCATCCTCAGCGTCGCGGTGGCCGCGGCGACCGGTGACGGGTTCTCCGCGCCGGCCGCGTTCGCGCAGTTCCTGCTCGTCGCCGCGGGCGGAGCCGCCGTGGGGGTGGTGGTCGCCTTCGCCGTGCGCCTGCTGTCGCGTCCCCTCAGCGGGGATCCGATGCTGGCGAACGCGGTCTCGCTGGCCACACCGTTCGGCGCGTACCTTCTCGGCGAGCGGATCCATGTCTCCGGCGTGCTGGCGGTGGTCGTCGCCGGGCTGATCGTCGGGCACCACACGCCACGATCCGCCTCGGGCGCGGGCCGGCTGCAGACGAGCGCGGTCTGGCGGCTGATCGACTTCCTGCTCGAGGGCCTGGTGTTCCTGCTGATCGGTCAACAGCTGCCGGAGATCCTGCATGGGCTCTCGGCGTACGACACCGGCACCGTCGTCGTCGCGGTGTCGATCACGGTAGGCGTCGTCCTGCTGCTGAGGCCGCTGTGGCTGGCGCTGACCCTGGTATGGCCCGGCGCGCTGCGCGCCCGCCGGAGCGGGGCCGGCATGGCCGAGGGGCGGCCGGCACGGTGGACCGGGCGGGATGTCGTCGTCCTCTCCTGGGCCGGAACGCGCGGCGTGATCAGCCTCGCTGCGATCTTCACGCTGCCGCTGGTCACGGAGACCGGGTCCCCGTTCCCGGCTCGGAACCTGCTGGTCTTCTGCGCATTCGTCGTCGTGCTCGTCACCCTGGTCGGTCAGGGCCTCACGTTCGCGCCGATCGTCCGCCGGCTCGGGATGCGCGCCGACGCCAACGATCAGGCCCGCCTGCGCAACGAGGCCCGGTCGGCGTCGGCCGAGGCCGCCCTCGCCGCGCTCGACGACCTGGAGGAGCAGGAGCACGACGACATCAGCGCCCCGGTGATCGAGACGATGCGCCAGCAGCTCCGAGCACGGCTGAGCCGTTATCGTGACCGGATCGTGCTGCTCCGCGAGAATGACGATTCGACTGCTCCGCCGGTCTCGCCGCGGTACGAGGCGGCGTTGCACGTCCGGCGGGTGGCCCTCGACGCCCAGCGGGACGAGTTCCTGCGCTGGCGTGATGCCGGGTGGTTGCCCGACGAGAGCCTGCGCGTCCTGGAACGCGAGCTGGATCATGAGGAGCGGTTGCTTCCGGACCGGCCGACCCGCCGGTGAACCACGGTGCCGCCGGTCGACCTGCGGCCCGGTCAGTGCGACGATCACACAATGACGCGACACCAACCGCCCATTGCTCGCGTCGGAGGATCATGAGCGAGCCCGCCCGGCGGCGCCCTGACAACCGGCCGGTGGAGGAGGTCATGTTCCCGGCGCTGCTGGAGGACGACATCGACGACCTTTACGACAACGCGCCGTGCGGGTTCCTCTCCACTCTGCTGGACGGGACGATCGCCAAGGTCAACGTCACCCTGCTCGACTGGCTCGGTCGATCCCGCGAAGAGCTGGTCGGCCACTGTCGTTTCGTCGATCTGCTGGCGACCGGCAGCCGCCTCTACCACGAGACGCACTTCGCGCCGTTGCTGCGGATGCAGGGCCAGATCGGTGGGGTCGCGCTGGAACTGCGCACCGTCGAGGGGGCGTCGTTGCCGGTTCTGGTCACTTCCGCCGTCAAGACCGGCGGTGATGGTGAGCCCGTGCTGATCCGGACGACCGTCTTCGACGCCCGTGAACGGCGCGCCTACGAGACCGAACTGCTAAGGGCACGGCAGAGCGCCGATCAGGACCGGGAACGGCTGCGCCTGCTGGTGACCGGACTGCAGCGCAGCCTGCTGCCGGCCACGCTGGCCGTTCCGCCGGGCATGGCGACCGCTGCCCTCTACCACATGGCGTCGCCCGACGAGGTCGGCGGCGACTTCTACGACCTGTTCCCGCTGGGCGGTCACCGGTGGGGTTTCTTCCTCGGCGACGTGCGCGGCAAGGGCATCGGCGCCGCGGCGGTCACCGCCGCCGCCCGCTACACGCTGCGAGCCGCCGCCGTCTACGACCCGGAACCGGCCGCGGTGCTGGCGAATCTCAATGCCGTGCTCTATCAGGACTATCGCAACCGGGGACACCGGCACTGCACCGTCATCTTCGGCGTGCTGGAGAGGGAGGGGACGGGGTACACCGCTTCGATCGCCGCCGGCGGGCATCCACCCGCCCTCCTGATCCGGGCGAACGGCGCCACCGACTATCAGAGCACCGACGGCGGCACACTGATCGGCATTCTGGCCGAGCCGCGGGTCGCGGCCCGCACGATCCGGCTGGACCCGGGTGACACCCTCATCCTCTACAGCGACGGGCTGACCGAGGCGCGCACAGCGCCGCACGGCGAGCGCTTCGGCGATGACGCGCTGCGGGATTTCATCGAGAGCCGAGGTCCCACCGAGGCCGCCGCCGCCGTTCGCGCCCTCACCGGCCTGCTCGCCGGCTTCGATGAGGTCGACGACGACGTCGCTGTGATGGCATTCAGCGTGTCCCGCGAATGATCCGTCGCGTCGCTGCCGGGTGACCGCTCAGCGGACGGGGCCGGTGGCCGGTTCGGCGCGGACCGCGAACGGGTGGCGGAGCAGTCGCATCGCCTCGGCCCGGTGGTCGACGGCACTGAGGGAGATTGACTCAAAGAAGACGGCGAGGACGCCGGAGATGTCGTGCCGGCACCGCCACCCCCACTGTACGCGTGTTCGCCGGCACGGCGCGTAGAGTGGTGACCAACGGCCTCTCCACGATCACCGACGAGCGCATTCGGCGCCTACTTGCGGTGGTGCGGAGGCCGGCAATCGAGAGGTAGCCATCATGGCACCGACCACTCTTTCCGCGCCCAATGACGCCGTACGCCTGCAGTTGGACCCACATCCTTCCCGGACCACCGTCCTCGACGGGGCCTGGTGGCCTCGCTCGACGGATGTGGTGTCCGAACTTCCCCGTCTGATGGAAGCCCTGACCGGATTGCGTGGCGAGATCACGCACGTGCTGATCAACAGCGCCGAGTGGGACAGGCCCCACCCGCGGCGAGCCGACGCGGGCGGCCGGGCGGTGCGGCTCGGTTGGTTCACCTCCCAGCCGGCCGGGCTGATCACCGTCATGACCGACTTCGGGGACGACCGCTTCGACCTTCTCGTGGTGCCGCCGGACGCCACGCGGGCATCGGCCGACGTGGCCTTGGCCGCCGCCGCGGACGGCGCCGACACGCGGCGCTCGCCCGAATTGCTGACCGGCATCGAACATGGCTGACGGCCGGGCCGACGGATCGATGGTGTCCGCTGTGGACGGCAATGGTCGCGGGCCGGCGCGTACGGTGACGTGGTGATGGTCCAACGGCACTGGTGGAACGGCAGCAAGACGGCGCGCTTTCGTCGTGATGTCTACATTCGCAGCGACGGGCGCCAGTGGGACGTGATGGTGCAGATCGGCGGGCTGGCGGGACGTCACCGCGTGCAGGAGTGCCCGAGCGGCAGCTCGGCCATGATCGTCGCCGGTGCGTGGCGTGGGTCGGAGCCCGGCTGGCAGGAGCTCACGCCGGCCTCCGGCGTCGCGCGTTCCCGCTGAATACGAGGGGCCGGCGAGCTCTGCTCAGACGACGGCGCCGCGCGGCGCGACCTCGATCGCGGCGACGCCTCGTCCATAGAGCACGACGAGCCGTTCGCCGTGTCTCGTCCGCAATGCCCCGGCGTCCTGGGCCAGGGTCGCGATGATGTGATCCAGCAGCGCGTCCTGATCGGAGATCGCGGGATCGTCGTAGGTGAGGTCCATGCGATCGCCGCCGATGAGCCGTACGCGCAGCACTGTGGTTGCCATGTGGTGACGCTACCCGGGTCCGACCGGCGGCGGCGGGTTCGCCGGTCGGGCATCGTGGCATTCGCACGCACCGTTTCGCCGGTGTAGCCTTACGGCCGATGGACTCGTTCGGGTGACTTGGTCGTTCTCGACCAGCACGCCGACTATTGCCTCCGAGCCGGGACGGGTGCCGTGCACTCCCGCTTGATCGGAGGCTCTGATGAGCCTGCCATGCGTTTGCCCCCGGCCGAGACCGAAATCCCCGTGGCGGTGGCTGTCGTGACCGGCCGTTTCGCCCATGGTCTGCCGCCGGAGAGCCCGGGGGAGCTGGCGTCGGTTCTGCGGGCGGCCGGTGGCGTTGCCACGGTCTGCGCGCATTGCCGCGCCTCGCTCGACGCGATCTCCGGGGTGGGCCTGACCTTGTTCACCGGCTCGGCACGACGGTTCGTGCTGAGCGCCGACGGGCCGCTGATCGACCTGGTCGAGGACCTCCAGATCAGCCTCGACCAGGGACCCTGTCTCGATTCGGTGCGTTCCCGCACGCCGGTGCTGGTCGAGGACCTGGCCGGCGCCGAGGCGACCGTACGGTGGCCGGCCTTCTCGGCGCAGGCGCGGCAGGGTGGCGTCGCGGCGATGTTCGCCTTCCCGGTGTTCGTGGGCGGGACGCCGGTGGCGGTGCTGGACATGTGCCGGGCCAGTGCCGGCCCTCTGGCCCGTGACGACCAGGACCGCGCCACCACCTACGCCGCCGCGGTGGCGGTGCTGCTCGTCGAGGACGCCGGACCGGACGCCGGTGGCCCGGACCACGCCGGGGCGGCGGTGCCGGCCGCCTCGGCCCGCGTCCAGCGGGCCACCGGCATGGTGATGGGTCAGACCGGGGCCGGCGCGGCCGCCGCGCTGCACCGGTTGCGGGCGCACGCGTTCGCCCAGGACCGGCCGCTGCTCAGCGTCGCCGACGACGTCCTGGACGGCCGGCTGCGCATCGAATCCACCTCGAGCGAATGACCGGCCCGGCTGGGCTCGGCGAACGGCCGATGCCCGCGCAACGGGTCGGGGAGGTCTTCGTCGTGCTGGCGGACACGCTCGCCGAGGACTTCGAGGTGACCGGCGTCAGCGGCCGGCTGGCCGGCCACTGCCTGGAGCTGACCGACGCCGACGGAGCCGGGGTCATCGGCGCCGGCGCCGACGGCGACCCCGAACTGATCGCCTCCACCGACGTGACATCCCGTCCCGGACGCCGCCGTGCCGCCCCGGCCTCATTTCGACCGGTCCGCGCGGACCGCCGGCTACCAGGGGCGCACGCCGTCCCGATGCGTCACGGCGCCCAGGTGATCGGGGTGCTCAACCTGTTCCGCCGCGACCACGGGCCGCTGTCGCCGCGCGGCAGACAGATGGCCCGGGCGATGGCCGACGGCACTGCCACCGTTCGCGGGACCGGCCGTAGGCCGCCGGGCGGCGCAGCCGCGCTTCGTGCCGAAAGCCGACCTGGTGGCGATCGTCCATCACCGGCCGGTTGAGGTAGGTTGGGACGAAGCGAGGCATTCCTTCTCGCCGGCTGCTCCAGTCCTCGGCAGTGCACCCATGCTGACAGCGTGTCGGGAGCAGCCGTGCCTGAAGACAACCATCCGGTTCCGCCGGATTCCGTGAAAGTCGATCGTGGCCGGTTGGCTTCGGTCATCACGGGAGACGGCGCCCGCGCCGCTCCGTTGACGAAGCCCTATCTGCTCACCACCCTGACCGATCGTCGTGGGGTGGCGGTGGCCGTCACCGGCGATGCCACCACCGCGGTGGTCGAGATGGCCGTGCACGGCGAATGGTCTACGCGCTTCGGCGACCAGATCGCGACCTGCCTGCGGCTCTGTCTGGCCGGCCCATCAGTCACCGCCATCATCGACCTGCATGATCTCGAGGATCCGCTGGGATTGAGCATGCCGTTCTGGATGGCGGCGTGGCGCCGGGCCCGATTCGACACCTCGCCGGTCGACCTCGTGCTCTGCGTGCCCGGCGCGAGCGCGCTGGGCCGGCGGCTGCGTGCCGCCGAGGGACCGCAACTGTTCGCCGTCCCGGCGCAGGCCCGTCCGGCCGTCGCCGCGCAGGTGTCGCAAGCCGACCGGCTCCAGGCCCGGCTGGCGTCGCGACCGCATTGCATACGCGCCGCCCGGGACCTGGCGCGGCAGGCCTGCAACGCGTGGAACCTGCACCATCTGGTGCAGGACACCGCGCTGACAATGTCCGAGTTGGCCACCAACGCGGTCGAGCACGCTCGCACGGACTTCGTCGTCACGGTGTCCCGCCAGGCCCGCCGGTTACACGTGGCGGTTCAGGACGGCGCCCCGCAGTTCCCGCGTCTGCGCCGGCCGGATCCGCCCGGGCCGGCAGCGTCGCCGGGCGGCCGTGGCTTGGTGATGGTGGACCGGATCGCCGCCGCCTGGGGAGCCATGCCGACCCGGGGTGGCAAGGTCGTGTGGGCCACGCTGGAGTGAGCGCGGTCGCCGGCGCGGATCTGTCGGAAACACGGGCGGCCTCTACACTTTCGGGGAGGGTCGGACGCCGGACACCTGCGCTAGCGTTGGTGTGCCGGGAGGTCTTTCCCGGCCGGCTGCCCCAGTCCCCGGTGGCGCACCAAGTGCGACTGTGAAGCCAGGGAGTAGCTGTGGTGATCCTCGACCCTTCTCCGAGAACGTCGTTCCCGAAACGGCCGGGTGGCCCCGCCGTCCGAGTCGCTGCCGCACGGTGACAGTCACGCAGGGCGGAGAACAGAAGCCGCCGATCGAGCCGCCCTATCTGCTCACCCCGGCCGCCGAAGGCCGCCGCCCAGGCGTGGCCGTGGCCTGTGACGCCGGCATGACGATGGTCGAGATGGCGGTGCACGGCCGATGGACGCCCGATCTGGCCGACCAGGTCGCCGCCGCGCTGCGCATGTGCCTGGCGGGTCCGGTGACCACCATCATCGTCGGACTGCACGATCTGACCGATCCCGACGGTGCGAGCCTGTCGTTCTGGCTGTCCTGGTGGCGGGCGGCCCGGTTCGAGCCCGTGCCGGTGCCGGTGCTGTTCAGCATCGCCGAAGCCACCGCGCTGGGCCGGCGTCTCCGGTTCCGGCAAGGACCGCAACCCCGCGTCCACGCCACCGTGCCCGAGGCCCGCGCCGCCGCCGCGCGGAGGGCCCGGGCCGACAGCCGGCAGGTCTGGCTGACGCCCCGGCCCTCCTCGGTCAAGGACGCACGCTCGCTGGTCACGCGGGCCTGCCACGACTGGAACCGGTCCAAGTTGCTGCCGGACATGTCGCTGATCGCCTCCGAGCTGGCCGCCAACGCGGTGGAACACGCCCGCACCGACTTCGTCGTCACCACGTGGTGCCACGACGCGCGACTTTATGTGGTGGTCCACGACTGCGTCAGCGAGTTCCCGGTTGCGAACGACCTGACGGTCGCCGGCCGGTCGGCCCCGCTCGCCGAACGGGGACGGGGCCTGCAATTGGTGCACGCGACGGCTGCCGCCTGGGGCGCGGTGCCGGCACCGGACGGCAAGGTGGTGTGGGCCGCCGTGACGTGACTGTGTCAGCGGGCGGCTCGCAGTGGTGCTCCGACCTCGTGCAGGTGCCGCAGGGCCTGCCGATACGACTCGATCAGGCCGGTCTGCTCGTAGGGCACCCCGATCTCGGCGCAGTACCGCTGGACGATCGGCTGCACTTTGCGCAGGTTGGCGCTGGGCATGGCCGGGAACAGGTGGTGTTCGATCTGGTAGTTGAGGCCGCCCAGGGCGACGTCGACGAACCAGCCGCCGCGCACGTTTCGGGACGTCAGCACCTGCTTGCGCAAGTAGTCCTCGTCACCGGTGGGATGCGGCATCCCCTTGTGGTTGGGCGCGAAGGTCATGCCCAGATAGACACCGAACAAAGCCTGGTGCACCAGCAGGAACGCCAGCGCCTGCAGCGGCGACAGGACGAGGACCAACGCCGTGAAGTAGGCGGCGGCGTGGACCAGGAGCAGCCCGACCTCCAAGCCCGGCCGCTTGACCGCGCCGGCCCGTAGAGCCTTGATGCTGGAGATCTTCAGGTCGAGGCCGAGCAGTGTCAGCAGCGGGAAGAACAGGCCGGCCTGATGGCGGGTGACGAAGGCGGCCAGTCCGCGGCGGCCCACGGCTGATTTCGTGGCCCAGATGAGGACCTCGGGCGCCACGTCCGGGTCGAGGTCGTCGTGGTTCGGGTTGTTGTGGTGACGGGTGTGTTTGTCCATCCACCAGCCGTAGCTCATGCCGACGCCGAGGTTGCCGGCGATGCGGCCGGCGATCGCGCTGGGGCCCTTGGTGCGGAACACCTGCCGGTGGGCCAGATCGTGGGCGACCAGCGCCAGCTGGGCGAAGGCCACGGCCAGCACCGCCGCGACGGCGAGGGTCCACCAGGAGGAGCCGACGAGGAAGAAGGCGGTCCATCCGCCGGCGGCCAGCAGGCCGACGAGCGTGAGCCGCAAGGCGTAGTAGGCGGGCCGGCGCCGCATCAGGCCGAGCGCGTTGACCCGGCGGTTGAGCTCCGCGAAGTCGCTGCCGGTCGTCGAGGGGCGCCGGAGCGTGGTTGCCGTCATTGTCCCAGTGTGGTGGCGGCGGCTCGGAAGATCAGGAGTGGCAGACCCCAGCGCCGTGGGGGTGCTGGCACCCCTGCGGCGCGCGCGATGATGGTGTCATGGACTTCGCGGACCGTCTGCTGAGTGGCCTTCGCGCGACCGGGCACGGCGTCTTCGCGATCGGTCTCGGGTTGCTCAACGTGCCCGTGTTCGCCCTGTGGGTGTGCGGCCTGGTGCTCAGCCCGGTGCCGGTGCTCGGAACCGACCTGCTCCACGTGACCACCGTGGTCGTGCGGTGGCGGGCCGGCCTGGAACGGCGCCTCGGCGCGCTCGCGGGTGTGCCGATCACCCGCCCGTACCGGCCGCCACCGGACCGGGCCGAGCTCGGTACCCGCCGATGGCTGCGGTGGATCATCACCGACCCGGCCACCTGGCGTGACATGGCCTGGTTGCTCCCGGGGGCGGTGGTCGGGGTGACGCTCGGCGTCATCACGGTGCTGGTACCGGCGTACGGCCTGGCCGGGGTTGTCCTGCTGCCCTTGTGGCTGTTCCTGAGCGGGGTGTGGTTCGGCTACGGCCTGTTCTGGCCGACCGCGAACCTTGGTGAAGCTTGGCTCGCGCTCCCGCAGGGCCTGGTCCTCGCCGCCGCCGGGCTGGCTGTGGCCCCGCTGCTGCGCCGGACCGACCTCCTGTTCGCCCGGCTCTTGCTCGGGCCGACCTCGGCCGCCGAGTTGCGCCTGCGGGTCACGCACCTGACCACGACCAGGGCCGGCGCCATCGATGCGCAGGCCGCCGAGCTGCGCCGCATCGAGCGGGATCTGCATGACGGCGCCCAGGCGCGGATGGTCTCGGTGGGCATGACGATCGGGCTCGCCGAACGCCTGGTCCGGCGAGACCCGGCCGCGGCGCTCGAGCTCCTGGCCGAGGCGCGCGCGTCCAGTACGGCCGCGCTGGTCGATCTGCGTCATCTCGTCCGGGGCATCCACCCGCCGGTGCTCGCCGAGCGCGGGCTGGAGGGGGCCGTGCAGGCCCTCGCGCTGCATCTGCCGATACCGGTCGAGGTGACCTCGCACCTGCCGGGCCGGCTGGAGACGCCGATCGAGTCGGCGGTCTACTTCGCGGTGGCCGAGGCGCTGGCCAATCTCAGCCGGCACAGCCGGGCCGGCTCGGCCTGGGTGTGCCTTCGGCACGCCGAGGACCGGCTGGTCGTCGAGGTCGGCGACGACGGGATCGGCGGAGCCGACGCCACCCGCGGCACCGGCCTGGACGGCATCGAACGCCGGCTGGAAGCGTTCGACGGCACGATGATGATCTCGTCGCCGCCGGCCGGCCCGACCGTCATGACCTTGGAGGTGCCGTGCGCGTTGTCATCGCCGAAGATCTGACGCTGCTCCGGGACGGGCTCATCCGCCTGTTCAAGGCCTTCGAGTTCGAGGTGGTGGAGGCGGTCGACAACGGACCGGATCTGCTTCCCGCCCTGCTGCGCCATCGACCGGACGTGGCCGTCATCGACGTACGGCTTCCACCCACGCACACCGACGAAGGGCTGAAAGCGGCCATCGCCGCCCGCGCCGCCGTTCCCGGGCTCCCGGTGCTGGTGCTCTCCCAGCACGTCGAGCCGCTGTACGCCCGTGAGCTGCTCTCCGACAGCGGCCGGGGGATCGGTTACCTGCTCAAGGAGCGCGTCTCCGACGTCGAGGAGTTCATCCGGGCCGTCGAGCAGGTCGCCGCCGGGGGAACCGCCCTCGACCCGGAGGTCGTCACCCAGCTCCTGGCGCGCCGGGAACCGCTGGCCGGCCTGACCCGGCGCGAGCGCGAGGTCCTGAAGCACATCGCCGAGGGCCGGTCCAACGCGGCCATCGCGGCCCAGCTGTTCATCACCGAGAAGGTGGTCAGCAAGTACATCAACAACATCTTCAGCAAGCTGGGCATGCCACCGTCCGATGACGACAACCGGCGGGTCTTGGCGGTGCTCAGATATCTCGATGCCTGATCCGCGCCGCACTTCGGCGGTCGCCCCACCGCACCGTGACCCGAGGAGCCCTGTGGCCCGATCCCAGCCGACATCCACAACACGGAGTTCGCGGAGGCGTCCCTCAGCCCCCGGTGATCCGGATGGTCGCCGTCGGGCTGCTCAGGCCGAGCTGCCCGCGGCGACCGCCGCGCTCGATCGCGCCCGTCGCGCATGCGACCGTGCCGAGCGGGACGTCCGGCACGTCTGACAGCAGCTCGACGACGTACTCGGGACCGTCATGGTGTCGGCAAGGTGGCCAGCGCGAAGGGCCTGACCCGCCTCTCCGCGGCTCAGGCCCTTCCCATGCAGCCTATGCCGCGAGCACCGGGCAGAGGTGGGCCACGGCCTGGGCCACGGCGGCCTTGGCCTGGGGGGTGTCGTGCATGCTGTTGACCATCACGAAGTCGTGGATGATGCCGCCGTAGCGGACGGCGGTGACGGTTACCCCGGCGGCGCGTAGCTTGGCCGCGTATGCCTCGCCCTCGTCGCGCAGGACGTCGCATTCGCCGGTGATGATCAGGGCCGGGGCAGGCTGGTGAGGTCGTCGCTGGTGGCCCGCTGCACCGAGTCGACGACCTTGTGGCCCTGTTCGGGGCCGAGCTCGGCCAGGAAGGGCGGGGTGTCGGTCGCCTGGGCGAAGGCCAGAGCGGCCGGGTTCGAGCGCGTAGTTCTTCGGATTCGCGGTCATGACGAGCTCCTGGAAGGTCAGGCGGTGGCGCGGGCGGCGGTCTCGATGAGGTCGGCGACCTGCGCCGGGTTGTGGTGCATGACCAGGTGCGGGGCGTCGATCTCGACGACCTCGCGCAGGCCGGCCCGCTTGTAGCCGAAGCGCTCGACGTCGGGGTTGATGGTGTGGTCGGCGGACGAGACGATGCCCCACGCCGGCTTGGTCTTCCAGGCGGCGACCGAGGCCGGCTCGGAGAACGCCGCCGCGGACAGCGGGCGCTGGGAGACCGCGAGGACCTCGGCGACCTTCGGGTCGACGCCGGCGGCGAACACCCGCGGGAACGCGTCGATCTTCACCGAGACGTCGGTGCCGGGCTGTCCGCCGGCGACCGGGTACGGGGTGTAGACGAGGTTCGCGGTGAGCTCGGAGTCGGGGAACCCGCCCTGCAGCTGGCCGAGGCTCTCGCCCTCCTCGAGGGCGTAACCGGAGACGTAGACCAGCGCGGCGACGTTGGCGGCGACACCGGCAACGGTGATGACCGCACCACCGTAGGAGTGGCCGGCCAACACGACCGGGCCGTCGATGGCCTCGACGAACGCCTTCACCGAGGCGGCGTCCTCGGCCAGGCTGCGGTTGTAGACCGGCGGGACGAACACCTGATGCCCGCGGTCGAGCAGTTCGCGGGTGACCGGCGCCCACGAGGCCGAGTCAGCGAAAGCGCCGTGGACCAGAACGATGGAAGACATGGTGTTTCCTTTCGAGGAGTTGACGTGTCCATCGTCAGTGGGGCGTGAGACGCTGCCGTCGGTCGACTTACTTACGAACCGCCGGGTGGGCTGTGACGCCGATCGCGTACCTCTCGGCGAAAGGTGACGAACCGGCATCTCGCGCCATGGTGTGATGCATGTCCGCCAGTCGTACGTGCTGCCTGGCGGTTCCGGCGAGGCAAGGTTGGGCCATGACGGTGCGGCGATGAGATCACTCGGGGATCGTCGTGGGTGATCCGGCCGTGCGCGTCGTGGTCTTCGGCGGCCTGCGGGTCTGGCGCGACGGCGACGAGGTCGACCTCGGTTCGGTGCGTCGGCGCATGGTGCTGGCGACATTGCTGGCCGCCCGCGGCTCGGCGGTCGGGCTGGCCGAGCTGATCGACACGGTCTGGGGCGAGGAGCCGTCGCCCAGCGCGCCGAACCAGCTGCACCGGCTGATCGGGCAGATCCGGCGCCTCTTCGAGCCGGAGCTGCCCATCCGGGCGGCGGGCCGGTGGGTTCTGCCGGTGGGCGACGGCTACCGCCTGATCATGGACAGCCGTGCCTGCGACCTGATGACCTTTTTCGAGCTGACCGCCTCCGGCGGCGATGACCAGCGCCGGTTCGAGCGGCTGTTGCGGCTCGCGGTCGACCCGCCGTTCGCGGGCCTGCCGGAGGACCTGCTCGAGCGTCCTGCCTTCGTGGCGGTGCGCGCGGCCCGGGCCCAGATGGCGGTGGATGCGGCCGACCTGGCGATCGGCAACCCGCGGGCCCGGGATTATCTCCCCCTGTTGGAGCAGTACGCCGCGGGGAACCCGCTGCACGAGCCGCTGCAGGCGCGTTTGATCCGCCTGCTCACGGTGGTCGGCCGCCGGGCCGAGGCTCTCGTGCTGTTCGAGCAGGTGCGCCGGCGGCTCGCCGAGGAGCTGGGCGTCGACCCGGGCCCGGAGCTGCGGGCCGCGCACTTGGCGGCGCTGGCCGATCCGGCGAGCGCCGACCCGCACCGTCCGGCCCAGCTCCCGCCACGCCTGCCCGGTTTCACCGCACGCGAGGACCTGAGCCGGGCTCTCGACGACGGGGACAGCCCGATCGTGGCGCTGATCGGCATGGGCGGCACGGGCAAGACCTCCCTGGCCATCGACTGGGCACACCGGCTGGCGCCGGACTACCCGGATGGGCAGCTCTACCTCAACCTGCGCGGTTTCGACCCGGCCGGACGGCCGACACCGCCACTGGAAGCGCTGACCACGCTGCTGGAATCGGTCGGTGTCGACCCGGCCTCGGTCGGCGACAGCCTCGACGCCCGTTCGGCGCGGTTCCGTTCGGCCGTGGCCGACCGGAAAATGATCGTGCTGCTCGACAACGCGCGTGACTCCGAGCAGGTCCGCCCCCTGCTGCCCGGCTCGGCCGGCTGCCGGGTCATCGTGACCAGTCGCAACCAGTTGACCGGCCTGGTGGCGCGCGAGGCGGCCCGGCCGGTTCCGGTCGGCCGGCTCGGCGCCGCGGCATCGCGTCAGCTGCTCAACCGGCGGCTGGGCCCGTCCCGTCTCGCGGACGAGCCCGCGGCCACGGACGAGATCATCCGCCTGTGTGCCGGTCTGCCGCTCGCGCTGTCGGTAGCGGCGGCCCGCCTGGCCGTCAACGCCGCGGCGAAGCTGGCCGATGTGGCAGCGGAGCTGGACCGCCGCCGCCTCGACGCGCTGGCCACCGGCGAGCCGGCCGACGATCTGCGGTCCGCGCTGTCCTGGTCCTACGCCACGCTGACAGCTCCGGCGGCCCGCATGTTCCGGCATCTCGCCGTGCACAGCGGCGCCGACTTCGCCGCTGACTCGGCCGCCAGCGTCGCCGGGCTGGACGAGGCCGGCACCCGCCGTACGCTCGCCGAGCTCACGGTCACCAACATGCTGACCGAGCTGGGCGCAGGCCGGTACACCGTCCATGATCTGCTGCACGCGTACGCCGGCGAGCTGCTCACCGGCGACGAGCGCATGCGGGCCGAGCGGCGCCTGGTCGACCACTACACGCACAGCGCGCACAACGCCTACCTGACCACCCGCCGGCCACCGGCCGCCACGCTCGGCCCACCGCCGGCCGGGGTCGTTCCGGCGACGTTCACCTCCTTCGCCGAGGCTGCCGAATGGTACGTGCGGGAACGGGCCGCGCTGGCCGGCGCCATCGACCTCGCCCACGCACGAGGCTGGTGGCGCGAAGCGGCCCTGATGATCGTCGACCTGCGGCCGATCCGAGGGCAGATCCTCGAGCCGCTGTCGGCCTCGCGCGACCAGACACTGCGGGTGCTGGACGCCGCCGGCGCCGGGGCCGAGCCGGGCCTGCACGCCACGCTGCTCCGGGAGGCGTCCATTGCCGTCCGGGGGACGGATCCGGGGCGGGCATACCGCTTCCTCGAAGAAGCCCTGTCCATCGCCGAGCGTGCCGGCGATCTGGCGGGGCAGGCCCAGCTGCACCGCAGCCTCAGCGAGATCCCGTCGCTGCACGACGACGGGTCGCGACTGCGTCACGCGTACCGCGCGGTCGAACTGGGCCGAAGCTGCGGGGAGCCCATCGTGCTGATGTTCGCGCTGGTAGCCCTGGCACAGCGCCTCGACGAGGCGGGCGACATCGTGGCGGCCGAGGCCCCGTCCCGGGAAGCCTTCCAGCTCAGCCTGACCGTGGGCACCCGCGAGGATCAGGGCATGCTCGCCGCGCGGCTGGCCGACCTGACCTCGCAGCTCGGCGACTACGGCACCGCTGTCGAGATGGCCGAGGTCGCCCTGCAGCACACGCTGCCGCAGGACACGCTCATACATCTGCCCCTGCTCGCCCTACTCGCCGAGGCTCGTCTGCGATGCGGTGATCCCGTCGGCGCCCGGAGTGCCGTCGCCGCGTATCAGCAGCTCGTCGGAACGTCGGCCGACGCGTACGTCGAGTACGTCGGGCAGGCGGAGTTCGACCGCTACCAGGAGAAGGCGGACGCGGTGCTGGCCGAGCTCGAGGGCCGCTGACCGTCGCGTACACGTCGCATGCACTGATCGCGCACTGGCTCGTGGTTTCGTTCAACCCTCAACCATTGGGGGAGGGAATCGAATGGGCCACCCGATCATCGGGCGCGAGCGGGAATCGGCTGATGTCCGTGCGCTTGTCGACGCCGCGGCACACCGGCCGACGGTGTCGGTGCTGTGTGGCGAGGCGGGCATCGGTAAGACGGCGCTGCTCGAGACCGCCGCCGGCCATGCCCGTGACCGTGGTTACCGGATCCTTCGAGCCGGCCCGGCCCGCAGCGGTCCCTTCGCGCTGGTGGACGGCTTGCTGGAGCAGGGCGGCATCGAGCTCACCTCGCTGCCGCCGCCGCTGGGCCGGGCCTTGTCGAGCGCCGGAGCGGCCGACGAGTCTCTGATCGTGACGGCGCTGGTGTTCGCGCTGGAGTCGCTGACCCGCGACGGTCCCCTTCTGGTGGTGGTCGACGACGCGGACCGGGCGGACGCCGAGTCGCTTCGGGTTCTCACCGCTTCGGTGCGCAGCGCCGCGGCGGCGCGAGTCGTTCTGCTGGCCGGTGCGCGCGATGTCACGCTGGCCGCCCGGCTCGGTCTGGGCGTCGCCCGCTACGACATCGGGCGGCTGTCCGATGACGCCGCGGCGCGGCTGCTGGCGGGCATGCGGGCGCCGCGGGACACCCGCCGGCGCCACGACGTTCTGCGGCGAGCCGCCGGCAACCCCCTCGCGATAGCCGTGCTCGGCGATCACCGCGCACGTCTGCCCGTGGAGTTCACGCAGCAAGTGCAGGAGCTGCCGGAGGCGACGCGATGGTTGCTGCTGCACGCAGCCGTCGCTGATGACGCCGAGCCGATCACCACCATGACCCGAGCGGCCACCGGAAGTGACGATCTGACCGCCTGGGCCCCGGCCGAACGAATGGGGCTGATCACCGTACGCAACAGCCTGGTGCGCTTCCGCCATCCTTTGCTGCGTGCGGCCTGCGCGACCGGCGACGTCGACCGGGCGCACCGCAACCTGGCGGACGCCGCCACCGATCCGTACCGCCGGGTCGAGCACCTCGTGCAATGCACGCCCGGACGCGACGAACGGGTGGCCGCCCACCTGGAGGAGGTCGCCGGCACCGCCGTGGCGCGCACCGACTACCTCGCCGCCACCCGGATGCTGCAGGCCGCCGCCGAACGCAGCGGCAGCGACGAGACCGCGGCACGCCGTTACGCCCGGGCCGTCTTCACCGCACACCGCAGCGGTTACCCGGAGTGGACGCTCGAACTGCACGAGAAGGCCACGGCCATGACCTGCGATCCCGACATCGGCGGCGTGGCGGCCTGCGGCGCCGGTTTCGCTCTGATCCACCTGGCGCAGCCGGTGCGCGCTTTCGAGGTGACCGCGCGGGCCGCCCAGCGCCGGCCGGCCGACGGCCAGATCGGGTTGACGGCTGTCGTCATCGCCGCCGCCGCGGCGCTGCTCACGGGCGCCGCCGGTCACCGTGAGCGCCTGCCCGAGCTCCTGGCGACGGTCGACCACGGCGGCCGAGGGCCCATCGGCGAGAGCATGATTTCCGATTCTCAGACGGACGTCGCCCGCGCCTCGGTCCTGGCCGTCAGCGACCCGGCCGCCACCGATCCGGCGGTCATTCACCAGCCGCCCGGGGCCGGGCCGGGCGAGCTCATTCAGATGATCATTGCGGGCACCGTCGCCTTCCTGGCCGACGACTCGGCCCGGGCGGCTACCGAACTCGGTGCCGCCTGGGACATGAGCTCACGCCTCGGTGCGCCGGGATCGGGTCTGGCCCCTTTTCCCTCCACCATTCTGGCGATGATCGACAGCGGGCAGTGGTCGACGGCGGACCGTCTGCTGAGCCACGTCGAGCGCGCCGGCCTGGTGTCGCGCATTCCGCTTCTGCAAAGCGTCGTGCCCGCGTTCCGAGCCACCCTGAGAGCTTTACGCCAGGACGGTCCAGCACCGCACGCCGACGGCCGGGCGCCTGTGTGCGGCACGGGTATGACCGACAGCATCCAGCAGCGAGCGGCCGGCCTGGCCGCCCTGGCCGTGAGCGACCACGAAACCGCCTACCTGCACTTCCGCAGCATGTTCGACGACAACGGAGACCCGCGCCACTACTTCCTCGGTCCCCGCTCGCTGCCGCAGCTCGCGCTCACCGCCGCCCGGACCGGCCGGATCGGCGCCGGCTGCCGCGTTCTGCAACGCTGCCGGGAAGCCGCCGGCCCAGCACCGACGTCGCGCATGGTCATGCTGCTGGCGCACGCCGCCGGTCTGCTCGACGAGACGGACGCGGCCGAAGCCCGGTTCCGGCAGGCCATCGAGGACCCCGAGCGAGCCTTGGTGTGGCCCCTGGAGTATGCGGAGGCGCAGCTCAACCTGGGTCTGTGGCTGCGCAGCCGACGCCGCGTCCGCGAGGCCCGGCCTCATCTACGGGCGGCCCGGGACGTGTTCCTGCGCCTCGGCGCGCGGGCCCACGCCGAACAGGCACACCACAGCGTGCCGGCGGGTCTGCGAGCGGCCGGCGAGCTCGACCCGGAGACCACCGCCTTCGCCGGCTTGACCGCGCAACGTCAGATGATCGCCCGCCTGGCCGCGGGCGGATTGAGCAATCCGCAGATCGCCGAGCGGCTGTTCCTGTCGCCGCGCACGGTGGGGTCACACCTCTACCGCATCTACGCGCAGCTGGGTGTCGGGAGCCGCCACCAGCTGCGCGCCCTGATCGGCGCCACCTTCTCGTGAGGCAGCACCATGGATGACACCACGCTCATCGGCCGGGCGGCCGAGATCGACCACCTGTCCCGCTGGCTGGAGTCAGCCCCGGGCGAGCCTCGGGTGATGGTCGTGACCGGCGGCCGGGGGACCGGGAAGTCGGCGTTACTGGCCGCCGCTGTCCGTTTCGCCCACCGCGCGAACCGGCACCACGTCGTCGAGGTGATCGGCGACGCCGGAGCGCTGCTGTCCGTCGCCCGCCGGCTCCTGCTGCAGCTGCACCGCCACCTCGACGGGCTACCGCCGTCGATCGGCGAACCCGCGCTGGCCGTACTCGGGCTCGGATCGCCGGCCGCGGCACCGGGTCCCGACGAGGTTCTTTCGGTCGTAAGAGCGACAGTGGCCTCGGTCGCCGCGACCACGCCCCTTCTCCTGGTCGCAGACGACGCCCACCGCCTCGACGACCGGCTCCTCGCCCTCCTCACCCGGGTGGCCTCCACGGCACCTGTCGCGGTCTTGGCCGCTACCCGGCTTCCGTCGAGCGCCGTACTCTCCGCCTACCCGACCTTGCCGCTGCCCGCGCTGAACGACGCCGACGCTGCCGAGCTCCTCGACCGCAGGCACCGGGCCGTGTCGGCACGATCCCGGGCCGCCATCCTGCATCGGTCCCGGGGGAACCCCGCCGCGCTCGTCGAGCTCGCTGACCCCACCGGTCCGCTGCTGCACGAATACGGCGCCGCCATCGAGCGTCTGCCCGCCGCCACCCGCACCCTGCTGCATTACGCGGCCGCGACCGCACAGCCGGCCGATCCGGCGCTGCTGGCCGCGGCCGCCGATGTCATCGACACCGATGTCTGGGCGGCCGCCGAGCGCGCGGACCTGGTGATCCGCACCTCCGACGGCATCGCTTTCACCCATCCACTGGCGGCCGAGGCCGCATACCGGGACGCTCCGATTCACGTACGGCGCCGAGCGCACGCTGACCTGGCGGCGGCCCTGACCGCCCATCCGGAACGCCAGGCCGTGCACCTCGCCGTCGCCGGCCCCGGATCCGGTGAAGCCGTGGCGGCGCGGCTGGAGGCGGCCGCGAAGGTCTTCCGCGGTCGCGGAGAGCTGTTCGAGGCGACGGCGGCCATGCAGGACGCGGCCGAACGCTCCCCGGCTCCGCGGGACGCCGTCCGCCGACTCGCACAAGCCGTCGCCGACGCCCGCGACCTGCGGGACACCGCCTGGGTGACTGAGCTGCACGCCCGGGTGCGAACCTCGACCGACGATCCGGACGTCCTGGCGCGGACCGCCCGCCCCGCCGCCACGGCCATGCTCGAGGCCGGCCGAAACCACGAGGCGTACGGGATCGTCGTCGCAGCCCTGCGTGCCGGCGCCACCGCCAGCCCGCTGACCGTGACCCAGCTGACCATGATCGCCGTCGCCATCGCCTGGCTCAGCTGCGACGACGACCATCGGGCGCAACTGGCCACCGTGCTGCCCACTGTGGAAGCGCTACCACACAGCGCGGTCGCCGTTCTCGTCCGCGAAATCCTCGAGCCCGCCACGCATCCCGGCCGGCAGCTGTGCGACACCCTCAGCGCGCCGCCGCCCGCGGTCGTGCCGGACCCGGCAGACCGTCACCAGGCAGCCGTGTCCGGCATGATCGCCTGGTTCGAGGACCGCTGCCGGCTCGCCGCCGGCCTGTTGCACGCCGCGCTCGGCAACGATCTGACCGGCCGCGGCCTCACCTCCGGCCTCGGCACGCTGCCCGCGCTGGTCAACGCCCTGACCGACACCGGCGACTGGGATCAGGCCGCTCGGTACGCCGGCCCAGGGTCACCCGGTGGCACGCCCGCGATGGAGATGAGCCTGGCCTCCCTGCGCGCCCAGCTGCACGCCCTACGGGGCGAGAACGACCTCGCCGTGAGCCTCGCCCGGCAGACGTGGAAGCACCTCGATGTGACCGGCAACCGGGCTGCCCATGTCCGGCTGCTGCGCGCCTGCGCCCTCGCAGCCCTGGACAACGGCGATCACGAGGAGGGCTACCGCTACCTGCGCTCGATGTTCGACCTCGGCGGACGGCCGCTGCACCCGCACCTGTCGGCCCGGTCCGTCGCGGAGCTCGTGCTCGCCGCCGTGCGCTGCGACCGGCTCGCCGAGGCCCGTACGATCGTCGACCAGGTCCGCCTCGGCGCCGGCGCCGAGCCGAGCGCCCGGATGAGCGTCCTGCTGCATCTCAGTGAGGCTCTGCTGAGCGACGACGTATCAGCCGAGGCGCATTTCCGGCGGGCAACCGAGGATCCGGCCGGGCCCGAGTGGCTGTACGAGCACGCCTTCGCCCATCTGCACTACGGCATCTGGCTGCGCCGGCACCGCAGCACGCGCGACGCTCGCTGCACGCTCACTTACGCCGCTGACATCTTCGACCGTATCGGTGCGCTGGGTCTCGCCGGTGTGGCCCGCCGTGAGGTCTCCGTCGGCGCTCCGCTCGCCGGCGGCCGCCGGGGCATGACCCTGACGACTCAGGAATGGCAGGTGGCCGAGTTGGCCGCGCAGGGACTGGCCAACAAGGCCATCGCTGATCAGCTCCTCATCTCGGCGCGAACCGTCGCCACCCATCTGTCCCGCGTCTACCAGAAGACCGGCATCAGCGGCCGGTACCAGCTGGAAACGGTGATCGCGATGCGGTCCGCTACCGCCCGACCGCGATGATCGCCTCACGGATCACATCGGCCGCCCGCTCGGGATGCGAGAGCATCACCAGGTGCGACGAGTCGACCTCGACCGTCCTGGCGCCGGCCCGCTTGTAACCGAACCGCTCCACGTCCGGGTTGATGGCGCGGTCCGAACTGGAGACCAGGCCCCAGGCCGGCTTGGTCTTCCAGGCGGCCACCGGCGCCTTCTCCTCGAACGCCGCGCCGGCCAGCGGTCGCTGCGACACCGCCAGCACCCGGCCCGTCTCGGGGTCGATGTCGTGGGCGAGGACGGCCGGGAACCGCTCGATGTCCACCGACACATCGGTGCCGCCCGGGAACGGGGTGTAGACCAGCGCCCGGGCGAGGTCCGAGTCCGGGAACCGGCCCTGCATCTCGCCGAGGCTTTCACCCTCCTGCAGCGCGTAGCCGGACAGGTATACCAGGGCCTTGACGTTGTCCGCGGCGCCCGCCACGGTGATCACCGCGCCGCCGTACGAGTGCCCGACCAGGACGACCGGCCCGTCGATCGACGCCAGCACGGACGCGATGTAGTCGGCGTCGCCGAGCAGCGACCGGTTCGGCACCGCCGGGGCGAGAACCTTGATGTCGTCGGCCTGCAGTTCGCGGATCAGCTTGCCGAAGCTCGACGCGTCGGCGAACGCGCCGTGGACCAGAACGACGGTGGGCGGGGTCGACATGGGGAGACCTTTCCGGCGGGCGCAGCGGACGGACAAGAACATTCTTGGAGCTCGGCGAGGAGCTGCCGTCCGTCAAGCGACTGATGCTCGCCGCACTGGCGCGGGCGGCCCCTCACCCGATCGGGGGAGAGGCCGCCCGCATGGGTTTCGGCTCGATGCTCGTCAGGAGCGGGCGGCCCGCAGGATGAGGTCGGTGACCGCCTGCGGGTGCCCGACCATCGCGGCGTGCGCACTGTGGATCATCACGGTGCGGCCCGTGGCGGCCCGGGCGGCCATGGCCTTCTCGGCGACCGGCGGGATGGTCTGGTCGTCGAGGGCGACCATGTAGTACGCGGGGATGCTCTTCCAGGCCGGAACGCCGGTCTTGCCGGTGAACGCGGCGGTGGACAGCGGCCGCTGCTGGGTGGCCATCAGCTTGGTCTCGCTGAGCGGGGCGTCGGCCGCGAACAGCTTCGGGAACCACTTCGGGTCGATCGTGGTGTCCACGTCCGAGCCGCCGCCCGGGTAGGGCCGCTTGACCAGGTGCGACACCAGGACCGAGTTGTCGCCGCCGGCCAGGGCGCCGGCCTGGGCGATCGTCTCGCCCTGGTCCGGGGCGTACGCGGAGATGTAGACCAGCGACTTCACGTTCTTGTTGCCGGTGGCGGCGTCGGTGATGACGGCGCCGCCGTACGAGTGGCCGACCAGCACGATCGGGCCGCTGATGGTGGACAGGAACGACTTGAGGTAGTCGCTGTCGAAGTCGAGGCCGCGCAGCGGGACCGCCGGGGCGATGACGGTGTAGCCCTTGGCCTGAAGCTTGGCGGTGACCCCGTTCCAGCCGGATGCGTCGGCCCACGCGCCGTGTACCAACACGACGGTCGGCTTCACCTGGTGCTTCGACGCGGTCACGGGCGCGGCCTCCACGGCCGGGCCGGCCGAGGCCACGGTCGGCGCGATGGCCAGCACGGACGTCGCGACGGCACCGGTCAGGGCCAGCGCCCGCCACCGGTTGCTGATTTTCGGCATGGACATGAGTAACCTCCGAGAAACAGAATCGAATCAGCGTACGGATGAATCCGTATTGCTTTCTGAATCAACCTTGTCCCCGAATCCAGAATTGCCGTCCGTCAACTTACTGCACCGTTTTCGCATGTGGCGCAGGTCGCTTCAGTCATTGAATGGAGAGGGGAGGCCCGGGTCACCTCGCCAATGAAGGGGAAGTGACCGACCTCCCATCCGCGTTCAGGGAGTGGCCCCGTGTATTTACCCGGGAACGCGCACTGCGTGCATGGCGGCGCCGTCGGTGCGCCGGCCACCGGTTGGTCGAGGTGGCCGTGGCGGGCGCCGTCTTCACGGATCATGAGGACGTCGACTCCGGCGGTGGCAGCGCGGCGTGCGGCAGGGGATAGACGAGGAGCAGGGTGCGGGGAGTGGCCGGCCGTTGTCGCGCAGCCGCAGGGTGGCGCCACCGATGGCCCAGCCCGGTACGCGGATGGCCGAAGTGGTCGCCTCGGCCCGTGCGGGTCGTCGATCCGCCACAGCGATGGTCATGGGCATCGCCTCCGTTGATCAGCTCCCGACAAGAAACGTTATCCATGGCGGTCGGCATGTGGGCCGGCCAATGTCTTGACCCGCTCGGCGACTGCTCGTAAAGTCTGCGAAACAATCCGGAAAACGTTACCCACGACCTGGAGATCGTGGTGGACCTCTGTCCGGGCTCAGTGAAACGATTCAAGGGCTGGGTCGGACCACATCGGAAGGAACCTTCGTGCGACACCGAACGCTCGCTCTCGCGCTGGTGCTCGTCACCGGCATCGCGGCCATACCCGCCGACCCCGCCGCAGCGGCCCACGTCCGGCCGTGGCAGTCCTATGTCCTCGGACCCGAATCCCGCCTTGTCCAGCCCGTCCGGGTCGAGGGCCGCGGGACGGTCCGTGTCCACGGTCAGGCGGCCACGCTGACCACGACGGCCGGCCGGACCCCGGCGTCGGTCGTGCTCGACTTCGGTCAGGACGTGGCCGGCACCCCGTACCTGGACGTCAGCAAGGTCAGCGGCAGCGTGACCCTGCAACTGGTCACCGGGGAGGCGCGCCAATTCCTGCGGCGGCCGGCCGCCACCACGACCGCCGTGGCCGCCGCCACGGGCGCCCGCCAGGTCACGCTGGCCTCGGTGGCCAACCTGGAGGTCGGCAACGCGATCACGATCGGCGGGCAGGTCCGCGTCATCGCCGGGTTCGACCCGGCGGCGGTCACCGTCGACCTGGACCGGCCGCTCAGCGCCGACGTCCCGGCCGGTGCCGCCGTCACCAGCTCGCCCGGAGCCCCGGCCTCCGACGAGGCGCCCGGCCTGGCCGGCGTCGGCGGACCGGACACCCTGACGGTCACCGCGCCCGGCCGGGTCTCCGGCGGCTTTCACGGCGGGTTCCGGTTCGTCCTGCTGACGCTGACCGGTCCGGGCACCATCAGCCTGTCCGGGGCCGGCGTCGACTTCCAGGCCTACCGGGCCACCCCGCGCGACTACCGCGGCTGGTTCCTGTCGAGCGACGACCAGCTCAACCGGATGTGGTACGCGGGGGCGTACACGGTGCAACTCAACATGAAGCCGGCCGGGCTCAACGGGCTGCCCGACGAGCGCATCTATGACGGAGCCAAGCGCGACCGCAGCATCTGGACCGGCGACCTGCTCGTGCAGGGACCGACCATCATCAACACCCTCGGTGACGTCGGCGCCCGGTACCTCAAGTCGTCGCTCGAAGCGTTGTTCGCCACCCAGCGCGCCGACGGGGCCCTGCCGGGCTCACCCGATTTCGCCAAAGGCCGCTCGCCGCAGGGGTTTCCGTTGTTCTACTCGAACAACTACTCCGGATACGGGGCCCGCGCCGCCATCGACTACTACCGCTACACCGGCGACCGCGACTACATCGTCTCCCGGCTGCCGAACCTGCGCCGCGAGCTGGCGTACAACGACTCGTTCCTGACCGCCGGTAACCTGGTCGTCTCCGACGACCGCGATTACTGGCAGGCCACCCAGACCGGCGCGGTCACCAAGTACAGCATCGACTACTACATCCTGCTGCGGGAGTTCGCCTGGCTCGAGCGCACCGTCGGCTCCGCCGCGCTGGCCGCCGAACACGACGCCAAAGCCGAGGCCATCAAGACCGCGGTCAACGCGCGACTGTGGAACCCGGCGCTCGGCGCCTACGGGCAGAGCACCGACCACCCGGACGTGCTCGTCGAGGACGCCAACGCCCTGGCCCTGCAGTACGGCTTCGTCCCCGCCGCCCGGCAGGCGAGCGTGCTGCGAGCGCTCAAGACCCTGTGGACACCGTACGGCGCGATCCTCGGACCCGGCCTGCAGGACCCGACCGGGCACACCATCGAGCCGTTCGGCAACGGCATGGAGACCGCGGGCCGCTTCGCCGTCGACGACACCGCCGGGGCGTTCGCGCTGATGCGCCGCACCTGGGGGCCGATGGTCGACAAGAAGCACCCGCTCTACACCGGCGGGCTGTGGGAGTTCAAGAACAGCGAGGGCGGCGTCAACCGGACCACCGCCAGCCTGGCCCACGGCTGGGCCGCCGCGCCGACCGTCCAGCTGACCCAGCAGGTCCTCGGCATCAGCCCGGACTGGCCCGGATATCGGACCTGGAGCGTGCAGCCCCGCCCCGGGCGGCTGTCCTGGGCACAGGGCGTCGTCCCTACGGCGTACGGCGACATCGACGCTCGTTGGACCTCGGCCCGCGACAAGTTCACGTTGCGGTTGAGCGCCCCCGGATCCACGAGCGGAACCGTGGCCGTTCCGGCCGACCGGAACGACATCGTGCTGGTCGACGGCCGTGGCACTCGGCCCGCGATCAGCAACGGTTACGCCCGCTTCGACCTACCCGGCGGCGCCCACACCGTCAGCGTCCTTCGGCGCTGACCCCTGTGAAGTCCGGCCGCGCCGCCGGCGCGGCCGGAACCGGCTGCACTGAAGAAGGAGCTCCGCGTGCATCGACTCGCGCGTGGCGCGACCGGCCTGGCCGGCGTGCTCGCCCTCGTCATATCGTCCACCGGTCCCGCCTCCGCGGGCGGTTCCCACCACGATGCCGTCCACGCCGTGTCGGTCGTCGACCTCAGCGTCAACGGCCTGCCCGGCGACCAGCTCGGCCTCGGCGACCCGCAACCCACCCTCGCCTGGCGGATGACCGCGAAGAACACCCGCGGCAACCCGTGCTTCGACGACACCGCCCGCGGCACCTGCGCGCTGGACCGCCAGACCGCGTACGAGATCGAGGCGGTGAAGTCCGGCAAGAGGATCTGGAACACCGGCCGGGTGGTCTCCAGTGAGCAGACCGTCGAGTTCGGCGCCAAGCTGCGCTCTCGCGACGACGTCGGCTGGCGGGTGCGCGTCTGGGACGCCAACGGCAAGGCCTCCCGGTGGAGCGCCACCTCCACGTTCTCGGTCGGGCTGCTCCACCCGTCGGACTGGTCGGCGAAGTGGATCGAGGATCCGGGTTACACCTACCAGACCGACGGCGTGCCGAACCCGTTGCCGGTCTTCGCGACCCAGTTCGACCTGCGCCGCCCGATCGCCTCGGCCAAGCTCTACGCGACCGGCCTCGGCCAGTACGCGGCCACGCTCAACGGCGCCCCCATCGGCGAGGCGGTCCTCGAGCCGGGGCAGACCTCGTACTGGTCTGAGGTCAACTACCGTACGTACGACGTGACCCGGCTTCTGCGGCACGGCGGCAACGTGCTCGGCATGGAGGTCGGCAGCGGCGCGCTGCAGCAGGCCGACACCACCTCGGTCGGCCGCTACATGTTCCAGCCCGACAACAACGAGGTGCTCGGTACGCCCAAGGTCCGTGCGCAACTCGAGGTCACCTACAGAGACGGCCGTACGCAGACCATCGCGACCGGCCCGTCGTGGAAGGCGCGCTCCGGACCGACCGTCTTCTCGTCGTGGTGGGCGGGGGAGGATTACGACGCCCGGATCATGCGGACCGGCTGGACCCGCGCCGGCCTGACCGGCGCCGGCTGGCGCCCCGCCCGCATCGCGGCCCTGAGCGCCACCACCATCCCGCGCGACTCCACCCCGCTGCTCGCCGACCCGCGGCCGCCGGTCACCGTCGCCGAGGAGGCCGCACCGGTTGCCATCACCGAGCAGCAGCCCACGGCCGCCGCGACGACCGTGGCCGCCCCGGCGAGGGCCGGCGACAGCAACCTCAAGGTCGCCTCGACCACCGGCATCTTCACCGGCGACGGCATCGAGGTCGCCGGTCAGCGCCACACGGTCACCAAGGTCGGCATCGCCGCCAAGACCGCGACGACGCTCACCGCGCCCGTGACGGCCGGCGCCACCACGATCAACGTGGCCAACCTCGGCGCCGACTGCTACGCCGGCGCCGCCTGCCGAGGCACGGCCAACTTCGTCATCGGACAGCCGGTCGTCGTCGGCACGGAGATCGTCACCGTCACGGCCACCGCCCGCACCGGCATCGGTGCCGGCGCGCCGGGAACGGTCACCGTCAGCCCGGCCCTGCGCTCGGCGCACGAGCAGGGCGAGGCCGTACGCGGCGCCGGCACCGGCATCACGATCAGCCCGCCACTGCGCGCCGCCGTACCGCGGGGAACCGCCCTGGCCGGCAAGCCGCGCCCCGCGTACGTGCTCGACTTCGGCCGCAACCTCGTCGGCCTGCTCAAGGTGACCGGCAAGGCGCCCCGCGGCACCACCGTCACCCTGCTCGGATCCGAGCAGCCGGCCCCGCCGGCCAACTACGACACCGTCGGCTCGGCCGGCCTCTACAACTACACGTTCGCCGGCACGGGCACGGAGACCTGGCACGCCCAGTTCACCTACAGCGGCCAGCGGTACGTGGTGGTGCGCGGCCTGCCGTCCAAGCCGTCGCGAGACACGGTCACCCTGCTGGTCACGCACGCCTCGAACGAGAGGACGGCGGCACTGCGCACGTGCGACTCGATGCTGAACTCGATCTACGCCATCACCGAGCGGGCGCTGCAGGGCAACATGATGTCGGTGCTGACCGACTGCCCCAACCGGGAGAAGGGCCCGTACACCGGCGACAACCTGCACAACATCGACGCCGAACTGACCATGTACGACATGCGCGCCTACCAGCAGCAGCTGGTGGCCAACATGCGCACCTCGCAGCGCCCCAACGCGGTCAGCGAAGGTTACGACGGTCAATATGCGGGCCGCTACGACGGCCTGATCGCCAACATCGCCCCCGAGTACCACGCGGTGCCGGACCGGATCTACGGCGGCCGGTGGTTCCTCGACGACCCCAACTGGGGTGGCGCGATCATCCGCATTCCGTGGGCGCTGTACCAGGTGTACGGGGACACGTCGGCCATGGCGCCCAACTACGGCGCCATGGTGAAGTGGCTCGACTACGTCGGCCGCAGCAAGAAGGACAACCCGAGCGGTGAGATCAACGGCCTCGGTGACTGGTCGGCCGGCCAGAACACCACCCCGGCCGAAGCCATCATCGACATCGGCTACTACGAGGGCGCCCGCGTGCTCGCCCTCATCGCCGCCAAGCTCGGCAAGACCGCCGACGCCGCCAAGTACACCGCGCTGACCGCCGAGCTCAAAAAGGAGTACAACGCCGACTACCTGCACGTCGACACCGCCACGGGCAAAGCCTGGTACGCCAACGACACCCAGGCCTCGAACGCGGTGGCGCTCGACTCCGGCCTGGTGCCGGACGAGCACCGCCGAGCCGTCTTCGACTCGCTGGTCGGCGCGGTCGAGGCGTACGACTTCCGGCTCAGCCACGGCTCGGTCGCGGGTGGCGCGGTGTTCCGCTCACTGCACGCCGGCGGCCGTGACGACCTGCTCTACCGGATGATCGTCAACCCGCGGGCGCCGAGCTACGCCTACCAGGTCAACCGGGGACAGACCACGCTCGCCGAGAACCTCAGCGGCGGCAACTCGCAGAACCACCACTTCCTCGGCGAGGTCAACTCCTGGCTCGTGCACGACCTGGCCGGCATCGACCAGCAGCCCGGCTCCACGGGCTATCGGAAACTGCGCATCCACCCGGCCACCGGTGGCGGGATCGACGCCATCCCGTGCGTCACCGGCAGCTACACGACCCCGCAGGGGCCGGCCTCGACCAGCGTCGTCCGCACCGGCGGCAAGCTCACGATGAAGGTCACGATTCCGGCCAACACCACGGCCGAGATCTGGGTCCCGCGGGCCGCGGGTGAGCGGGTGAAGGCGCCACGCCGAGCCGCCTTCGTCCGTGACGACGGTGGTTACGCCGTCTACGCGGCCGGGGCGGGCACCTTCGAGTTCACCTCGTAGGCGGTCCTCACCGGAGAAGGGCGGCGCACTACGGCGAGGCGGGGCCGGCCGTAGTGCGCCGTACCACCAGGTTGGGTGAGAGTTTGACCTGGGTGGTCCGGCGGTCCCGGTCGCGGATCCGGTCGAGCAGGAGCCGGGCGGCGTCGGCGCCCATCTGACGGCCGTCCTGGTCAACGCTGGTCAGCGAGACCGGGCCGAAGGCGGCCAGGGCGCTGTTGTCGTAGCCGGCCACCGAGATGTCGCCGGGTACGGACAGACCGGCCTCGGCGATGGCCTCCAGCGCGCCCAGGGCGACGACGTCGGCCCCGGCGAAGATCGCGGTCGGCAGTTCGGCCCGGGCCAGCAGTTCCTTGGCCCCCAGGTAGCCGCCCTCGTGGGTGTAGCTGGTCGAGGCGATCACCGGTTCCAGGCCCCGGCGGGCCATGGCGTCGCGATATCCGGCGGCGCGCTGCGCGTTGGGCATCTCGGCCAGGCGTACCCGGTCGGTCTCGTGGTGTTCGATGTGCGCGATGCGGCGGTGGCCGAGGTCGGCCAGGTGGTCGACGACGAGGGCGGCGCCGGCCACGTCGTCGTCGGTGACGCTGTCGTAGTCGGGGGAGGAGCCGTGCCGGCCGACGACGACGGTGGGCACGGTGCGGGCGACCTCGTTCAGGCGTTTCTTGGACGAGACCGGGGCGATCAGGACCAGGCCGTCCATGCTGCGGTCGATCATCGCGTCCATGACGCGGGCCTCGGCCTTCTCGCCGTTGCAGCCGGGCGCGATCAGGACTTGGTAGTCGGTGTCGCCGATCTGGGCGTTGATGCCGTCGATGACGTCGGCGAAGAACAGGTTGCGCAGCTCGGGGATCATCACGCCGATGGTGTACGTCTGCCCCCGGAGCCCGCGCGCCGCGGCTGAGGGGCGGTAGCCCAGCTCGGCGATCGCCTGCTGCACCTTCTCGCGCATGGCCGGGCTGGCGCCGTAGGCGTTGCGCAGAACCTTGGACACGGCGGTGACGGACACCTGCGCGTGCCGCGCGACGTCGACGATGGTGACCCGTTTGTCCATGACGTGAGCCTACTGATCAGTTCAGGGTGGGCGCCGTCGAGCGGCGCATGACCAGCCGGGGGGAGAGTTTGACCTGGGCCGTCGGGTGGGCCGGGTCGGCGATGCGGTCGAGCAGCAGCCGAGCCGCGGTGGCGCCGATGCGGTGCCCGTTCTGATCGACGGTGGTCAGCGAGATCGGCCCGTACGCGGAGAAGGTGGTGTTGTCGTAGCCGGCGACCGAGATGTCGCCGGGCGCCGACAGCCCGGCTTCCGCGAGGGCGTCGAGCACGCCGAGAGCGACGACGTCGGCGCCTGCGAAGATCGCCGTGGGCCGCCGCCCACGGTTCAGTAGCTGCCTGGCGCCGAGGTAGCCACCGTCGCGGTTGTACGACGTGGAGACGACGTCGGGAGCGAGGCCGTGCTCGCGCATCGCATGACGGTAGCCGTCGGCCCGCAGGGCATTGGGCATCTCGGCCAGGCGTACCGGGTCGGTCTCGTGGTGTTCGATGTGCGCGATGCGGCGATGGCCGAGAGCAGCCAGGTGAGCCACGACCAGCCCGGCGCCGGTGAAGTCGTCGTCGGTGACGCTGTCGTAGCCGGCGGAGGACCCGTGCCGGCCGATGACGACCGTGGGCACGCTCCGGGCTACCCGGTCGAGGTGGGGTCGCGGTGAGATGGGCGCGATGAGCAGGACACCGTCCATGCTGCGGTCGATCATGGCGTTGGTGACCCGAGCCTCGCTCGTCTCGTCGTCGCAGCTGGACGCCATGAGCAACTGGTACTCGGTGCCGGCCAGGTGCTCGGCGACGCCGTCGAGCACATCGGCGAAGAACGGGTTGCGCACATCGGGCAGCATCACGCCGATCGTGTACGTGCGGCCCCGCAGCGCCCGGGCCGCGGCGGACGGCCGATAGCCGAGCTGGTCGATCGCGGCGCGCACCCGGCTGCGCATCTGCGGGCTGGTGCCGTACGCGTCGCGCAGCACCTTCGACACCGCGGTGGTGGACACGCCCGCGTGCCGGGCCACGTCCACGATCGTCACCCGGCGGGTCGGGGCCGACCTTCTCGGCATGCCTTCTCCTCGCGCTGTAAATCGTTACCCACTCTAGGGTTCCGGGCTCGGAGGCGGACAACCTGGGGCTGGGTTCGCAGGTGGACGAAATTGAGTCCGGCAGAGTCTTGACGTTCTTTGGCCTGCGCTCGTAAGGTCGGCGAAACATTTGGAAAACGTTACCCACGTCTCAGACTAGCTGCTGAAACGCTTCAACGAAGTGGGTTCCCGTGACACTGGATCTCAGAAATCGGCCGGCGGCCCGGCCCGCGGCCGTGACCCGCAGAAGTGGCCGCCGTACCGCACCGCCCTGGTGGTTCATGCTGCCGGCCCTGCTGCTCTTCGCCTTCGTCGTGCTCGTGCCCAGCGCCCGCGGCATCTATTACGCGTTCACCGACTGGGACGGTCTCGACCCGGACTTCGCGGTCGTCGGCCTGCGCAACTTCACCGACATGCTCGGCGACGAGGACGCGCTGCAGGCGATCTGGCACACCGTGCTCATCGCGGTCGCCATCACGGTCATTCAGAACGGGATCGGCCTGCTGCTCGCGCTGGGCGTCAACAGCCTGATCAAGACCCGGAACTTTCTGCGGGTGCTGCTGTTCGCCCCCGCGGTGGTCACCCCGATCGTCACCGCTTATCTGTGGCGCAACCTGCTCGGCCCCGACGGCGCGGTGAACGCGGTGCTCGGGCCCTGGGGCCGGGACTGGCTCGGCGACCCCGGCCTGGCCCTGTGGATGATCGTGGTGGTCGTGGTCTGGCAGTTCGCCGGCTACTCGATGGTCATCTTCCTGGCCGGACTCCAGTCGATCCCGCGCGAGATCTACGAGGCGGCCGCGATCGACGGGACCGGCCCGGTCCGGCGCTTCTGGTCGATCGTCCGGCCGCTGCTGGCGCCGGCGATCACGATCAACCTGATGTTGTCGATCATCGGCGGGATCAAACTCTTCGATCAGGTGTACGCCCTGACCGGCGGTGGCCCGGGGCACGCGACCGACACCATCTCGACGCTGATCTACAAGGACGCCTTCACGCTCGGCGAGTTCGGCTACAGCATCGCCCTGGCCGTGGTCCTGACGATCATCGTGGCGATCTTCTCCGCCGCCCAGTACGGCGTGCTCAACCGCAACGAGAAGGCGGCGTCATGAACCGCTACACCAAACGCACGTTCGCGCTTGAGATGCTGATGATCGCGGTCGGGATCGTCTTCGCCTTCCCGGTCTACGTGCTGGTCAACCTGGCCATCCGGCAACCCTCGGACACGTCGTCGCCGATCAGCCCGACCACCTCGCCGACCCTCGCCAACTTCACCGGCGCCTGGCGTGAGGCCGGCCTGGGCGGCGCGCTCGTCAACAGCGTGCTGGTCACCGTGGCCAGCGTCGCGATCGTGCTGGCGGTCTCAGCGTTCGCGTCCTATCCGCTGGCCCGCAGCACGGCGCGCTGGTCGCGCACGACCTTCCTGGTGATCATGCTGGGCCTGATCCTGCCGTTCCAGCTCGCCTCGCTTCCGCTCTACCAGACCGTCCGCGATCTGGGGCTGCTCGGCTCCGTCTGGTCCCTGGTGCTCTTCTACTCGGGTCTTCAGGTTCCTTTCACGACTTTTCTGTACGTGGGTTTCCTGCGCGCCCTGCCGCGCGACTTCGAGGAGGCGGCGTCGATCGACGGCGCGTCCCCGTTCACCACCTTCCGGTACGTCGTGCTGCCCATGCTCAAGCCGATCACCGTGACCGCCCTGGTCCTGAACGCGGTGGCGGTGTGGAACGACTTCTTCACCCCGCTGCTCTATCTGAGCGGCAGCGATCAGCAGACCGTCCCGGTCGCGGTGGCCGGCTTCGTCGGCCAGTTCGTCTCCGACTGGAACCTCATCTTCGCCGCCCTGCTGATCAGCATCATCCCGGTCCTGGCG
Source organism: Actinoplanes sp. NPDC048796 (assembly GCF_040650035.1). NCBI lineage: Bacteria > Bacillati > Actinomycetota > Actinomycetes > Micromonosporales > Micromonosporaceae > Actinoplanes > Actinoplanes sp. NPDC048796. The sequence goes on along the minus strand of NZ_JBEZGO010000024.1, from coordinate 33,834 downwards.
GTCTACCTGGCGCTGCAGCGCTCCATCATCAACGGCTTCGCCGGAGGGCTCAAGGGATGACACCGTACGGCTTGACGACCGAACAACTCACCGAGCCGCTCGGCCTCGGCGAGCCCCGCCCGCGATTGTCCTGGAAGCTGCGCTCCGACCGGATCGGGGCGGCGCAGACCGCGTACCGGATCACCGCCACCGTGGCCGACAGGGTCGTGTGGGACAGCGGCCGCCGCGACAGCGACGAGACGCTGCTGATCGAGTGGGACGGCCCGGCTCTGCAATCGGCGACCCGATACCACTGGCGCGTCGAGGTGTGGGACGAGCACGGCGATCCGGCGGGCAGCGCGCAGACCTGGTTCGAGACCGGGCTTCTGCACGCGGACGACTGGACGGCGGTGTGGATCGGCCGTGACCCGGTGAGCCTGCCGATGGTCGACCCGCCCACCGACGAACAGCGCTCGTTCCCGGACCCGGCGGCGGCGCCGCTGTACCTGCGGCACGCGTTCGAGGTCGCCGAGGCGCCGGTGCGGGCCCGGCTCTACGCCACGGCCCGTGGCGTCTACGAACCCGCCCTCAACGGCGAGCGGGTCGGCGACCTGGAGCTGGCGCCGGGCTGGACCGAATACCACGAACGGCTGCAGTACCAGACCTACGACGTGACGGAGCGGGTACGGGCCGGCGCCAACGTGGTCGAGGCTGTCGTGGCCGACGGGTGGTGGAGCGGGCATGTGGGCTTCGATCCGAGTCGGCCGGCGCGGCACTACGGCCTCGCGCCGGCGTTTCTCGGGCAGCTCGTGCTGGACTTCGCCGACGGCTCCCGCCGGGTGATCGCCACCGGGGACGGCTGGCAGGAGGGCGGCGGCCCGATCCGGGCGGCCGATCTGTTGATGGGCGAGTTCGTCGACGCCCGGCGGACGCCGTCGTACCAGCCGGCCGCCGTGCTCGACCGTGAGCTCGGGCCGCTGGTGGCCGAGCCGGACCAGCCGATCCGCATCGTCGACGACGTCCTCGCCATCCGGGTGTGGCAGCGGGGGGCGGGCCGTTGGCTGGTGGACTTCGGGCAGAACCTCGTCGGGCGGGTGGCGCTCACCGTGCGCGGGGCCGCGGCCGGGGACCGGATCGTGCTGCGGCACGCCGAGGTGCTGGACGACGGGGAGTTGTATCTGGCCAATTTGCGCCGAGCGGCGGCCACCGACACGTATGTCAGCGCGGGTGGCGCGACCGAGGTGTTCGAGCCGCGGTTCACCTTCCACGGGTTCCGCTACGCCGAGGTGTCCGGATATCCGGGTGAGCTCACCGAGGACGACGTCGTGGCCCGGGTCATCCACAACGACCTGCCGTACACCGGGCGCTTCGAGTGCTCCGACGAGATGGTCAACCGGTTACAGGCCAACATCGTCTGGGGGCAGCGCGGCAACTTCCTCGCCGTACCCACCGATTGCCCGCAACGCGACGAGCGGCTCGGCTGGCTGGCCGACGCGCAGGTCTTCGCGCCCACCGCGACCCGCAACGCCGACGTGTCCGCCTTCTTCGCCCGCTGGCTGCGCGACGTGGTCGACGGGCAGGACGCCGACGGCGCTTTCCGTGACGTGGCCCCGATTCTGGTGCTCGACCGGGAGGGCGCGCCCGCCTGGGGCGACGCCGGGGTCATCATCCCGTGGCTGCTCTGGCAGACGTACGGCGACCGGCGCACCCTGGAACGCAGCTTCGAGGCGATGGCCGCCTGGGTCGGGCACATCCACCGCCACAACCCGGATCTGTTGTGGCGCAACCGAACCGGCAACTCCTACGGCGACTGGCTCCAGGTCGACGCCGAGACCCCGCGCGACGTCCTGTCGACGGCCTACTTCGCGCACAGCACGCGGATCGTCGCCGACGCCGCCGCTGTTCTCGGGCGCGATGCCACGAAGTACCGCGATCTGCATGCCGCCATCAAGACCAGGTTCATCGAGTCGTACGTTCATGAGGACGGCAGCGTCGAAGGGGGCACCCAGACCTCGTACCTCCTGGCCCTGGCCTTCGACCTTCTCCCGGCCGGCCTCGTCGGCGCCGCCGTGGAGCACCTGGCCACCGACATCGAGAAGCGCGGCAACCGGCTCACCACAGGTTTCGTCGGCGTCTCGCTGCTGTGCCCGGTGCTCACCGAGCACGGGCGGGCCGACCTCGCCTACGCCCTGCTGCACCAGGAGGAGTTCCCGTCCTGGGGCTACTCCATCCGGCACGGCGCCACCACCATCTGGGAGCGCTGGGACGGCTGGACCGAGCACGGCGGCTTCCAGTCGGCCGCCATGAACAGCTTCAACCACTACAGCCTGGGCAGCGTCGGCGACTGGCTCTACGGCCGGGTCGCCGGCATCGGGCAGGCGCCCGGCTCGGCCGCCCACCGTGACCTGCTGCTGCGTCCCACCCCCGGCGGCAAGCTCAGCTGGGCCCGAGCCGAACAGGAGACCGCCCGCGGGCTCGTCGCCTGCGGCTGGTCGCTCGACGGCGACCGGCTCACCGTGACCGTCACCGTGCCGCCGGGAAGCGCCGCGATCCTCGAAATCCCCACTCCCGACCCGGACAGCGTGCGCTGTGTCCCGGTCGCGTCGTCGGCCGGCGGAGCCACGCTCCGCCTGGTCTCCGGCCGCTACACCGTCACCGCCACCTCGTATTGATCTCCAACGTGGGAGAGCTCATGAAGAAAAGTCTCCGCGCCGCCCTCGCCGCCGTCCTGCTCACCGCCGCCTGCAGTAGCGGCCCGAACGCCGGCTCCGGCAACGATTCCGACAACAAGACCCTCACCCTGGCCTCGGTCGACCAGGGCTCCATCGAAGACGTCATCAAGGCGTTCGAGGCGGCCAACCCCGGCGTGAAGGTGAACTTCACGACCAGCGGCGCCGACCAGTACCAGGCCCAGATCCGTACTCAGCTCGCCTCGGGCACCGCGCCCGACGTGATGACGGTGTGGCCGGGCAACGGCAACCCCGGCGCCACCTACGTGCTGGCCAAGCCGGGCTACCTGCTCGACCTGTCCGACCAGCCGTGGGCGGGCAAGCTGCCCGACGCGTTCAAACAGGTCGCCCAGTACGAGGGCAAGACCTACAACGCCGTCTTCGGCCTCAACGGCATCGGCGCCGTCTACAACGACGAGGCCCTGGCCAAGTCCGGCCTGAAGGCCCCCACGACCTGGACCGAGCTGCTGAAGTTCTGCGGCGACGCGGCCGGCAAGGGCACCCCCGCCTTCGCCCTGGGCATCCAGGACAACTGGGTGACACAGCTTGTGTTGTACGCCCTGGCGGCCACCACGGTCTTCGGCGCCGACAAGGACTTCGACGCCAAGCTGCAGAGCGGGCAGGCCACGTTCGCGAACTCGCAGTGGACCACGGCCATGGCCAAGTACCAGGAGATGGACAAGGCCGGGTGCTTCCAGAAGAACCCGCTCGGCACCAGCTACGAGGCCAGCCAGACCCTCGCCGCCACCGGCAAGACCCTCGGCATCGTCCAGGGCAACTGGATCATCGGCCTGCTCAAGCAGAAGAACCCTAACGGCAAGTTCACCATGACCCCGCTGCCGGCCACCGACGACCCGGCCTCGTTCCTCATGCCGGCCGCGTCCGGCGCGGGCTACGGCGTCAACGCGAAGGCCAAGAACAAGGACCTGGCCTTGAAGTTCATCACCTTCATCATGTCGCCCGAGGGCATGAAGCTGTTCACCGAGAAGCAGGGCAGCCTGCCCACCCTGCCCGACGCCGGCACCACCGTGGACCCCGGCCTGAAGCAGCTGACCACCTTCGTCCAGGAGAACAAGACAGTCCCGTTCATGGACCAACTGTGGCCCAACGCCAAGGTTCAGCAGACCATGCTCAGCGGCCTGCAAGAAGTCTTCAGCAAGCAGGCCACCCCGGCCGACGTGCTCAAGGACATGGACACCGAATACAAGAAGGGCGCCTAGCCACGATGACCGACTTCCCGGGCGACTTCCTGTGGGGCAGCGCCACCGCCGCCCACCAGGTCGAGGGCGGCAACACCAACAACGACTGGTGGGACTTCGAGCACAACCCCACCACCGCGGCCCGCGAGTCGTCCGGGGACGGCATCGACCACTACCACCGCTACGCCTCGGATTTCGCGTTGCTGGCTTCGCTGGGGCACAACGCGCACCGGTTGTCGGTGGAGTGGTCCCGTATCGAGCCGGCACCCGGCGAGTTCAGCCGGGCCGCGCTCGACCACTACCGGCGGGTGCTCACCGCGCTGCGCGACGAGGGGCTGACCGCCTTCGTCACGCTGCATCACTTCACCCTGCCGCGCTGGTTCGCCGCTCGCGGCGGCTGGCTGGCCCCGGACGCCGCGGCGGTGTTCGCCCGCTACAGCGCCCGGGTCGCCGGCGAGCTCGGCGACCTGATGCCGTTCGTCTGCACGATCAACGAGCCGCAGATGGTGGCCCTGCACGGCTACCTGGAGGGCTACCACCCGCCCGGCGTCACCAACCCGGTCCTGTGGAAGCGGGCCGGCGAGGCGTTGCTGGGCGCGCACTTCGCCGGCGTCCGGGCCGTCCGGGGTGAGGCGGACAGCCGTACCGGGCCGGCGGTGCAGCTGCCGCTGCTCGTGCCGGTGCGCGAGGGGCCGCTCTTCGACGAGATGCGCTACGAAATCGTCGGCCGGTACCTCGACAACCTCACCGGTGCGGGCGCCGGCGACTGGCTCGGCGTGCAGTACTACCGCAAGCAGTGGGTCGACCCGGACTCGCCGGCGTTTTTCGGCACGCCGCCGCCGGGCGTGCCGCTCACCCAGATGGGCTGGGCCGTCCACCCGGACGGGCTGCGCGAGATGCTGCACCGGGCGGCTCGCACCGGATTGCCGCTGTACGTCACCGAGAACGGCATCGCCACCACCGACGACACCGAACGCGTCGCCTACCTCAGGAGCCACCTGACCGCACTGGCTCGCGCTCGAGCCGAGGGGGTCGATGTGCGCGGCTATCTGCACTGGTCGGCCTTCGACAACTTCGAATGGAGCGAAGGCTACCGCCCGAAGTTCGGCCTGATCGCCGTCGGCGACGACTTCACCCGCCACCCCAAGCCGAGCGCCCACGCCTTCGCCCGCGTCGCCACCACCGGACGGCTCGACGCCCTGGACCAACCCGAATGACACCGGCCGAGTCGACCGGGCAACTGCGAAACCCCTGACCCATTGACGCGGCGCCCAGGCACGGACAACGCGAAGCCTTGCGCCGGAACCGAAGGAGGTCCCATGGCGACATCAGGCATGAGCCGCAGAACGCTGATCGGTGGATCGCTGTCCGCAGCCGCCGCCCTCAGCATTCCGGCGCCGGCGCCGGCCCACGGCGCCGCCGGCCGGGACGAGGCGGCAACCCGCTACGGCCGGGTTCGAGGCCGGCGCGAGGACGGCATCCTGAAATTCCTGGGCGTCCCGTACGGCCGGCCCCCGCTCGGACGGCTGCGGTTCAAGGCTCCGCAGCCGCCCCAGCCGTGGACGGGAGTGCGGGACACGGTGAGCTTCCCCAACCCGGCGTTTCAGGTAGCGGGCGGCGAGATGGGCCCGGCCGGCAACGGCCGGATGCCGGCCCCGTCGGAGGACTGCCTCTACCTCAACATCTGGACCCCGGCCGCCGACCGCAAGCGCCGCCCGGTGATGTTCTACAACCACGGTGGCGGCTACATGATCGGATCAGGCTCGGCCACCGGGCAGGACGGCACCCACCTGGCCCAGCTCTACGACGTGGTCGTGGTCGAGTCCAACCACCGGCTGGGCCTGTTCGGCTATCTGTTCCTCGGCGACCTCGCCCACGACGGGTACGCGGCCAACCAGGGCATGCTCGACATCCTGGCCGCACTACGCTGGACCAGCGAGAACATCGAGCACTTCGGCGGCGACCCGGACAACATCATGGTCTGGGGCGAGAGCGGCGGCGGCGCCAAGACGGCCGCCGTCTACACGATGCCCTCAGCCTCGCGCCTGTTCCACAAAGCTTCGATCGAGAGCGCCGCGCCGCTGCGGTTCCCGACCCGCGACGGTGCTACCGCCCGGGCCGAGCGGACGCTCGACCTGCTCGGCCTGACGAAGAAGGACATCCCCCAGCTGTACGACATCCCGGCCGCCCGGCTTCTGGAGATCCAGGTGTCGGAGGCCGCGAACGGCGTCGCCCCCTGGGGCGACCCCGATCCCGTGCTGCCCGGCTTCGGTGCGTTCGTCGACGGCCGGATCATCCCGCGGCACCCGTTCGCCGACGGCGCCCCGCCGTGGTCGGCCGGTAAGCCGCTGATGGTCGGCACGTGCCGGGACGAGACGGTGTTCTTCAGCCTCTTCGGGCCACCCGACATCTTCAAAATCGACGAGACCGGGCTCCGGAGCCGGCTCAGCGGCACCTACCAGGGCGCCGAACTCGACCGGATCATCGCCACCTTCCGCGCCTCCCGGCCCGGTGCGACTCCCGCCCAGCTCTACTTCGCCATCACCACCTCACCCATCTGGCGCGACGCGATCAAGATCGCCGAAGCCAAGGCGGCCCAGCGGCGAGCGCCGGTGTTCATGTATCAGCTGGCCTACCCGGATCCGACTGTCGTACCGGGCACCGACTTCCCGCTCGGCTCGCCACACGCCTCGGACATCCCCATGAAGTTCGCCAACGCCGGCGCCGGCGAACTGCCCGGCAAACGCGCGGCCGCGCGGCACATGAGCGCCCTGTGGGCCGGCTTCGCCCGCCACAGCCACCCCGCGGCTTCCGGCCTGCCCCGGTGGCCCGCCTACACACCCCGTGACCGCGCCACCATGTGGATCGACTCCCAATGCCGGATCGTCCACGACCCGGACCGCAGCGAACGACTGTTCTGGGTCAATCGCCGCCCGGCGGCCTGAGCCCGAACCACCTCGCCACCGCCGGGCCGGACGTTCCCCCCTCGTCCGGCCCGGCGGTCTCACCGCTCAGCGCGACAGGAGAAGCTGTGATCGCCGGAATCCGTGCCGTCAAGATTTGGCGTCGGAGCTTGCGGCGCAGATCGGGCTACCGATGACCGTGTGCGGCCGCGACGTCCGTGTCGGCGCCAGTATCGGTGTAGCGGTCGGGTGCGACGGTCAAAGCGGTGCCGCGCTGCTGCATGAGGCCGACGTCGCGATGTACGCGGTGAAGGCCGGCTCCGCACCTACCCGGGCCGCCCTGCGCTGACGTGTTGGTCGGTGCCCGAAGCTTGATTACTGGTTGACCGGCGCGAGGCTGGTGGCAGCCCAGGAGGCGAGCAGGGTGAGCGCCTCCGCGGTCGGTGAGGCGGGCTCGGCGGCGTAGATGGTCATACTGAGGCCTGGCTCGGCGACCAGGGCCATGGTTTCGTACGCCAGCTCGAGGTCGCCGACGACGTGGTGGTGGAACGTCTTGACGCCGGTGCCGTGCAGGCGCACGTTGTGGGCGCCCCAGCGGCGGCGGAACTCGTCGCTGCGGGTGGACAGTTCGCCGACCAGGTCGTGCAGGCCTTTGTCGTGCGGGTCGACGCCGGCCGCGGTGCGCAGGTTGGCGACGAGCATGTCGGCGGCGAGGTTCCAGTCGGGGTAGAAGCGTCGCGCGCCGTTGTCGAGGAACGTGAACCGGCCGAAGTTCGGGGTGCCGATGGCGGTGTCGTAGACGTCGCTGTACATGGCCCGGCCGAGCAGGTTGGCGGCGAGCAGGTCCTGCCGGTGGTTGACGACGATGGCCGGGGCGGTGACCGTGTCAAGAGACCATTGCAGGCTCGGCCGGACGGTCCACGGCTTGGGCTTGCCGGGGCGCCGCACCAGGCCGGTGCTGCCGTTGGCCTCCTGGGCCAGGTGCAGCAGGTGGGCCCGTTCGGCGTCGTCGAGTTGCAGGGTGCGGGCGATGGCCTCGAGCACGCCGGCGGAGACCCCGGCAATCTGCCCCCGCTCGAGCTTGGCGTAGTACTCGACGCTCATCCCGGCCAGTGCGGCGACTTCGCTGCGGCGCAGCCCGGGCACTCGGCGCTGCCCGGCGGCCGGGATCCCAGCCTGCTCCGGAGTGATCTTCGCGCGGCGCGAGGTCAGGAAGTCGTGCACTTCGGCTCGGATGTTCACCCTTCCGACGGTACGGCGGCCCGGGCGGGATTGAGACGTACTGTCGGTACACCTCTCGCCGGTGACTTCTCCACGCCGGGCCGAGCCGGTGTGCTGGGTGGCATGAGCGCAGTTCTCAGCCCAAGCGCATCGCCCGATCGTGTGCGCCGCCGAGCCCGGCTCAGCTTGGGCCTGGTCGCCACGGTGATCTTCTTGACCGCGATCGCGCCGTTGGCCACCGACATGTACGTGCCGGCCTTCCCGAGCGTGGCCGGTGACCTGTCCGCGTCGGCGACGCAGGTGCAGCTGACCCTGACCACCTTCTTCGTCGGTATGGCGCTGGGACAGCTGGCCGGCGGCCCGGTCTCGGACCAGTACGGGCGGCGCCGGCTGCTGCTCGCCTCGGTCGTGCTGATGACGGTGGCGTCGGTGGTGTGCGCGCTGACCCCGTCGATCGGGATCATGATGGCGGCGCGGTTCGCGCAGGGCTTCAGCGGCGGCTGGGCGATGGTGATCGGCCGGGCGGTCATCGTCGATCTGGCCGCAGGCGCGCAGCTGGTCCGGGTGCTCAACGTGATCGCCGCGGTCGGTGGCATCGCGCCGATCGCCGGGCCGCTGGTGGGCGCGGTCATCCTTCAGCTGTCGGGCTGGCGGCTGTCGTTCTGGGCGGTGGCCGCGCTGGGGGTGGCGATGCTGGTGGCCGCGCTGGTCGCGGTGCCGGAGTCGTTGCCGCGCGAGCGCCGGCACGGCGGGGGACTGCGGTCGTTCGCCCGGGCCGGGCGCCAGGTCCTGGCCAACCGCCGCTATGTGGGCTATCTGCTGGTCAGCGGCTCGGCCATGGGGGCGCTGTTCGCGTACGTGGCCACGTCGGCGTTCGTGCTCCAGTCGATGAACGGGCTGTCGCCGCTGGCGTACTCGGTCGACTTCGCCGCGAACGCGGCCGGGATGACCGTGGCCGCCCTGGTCGCGGCGCGGCTGGTCGGGCGGGTCGCGACCCGCAAGGTCATCCTGGCCGGTCAGGTGGCGGCCCTGGCCGCCGGCGGGGCGATGCTGGCCGGCGCGCTGTGGTTCGGCACGCCGCTGCTGCTCGCGATCGTCAGTTTCGCCGTGCTGATGACCGCCCAGGGCCTGATCGGGCCGAACGGCGGGGCGCTGGCCTCCGCCGAGGTGCCCGAGCATCCCGGCACCGGCTCGGCCATGCTCGGCTTCGTCCAGTGGCTGGCCGCCGGCACCATCGCACCGATCGCCGGGCTCGGCGGGGAGCACACGGCCGTACCGATGGCCCTGCTGATGATCGGCGGCGCGGTGCTGTCCATGGCCGGCCTGCTCGTCCTGGCCCGACCGCCCCGCGGTGCCCTCATCTGACGCCGCTGGGGTGCTCTGTCAGTACCTCCCTCAGCAGAAACTCCCATCGACAACCGCCAGGGAGTTTGCTGTATCCATGGAACTTTTCCCGGTACGTCCGACCGTCAAGACGCCCGCACAGGCGTTCACCGGTGACGTCTACATGACCCCGATCTTCAGTGGCACCGGTCCGTCACGGATGACCGTTGCGCTCGTGCGGTTCACCCCGGGCGCCCGCACGAACTGGCACTCGCACGCCGTCGGGCAGACGCTGCACGTCACCGAGGGCGTCGGCCTGGTCGGCACCCGCGACGGCTCGGTGCTGCGTATCCACGCCGGCGAGACGGTCGTGTGCCCGCCGGGCGAGGAACACTGGCACGGCGCCGGCGCCGACACGTTCATGAGCCATCTGGCCATGCTCGAGGCCACCCCCGAGGGCGGCGACCCGACCACGTGGCTCGAGCCGGTCCCGGACGAGCTCTACGAGCGGGCGAACAAGTGACGTCGCGTCCGGAGGCGACGGCGCTGATCGGCGCGTTCACCGCCACCGGGCAACTGGCGGAGCTGCGCGAGGCCCTCGCCGAGGGACTCGACGCCGGTCTGACGGTCAACGAGATCAAAGAGATCCTGGTGCAGCTGTACGCCTACGCCGGGTTCCCCCGCAGTCTCAACGCCCTGGGTACGTTCATGGCAGTGCTCGACGAGCGCCGGGCCCACGGCATCACCGACCCCGACGGCGCCGAGCCCAACCCACGACCCGGCGGCCGGTCCAGCTTCGAGCTGGGCGCCGAGAACCAGACGAAGCTGGCCGGTGGCCCGGTGACGGGCCCGTTGTTCGACTTCGCCCCGGCGATCGACGAGTTCCTCAAGGCGCACCTGTTCGGCGACATCTTCGGCCGCGACAACCTCGACTGGCCCACGCGTGAGATCGCCACCGTCGCCGCTCTGGCCAACCTCGGCGGTGTCGAAGGGCAACTGCGATCGCACCTGGGCATCGCCCTCAACACCGGGGTGACCGTGGCCCAGCTGCGCGATCTGGTCGCCCTGCTGCGGGACCGGGTCGGCGCGGCCCAGGGCGGCCGGGCCGCTGCCCTGCTCGACGTAGTGCTGACCGAGAAGAACACTGAAACTGCGAACTGAGGAGAAACATCATGCGTGGTGCTGTTCTGTACGCCCCCGGCGACGTACGAGTCGAGAACCGCGACGATCCGCGGATCGAGGCGCCGACCGACGCGATCATCAAGATCTCGGCAACGTGCGTGTGCGGGTCCGACCTGCACCCGTATCGGGGTGTCCAGCCGGTCGGTGAGCCGGCGCCCATGGGGCACGAGTACGTCGGTGTGGTCGAAGAGGTCGGCAGCGCGGTCACCGGTGTCCGGAAGGGCCAGTTCGTGGTCGGCTCGTTCTGGGCCTCGGACAACACCTGTGAGATCTGCCGGGCCGGCTACCAGAGCGCCTGCGTGCACCGGGTCCCGATGGGCGCGCTCGGCTCGCAGGCCGAATACCTGCGGGTTCCCCTGGCCGACGGCACGCTGGTGGCCACCCCTTCACTTCCCCGTGAGGACCTGGTGCCCAGTTATCTGGCCGCCTCGGACGTGCTGGGCACCGGCTGGTTCGCCGCCGACGCCGCGCAGGCCGGCCCGGGCAAGACCGTCGCGGTGGTCGGTGACGGCGCGGTCGGCCTGCTCGCCGTGCTGGCCGCTCAGCAGATGGGCGCGGAGCGCATCATCGCGATGTCGCGGCACGCCGACCGGCAGAAGCTGGCCCTGGAGTTCGGTGCCACCGACATCGTCACCGAGCGCGGCGACGACGGCATCGCGAAGATCAAGGAACTGACGAACGGGCTCGGCGCGCATTCGGTGATCGAGGCGGTCGGCACGCAGGAGTCGATGATGCAGGCCATCCACTCGACGAGGCCCGGCGGGCACGTCGGTTTCGTGGGCGTCTCGCACGACGTGAAGCTGGACGGCATGGAGATGTTCTGGTCGCTGGTGCACCTGCACGGCGGCCCGGCTCCCGTACGCCGCTACCTGCCCGACCTGATGAACCGCATCGCCACCGGCGCCATCAACCCGGGCCAGGTCTTCGACCTCGAACTGCCCCTCGACCAGGCCGCCGAGGGCTACCAGGCGATGGACGAGCGCCGCGCCATCAAGACCCTGCTGCACCCGTAAGACACGGCCCGCGCCGAGGGCGAATCGGCGGTGTAGACGAGCATGGTCAGGGCCGGGGCGTCGTTGACCCGGAACGACTCGTAGTCGAAGTCCAGGTCGCCGGCCAGCGGGTGGTGGTAGCGCTTGGCCCCGCGACGGTACTGGAGCACGTCGTGGGCGGCCCAGAGCGTACGGAAGAAATCGCTGTGGGCCGAAAGCTCGTCGACCAGCCCGGCGATGTTTTCGTCGGTGGGGTGACGCCCGGCCGAGGCGCGCAGCACGGCCACGCCGTTGCGGGTGGCGCCCTCCCAGTCGCGGTAGAACTCGCGGGCCCGCGGGTCGAGCAGCTGCAACCGCAGCGTGTTGAAAGGCACGTCGTCGATGGAGAAGACGGCGCGCCCGAGCTGGTTGGCGTAGACGACGTCGAGCCGGTCGTTCTGCCGGAAGGCCGGCGTGCTCAGCGCGTCGAGAACCCGGCGCAGCTCGAGCGGGAAGGCCGGGGAGTGCGAGGAGATCGTCGGCAAGGCGCTCAAGGGGCGCCGTGACGACGTGGTGCTGGCCTCCAAGGCGAACATGCCGATGAGTGACGACCCCAACCACCGCGGCAACTCGCGCCGGTGGATCGTGCGGGAGGTCGAGGCGTCGCTGCGCCGGCTGGGCACCGACTGGCTCGACCTCTATCAGGTGCACCGCTGGGACCCGGCGGTCGACCTCGACGAGACCCTAGGAGCTTTGACCGATCTCGTACGGGCCGGGAAGATCCGCTACATCGGCCACTCCACGTTCCCGGCCTCCACCATCGTCGAGGCGCAGTGGGTGGCCGAGCGGCGCGGACGGGAGCGGTTCGTGACCGAGCAGCCGCCGTACTCGATCCTGGTCCGCAACGCCGAGAACGAGGTGCTGCCGGTCGCGCAGCGGTACGGGATGGGCGTCATCTCGTACAGCCCACTCGCCGGAGGCTGGCTGTCCGGGCGCTACAGCCGCGACGCGCACGACCTGCCGGCCTCGCAGGCGCGCCGGCGGCTGGCCAACCGGTTCGACATGTCGCTGCCCGACAACCAGCGCAAACTCGCGGCCGTCGAGCAACTGACGCAGCTGGCCGACGAGGCCGGGCTCACCCTCATTCAACTGGCGATCGCCTTCGTGCTGCGCCACCCGGCGATCACCGCGCCGATCATCGGCCCCCGCACGGCCGAACATCTGGACTCGCAGCTGGCCGCGGCCGACGTGGCGCTCACCACCGACGTGCTCGACCGCATCGACCAGATCGTCCCGCCCGGCCTGACGCTGAACCCGGCCGACAACAGCTGGCTCAACCCGCTGCTCCAGCCCGCCGCCCGGCGCCGGTGATCGACGCCCAGACGGGCCGTCGTCATGGGGCTGAGATCCTGCGGCCCGCTTCGGCGGCGAGCTGCCGGAGCCAAACGTGGGCGGGTTCGCGGTCGTGCATCGGATGCCACCAGAAGGCCTCCACCAATGGGCCCGTCGTGAACGGCGGCTCGACGACGGTGACACCGCTGCCGGGGCTGAACAGGCGGGCGGCGCGCTCGGGACGACGCCGATGCGGTCGGTGCCGGCGAGCTGTCGCTCTGTCCACTCCCGTGTAGGCGCAGCGCGCCCCGCCGTTGTAATGGTCCGGACGGCTTCCACGATCGACTTGCCCTGCTTGACCGCGCGGGCGATGAGGTAGCCGTCGGCGTCCTCGATCAGGTCGTTGAAGCCGAACGACGAGGCCACGCCGGGCACGGTGAGCTTGCCCGCGGCGAATCCCGTCCCGAGCGTACTGCTTCTCGGAGTTCCGGCCGGCGCCCCGGCCGCGACGATAACCATTACAGTCGCATTCGTGAGCGCAGACCAGGGTCTTGTCCAGGTGTCCGATTCGTTTGGTGTACGCCGTGCCCGAGCCGGAACGATCCTCGCCGATGACGGGACGAACTATCAGGTCAAATGGGATGACACCGACGAGGAAGAGCTTGTCCCGCGGGGTGCCGGCGTTCACGTCGCGGCGAGGGGTTCGCTGCGCTTCCTGGCCCTGTCCGACTCCCGGCTGTTCCACGGCGTCTTCGCCCAAGAGCCCCTCGCGGTGGTTCTCCGCCTGCTGGCCGAGTCGTCGGTTCCGCTGAAGGTGCGAGAGATCCGGGAGCGTCTGGCCGAGCTCGGTCTTCGGAACGAGACCTGGGCCCGGTACGGGCCCCGCGCGCTGGCGGTTCTGCCCAAGTGGCCAAATGTCGTCCGGCGGCAGAAGGGCGACACTCTGGCCTACACCTGGGTGGGGGATGACCTTCCCGAGCTTCCGGCAGAGGCCGAGCCTGAACCGGAGCCGGCACCTACGCCCGCGCCCGCGCCTGCGCCGAAGGCCGCTCCTTCTCCCGCCAAGCCGATCGTGGCGGCTGCAGCACCGGCCGAACCGGCGGTGCCGTCCGCCGAGCGCCTTCGGCGGCAGATGAGCGCCGCGCGGAGCCTGGGCGAGGTTGCTCGCCTGCTCACGCTCCCGAAAGAGTTCGTGGCTGAGTTGTCACCGGAGGTGGTCGCCTCCGCGCTTCGCCGGGTCGCCGCTGAGGACCGGCTGGTCGCGGGCTTGCTCGACGCCCTGACCGCCTCCGGGCCGGTCGGTGCGCTGACCGAGGAACTGGCGGCGGCCCGGGCGGCGAACGCCGCACTTCAGAGCCGGGTCGACGAGCTGGAGGAGTGGTGGACGGCCCTTGAGCAGAGCACCGATCCGGGCGCCGCGATCCGTCAGCCGGGTACCTGAGGAGCTTCCCCTGTGCGATGCCGGCGCACGCCAGGAGGTGAAGGTCTCGGGTCGTTGACCACGCGTGGCGCCTTGTCGATCGCCTCACCCCCGACGGGATGAAGGCACCGGGGCGCGGGCAGTATCGGTCCATGGGGACCAGCGCGCAGCACACAGTGATCGCGGCCTGGCGGGCCGCCGGGGAGAGTGGCGACGCGGCGGCGGCCGGAGCGTGCCTCGCCGCGGACGTCGAGCTGATCTCGCCACTCACCGGCAAGTTCCGGTTTCGTGGGCCGGGCGAGGTGACCGAGGTGCTGTCCGCGGCGTTCGAGATCATCCGCGACATTCGCTATCACACCGAGCTCGGCGACGACCGTACTCGGGCGTTGTTCTCCTTCGGGGTCGCCGGCCGTGAGCCGCTTGAGGAGGCGCAGCTTCTGCGGCTGGACGATGACGGGCGGATCCGCGAGCTGACTTTGTTCGGGCGGCCCGTGCCGGCGTTGACCGAGGTGATGGCGGGCATCGGCCCACGCCTGCTGCGCCGTCAGAAGCGGGCCGGTCTGGCCCGCGTGGTCGGTTTCGCGACTGCTCCGCTCAACGCCATGACGCGCCTCGGCGACCGCCGCCTGGTTCCGCTGGCCGATCCGAGAAGGCGCCGCGGCTGAACCTCGGCTTCACCAGACAGCGGTCGCCGGGCGGCCTTCACCGATCCATCATGGACTGTCTATGATCTGCCGGCCCGGAATTCCGGGCCGGCCCGGGGAGTCCCATGAGAAAACTCTTGTTGTCCATCCTCGCGGCGGTTCTCGCCGCCACCACTTTGACGAGCACGCCCGCCTCGGCCGCCGAGAGCTGCGGCGGTTCCCTCGCCATCGGCGACATCGTGCGATGTGAGTCGATCAGCGGCAGCCAGGAGCACGTCTACTTCGTCAGCGTTCCCAAGGCGAACGACGTGCTCTACACCATGCTCACCCGCGGCAGTGGCGAGTCGCCCCAGGCCCGGGTCACCGGCCCGAACGGCGCCGGCGTCTGCACGTTCCAGTCCGACGCCGGCCGGTGCCAGCTCAAGGGCGCGGGCACGTACAAGGTCATCGTTTCGCTCTACTTCCAAGGGTCCGGCGACTACACGCTGGGTGTGCAGTCGCTCAAGTCGCCGTCGTCCTGCGCGACCCTGCCCGCCTCGTTCTTCTCGTTCGCCTCGACCGGGCAGGCCGGCGCGCTGCCCGCCGGTGCTCCCGGTGACTGCTTCCGGTTCAATCAGCCGGCCGGCAGCGTGCTGCGTCTCTGGTCGCCCAAGGGCAACGGCGACATCCAGGGCGACATCCTCGACGCCGATCTGCAGCCGGTCTGCCAGATCCGGTACGCCCAGTACTGCACCCTCACCGGCGCCGGGCCCTACCGGCTGAATCTGGCCGAGTACTACGGCGCCGAGACCCCGTACACGCTGCGCATGTCGCGCGTCTCGAACGCGGCCGGATGCCAGGTGCTGCGGACCGCGCCGTTCGGCGATGTCACCGCGTACGAGGGAACCGGCTCCTTGCCGCAGCAGCAGGACATCACCTGCCACAAGACGCACGTGGCCGCCCCCGGCACCCTCGCGGTGCGCATCCACAACGACCAGAGCGTCGCCTGGACGGTGTACGACGACGCGGGTGAGCCGCTCTGCTCCAAGTGGGGGCAGGAGCCGTGCGCCGTGCCCGCGGCCGGTGACTACACGGTCATCTCGGAGAGCCAGGACTGGAATCCGGTCAGCTTCCGGATCGCCCTGCCCGCCCTGTTCCGCAACACGGGCTGCGCTCCGGCGACCGGGCTCACGTGGGCCACGGCCGCACTGGTCGTGTCGCAGAGTTCGGCCGTGCAGACGAACTGTCACCCGTTCCGGGCGGACGCCGGGGACCGGGTCGTCGCGTACGCCGCGCCGACGACGTACAACGAGGTCCGCAAGACGATCGTCGACAGCACCGGCGCCGAGGTCTGCCCCGGATACAGCGACCAGGACGGCTGCGTCGTACCCGCCACCGGCACCTACCGGGTCGTCTCCTACCTCGCCGACTGGAACGCGGAGTGGACCGAGCAGACCTACAAGCTGCAGGTGCGCCGGCTCTCCCAGGCCGCCGGCTGCCCGGTCGTGCGGCCCGGGGCCTATAACGCGCCGCCCGCGGGCGCGGCCGGGCCGATCCGGTGCCGGACGCTGGTCGTGACCGAGCCGGGCGCGTACACCGTCCGGGCCTTCGACGCCGAGAACTACGAGACCTACGGGCAGGTGTACGACGGCGCGGGGCTGAAGGTGAACGCCCGTGATCTGCCGGCCGGCCGGTACACCTTCGTGCTGAACGGCGGCGTCACGAACTCGGTGATCGACAACGATTTCACGTACGTCACCTCGTTCCTGCCCGCCCAGCCGGCCGGTTGCCCGGCCGGAACCGTCGACGGCCTGACCGGCGCCCCGTGGCACGCCGAGTTCACCACGGCCGGGGAGGTGCTGTGCCGCCGGCTGGACCCGCCGAACTCTTCGCGATTGGCTCTGCTCCGGCCGACCGACGGGCTCACCCCGGACACGTATCTGCTCAACGCCGCCGGCGAGCGTGTGTGCGACCTGGACACGCTCACCCAGTACGGTTGCCCGATCGCCGACGCGGGCCCGTACACGGCCGTGGCCCAGCAGGACGAGGGCGCCGCGCCGGGCTCGTTCGCCGCGGCGTTCGCCCGCGTCGACGGGGCGCCGGACTGCCCGTCGCTGCCCGCCGGCGCCGACGGCGCGACGGCCCGCACGGGCGGTGACCGGATCGCCGCGTGTTTCACCATTCCGGCCGATCAGCATGCCGGGCGGGAGACGTTCACCTGGCAGCGCACCGCGGGCGAGGGCACCGCTCGGCTCGCGGTCTTCAGCTCCGACGGCATCCGCTACTGCCGCACGGGCGCTTTCCCGGACCGTACGATCACCTGCGCGCTGCCGGCGGGTCCGCTGACCGTGGTGCTGGAGGGCCCGTCCACGGACGCCGCGTTCCGCCTCACCCGCACCGCCGCGTCCTGACCGCCAACCCAGCCGGGTGCCTCCGATCCGGGAGGCGCCCGGCTGGCGAGATCGGCCGGGTGAAGGGATTCCGCCGACGCCCTTTATCTTCCGGTGCGTTCGTCGTACTTCTCGCGGGCGTCGACGACTTCCTCGATGTGCTGGATCGACCACTCCGTGAGTGCCTTCAGGGGGCCGCGCAGGGTCTGGCCGAGCGGCGTCAGCTCGTACTCCACCCGGATCGGCATCTCCGGATACGCCGTCCGCAGGATCAGCCCGTCGCGTTCGAGCGTGCGCAGCGTCTGGGTGAGCATCTTCTCGCTGATTCCCTCGAGCTGCTGCCGCAACTGCGTGAACCGGCGCGCTCCATGCCGGCCGAGCTCGCCCATCACCAGGACTGCCCATTTGCTGCCGATCTGGTCGAGCACGTCACGCGATGGGCAGCCACGCGTGTACGGGTCCCACGGTGTTGTGGACTCGCTCACGTCCCGGGACGTCGCCACGTACCTCACCTCGATCCTCACGTCCGGGTGGGGACCTTACCCGAAAGTTCGCCCTTACCAAAAGAGAGTGACCAGGTCATCGTGGGTTCACGCCGCGGATGGCCCGCGGCAGAAGGGCGCCACCGTCATGTCGATCGTTGTCACCGCAGCCTCCGGACATCTGGGCCGGCTCACCGTCGAAGCGCTGCTGGCCCGTGGGGTGCCGGCCTCCGAGATCGTCGCGACCAGCCGTGACGTCAGCCGGATCAAGGACTTCGCCGACCGCGGGGTCGAGGTCCGCCGGGCCGACTTCGCGGAATCCGCCAGCCTCCCCGCCGCCTTCGAGGGCGTGGACAAGCTTCTGCTGATCTCCACCACGACCCCGAGCGAGCGCGTCGCCAACCACCGCCGCGCCATCGACGCCGCGGTGGCGGCGGGCGCGTCGCTGGTCGCGTTCACGAGCATGCTGTACGCGGATACGTCCACCACCAGCCTTTCTCCCACCCACCGGGCCACGGAGGAGTACCTGCGCGAGCGCCTGCCCAGCGTGATGCTGCGCAACGGCTGGTACCTGGAGAACTACACCGGCCAGCTCCCTCAGGTGCTGCAGGGCGGAGTGCTCGTCGGGGCCGCCGGAGAGGGCCGGATCAGCGCTGCGACCCGAGCCGACTACGCCGACGCCGCCGCGGTCGTGCTGACCACCGACGGCCACGCCGGCCAGGCGTACGAGCTGGGCGGCGACGAGGCCTTCACCCTGACCGAGCTGGCCGCGGCGATCTCGGCCGTGACGGGCAAGCGGGTCGAGTACACCGATCTGCCCATCGACGCGTTCACCGAGGCGCTGGTCGGCGCGGGTGTGCCCGCCGAGCTGGCGCAGGTCCTCGCGGATGCCGACCGAGCCATGAGCCACGACGAAATGTTCACCGACTCCGGTGACTTGCGGCGCCTGATCGGGCGGCCGACGACGACCCCGGTGGAAGCGATCGCCGCCGCCCTTCGCTGACCGGCCGGCGCTTCGGACGGGCGATGCGCGCCGGTCAGCCGGCGATGGTCACCACCGGGGCGTTCTGGGTGACGGCCCAGTCGAGGGCCCGGTGCAGCTCGTCCTGGGGGAGCGGCCGGCGGCGGGTGACCGTCAACGCCACCGTGACCGTCGCCGACAGAAAGGCGCTGCGGGCCTCGGCGGCGGAGAAGGCGGCGACCAGCTCGTAGGCGAAGCGTACGGCGGCATCCTGGTCGAGAGCCGGCAGCAGCAGCATGAACTCGTCCGGGCCGGCTTTGACCGCCCGGTCGCCCGGCCGCAACCGGCTCACGAGCAGTTCGATGGCGGCCTGGTGCTGCCGGGTGGCCGTACGGCCGATCGGTCCCTCCGGAGCCCCGGCGGCATGGGTGATGCGGACGGCCAGCACCGCGACCGGCAGCACGCCCGAGGCGGTGACGCCGGTGGTTCCGGTCCAGCGCAGCAGGCCCGGCTCGCCGGCCAGGTCGGTGTCGCCGGGCGTCTCCGGCTCCCGGGTCTTCCCGGGGCCGGAGCGCAGGCGGTCGTGGTCGCGCTCGGCCCGGGCCGTGAACAGGCGCAGGGCGGCGTCGGCGCGGCTCTCGCCGGGGGTGGCCGGGAGGTCGCGTACCCGGTCGACGACCGCGTCGACGGCCGAGCGGGCCGCCGGGGAAAGGCGGTCGCCGAGCTGCTTGTGCAGGCGCAGCACCTCGTGCAGGGCCTCGTCGCGGCGGAAGCTGGTCCGGGCTTCGAACAGGCGCCCGCTCTCCAGCGTCGCCGCGCCGGCCTGGAACTGCTCCAGGTCGTACGCCACCAGCACCGCACCGAAACGTGGGGTGAGCACGGCGACGGTCCACTCCCGCGCCAGGTCGTCCTTCTCGTCGAGCAGCACCGCCTCCGCCCCGGCCGGCGGCTCCGGCACCTGATCGCCGACCAGACCGACCACGGTGGCCGCGGCCCGGCCCGCGATGCTCTCGTAGACGCGGCGTTCCCGTTCGAAATAAGGCAGCCGCTGGAAGAGTGCGAAGACCACCATGGGCCCGTCCTCGGCGGCGGCGAGGGCTGCGCGTTCGATCGCGTGGGAGGCGGTCACGAGCGTTCTCTTGGTCAGCCGTTGCGCGGCCGGGGTGTCGGGCACCGCCGTAGCCTAGGGACCTCGCGCCGTCGTCGCATCCGCTGACCGGCCGGCCGCGGTCGCGGCATCGGGCGCGATCATGGGCTGGTGGAACTTGCCGAGATCGCTCTGCTCACCGCCGCCGCCGTCCATCTGGGCTTCCAGGTCACCGTGACCGGCGTCGTCTATCCGGCGCTGGCCCGGGTGCCGCCGGATCAGTGGGGGCCGGCCCACCGCGCCCATACTCAGGCCATCACGCCGGTCGTCGTGGTGGTCTACGGCTCGCTGGTGGTGACCGGCGGGTGGGTGCTGTGGTCCGGGCCGAGGGTGGGGGCCTGGGTGGCGCTGGCCGCGACGGCTGTTGCGCTGCTGGCCACCGCGCTGGCTGCCGCGCCCGCGCACGGCCGGCTCGCCGGCGGCCGCGATCCGCTGGTGTTGCGCCGGCTCCTGCGGGCCGACCTGGTGCGTACGCTCGCCGCGGCGGTGGCGGTGGCGGCGCTGATGACGGTCCGGTGAGGCGGCCGGTCAATCCTCGCGGTCTCGTTCGTCCATCAGGTCCGCTCGCCGATCGAGGTCAGCTTGTCGGCTGTCGAGCATGGCTTCCCGCCGCGTTTGTGTCTCGTCTCGGCGATCGGCGGCTTCGGACCGCTGATCGAGGGCGTCCTGACGCCGGTCGGCGGCCTCTTCACGACGACGCGCGGCATCGGATGTGCTCGAGGTGGGCGGCCGGTCTTGCAGGTCGGCCTGGCGATCATCGCTGACCCGGCGGAGCCGTTCCAGCGATGCCACCATCTCGGCGGTGAAGCGGTCTTCAGGCATGGATTCACTGTGCACCATGACGGTCGGCTTGCGGGTGCTGATGGCATTGTTCATTCGTCCCGACCCGGCCGCGGCCCGGCCGAATGGGACCCGAAATGCCGGACGGCGGCCCGCTGAACCAGTCGGGCCGCCGTCCGGATATCAGCGAATCAGAGCGTGCGGATGTTTTCCGCCTGCGGACCGCGCTGGCCCTGGGCGATGTCGAACTCCACCCGCTGATTTTCGTCGAGGCTGCGGAATCCGCTGGCCGAGATCGCCGAGAAATGGGCGAAGACGTCAGCGCCGCCGCCGTCCTGGGCGATGAAGCCGAAGCCCTTGTCACCGTTGAACCACTTCACAGTGCCTGTTGCCATGTCTGCTCCTTCGCAGGCTGTCGGAGACCGCGAACTGCGGGCTCTCACGCCGCCGCGTTGATGACCTGCGTCGAACCGACACAAAAAACGAAAAGCGCCTGGACGGATCTTAGATCCATCAGGCGCCGAAAACGTCTACGGAAATCAAAACTGCAACTGGGCAAACAGTATCACAGAATTGTTGGGCAGCCGGGTCAAATATTTCGCCGACCGGTGGGCAAGGATCGGCCGGTGGATGCCGTGTCGGTTCTGATTTTTGTCCTGGCCGCGGTCGTGGTGGTGCGGTGGGTCGCGGGCCGGACCGGGTTGCCCGCCGCCGCGCTCCTTCCGCTCGTCGGCATCGGATACGCCGTGCTGTCCGGGCCCAACGTGACCCTCGATCCGCACCTCATCCTGACCTTCGTCCTGCCGCCGTTGTTGTACAGCGCCGCCCTGGACTCGTCGATGCTCGCGATCCGCCGCGACGGCGCTCGGACTGCGCGCGGCCGGCGACGACCAGGCCGGTGTGCGTGACGAAGCCCGGTCGGCGTCCGTCGCGGCCGCCCTCGCGGCCCTGGACGACCTGGAGGCAGAGGAACACGACGACGTCAGTGCCGCGGTGATCGAGACGATGCGCGGGCAGCTCCAGGCTCGTTTGAGCCGCTACCGCGACCGGATCGACCTGCTCCGCGACAACGAGGACTCGATCGGTCCACCGGTTTCACCGCAATATGAGGCTGCCTTGCACGTACGCCGGGTGGCTCTCGACGCCCGACGGGACGAGTTCCTGCGCTGGCGCGATGCCGGGTGGTTGCCCGACGAGAGTCCGCGCGTTCCGGAACGCGAGCTGGACCACGAGGAGCGGCTGCTGCCGGACCGGCCGACCCGCCGGTGACCGGAAACGCGGTCCGCTGACCGCCGGTCGACCAGGAGCCCGGTCAATGCGAAGATTCCAGGGTGAAGCGACACCGCCTGCCCGATTCCCGCGTCGGAGGATCATGAGCGAGGCTCGGCGGCATACCGACAAACCGCCGGCGGCGAGGCGCCGTGCAGCCGAGGAGGCAGCCTTCCCGGCGCTGCTGGAGGACGACATCGACGACCTTTACGACAACGCGCCGTGCGGTTTCCTGTCGACGCTGCTGGACGGAACGATCGCCAAGGTCAACGCCACCCTGCTGGACTGGCTCGGTCTCTCCCGCGACGACCTGGTCGGCCGCCGTCATTTCGTCGATCTGCTGACCGGCGGCAGTCGTCTTTATCACGAGACGCATTTCGCGCCGTTGCTGCGGATGCAGGGAAAGGTCGGCGGTATCGCGCTGGAACTGCTCACCGCCGATGGGACAGCGCTGCCGGTTCTGGTCACCTCCGCCGTCAAGACCGGCGGTGACGGCGCGCCCATGCTGATCCGGACCATGGTTTTCGACGCTCGGGAACGGCGCGCCTACGAGCGGGAACTGCTCGGTGCGCGACGTCGCGCCGACCAGGACCGGGAACGGCTGCGCCTCCTCGTGAGCGGACTGCAACGCAGCCTGTTGCCGGCCACGCTGGCG
Source organism: Actinoplanes sp. NPDC048796 (assembly GCF_040650035.1). NCBI lineage: Bacteria > Bacillati > Actinomycetota > Actinomycetes > Micromonosporales > Micromonosporaceae > Actinoplanes > Actinoplanes sp. NPDC048796. The sequence continues at coordinate 11,268 of NZ_JBEZGO010000024.1, read as the reverse complement.
GCGCCGCCGGGCATGACGACGTCGGCCCTCTACCACATGGCTTCGCCCGACGAGGTGGGCGGCGACTTCTACGATCTGTTCCCCCTCGGCGCCGGGCGCTGGGGTTTCTTCCTCGGCGACGTACGCGGCAAGGGCATCGGCGCCGCGGCGGTGACCGCCGCGGCCCGCTACACACTGCGCGCCGCCGCCGTCTACGACCCGGAGCCCGCCGCGGTGCTGGCGAATCTCAACGCCGTGCTCTATCAGGACTATCACGATCAGGGACACCGGCATTGCACAGTCATCTTCGGTGTGCTCGAACGAGAGGGTACGGGGTATACCGCCTCGATCGCTTCCGGTGGGCATCCGCCCGCCCTGCTGGTCCGGGCGAACGGCGTCACCGAATATCAGAGCACCGAGGGCGGCGCGCTGATCGGCATTCTGCCCACGGCGCGGGTGGCGACACGCACCGTGCGGCTGGACCCGGGCGATACGTTGCTTCTCTACAGCGACGGGCTGACCGAGGCGCGTAACGCCCCGGACGGCGAGCGGTTCGGCGATGAGGCACTGCGTGCTTTCGCCGAAAGTCACGGCCCCACCGAGGCCGCAGCCGTCGTCCGCGCTCTCACCGGCCTGCTCGCCGGCTTCGACGACGTCGATGACGACGTCGCCGTCATGGCACTCAGCGTCTCCGGCAACTGATCCGTCAGCCGAGGTTCTCGGGCCGCCGTCCTCGACGGGGCCGGGGGGCCACGGTCGACGGACGCGACGCCGCGGGCGGCCGGGAAGGTGACCGTTCGGTCATCCCGGCGGTGTGACGTTCTCGTCGACGGCAACGAGCATCTCGTAGACGCCACTGATCTCCAGTACCCGGCGGACCGGCCGCGCCGGCTCGGCCAGGAAGAAGCGGCGATTGACGGCCGCGGCGTGCTGATAGGCGGAGATGAAAGCGCCAAGGGCGGCCGAGTCGACGAAGGTGACGGCCTTGAGGTCGGCGGTGACTCCGGTCGTGCCGGGCTGGTCGAGCTGCTCGACGAGCAGCAGGCGCAGGTGTCCGGCGGCCACCAGATCCAGTTCGCCGCTGAGGGTCACCGTGGAGACGCTGCCGTGCCGGGAAACGTCGGCCGACCACAGCGGAGTCTCGGTCATCGGGTGTCCTCGCGCCGCGGGATGAGCGCTCGGCCGTCAAGGCACCGCGACGCTTGGATGTGATCGACCGTACTCCAGTGCGCCGCGCCGCGCTCATGACGGCGCTGTCTGACGGGCTAGGCGCCGGTGTGCTTGTCCATCCACCACCCGCAGCTCATGCCGACGCCGAGGTTGCCGGCGCGGACACACTCTAGATCAGCGCCGCGTAATCGGCGTCGGAGAGTTCGGCGCTCGCCGCTGCGATGTTTTCCTCGAGGTGGTGCGGGGACGAGGTGCCCGGGATGGGGAGCATCGCCGGGGAGCGGCGCAGCAGCCAGGCCAGCGCGAGCTGCGACGGGGTGAGGCCGGCCCGGCGGGCGATCTGCTCGAGCCGGCCGCCGGGGCGGGCGAGCTGGCCGGTGGCCAGCGGGAACCAGGGGATGAAGCCGAGGCCGGTCTTTTCCGCGTAGTCGAGCACGTCCTCGGAGTCGCGGTCGGCCAGGTTGTAGAGGTTCTGCACGCTGGCGATGGGTGCGATTCGCCGGACGGCGCGGATGTCGTCCACGCTGACCTGGGACAGGCCGATGTGCCGGATCTTGCCTTCGGTCCGCAGGTCGGCCAGGGTGCCGATCTGGTCGGCCAGCGGTACGCGCGGGTCGATGCGGTGCAGCTGGTAGAGGGGGATCTGTTCGAGGCCGAGGTTGCGCAGGCTCGATTCGATCTGGCGCCGGATGTACGCGGGCCGGGCGTCGCCGCCCCAGCGGCCGGGGCCCTGCCGGGTCAGCCCGACCTTGGTGGCGATGACGACGTGGTCCGGGTAGGGGTGGAGCGCTTCCTTCAGCAGCTGTTCGGCCGCGTTCGGGCCGTACGAGTCGGCGGTGTCGAAGAAGTTGACGCCGAGCTCGACGGCGCGGCGCAGCACCCGCACCGCGTTGGCCCGGTCGGCCGGGAAGCCCCACACGCCGGGCCCGGTCAGCTGCATCGTGCCGAAGCCGAGCCGGTTGACCGGCAGGTCACCGCCGAGGGCGAAGGTCTCTGTCATCGCTGTCCTCCCGAGGACTGGGCACGGATTTGCGGGGAAGTTGGCGTGAGGCACCTGGACAGCTTTCTTCGGTCCCGGAGGCCAGGCATCAGTAAGACGACTAGCTCGCCCGCGGCGAGCGCGTCGCCGCGCCGGCCATGAAACGGTTCAGAAGCTTTCCTGGTGCGCTACCTCCTCCGTTCGGACGACGTGAGACTTAACCGTTTGAGCCATTGATTGATCTTTATCGATGCTGAAGCGTGTGGGCTGCCTGTCAACGCACAGTCACGGGGGAGTGCTCATGCGCGCAAGGCACCGTCGGCTGCTGTCCGCAGCCCTGACCTCAGTCCTGATATCCAGTTATCTCGCGGTGTCGCCCCAAGGGCCCGCGACCGCGGCGCCGCCGCCGGTGGCGCCGGCCGGGGCCGATCCGGTGGATCGCGGCCTCCCCAAGGAGGCCACACCCCACCACGGCCTGCCGGCCGGTGAGGCGGCACCGCCCGTGCCGCCCGCCGTGGAGTCCGCGGGTAAGCCGGCGAAGGTCGACGGCCGCGCCCTGCGGCGGACGGCCACGGCCAAGGCCGTGCGGGCCGACGCGCAGGCCGATGCGCCGGGTACGCCGATCGTGCGGTCCGGTTTCACGCTCGGCGACACGTCACTTGTCGTGTACTTCGACGCGCAGGTCGCCGACGGTGACCCGACCTCGTGGGCCCGCTGGTGGGCCACCGTGCGCGACGTCGAGTCCGGCACCGAGCAGCGCTCCACCGACCAGGGCCGGGCCGATCTGAGCCGGTGCTCGTACCCGGCCACCTTCTGCCGGACCTTCGGCGCGGCCGAGGGCTGGGTGCTCGACCCGGCGCGCAAGTACACGGTGACGATCACCGTGGCCACCGGCGAGGGCGAGCTGAGCAGCGGCGAGTCGCAGCCGGCGCAGCCCCGGCGGGTGGAGACGCCGCCGTCGGTACCGACGAGTCAGGCCGTGGGCTGCGGCTGCGCGACGGTGCTGGGCGGCACCGTACGGGCGCAGGCCTTCCGCGGCCAGATGGTCAACACGGGCACCGGCACGTTCCAGCGGGTGGAGCAGGACTTCGGCATGCCCTCGTACGGCATTCCGTTCCGGCTGGCCCGCTACTACTCGTCGGGCAACACGGCGCCGGGCATGTTCGGGCCGGGCTGGTCGTCCACGTACGACATCCGGATCGTCTCGGCCGACGGCGGCGCGGCCCGGGTGCGCGCCGAGGACGGCTCCGAGGCGGTCTACACCGGCGGCGCCGACGGCAGCTACGAGGCGCCGGCCGGCGTGCGGGCCCGGCTCACCAAGGTGGACGGCGGGTGGCAGCTGGTGCCGCCGGACAAGCGGGTGCTGCGGTTCGACGCCGACGGCAAGCTGATCTCGATCAAGAACGCCCGCGGGCACGGGGTGACGCTCGCGTACACGCCGCAGGGCGTCATCGACAAGGTCACCGATGCCGGCGGCCGGATCGTCGACTTCGACGCGCGGGCCGATCTGCGGCTGGTCACCAAGGTGACGATGCCCGACAACCGGGTGGTGCAGTTCGACTACGAAGGCACCCGGCTGCTCAAGGTGCAGGACGCGCGCCGCTACACCACCACGTACGGCTATGACGCCGCCGGGCGGCTGGCCACCGTGGTCGACGCGCGCGGCAACCGGCAGGTGTTCAACGAGTACGACGCCGCCGGGCGGGTGGGCCGGCAGACCGACGCCGAGAACGCGGTGACCACGTTCGCCTGGAACGCCGGCCGGCAGGAGGCGACCACCACCGACCCGGACGGTGTGGCCGTGGTCGACGGCTACCGCGACAACGTGCTGCTGTGGTCGCGCAACGGCAACAACGACGTGGTCAACACCCGGTACGACGGCAAGCTGCAGAAGAGCCTGGTGGTCGACCCGAAGGGCAACCAGGAGGAGACCACCTTCGACCCGGCGGGCAACCCGCGGTCGCGTACGGCACCCGAGCCTTTCTCCTTCACCCAGCTCAGCCAGTTCGACGGCCGCGGCAACCTCACCGAGTTCACCGACGGCCGCGACAACAAGTGGGTCTACACGTACAACGAGTTCAACGAGCTCACCAGCCAGCGCGATCCCGAGCAGGCCAAGGGCTACCGGTACGAGTACGACAGCCGCGGCAACGTGGTCAAGAAGACCGACCCGCGCGACAAGGCCACCACGTACGAGTACGACACCGACGGCAACCGCACCGCCGAGATCTCGCCGACGGGACGGAAGACCGTCATGGCGTACGACCGGACCGGCCGGATGACCTCGGTGGTCGACCCGCGCGGCACGGTGTCCGGGGCCAACCCCGACGCCTACCGCACGCGGTACACGTACGACGAGGAGAACACCGTCGTCGAGGTGCGGCAGCCGGGCAAGCAGGCGCCGTTCAAGAAGACCCTCGACGAGCTCGGTCAGGTCGTCGTGGTGACCGACCCGCTCTCCGGATCGACGCACACCACCTACGACAAGGCCGGCCGTCCGGTGCTGGTCAAGGACCCGGTCGGCAACACCAGCGCGTCCGCCTACACGCCCGCCGGCCGGCGCAAGTCGGTCACGGTCAACCCGGGCGAGCTCAACCTGACAACCCAATGGACGTACGACTCCACGGGCCGCGTCGCCACCGAGGTGGCGCCGTTGGGCAACGCCGACCCGGCCCGGGCCGAGCTGTACACCAGCCGCTTCCACTACGACTTCAACGGCAACCTGGTGCAGGCCGATCGGCCGTACGGCTCGGACGGCAAGCGAGCCAAGGTGGACACCGCCTTCGACGCCCTGGACCGGCCGAGCGGGCAGGTCGACCAGCTCGACCGCAAGACCAGCGTGCGCTACGACAACGCCGGCAACGTCGTCGGGATGACGAACGAGAACGGCGAGGAGCTCACGAGCTCGTTCGACGGCGCCAACCGGCGTACCGGCAGCGCGTCGGAGAGCGGCGGGGTCAACGCGGGCATCGAGTACGACGACGCCGGCAACCCGCTCAAGCAGACCACCCCGACCGGCGGCGTGGTCACCTGGAAGTACGACGACGACGGCCGGCCCACCGAGATCACCGAGCCGCGCGGCAACGTCGAGGGCAACAACGCGAGCGACTACACGACCAGGTACGGCTACGACCGCGCGGGCAACCTCGAGACGGTGACCGATCCGCTCGGCAACGTCAGCAAGAGGACGTACGACGCGAACGACCGGCTGATCGCCAGCACCGACGCGAACAACCACACCACGCGGCTGGGCTACGACGACAACGACCGCCTCACCTCGGTCATCGGCCCCGACGCGGCGAACGGGCAGGCGCTGACCTACCAGTACAACGCGAACGGCCAACTGGTCCGCCGCACCGATCCGCTGAACCGGTCGGCGTACACCGAATACGACAAGGCCGGCCGTACGGTCGCCACCACCGACCACCTGGGCCGGCGGCGGGAGTACGTGTACGACGCGAACTCGCAGCTCGTCAAGGAGATCACCGCGCGGATGGTCGAGCCCAACCGGCCCGACCCGAACATCCCCGCCAAGACCATCTTCTACGGCTACGACAACCTGGGCCGCCTGATCAGCAAGCAGCTGGGCGACAACGGGCCGATCAGCACGTTCGGCTACGACGCCAAGAACAAGCTCACCGCCGCCACCGATCCCAGCGGCACCCAGGTGCGCGAGTACGACAACACCGACCGGCTCACCAAGGTGGTCCGCGGCGACCAGGAGTTCGGCTACACCTACGACGCCGACGACCGGATCATCGGCCGCAGCTACCCGGACGGCACGAAGATCTCCGCCGGGTACGACGACGGCGACCGGATCACGTCGCTGACCAGCACCAAGGGCGGCACCTCGTCCCGGTACGAGTTCGGGTACGACGTCGCGGACAACCTGATCAAGACCACGTACCCGGCGTCGACCGGGGTGGTCGAGGAACGCGGCTACGACCGGGCCGGGCGCATGACCCGGATCGCGGCCGGCAAGGGCGACACCGTCCTGTCCGCCTTCGACCTGCAGCTCGACAAGGTCGGCAACCCCACGAGGATCACCGAGACCAAGGGGCAGCCGGGCCAGCCGACCGTCACCGAGGCCACCGCGTACACCTACGACGCGGCGAACCGGCTCACCGCCGAGTGCTTCGGCGCCCAGTCCTGCGCCGGCTCGTCGGCCGAGCGCGCGGATTACACGTACGACCTGGTCGGCAACCGCAGCACCAAGAAGGTGGTGGCGCCGGGCGAGAACACCACGACGTCCTACACGTACGACGCGGCCGACCAGCTCACCACGGAGCGGATCACCGGCAGCCGCAGCAACGAGCGGACCTTCGAGTACGACCTCGAGGGCAACCAGATCCGCGCCGGCAACAACCGGTTCACGTACGCCCTCGACCACACGATGACCTCGGCCACGGTCGACGGGAAGACCACCGATTACACGTACGACGCGGTCGGCAACCGGATCAAGGCGGTCACCGGCAGCGGCGCGCAGCAGGTCGTCCAGAACTGGCTCTGGGACCTCAACAACGACCGGCCCCTGCTGGCCGCCGAGACCCAGACCGGCGCCGGCGGGCGCTCCTATTTGTACGGCGCCGGTGGGGCGCCCCTGGCGCTGCTCGCCGACAACGGCGGCACGAGCTCGTACCTGCACGACTGGCTCGGCGGCGTGTCCGGCGTGGTGTCCGGGAACGGCGCTCCGCAATGGTCGTACGACTACGACGCGTTCGGCGTGGCCCGCGGCACCGGCCTGACCGACGGCGGCAAGAAGCTCGACGCCGACGCGCCGGCCAACCCGCTGCAGTACGCCGGCACCTACCGCGACGTCAGCCAGGGCGACCGGTACGCGATGGGCGCCCGCAACTATGACCCGGGCACCGGCCGGTTCGACGCCACCGACCCGGCCGCCCAGCCGGCGACGGACCCGGCGGTGTCAACGTACTCGTACACCAACGCCCGTCCGACGGTGTGGACCGACCCGAGCGGGCTCGACCCGGACAGCGCCACGGTGCCGGCCTACGGCAGCGCGAACGCGGCCGAGTACCGGATGAACAACCCGGAGGCCGCCGCCACCACCGTTGTGGCCAACAACCCCGACGGCACCACCACGGTCGAGGTCGAGAACCCCGAGTGGATGAGCGCGAAGAAGCTCGTCGACGAGGCCGACGGGTTCGTCAAGCAGATCGGCGACGAGATCGTCAACCTGATCCTCGACCTGGTCGGCTTCAACGACGCGAAGGCGTGCGTCACCGAGGGCGACATCGTCGCCTGCATCTCCACCGCGCTGCAGGCCGTGCCCTGGGGCAAGCTGTTCAAGGCGGCCAAGGTCGCGGTCAAGGCGATCGGCGTCGGCCGGCGGCTGATCGACGCGTACGGCCGGCTGAAAGCAGCCCGCTCCGCGCTCTCGAGCATCCCGCAGCGCATCACCAAGGTCGTCGGCGAAGCCACCAACAAGGTGAAATCCGCCGCGGCCAAACAGGTCGAGAACACCGTCGCGGCGGCCAAGGACCTGGGCGCCAAGGCCAAGGCGACCACGCAGAAGGCCGCCGGCAAGATCAAACAGAAGCGGAAGTCGACGACCGGGGAGAGCTGCGAGGTCGCCGCCGGCGCCGGCAAGCGGCTCGCGTCGCCCAACTCCTTCGTGGCCGGCACGCTCGTCCTCATGGCCGACGGCAGCACCAAGCCGATCGAGAAGGTCCAGCCCGGTGACACCGTCAAGGCCACGAACGCCGAGACCGGCGTCAGCGAGCCCCAGCAGGTCACCGCGTCGGTCACCGGGTCCGGTGACAAGAGCCTGGTCGAGCTGACCCTGGCCGGAGCCGGCGCCGGAGGTGGCGGCCCGCCGCGGAAGCTGACGGCCACCGCGGGCCACAAGTTCTACAGCCCCGGCAAGGGCTGGACCGAGGCCGGGGACCTGAAGGCCGGTGACACCCTCCGCGACTCCCGGGGCCGCGCGGTCACCATCACCAGGACCGTCGACCATTCCGCGGCCACCACGGTCTACAACCTCACGGTCAACGACACCCACACCTACTACGTGGTCGCCGGCGACGAGCCCGTTCTCGTCCACAACTGCGGCGGCTCCCTCGCGAAGCACTCGACCAAGTGCACGTGCGCCCAGGGCGGCGCGCCGCGGATCGTCCGCAACCCGTACGGCCGCGCCGGCGGACCGGCGCACCAGCGCGTCATCGACCAGGTGGAGCGCGACCTGCAGAACCAGGGCTTCACCACCCGCCGGGAGGTGCCGTTCAGCACGCCGACCGGATTCAAGCCCCACCGTGCCGCCGACGTCGCCGCCTACGATGCCAACGGCGCCCTGGTGTCGGTCCATCAGGTCGGCCTGCAGACCAAGGGCGGCATACCGGTCATGCGCGAGACCGAGGCCATGTCCGACATCTGGAGCGAACTCGACGACGGCGTCGAGATAGTCTTCCACCCGTATGGGACGGTCAAGTGATGGCGACCGGTAGACAGCTCAAGGTTTATCTCCACCCCGAGGACCGGCCGGCGGTCGACGACTACGTGCGGCGCGAACTCGGCGGCGTGCTGCTGCGGGAGCGCTCGGCCGACCGGGCCTCCCTGATGACCACCGACTCCCGGGACGGCATGGCCCGGCTCATCGGCCTCGCGTCGCAGGCGGCGCGACTGGAGCCGCGCTACGTCGAGCCGAGAGACGAGTGGGTGATGAGCCTCCAGTCGGGCCCGCTGATCGAGTGGTGGTTCTCGAAGCTCGACGACGATCAGCTCTATCCGGGCCGGTTCTACTACCTGCCGCACGATGACGAGCCGTTCACCAAGGCCGCCACCAGCCTCTTCACGTGGGTACGCCGGTACGCGCCGGCCGTGCCGGCGGAATGGGGCCCGGAGAGGCTGGGCCCGGCCGCGGCCGAGATGGTGCGAGCCGGGAAGCTCAGCCTGCGCCGGAACCCGCCCGGCTCCCGAGCCTGAGCCGGCCGGGCCGTGACGTTCGCCGAGCGGGACCCCAGCCTGCGGGCCGGACCCGACGTCACGGCCCGGCCGCCCCGGTTCCGGTACGAGGAAAGCGTGCTCGCGCTGATCCGGAACCCCGGCGCCCGGGACTACCTGTCGCGCCGGGGCCTGCCCACCGGCAACCCGCTGTTCTTCCCGGTGGCCGCGTATACGCACGCCGGCGAGGGCCGTGAGTTCGTCGTCATCGGCCACGACGGCACCGGTCTCTACTGCGTGGACGTCGTCACGGGCGAGGTCGTCATCACCAGCCTCGAGGTGGAGGACGGCATCGGGCACGTCAACGCGTCACCGCAGGCCTTCGACAGGTGCATAACGGAGTTCGTCCGCGGCCTGCCGTACGGACGAAGGGACAGCGAGCGCGAAGACCTCGAGTCGATGAGCGAAAACGTCGGCCACGTCCTGTCCGGCATCGACAGCTCCGTCTTCGACGACGATCCGGGATTCTGGCCCACCCTGCTCAACGACGTGGCAATCGGCGACTACGTAGCCGACTGACCCCTTCCCGGTACCGGAGCCAGGAGTCGCTGGCCGCGGCCATCTCGGCCAGATGGGGTGAGCCGATGGTCTCGTCTTTCAGCTTCCGCGACAGCTTGGCGAGCGCGGCGGCGAACGCGTCGACCGCTTCGGGGGAGGCGCCCGCCCAGGTCGGTAGTGCGGCGGCCCAGGACTCGGCTTGAGCGGGCGTGTGGCCGGCGCGGACGAGCCGGACCAGCATGCGGGCGGTGTCGAGCCAAACGCCTTTACAGAAGATCCGGCCGGCGCCGCGAGCGGTGAGCGTTGCTGCGAAATCGGCATTCGACCCGGCCCCCGCCTCCTGAACATGCTCGACGGGCCCGATGTGGGCGGTGATCACGTTGCGGAGCGCGGCCGGGAGCTGTCCCCACTGCTGCCGGGCCATGGTGCCTTTCCATAGCACGAGGATGCCGAGAGCCGGCTTGGGCGTGTGATCAACGGCGGGTGTAGATGGTTCCCTGTGTGGCCAGGTCGGTGAACCAGGTGGCGTCGGCGTGTGGGACCCAGGTGGTCTTCGCCCAGAAACGGCGTGCCTCGGTGGCGGTGGACGGCGGGCCGCCGATGAACCAGACGGCGACGTGGCGGAGGCTGGGCGCGTCGTCGGTCGCGACCGTGAGGTCGGTGTCACGGATGCACGGCTGATCCGCGCAGGGCTTGCCGTCCGAGATGTAGGTGAAGTTCACGGCGACCTTGAAACCTTCATAGGAATAGACGTCTGTCACGCCATCGTCGGCCAGGGGGCCGGAGGGGTCCATGCGGACGAGGCCCGGCGGCATGTCGCGCGGCATGATCGCGAAATGGGCTACCTGGCCCTTGCGCCGGGCTGCGTCGATCGAGGCCGCTGTCACTTCGAGGGGGTGGGCGGCGAGGAAGCGTTCGGTCGCCGCTTGCTGGACGGACTCTCGGTGGGCTCGGCGTAGCTGGCCGAAGACGCCGACCGCCACGAACGCGAACACCACGGCACCGGCAGCGATCGAGGCACGCTTCACAGGCCGCGACTATAGTCCGCCGGAGCGGCGGGTCGGTGATCATACTGGGAAGCTGAGGACGATCAACAAGGTGACGGGGGTTCGTCGATGGCTGAGTTCACGGTCGTGCAAGAGGTGGGCGCCCCCGCCACCAAGGTCTGGGCGGCGCTGGTGGACTGGCCCCGCCATGGTGATTGGGCGCCACTGACCGCCGTACGTATTCTGCCCGGTCCGGCCGAGGGGAAAGGCGTCACGTTCGTGGCCCGTACCGGCGTGGGCCCGCTGGCTTTCGACGACCCGATGACCGTGGTCGCCTGGCAGCCGCCGTCCGGTGACGGCGCGGACGATCGGCTCGGGCGATGCGAGGTGCGCAAGTCGGGTCGTGTCGTGCACGGCCGGGCCTGGTTCTCGGTGACGCCCCTGCCGGGCCGGCGGTGCCGTGTGGTCTGGTACGAGGACGTCACTGTCTCGCCACGGAACATCACCAGGTTCGCGGGACCGGTGCTCTCTCTCGCCGGGCGCCTGGGCTTCGCGGCCACGCTGCGCGCCCTGGCCCGGGACGTCGAAGGTGCCCCGGCCTAGATGTTCTGACCACGGACGTTGGTGACGGGGAGATCTTGAAATAGGTGAGGGCCTTCGGGTTCGGTGTGGATTGCGACGTCCTACCCCGAACCTGCG
>NZ_JBEZGO010000023.1:0-107799 GCF_040650035.1 Actinoplanes sp. NPDC048796 | reverse complement strand
TGGATCTACTCAAGGCCCTTCACCAACGGCCAGGACCGCGCCGACGCCCTACCCGGCTGGCTCCACACCTACAACTACCATCGAGCCCACACCGCGCTCGGAGGCAAGCCACCCATCACCCGAGTCAACAACGGTCCTGGTCGCTACACCTAGGCGGCGTTGGGCCGCCCGGTGGCAAGCGTGGGCTGGTTAGCGTTGGGCCGCCCAATAGTGTTCAGGCGTGGGCTGGTCGCGCGGGGCCGCCCAGTGGTGTTCAGGCGTGGGCTGGTCGCGCGGGGCCGCCCAGTGGTGTTCAGGCGTGGGCTGGTCGCGCTGGGCCGCCCAGTTGGTGTTCAGGCGTGGGCCGGTCGGCGCGCGGCCGCCCAGTGGTAAGCGTGGGATGCTCGGCGCGCGAGTGGCTGGTGGTGTTCAGGCGTGGCTGGTCAGTGCAGGACTGCCTGGCGGCGTTCGGTGGCGGCTGGGTGGCGGCCCGGCATGGGGTCGGTGCCGACGGCGTAGGTGAGGTAGGCGAAGCGGCCGATCTGGGCGGTGCCGGTCAAGGCCAGGTGCCGCGCGGTCAGGTGCCGGGGCAGCAGCGGGACGCCTTTGCCGAGGACGACCGGTGCGATGCCCAGGATGATCTCGTCGAGGAGGCCCTGGTCGACGAACTGGCCGACCAGGTCGCCGCCGCCTACCAGCCAGACGTTCTTGCCCTTGGCGGCTACCAGCATGGCCTCGTGTACGCGCTGGACGTCGCCGCTGACCATGAAGATGTTGGCGTCCGGCACCAGCGGCAGTTCGCGGTTGGCGAAGACCCAGCAGGGTGCGTCGCCGTACAGGTCGTGCCAGTTCTGCGGCTCGGCCAGCACGTTGTCGTTCTCCAGCACCCACTCGTAGGTGTTCGCGCCCATGGCGAACGCCCCGACACCCGCGAAGAAGCCGCCGAACGGGTTCTCGGTGCCCCCGTCCACGTCGGCGAGCCAGTCGAGCGAATTGCCTTCGTCGGCGATGTAACCGTCGATGCTCGTGGCCGTGTAGTACTGAGTTTTCGCCATGACAATCACCATGCCACGAGCAACCGGGCGAATGGGGCGAATCAGCCGAGGTGGGGGTCTGGCTCAGGCGTCGTTGCGGAGGACCAGGATGGCGATGTCGTCGCGGGGCTCTTCGACCGAGAAGTTGATGGTGGTGGAGCGCAGGCGGGCGGCCATCACCTCGGCCGGGTAGCCGGCCAGCGGTCCCGCCGCGTCGCGCAGGCGACCCGTGCCGAACAGCTCGCGGCCCCGGCGGCGCTCGGTCACGCCGTCGGTGTAGAAGATCAGGGAGTCGCCGGGCTGCAGGCGTATCTCGGCGTCGGGGGACGAGATCGTCTCCAGCAGGCCGAGCGCCGTGCCTCCCTCGCCCACGAACGACGTCTTGCCGTCCGCGTGGACCAGCACCGCCCGGTCGTGGCCGGCCAGGTGCAGGCAGACCGAGAGCACGCCGTCCTTCTCCCGAGCCACCGACGCCATCGCCAGCGTGCAGTAGCGGCCGCCGCCGCGCTGCACCAGCGTCTTGTTGACCCGGCACAGGATCTCGTTCATCGGCTTGCCGTCGTCGACCAGGATCCGGATCACGTCGCGGACCAGGCCGGTCACCGTCGCCGCCTGCACGCCCTTGCCGGAGACGTCGCCCACCACCACGATCCAGCTGTCCGCGCCCGAGGGCACCACGTCGTAGAAGTCGCCGCCCACCTCGGAGCCGGTCGGCACGTACTCCGCCGCGAAGCCGACACCGTCGACGCGGGGCAGGGTCGGCGGCAGCAGGGAGGCCTGGAGCGTACGGGCGACCTTGTGCCTTTCGTCGTGAATGCGGGCGTTGTCGATGGCCAGGGCGGCCCGGCGGGCCACATCCTCGAGGATCGCCACCTCGTCGGTGTCGTGCCGGATGCGGTGGTGGCGGCCGACCGCCAGCGTGCCGAGCCGGGTGCCCCGGGCCACCAGCGGCACCGCGAAACCCTCGGCCGGTGGCGGCAGCATCACCTGGGTGCCGAGGCGGGACGCCTCCTCGAGCCGGGCCAGGACCGTGTCGGGGCCGGTCTGGGCCAGCGTCTCGTGCAGCTCGGGCAGCACGCTCTCGTCGGTGTGGGTCGCCGCCGCCAGCTGGAGGTGGCCCCAGGCGTCGGTCGTGTGCACCGCGCACCACTGGCCCAGCCGGGGCACCACCAGCTGCGGGATCAGCGCCATGGTCAGGTTGACGTCGAGCGACTGGGCCAGCAGCTCGCTGGCCTCGGCCAGGAAGGTGAGCCACGTCTGCCGGCGCAGGTCGGTGCGGCGCAGGCGGTCGTTCTCCAGGTGGAGCGAGAACCGCTCGGCCACCATCGTGGCCAGCGGCTGGGCGTAGCCCACGGGGGAGGCGTCGAGCTCGAGCTCACCCGCGTACGGCCGGTTCACCGACAGCGGCACCCTGATCGTCTCGGCGTCGTCGCGCGGGGCGCGGCCGTACCGGGCCAGCAGCTGCCGTCCGCCGCCGTCGCCGCGGTCGAGCCGGATGACGCCGCCGGCCGCGCCGGTCAGCCGGGCCAGCTGGGCGAGCAGGCCGGCCGCGAACTCGGCCAGGCCGTCCTCGCTCGGCCGCTCGGGGCTGACGTGGAGCAGCGATGTGAGCGCGCCCGCGCTCGGCGTGCCACCCTCGATCTCCTGGGAGACCGCCGGCACCACGGCCGCGGTGGTCTGGCCGGTCGTGGTGCCCTCGAGGCGGAACCAGACGCCCTTGCCGGTGCCCTCGTGCACGGTGCCCCAGCGGCTGGCGAAGTGGTCGACCAGCAGCAGGCCGCGCCCGCGCTCGGCGACCTCGCCGATGTCGGGGCTCTCGTTGCGCGGGCCGACGGCCAGCTGTTCGACCGGGCCGGGCGCGAAGTCGGTGACGGTGACGGTGAGACCTGTCGCGTCGGCCCGTACCTCGATGTCGAGCTCGGTGTTGGCGTGCACGACCGCGTTCGTGGAGAGCTCCGTGGTCAGCAGCAGGGCCTCGTTGAGCAGGGAATCGAGTCCGGCTTCCTCGAGGACCGAGCGCACCAGGGCGCGCGCCGCCGCCGGCGTACGCCGGTCGTTGGGCAGGCGAACGCGCCGGACCAGCCCGCCCGCCGGACTGTCCGAGATCTCCCCGGCCTCCGCTGACACGCATGCATCCTCTCCTGAGGATGGGCCTGTGCACAAAGTCGTGTCTCGCATTGACCCGGTCGGGCGAGAGAGGATAGGGCGGCCCACGCAGTTGGACAGCGAGTGAGGACAGCATGACCGCCGCCAAGGAAGTCAGCGTCGGTGCACCCGACGACACCGCCGTGCTCGGTGAGCTCGCCGACGCGCTCCGGCGGGTTCGCCGCGGCGATCTCAAGGTTCGGCTGCCCCGCCGGAGCGGGATGGCCGGTGAGGTCGCGGACGCGTTCAACGAGGTCGTGTCGCTCCAGGAGCGGCAAAATCTCGATCTGCGGCGGATCAGTCGCATCGTCGGACGGGACGGCCGGCTCACCGAGCGTCTTGACGACGAGGGCCTCGACGGGGCCTGGGCCGACAGCGTCCGATCGGTGAACGCCCTGATCGACGACCTCGGCCGGCCGACCACCGAGATCTCCCGGGTCATTGTCGCCGTCGCTGAGGGTGACCTCTCGCAGCACATGGCACTCGAGATGGACGGGCGACCCCTTCGGGGTGAATTCCTGCGCATCGGCCGCACGGTGAACACGATGGTCGACCAGCTGTCGTCGTTCGCCGACGAGGTGACGCGGGTGGCCCGCGAGGTCGGCACCGAGGGCGAGCTCGGCGGTCAGGCCGACGTCCGTGGTGTCGCCGGCACGTGGAAGGACCTGACCGACTCCGTCAACACGATGGCGTCGAACCTGACTCACCAGGTGCGATCGATCTCACAGGTCGCCACGGCCATGGCCCGCGGCGATCTGTCGCAGAAGATCACGGTTTCCGCCCGGGGCGAGGTGGCCGAGCTGGCCGACACCATGAACGGGGTGACCGACACGCTGCGCCTGTTCGCCGAGCAGGTCACCCGGGTGGCGCGCGAGGTGGGCACCGAGGGCAAGCTGGGCGGTCAGGCCGAGGTGCCGAACGTCGCCGGTACGTGGAAGGACCTGACCGATTCGGTCAACTCGATGGCGTCCAACCTGACGAGCCAGGTCCGTAACATCGCCCAGGTCTCCACGGCGGTGGCCAAGGGTGACCTGTCGCAGAAGATCACGGTGGCCGCGCAGGGCGAGATCCTCGAGCTCAAGGACACCGTGAACACGATGGTGGACCAGCTGTCGTCGTTCGCCGACGAGGTGACCCGGGTGGCCCGCGAGGTCGGCACCGAGGGCAAGCTGGGCGGTCAGGCCCAGGTCAGAGGCGTTTCCGGTACGTGGCGTGAGCTCACCGAGAACGTCAACCAGCTGGCCGCCAACCTCACCGACCAGGTACGCAACATCGCCCAGGTCTCCACGGCGGTGGCCAAGGGCGACCTGTCCCAGAAGATCACGGTGGACGCCCGGGGCGAGATCCTGGCCCTGAAGAACACGATGAACACGATGGTCGACCAGCTCTCGTCGTTCGCCGACGAGGTGACGCGGGTGGCCCGCGAGGTGGGCTCGGAGGGCAAGCTGGGTGGCCAGGCCCAGGTGAAGGGCGTCTCCGGCACCTGGCGCGACCTGACCGACAACGTCAACTACATGGCGTCCAACCTGACCAGCCAGGTCCGCAACATCGCCTCGGTGACCACGGCCGTGGCCAAGGGTGACCTGTCGCAGAAGATCACGGTCGATGCCCGGGGCGAGATCCTCGAGCTGAAGTCGACGGTGAACACGATGGTCGACCAGCTGTCCTCGTTCGCCGACGAGGTGACGCGGGTGGCCCGCGAGGTCGGCACCGAGGGCAAGCTCGGCGGTCAGGCCCAGGTTCGCGGGGTCGCCGGCACGTGGCGCGACCTCACCGACAACGTCAACTCGATGGCCTCCAACCTGACGGCCCAGGTCCGTAACATCGCCCAGGTCTCGACGGCGGTGGCCAAGGGCGACCTGTCGCAGAAGATCACGGTCGACGCCCAGGGCGAGATCCTCGAGCTCAAGAACACCGTGAACACCATGGTCGACCAGCTCTCGTCGTTCGCCGACGAGGTCACCCGAGTGGCCCGCGAGGTGGGCTCGGAGGGCAAGCTCGGCGGTCAGGCCCAGGTGCGCGGCGTGGCCGGCACGTGGCGCGATCTCACCGACAACGTGAACTACATGGCGTCCAACCTGACGGCCCAGGTCCGCAACATCGCCTCGGTGACCACGGCCGTGGCCAAGGGTGACCTGTCGCAGAAGATCACGGTCGACGCCCGCGGCGAGATCCTGGAGCTCAAGGACACCGTCAACACGATGGTCGACCAGCTCTCGTCGTTCGCCACCGAGGTGACCCGGGTCGGCCGCGAGGTCGGCGTCGAGGGCAAGCTCGGCGGTCAGGCCCAGGTCAAGGGCGTTTCCGGTACGTGGCAGGACCTGACCGACAACGTCAACCAGCTCGCCTCCACGCTGACCATCCAGCTGCGCGCGATCGCCGAGGTGTCCACCGCCGTGACCCGCGGTGACCTGACCCAGAGCATCGCGGTCGAGGCGCAGGGCGAGGTCGCCGAGCTCAAGGACAACATCAACCAGATGATCGTCACCCTCCGGGAGACGACGAAGGCCAACGCCGAGCAGGGCTGGCTCGACTCGAACCTGGCCCGCATCGGCGGCCTGCTCCAGGGGCAGCGCGACCTCGGCGAGGTCTGCCGCATGATCATGACCGAGGTGACGCCGCTGGTCGACGCCCAGCTCGGCGCGTTCTTCCTGGTCGACAACGAGCAGGCGGTGATGCGGCTGAGGCTGGCCGCCTCGTACGGCTATGTCGCCCGTAATCACGAGGTCACCTTCGGGCCCGGCGAAGGCCTGGTCGGCCAGGCCGCGGTCTCCCGCCGGACGATCCGGGTCCGCGCCACCCACGACGGCATCCTCACCATGCGCTCCGGACTCATGTCGATGCCGCCGAACGACCTGGTGGTGCTTCCGGTTCTGTTCGAGGGGGAGATGCTGGGCGTGATCGAGTTCGCCTCGGTCGCCGCCTTCTCGGGGCTGCACCTCACGTTCCTGGAGCGCCTCGTCTCGACGATCGGGATCGCTCTCAACACCATTCAGGCCAACCGGCGTACGGAGGAACTGCTCTCCCAATCGCAGCGGCTGGCCCGCGAGATGCAGGACCAGTCGGCCGAGCTGCAGCGCACCAACGCCGAGCTCGAGGACAAGGCCCAGCTGCTGAGCGACCAGAAGGCCAACATCGAGACCAAGAACCGGGAGATCGAGCAGGCCCGGCGCGGTCTGGAGGAGAAGGCGCAGCAGCTCTCGCGCGCGAGCGCGTACAAGTCGGAGTTCCTGGCCAACATGAGCCACGAGCTGCGCACCCCGCTCAACTCGCTGCTGCTGCTGGCCCGCCTGCTGGCCGACAACGCCGACACCAACCTGACCGAGAAGCAGATCGAGTTCGCCCGCACGATCCACAGTGCCGGCTCCGACCTGCTGTCGCTGATCGACGACATCCTCGACCTCGCCAAGATCGAGGCCGGCCGGATGGACGTCGAGCCCGACCAGGTCGACTTCGACGGCGTACGCAGCTATGTCGAGCAGGCGTTCGCGCCGCAGGCCGAGGAGAAGGGCCTGCAGTTCCGGGTCCAGGTCGAGAACGGGCTGCCGTCCTCGATCGTCACCGACCCGCAGCGCCTCCAGCAGATCCTGCGCAACCTGCTGTCGAACGCGGTCAAGTTCACCGACAAGGGATCGGTGACGCTGAACATCTTCGCGGCGCCGGCCACCACCGATTTCGACGTGCCGGCGCTGGCCTCGGCCCAGCAGGTGATCGCGTTCTCGGTCAGCGACACCGGCATCGGCATCAACGACGAGAAGCTGGCCATCATCTTCGAGCCGTTCCAGCAGGCCGACGGCACGACCACCCGCAAGTACGGCGGCACCGGCCTGGGCCTGTCGATCAGCCGCGACCTGGCCGCCCTGCTCGGCGGCACGATCGTGGTGTCCTCGCGGCCGGGTGAGGGCTCGACCTTCACCTTGTACATGCCGGACGCGCTGAGCGCCGAGGGCATCCCGGCCATCGCCCTGCCGACCCTGCCCACGGCGACCGTCGTGGTGCAGCCGGCGGCGGCCTCGCTCGACATGCCGCTGATGGAGATGCCGGTGCTCAGCCAGCGGGCCGACATCGAGAGCCACGTGGTGACCCCGGCCAGCCGCCAGCTCGACGGGGCCACGGTGCTGATCGTCGACGACGACGTCCGTAACGTGTTCGCCCTGACCAGCGCCCTCGAGATGCACGGCCTGAACGTCCTGTACTCGGACAACGGCGTCGACGGGGTCCGCGTGCTGGCCGAACACCCCGAGATCGACATCGTCCTGATGGACGCGATGATGCCCGACCAGGACGGGTACGAGACGACCCGCGGAATCCGCCGAAACCAGCGCTTCCAGGACCTCCCGGTAGTGTTCCTGACGGCGAAGGCGATGCCCGGGGACCGGGAGTCGGCCCTCGCGGCGGGCGCCAGTGACTACATCACCAAGCCCGTCGATCTCGACGAGCTGATCGAGCTGATGGCCCGTTGGGTGAACGCGGACCCCGAGGAAAGGATCACGCGTGGCTGAGCGTGCCAAGGCCCTGCTCGTCGACGACCGGAAGGACAATCTGCTCGCGCTGGAAGCGATCCTCCAGGGCCTGCCGGTGACCCCGGTGGCCGTGCAGAGTGGCGAGGCGGCGCTGAAACAGCTGCTCACCGACGATTTCGCGGTCATCCTGCTGGACGCCCAGATGCCCAACATGGACGGTTTCGAGACGGCCAGCCACATCAAGCGGCGGGAACGGACCCGGCACGTGCCGATCCTGTTCCTCACCGCCGCCGACCGGGACGCTCAGCTGGCGCTCCGGGGCTACGCGGTGGGCGCCGTCGATTACCTGACCAAGCCGTTCGACCCGTGGGTGCTGCGGGCCAAGGTGTCCATCTTCGTCGAGCTCTGGACGAAATCGCAGCAACTGAAGGCTCAGGCCGACGCGACCCGCGAGCGGGAGTCACAGTGGCAGCGGCTGACCGAGACGGTCGACGAGGCGGCGCGCGTGCTGCGCTCCGGCGGTGAGGACGCCGCCGCCGAAGCGCTCGCGCTGTTGGAGAAGGCCCGCTGGGGCAATTAACTACACATTGGCGTACGGGGTGAGAGCGTTCGCCAGGAGCAGTCGCAGGACTGACTTCGGGCGGGCGCCGACCGTCGCGCTGACCAGCGTGCCGTTGTCGTAGACGAGCAGGGTCGGCAGCGACATGATCCGGTGGGCCCGGGCGGTCTCGGGGTTCTCGTCGGCGTTCAGGGTGTAGATCCGCAACTTGCCGTCGAACTCGGGGGCGAGTTCGGCCAGGGTGCGGGCCATCGGGCCGCAGGGCGGGCACCACTCGGCCCAGACGTCGACGACGACCGGGGTGGTGGCGTCGCGGATCGTCTCGGCGAAGGTGGCATCGGTCAGGGCTGGCAGATGGTTGTGGGGCTCAGCATGGTCTGGCACAGGGGCTCCTCGACGGCCTCGTTCAGCTGGGCGCGCAGACGCTGCCGGAGGTCGGTGAGCTGCCCGATGTAGCCGTCCACTTCGGCCAGCTTGCGGCGCAGCACCTCGACCGAGTCGGGACAGACATGTCCTGATTCGTTGCCGGCGCGAAGGCACGCGACGAAGGGCTTGATGTCCTCGAGACCGAAGCCGGCCGCCAGCAGCGAGCGGATCTCGTACACGACGCGCAGCTCGGCGTCCTCGTACTGGCGATATCCGTTCGCGTCGCGGCCGGCGTGGACCAGACCGTGCTGCTCGTAGTAGCGCAGCGTCCTCGTGCTGGTGCCGGCCTTCTCGGCCAGCTCTCCGATCAACATCGGCGCCCCCCATCCGTCAACTGACGTTAGGCATTGACACCGGCGTCAAGGCAACGGTTTGTTTCGCCGCTCCAAGATCAACAAGGGTCAGGCGGTGCTGCTGATCATCAGGGCGCTTCTGAGACCGGTGATATCCAGCACTCGCATGAGGAAGTCGCCGACGTTGGCCAGGGCCAGCACCGCGCGGGCGTGCTGGGCCTTGCGACTGAGCACGACCAGCGTGCCCAGGCCCTGCGAATCGCAGAAGGTGACACCCGCCATGTCCAGGACGATGCGGGCGGGCGGCTCGGCGAGCACTTCGTTGACCAGCGTCGACAGATTATTGACCGTGAGCACGTCGATCTCCCCGGCGAGGTGGAAGACGACCTCGTCGGGGGCTCGCTGAACCGTGATCGACAGTTCGGGTCGCTCCACCGGGTCAGCCTATCGCCTATGCACCGGTTCGGCCCGTCGGGCGCGTGCGTAACCGGGCGTTCCGGACATCCCCATGTGCGGCTTTGCGGCATCCTCGGGTGATGTGAGGAACCCTCTTGAGATTCTTGCCCGAGCGCGCTGACACAATGGGAGCCGCTGTGACCACCTCATACCGCGCCGAGGGCCTCCCCTACCCGGAGGACGCCCCGGCTTCCCAGGCCCTGTTCGACCGCGCCCAGGCCATCGTGCCGGGCGGGGTCAATTCACCCGTGCGTGCGTTCCGAGCGGTCGGTGGCACGCCCCGATTCATGGCGCACGGCTCGGGGCCGTGGCTCACCGACGCCGACGGACGGCGCTACGTCGACCTGGTCTGCTCGTGGGGCCCGCTGATCCACGGCCACGCCCACCCCGAGGTCATCGCCGCCATCCAGGCCGCCGCCGCCCGCGGCACGAGCTTCGGCACGCCCACCGCGGGCGAGGTCGACCTGGCCGAGGAGATCGTCCGGCGTACCGCGGTCGACGAGGTCCGCCTGGTCAACTCGGGTACCGAGGCCACCATGTCTGCCATCCGGCTGGCCCGCGGCTTCACCGGCCGTTCCAAGATCGTGAAGTTCGCCGGTTGCTACCACGGGCACGTCGACGCGCTGCTCGCCGCGGCCGGCTCCGGCGTGGCCACGCTGGGGCTGCCCGACTCGCCCGGCGTCACCGGCGCCGCCGCGAGCGAGACGCTCGTACTGCCGTACAACGACATCTCCGCGGTCGAGGCCGTCTTCCGGGAGAACGGCGGCGAGATCGCCGCCGTCATCACCGAGGCCGCCGCCGGCAACATGGGGGTCGTCGCCCCGCGCGAGGGCTTCAACCAGCGGCTGGCCGAGATCGCCCACGCGCACGGCGCCCTGCTCATCGTCGACGAGGTGATGACCGGCTTCCGGGTCTCGGCCGGTGGCTGGGCCGGGCTCGACCCGGTCGACGCCGACCTGTTCACCTTCGGCAAGGTGATGGGCGGCGGCCTGCCCGCGGCCGCGTTCGGCGGGCGGCGCGACGTGATGTCGCGGCTCGCCCCGGCCGGCCCGGTCTATCAGGCCGGCACCCTGTCCGGAAACCCGCTGGCCTGCGCGGCCGGGCTCGCCTCGCTGCGGCTGGCCGACGACGCGGTCTACAAGCGGCTCGACGAGCTGTCGGCCACGATCGGCGCGCTCGCCTCCGACGAGCTGACCAAGGCCGGCGTCCCGCACCGGCTGTCCTTCGCCGGCAACATGTTCTCGATCTTCTTCACCGAGGTCGACGTGGTCGACTACGACTCGGCGAAGACCCAGGACGCCGGTGCGTTCAAGGCGTTCTTCCACGAGATGCTGTCGCGCGGGGTCTACCTGCCGCCGAGCGCGTTCGAGTCGTGGTTCGTCTCGACCGCGATCGACGACGCGGCGCTGGAGCAGATCGCGACGGCGCTCCCGTACGCAGCGAGGGCGGCCGCGCGATGAGCGAGTCCACAAAGACGACGGTGCACGTGCTGCGCCACGGCGAGGTCCACAACCCGGGCAAGATCCTGTACGGCCGTCTGCCCGACTTCCACCTCTCCGAGCTGGGTAAGCAGATGGCCAAGGCGGCGGCCGAGGCGCTGAAGGACCGCGACGTGACGTACGTGGTCTCCAGCCCGCTCGAGCGAGCGCAGGAGACGGCCGAGCCGATCGCGGCCGAGTTCGACCTCGAGATCGCCACCGACGTGCGGCTGATCGAGAGCTCGAACTACTTCGAGGGCAAGAGGGTGTCCGTCGGCGACGGCGCGTTCAGCAACCCGCGGCACTGGTGGGTGCTGCGCGACCCGATCACCCCGTCCTGGGGCGAGGCGTACCTCGTGATCGCGCAGCGCATGTTCGCGGCGGTCCAGGCGGCCCGGGTCGCGGCCGAGGGCCATGAGGCCGTCTGCATCTCGCACCAACTGCCCATCTGGACGCTTCGGCGCTACGTGGAGAAGAAGCGGCTCTGGCACGATCCGCGTAAGCGGCAGTGCGGGCTGGCCAGCCTCACCTCGTTCCACTTCGAAGACTCCAAGGTCGTCGGAATCGACTACTCGGAGCCGGCCGCCCATCTGGTGGCGCTGTCCGCGACTGCCAAGACCGCCAAGGGAGCTTGACCGTGCGCCGCCTCGCCATCGTCCTGGCCACCGCCGTCCTCTCGGCCGGTGCGTTAGCCGGGTGCGGCGGGGACAACTGGGCCGACAAGTGCTCCACGGCCTCCGGCGTCGTCGATTGCGCCCCCGGCCAGCGCACCCCGGTCAAGGAGGTCAAGGGCGAACTGCTGGACGGCAAGCAGTACGACTTGAAGTCCGACCTGGGCAAGGTGGTGGTGGTCAACTTCTGGGGTTCGTGGTGCGCGCCGTGCCGGGCCGAGGCCGACGACCTGGAGAAGACGTACCAGACCACCAAGGCGCAGAACGTGGCCTTCCTGGGCGTCAACACCCGTGACGACCGGGACGCGGCCATCCAGTTCGAGCGCAACCGGGTGACGTACCCGAGCATCTACGACGTCGACGGCAAGGTCGCGCTCCAGTTCGACGTGACGCAGACCAGCACGCCGGCCACCCTGATCATCGACCGCCAGGGCCGCATCGCGGTGGCGATCCGCCAGGCCACCACGGTGACCCAGTTGCAGCCCCTGGTGGAAAAGGTGGCCGCGGAGGGGAACGGCTGATGGGCGAGCAGTTCGCCTCGATCGCCAGCGGCGGGCCACTGATCCTGGCGCTGGCCGTGGCCGCGGTCGCCGGCCTGGTCAGCATCCTGTCGCCGTGTGTGCTGCCCCTGCTGCCGGGCTACCTCTCCTACGTCACCGGGCTGGCCGGCTCCGACCTCGACTCGCGGCTGGAGGGCTCGCGGCCGGACGGCGCGGCGGGCGGCGGCGTCGCCACCCTCGCCAAGATCCGCTCCAAGGGGCGCGTCCTGGCCGGGACGAGCCTGTTCGTGCTCGGCTTCGCGGTCGTGTTCATCCTGCTCAACGTGGTCGTGGTGAACGCCGGCTTCCTGATCCGCCACCAGGACGCGCTGAACGTCGCCCTCGGGGTCCTGATCATCGTGCTCGGCCTCGGTTACCTCGGCTGGATCCCCTGGCTGCAGCGCGAGGCCCGCATCACCAAGCTTCCGGCCGCCGGCCTGCTCGGCGCGCCGATCTTCGGGGCGATCTTCGCGATCTCCTGGGCGCCCTGCGTGGGCCCGACGCTGGGCGCGGTCATGGCGCTGGGTGTGACGTCCGGTGAGACCGACCGGGCCGTGCTGCTCGCCGTCGCGTACAGCCTGGGCCTGGGTCTTCCGTTCGTGCTCTTCGGGCTTTTCTTCAGCAAGTTGATCGGGGTTTTCCGGACGATCCGGCGCAACAGCCGGTGGGTCACGCGGGTCGGCGGGGTGCTGCTGATCCTGGTCGGCCTCGCGCTCGTCACCGGCGGCTGGAACGACTTCCTGATCTGGCTGAAGACGACCTTCGACCTCGGAGCGGAGGGCATCCTGTGACGATCGTCGAGGAGCTCCAGGCGCCGCCGGCCGCGCCGCCGCCCAACCGGGGGAGCCGGATCTGGGCGTTGGTGCGCAATTCGTGGCGCCAGCTGACCAGCATGCGTACGGCGCTGGTCCTGCTCTTCCTGCTCGCCGTCGCCGCGATTCCGGGCTCGGTCTTCCCGCAGCGCGCGGTGAACGCGGAAAAGGTCTCGCAGTACTACACGGCCCACCCAAAACTCGCGCCCTGGCTGGAGAAATTCGGCGGGTTCGAGGTGTACGCCTCGCCGTGGTTCGCCTCGATCTACCTGCTCCTGTTCGTGTCCCTGATCGGCTGTGTCGTACCGCGGCTGATCGACCATGTGCGGGCGCTGCGGATCGCCGTACCGGACGCGCCGAAGCGCTTCGGGCGCCTGCCGCAGCACAGCGACGAGTGGACCAGCGCGCAGGAGCCGGCCGCGGCGGCCGCGGTGATTGCTCAACAACTGCGTAAGCGCCGATTCCGCACCAAAGTCCGCGAACAGGGCGACGGTAGCTTCACGGTCTCGGCCGAGAAGGGCTACCTCAAAGAGACCGGCAACCTCCTGTTCCACATCAGCATGCTGGCCGTGCTGATCGGCGTCGGCTTCGGTCACTGGTACGGCTGGCACGGCAACCGCATCCTGGTCGGCGGCCCCGACCAGGGGTTCTGCAACGTGCTGCCGCAGTACGACGACTCGTCGCTCGGCCCGCGCGTCACCGCGGCCGACCTGCCGGACTTCTGCCTGAAGCTCACCGACTTCGACGCCACCTTCCAGAGCACCGGCCAGCCCAAGACGTTCTCGGCGACCGTCTCGGTCACCCAGAACGGCGAGCCGGCCGAGACCCGGAAGTTCACCGTCAACGACCCGCTGCGGCTCGACGGCGCCAGCGTGCACCTGCTCGGCCACGGCTACGCGCCGATCCTGCGCTTCACCGACCGCTACGGCGTCGCCCAGACCAGGGTCGTGCCGTTCCTGCCGGTCGACGCGATGCAGACCAGCGAGGGCGTCGCCCAGTTCCCGGACGTGAACATCGACCCCAAGACCGGCCGGCGCGACACCAAGCTCCAGATGGCCTTCGAAGGCCGCTACCTGCCGACGGTGGCCAAGGACGGCAGCGCCACCTCGGCCTTCCCGGCCGAGAACGACCCCGCGCTCTACCTGACCGCCTACCAGGGCGACCTCGGGCTCGACGTGGGGACGCCGCGGTCGGTCTACTCGCTCGACCAGGGCCAGATCGCCACCGGCGAGCTGAAGAACATCACCGGCGCCCGGCCGCACCCGCTGCGCGCCGGCGAGACCTGGACCCTGGACGACGGCAGCAAGCTGCAGTTCCTCGGCACGCAGCCGTTCGCCACGCTCTCCATCCGGTACGACCCGACCCAGTCGCTGGCCCTGGTCGGCGCGGTTCTGGGCCTGGCCGGCCTGATGCTCTCGCTGTGGGGACAGCGGCGCCGGGTCTGGTTCCGCGCCCTGCCAGGTACGCCGGCATCGTCCGGCGGTACGTTGTTGGTGGCCGGTGGGCTACCGCGCACCGACTATCCCGGTTTTCCCGATGAGTTCGCATCTTTGGTCAAAACCGCCGAGGAAGGGACGTCCTGATGGCGGAGTTGTCGAATCAGTTAGTGGCGGCCGCCGTCCTGGCTTACCTGTTCGCGATGATCTGCTACGCGGGGGAGTACGCGTTCGGACGGCGCAGCCACATCGGCAAGGCGGCCGCCCGCCCGGCCCGCCAGCTCGTGGGCGCGGGCGCCCCGGCCCCTTCCTCGGTTGCCGATGACGTGGTGCCTTCTTCCGTTGCCGACGACGTGGCGCCTTCTTCGGCTGCTGGCGACGTCGTGCCGCCTCCGGCCCGGCGCGACCGGGCCGAGCTGATCGGCCGGATCGCGGTCGGCCTCAACGTCCTCGCGCTGCTGTTCCACCTCGGCGCCCTGGTCACCCGCGGAGTCGCGGCCGACCGGATGCCGTGGGGCAACATGTACGAGTACATCCTGTCGACGACCTTCGTCGCCTCGGCGGTGTGGGCGGGGGTTGTCCTGACCCGCCCGAAGGTGCGCCATCTGGGCCTGTTCGCGACGCTGGCGCTGGTCGTCATGCTCGGCGCGGCCAGCCTCATCGCGTACACGCCGGTGGGCCCGCTGGTGCCGGCGCTGAACTCGTACTGGTTCATCATCCACGTGTCGACGGTCATCATCGGCTCCGGCATCTTCCTGATCGGCGCCGTGCCGGCCGCGATGTTCCTCATCCGGCAGGGATACGACGACGGCAAGCGCTCGTTCCCGTACACGCTGGGCAAGCGGGTGCCCGAGGCGGCGCTGCTCGAGCGGCTGACGTTCCGGCTGCACGCCTTCGCCTTCCCGCTGTTCACCTTCGGCGCCCTGATCGCCGGCCCGATCTGGGCCGAGGCGTCGTGGGGGCGCTACTGGGGCTGGGACCCCAAGGAGGTGTGGGCGTTCATCTCCTGGATCGTCTACGCCGGCTACCTGCACGCCCGGGCCACCCCCAGCGTGAAGCGGACGGTGGCGACGTGGATCGCCCTGATCGGCTTCGTGACGATGCTGATGAACCTGTTCGGCGTGAACCTGTTCTTCGAGGGCCTGCACTCGTACGCGAACGCGGGCTAGCCAAAAAGGTCGCTGAAGAGCCGGGGCTTTCGCTCCGGCTCTTCCTGCTTTCCGGGTCGCGCCAGTTGCCCTCCGGGCGCCGCCCCTTGCGTTTCGGGCGCCACATGCGTTCCGCCCGTTCCGGGCGCCTCGGCCTGCGTTCCGGGCGCCTCGGCCTGCGTTCCGGGCGCCTCAGCTTGCCCTCCGGGTGCGGCTGCGGCGGGGCCTGGGTCGGCGACCGACTGCATTCCGGGTTCGGGCGCTGCGGGGGTCGGCGCGCCCACCACGTCGGCGTCGCCGAGCGGTAGGGGCGGTGCGGGAGCGACCGCGGAGCGCAGCAGGCCGCTTCGGGAGCAGTCGCCGGCGGTCCACGTGTCGTAGCGGGTGCGCCAGTCCAGGCAGAAGCCGCCGCGCTGCTGGCGCTGGGTGGGGTCGGTGCCGGTCAGCGTGGGTACGTCCTCGCGCCACAGGCGCGGCTCGCCGCCGCCGGCCGGGCGCAGGCGAACGTTGTCGACGGTCACCGGCGGCACGTCGATCAGGCCCGGGCGGCCGGCGTCGACATGCACCTCCACGTACTGCTCGACCACGGCGGTCTCGCCGATCGGCAGGCGCTGGGCGGTGAGAAGGTTCCACCGGTTGCCCCACCACAGCCAGGCGCTCCACACGCCGTCGGGGTCGCTGTGCAGATCGAGCCAGACCTTGTCGCCGGGCCGCAGGACGTACTGGTCGTAGAACTGCCAGGTCTTGGTGTTGGTGTTGAAGGTGTAGATGTGCTGGCGGCCGGTCCCGGCCCAGCCGGTCTCGGCCCAGCCCGCCTCGAGCCAGTTGATGACACCGCGGCCGAGGTTGCGCTTCACCATGAACCGGCCGGCGACGAAGTCGTACGAACGCGGCCGGATCGAACCGTCGACGATCGACATGCGCCCGGAGACACCGGCCCACTCGCCGCCGGTGTTGGCGCCCAGATGGTGATAACCGCTCGGCGTGAACCCGGCCTCGCCCCGCCGCGCGAGCCGCACCCCCGACTCGACGATCGGCTCCGTAACCGCCCGGCACGCCCCCGCCGCCCCGGCCCCCGCAGGCACCGTGGGCGGCCGCGTCGAGCGCCCCGCCATCGGACACGCCGGCAGCGCCCGCCGCCGCGCCGTCTCCAAGGCGGCCCCTTGCGCAGCGGCCGCCTGCCCCGTGGCTCCCTGCCCGGCGGCTTCTTGCCCCGCGCCCTCGCGGCCGGCGGATAGGGCCGGGGTCGCGCTGATCAGCGCGGTGGCCAGCCCTGCCGCGGCACACCAGCGTGCAACGTTCCGGACCTTCACCGGAGCACCTCCCATTCCGCCGGACCAATCGCCCACTCCAACTCGAATCGGACATCCTGAGTGACGGTGATCGCCCCGGCTCGGAACTGCCGGACCGGTGGTGAAGACTGGGTACATGGCGCCGCGTGGGTTTCCCTATGAAGATCTGCAAAGCTTCGTCGCCGCCCTGGAGGCGGCCGGTGAGCTGCGCCGGGTGACCGTTCCGGTCGACCCGACGCTGGAGATCAGCGAGGTGGTGACGCGCACCGTGCGGGCCGGCGGGCCGGCGCTGCTGTTCGAGCGGCCCACCCGCGGCGACATGCCCCTGCTGATCAACCTGTTCGGCACCGAGAAGCGGATGGCCATGGCCCTCGGCGTCGACTCGCTCGACGAGGTCGGTGACCGGATCGGCGCCCTGGTCAAGCCGGAGCTGCCGGTCGGCTGGTCGGGCATCCGCGAGGGCATCGGCAAGGTGCTGCAGCTCAAGTCGCTGCCGCCGCGCAAGGTGAAGACCGCCCCCTGTCAGGAAGTGGTGCTCAAGGGCGACGAGGTCGACCTCGGCCTGTTGCCCGGCCTGCAGATCTGGCCCGACGACGGCGGCATCTACCACAACTTCGGCCTCACCCACACCAAGCACCCCGAGACCGGCAAGCGCAACCTGGGGCTCTACCGCCTGCAGCAGCACTCGCGCAACACCCTCGGCATGCACTGGCAGATCCACAAGGACTCGACCGCCCACCACGCGGTGGCCGAGCGGCTGGGCCAGCGCCTCCCGGTGGCCATCGCGATCGGCTGCGATCCCGTCGTGTCGTACGCGGCGAGCGCCCCGCTTCCCGCCGACATCGACGAATACCTGTTCGCGGGCTTCCTGCGCGGCGAGCGGGTCGAGATGGTCGACTGCCTGACCGTGCCGCTGCAGGTCCCGGCGAACGCGCAGATCATCCTCGAGGGCTACCTCGAGCCCGGCGAGCGGCTGCCCGAGGGCCCGTTCGGCGACCACACCGGCTTCTACACCCCGGTCGAGCCGTTCCCGGTGCTGCACATCGAGACGATGACCATGCGGAAGAAGCCGATCTACCACTCGATCATCACCTCGAAGCCGCCGCAGGAGGACCACGGCCTGGGCAAGGCGACCGAGCGCATCTTCCTGCCGCTGATCAAGATCCTGATCCCCGACATCGTCGACTACGACCTGCCCTCGGCCGGCGTCTTCCACAACTGCGCGATCATCTCGATCCGCAAGCGCTACCCCAAGCACGCTCAGAAGGTCATGAACGCGGTCTGGGGAGCCCACTCGCTGGCGATGACCAAGCTGATCGTGATCGTCGACGAGGACTGCGACGTCCACGACTACAACGAGGTCGCCTTCCGGGCCTTCGGCAACGTCGACTACGACCGCGACCTGATGCTGACCCAGGGGCCCGTCGATCACCTCGACCATGCCTCCTACCAGCAGTTCTGGGGCGGTAAGGCCGGTATCGACGCCACCCGTAAGCTGCCGGGCGAGGGCTACACGCGGGGCTGGCCGGAAGAGATGACGATGTCGCCCGAGGTCGTGAGCCTGGTGGACAAGCGCTGGAAGGAATACGGCATATGACAGCGGTCGCCGCGGTCCCGGAGAAGCCGGGCAAGGTCAAAGCGTTCCTGCGGCTGGTCGCCATCGAGCACTCGGTCTTCGCGCTGCCGTTCGCCTACCTGTCGGCGGCGGTCGCCCTCGACCGCGAGGGCACCGGCGTGCACTGGGTCGACCTGCTGCTCATCACGATCGCGATGGTCTCCGGCCGTACGTTCGCGATGGCCGCCAACCGCATCCTCGACCGCCGGATCGACGCGCAGAACCCGCGGACCCGCAACCGCGAGCTGGTCACCGGCGCCGTCTCCCCGCGCACCGCGTGGACCGGCGCGATCGTCTCGCTGGTCGTGATGGCGGTGGCGGCCGGGCTGCTCAACTGGCTCTGCCTGGTGCTCTTCCCGCTCGCCGTGATCCCGCTGGTCGTTTATCCGTACGCCAAGCGCTTCACGAATTTTCCGCACTACGTGCTCGCCCTGGCGCAGGCGGTCGCCCCGGTCGGCGCCTGGCTCGGCATCACCGGCACGTTCTCCGGCTCCGGCCCGGCCTGGTTGCTCGGCGTCGCGGTCGGCCTGTGGATCGGCGGCTTCGACATCATCTACGCCTGCCAGGACGTGGAGATCGACCGCAAGATCGGCGTGCACTCGACCCCGGCCCGCTTCGGCGTGCGGACGGCGCTGCACATCTCGACCGTGACCCACGTGGTGACGTTCGCGCTGTTCGTCTGGTTCGGCCAGGTCGTCGGTTTCGGCTGGCTCTGGTGGATCGGCCTCGCGCTGACCGCGGCCGCCTTCATCTACCAGCACGTCATCGTGACGCCGACCGACCTCTCCAAGGTCAACCGCGCCTTCTTCACCTCGAACGGCTTCGTCGGCATCGCGCTGTTCCTCTTCGCCCTGCTCGATCTGCTCCTGCTGTAACCCCCGGGGCATCGGCCTCCGTCTAATCCGCGTGAGCGACAAAGAGGCCGAGTTCCGGGAGTTCGTCGGCGCGCAGATGGAGTCGCTCTCCGGCAGGCGCTGCTGCGCATACCGGCCAAGCAGCGGGCCGTGCTGGTGCTGCGTTTCCTCGAGGGCCTGAGCGTTCAGCAGACCGCGGCCGCCCTGCGCTGCCCAGAAGGCACCGTCAAGGTCTACACGGCCCGGGGGCTCGACGCGCTGCGCCGCGTCCTCGGCGTGGAGCTCGGCATCGACGAGAAGGCGGGAGGCCGTCATGAAGCAGCTGTCTGACCTGATGGAGGAGGCGGCCCGGGCGGACGCGCCACCGCTGCGCCACACCGTCGACGACGTCGTGTCGGCGGGCAAGCGCCGTACGAGGCGTCGCGCCGTGGGGTGGGCGTCTGTGGCCGCGGTGGCCGTGGTCGCCGCGATCGGGGTGCCACAGGCGGCCCTCCACCGCGCCGAGCCGGCCCACCCGTTCATCGCGCCCGCCACGTCGGCGCCACCGACTGCGACATCGCCCAAGGTCGCATTTACCTTCAAGGGCTTCACCGCGGGGAAGTTCCGGGTCGCCGATCCGTATGGGTGGGATCTGGACCAGCAAGGGGCGCGAATTTTCCTGGGCGCGGAAGAGGTCGGATACCTCAACGTCTACCGGCCCGGAGTCGATCCTCGTCGCCGCTACTTCGATCAGGGAGTCGCGACTGGCCCGGTCCGGGGGCGGCCCGCGTTCGTTCTGACCAGCAGGCCCACGCCACCGCTGATCTGGCAGTATGCGCCGGGCGCCTGGGCTGAGCTTGAGCCGGCCGATAGGCGGCTTTGGAGCGACCTGCGGCCGGTGGTTGAGGCGTTCCAGCTCTCACTGCCCTACGACGTCTCGATCCCCTTCCGCTCTGCCTTCGCGCTCAAAGGCTTCCAGATCACATCTGTGAGTCTCCGCAGTCACCTGGCCCTCGTGCAGATGTCGTCCACCTCGTCCGTCCGCCGGGCGCTCGCCGACCCGGACTACAAGATCGACGGCGGGGACCCGTCCGTGTTCATCGACATCACAGACAGGGTCGACCTCGCCAACTCCGACGCCGAGTGCAAGGACGGAAGACTTGGCCGATCCTGCTACCGGAAGACAGCCGATGGGCGATACCTGATGTCCGTCGTTGCGCCATCCTCCAGCAAGGGGGAAGTGGCGCAGGTGCTCGACGGGCTGTCTCCTACCGACCTCGGCAATCCGGCGACGTGGGTGGCCGTGGATGAGGCATTCCCCGCATCGGCCCTGCCCGGCGCGGGCTGACGTGCACACTTGAGGCATGCGTGAACCATGGGTCGTGGGGGTCTCAGGGGCGTCCGGTACGCCGTACGCCAAAGCGGTCTTGACCTCGCTCCTGGACGCCGGCGAGGCGGTCGACCTGGTTATCTCGCGGGCGGCCCGGCTGACCCTGCTCGACGAGACCGGCGCGACCGTGCGGGACGCGCACTGGAAGGACGACGTCGGCGCCTGGCTCGAGCGCGATCTGGGTGACCTGACATATTGGCCGGCCGGCGACCTGGCGGCCGGGCCGAGCAGCGGCTCGTACCCGGCCAAGGGCATGATCGTGGTGCCGGCCAGCACCGCGGCCTGCGCCGGCATCGCCATCGGGCTGTCCAAGGACCTGCTCCAGCGGGCGGCCGAGGTCAACCTGAAGGAACGGCGACGCACGGTGATCGTGCCGCGGGAAACTCCCGTCACACGCAGTCACCTCGAGCACCAGATCGCCCTGTTGGACGCCGGTGCGGTCGTGTTGCCGGCGAGCCCCGGCTTCTACGGATCCGGGGCTCAGGCGACCGCTCAGCAGCTCATCGACTTCGTGGCGGGCAAGGCGCTGGACGCTCTGGGCGTACCCCACACGCTTCTGACCCGTTGGAAGGGTGAGCTGAATGCTCAGCGCAATCCGTTGGGCGGGCCGTAACCCATGCCCGGATTGTTCGGTCCGGCATTACGGGGCCGGTTGGCGGCGTCGTCCTCGCGCATTTCCTCGACCACGCCATCGCCCTCCAGCAGGGCCCTGACCT
This sequence comes from Actinoplanes sp. NPDC048796, assembly GCF_040650035.1. Taxonomy (NCBI): domain Bacteria; kingdom Bacillati; phylum Actinomycetota; class Actinomycetes; order Micromonosporales; family Micromonosporaceae; genus Actinoplanes; species Actinoplanes sp. NPDC048796. The sequence continues at coordinate 86,514 of NZ_JBEZGO010000023.1, read as the reverse complement.
CGGATTCGCGAAACCGGCGGTGGCCACCCGGAGTGCGGATGCTGCCGATGCGCCCGGCGGCCGCCCAACGCGTGACCGTCTTGGGGTCGACGCGGAACAACGCGGCCACCTCGCCCGGTGTCAGCAGACGATCTCCAGTGTCCACAACCCCCTCCTCGCGTCGGTGTTCTGGAGCGGCCGTGATCACGGTGAGTGTCGGCGTGCTCGATCGGGACGTAAAGCCATTAGAGCATTGCCCCGGAACCGAGTCCCTGGAATGCGGAAAAAGCCCTAATTGCGACAGTGATCGTTATCCTGCCGACGATTCATCGCTACCGGGCGTGAGTGGCGATCTGCCACCCGATTAGGGTCATCAGCATGGACTCCATCGACCTGCGGCTGATCGAGCTGCTACGGGAGAACGCCCGCTCGTCGTACGCGGAGCTCGCCCGCAAGGTCGGGCTTTCGGCGCCCGCCGTGCACGAGCGCGTCGGCAAGCTCGAGGCGGCCGGCACCATTCGCGGCTACCGGGCCGAGGTCGACCACGAGGCGCTGGGTCTGGGGGTCACCGCGCTGATCGGCATCATCGAGGACTCCGGGGCCGACACCGACGACGTGCTGGCCGCCGTGCGGGCGATGCCCGAGGTGGAGAGTTGCTACTTCATGGCCGGCGTGGAGTCGTACCAGCTGACCGTGCGGGTCGGCACGATCGCCGAGCTGGAACAGCTGATCGTGCGGATCAACCGCACACCCGGCGTCGCCTCGACCCGTACGGCCATCGCCCTGTCCACCAAGTGGGAGAACCGCCCCCAGCCCGGCCTGGCTTAGGTTTCCGGACCCGCCAGGGGCGGTGATCTGGCAGGCTTGGGCTCAGCCGGACCTGCCGCTCGCACCGACGGCCGTCCCGCTCAGCCGAACCCTGCCGCTCGCACCGACGGCCGTCCCGCTCAGCCGGACCTGCGGCTCGCTCGCACCGACGACCGCCTCGCTCAGCCGGGCTTGCCGTTGGCTCGGACGGCCAGGCCCGGATAGTCGATGACGAAGCCGTCGTCGTCGATGGTCAGGTCCGCGCTGAAGGTCTCGCCGGCATAGCGGACGCGGCCGTCGGGCAGCGCCGTGTAGATCTGGTCGGCCGGCACCACCTCGAGGCTGGGCAGAAGGACCCAGGCCACGTTCAGGCGATGGGCCATGCCGACCTCGTCCCCCCGCGCCTGATGCAGACCGAGACGGCGTACGGGCAAAGTGTTCGTCAACGGCGATCCGCCGAGATCGACGTCGAAGGCGCCGAAGAGCCGATCAGGATCCTCGATGCCAGGGAACCCGGCGCCGGCGTGCCCGGCCGACGACAGCACGGCGTTCAGGTCGCCCTGCTCCTTGGTGGTGGCCCGCCACCGGCCGGCGGCCAGCTCCAGGCGCACGCTGCGCGCCCAGCCCGCCCCCTCGGCGACGACGTCGAGGTAGCCGGTCACCCACTCGGCATCGGTACGCAACTCGTACCGGCACGTGTACGGAATCGGGTCGACGGCGAGCGCGACACCCCGCGCGTAAAGGCCGGACGACGAGTCGACGAGGGCGTTCTCGGCCCCCACGGTGTCTTTGCGTTCCCAGAACAGAGACTGCGGCAACGGCGACATGCTTCCTGTGTACCCGCGCTCGCGTTCATGGAAAAGTCGAAAGCCCGGCACGATCGCTCGTGCCGGGCTTTCGGGAGGAACTGTGGATCAGTAGGTACGCGCCGGGCGCGGGCTGCCGTAGCGGCCCGCCGAGCCGCCCTCGCGGCGGTCGTTGCGCTGGTTGCTGCCGCGGAAGCCGCCGGTGCGCTCGGCGTTGCGGCCGTAGCCGCGGTCGCCGGCCGGGCGGTCACCCGCGGGACGGTCGCCGAAGCCGCGACGCTCGCCGCGGTCGCCATAGCCGCCGCGGTCGCCGGTGGGGCGGTCGCCGTAGCCGGCGCGGTCGCCGGCCGGGCGGTCGCCGTACGAGCGCTGCGGACGGTCGCCGTACGAGGGACGGTCACCGAAGGAACGGTCACCGCCCGTACGGTCGTCGTAGGAACGCTGCGGGCGGTCACCGTACGAACGCTGCGGACGGTCACCGCGCGGGCGGTCACCGAAGCCACGGCCACCACGGTCGCCACCGCCGAAGCGGCCACGCGAGCCGCCACGCTCGCGGCGGGGCTCCGGCTCGTCGACCACGGGCACGCCGCTCGGCTCGCGAGCGCCGGTCACCTCGGCCAGCTTCTCGTCGCCGAGGCGGACGCGAACCTCGCCCGGGTTGACCCCGGCCTTCGACATCATCGCCTGGGTGCTGCGGCGCTGCTTGGGCAGCACCAGCGTCACCACGGCACCCGACTCACCGGCGCGGGCCGTACGGCCGGCACGGTGCAGGTAGTCCTTCGGGTCCTTCGGCGGGTCCACGTGCACGACCAGCGAGATGCCGTCGACGTGGATGCCGCGGGCGGCCACGTCCGTCGCCACGAGGACGCTGGTGCGGCCCTCCTTGAACTCGGCGAGCGTGCGGGTACGGACCCGCTGCGTCTTGCCGCCGTGCAGGCCGCCGGCCCGGACACCGACCGCGCGGAGCTGCTCGACCAGACGGTCGACGCCCATCTGCGTACGGGCGAAGACGATGGTCTTGCCCTCGCGGTTGGCGATCGAGGCCGCGATCGGGAACTTGTCGTGCGGCGGGATCAGCAGCAGGAAGTGGTCCATGGTGGACACGCTGGCCTCGGCCGGAGCCGTGGAGTGCGTGACCGGGTCGTGCATGAACCGCTTGACCAGCGACTCGACGTCACCGTCGAGAGTGGCCGAGAAGAGCAGGCGCTGCGCGTTCTCCGGCGTCTTGGCCAGCAGATCGGTGACCTCGGGCAGGAAGCCCATGTCGGCCATCTGGTCGGCCTCGTCGAGCACCGTGATCTCGATGTCGTCGAGCTTGCAGGCGCCCCGCTCGATCAGGTCGCCGAGGCGGCCCGGGGTGGCGACCATGACCTCGACGCCGCGGCGCAGCGCGTCCATCTGACGGTCGTACGGAACGCCGCCGACAGCGGTCTTGAGGAAGACGCCGACCGAACGGCCGAGCGGCATCAGCGCGTCGGCGACCTGCATCGCCAGCTCGCGCGTGGGCACCAGGATCAGCGCCTTGGGGTGGTGCGGGCGGGCGCGGCCGCCCTGCGCGACGCGGGCCAGCAGCGGCAGGCCGAACGCCAGCGTCTTGCCGGAGCCGGTCTGGCCACGGCCGAGGACGTCACGGCCGGCGAGCGCGTCGGGCATGGTCGCGGCCTGGATCTCGAACGGCTGCGTGATGCCCTCGCGGTTGAGGACGCGAACCAGCTCGGCGGGGAGGCCGAGCTCGGCGAAGGTCTTCACCGGCGCCGGGGTGTCCTCGGCGGTCTCGGTGGTTTCGGTGGTCTCGACAGCGTCGGACGGGGCCGCCACGGTCTCGACAGCGTCGGACGGGGCCGCCACGGTCTCGACAGCGTCGGACTGGGCCGCCGCGGTCTCGACAGCGTCGGACGGGGCCGCCACGGTCTCGGTCGCCTCGGACTCAACGACGGCGACGTCGGTGACGGGCGTCTCGGTGACCGCGGTCTCATCGGCGGTCTCGGTGGGGTTTTCGAAGACGGACGGGAACGTGCTGGGATCAGCGAAAGTGGTCAAGAGAACCTCTCTACGGGGGCGCATGCTCGCGAATGGCCCGCCGCGGCTGCCGTGAGCCGACCGCTGAAATGCCCGCAAGAACGCCCGTGGCGTGCTCCGCAAGGGCACGCCGCGTCAATAACTGTCATAAGTGTACGGCTCAACGTTTTCCGCGCCGACCGCATTCCACGCCTGTAGTGGGCAGGCTCACCCCCGGGCGCAACCTCGCCAGCTTAGGGTCAGGCGCGGTCCACCGCCAAAAAAGTCGGATAACGGTCAGTGCGTTACTCGAACATCTTGCCGATCATGTCGCTGAACGAACTGCCCGCGGTGAGCAGGAAGACGACACTGACCGCCACCAACAGGCCTAGCACGACCAGCATGGCCACTGCCACTTTGAGGTTGCCGCGGCGGCGGTCGACGACCTCGTCGTGCCAGCCCTGAGCCAGGATGTGCCCGGTCAGAGAGCCGGAGTTCTCCACCGCGTTCATCGAGACGGGCATCGTTGTGTCGATCGTCTCGTATCCACCGGTGCCGTAGAGCGTGCCGTACAGCCGCTGCTGCGGGACGGCCATGGTGGCATCGATGTCGTCACCGTGCGCCTCGAAGGCGGTGGTGGCGGGCGATCCGAAGACGGTTCCGGCGGGAACTCCGGTCGGCTGAGAAGAAGTCGGCCCGAACGGCCGGGCGGACGGGGCCGGCTCGCCGACCCCGAAGGGGGTGGTCACGCTGCGTGCGCTCGCTTCCGGGGGCATTGAGTACGCCGGTAGACCGGCGCCGTTGGACGGGATCATAGGTGGCGGCGGCACGATCGGCGGCGGCGGCCCCGGCACGGGGCTGGGACCGGGCCCCGGAGGTACCGGGCTCGGTCCAGGACCGGGCGGCACAGGAAACGGACCCGGACCGGGCGGTACGGGCGATGGTCCAGGACCCGGAGGTACCGGGCTCGGCCCGGGACCAGGCGGCACGGGACCCGGCGGAGTAGGGCTCGGTGTCGGGCCGGGGGTGGGCGCCGGGAAAGGGTTCGGCGCCGGGAAAGGACCCGGCGCAGGCGGGGCCGGGAACGGGTCCGGCGGTTCGATCGGCTCGGGCCGGCCGGGCTCGGGCCGCGTGGGCTCGGGCTTCTGCGGCGGTACGGGCACAGGCGGCACCGGAGTGGGGCTCGGCTCAGGCTCGTCCGGCTCAGGCGCGGGCTCCCCGGGCTGCGGCCGACCGGGCGCGGGCTCCCCGGGCTGCGGCCGACCCGGCGTGGGCTCACCCGGCTGCGGCTTGCTCGGCGTGGGCTCACCGGGTTCCGGCTCACCCGGCGTGGGCTCACCCGGCTGAGGCGGGCCTGACAGCTTCGGGTCCGACGTCGGCGGGCCTGACGGCTTCGGGTCCGACGTCGGCGGGCCTGAGAGCTTCGCGTCCGACGGCTGCGGGTCCGACAGCTTGGAGTCGGCCCGTTCCGTATCGGCCCGCTGCGCATCGGCCAGCTCGGGGTCGGCCGGCTGCGGGTCGCTCGCCGAGGTCGTGCCTGGAGTCTTGGCGGTCGCCGTACCCACGACGGGCGCGGCCGGGGCCGTCGCGATCGGGGTTTCCGGCGTGCCGGGAGGAGTGACCAGCTTGGCGGACTTGGCCCCGTACAGCTTCGACTCACCCGTCGGCCGGGTCAGGGCGCGGGCCACCTCGCCGGCGTCGGGCGCGACCGCTCCGGGCACGGTGGCCCGGGCGGCGCCGGAGCCGAGCGTGGGGGAGAGCTGCCGACTCGACCCGTCGACCCGCTCCGGCACGAGTGGCGCCTTTTCGTCCGCTTTGTCAGCGGTGGGCGAAACGGACGCGGCTTCCGATCCGGTCACCCCCGATCCGGACGCGGAGGCAGCGACCGAGCTGGCAGCCGCGGACGCGGTACTCGAGCTGGGCGCTCCGGACACGGGCACGGAGGCGGAGGCCGGGCCGGTAGCCGCAGACGCGGTACCCGAACTGGGCGTTCCGGACACAGGAGCGGAGGCGGTGATCGGGCTGGGCGCCGCGGACACGGGCGCGGACGCCGAAACCGAGCCGGCGGGCGCAGCAGTAGCTGGGCTGGGCGCAGCCGACACGGGCGCGGACGCCGAGACCGAGCTCGGCGCTGCCGACACGGGCGCGGACGCTGAAACCGAGCCCGGCGCTGCCGACACGGGCGTCGACGCCGAGACCGAGCCCGGGGCCGCGGACACGGGTGCGGAGGCGGAGACCGAGCCGGGAGCGGCCGAGCCGGGAGCGGCCGAGACGGGGGCGGGGGCCGATGAGACCGGGGCCGACGCGGAGACCTTGGGTGGGACGGGGGTCGAGCCCGCGACCGAGGCGCGGCCGCTCGCGGCGCCGCTTACCGGGGCGCTGCTCGAGGGTTCTCCGCCGTCTGCCGTAGCGGTGCCGGCCGAGGTGGCGCCGCTGCTGGGGGTGGCCCAGAGGGCGCCGTCGGCCGGTGGCGGCGGTGGGGAGAACCAGTCGTCGCTGCTCGACGGCGTCGGGTCAGCGGGCGGCTTGGTGCCGTTGCTGTCCGGTGTCGCCTGCCGCTCGTCCATGGAACCTCCCGACGCCGCGTGCCGACGGTTGGGGAACGTCGGGCGCTGACCATAACCGTGCCATATCCGCGCGCGTCATCGCACCTGGCATCAACTCGACCATGCTCCTGGACCGGGGCTGACCACCGGAAAGGCGATTTTCGCCGCCCCTGGGGGCAACTCTTGATCAGACCCCGACACCGAAGAGGACGACAGGCGTTTACGACCCGGAAGCGGACGACTCGGCCGCCTTGGCCGAAGCGCTGCCGGAAGACGACGCCGGCGAGGACGAGGTGGTGGCCGCCGACGAGGTCGAGCCGCTGTTCGACGGTTTCGTCTCGGTGTTCCCACTTGAGCTGGAGCCGCCGCTGGACGGCTGCTCCTTCGTGGGCTCCGTCGACGGCTCATCGTCGTCGGGGTCCGGCGGATTGCTGGTCGCCGGCGGCGTCGTCGGGTCGGTCTTCGGCGGCGTCGTCGGCGTGTCCGGCGTGCCTGTGCCGGGGTTGCCCGGGGTGCCCGTGCCGGGGTTGCCCGGGGTGCCTGTGCCGGGGTTGCCCGGGGTGCCTGTGCCGGGGTTGCCTGGCGTGCCTGTGCCGGGGTTGCCTGGCGTGCCTGTGCCGGGGTTGCCTGGCGTGCCTGTGCCGGGGTTGCCTGGCGTGCCTGTGCCGGGGTTGCCTGGCGTGCCTGTGCCGGGGTTGCCCGGGGTGCCTGTGCCGGGGTTGCCCGGCGTGCTCGGCGTGCCTGGCGAACCCGTGCCGGGGTTGCCCGGGGTGCCCGGGTTCGACGGCGTGCCTGTGCCCGGGTTGGTCGGCGTGGTGCCGTCGTCGGCCGGGTCGACGTCGGGCGCGCCCAGGTTGGGGCCCTGCACGATGCCCTCGACCGAGCCGTAGACGCGTGTCGCCTGGAACAGGCGCGACCAGCGCACGGGCGTGAGGCGCACGTTCAGGCCGGTGCGCGGGGCCTCGACCATCATGCCGTTGCCCGCGTACATCGCGACGTGGTGGATGCCGCGCCAGCTGCTCGACGAGCTGAAGAACAGCAGGTCGCCGGGGAGCAGCGAGTACCGGTCGACCACCTTGTCGCGGGTCTGCCAGTACTGGTCACGGGAGACGCGGGTCAGCGCGAAGCCGGTCGAGCGGTACGCCGCGTACATCAGGCCGGAGCAGTCGTACTGATCCGGGCCTTCCTCGGACCAGACGTACGGGTCGCCGCGCTGGGCGAGCGCGAACTCGAGCGCCTTGATGGCCCGCGCGTCGGGGCCACGGCCCGCTTCCTCGCCGGTCAGGAACGACGCGCCGAGCTGGCTGTCCTGGACGGTCTCGGCCGCCTCGTAGGCGTTCAGCTCGTCCTGGTGGGTGAGCTCGAGGGCCTGCTGTGCCCTCTGCTTGGCGCTGAGCTGCTTGTTGAGGGCGTTGTACTTGGCGGCCAGTTCGGCGTAGCGCTCGCCGCTCAGCGTCTGCTCGTCGAGAGCGATCTGGGCGTTGATCTGCGCCTGCTCGATCTGGCGGGTGACTGCCGTCTGGGTGTCGACCTGGCCGCGCTGGAGCCGGGCGAGGTCGCCGAGCCCGCTGAGGCCGGGGTCGATCATGCCCGGCGGCATGGCGGCGGCCTCGCGCATGGCCTGGGCGGCGGCGTCGGAGGCGGCGGACTGCGCCTGGCGGAGCGACTCCTCGGCCTGCGTGTACTTGACCCGGGCCGTGGCCTGCTGGTCACGGGCGAGGTCGCGGTCCTGACCGATCTGGATGAGCTGGTCGCCGAGGGCGGAGATCTCGTTGCGGCCCTTTTCGATCGCCTGGAGCGCGGGGCTGGCCGGCGTGGGGGAGGCGGTCGGGACGGCGCTGACCTTCTGTCCCGGGAGGGCCAGGGTGCCGAGCGCCATCGGGCGCGAGCCGATGTCGGGCACGGCCAAGCTGACGGTGTCCTGCGGGACCGCGAGGGGCGCGGCCGGCGGGGCCGCGGCCGGGTCGGCGAAGGCGGCGGTCGGCGTGAGCAGCGGGGTCAGGAACGTGGCGACGACTGCGGCCACGGCTGAATACACGACGGGGCGCCACCACGGGCGCGATCGCCGAGAACCAAGTCGTGCAGTCGCCATGTGCTCCCCGTCCACCGCGACGCCGGAGCGCCGCTCGTCGTTCCCCCCTAATTGAATACCTCACGTCTCACATTCCTGTCGATTGATCCGAGATGAAAGAAGACTGGGAATCTGGGTTACGGCGACATGATCAACACCCCGCCCGGAGTTTCCTGTCGGGGGTGAGCCGTACTCTCGACGGCGAGGTAAGTGAGAGGGGCGCACATGGATGCCGGCTTGAAGCGCGAGCTCGAGGCCAAGGTCTACGCAGGTGAGCGGCTGACGCGGGCCGACGGCGTGGCCCTGTACGAGAGCGACGATCTCGCCTGGCTGGGCCGGCTCGCCCACCACAAGCGGACCGAGCTCAACGGCGACCGTGTGATGTTCAACGTCAACCGCCATCTGAACCTGACCAACGTCTGCTCGGCCAGCTGTGCGTACTGCTCATTCCAGCGCAAGCCGGGCGAGAAGGACGCGTACACGATGCGCATCGACGAGGCGGTGGCCAAGGCCAAGGAGATGGAGGACGAGCAGCTGACCGAGCTGCACATCGTCAACGGCCTGCACCCGAGCCTGCCCTGGCGTTACTACCCCAAGGTGCTGCGCGAGCTGAAGGCCGCGCTGCCGAACGTGAAGCTCAAGTGCTTCACCGCCACCGAGGTGCAGTGGTTCGAGAAGATCAGCGGCCGGCCCGCGAGCGAGATCCTCGACGAGCTGATGGACGCCGGGCTCGAGTCGCTGACCGGCGGCGGGGCCGAGATCTTCGACTGGGAGGTCCGGCAGCACATCGTCGACCACGACACCCACTGGGAGGACTGGTCACGCATTCACCGGCTCGCCCATGAAAAAGGCATGAAGACCCCGGCGACCATGCTGTACGGGCACATCGAGGAACCGCGTCATCGCGTCGACCACGTGATGCGGCTGCGCGAGCTTCAGGACGAGACCGGTGGCTTCGCCGTCTTCATCCCGCTGCGCTACCAGCACGACTTCGTCGACTCACAGGACGGCAAGATCCGGAACCGGATCCAGTCGCGGACCACGATGGCCGCGCCGGCCGAGTCGCTCAAGACGTTCGCGGTCTCCCGCCTGATGTTCGACAACGTCCCCCACGTGAAGTGCTTCTGGGTCATGCACGGCCTGTCGGTGGCCCAGCTCTCGCTCAACTTCGGAGCGGACGATCTGGACGGTTCGGTGGTCGAATACAAGATCACTCACGACGCCGACTCGTACGGCACGCCGCACACGATGCACCGCGACGACCTGCTCAACCTGATCTGGGACGCCGGTTTCCAGCCGGTCGAGCGCAACACCCGCTACGAGGTCGTCCACGAGTACGACAAGGCGCCCTCGCTCGCGAGCCGCCGCGCGGAGCCGCAGAAGGTCTGGGCTTAGCCGGCGCGTACCCTGCTTGTTGTCATGTCGGATACCCAGAGTGCGCGCCGCCCGCGCCGCGACGCCAGTGGACGCCTGGCCACGATCGGTGACCTTCTCGGCACCGCGATGGCCGGGCTGGTGACCGGTGCCGTCGTGCTGTTGCTGCTCGAGGCCGTGCTGTCGCTGACGCACGTCTCCGAGTTCGGCAACACGAGCGGCTGGCTCGCGGTGATCCTTCCGGTGTGGCTGTTCGTCGAGGAGTTCCGGGCCGAGGGCTTCGGCGCGCCCCGGGTCGTGGTGGCGCTGCTGGCCACCGGGTTCGGCGTCGCCGCCGGGATGACCCTGGCCGGCTTCGCGTCGTCCCAGTTCGGCTTCCCGACCCTGGTGACCGGGCTGCTCGGCGCGCTGGGCGCCATCGTCGTCTATTGCCTGATCTGGTTCTACGGCCTGCGGTGGCTCGACCACCGCACGGGCTAGGGAGAAATGATGAACCCCGCCATCAAGTACTCGCTGGGCCGCCTCGGGCTGTTCGTGGTCGTCTTCGCGGCGCTTCTGCCGGTCCCGCTCAACTTCCTGGTCCGGGCCATGGTCGCGCTGGTGGTCTCGGCCGTCGCGTCGTACTTCCTGCTCGCCTCCTGGCGCAACCAGATGAACGAGCAGCTGGTCGGCGTGGCGTCCCGGCGTACGGCCGAGAAGCAGCGACTGCGGGCGGCCCTGGCCGGGGACGAGGACGCGGCCTTGGCCGGCGACCGCGCCGCCCCGAAGCCCGAGACCGCGGGGGTGGCCGACGCCACGGTGGAGGACGGCGCCGAGGGGCGCGATCAAAAGGCCGACAGACTCGATCAAGAAGCCGACAAGCTAGATCAAAAAGCCGACAAATAGGAGCCGGCCGGTAGGACCGGGGGAGGGCTCAACCCGGCCGACTGGAGGATCCATGAAACGTATGCTCACCGCCGCCCTGGCGGCTGCCGCCCTGCTGCTCGCCGGTGGTTGCGGCGACGACGGCGACACGTCGGCGACGACGACCACCGCGCCCAGCGCCGCCGCCTCCTATCCGGTGACCGTCGGCGATCTGACGCTGGACGCGCGCCCCGAGAAAATCGTCTCGCTGACGCCGAGCGCCACCGAGATGCTCTTCGCCATCGGGGCCGGGCCGCAGGTCACCGCGGTCGACGACCAGTCGACGTACCCGGCCGAGGCTCCCAAGACGGACCTCTCCGGCTTCAAGCCGAACGCCGAGGCGATCGCCGCCAAGGACCCCGACCTGGTCGTCCTCTCCGACGACATCGACAAGATCGTATCCCAGCTGCGGACGCTGAAGATCCCCGTCTTCGTGACGCCGGCCGCGAAGACCCTTGATGAGACCTATCAGCAGATCGAGCAGCTCGGCGCGCTGACCGGCCACGGCTCCGAGGCCGGCGCGGTGACGACTCAGATGGCGAACGACATCAAGAAGATCGTCGCCGACGTCCCGAAGAGGACGACGCCGCTGAGCTACTACTACGAGCTCGACCCGACCTTCTACACCGTCACGTCGAAGACCTTCATCGGCGAGGTCTTCTCGCTGTTCGGCATGACGAACATCGCCGACCCGGCCGACGCCGACGGGGCCAAGGGTGGATATCCCCAGCTCTCGCAGGAGGCGATCGTCAAAGCCAACCCGGACATGATCTTCCTGGCCGACAGCAAGTGCTGCCAGCAGTCGGCGGCGTCGGTCACGAAGCGTACGGGCTGGAGCACCATCGCCGCCGTGAAGAGCGGCCAGATCGTCGCCCTGGACGACGACATCGCCTCGCGCTGGGGCCCTCGCACCGTCGACCTCGTGCGCTCCGTCGCCGACGCGGTGGCCAAGGTCCCCGCGTGACGGTTCGGGTCCGGCCGGCCGGTCTCCGGCCGGCCTGGCTCATCGGCGGCGTGGCCGCCGTGCTGGTGGCGCTGATCGCGGGGCTGGCCTTCGGGTCGGTCCCGCTCCCGCCGGCCGGCGTGGCCCTGGAACTTCTCAATCTCATTCCCGGTGTACGGGTCCACAGCGGCCTCACCGAGCGTGAGGTCATCATCCTCACCGAGCTCCGCCTGCCCCGGGTCGTGCTCGGCCTGCTCGTGGGGGCGATGCTGGCGTTGGCCGGCGCCGCCTACCAGGGGGTGTTCCGCAACACGCTGGCCGATCCACACCTGCTCGGCGTCGCGGCCGGGGCCGGGCTCGGCGTCACCGCCGTGATCTCGCTGCGGGCCGGGACGACGGGCGGCGACGCCACCGCCAACCTGCCGTTCGGTGTGCCGGTGGCCGCCTTCGCCGGCGCGCTGCTGGCCGTGGCCCTGACCTGGCTGCTGGGTGCCTCCGGTGGCCGCGACCGGACGCCGTCCACATTGATCCTCTCCGGCGTGGCGGTGTCGTCGTTCCTGGCCGCCGGGCAGACCTATCTGATGCAGCAGCACGTCGAGACGTTGCGTGAGGTCTACTCCTGGCTGCTGGGCCGGCTCGCCACCGCCGGCTGGCACGACGTGCTGGTGATGCTGCCCTACGCGGTGGTGACCGGCGCGATCGTCCTGTCGCAGCGGCGTGAGCTCGATGTGCTGACGGTCGGTGACGAAGAGGCGAGCGCGCTGGGCCTGCACCCGCAGCGCTCCCGCTACCTGCTGATCGTCGCCGCCTCGCTCGGCACCGCGGCCGCGGTCTCGGTCTCCGGCCTGATCGGGTTCGTCGGCATCATCGTCCCGCACACGATGCGGCTGCTCGCCGGCCCGAGCTACCGCTCGATCCTGCCGCTGTCGGTGCTGTTCGGCGGTGCCTTCCTGGCCCTGGCCGACCTGCTGGCCCGCACCGCCGGTGGCCAGGCCGAGATTCCGATCGGGGTGGTGACCGCCTTCTTCGGAGCGCCCTTCTTCATCGTCGTGCTGCGCACCAGCCGGCAGGCGGCCGCCGCGTGACCGCGGTCCGCGTCGAGGGCCTGCGGGTGAGCCTCGACGGCACGCCGATCGTGCTCGGGGTCGACCTCGACGTCGAGCGCGGCGAGTGGGTGACCGTGATCGGCCCCAACGGGGCCGGCAAGTCGACGGCGTTGCGCGCGATCGGCGGCCTGCTGCCGTTCGAGGGAACGGTCGAACTCGACGGCAGTCCGCTCGACCGGTTGCACCGCCGGGAGCGTGCGAAGACCATCGCCACGGTCGCCCAGTCACCGGTCGTACCGCCGGGCATGCGCGTCTTCGATTACGTGCTGCTCGGCCGTACGCCCTATGTCGCACCCCTGGGCCGTGAGTCGGCTAACGATCTGACGGTGGTCGAGCAGGTCCTGGACGAGCTCGACCTGACCCGCTTCGCCGGCCGGCGGCTCGACACCCTGTCGGGCGGCGAGCGGCAGCGGGCGTTCCTGGCCCGCGCGCTCGCCCAGGGCGCCGGCATCCTGCTGCTGGACGAGCCGACCAGCGCGCTCGACATCGGCCACCAGCAGGAGGTGCTGGAGCTGGTCGACCGGCTGCGGGCCGAGCGTGCCCTCACCGTGCTGGCCACGATGCACGACCTCACTACCGCCGGCGAATACGCCGACCGGATGGTGCTGCTGGCCGCGGGCCGGGTGGCGGCGGCCGGGACAGCGCGCGAGGTGCTGACCGAGGAGAACTTGGCCAAGCATTACCGCGTACGGGTACGCGTCATCGAGGGCGAACACGGCCCACTGGTCGTGCCGGTCCGAGGGGTAGCCGGCTAACGATTGCCGGCGAGCACCGCGAACATGCCGCCCTGGGGGTCGCTGAGTACGGCGTACCGGCCGATCGAAAGGCTTCTCGGGGCGTGCAGGACGTGGCCGCCGAGGGCCAGCGTGTGTTCGGCGGCCGTGTCGCAGTCGTGGACCGCGAAGTAGACCATCCAATGCGGACCCATGTCGTCGGGCCACATCTCGGGCAGCATGGGCTGGATGCCGCAGACCGGCGTCTCCTGGACCTTGGCCACGATGTACGGCACGCCGTCCATCACGCCGTTGCGGTACTGCCAGCCGAACACCGCCTGGTAGAAAGCCATCGAGCCGTCCAGGTCACGGGTGTTCAACTCGTTCCAGGTGAGCGCGCCGGGCACGTCGAACAGTTCCGCGCCGCGCATCGCCCAGGGCTGCCAGACGCTGAACGGCGCCCCGGCCGGATCGAGGAAGGCGGCCATCCGCCCCTGGTCGGCCACGTCGAACGGGGGCACGAGCACCTTGCCGCCGGCCGCCGCCACCCGAGCCGACACGGCGTCGGCGTCGTCGGTGCCGACATAGGTGCTCCACGCCGTGGGCTGCCCCACGCCGTACAGCGGACCGGCGCCGGCCACCGGCCGCCCGTTGCGGAGAAAGGTGATGTAGTCGCCGGACACCTCAGCGGTCCACCCGAACAGCTCGGAGTAGAACCTCTCCGCGTCAGCGAGATCGGCGGTTCCGAGATCGACCCAGCTGGGCGTCCCGGGCGTCGATGCGGTCATCGCCGCATCATCACACCGCGTGTCTAAACACAGCCTTAAGTGTCAATGTTCTAGCTGAAACGCCGACCCTCGTCGCGCCGATCGGACCAGGTGGCGGACCCCGCAAGGGTGGCCGTCCAGCCGACGAGCGCGGGTTGGCTCAGGCCAGCGGGCCCGGAAGCGGCTTCGCGTGCACGACCGACAACCGGGAGACGGCCCGGGTGAGCACCACATAGAGCCGGTTCAGGCCCTTCGGCTCGGCCGCCACGATGTCGGCCGGCTCGTGGACGACCACATGGTCGTACTCCAAGCCCTTGACGACAGTGGCCGGCACCACCGTGACCCGCGCCTCGGAGTCGACATCGTCGGGCGTCGCGTGCTCGAGGCCCGCGGCCGTGAGATGACCGCGCAGCCGTTCCACGGCGGCGTCGGCCGCGATCACCGCGACCGAGCCCTCGTGGGTGAGCGCCGCCGTGACCTCGGCCAGCGTCTCGGCGTCCAGGTCGGACGGGTCGGCGACCGGCACGATGACCAGGTCGCCGTCGCGGCGCAGGGAGACCGCGTCGGGCACGTTCACGCCCAGCGCCGGCAGCAGGCGGTTGGCCAGCTCCACCACCGCCGCCGGCACCCGGAAACCGACGGTCAGGGGCACGACCGCCGCCTCAGGCTTGCCCAGGTGGGCGAGGGTTTCCGACCACTCGGCGGCGGCCCACGGCGCGGTGCCCTGGGCCAGGTCGCCGAGCACCGTGATGGAGCCGTGCTCGCTGCGCCGGGCGATCGCCCGCGCCTGCATGGGCGAGAGGTCCTGCGCCTCGTCGATGACCACGTGGCCGAAGCTGGTCTCGCGCTCCAACAGCCCGGCCGCCTCGTCGATCAGCACCAGGTCGGCCGCGGTGAACTTCGCCGCCTTGACCGTGCGCGGCGGTTTCGCCCAGCGGATCGCCTCCTGCTCCTCGGCGGTGAGCAGATCGCCGGCCACGAACGGATCGGTCAGCACCTCGGCCACCAGCGACTCGGGGGTGACCGCGGGCCAGGCTTTGTCCAGGAACTCGGTGACCGGGGCGACCTTGCTCATCCGGCGGAGCCAGCCCTCGCTCGGCGAGTTGCCGGTGCGGTATTCCGACTGCCGCTGCAGCAGGCCCACCACCCGGGCCCGGACCCGGTCGCGGCCCACCGCGTACGGCAGGCCCTCGCGCCGGGCCTCGTCGACGATCCGGCGCAGCGGTTCGGCATCGATCCGCCAGCGGTACGAGCCGTCCGAGACCATGATCGGATCGGTCGGCTTGGTCAGCCGGCCCCACAGGACCACGCGCAGCACCTCGGCCAGGCGGACGTCGTTCTTGACCAGCGCGGCGGCCGGGCTGTCGACCGCGCGCACCGGCACCCGCGCGACCAGCTCGTCCACCGTGGATTGGTGCACTTCCACCTCGCCCAGGGCGGGCAGGACGGCTGAGATGTACGACAGGAAGGCCGTGTTCGGCCCGACGATGAGCACCCCCGAGCGCCGCAGCCGCTCGCGGTGCAGATAGAGCAGGAAGGCCGCCCGGTGCAGGCCGACGGCGGTCTTACCGGTGCCGGGCGCGCCCTGGACGCAGATCGAGTCGGCCAGCTCGGCGCGGACCAGCTCGTCCTGCTCGGGCTGGATGGTCGCCACGATGTCGCGCATCGGGCCGACGCGCGGCCGTTCGATCTCGGCGGTCAGGATGCGGCTGGCGGTGCCCAGCTCCTCGCCGCGGTCGAGGTGTTCGTCCTCGAAGCTGGTGAGCTCGCCTTTGACGAAACCGAACCGGCGGCGGACGCTCACCCCCTGGGGATCGCGCACGCTGGCCCGGTAGAACGAGCGGGACAGCGGGGCCCGCCAGTCGAGCACCATCGGTTCGCCGGCGTCGTCGGTGACGTGCCGCCGGCCCACGTGGTACGCCGATTCGTCGATGTCGAGCCGGCCGAAGAACAGCGGCGTCGAGGGGTCGTCGGCGAGCTCTTTGACCCGGCGGGCCATGTGCCGGCCGAGCTGCTCGGCGGTGTAGGCGTCGCCGGCCACCTTGTCGCCGGTCGAGAAGAGCGCCTCGGCGCGTCCTCGCATCCGGCCCAGCGCGGCGCGCGACCGGCTCAGGTGGTCTCTCTCGGCTGCTAGTTCGGTGTCCAGGTCGAATGCGGGCACGCTTCATCCTCAGGCAGGTTGTTTCCTGGCTGCTCGCGTATCCGGCTGGTCTGACGCCGGCGCGGGGGGACGTCCGCTGCGGTGCATGCTCACCACGGCCGTCGAGCGGCCCTCCACGCTACGCGCAACCGTGCGGCCACTCCACCGAATAATGGCGGCCATGACGGACGGGCAGAGCAGGCGGATCTCCGACCCCAGGTCATGCACGCGCCGGCCCGTCCGGCCCGCATCGGAATCATGGAATACCTGAACAACACCGGCGCGGCGATCACCGCGACCGAAGATGCCGAACTGGTCGGCCTCTCGCCCAGCGCCACCAGCTACCACCTGCGTGAGCTCGCGAAGTACAAGCTGGTCGAGCAGGCGCCGAGCCGGGGCGACGGCCGTGAACGGGTGTGGCGCAGCACCGGCACCGGGCTGCGCATCGATACCGAGGGCGCCGATCCGGCCGCCCTCTCGGCCGCCCTGGCGCTGGTCGACGTCTTCCTCCAGCGCGACGTGCGCCGCGCCCGCGAGTGGGTGGAGCGGCAGCCGGGCGAGCCGGAGCCGTGGCGCGACGCGGGCGGCATGACAAGCCTCGAGCTGCTGCTGACGGCCGATGAGCTTCGGTCGCTGACGGCCACGATCAGCACGCCGTCGGCCGCCCGGGGGCGGGCGTTCGCCGCGATGAGCGCCCCGATCCAGGGCGCCGGCATGGTGGACCTGCTCGTGGCCGGTCCGCTGGTCGGCCTGGTCGACGTGCGGGTGCTGGTCGGCGCGGCCGGCGTCGCCGGGTTGCTCGCCGCGCTGGCCGCGCTGGGGGTCCTGCGATATGAACCACCATCGGGACCGGCCGCGGGCGATTCCCACTTGGTGAGAGATAGCGTCGGGGCATGAGCGACAGCGCCGGTCGGCCCCGGGTCGGGCACATCCAGTTCCTCAACTGCCTGCCCATCTACTGGGGTCTGATGCGGTCCGGCGCCCTGCTCGACGTCGATCTGCACAAGGACACGCCCGAGCGGCTCAGCGCCAGCCTGGTCGCCGGCGACCTCGACATCGGGCCGATCACCCTGGTCGAGTACCTGCGGCACGCCGACGAGCTGGTGCTGCTGCCCAACCTCGCGGTCGGCAGTGACGGGCCGGTGCTCTCGGTCAACCTGATCTCCACCCGGCCGCTGGCCGAGCTCGACGGGCGGCCGGTGGCGCTCGGTTCCACCTCGCGCACCGGCGTGCTGCTGGCCCAGATGCTGCTCGCCGAGCAGTACGGCGCCGAGCCGGAGTACTTCCGGTGCCCGCCCGAGCTCACCCAGATGCTCATCGAGGCCGACGCCGGCGTGCTCATCGGTGACCCGGCGCTGCGCGCGATGTACGAGGGGCCGCGCCTCGGGCTCGAGGTCACCGATCTCGGCGAGGCGTGGAAGAAGTGGACCGGGCTGCCCATGGTGTTCGCGGTCTGGGCGGTTCGCAAAGACTTCGCCGCCGCCAACCCGGGCGTGGTCAAGGACGTGCACGAAGCCTTCCAGCGCTCGCGCGACCTGAGCCTGGGCGAGCTCGACGAGGTGGCCGCCGCGGCCGCCCGGTGGGAGCCGTTCGACGCCGAGACCCTGGCGACGTACTTCCGGGTCCTGGACTTCTCGCTGGGCGAGCGGCAGATCGCCGGAATGCGGGAGTTCGCCCGCCGTGCGGCCGCCCGGGGCGAAGTACCGCCGCTTCCGGCCGACGGCCCGGTGTTCGCCGAGGTTTGATCTTCTGCGAGCGGAGGCTCTAGGCTCCCGGGGCTCTCAGTTGGCACCCAGGAACCGGTGATCCATGCGCCTCCGCTCTCTGGCCGTCCCGGCCGCTCTCGCCGCCGCGGCCCTCGGCGGGCTCGCCGCGCCGGCCCAGGCCGCGCCGTCCGACGACGAGTCGTTCGTCGACCTCTACCTGCCCGAGCAGGTGTCGGTGATCCAGGGCAAGACCAAGACGATCAAGGCTGAGCTGTACAACGCGGGCCGGGGTGACGCGAAGGGCACCGTCATCTCGTTCACCGACGTCGACCCGAGCCTCGGCCTCACCCTGCCGGCCGGATGCGACGCCACGAGCTGCAAGATCGACCTGAAAGCCGGCAAGCGGGGCAGCCTCGCCATCACGCTGAAGCCGACCGGCGACAAGCTCGTCTCCCACTTCACGGCGTCCACCGGCGGCTTCAGCAGCACCGTCACCGTCGTGCGCTCGACCGGCGGCGTCGACCTCGAAGTCGACCCGATCGACGATCTGAAGCTCAACCGCGGCCAGGCCGCGGACGTGCCGATCGTCGTCCGCAACGCCGGCAGCGAGACCGTCGACGCGATCGGCCTGACCCTGGTCGCCCAGCCCGGCCTGGAGGCGCTGACCAGCTACCGCAACTGCGTCACCGAGGTCGAGGGCGAGAAGATCCCCGGCGTTCTCTGCTTCTTCCAGCAGAAGTTCACCCCGGGCACGACCTTCACCGTGCCGTCGGCCACCCCGGTGAAGATCAAGCTGCGGACGGACGCGGGCGGCCCGTACACGTACAGCGCCGCCGTCTCGGCCGTCGGTGTGAAGGGGTCGGTGGCCGGGGCTCTCACCGCCGGGACCGGCCCGGTGCTCACGCTGGAGGCGCGGCGCAAGGCGGCCGTCGGCGTCCCCGACGACAGCCAGGTGCCCGACGACCTGAACGAGGACGACAACATCGCCGTCTTCGGTGTCGAGGCCGGTAAGTCGGCGGCGGACAGCGCGGCGGTCGGCGGCGCCTTCACCGGCGCGATCGGCGACACGACGACCGTCAAGGTCGGCCTCCGCAACCTCGGCCCGACCAGCATCGTGCCGGCCGCGGTCGAGTGGTACCAGACCATCCGGGTCACCGTGCCGACCGGGCTGAAGCTGACCGAGGTCGACGAGGCCTGTTTCCCGGGCGACGGCATACCGGCGGGCCCCGACGGCATCGAGGGGGACAGCCACATCAGCGGCCGCGTCTACACCTGCCTGCCCGACAGCGTCGAAAAGGGCCAGCAAGCGCTCTTCACCTTCACCGGCGTCATCACCGAGGAGAAGGTCACGGCCGGTTCGGTGACTGTCGACGGCGGGCCGCAGGACGGCAACGCGAAGAACAACACGGCGGCCCTCACGCTGAAGCTCACCGGCGGCGGTCAGGGCGGTGGCGACGACGGCCCGAGCCTGCCGGTCACCGGCGCTCCCACGGGCTGGGTCGCGCTGGGCGGTGCCCTGCTGCTCCTCGCGGGCGGCGCCGTCGCGTACTTCTTCCGCCGCCGCCGCATCGTCACCACCATCTGAGAGGCGTGATCGCATGGGCTACCACTTCGACGTCGACACCGCGGTGAGCGGCGCTGACGAGCGGTGGTCGGCGACGCTCACCGACGACTGGTCGATCGCGAGCGGCGTGCCCAACGGGGGCTACCTGTTCGCCGTGGCGCTGGCCGCGGCGGGGCAGGTCGTGCCCGAGCAGCGGCTGATCACCGCGACCGCGCACTACGTGCGGCCGGGCCAGGACGGACCGGCCGAGCTTGCCGTGGAAACGGTCAAGCGGGGCCGGCTGACCAGCACGATCGCGGTCGCGCTGAACCAGGACGGCAAGGAGCGGGTACGGGTCGTCGCCACCTACGGTGACCCGGCCCTGCAGGACGCTCCGGTCGAGCACCCGATTCCCGCGCCGGCCATCCCGTCGCCGGACGAGTGCCGATCGACGCCGTCCGAGCTGGCGTCGGCCATCGGCGCGACGATCGCCGAGCGCTTCGACTACCGCGTACTGCCGGCCTCGCGCTGGGTGGGCGGCGAGGGCCCGGGCGAGGCGCGGGTCGACGGGTGGATCCGTTTCGCCGACGGGCGCGAGCCCGATCTGGCCGCGCTGCCCTTCTTCGTCGACGCGTTCCCGCCCGCGCTGGGTGAGCTGGTGGGGCCGGTGACCGTGCCGACGCTCGAACTCACCGTGCACGTCCGCAAGCAGCCGGCGCCGGGCTGGGTACAGGCCCGGATCGAGGCCCGGCACATCGCGCCGGGCCTCGTCGAGGAGGACGCCTACCTCTGGGACAGCACCGGGGAA
Source organism: Actinoplanes sp. NPDC048796 (assembly GCF_040650035.1). NCBI lineage: Bacteria > Bacillati > Actinomycetota > Actinomycetes > Micromonosporales > Micromonosporaceae > Actinoplanes > Actinoplanes sp. NPDC048796. The sequence goes on along the minus strand of NZ_JBEZGO010000023.1, from coordinate 66,304 downwards.
CTGGTGGCGCTGTCCCGTCAGCTCGGCCTCTGGCGGCCCTAGGAAGTCCGCCATTTCTGGTTCGCGGTGCCCGCGCAGTCCCACAGCTGGAGGCGGGCGCCGTCGGCCGCGTTGACGTCCTTGATGTCGACGCACCGGTTGGCCTGTGGGTTGACCAGGTCGCCGGCGGCCGAGAGGACGAACTGCTGCGCTCCGGTGCCATTGCAGGCGTACAGCTGAATGGGTGTGCCGTTGGCCGTGCCCGCCGCCGCGACGTCCATGCACTTGTTGTTCTGGCTCTTCAGGGCGCCGCCGGTGAACGTCCATTTCTGGGCGTTCGTGCCGTTGCAACCCCACATCTGCAGCGGCGCGCCGTCGGCGAAGTTCGAGCTGGGCACGTCGACGCACTTGTTGTTCAGGGCGCTGATCAGCGGAAGCCCGCTGCCCGCGGGCGGTGGCGTCGTGCCGCCGCCGCTGAACGGCGTCAGGATGAGGCCGGCCGAGCGCGGGTCGCCGTCGTGGACCAGCGATTCGAAGGCACCGACGTCGTCGAAGGCGAACGCGTAGGCCTTGCCGTCGGCCATGTTGGCGTGGATCACCTTGGCGTACACGTTGGTCGGGTTGTTGCGGTAGAAGTCGGCCGCGTTCGTGCTCGGCTGGGTGTCGATGGTGCCGAGCGTGCCCCGGTTCAGCGCCGCGCACAGGGTCCGCGAGATCGGGCCCACCACCTGGTCGTTCGGTGCCGGCAGGTCGCCGTCACAGCCCCAGACGCTGGCCGAGGACGGCCGGTTGAAGGACGCCACCTGAGCGCCCGACGAGTTCGTGAAGACCATGGTGTTGCCCGAGGTGCGCCCGAAGTAGCGCGTGTTGGGCTGGTCGCCGAACGGCACCACGGTCAGCGTCCTGGAGGTGTAGGCATTCCAGGCCGAGGCGATGTACGAGTCGAGGTAGTTGGCGCTGAGCAGGCCCGCCCCGGCCGCCTTGCCGGGCGCGAGCACCCGCAGCACGGTCCCGTCGGAGCGGCTGTAGACCGTGTTCGCCCATCCCGACGTACCGCGAATGGTGTTGATGACCGCGTCGCGGCCGTTCGCCACCAGGTCGCCGGTCCGCTTGGTGGCCCCGGAGGCGCCGGTGACCGTCACCGCGTGCGGCACGGCGAACATGTCCACCTGTGAGCTGTTGAGCCACAGCCCCGCGTCGTTGTAGGTGAACTCGCTCCAGTCGAAGAGGATGTCCCGGTTGGCGTCGCCGCCCGCCCACGGCGCCGGTTGCACGAGCCCGTCCGGGGTGAGGAAGAACTTCAGCTTCGCGCCGAGCGAGAAGTAGACCCGCCCGGAGAAGCCGCGCGGGAACTGGATGGTCGAGCTGCCGCCGTTCCCCGCGCCAGGAATGGACACGTCCGGAGCAGCGACGGGTGGAAGCGCCCCGCCGGTCCACGGGGTGAAAGCGCCGGACTGGTTCACATAGCCGAGCCGCCCGGAGGACAGCTGTACGCCGATGACGTAGAGGTAGACCGCGTCGCCGCGTCCGGTGTTGTTGGTGACGGTGACGGGGAGCAGCGAGGGGCCGACGGCCGACGCCGCCGGTGGGGACACGAGGGGCGCGGCGAGGACCGCGGCGGCCAGAAGGCCCAGGACTTTTCGCACGGGGACACCTTCCGTTCGGGGGAGACCCGAGCGTCAGATTTGTTAACAACCCGTGTCAATAGACGAACAGCGATATGACGCCGTCCCGGGCAAACGACGGTACGAACGGGCATAGGGTCGTGTTCATGAGTGAGATGAGTTACCGCCGGCTGGGCACCTCGGGCCTGGTCGTCTCCGTCGTCGGCATCGGCTGCAACAACTTCGGCCGCAAGCTGGACGCCGACGGCACCCGCGAGGTCGTCGACGCCGCCCTCGACGCCGGCATCACGCTGTTCGACACCGCCGACATCTACGGCACCCCGCACGGCGCCTCCGAGGAGTGTCTCGGCGCCGCGCTCAAGGGCCGCCGCGACGAGGTGGTGCTGGCCACCAAGTTCGGCATGAACATGGAAGGCCTCAACGGCAACGACTTCGGCGCCCGCGGCTCCCGCCGGTACATCGTGCGGGCCGTCGAGGCCTCGCTGCGCCGGCTCGAGACCGACTACATCGATCTCTACCAGATCCACGAGCCGGATCCGCGGACTCCGATCGACGAGACCCTCTCCGCCCTGGACGACCTGGTCCGCTCGGGCAAGGTGCGCTATCTGGGCAACTCCAACTTCGCCGGCTATCAGATCGCCGACGCCGACTGGACCGCCCGCGCCGCCGGCCTGACCCCGTTCATCAGCGCGCAGAACCGGTACAGCCTGCTCCAGCGCGACGTCGAGACCGAGGTCGTCCCGGCCTGCGAGCACTACGGCCTCGGCCTTCTGCCGTTCTTCCCGCTCGACTCCGGGCTGCTCAGCGGCAAGTACCGGCGTGGTGAGAAGCCGGCCGCCGGCACCCGCCTCTCCCTGGACCGCTACCAGCGCTTCCTCGACGGCGCCGACTGGGACAGGATCGAGGCGCTGACGTCGTTCGGCGCGGAGCGCGGCCACAGCCTGCTCGACGTCGCGATCGCCGGCCTCGCCTCCCGTCCCGCCGTGACCAGCGTGATCGCGGGGGCCACCAGCGCCGAGCAGGTCCAGGCCAACGCCGCCGCGGGGGCGTGGGAACTGGCGGCGGACGACGTCGCGGCCCTGGACGCCATCCTCACGTCGTAGCGTCAGGTCCATCGTGGAGGTCGCGGTACGCGGGCCGCAGCAGGTCCACCAGCGGGATGTGGCGGACCTTCACCGGCGGCGCGTCCAGCGCGCGTAACAGCAGTTCGGGCGGCGCGGTGACCCGGGACGGCCGCTCACGCAGCCGTCCCAGGCTGATCGCGGGCGCGTAGAAGTCGCCGAGCCGGGCGTCCAACGGGGACTCGTCGACGGCGAGCGGGTCGACGGTGGGCGCCGGTTCCGGCGTGCCCCGCAACGCGTCCAGCAAGTCTTCACGCGCGCGCCCGCGCCACGCCAGGACCAGGAACGGATCGTCGTCGAAGGCCTCGGCCAGCACGTAGAGCACGGCCGAGCCGTGCTTGCACGGCACTCCCCAATCAGGACAGTTGCAACTGATGTCGAGCCGGTCGGGGAAGAGCGGCGCGTCATGGGACGCGAACAGCTCCACGATCTCGTGCGGCATCTCGCCCGCGAGCAGCGCCGCGCGATAGAGCGCCTGCGCGCCGAGCGCATCCGTCAAATCCGTCCACTGTGCTTCGTCGAAGGCGGAAATCGCGACATTGACCTCGTACGGCTGGGGTCGCGACCCCTGTACGCGGGCCGTGACCCGGCCGGCGGTGAGGGCGAAGTCCATGACCTGCCCCTTGCGCGCGTAGGCCCGCCCGCGCGCGAGGCGGCCGCCGTCGCAGACCTGCTCGAGCACGTCGACGAAGCGGCGCGACCACCACTGCTCGCCGATTTTGCCGCGCTTGGCCCGTACGGCCAGTCCACCGTCCACTTCGATCGGACGGCCGGACTCGAAGAATCGTCCCTTCGGATCGGTCGGCACGTCACCTCACCGCCGCCGGGTCGAGCGCGAACAGTTCGCGCAGCTGATCGGTGCTGAGGTCGGTGATCCAGTCCTCGCCGGTGCCGACGACCGACGAGGCCAGCGCCTTCTTGCGTTCTATCATCGCGTCGATCTTCTCCTCCAGCGTGCCGGTGCAGATGAACTTGCGGACCTGCACGTTGCGCGACTGTCCAATGCGGAAAGCCCGGTCGGTCGCCTGGTTCTCGACCGCCGGGTTCCACCACCGGTCGAAGTGGACGACGTGGTTGGCGGCGGTCAGATTCAGGCCGGTACCCGCCGCCTTGAGGGACAGCAGGAAGAGCATCGGCTCGTCGTCGTTCTGGAAGCGTTCGACCAGATCGTCGCGCTTGGCCTTCGTCAGTCCACCATGGAGCCACAGCACCGGTCGGTCGAGATGGGCGGCCAGATAGGGCTGCAGCAGCGAGCCCCACTCGGCGTACTGCGTGAAGATCAGGGCCTTGTCGCCGTCCTCGATGATCTCTTGGGCGAGTTCCTCGAGCCGGGCCAGCTTGCCCGAGCGGGCGGGCAGCCGGGAGCCGTCCTTGAGCAGGTGGGCCGGATGGTTGCAGACCTGCTTGAGCTTGGTCATCGCGGCCAGCACGTTGCCGCGGCGCTGGATGCCCTCGCTGCCCTCGATCTCCGACAGCATGTCCTCGACCACGGCCTGATAGAGCGTGGCCTGTTCGGCGGTGAGCGTGCACCAGACCTTCATCTCGTTCTTCTCGGGCAGGTCGGAGATGATGGTCTTGTCGGTCTTGAGGCGGCGCAGCACGAACGGGCCGGTGGCGCGCTTGAGGGCGGCAGCCGCGTCCTCGTCCTGGTGGATCTCGATCGGTTCCTGGAAGCGGCGGCGGAACCGCTTGGCCGGGCCGAGGATGCCGGGGTTGCAGAAGTCCATGATGGACCACAGTTCGGCCAGGTGATTCTCGACCGGCGTGCCGGTCAGCGCGAGACGGGTGCGGGCCGGCACGGCTCGTACGGCCTGGGACTGCCGGGTTCCGCTGTTCTTGATCGCTTGGGCCTCGTCGCAGACCACGCGACCCCAGTCGACCTTCTTCAGCGTCTCCAGATCGCGGGTCGCGGTGCCGTAGGTGGTGATGACCAAGTCTGAATTGTCCACTGTGTCGGCAAACTCGTCGCCGCGGACGCGCGTACCGCCATGATGGACGTAAACGCGGAGCGATGGCGCGAATCGGGCAGCTTCCTTCTGCCAGTTGCTGACCAAGGACATTGGACAAATGAGAATTGTCGGGTTTGCCGGTCCGATTGCCCGCTCGGCCAGCAGGAGGGAGAGGGTCTGGGCCGTTTTGCCGAGACCCATGTCGTCGGCCAGGATGCCGCCCAGCCCGAGCCGGGTGAGAAAGTGCAGCCAGGAGAGACCGCGCTCCTGGTAGGGCCGCAATGCGCCCTGGAAGGAGGCGGGAGTGGGCACGGGTTCCATCCGGTCGGCCGCCTGGCCCGACAGCAGGTCGCCGAGCATCCCGTCGGCGTCCACCTCGACCAGCGGCAGATCCTCCTCGCCGCCGTCCACCACCTGCTGCAGGACCTCGCCCGCGGTCAGCTCGCCCGCACGCCTGGAGGTGACGGCCCTGAGCGCGGCCTTCAGCTGGCGGTCGTCGAGCTCCACCCACTGCCCGCGCACCCGCACCAGCGGAACCTTGAGCCGGGCCAGCTCGGCCAGCTCCTCGGCGGTGACCACGCCGTCGCCGATCACCAGGTCGAGCCGGAAGTCGACCAGCTCCTGGAGGCCGAAACCGGAGTCGGCGGCGGCCCGGGTCGAGGTGCCCTTCGGCTTGCGGGTACGGGTGGTCAGCTTGAGCCCGACCGCCTTGCGCCCGGCCCACGCCGGCAGCTGCACGCCGAAGCCGGCCGCCTGGAGCAGCGGTGCCGCGCTCCGCAGGAACTCGTGCGCCCCCGCGGTGTCGATCGCCATCCGGCCCGGCTCCTGGTCGCGCAGGGCCTCGTGGAGCGGCGGGAAGAGCCGTACGGCCCGGCCGAGCCCGGCCAGCAGCGTCTCGTCGGGCCGGGCGGGCAGGCCGGGGAAGCGGCCACCGGCCCAGACCTCCTCGGCCGGCAGGTAGAGGCTGGGATCGTCGGCCGACTGCAGGGCGAACTCGAGACCCCACTCGTCGGTCTCGGGTTCGGGCTCGAACAGCCGGAAGCTCACCCGCACCGGGCCGTTCGCCTCGTGGGCGGCGCGCAGCCAGTCGTCGAGGGCCGAGCGGAGCTCACGTTCCTCGGCCGGGCGGGCGCCGGGCAGGGTGGGGTCGTCGGCGGTCAGGGCGGCGATCCACCGGTCGGGCAGGGGCGCCTTGGGGCCGGCCCGATGCCCGTGCAGGATCCGCTCGGGCATCACGGAGCGTGCGGCCGCGTCGACAAGGTGATCGAGTGCGTTGCGCAGCGTCACCGTCACGCCGTCGCCGGCCGCGCGCACCGACGGGGGCATCCCCTCGGCGAAATCCCGGTAGACGGCCGCGTCGGCGCCGGTGAGCACCGGCCGCCAGCGGGCGGTAGCCACGCCGTTCTCGGTGACCAGCTGCGGCAGCATCCGGCCCCGCCGGGCCAGGTCGCAGGCGTAGCCGGCCAGGACGCAGAGATAGCGCAGATCGGAGCCGGCCAGCCAGTCATCGGGCGGCTCGGCCAGCCCGCCGAGGGCCGCCATCGCCTCGGCCCCGGGGATCAGGAGCACCGGCACCCGCCAGGGGACGAGCTTGATTCCGCGGCCGGCCGCCTCGAGGCCGGTCTCGGGCGACGGTACGGGCCCGCGGGCGGTGCTGGGCAGATGGAGGATCGCCGTCGTCACGGACCCGCCGGAGATGTCCGGCAGATCGTCGGTGGCGAACGGGTGAGCGCGTTCCTGCGCCCGCGACGAGGTGATCAGCGGCCGGCCCGGGTCCTCGCCCCAGAGCATCAGCTGCCCGCCTGCCCAACCACCGTGTACGACGAGCACACCCACCCCCACCGAAGACCGCCATCGAGAGTAACGACCCATCTGAGAGGTAGGCCGCTGACGGTTCACCCCCGGCGGACGTACTCTTCGGTACGTGACGGCGAACCGGGAGATCGACAGCATTCTGCAGCGCGCGGCCGACGGCGGGCGGATCACGCCCGAGGAAGCGCTGCTGCTCTACACGGACGCTCCGTTCCACGCGCTGGGCGAGGCCGCCGACACGGTGCGCCGCCGCCGCCACCCGGACGGCATCGTCACGTACCTGATCGACCGCAACATCAACTACACGAACGTGTGCGTCACCGCGTGCAAGTTCTGCGCCTTCTTCCGTGCTCCGAAGCACAAGGAGGGCTGGTCGCACCCGATGGAGGAGATCCTCAACCGATGCGGTGAGGCGGTCGACCTCGGCGCCACCCAGGTGATGCTCCAGGGCGGCCACCACCCCGACTTCGGCGTGGAGTACTACGAGAACCTCTTCTCCTCCGTCAAGCAGGCGTTCCCGCAGCTCGCGATCCACTCGATCGGCCCCAGCGAGATCCTGCACATGGCCAAGGTCTCCGGCGTCTCGATCGAGGAGGCCATCCTGCGGATCAAGGCGGCCGGGCTCGACTCGATCGCCGGCGCGGGCGCCGAGATGCTGCCCGACCGTCCCCGCCAGGCCATCGCCCCGCTGAAGGAGAGCGGCGCCCGCTGGCTCGAGGTGATGGCGGTCGCGCACCGCAACGGCCTCTCGTCGACCGCGACCATGATGATGGGCACCGGCGAGACCCACGAGGAGCGCATCGAGCACATCCGGATGATCCGCGACGTGCAGGACCTCGCGGTGGCGAATGGCTACCGCGACGACGCCGTCGAGAGTGGCCAGGCGGTCGGGGGGTTCCGGGCCTTCATCCCCTGGACCTACCAGCCGGAGAACAACCACCTAAAGGGCCGTACGCAGGCCACGACGATGGAGTACCTGCGCTTCCTGGCGATGTCGCGGCTGTTCTTCGACAACGTGTCCCACCTGCAGGCCTCGTGGCTGACCACCGGCAAGGATGTCGGCCAGCTCTCGCTGCACCTCGGCGTCGACGACCTGGGCTCGATCATGCTGGAGGAGAACGTGATCTCCTCGGCCGGCGCCCGGCACCGGTCCAACCTGCACGAGCTGATCTGGATGATCCGTACGGCCGACCGCATCCCGGCCCAGCGCGACACCCTCTACAAGCATCTGGCCGTGCACTACACGCCCGAGGACGACCCGACCGACGAGCGGGTGGTGTCCCACTTCTCCTCGATCGCGATGCCCGGCGGCGGCGCCGGCCGTCAGCAGCTTCCGGTCGTCGGGGTCTCGTAACGGTAAAGAAAGTCACAGGCCGATATCGAGAACGCCCTGTTCGGGGGGTCGCCGTTGACCGTTCGGTCAGGTGCCCCTCGGCGAACCGGGGAGGGCGGATTGCCACTTCGTAACGAGCGACGTGAACCTCTGTTCCGAGCTTTCCCCGCTGGTTACGTTGCCCTCGTAAGACCTGAGACTTCTACCGGGAATCAATCTTCTCGGTGTTGGTTGCGGACCCGACCGATGGCGGTCGTATATATAACGCACAAGGAACCGGGCGGGATGGGTGACCATCCCGCCCGATCTGTTTTCCGGGGTGGCACAGTTGTCCGCGTGACGCGCGCAGATCTGGACAAGCAGCCGCATGAGGTCGCCGAGATGTTCGACGGCGTGGCCAAGCGGTACGACCTGACCAACACGGTGCTCTCCTTCGGGCAGGACCGTGGCTGGCGGCGGGCGACGCGGGCGGCGCTGGGGCTGCGGCCGGGGGAGCGGGTGCTGGACGTGGGCGCCGGCACCGGCGTCTCGACCGAGGAACTGAGCCGGTCGGGCGCGTTCGCGGTCGGGGCCGATTTGTCCGTCGGCATGCTGCGTGTGGGGCGCCAGGCCCGGCCGGTCGTGCCGCTGGTGGCCGGCGACGCGCTGCGGCTGCCCTTCCCGGACGGGACGTTCGACGCGGTCACGATCTCCTTCGCGCTACGCAACGTGGTCGACACGGGGGCTGCGCTGCGTGAGCTCGGCCGGGTGACACGTCCCGGTGGCCGCTTGGTGGTGTGCGAGTTCAGCCACCCGACCAACGGCGCCTTCCGCACTGTCTATCTGCAGTACCTCATGCGGTCGTTGCCCGCGGTCGCCCGCAGTGTGTCGAGCAACCCCGACGCGTACGTCTATCTCGCCGAATCGATCCGTGCCTGGCCCGACCAGGAGGCCCTGGCCGGCCGGATCGCCGAGTCGGGTTCGTGGGACCGCGTCGGCTGGCGCAACCTGACGGGCGGCGTCGTGGCATTGCATCGAGCCACGCGTCTCTAAAGGGGACAAGTCGCACGTTTCCGCCCATCTACGGCGAGTTCCTGTTTTCCTCGGAGAATGACCACTTTCGGGCACCTCGAGGACACCGACATCGACATTGCGATCGACGACCGTGACGCCGGCGAGCGTCGTGGCATGGAGCTGGCCGCCCGCATCCGGATGGTGGCCGCTCAAGATCCTGAGCTGGCACAAGATCTCGTCGAGCAGTTGATCTCCGCTCTGGAGAAGGCGACCGGCGGCACCTTCCGCCAGTTCCTGGACTCCGACGGCGAGTCCGAGATCACCTCGGAGGCACCGTCCGTCAATTCACCGGCGCGAAACAGTTAGGGTTCCCTTACCCGAACGACCTTCGATGGCCGTCTTAGACTCCGACTTGGGCGCGCTTGTGAACTGTTTCACGAGCCGCTGCGAGACGGAGGTGTGGTGTGCGCAACGAGGTACTATCCGGTCCGGTCGCCGACGAAGCGGATGTGATCGTCGTCGGAGCGGGTCCGGGCGGGTCCGCGGCCGCTTATCACATGGCGCGTCATGGCTTGCGCGTTCTGCTTCTCGAGAAAACCGAGTTCCCGCGCGAAAAAGTGTGCGGTGACGGCCTCACCCCGCGCGCTGTCCGGCAACTGGTCCGGATGGGCGTCGACACCTCCGAGAAGGCCGGCTGGCTGCACAACCGTGGCCTGCGCGTGATCGGCGGCGGCGTCCGGCTCGAGCTCGACTGGCCCGACCTGGCCAGCTTCCCCGACTACGGTCTCGTCCGTACCCGGCTGGACTTCGACGACATGCTGGCCAAGCGCGCGGTCGAGGCCGGTGCGCTGCTGCGGACGAACGTGAACGTCACCGGCCCCGTGCTCGACGACGACGGTCACGCCATCGGCGTCGAGGCCAAGGTCGGTCCCGGCAAGGAGCCCGTGCAGTTCCGGGCCCCGCTGGTGATCGCCGCCGACGGCGTCTCGGGCAAGCTCCCGCTGGCGATGGGCCTGGCCAAGCGCGACGACCGCCCGCTGGGCGTGGCCGTCCGGCGCTACTACACCTCGCCCGTGCGCGCCGACGACGACTACCTCGAGTCCTGGCTGGAGCTTCGCAGCTCCGAGGACCCGAGCCGCCTGCTTCCCGGCTACGGCTGGATCTTCGGCATGGGCGACGGCCGGGTGAACGTGGGCCTCGGCATCCTCAACTCGTCCAGCGCCTTCGGCAAGACCAACTACCGGTCGATGCTCACCGACTGGCTGGCCGGCACGCCCGCCGACTGGGGTTTCCGCGACGAGACCAACGCGGACGGGCCGATCCTCGGCGCCGCGCTGCCGATGGGCTTCAACCGGGTGCCGCACTACACGCGCGGTCTCATGCTGGTCGGCGACTCCGGCGGCATGGTGAACCCGATGAACGGCGAGGGCATCGCGTACGCCATGGAGTCGGGCGAGCTCGCGGCCGAGGTGGCCGTGCAGGCGCTGGCCCGGCCCGAGGGTGCCGACCGCGAGCGTGCGCTGCGGGCGTACCCGTCGGAGCTTAGTCTGCGGTTCGGTGGCTACTACCGACTCGGCGGAGTGTTCGTGAAGCTCATCGGCAACCCGCAGATCATGCGGCTCGCGACGAAGCACGGGATGCCGCATCCGACGTTGATGCGGTTCGTTCTGAAACTGCTGGCCAACCTCACCGACCCGCGTGGCGGTGACGCGATGGACCGGGTGATCAACGGCCTGACGAAGGTGGCCCCCGCCGTCTGACGCACCCCCGCTCGACCAAGAACAAATCGGACGAATAGTGTTATACGGCTCATAGTCGCAGTAGGAGTCCTGAGATGTCGGTCAACCCATACGTCCCGATCGTCGGGTTACTTGTCCTCGGCGCGCTCTTCGCGTTGTTCTCGGTGTCGATCGCGCCGATCGTCGGTCCACATCGCTACAACCGGGCCAAGCTCGACGCGTACGAGTGCGGTATCGAACCGGCGCCGACACCGGTGGGCGGCGGCCGGTTCCCGGTGAAGTTCTACCTGACCGCGATGCTCTTCATCATCTTCGACATCGAGACCATCTTCCTCTATCCGTGGGCCGTGTCCTTCAACGCGCTCGGCCTGTTCGGCTTCGTCGAGATGGTCCTGTTCATCGTCACGGTCTTCATCGCCTACACCTACGTGTGGCGGCGTGGCGGCCTCAACTGGGACTGATCCGCGGCAACTGGTCTTAACAGGAGACACAGCCATGGGAATCGAAGAGAAACTACCGGCCGGCATCCTGCTGACCTCCGTCGAGAAGTTGTCGAACTGGGCCCGCAAGTCCTCGTTCTGGGGTGCCACCTTCGGACTGGCCTGCTGTGCCATCGAGATGATGGCCGCCGGCGGTCCGCACTACGACCTCGGTCGCTGGGGCATGGAGGTCTTCCGGGCCTCGCCCCGGCAGGCCGACCTGATGATCGTGGCGGGCCGGGTGAGCCAGAAGATGGCGCCCGTCGTCCGGCAGATCTACGACCAGATGCCCGAGCCCCGCTCGGTGATCTCGATGGGCGTGTGCGCCTCGTCCGGCGGCATGTTCAACAACTACGCGATCGTGCAGGGCGTGGACCACATCGTCCCGGTCGACGTCTACCTGCCCGGCTGCCCGCCGCGGCCCGAGATGCTGATCGACGCCATCCTCAAGATGCGCGAGAAGGTGATGGCCCAGCCGCTCGGCCCCAACGGCCGCAAGATGCTGGAGCAGCGCCGGGCCGAAGGCAAGGTACCGGTCGTCGCGCCGGGTGCGATGCCGTCGTCGTACCGGGTGGACAAGGTGCGCCGGGCCGAGTGGACGCAGGCGGTCAAGGAAGGCCGCGAGGAACAGCTGCGCATCGAGAACTGGATGAAGCTGCAGCCGCACCTGCGGGAGGGCAAGTGAGCATCGAACCACAGGACGGCCCCCAGCCGGTCGGCGCCGACATCGACGCCCCGGCCCAGGCGCCGGCCAGCCCGCAGAAGGGCATGTTCGGCATCACCGGCACCGGTGACGTCTCCGGCTTCGGCGGCCTGGTCCGCCGGCGGCCCGAGGAGATCAGCAGCCCCAAGCCGTACGGCGGGTACTTCGACGAGGTCACCGACGCCCTCGAGGAGGCGTACCCCGGCTTCGCCGACGCGATCGAGCGGGTCGTGGTCGACCGGGGCGAGCTGACCCTGCACATCAAGGCCGAGCGGATCGCCGAAGTCGCGCAGATCATGCGGGACGACGAGTCGCTGCGCTTCGAGCTGTGCTCGTCGGTGTCCGGCGTGGACTACCTCGCCAGCGACGTCCGCCGGCTGCACGTCGTCTACCACCTGGCCTCGATGACGTACCGGCGCCGTGTGCGGCTCGAGATCGCCGTGCCCGACGGCGTGAGCGTCCCCAGCGTGACCAGCGTCTACCCGACCGCCGACTGGCAGGAGCGGGAGACGTACGACATGTTCGGCGTGGTCTTCGCGGGTCACCCCAACCTGACGCGGGTGCTCATGCCGGACGACTGGGAGGGCCACCCCCAGCGCAAGGACTACCCGCTCGGCGGCGTGCCCGTCGAGTACAAGGGCGCCGAGATTCCGCCTCCTGACCAGCGGAGGGTCTACCAATGACACAGTCCGGATACGCAACCGAGCGCGAGACCACCGAGGGCCGCGTCTTCACCGTCACCGGCGGCGACTGGGACACCGTCACCGGCAGCGTCGACCCGCTGAGCAACGAGAAGATCGTCGTCAACATGGGTCCGCAGCACCCGTCGACGCACGGCGTTCTGCGCCTCGTGCTCGAACTCGAGGGCGAGACCGTTCAGGAGGTACGGCCGGTCGTCGGTTACCTCCACACGGGCATCGAGAAGAACCTCGAGTACCGCAACTGGACGCAGGGCACCACCTTCGTCACCCGGGCCGATTACCTCGCGCCGCTGTTCAACGAGGCCGGTTACTGCCTCGCCGTCGAGAAGCTGCTCGGCATCACCGACCAGATCACCGAGCGGGCGAACACGATCCGGGTGCTCTTCATGGAGCTGAACCGGATCTCGTCGCACCTGGTCTGGCTGGCCACCACCGGCATGGAGCTGGGCGCCATCTCGATGATGCTGTACGGCTTCCGCGAGCGTGAGTACATCCTCGACATCTTCGAAGAGACCTCCGGCCTGCGGATGAACCACGCCTATTTCCGCCCGGGCGGAGTGGCGCAGGACGTTCCGGAGTCGGCGATCAAGAAGATCCGCGACTTTCTGGTCTACCTGCCCAAGAAACTCAAGGAGTACGAGGCCATGCTCTCCGGCCAGGTGATCTGGCAGGAGCGTACTCAGGGCGTCGCCGTGCTCGACGTGACCGGTTGCCTAGCGCTCGGCGTCACCGGGCCCGTGCTGCGTTCCGCCGGCCTGGCTTGGGACCTGCGGAAGACGATGCCCTACTGCGGCTATGAAAATTATGAGTTCGATGTCCCGACCGCGACGACCGCCGACGTCTGGGGGCGGTACCAGGTTCGTCTCGCCGAGATTCGAGAATCTCTCAAGATCATAGAACAGGCCCTCGACCGCCTGCGGCCGGGTCCGATCTTCATCGCCGACAAAAAGATAGCCTGGCCTGCGCAATTGGCCGTCGGGCTGGACGGCATGGGCAACTCGCTCGAGCATGTGGCCAAGATCATGGGCCAGTCGATGGAGTCCCTTATCCACCATTTCAAGCTCGTGACCGAGGGCTTCCGGGTGCCGGCGGGCCAGGTCTACGTCGCGATCGAACACCCGCGCGGGGAACTCGGCGTGCACGCCGTCTCCGACGGTGGCACCCATCCCTACCGGGTGCACATGCGCGACCCGAGCTTCGTGAACCTCCAGGCCATCCCCGCGATGGCCGAGGGCGCGCTGTTGGCCGACGTCATCGCCGGCGGCGCTTCTCTGGACCCCGTGATGGGTGGGTGTGACCGGTAATGACTGATACAACGGTGGATTTCTCCCCCGCCGCCGCCCCTCTGGCCGAAAAGCTTCTCGGCCAGGCAACTGAGATCCTCGCTCGCTACCCCGCCGGTCGCGAACGGTCGGCCCTGCTGCCGCTGCTCCACCTGGTGCAGACCGTCGAGGGCCACGTCAGCCCGAACGGCGTGGCGTTCTGCGCCGAGATCCTGGGCATCAACAAGGCCCAGGTCGGCGCGGTCGCGACGTTCTACACGATGTACAAGCGCCGGCCGACCGGCGAGTACCTGGTGAGCGTCTGCACCAACACGCTGTGCAACACGCTCGGCGGTCAGGAGGTCTACGACCAACTGTCCGAGCACCTCGGCGTCGGGCACGACGAGACCACCGGCGACGGCCGCATCACGCTGGAGCACGCCGAGTGCCTGGCCGCCTGCGACTACGCACCGGTCGTCACGGTCAACTACGACTTCGCCCTCGACGAGGCCACCCCGGAGGCGGCGGTCGGCCTGGTCGAGAAGCTGCGCACCGGCGAGTCGTTCACGCCGGCCCGGGGCGCGCGGATCTGCTCCCTCAAGGAGATGCAGGTCCAGCTGGCCGGCTTCGCCGATCCCCGCGAAGGCGCGGTCGGCGACGGCCGGGCCGGGGCGCCCACCCTGCGCGGCGTGACCCTGGCCCAGGAGCACGGCGTGGCGGTGCCGAACTTCAACCCGGACACCCCCATCACCAAGACCAAGCCCTCCCCGCGTGAGGAGAGCAAGGGCCCGGTGGCCACCGTCGTCGACAAGGTGAAGTCGGTGGTGACCTCGCACGCGGGCAAGCCGGTCAAGGCCGGCGACGACAAGGACCCCCAGGTCCGTACGGCCGAGCAGCGCAACCCCGACGCCAGCACGCCGGACAAGGACGCCACGAGCAAGCCGGCGCCGGTCGTGCCGTCGAACCCGGCCGAGGCGGCCGGTGCGGGCGCCAACCAGCCCGCCGGTGACGGCAAGCCCGCCGGCGACACTGCCCGCGGCAGCGAGGAGGCGAAGTGACCCAGCCACGGCGTGAGCTTCTGGAAAAGCTGACCCCGGTCCTCACCAAGCGCTGGCTCTCGCCGAACGCCTGGCAGATCGGCGTCTACGAGCAGCTGGACGGATACCGTGCGGTCCGCAAGGCCCTCGACGTCCACCCCGACGACCTGATCCAGCTCATCAAGGACTCGGGCCTGCGCGGCCGCGGCGGCGCCGGCTTCCCGACCGGTCTCAAGTGGGGCTTCATCCCGCAGGGCGACGGCAAGCCGCACTACCTCGTGATCAACGCGGATGAGGGCGAGCCCGGCACCTGCAAGGACCTGCCGCTGATGACGTACGACCCGCACTCGCTGGTCGAGGGTGCGATCATCGCGGCGTACGCGATCCGGGCCAACCGGGCCTTCATCTACATTCGCGGCGAGGCGGTGCACGCCGCCCGGCGGCTGCGCAACGCGGTGGAAGAGGCGCGCGCCGCCGGATATCTGGGCGAGAACATCCTCGGCTCCGGGTTCGACCTCGAGCTGGTCGTGCACAGCGGCGCCGGCGCGTACATCTGCGGCGAGGAGACCGCCCTGCTGGACTCGCTCGAGGGTTTCCGGGGCCAGCCGCGGTTGCGGCCGCCGTTCCCGGCGATCGCCGGCCTGTACGCGAGCCCGACGGTGGTCAACAACGTCGGCACCATCGCGAGTGTGCCGTACATCGTGCTCGGCGGCGCCGACTGGTGGAAGAGCATGGGCACCGAGAAATCGGCCGGCCCGATGATCTACTCGCTCTCCGGCCGGATCGCCAACCCGGGCCAGTACGAGTGTGGGCTCGGCATCACCCTGCGCGAGCTGATCGAGCTGGCCGGCGGGATGAAGCCCGGGCACAAGCTGAAGTTCTGGACGCCCGGCGGATCGTCGACGCCGCTGCTCACCGCCGAGCACATCGACACGGCGATGGACTTCGAGGGCGTCGCCGCGGCCGGGTCCATCCTCGGCACCACGGCCATGCAGATCTTCAGCGACCAGGACTGCCCGGTCTACTCGACCTGGCGGTGGCTGGAGTTCTACCACCACGAGTCCTGCGGCAAGTGCACCCCGTGCCGCGAGGGCAACTACTGGATGGTCCGCACCTACCGCCGGATCCTCTCCGGCGAGGGCACGTACAAGGACCTCGACACCCTGCAGGACACCGCCGACAACATCTTCGGCCGGTCCTTCTGCGGCCTCGGTGACGGCGCGGCCACCCCGGTCATGTCCACGCTGAAGTTCTTCCGTCAGGACTACCTGGACTACATCGAGGGCCGGACAGCTCCGCGGCTGTCGTCCAAGTCCCTGGTTGGAGCTCACTGATGACTGATGTAGCCAAGAAGGCCGACACCGTCACGCTCACCATCGACGGGATCGAGGTCGTCGCCGAGAAGGGCGAGCTCGTCATCCGCGTGGCCGAGCGGATGGGCATCGCGATTCCCCGGTTCTGCGACCACCCGCTGCTCGCGCCGGCCGGCGCCTGCCGGCAGTGCCTGGTCGACATCGAGGGCCAGCGCAAGCCGGTCGCCTCCTGCACCCAGACGGTCGCCGAGGGCATGGTCGTCAAGACCCAGCTCACCTCGCCGGTGGCCGCCAAGGCGCAGGGCGGCGTGATGGAGCTGCTGCTGGCCAACCACCCGCTCGACTGCCCGACCTGCGACAAGGGCGGCGAGTGCCCGCTGCAGAACCAGGCGATGACGAACGGCCGCACCGACTCCCGCTTCCACGAGCACAAGCGGGAGTACGAGAAGCCGATCCACATCTCCAGCCAGGTGCTGCTCGACCGCGAGCGGTGCATCCTGTGCCAGCGCTGCACCCGGTTCTCCGAGGAGATCGCCGGCGACAAGTTCATCGACCTGATGGACCGCTCGTCCGGCGAGCAGATCAACGTCTACCGCGACGACTTCTTCGGCGGCCGCGGCACCGGTGACGGCCAGGTCGGCGAGGGCGAGGGCGACGTCGCCTTCAACTCGTACTTCTCCGGCAACACGATCCAGATCTGCCCGGTCGGCGCGCTCACCGGCGAGCAGTACCGGTTCCGGGCCCGCCCGTTCGACCTGGTCTCCACGCCGACGGCGTGCGAGCACTGCGCGGCCGGCTGCTCGATGCGGGCCGACCACCGCCGCGGCAAGGTGCTGCGCCGGCTGGCCGGCGACGACCCGGCGGTCAACGAGGAGTGGAACTGCGACAAGGGCCGCTGGGGTTTCCGCTACACGACCGCCAACGACCGGATCACCACGCCGCTGATCCGCGGCGCCGACGGTGAGCTGCGCGAGGCGTCCTGGAGCGAGGCGCTGCTGGCGGCGGCCGAAGGCCTGACCGCGGCCAGGGAGAGCGGGGTCGGGGTCCTCACGGGTGGCCGGCTCACCGTGGAGGACGCGTACTCGTACGCCAAATTCGCCCGTCTCGCCCTCGGCACCAACGACATCGACTTCCGGGCCCGCCCGCTCAGCGCCGAGGAGGCCGATTTCCTGGCCTCGTCGGTGGCCGGACTGGCCGACGTGACCTACGAGGACGTCGAGAACGCGGGCTCGGTGGTGATCGCCGGGCTGGAGCCGGAGGAGGAGTGCCCGATCCTCTTCCTGCGCCTGCGCAAGGGCTTCAACCGCAAGCGGCTGAAGGTCACGGCCGTCGCGCCGTACCTGACCCGCGGTTTCACCAAGCTGGGAGCCGCGCTCGTGGCGGCCGTGCCCGGCGAGGAGGCCCGGCTGCTGGCCGAGGACCCGGCGATCGCCGCCGCGCTCGCGACGCCGGGCGCGGTGCTGATCGTCGGCGAGCGGCTGGCCACGGTGCCCGGCGGTCTGTCGGCCGCGGCGGCGCTGGCCGCGCGGACCGGCGCCCGCCTCGCGTGGGTGCCCCGCCGGGCCGGTGACCGCGGCGCCATCGACGCCGGCTGCCTGCCCAACATGCTGCCGGGCGGGCGCCCGGTGGCCGACCCGGCCGCTCGGGCCGAGCTGGCCCGGGCGTGGAAGGCCGCGCCCGACACGCTGCCCGGCTCGGCCGGCCGCGACACCGACGCGATCATCGCGGCGGCCGCCGAGGGGAGGCTCGGCGGCCTGCTGGTCGCTGGCGTCGACCCGGGCGACCTGGCCGACCCGCGGCTGGCCGAGCAGGCGCTCGAGGCGGCCGGCTTCGTGGTCAGCCTCGAGCTGCGGCACAGCGCGGTGACCCGCCGCGCCGACGTGGTGCTGCCGGTGGCCCCGGCGGCCGAGAAGTCGGGCACCTACCTCGACTGGGAGGGCCGGCTGCGGTCCTTCGGAACCGTGCTCCCGACCAGCACGGCGATGACCGACGGCCGGGTGCTCGAGGCGATCGCGGCCCTGATGAACGTGACGCTCGGGACCGGCGACGTCATGGCGATCCGCCGCGAGCTCGGCGCCATGCCGGCGAGCAGCGCGGCCCGCCCGGCGCTGCCCTCGGTGTCTCCCGCCGCGCTGCCTTCCGTCACCTCGGCGGAAGCCGTCCTCGCCACCTGGCACCACCTGATCGACCTCGGCTCGCTGACCGAGGGCGACGCGGTGCTGGCCGGGACGGCCCGGACGCCGCTGGCCCGCATCGGCAAGGACCTGGCCGAGGAGCTGGGCGTGGCCGACGGGGACGCGCTCACGGTCGGCACCGACCGCGGCGCCGTCACCCTGCCGGTCGCGATCACCGATCTGCCGCCGCGGGTGGTGTGGCTGCCCACGAACTCCCCAGGCTCCACGCTGCGCCGCAGCCTGGGGGTCACCGCCGGCGCGGTTGTCCGGCTCTCTTCGGGAGCGAACGCATGAAGTCGACATTGCTGGCGGCGCACGCCGTCGACCCCACCCTCCAGACGTTCGAGGACGACATCTGGTGGATCACGCTGATCAAGCTGTTCGGCGTCTTCGTCCTGCTGCTCCTGTTGACGCTCTTCACGATCAACTATGAGCGCAAGGTCGTGGCCCGGATGGCGGTCCGCCCCGGTCCCAACCAGGTCGGTCCCAAGGGCTGGCTGCAGAGCCTCACGGACGGTGTGAAGTTGCCGTTCAAGGAGGAGATCATCCCGAAGACCGCCGACAAGGTGGTCTACTTCATCGCCCCGGTGATCTCGGCGACCACGGCCTTCACCGCCTTCTCGGTGATTCCGTTCGGCGGCGTGGTCAACATGTTCGGCCAGACGACGGCGCTGCAGCTCACCGACGTGCCGGTCTCGGTGCTGGTGCTGCTCGCCTGCTCCTCGATGAGCGTGTACGGCGTCGTGCTGGCCGGCTGGGCGTCCGGCTCCACCTACCCGCTGCTGGGTGGCCTGCGGTCGAGTGCGCAGATGATCTCGTACGAGGTCGCCATGGGTCTGTCCATCGTGGCCGTCTTCATGACGGCCGGCACGATGAGCACGTCGCAGATCGTCAAGGCGCAGGCCGAGGGCAACCCGGTGAACATCTTCGGCTGGGAGGCGACGACACCGAGCTGGTACGCGATCCTGCTGCTCCCCAGCTTCGTCATCTACTGCATCGCCGCCGTCGGTGAGACCAACCGGGCGCCGTTCGACCTGCCCGAGGCGGAGTCGGAGCTGGTCGGTGGCTTCCACACCGAGTACTCGTCGTTCAAGTTCGCGCTGTTCTTCCTGGCCGAGTACATCAACATGATCACCGTCTCGGCGTTCTGCACCACGCTGTTCCTCGGCGGCTGGCGCGCGCCGTGGCCGATCACCACGATCTGGGAAGGCGCCAACGCCGGCTACTTCGGGCTGATCTGGTTCTTCGCCAAGGTGCTGCTGCTGCTCTTCGGCTTCATCTGGCTGCGGGCCACGCTGCCCCGCATGCGCTACGACCAGTTCATGCGGTTCGGCTGGAAGGTCCTCATCCCGGTCAACCTGGTCTGGATCCTCTTCCTGAGCTACGTCAAGGTCGCCAACAACGAGCTGTCGCAGCAGGCCAAGTGGATCTCGATCGTCGGCATCGTGGTCGTCGTCCTGCTGGTCGCCATGCTCTGGCCGGCCGCCCGCAAGCCACGGCAGCTCTCCCTGGAGGAACAGCTGGCCGCGCGACCACCGGGCAGTTTCCCGGTGCCACCGATCGACCTACAGGTTCCCCCCAGCCCACGGGCCCGCCGCGCGGTGGCCGAACGCGCACCCGCCACGGTGGGTGGCGACCCCGCTCCCTCGGAAAACAAGGAGGTGTGACGTGGGTACGTTCACCGGCTCGTTCAAGGGCTTCGGGGTGACCTTCGCGCACATGTTCCGCAAGGTCATCACGACCGACTACCCGTTCACGCCGCCGACGCCGGCCCCGCGCTACCACGGCCGGCACATCCTCAACCGGCACCCGGACGGGCTGGAGAAGTGCATCGGGTGCGAGCTCTGCGCCTGGGCCTGCCCGGCCGACGCGATCTACGTCGAGGGCGCCGACAACACCGACGAGCAGCGCTTCTCGCCCGGTGAGCGGTACGCGGGGATCTACCAGATCAACTACGCGCGGTGCATCTTCTGCGGCCTGTGCATCGAGGCCTGCCCGACCCGTTCGCTCACCATGAGCAACGAGTACGAGCTGGCCCGCGACAGCCGGCAGGACCTGATCTTCACGAAGAAGGAACTGCTGGCCCCGCTTCTGGAGGGCATGGAGCAGCCGCCGCACCCGATGCGCCTGGGCGAGACCGACAAGGACTACTACGTCGGCGCTCTCACCAACCCGGGCACCTCGGTCGGCGCCGAGCGGGCGCCCTGGGCCACGAACGAAGTTTCGGACGCGACGGGCGAAGCGGCGAAGGGGGCCGTGTGATGGACCACGTCTCCACCGGCGAGGCCGTCGCCTTCTGGATCCTCGGCCCGATCGCGGTGATCGGGGCGCTGGGCATGGTGCTGGCCCGCAACGCCGTGCACTCCGCGCTCTGGCTCGTGTTGACGATGCTCTGCCTCGGCGTCACGTACGTGATCAATGCCGCGCCGTTCCTGGGCATGGTGCAGATCATCGTCTACACCGGCGCGATCATGATGCTGTTCCTGTTCGTGCTGATGCTGGTCGGCCGGGATGCCTCGGACTCCCTGATCGAGACGTTGCGCGGCCAGCGGGTGGCCGCGATCGTGCTCGGCGTCGGCTTCGCGATCCTGGTCGGCACCGGCCTGGCCCGCTCGCTCGGGGACACCCCGACGGCCGGCCTGACCGAGGCCAACGCCAACGGCAACGTCCAGGGCCTCGCGTCGCTGCTGTTCACCCGCTACGTCTTCGCCTTCGAGGTCACCTCGGCCCTGCTCATCACGGCGGCGGTCGGCGCGATGGTGCTGGCGCACGTCGAGCGGGCCAAGGCGGACGTCGTCGACCAGCTGACCCGGATGAAGCAGCGCTTCCGCCCTGGCAGCTACCCCGGCCCCAAGCCCGGCCCGGGCGTGTACGCCAACACGATGTCGGTCGCCGCGCCCGCCCGCCTGCCGGACGGTAACGGCGCCGAGCGGAGCATCTCCGCGATCCTTCCGCTGCGCGAGCTGACGGCGGACGAGGCGGCCCCGAAGGGAACAGAGAAGTGACTCCTGACTACTACCTCGTTCTGGCGGCCATCCTCTTCACCATCGGCGCCGCCGGGGTGCTCGTCCGCCGCAACGCGATCGTGCTGTTCATGTGCATCGAGCTGATGCTCAACGCCGCGAACCTCGCCCTGGTCACCTTCAGCCGCATCAACGGCAGCCTCGACGGCCAGATCATCGCGTTCTTCGTGATGGTCGTCGCGGCGGCCGAGGTCGTGGTGGGTCTCGCGATCATCATGTCGATCTTCCGTACGAGGCGCTCCGCGAGCGTCGACGACGCGAACCTCCTCAAGTACTAAAGGGGCCTTCACGTGGAACACGCAGTGGAGTACGCCCCCGCGTCGGGGGTGCTGAGCGGAATCTGGCTGCTCATCGCCATTCCGCTCGTCAGCGCGGCGATCCTGCTGCTGCTGGGCAAGCGGGCCGACAAGTGGGGACACTGGCTCGGCGTCCTCGCGGTGGCCGCCTCGTTCGTGCTCGGCCTGATCTTCTTCATCAGCCTGGCCGACCTCGAAGAGGGACACCGCACGGCGCAGCAGAGCCTCTGGGACTTCATCACCGTCGGCAGCCTGCATGTCGACTTCGGACTTCTCTTCGACCCGCTCTCCGGTGTCTTCGTCCTGCTGATCACCGGTGTCGGCTCGCTGATCCACATCTACGCGGTCGGCTACATGGAGCACGACCCCGGCCGCCGCCGGTTCTTCGGCTACTTCAACCTGTTCGTCGCGGCGATGCTCCTGCTCGTCCTCGGCAACAACTACGTGATGCTGTACTTCGGCTGGGAGGGCGTCGGTCTGGCGTCGTACCTGCTGATCTCGTTCTGGTACACCCGGCCGTCGGCGGCCACCGCCGGCAAGAAGGCGTTCCTGATGAACCGGGTCGGCGACACCGGCCTGGCCATCGGCATCTTCATCCTCTTCGCCTACCTGGGCACCACGCAGTACGACGAGGTGTTCACCAGCGTCGGCGGGCTCAGCTCGACGGTGACGCTGATCCTCGGCATCCTGCTGCTGCTCGGCGCGGCCGGTAAATCCGGCCAGTTCCCGCTGCAGGCCTGGTTGCCCGACGCGATGGAGGGCCCGACCCCGGTCTCGGCCCTCATCCACGCGGCCACGATGGTCACCGCCGGCGTCTACCTGATCGCCCGCTCCAACCCGATCTTCTCGGCCAACCAGACGCTCCAGGTGATCGTGGTCAGCGTGGGCGCCCTGACGCTGCTGATGGGCTGCATCATCGGCGCCGCCAAGGACGACATCAAGCGCGTCCTGGCCTGGTCGACGGTCAGCCAGATCGGCTACATGTTCGTCGGCGTCGGGCTCGGCGGCGGTGCGTACGCCCTGGCCATCATCCACCTGCTGGCGCACGGCTTCTTCAAGGCCAACATGTTCCTCGGCGCCGGCTCGGTCATGCACGGCATGCACGACCAGGTCGACATCCGGCGCTTCGGCGGCCTGCGCAAATACATGAAGTGGACGTGGTTGACCTTCGCCACGGGCTGGCTGGCCATCATCGGTATCCCGCCGCTGTCCGGCTACTTCTCGAAGGAGCCGATCATCGCGGCCGCCTTCGAGCGCGGTGACTGGACGTCCTGGCTGTTCGGCCTGGCGGCACTGCTCGGCGCCGGGCTGACCGCGTTCTACATGACGCGACTGTTCGTGCTCACGTTCCACGGGCCGGAGCGGTACACCGAGGACAACCAGCATCCGCACGAGTCCCCGGCGATCATGACGATCCCGTTGGTGATTCTGTCGCTGGGCTCGATCGTGGCCGGTGGGCTCATGGTCACGGTGGTCCCGGACTGGCTCGAGGCCACCTTCGGCCCCGAGGAGCAGACCGCCGAGGCGGTCCTCCCGCACCTGTGGATCACCATCCTCAGCGTGCTGATCACCCTGCTCGGCGCCGGGCTGGCCTGGGCGCTCTTCCGCCGCGGAACGGCGCTCGAGCCGCAGCCGGCCGGTGTCATCGTCACCGCGGCCCGCCGCAACCTCTACACCGACGCGTTCAACGAGGCGGTGTTCGAGCGGCCCGGCATCTACCTCACGCGGGCGCTGGTCTACCTCGACAACAAGGGCATCGACGGACTGGTCAACGGGATCGCGGCCGGTGTCGGCGGCAGCTCCGGGCGCCTCCGGCGGCTTCAGACCGGTTTCGTACGGTCGTACGCCCTCTCCATGCTCACCGGTGCCGTCCTCGTCGTCGGCGCCTTCCTCGCGATCCAGCTTGGGTGGTTGGCGTGAAAGACTTCCCGTTCCTGTCCATCCTGACGCTGCTGCCCCTGGTCGGCGCGGTGGTCGTGGCGTGCGTCCCGCGCGCCAAGGCGCAGCTGGCCAAGCTGGTGGCGCTGGGCTGGTCGCTGGTGGTGCTCGCGCTGAGCGTCGTCATGTGGATCGCCTTCCAGACCGGGGGTGACCGCTTCCAGTTCCGGGAGTCGTACGCCTGGATCCCGTCCTGGGACGCCCGGTTCACCCTCGCCGCCGACGGCATCGCGCTGGTCATGCTGATGCTGATCGCGGTGCTCTTCCCGATCGTCATCCTGGCGTCGTGGCGCGACGTCGACCAAAGCAAGCGCTCCGTGCCGACGTACTTCGCGCTGCTGCTGGCCTTCGAGTTCACGATGATCGGCGTCTTCGCCGCCGCCGACATCTTCCTGTTCTACGTGTTCTTCGAGGTCATGCTGATCCCGATGTACTTCATCATCGGCTCGTTCGGCGGTCCCCGCCGGCAGTACGCCGCTGTGAAGTTCTTCCTCTACAGCCTGGTCGGCGGCCTGTTCATGCTGGCCGCGGTGATCGGGCTGTGGGTGGTCGGCGGGCACACGTTCGACTTCGGCAAGCTCGCCGGGGCGGCCGGGTCGATCGACCAGAACACGGCCCGCTGGCTGTTCCTCGGCTTCTTCGTCGCCTTCGCGATCAAGGCGCCGTTCTTCCCGTTCCACACCTGGCTGCCGGACGCCGGTGGCGCCGCCCCGGCCGGCGCGGCCGCGCTGCTGGTCGGCGTCATGGACAAGGTCGGCACGTTCGGCATCCTGCGGTACTGCCTGCCGCTGTTCCCGGAGGCGTCCCGCTGGTTCGCCCCGGCGGCGCTGGTCCTCGCGGTCATCGGGATCATCTACGCCGCGCTGCTGGCGGTTGGGCAGAACGACCTGAAGCGCCTGGTGTCGTACACGTCGATCGCGCACTTCGGCTTCATCGGCATCGGCATCTTCGCCTTCACCACGCAGGGCGGCACCGGCTCGGTGCTCTACATGGTCAACCACGGCCTGGCCACCGGCCTGCTCTTCATCGTGGTCGGGATGTTCGTCGCCCGCCGGGGATCCAACCTGGTCAGCGACTTCGGCGGCGCCGGCAAGATGGTCCCGGTCCTGGCCGGCGTGCTCTTCTTCGCCGGTCTGGCCTCGCTGGCCCTGCCCGGCACGGCCCCGTTCGTCAGCGAGTTCCTGGTGCTGATCGGGACCTTCACGGTGCACAAGACGTACGCCGTGATCGCGACCGCCGGGATCATCCTGGCCGCCGCGTACGTGCTCTGGATGATCCAGCGCACCACGCAGGGCACGCTCAACCCGGTCCTGCCCACGGTGCCGGCCATGCGGCGAGACATCACACTGCGGGAAAAGATCGTGGTGGCCCCGCTCATCCTGCTGATCGTCCTGCTCGGCTTCTATCCCAAGCCGGTCACCGACGTGATCAACCCGGCGGTGCAGGCGACCATGCAGGACGTCGGCGTGCAGGACCCGACACCGGTCGTCGCGAATGAAAGGGTGGCGCGCTAGCCATGGGAGACCTGAAACTGCCCGCCATCGACTACGGCGCGCTGCTGCCGATGTTGATCCTCTTCGGGGTGGCCTGCGTCGGCATCATCGTCGAGGTGACGGCCCCGCGCCGGATCCGCAACGCCGTCCAGCTCAGCCTGGCGGCCCTCGGCATCGTGGCGTCCTTCGTCGCGGTGATCCTCCAGCACAGCACCCGCACGATCACGATCGGCGGCGCGGTCGCGGTCGACGGCCCCACCCTGTTCCTGCAGGGTGCGCTGCTCGTCCTCGGCCTGGTCTCGCTGATGCTGATCGGTGACCGCACCCTGGAGCGCGGCGGCCCGTTCGTCTCGCAGGCCGCGATCACCGTCGGCTCCCAGAAGGACGTCAAGCAGGCCGGCGACCAGCCCGGCCTGACCGAGGTCTACCCGCTGACCGTGTTCGCGCTCGGCGGCATGCTGCTGTTCGTCGCGGCCAACGACCTGCTCACGATGTTCGTCGCGCTCGAGGTCTTCTCGCTGCCGCTCTACCTGCTGTGCGCGCTCGCCCGGCGGCGGCGCCTGCTCAGCCAGGAGGCCGCCCTCAAGTACTTCCTGCTCGGGTCGTACGCCTCGGCGTTCTTCCTGTTCGGCGTGGCGCTCATCTACGGCTTCGCCGGCGGCATCAGCCTCGACCAGGTGCACCAGGCGGTGATCAACCCGCAGAGGAGCCAGGTTCTGCTGTACGGCGGTCTGGCCCTGCTCGCGATCGGCCTGCTCTTCAAGGCGGCGCTCGCGCCGTTCCACGTGTGGACGCCCGACGTCTACCAGGGCGCGCCCACCCCGATCACGGCGCTGATGGCGGCCTGCACGAAGGTCGCCGCCTTCGGCGCGCTCCTGCGGATCCTGTACGTGGCGTTCGACGGCGTCCGCTGGGACTTCCAGCCGGTGCTGGGCACGGTGGCGGTTCTGACCATGCTGGTCGGCGCGGTCCTGGCGGTCACCCAGACCGACATGAAGCGGCTGCTCGCCTACTCGTCGGTCGCCAACGCCGGCTACCTGCTGGTGGGTGTGCTGGCGCTCAACCCCGAGGGCCTGTCGAGCACGATGTTCTACCTGGTGGCGTACGGCTTCACGGTCCTCGCCGCCTTCGGCATCGTCACCCTGGTCCGCGACGCCGACGGCGAGGCGACCCACCTGTCCCGCTGGGCCGGGCTGGGCCGCAAGAGCCCGCTGTTCGCGGCGGTCTTCACGTTCCTGTTGCTGGCCTTCGCCGGTATCCCGCTGACCAGCGGCTTCACCAGCAAGTTCGGCGTGTTCGGGGCGGCCATCGAGGGCGGGCAGACCTGGCTGGTCATCGTCGGCGTGCTCACCAGCATGCTGATCGCCTTCCCGTACCTGCGAGTCGTCGTCCTGCTGTGGCTCTCCGAGCCCGGCGAGTCGACGCCGACGGTGTCCATCCCGGGCTTCCTGACGTCGGCGGCCCTGGCCATCGGCGTGCTGGCGACGCTCGCCCTCGGCGTCGTCCCGGCCCCCCTGATCGACCTGACCCGAGACGCGGCCCAGTTCGTCCGCTGACCCACCCCGCGGCGTGGCCCGGCGCCTCTAGTTCAGGAGGCGTTGGGCCCAGGTCGCCCGGCCGTGCCCGTTCACCTGGACCAGGGCGATCGTCAGATCGGAGGCCTGGGCCGGAGCCGCGGCCCGGGGAACCCGGCCGCCGAGGTTGGCGTCGGCCGGGACCAGTACGGCCGCGAATGTCAGCTCCTCGGCTTCGAGTGAGTACAGCGCGATGGCCTCGATCGGTATGAACCCGCCGTCGGCGGTGTGCACTCCGTCGGCGCCGGCCAGCCAGGGATAGCGATCCGCGGCCTCGGACAGCGCGCTGTTGGAGGCGAGGTTGGTCCCCTCCTTGCCGAACATCATCGCGGGCGGGCGATGTGTGCGGTTGTGCAGCATCATCATGTAGACGGCGCCTTCCTCGTGAGCCGGCCGGCGCCAGGTCACATGCCCGAGGAAGAGCTGCTGCCCCTCGGCAATCGTCGGAACGCTGTGCGGGCCCAGCGCGGCCTCCGCCGTGGCCTGGTCGACGATCCGCAGATCGGCGCGCGCGGCCAGGTCACCGGCCGAGTAGGGGGCGCGGCCGGTCCACCAGCGGGAACCCTCGATGGCCGCGACCAGGATGAGCGTCACCGCGACAACGATCGCGATCCATCTGCGCACGGCCGAAGTGAATCACACCAGTAGGGTTTCCGGCGTGCACGAGAGGGTCAACGGCGTCGATTTGTACACCAGGCGTTTCGGCGACCCGGAGCGGCCGATGCTGGTTGTCGTTCACGGCGGGCCGACCTGGGACCACTCGTTTCTGCTGCCGGCGGTCGCGGAGCTGAGCGACGTGGCACATGTCGTTCTGTTCGACCTGCGCGGATGCGGGCGGAGCAGCCGGACGCCGCCGGTGGGGGAGCTGCCGGTCGCCGCCCTCCAGCCGGAACACCTGGCCGATGATGTGGCGGCGCTGGTGCGCCATCTGGGCGCCGAGCGGGCCGACATCCTCGGGTTCTCCTACGGCGGCATGATCGCGATGCGGGTGGTGGCGCAGCATCCCTCCGTCGTGCGGTCGGTGATCCTGGCGTCCACGACGGCGTACCGCGAGTTTCAGCATCTGCTCGACGAGTCGGCGGACTACCGGGAGCGTCGTGGACTGACCACGCCGGTGTCGTTCGGTGACCCGCTGCTCACCGGGCCGGACGCAGCGGACGGCGCGCTGAGCAGGGCCATGGCGGTGGCCGACGCACCGCTGGCCGTGTGGCGGCTGGACCGGCTGGCCGAATGGCACCGGGTGCTCTCGCGGGTGCGCTTCTCCAGCGACTGGAACGAACCCTACGAGACCGGCCGGCTGCATCCGGCGGCCCCGGAGGACGCGCCGCGCGTACTGCGGGAATGGGGTGGACCCGCCCTGCTGCTCCAGGGGGTGCGGGACATGGGCTTCCCGGTCGAGCTGGCCCGCCGCCTGCACGGCGAGCTGCCCTCGAGCACGCTGGTCGAGGTGCCCGAGGCCGCGCACATGGCGCACTTCGACAATCCGGACGCCTGGCTCTCGGCGATCCGGGCCTTCCTCAGCCGCGCTTAGCCCAGCCCCGCACCGCGCGGCCGACCAGGTCGCTTCACGCTGGGCGGCTCGTCGGGTTGGGCGGCTCGTCGGGCGGGGCGGCTCGTCGGCCTGGGCGGCTCGGCAGGCTGGGCGGCTCGTCCGGTTGGGCGGCTCGTCGGGCTGAGCGGCTCTTCACGCTGGGCGGCGATCAGCTCAGCCACGTTCCGGCGCGGCGGCGGCGAACAATCGGCCGTGTCCGCTCGGATCGTCGGCCGGGTTGCGCGGGGGCGGGGTCGGTCAGCTTGTGCGGTCGGCGATGAAGTCGCAGAGGGCTTCCATGGCCCGCTTGGCGTCGCCGGCGGGCAGGGGGGCCAGCTGGGCCCGGGCCTCTTCCGCGTAGGTGCGGACCGTCTCGCGGGCCTTCTTCATCGCGGCGGACTCGCGCAGCAGCGTCAGGGCCTCGGCGTGCAGCGCGTCGTCGGTGATCGGGCCGCTGGCCAGGAGCTCACGAAGCCGTACGGCCGAAGCGTCTGTGTCGTCGCCGGCCAGGGCGTAGAGCACCGGCAGGGTTGGCACGCCCTCACGCAGGTCGGTGCCGGGCGTTTTGCCGGACTGGACCGACTCCGAGGCGATGTCGAGCAGGTCGTCGGAGAGCTGGAACGCGATGCCGATCGTCTCGCCGTAACCGGCGAGCGCCTCGACCGACGTGGCCGGCGCCCCCGAGAACAGGCCGCCGAAGCGGGCCGAGGTGGCGATCAGCGACGCGGTCTTCTCGGTGATGACGTGCAGATAGTGCTCGATGGGGTCGCTGCCGCGCGGGCCCACCGTCTCGGCGATCTGCCCGTGCACCAGCCGCGCGAACGTGCGGGCCTGAAGGTGAACGGCCTCCGGCCCGAGCGTCGCCGCCAGGTCGGCGGCCTGCGCGAACAGGTAGTCACCGACCAGGATGGCCACGGAGTTGCCCCAGCGCGAATTGGCGCTGGGCGCCCCGCGCCGGACGGGCGCCTCGTCCATGACGTCGTCGTGGTACAGCGTCGCCAGGTGGGTCAGCTCGACCACGTTGGCCGCCGCGACGATCTCGGGCGCCTGCGGATCTCCGAACTGCGCTCCCAGCGCCACGAGCAGCGGCCGGAACCGCTTGCCGCCCGCGTCGGCGAGATGCCGCGCGGCCTCGGCCACCAGCGGATCGGCGCTGGCCACGTTGGCCCGAAGCTCCTCCTCCACGGCAGCCAGCGTCGCCGTCACCGACGCATCGACCCTCGGATCGACGTCGAGGCCGAGCGACGACAGCGCCATGTCGGAAGGCGTCATATCCCCGGTGCTCACCACGCTTTCACGATGCCACATGGGTCCGACCCCCACGGCCCCAGGGGTAGCGCTCGCAAGATCAAAATCAAGATCTGGCACACGTCTCGGACATCACCGCGGCGGTCACCGGCTGGCGGAGGATGGTGCGCCGCTTCTCGGGCGGCACCCGGCGGGCGTCGCTCAGGTAGATCTCGTGGTGCAGACCGGTCATCTGGAGACCTTGCTCGGGGATGATCTCGTCGTGCAGCCGCGCCAGCACGCCGGCCTCGTCGTCGAAGGAGCCGATGTGCAGAGTCTGCACGCACCGGCCCTCGGACAGCGCCTGAAGGCGGAGGTCGCCGAGACGTGCCGGCGGTTGTTTGGCGCCGGCCCGCGCGATCGCGGCGTCGACCATGTCCTGACCGATCCAGTCCGGGGTCATGAGCAGCAGCGTCCAGTCCCACCGGGACTTGTCGCGCGCCGTGGTGAACGAGCCCATGTCGTCGGCCCACCAGAGGCCTTCCAGCGGCGGAACCACGTAGTCGCGGTCCAGCTCGGTCTTGCTGGCGAACTTCAGGCCGTACGCCACCGGGTAGAGCGCCTCCAGCGCGCCGGCGAAGACGGGCGAGGTGTTGGGGTCCCCGTGGCCGTCGATCGCGAGATAGCGCATATCGGGCACGTCCAGGACCCGGAACTGACCGGGCCGGGCCTGGTACGCGTCGAGGGTCTTCTTGAAGTCAGTCTTGCTGGTCATGGGGTACCTGGACTCGGCCGGCGAGCCACTGCCTCTCCGCCTCCATGAGGCTCAGTGAGTACGAGAACACTTCACGCGCCGCCGGGGGAAGGGCGGCCCGGTCCTGTTGGGCCTCCGCGGCCGCCCGGACCCCGGCGATGCGCGCGTCGATCGCCGCCAGCCGCGTGTGCAGGGCCCGTGCGTAGTCGGCCGGCGAGAACAGGGGCAGATTGGCGATGCCGACGAGCAGCGGATTGGGGACCGGCTGAGGGTCGGCGACGAGCGTCAGGGCCGCCCGCGCCGCCGTCTCGCGGCCCTCAGCGGTGGCGTGCAGGACCCGCCGGGATTTTCCGCCGGCCTGGCCGTTGGGGGCGTGCAGCAGGCCTCGCTTCTCCAGCTTGCCGAGAAGGTAATAGATCGAGGAGAACCCGATGTCGGTCCACTGTCGGATGCCGCGCTGCTCGATGACCCGTTCCAGGTCGTAGCCGTGCTGCGGCCGCTCGATGATGAGGCCGAGCACGGTCAGCTCGGCCGGTGTCAGATCCACGCCCTATTCTAGCGCTAGAATAAGACTGGATGGCAATGCGGCGGCGCAGAGTGATCATCAGATTGAGGGACGGCTATCGAGCGCGCTGAGTGCTACTGACCATACGGCTCGTGTAAATCGATCGTGATCCACATGCTTTTGGCATTCCCCCGGGGGAAGATTATTCATATGGTGTAAGTCCCTGGCGTCGGAGGTAGCTGTGCGCGACCCCCTGGCGGAGCCGTCCGATCTGATCCGGAGCGTGTCACGCGCCCTGCGCGTTCTCGAGTCGGTAGGTCGAGCCCCGCGCGGACTCACCGTGAAGCAGATAGCGCGACGGTGCGAGTTGACCGTCGCGACGACGTATCACCTTGTGCGCACTCTGGCCTACGAGGGTTACGTGATCCGCCGCGAGGACGGCACGTACATCGTGGGGCTGGAGATCGCCGACCGGTATCGGGAACTCGTCTCCGCCTTCCGCGGCCCGCCCGCGGTCGGCGAGGCGCTGCGGCGCGCGGCGCTGGACAGCGGCTACAGCCACTATCTCGGCCGTTTCGTCGGTGGCCGCATCGCCGTGACCGCCTCGGCCGAGGGCGCCCGGTCGCCGTTCATCGACGACATGACCCCCGGCTTCGACGAGGGCGGTCATGCGACGGCGCTCGGCAAGGCGTTGCTGGCCACGCTCACGCCCGATCAGCGCGCCCGCTACCTGCGTGATTACGGCATGCGTGCGTTCACCCCGGCCACGTTGACGACGCCCGAGGCGCTCGAGGCCGACCTGGCCGCGGGCGAGCGGCGTGGCATGCAGCTCGAAATGGGACAGTTCCGGCAGGGGCTGGCGTGCGCGGCGGTGCTGGTCATCGCCGACCGCGACATCGAACGGCGGCTCGTGCTCTCCTGCGCGCTGCCGGCGGCCGAGATGCTTACTTCGGCCCGGGTCGTCCGGGCCAAGCTCACGGCGGCCGCCCGAAATGTCGCCGAGGCGCTCTCCGCGGGCGAGTCGGCCACCGCCTGACAAGGGAACCTAAGGCTTCGTTGAACTCCACGTTCGTCCCTCGCGTAAGACAGGGTGCAAGCGGGAGATCAGCGGAGGGTGGTGACGGGGTGCGCTGCGAGCATGAGCACGATGACGGAGCGTATGTACTGGGTGCCTTGTCGCCGGCCGAGCGGGCCGCCTACGAGCAGCATCTGGCCACGTGTTCGTTCTGTCGTGAGGCCGTGGCCGATCTGTCGGCCATGCCCGATCTGCTGGCCCGCCTCGACGCCAAGGAGTTCGCCAAGCTCCTCGATCCCACGCTCAGCGGTGGCACGAGCCATCCGGGAGCGTCGCTGCGCGACTGGGCGACGTCGGAGTGGGCCACGTTGGCGCCCTCCGCTAAGCGTCACAAAAAGGGCAAGGCCTCTCGGGTACGCCTTCTGAGCAGTGCCGCCGCCGCGATCTTGGTGGTGCTGGTCGGCGCGGGACTGTTTCTCTGGACGCGGGGCTCGGCCGCCCCGGCCGCGCCGCCACCCGGCCCGGCGGTCGCCATGACGGCGATCGACGGCGCCTCGCCGATCAAGGCGACACTGCGGCTGACCAGCACGGCCGGCGGCACCAAAGTGGACATGGTCTGCAACTACAGCGCGGCCGCGAGCCGCCCGTACACCTTCCGCCTGATGGCCTACGGGCCGGACGAGCAGAAGGAGCAGGTCGGCTCCTGGCAGGCCGAACCGGGCTCGCAGTTCACCATGCCGGGAGCCACACATTTCGGGCCGGGCAGCCTCTCGCGGCTCGAGCTGGTGCAGTACGACGGAAAGGTGCTCCTGGCCTACGACGTCCCCTGACCTCTGATTCCGGTCAGCGGGGTGGCAGGGTGGCGATCGGCTCGGCAGTGGCGGCTGCTGAGCCGATCGCCGTCCTCTCTCGTCTCGTCCTGGTCAGCGCGTCCACGGTGAAGATGATCAGCGCGACCCAGACCAGCGCGAACCCGGCGAGGCGGGCCGGCGGCATCGGCTCGTGGTAGATGAGCAGCCCGCAGGCGAGCTGGAGGATCGGCGCCACGTACTGAAGGATTCCGATGCCGACCATCGGCACCCGGTTCGCCGCCCCGGCGAAGAGCAGCAGGGGTACGGCGGTGGCCAGCCCCGACAGGACCATGAGCACGGTGTGCGTGGCCGACACGTGCCCGAATTGCGCGTCTCCGCCGATGTTGAGCCAGGCCAGGAAGATCAGCGCCGGCACGGCCAGCACCGACGACTCGACGAAGAGACCCTCGGCCGGCGGCAGCGACATACGTTTCTTGATCAGGCTGTACGTGCCGAAACTGGCGGCCAGGAGCAGGGCGATGTACGGCAGTCGCCCGTAGTCGATGGTCAGCACGGCGACCGCGACGGTGCCCACCCCGACGGCGATCCACTGCCAAGGGCGCAGCCGTTCGCCCTGAACGGTGACGCCGAGCAGCACGACGACGAGCGGCGTGATGAAGTAGCCGAGGGCGGTTTCCACGACCCGGTCGGTGTTCACGCCGTAGATGTAGGTCGCCCAGTTCACGCCGATGAGCACCGCGGCGATCGCGATGCCGCCGAGCAGTTTGGGCGTGCGCAGCAGCCGGCCGAGGAAACGCCAGTTCCGCAGGGCGGCCAGCAGCAGGGTCACGAAGACCACCGACCACACCACGCGGTGAGCGAGGATCTCCAGGGCCGACGCCGGCTGAAGATGCTTGAAGTAGATCGGGAAGAAGCCCCACATCACATACGCCGCGAGGCCGTAGAGATATCCGCGCCGCTCGTCGCTCATGACCCCACCGTAAGGTCTTCCCCGGATCCCGGTCCTTGCATATGGCCGAGGTCTCAGGCGGTGGACGCCGCCCGTACGGCCTCAAGATCGCAGGCCATCCAGCGCCCGGGGTCCACCTCGACGAAGCCTTGCGCCGCGTAGACCGGCTGGGCGTCGCGGGTCGTCAGGAGCAGACGCTTGAGGCCGAGCGCCGCATAGTGGTCGCGCACGCTCCCGACGAGCCAGCCGCCGAGGCCCTTGCCCCG
The DNA here is from genome assembly GCF_040650035.1 of Actinoplanes sp. NPDC048796. Lineage (NCBI taxonomy): Bacteria > Bacillati > Actinomycetota > Actinomycetes > Micromonosporales > Micromonosporaceae > Actinoplanes > Actinoplanes sp. NPDC048796. Next base: position 32,701 of record NZ_JBEZGO010000023.1, on the reverse strand, counting down.
GTGCGCCGGATCGACGTAGACGTCGCACAGATAGGCGAAAACGGAGTCGTCGGTGATCACACGCGCGACGGCCACCTGCACGTCGCCGAGATAGATGCCGAACGCGTCGGACCCGTCGAGGGCCGCCCGCATCTGTTCGAGCGACCGGCCCTTGGCCCAGTAGGCGTCGGTCGACAGCCACCGGTGCACCAGCGGGAGATCGATCCGCTCCCGCTCGGAGCTCAACTCGTATCCGTCGTCACGGCTCGCACACAACACGACCGTGAGTGAAGCCTGGATCTTGCCGGCCCGCCACCGGAATCCCAGGGTTCTAGTCGTCGCCGTCGGGAACGAGCATGTTGAGCAGCCAGCTCACGACGCCGACGAGCAGGGCGCCGAGGACCGCGCTCGGCCAGAAGTCGTCGACGTGGAACGGCAGGTCGAACTGGCCGGCGATCCAGCTGGTCAGCAGGAACAGCAGCCCGTTGACCACCAGCGCGATCAGGCCGAGCGTAAGAACGTAGAGTCCGCACCCCACGATCTTGATGATCGGCCGCAGGACTGCGTTTACCACGCCGAAGATGACCGCCACGATCAGCAGCGTCACGACCTTCTGGGACGTGGAGTCGGTCGTCAGCTCGATGCCGTCGATCAGCACGGTCGCCAGCCACAGCGAGAACGCGGTGATCAAAAGCCGGATGATGAGGCCCATGGCCCGGAATCGTGCCACGCCCGCGCCACCAGGCACGACACCACACACCGATCTTGTCGATGTCGTTGACGAAGATCTCCCCTATATCGGCCGTCAGCGGCCCGGCGGGCCGACCAGCTGGGTCTCGATGGGGGTGTGGGCGAGGGCGGCCCACCGGACGGCCCGTCGGTTGACCACGCCCACCATGTCGGGCCGGATGCGGGTCATCCACTGGGCCACCTCGCCCAGGCCCAGCGCCCCGCCGATCAGGGTGGCCTCGTCGGGGCGGAGCGGCTGGAGGATGAGCAGGTCGGCGCGGGAGGCCACGTCGACGTCGGCGGCCGAGAACTCGTCGCGGACGACCAGCGTGGCCTGCCAGCCGGCGCCGGGCCGGTTGTCGGAGCCGACCGGGCCGATGTCGACGACGACCAGCAGGGGCTGAAGGGCCGAGCCGGGGGCGATCTCGACGGGCCGCCCGGGCGGCACGACCGCGATCGACTCGCCGGGGACGGCGGCACCGCGGACGAACGGCTCCCAGGCCCGTGGCCGGGCCGTCTGGACCATGACCCGCGCGCCCAGGGCCATCGCCCGCAGAACGACCAGCTGGGCGCAGCGGACCCCGCCGACCAGCAGCACGCGGGTCTGGTCGGGACGGAACAGCCGGGCCACCACCGGGTTGCCGTGCCGGTTGCGGCCGAGCATCAGGCCGGACGCGCCGACCGGCAGATCAAGGCCCTCGAGCTGCTCGGCCGGCTGGACGCCGTCGGGCGGCAGACCCGGCACGACCGACGGCGTGCCGCCCAGCGGGAGCGTCGCGGACAGGCCGGACAGGTGCTCGCCGTCGAGCCGCCGGACACCGGCCCGCTCGGCCGCGACCAGCTTGTGCAGGGCCTGGGTGGCGGCGCCGAGCGCGTTGGCGTCGGGGGCGGCGAGCCGGATCGTGAGGTCGAGCGGGGTCGGACCGTGCGCCGGCCGCGGACCGGCCGTCAGCGACACCGTGGTGGCCGAGGCCGGCAACGTGAGCAGCCGGGACACCAGCCGGCGGGACGTCTCGACGCGAGGGTCGGGCCATCGGCGGAGCTGGAAGGTGCTCTGCGCGAGCCCGCCGACCCGCAGGCCGGGCCACGTCTCCTGAGCCCGGTCGGCGCCGTCGTCGTGCGCCAGCTCGGCGATCACCCGCATCGCAGCGGCCTCGCCGAGCGGCCGGGCGGGCACCGCGGACAGCCGCCGGACGAGCTTGCGCACCAGGCCGGACAGGGAACGGTGCAGCTCGTCGGGCGCCCAGCCCTCGGCGCGCAAGAGCCGGACGGCGAGCAGGGCGCGGCTGTGCCCGAGCAGGCGGCCCTCGGTGAGCTGACGGTACGAGTTGGCCGGGGTGCCGGCGCCGGCCCGCAACGACGGCGCCGGGGCGCCGGTCAGCACCAGCTGGATCAGAACCGGCGGCAGCTCCGCCCCGGCCGACGGCAGCAGCGAGGCGGGGGAGGGCAGCGCCGCCGACTCCTCGGCCAGCAGCCCGGCCGGATCGCCGAGCTCGAGCACGGCGGTCAGCCCGTGACCGTCCACAATGATTGCCGCCGGGTCGCCGGCCAGATCGGTCTGTTCCACGCGCGCCCCGGGCGCGACGAACTCGAGCAGCGCGGCCGGCGAGGTCGCGGCGGCCGCCGAATGCCGCCGGCCGCCGAAGCGGAGCATCACGCCGAACCACTCGAACAACCAGCGCCGGCGCAGTCTCAACCAGGTGACCGCCAAGAGGAGCAGGGCGACGGCGACACCCGCCACAAGGCCGATCGGCCCGTTCAGCGCGCCGATCACGATCGCCACCGCGGCCACCTGAGTGGCGACGAGCTGACCGGCTCTGACGCCCAACAGCCGTCCACCCCGGACCGGGCCGTTGCTGACCTTGGGTGACGGCCGGGCCGGTCCACTGAGGTCGCGGTAGTCGCGTTCCCCCGCCACACCAACCGTCATGTCACACCGCCCCTCGCGCCGCATTCCTGCTTGTGCGGGCCCATCGTATGGGCATCGGCCCACCCCGGGGCGCCCTGTGGACAGAGCTGGGTTATCCACAGGTTCCGATTCCGAGCTTTCTCGTCTTGACGAACTTCGCTACGGTCGGCGACGTACCTGAAGAGTAATCGGCCGCTCACGGCATGCCCCAACGGCTTGTTTTCCGGGGCTAGCCTGGTGGCCACCGTCGATACGTCAACGGATCTCGGCGATCGGCGAACCGAACGAGAGAGCGGGGTGACGTCCGGGGTGGCCCAGACGCAGGCAGAATCCGCGGTGATGGCGAAGACCGCCGCGAACTTCGACGACGTGAACGCGGGGCTCCAGCAGATGCTGAGCACGCTCATGTCCGAGCTTTCCGTGCTGAGCAGCGCGTGGAAGGGTCTCGGCGCGGCCGCGTTCGAGCAGGTCAAGGTGCAGTACGCGGAAGACCTCAAGAAGCTCAACGCGGCACTCGCGCAGACCGCCGATTCGATCAAGGTGTCCGGCGTCGGCTACGACACCTCCGACACCGAGGCCCAGAGCCGGGTGGCCAACTCCGGCGGCAGCTTCCAGCTGCCGCTCTGACGGGGAGAGAAGACATGCCCAACGACGGAGTTCTGCTCGTCAACTTCGGCGCCCTCCAGAACGCCAGCGCCGACATCCAGAAGGCGATCAGCACGCTGCAGTCCCGGCTCGACCAGCTCGAGAGCAACGCCGCTCCGCTGGTGGCCACGTGGGAGGGCGAGGCCAAGGAGGCGTACGCGCAGCGGCAGGCCACGTGGCGCGCGGCGTCCGCCGACCTGCAGAGCATCCTGCAGAACATCAAGGTGGCCGTCGACCAGTCGGTCGACGACTACATCCACACCGAGAAGGCGGCGACTCAGCGCTTCCAGTGAGCGCCGATTTATCCCGCGGCGGCCGGGCAGTCGACAGTGACTGCGCCGGCCGTTCCCTTTAGTCCGTTCTTGCGAGACTTGGTGTCCCCCGAACGCGTACTGGCCGAAAAGTCCGATGACGCTACTATCGGTTGTCGGCTGGTTGCTGCCGGCTACTGATCAAGGCGCATCGGAGACCTTCCGAGCGCGTGCCGAGGGCGTCGTACACCTGCTTTACTTCTCCGCGTACTGCCGCCCATTGTGATCGCGGCCTGACCTTGTAGGTTGTACGCGTTGAGATGGCCTCGTCGCGCGTGGGGAGAGGTGGACGTGTCCGAGTGGGAGCCGGCTACGGACGCCGAGGTCGCGATGCGCGATGCGTTGCGCACCGACGACCAGGAGTCGTACTTCCGCATTCTCTCCGGGGTTGACCTGCTGTTGCCGGTCTCGGCCGACGCCCTCGCGGGCCTCGCGCCGCTCGGCTGGGGCACCTGGAGCACAGGCGGGCGCACCCATGTGCTCGCTTTCACGTCGACCGCCGCGTTGCAGGCCTGCCTGGCCGACTACACGGGCTCGGCCCGGCGCGTTCCGTACCAGGAGCTTGCCAACACCTGGCCCAACCTCGAGTGGTGGCTCGCGGTCAACCCCGGCCTGCCGATCGAGGGCTACCTGCCGGCATGGTTCGTCGCCCAGCTCTCCCGGGGCGACCTGAGGCTGCCCACTCGCGGGCCGGGCCGTGAGGCGACCCCGGCGTCGGCCAAGATGCAGGACCTTCAGGCCGCCGCCCTCGCCGCCAACGCGGCCGCCACCGGCCAGGAGGAGGCCGCCCGCCCGGGTGGGCCGACCACCGACGCGGCGCCGGTTCCGGCGACGGCGGCCTACCCGCAGTATCCGTCCTCGGTCGCCCCGCCCAGCGCGTACGGCCAGGCGGCCAGCGCGGCCTACGGCGAGGGGAACACGCCTTACGGCCAGCCCGTGAGCACCCCGCCGGCGTACGAACCGCCGGGACAGCCCGCGCCCAGCGCACCCGCCGCCTACGGCCAGGCCGCCGGTGCGGCCCCGGCGTACGGGCAGCCGTACGGCGGAGCAGCCAGCCCGGCCGCGCCCGGTTTCGGCCAGCCGTCCAACCCGGCCGCGCCCGGTTTCGGTCAGCCGTCCAGTCCGGCCGCGCCCGGTTTCGGTCAGCCGTCCAGTCCGGCCGCGCCCGGCTTCGGTCAGCCGGGTAGCCCCGCCGCGCCTTCTTATGGGCGACCCGTCAGCCCGGCCGCCACACCGATCAGCGCGCCCCCGGTCAGCGGTCCAGGCGGAGCGTACGCCGGTCAGCCGGATGCCTACTCCCGGTCCGCCGGCCAGCAGCCGCCCGCCGCCCTTCCCTCCCGCACCCAGCCGCCGACCGCCCAGCCGCCGACCGCCCAGCCGCCGACCGCTCAGCCGCCGGCAGCTCAGCCGCCGGCCCTTCAGCCGGCCGGGCCCTCCAGTGCCGAGCCGATCGGACCCGGTGGTCTCCCGATCCGTACCCCCGGCAGCGTGATGCCCAGCGGCCTGCCCGCTCGCACGCCGTCCTCGGCCTCGTCCGGTCCCGCGTCCGCGGCCCCGCTTGCTCCGCCGATGGCGCCGCCGCCGGCGACACCTCCCCGGCCGGCCTCCGCGGCCCCCTTGGCTCCGCCGCCCACCGTGCCCTCGGCCTACCAGCCGCCGTCCATCCCGATCGCCCCGGCGTCCGGGATCCCGTCCTCGGGCATTCCGGCGTCGAGCGTTCCCGCTTCCGGCATCCCGTCGTCGAGCATTCCCTCCTCGAGCATTCCGGCTTCGGGCATCCCGGCTTCGGGCATCCCGGCTTCGGGCATCCCGGCCTCCGGAATCCCGGCCTCCGGGCCGCCGTCGACGCCCACGCTCGGTGGCGCGTTCGGCGCTCTCGGGAGCCGCCGGTCGGCCCCGCCGAGCGACCTCCAGGACCCCAACGCCCCGCTCCCGGTGCGCAACCCCGGCGCCAACACCCCGCCCGTGCCCGAGCACTTCGTGCCGAGCGACCCCGCCGAGAGCACCTTCGACCCCGGCTGGGCCCAGCCCACCGTGGCCACCCCCGCCGGCGGTCTGCCCCGGCGCACCGTCACCCCTCCCGCCGACGAGCAGCGTGGCGGTTTCCCGCAGGGTCCGGCCTCCCCGCAGGCCGCCGCCGTGCAGCAGACCAGCCCCGCCGTACGGCAGACCAGCCCCGCTCAGCCGGGTGGGCTCGGCGATCAGCCGGGCAGCGAGCCCGGCCGCGGCTTCGGCACCCCGCTGCCCCGCCGCCAGGCCACCTCGCCGTCGGCCGGGCCGCCTCCCTCCATGACGTCGTTCCCCGCGTTCCAGACGCGCTCCGACGCCGCCCGGGCCGAGGCCCCCGCCGAGCGTCTGGCCCCGCCGGTCATTCCCGGTTCTCCGGGCAACGACCGCCTGGCCCGGCCCGGCGGTCAGCCCGCCCCGGCCGCTCCCTCGTACGGCACCCCTCCGCCGGTCGAGCCTTTCGTTCCGGCCAACGACGTCGAGCGGGAGCTCTTCGACGCCGCCGGCGGTGGCAGCACCGACGCTTTCCTCTCCACCCTGCTGCTCGCCACCGTTCTCGTTCCGGTCGCCGACCACTCCCGCCCGGGCAGCGCGCCCGGTGAGTCCGGTTTCGCCTTCCGTACCGAGCAGATGGACGGCGAGGCCTTCCTCATTGTCTTCACCAGCAAGGATCGGCTGGCCGAGCACTACGCCCAGCCCACGCGTACGGTCGGGGTCCGGTTCTACGAGCTGATCCGCAACTGGCCCGACCCGGCCTGGTCGTTCGCCGTCAACCCGAACAGCCCGATCGGCGCCAAGTACCCCGGCCCGCAGGTCATCGCCCTGGCCAACTGGGCCGCCGACGCCGGACTGGGCACCGACCCGGACGCGCCCCTGGCCGAGGACGCGGCTTCTCCCGTGCCCGCGCCCGAGCCGGCCAGCGACGACGCCCAGCACGCGACCGTCATGCAGAAGACGCTTCCGCCCGACCAGGTCGACTACTACCTGGAGCGGGGTTACGACCGGGTGGCCGGCTTCGTGCACCGGGCGACCGAGGTGGAGCACCTGCGTACGCCCGGCGAGCTCTTCGCGGCCCTGGGGCTCAGCTATGACGGCTCCCAGCATCAGCCGGACGCGAAGGAGGCGTTCGTGCTGCGCTGGCCCGCGTACCGGCCGAGCCTCTACCGGATCCCCTACGGCGGCCAGAACGAGCAGGCGCTGCGCGCCATGGACGGCTGGGTGATCGAGCGGGCGCCGTTCCGGGGTAACGGGTTCGCCCCGGGCGAGGGCCGCGACGTGATCGCGGAGTTCAAGGTGGACAGTGTGCGGCTGCCGCACGGCTCGCAGCTGTGGCGGATCGACGCCGACGGCAACGAGCGCATGGTGGCGATCTTCGACAACGACGGACCGCTGTGGCGCCGGGTTGGTGAGCAGTGATGCGCGACGGGTATGTGGCTACCTGGCAGGGCCGGGAGTACGACGCGGTGCCGGACGGCGACAACGTCCGGATCTACCGCACCGAGCCGGCGGACGGCTTCGAGGAGGTTCGGCCCGGCCGGTACGTGCGGGTGCTGACCCCCAGCGAGTACGAAGAGCTGGTCTACGTGCGAACGACCTGTTCGTGGCGGGGCGCGCCGTTCATCGTGCTGGCCGAGACCGATTCGTGGCTTCGGGTGGAGTACGCGGGTGGCCGCGCCCCGATCGCCCGCCAGCTCGGCCTCGAGGAGTTCGACTTCGGCGTCTACCAGGGCTGGGCGCCGATACACGAGGTCTCCGAGCTGCACGAGCAGCGCATCTAGCTGGTCTTGGCCCAGCGGAGGACTTCGCCGGTGACCACGTCGGTCGCCTCCTGGTGCAGGAAGTGGCCGGCGTCGGGGATCAAACGCCACTCGTACGGGGCGATGACGTACCGCCCCGAGCCCTGAGCCGTGCGCGGGAGCGTCGCCGTGTCGAGCTCGCCGTGCAGCTGCAACGTCGGGGTGATCAGCGGTTTCTGCATGAGTTTCACGAAGCGGTAGCCCTGCAGCCGGATCGCGCTGCGGAAGACCCAGCGGTACGCCTCGAGCGCGCAGAACGCCGCCTGCGGGATCTGCATGGCCTCGCGACATCGGCGTACGTAGTCGTCGAACTCGGGTGTCTCTCTCCACTGGGGACCGGTCCAGCGGGTCATCAGTTCGCCCACCATCGCCGCGTCGTCGCGGGTGAGCACGTGCTCGTAGCGGGGCACCTGGAAGCGCAGCGCCGACGTGGAGGCGGAGAGCTGGCCGCGCGGGTCGGCGAACAGCGCCGCCCGCAACCGCAGCGGATGGGCCGCACCGAGCACGACCAGGCGGTTGACCAGTTTGGGGTGGAACGCTGCGGCGGCCCAGGCGATCATGCCGCCGGCGCCGGCTCCCACGATTGTCGCGTTCCGCTCGCCGAGGGCGCGGATCGTGCCGGTGACGTCGGCCGCCATGGTGTAGCCGTCGTAGCCGCGCGGCGGCTTGTCACTCGCGCCGTAGCCGCGCAGGTCCATCGCGACGGCCCGGAAACCGGCGTCGGCGACCCGGGGCAGGATGTCGTGCCAGGCCCACCAGAACTCCGGGAAGCCGTGCAGGAACAGCACCAGCGGGCCGGTGCCGGCCTCGACGACGTGGAAGCGGCTGCCGTTGGCGCCGACGAATCGATGTGTCCATGGGCCGTCCACCAGCACGCATGACTCATCTACCCGTCCGCCCATGGCCTCCAGGGTAGGCGCTTGCGTCAGCCGGTCGCGACCATGGCCCGTACGAGCGTGCCGGGCTGGCCTTTGCCGCAGTTGACTTTCGTCGGCCCGGGGTTGACGCGGGCCCGGATCGGGCTGCCCTTGGTGACCGGGACAGCACTGACCGTGTAGAGGCTCCAGGTGGTGCCCGCGTCGTCCTTGACCGTCACGCAGGAGCCGGAGGCGGCCGTGACCGTGCCGTTCACCCAACCCGGCTGGAAGCCGCCGACGTTGGGCACATGCACGCCGGCCGGGCGGCTGGGGGCCGCGGTCCGGGTCGGTGCCTTCGTCGCGGCCGCAGTCGGCTGGACGGCGACGGTAGTGGCCAGAGACGGGACGGGAGCAGGCGCCGAGGTGGTGGGTGCCATCGTGACGGTGGCGGGCGCGCTGCTCGTGGCGGTGGCCGTGGTTGTGAGGGGAGCAGCGGGCGGCGCCGCGGAGACGGGCGGCGTGGAGTCTTTCGAACACCCGCTGAGCACCACTATGCCGAGGGACAGCGCTACCGCCGTACCCCCAAGGACCTTGACCATGGAACCCCCGTGACCGAAGCGCCGCGGCCCGAGAAGGGCCGCGGCGCCACAGCGTAGCGGAAAGTCAGTCCTCCGACTTGGTGCTCTTCATGCCCGACGAGATCAGGTCCATCACCGCGGAGTCCTGCAGCGTGGTGACGTCGCCCAGCGAACGGTGCTCGGCCACGTCCTTCAGCAGGCGGCGCATGATCTTGCCGGAGCGGGTCTTGGGCAGCTCGGGCACGAGCATGATCTGGCGCGGCTTGGCGATCGGGCCGAGCGTCTTGGCCACGTGGTTGCGCAGGTCGACGTTGAGCTTCTCGCCCGCGTCGCCGTCGGTGTCCACATTGCCCCGCGGGATCACGAACGCCACGATCGCCTGGCCGGTCGTCGGGTCGGTCGCGCCGACCACCGCCGCCTCGGCGACCGACGGGTGCGACACCAGGGCCGACTCGACCTCGGTGGTGGAGATGTTGTGTCCCGAGATCAGCATGACGTCGTCGACCCGGCCCAGCAGCCAGATCGCGCCGTCGTCGTCCTTCTTGGCCCCGTCACCGGCGAAGTAGATCCACTCGTCGGAGGAGCCCGAGCCGGACCCGGCGCCGAAACGCGACCAGTACGTGTCGATGAACCGCTTGTCGTCGCCCCAGATCGTGCGCAGCATCGACGGCCACGGGTCGCGCAGCACCAGGAAGCCGCCGCCACCGTTCGGCACCGACTGGGCCTGGTCGTCGACGACGTCGGCCGTGATGCCGGGCAGCGCGGTCATCGCCGAGCCGGGCTTCGTCGCCGTCACACCGGGCAGCGGCGAGATCATGACGCCGCCGGTCTCGGTCTGCCACCAGGTGTCGACGACCGGGGTCCGGTCGTGGCCGATGTTCTTGCGGTACCACATCCAGGCCTCGGGGTTGATCGGCTCACCGACGCTGCCCAGGATGCGCAGCGACGACAGGTCGTAGCCGGCCGGGATGTCGTCGCCCCACTTCATCATCGTGCGGATGAGCGTGGGCGCGGTGTAGAGGATCGACACCTTGTACTTGTCGACGATCTGCCAGAACCGGTCGCGGCCCGGGGTGTCCGGCGTGCCCTCGTACATGACCTGGGTGGCGCCGTTGGAGAGCGGGCCGTAGACGATGTACGAGTGGCCGGTGACCCAGCCGATGTCGGCCGTGCACCAGTAGACGTCGGTCTCCGGCTTGAGGTCGAAGACCGCGTGGTGCGTCCACGACGTCTGGGTCAGGTATCCGCCGGTGGTGTGCAGGATGCCCTTCGGCTTACCGGTCGTGCCCGACGTGTAGAGGATGAAGAGCGGGTGCTCGGAGTCGAACGCCTGCGCCTCGTGCTCGGTGCCGGCCTGCTCGACGGTCTCGTGCCACCACTTGTCCTTGTCGGTCCAGGCGACTTCCTGGCCGGTGCGGCGCACGACGAGCACGTTCTCGATGCTGGGGCACTGAGCGACGGCCTCGTCGACGGTCGGCTTGAGCGCCGACGGCTTGCCGCGCCGGTATCCGCCGTCCGCCGTGATCACGAGCTTGGCGTCGGCGTCCTTGATGCGGGTGGAGAGCGCGTCGACCGAGAAGCCGCCGAAGACCACGCTGTGCGTCGCGCCGATGCGCGCGCAGGCCAGCATCGCCACCGCGGCCTCGGGGATCATCGGCAGGTAGATCGCAACCCGGTCGCCGGCGCCGACACCGAGGCCGGTCAGCGTGTTCGCGGCCTGGCTGACCAGCTTGAGCAGGTCGCTGTAGGTGATCGTGCGGGTGTCGCCGGGCTCGCCCTCCCAGTGGATCGCCACCTTGTCGCCGTTACCGGCCTCGACGTGCCGGTCGACGCAGTTGTAGGCGATGTTCAGCTCGCCGCCCACGAACCACTTGGCGAACGGCGGGTTGGACCAGTCGAGGACCTGGTCCCACTTCTTCGCCCAGGTGAGGCGGTCGGCCTGCGTGGCCCAGAAGCCGAGCCGGTCGGCGGCGGCCTCCTCGTACGCGTCGGCCTTGACGTTGGCGTCGGCGGCCACCTGCTCCGGCGGCGGGAACTGCCGCGTCTCCGATGACAGGTTCGCCAATGTCTCGCTCATGAGGGCGGCTCCTCTTCACTGCTGACCGGGGCTTCTTCGTTGCACATTAGTCAGGCCTGATGTGACCGGCGAGGGTTGCGTCACCCAGCGCGCCGGGTGGCATCATGGGCGCGCTGGATGACCGGCCCTTGATCGGTCCTGCGCGAATCTTGCCAGTTCCGCGCCAATTTGTGCAGCCCAAGTTTCGATACTCTTACCGGCGTGGATCCACTCGCCCCGCTGCTCGAGCTTGCCGACGTCGCCCCCGCCCTCACCGAGGCGCGCGATCGCGTCGACGCCGCCATGCGGCACCGCGCGCTGCGCCGGCACGGCGGTCAGGTGGCGGCCGAGGCCAGTCTGCGTGGTGCCGTGGCCAGCGCCGCCCTCGAGGGCAACGTCCACGACCTCGACGACGTCCGCGGCGGCACGGTCACCGATCCGGTGGTCCAGGGCGCCCTGCGCGTCGCCGAGAGCCTCGGCGGGCTCGTCGACCTCTGGCCCCGGGCGCCCCGTCAGGTCCTGGCCAAGCTGCACGTCCTGGCCGGGCGCGGGGTGGTTCCGGCCGCCGATCTCGGCCGCCTCACCGGCGCCGCCGACCGCGTCGACGCGCTTTCCCGCCTGGTGGCCGGCAACGACCGGACCCCGCCGCTGCTGCTGGCCGCGATCGTCCACGCCGAGCTGATCACGCTGCGGCCGTTCGCCGGGCCGGCCGGCGTCGTGGCCCGCGCCGCCGCCCATCTCACGCTGATCAACCGCGGCTTCGACCCCCGGGGCCTGGTCGCCGTCGAGATCGGCCATCACCGTCGCGAGCCGGAGTACGTCGGTTCGGCCGGCGCCTACGCGACCGGGACACCGGACGGCGTCCGATCATGGCTGCGCCATTACGCCGCAGCTGTCACGGAGGCGGCCGATGAGATCACCAGCATCGGCGATGGGGTTCTCGCCTCCGTCTGATCGGTCAGTCTTTTTCACACACCGCCGGATCATGACAATTCCGCTGGAATACTCGCTCGCGTGGAGACGACCTGGGAGCGCCCCTATACGCCGGGCACGGGACGTTGGCTGGTAATCGGCTGGGAGATCGCTGCATTAGCGTTGCTGGGCTGGACCACGGTCCGCCAATTCGATCTCAGCGGCCACGGCATCCGCGTGCTCGCCGGGGTCCTGGCCGCCGTCTGGGTGCTCGGCGCCTACCGCATCCTCCAGATGGGCGCCTACATCGGCCCGGCCGGCCTGCGCATTCGCGGCCTGCTGCGATCACACACGATGAGCTGGGACGACGTCGCCCACGTGCGCCTGCACAAGGCCACGCACAAGCTCGGCCCGTGGGAGATCGAGAGCGGCCTGACGGTCCTCATCGAGCGCGCCGACGGCTCCACGGTCAACACCGAACTCTGGGCACAGGGCGTCGACTTCCACTCCCGCCCGAAGCTCTTCAAGGCCGTTTATCACGAACTGCGCAACAGGCATCTAGAGGCAAGAAACCCCATTTAGTACGCGTTCTCGAAGAGCCCCGCTTCGTCGCACCGGCTGGGTGCAACTCTTTCTCCTCGCCGACGACCGGCCGGTTCGGTTCTCACTCTCGAAGAAAACCCCGAAAAATAGAGCCGGCGTCCCGCATGGGGCGCCGGCTTTGCGCGTCCGGACCGGGTTATCAAGCGTGCACCTGGGTCGTTGTCGACGGTCCAGAGCCCCGCGGGTCCGCTGTGGGAGCCCGGTGGCCCAGGTCCCGCCGCAACGTGCCTGCCGTGGCTGATCGCGCGTGGGTTCCCGGTGGCCGTGCACGAGATCCGAATTACGGACCTTCCGGGAATCCCGGACCTTCCGCTTCTCACCTCGCCAGTTCTTTCTACGCCCGTCGCGGCTTGATCGCCAGGGTTTCGGGCCCTCCAAGTGGCCGCGGCAAATTACTCAGACCGAAGGCATTCGCGCTGGTCATTGACCTTGTGCCCGAGTGGTTGGTGAGTCCCGCGGTACCTCTCGGGGATGGCGAATCTTCTTGACGGCCTCCGCTTGACTCTGTACCATTCGGTACACTGCGCTTCGACGAGTTTCGAGGCGCTCTCTGCTGCGGCCTCGCGGATCGTGGGCCGTCTGATCTCTTCGATCTCGCTGGGCGGGGGCTGTAATGCCGCGGACTCTTCTCGATCGTTCGGATGCCGTTCTGGCCCTCGCCGGTGTCTTCCGGCGCAGGGGGTTCGAGGGCGCTTCGCTGTCGGTCATCCAGCAAGAGACCGGCATGGGGCGTGGCAGCCTCTACCACTTCTTCCCTGAGGGGAAGACGGACATGGGGCGGGCGGTGCTCGCCGAGGTGCAGGCGTGGTTCGAGGAGCAGGTGTTCGAGCCGCTGCGCGCCTCCGAAGACGCGGACAGCGCCGTGGTGAAGATGGCGCGGACGGTGGAGGAGTACTTCCTCTCCCGCCAGCGGGTGTGCTTGTTTGCCGTGATGGCTCTGGGTGGGGAGCGGGAGACCTACGCCGAGGCGGTTCGGATCTACTTCTCCGACTGGGTCGGGCTGCTGGCTCAGGCGCTGGGCCGCGGCGGGATCGCGGAGCAGGACGCGGCCGATCTGGCGATGGACGCGGTCGCGACGATTCAGGGCGGGCTGATCCTGGCGCGTGCTCTTGACGACGATGCCGTGGTGGTCGGGACCGTGGCTCGCGTAGAGCGCCGCTTGCGCGACGCCCTGCCCTGACCCCTCGTCCACGAGGTGTCCTGGGGCACCCCTAAGGCAGGTCACGGCGCTGCCTGTTGACACCCCTGCTCCGCGTCTGTACTTTTCAGTACAGGCAGTACCGATCGGTACAGCTCCACTCTGAAAGGTGTGACACCATGTCGCGTCCGCCCCTGCCGCCGTTCACCGCCGCCACCGCCGCCATCAAGGCGCGCGCCGCCGAGGACGCTTGGAACACCCGCGACCCCGAGCGCATCTCCCTCGCCTACAGCGAGGACAGCTGGTGGCGTAACCGCTCGACCTTCGTGCAGGGCCGCGCCGCCATCGTCGACTTCCTCGCCGGCAAGTGGGAACGTGAACTCGACTACCGGCTCATCAAGGAAGTCTGGGCCTACACCGGCGATGTCATCGCCGTGCGCTTCGCGTACGAGTACCACAACGCCGAGGGCCAGTGGTTCCGCGCCTACGGCAACGAGAACTGGCGCTTCGATGAGGAAGGGCTCATGACCCACCGTCACGCGAGCATCAACGACGTCGCGATCGAGGAGTCCGAGCGCAAGTTCTTCTGGGACAACTCCGGCCCCCGCCCGGCCGACCACCCCGGCCTGAGCGAACTCGGACTGTAACGGCGCCAACCGTCCTCGGCCGAGCCGGGACAGCCCGGCGGCCGGGCGCGGAGAACGAGCCGCGACAAGCGGCCCCTGTCGTATCGGGTCGCCGGCCCGACGGTGGATTCGACGAGTGGGGGCCGCGCGACTCCGTACAGAATCAGGCCAAGGCTTTGGTGCGCCGATGGCGTGCGTAGATCGCGATGCCGATACCGACGCCGACGCCGACGCTGAGAGCGGCGGCGACCGGAACCGCCGGCCGATCGCGCAGGCGCCGGCTCAGCGGGATGGGATGCCGGAATTCGAGGATCGGCCAGGCGTTCTCGACGGCCGCGCGACGCAGGGCGCGATCGGGATTGACGGCGCTGGGATGGCCGACCGCCTCGAGCATCGGCAGGTCGGTGACCGAATCGGAATAGGCATAACACTCGGCCAGGTCGTAACCGCGCTCGGCGGCCAGCTCGCGGATGCCGACGACCTTGCTCGGGCCGGCGGCGTAGAACTCGACCTCGCCGCTGTAACGGCCGTCGACGATGCTCATCCGCGTCGCGATGACGTCGGTGATGCCGAGCAGCGCCCCGATCGGGCGGACCATCTCGTCGCCCGAGGCGGAGACCAGCACGACGTCGCGCCCGGCCGCCTGATGCTCGGCGATCAGCGTCGCGGCCTCGGCGTAGACGTAAGGGTTGATGAGCTCCTCGAGCGTTTCCGCGACGATCTGCTGCAACTGCTCGACGCGCCAGCCCTTGGACAGCGCCGCGAGGTAGTCCCGCGTGCGGCTCATGGTCTGCTCGTCGGAGCCGCCGCCCAGCCGGAACATGAGCTGTGCGTAAGCGGATTTGACGACGTCACGGCGGCTGATCAGGCCATCACGGTAGAAAGGCCGTCCGAAGGCCAGCGCGCTGGACTTGGCGATGACGGTCTTGTCGAGGTCGAAAAACGCGGCACTGAGGCCCACGGGCGGCAAGTGTAGCCGTACCGGGCCGTGGTTCGCGGCCCTCGGCGCGTCGATGCCTCGATGGTGACGCGCTGTGAAAACGGTCAGACAGGCAGGCTTATCCCACTCGGGCACAATCGGTACTCGACTGCGATGCTTCCGTGAGGCATGCTTGTGCTGTTGCGATCGGGATTCACGTTGCCAGGGTCGCGCTCTTCTACTCAGGCCCTCGGTGATTACGCCCCCCGTAATCACCGAGCGATTCGGCTCGACCCCCCCGGAGCCGAATCCTCGGACGGCCCCCGTCTCCCCCGACGGGGGTCGTTCCCTATGCGCCGTTCCCTATGCGCCAGTGGCCTGGGTTCGGCTCGCCGTCTCATTGTCGAAACTCAGGCCGAAGAACTCGCACAGGCCGGTGACGTCGAGAACGCGCCGGAACGACGGCGACGGACTGACCACGAGGAATGCCGCCCCGACCTCGCCGGCCGCGCGGTAGCCCTCGATCAGGGCGCCGAGGCCGCTCGAGTCGATGAAGCTCGCCGCGCCCAGATCGACCCGTACGACCGAGGGTGACCACTCGGCGACCGCCGCGCGCACACAATCCGCCAGCTCATCGGCGTTCGAGAAGTCGACCTCGCCCGCGACGATGATCGTGGCCCCGCCGTCGTCGGCGAGTGTGCGCCGGAACGAGCTTTCCATGCCAACCCCTCCGTGTCCGGACCAACATACCCAACCCGCGCCCCGCCCGCCCTTCGTGGTTGTCCGTCCGTAGCAGATCCACACCGCGTGCGGTCGATATCCACAGGCGCTCGAGTTGTCCACAGCCCCTGTTGCCGGGCCGTGCCGGGCTTGGCCACGGTGGGCGCCATGTCCGCACCTCGCCTGCCCCTTGTCGTCACCTCCGACCCCGATCTGCTCGATGATCTGCTCCGGCTCGCCGCCGCCGGAGGCACCCAGGTCGACGTGGCGCCCGACCCCGTGGCCGCCCGGTCGAGGTATGGCCGCGCCCCGCTGGTCATGCTCGGAGCCGACCAGCTCCAAGCGTGTGGCCGGGCCCGATTACCGCGCCGCTCCCGCGTCGCCGTCGTCCACCGCGGCCGGCTGCCGGGCCCGCTCGACAAGATCGCCCAACAGTCCGGCGCCGAGCACATCGTCGAGCTGCCGACCGCCGAGGCCTGGGTGGTCGACCGCTTCGCCGAGCAGCGCGATCAGCCGGTCGGCCGGGTCCTGGCCGTGATCGGCGGACGCGGCGGCGCCGGCGCCAGCATCCTCTCCAGCGGGCTCGCGGTCACCGCGGCCGGCGCCGGCCACCGCACGCTGCTGATCGACGGTGACCCGCTCGGTGGCGGCCTCGACCTGCTGCTCGGCTGGGAGGACCGGGACGGTCTGCGCTGGTCCTCACTCACCGAGACGGAGGGACAGGTCGATCCGCCGGCGCTGCTGGGCGCCCTGCCGCATCAGGGCGACCTGGTGTTGCTGTCGTTCGCCCGGCACGAGTCGCCGGCCGTGCCCGCCCCGGCGATGGCGGCGACCATCGACGCCGCCCGCCGGGCCCGCGACGTGATCGTGGCCGACCTGCCCCGCCGACTCGACGACGCCGGGGTGCTCGCGCTCGAGAGCGCCGACCGGGCACTGCTGATCGTCCCGGCCGAGGTGCGGGCGGTGGCCGCGGCGACCCGGGTCGCGCAGATGGTGCTGAGCCACCGTGACGAGCTGTCCGTCGTGGTCCGCGGCCCGGCGCCGGGGCGGCTCAAACCCCGCGACGTGGCCCGGTCGCTGAGGCTTCCGCTGGCCGGGACGCTGCGGCCCGAGCCGGCGATGTGCCAGGCCCTGGAGCGCGGCATAGCGCCCGGCGAGACCGGCCGGGGTGAGCTCGCCGTGCTCTGCCGCCGGCTGGTCGGCGAGCTTCTGGAGGCGGCATGACGGCGTACGGCTCCGCGCCCGAACTGGCCGGCCGGGTGCGCCACCGCTTCGCGATGGAGGGCGTGGAGGCCACCCCGGCGGCCGTGGTGCGGGCGGTGCGGCGAGAGCCGGGAACGGCGGTCCTGGGTGACACGGCGGTGCTGCGGCTCGCCGACCGGGTGCGCGACCAGCTCGTCGGCGCCGGCCCGCTGGCCCCGCTGCTCGACGACCCGGCGGTGACCGACATCCTGGTCAACGGCATCGAGGTCTGGGTCGACCGCGGCGGCGGCCTGTCCCGGGCGCCGATCCCGCTCGGTGATCACGACGAGGTACGCCGGCTCGCGCAGCGGCTCGCGGCCGCGTGCGGGCGCCGCCTCGACGACGGGCAGCCGTTCGCCGACGCGCGCCTGCCCGACGGCACCCGGCTGCACGCGGTGCTGCCCCCGGTCGCCACCGGCGGGCCGTACCTGTCCCTGCGCACCTTCCGGCAGCGGCCGTTCACCGTCGACGAGCTGGTCGAGCAGGGCACGGTTCCGCCGACGATCGCCCCGGTGCTGACGGCGATCGTGGCGGCCCGCCTGGCCTACCTGGTCACCGGCGGCACCGGCAGCGGCAAGACGACCCTGCTGGCCACCCTGCTCGGCCTGGTGCCGCCGACCGAGCGGATCGTCCTGGTCGAGGACGCGGCCGAGCTGCGCCCGGTGCACCCGCACGTGGTGGCCCTGCAGGCCCGCACGTCCAACGTGGAGGGCACCGGCGCGATCGGGCTCACCGACCTGGTCCGCCAGGCGCTGCGCATGCGGCCCGACCGGCTCGTGGTGGGCGAGTGCCGGGGCGCCGAGGTCGTCGACCTGCTCGGCGCGCTCAACACCGGCCACGACGGCGGCGCGGGCACCCTGCACGCGAACGCGCCCGCCGACGTACCGGCCCGGCTCGAGGCGCTCGGGCTCCTGGGCGGCCTGCCCCGCGCGGCCCTGCACGCCCAGGTGGTGGCGGCCCTCCAGGTGGTGCTCCAGGTCCGGCGTGGCGACCAGGGCCGCGTGCTCGAGTCGGTGAGCGTCCTGCTGCCCACCGGCGAACACCGCCTGGCCACGGTGGTGCCGGCCTGGCGGCGTCTGCGCGGCCCCGGCCCGGGTGCGGCCGCCCTGTCCCACCTGCTGGCGTCGCGGGGCGTACGGGTCCCGGCGGTCCTGTCCCCTCCCCAGGGGCAGTCATGAACTGGTGGGCAACCGTCCTGGTGACGGCCGGCGCCCTGGCGGTGGCCGGGCGCGGCGGGTCGCGCCTGCCGACACTCTCCGCGGGCGCTTGGTGGCCGCGGCTGCGTGCTTCGGTCGCGGCCCGCCCGCGACCGGCCCTGATGTACGCGGTGGGCGTCATGTCTGCGGTCGCCCTGCTCGCGGGCGGCCCGGTCGCCGCGACCGTCTCAGCCGCCTACGGCGGGTTCGCCGGCCGAGCCCTGACCCGGCACTCGGCACGGCGCCGCGCCTCGGCCGCCCGGGCGGCCGCCCTGGACGCGCTGGCCGCCCTCGCAGCCGACCTACGCGCCGGCCTGCCTCCAGCGGACCTGAGCGCCGGCCTGCCGTCCGTGGAAGTGGGCGGGGGTGCGGAACGGCTGACGCGGCTTGCGGCCGCGGTGTGGCGGCTGGCCGAGCAGACGGGCGCTCCGGTGGCCGACCTCGTCGAGCGGATCGAGGCCGACGGGCGGACGGCCGACCGGGCCGCCGCGTCCGCGTCGGCGCAGGCGGCCGGGGCCCAGGCGACGGCGATGCTGCTGGCGGCCCTTCCATTCGGCGGTCTCGCGCTGGGCGTACTGATCGGCGCCGACCCGCTTTACGTCCTGCTTCACACACCGCTCGGCGGCACCTGCGCCGTCGTGGCGGTGGCCCTGCAATGCGCCGGGCTTCTCTGGGCGGAAAGGCTGACCGGGCGATGACGGCCTCCTGCGAGTTGGCGGCGTTCCTGCGCGCGACCGGCCCGGTGCGGATGCCTTCCCGGATGTGCTGCGTGGCCGCCCTGGTCGGCCGTGAGGCGCCCGACGCGGTAGCCGACCTGTGCGAGACGCGGTCGGAGATCGATGCCGATCTCCTCACGCCGGCGGCGGTGGTGTCATGACCCTCTTGCTGATCGCCGCCGCCGTGGCGGTCCTGGTGGTGCCGGCCGGCCTGTCCCGGCGGCGAACCCGGCAGCCCGCCCGGCGGCCGCTGCCGGCGGCCTGGGGCCGGATCACGCTGGCCGTGGGCATCGGGCTCGCCGTCGCGGGATTCGTCGGCACCTGGTGGGGCCTGCCGTTCGCAGCGGTCGCCGGAGTGGGTGCCGAGCGGCTGCTCCGGCGGCGGGAACCGGCCCCGGTCCGGGCGGAACGGCTCGCCGCCGCGGCCGATCTGCCGCTCGGAGCCGACCTGCTGGCGGCGGCGTTGCGGGCGGGCGCCCCGGTCGGCCAGGCGGTGGACGCGGTGGCGGACGCGCTCGACGGCCCGCTCGGGGCCCGGCTGAGACGGACGGCGCGGTCGCTGCGCCTGGGCGCGCCACCCGAGGAGGCCTGGGAGCACCTGGCCGGCGTAACCGGGGCCGAACGTCTTGTGGCGGCCGCCGTCCGCTCCAGCGCCAGTGGGGGAGCGCTGGCCGGCGCGCTGGCCCGGCTCTCCGACGATCTGCGAGCCGACCTGGCGGCCGCCGTGGAGGCGAGGGCGCAGCGGGCGGCGGTTCTGATCGTGCTGCCGCTCGGCCTGTGCTTCCTGCCGGCGTTCTTCCTGGCCGGCCTCGTCCCGGTGATGACCGCGGTCCTGAAGGACGTGCTGTGACGTCCCCGCTCTGGCTCCGTGGCCGGCCATGTGTGGTGGCCCGGCGCGGTGATCGATGGCCGGTCGCCTTCCCGGCGGCCGGCGGGAAACACAACCGAAGGAGAACCACGTGCGCAAACTGATCGCGAACGTCGCCCGGCTGCGGGGCGAGGCCGCGGACGCCGGGATGAGCACCGCCGAGTACGCCGTCGGCACGCTCGCCGCCGTCGCGTTCGCCGGAATCCTGTTCAAGGTGCTCACCAGCGGCAACGTGCAGGCGGCGCTCGGCGCGGTCATCGACCGGGCCCTGAAGTGAGACGGCGCCGGCGGCCCGGCCGCGATCGGGGAGCGTTCACGGCCGAGCTGGCGGCCGGGCTGCCGGCGCTCATGCTGTTGTTGACGGCCGGGCTCACCGCCGTCAAGGCGGTGACCGCCCAGGCCCAGTGCCTGGCCCTGGCCCGGGACGCGGCCCTGGCCTCGGCCCGCGGCGAACCGCCACCCACCGCGACGGCGGACCCGCCGGGCGCGGCCGTCCAGATCAGCGGCGACGCCGAGGTGGTCAGAGCCCACGTGACCGCACCGGTCCGCCTACTGGGCCGAGGCCCGACGGTGATCACGGTCGAGGCTTCCGCCGTCGCCGCCCGAGAGCCGGCCACCGTAAGGGCCACCAGATGAGCCCGGGGCGAGGACAGCCGGCCGCGGGGCGTGCTTGGTGGATGGGCTTCGTGCGGGAGCGTGATCGTGGGGCCGCGTCGATCCTGGTGTCGGCGGTGGGGCTCTGCCTCGTCGCAGCTGGGCTGGCCGGGGCCGCCGTGGGATCGGCCCTGGTGGGGAAGCAGCGGGCGCGGGTGGCGGCCGATCTCGGAGCGCTGGCCGGCGCGGCGGAGGCGATCTACGGAGAGGGGGTGGCCTGTGCGCGGGCGGACCGGTTCGTCACGGCCAACGGCGCACGGCTGACGTCCTGCGTGGTCAGCGGGCTCGAGATCGTGGTCCGGGTGACGGCCGACGTGGGTCCGCTGGCCGGCGTCGTGCGGCCGGCCACCGTCGCGGCCCGGGCCGGACCCGTCCAGGCGTTGCCGCCCTGACCGGCGGGGCGGCGTCTCAGGCGGGGGCGGCGGTGCCGATCAGAGCGGTGAGTACGGCGTCGAGAACCTGGACGGCGGCGGTCTTGTGGAGGGGGTTGTTGCCGTTGCCGCACTTGGGGGACTGGACGCACGAGGGGCAGCCGGTTTCGCAGGTGCAGGCGGCGATGGCCTCTCGGGTGGCGCTGAGCCAGTCGGTGGCGGTGGCGTAGGCCCGTTCGGCGAAGCCGGCGCCGCCCGGGTGGCCGTCGTAGACGAAGACCGTGGGCGCCTCTGTGTCGGCGTGGTTGGCGGTGGAGAGGCCGCCGATGTCCCAGCGGTCGCAGGTGGCAATCAGGGGGAGGAGCCCGATCGCGGCGTGTTCGGCCGCGTGCAGGGCGCCGGGGAAGTCGGCGGGCTCGACGCCGGCCCCGGCCAGCGCGTCGGGCGTGATGGTGAACCAGACGGCCACCGTGCGCAGGTCGCGGACCGGCAGGTCGAGTGGCTTGGTGTCGATCACCTCGCCGGAGCCGATGCGGCGGCGCTGATAGGAGACCACCTGGCTGGTCACCTCCACCTCGCCGAGGAAGAGGCTGACCGGGCCGGCGTCCACGCGGGAACGGACGCCCAGCACCGACACGTCCGTCACGTCCCGGGCGTGCGTCGACCAGTCCGGTTCCTCCTGGTGGACCAGGGCGATCGCGTCGTCCAGGTCGAGGTCGTCGACCACGAAGCTGACGCCCTGGTGCAGGTAGACCGCGCCGGTGTGCAGCATCATGTGCGACGAGCCCTGGTCGACCGTGCCGAGCAGGCGGCCGGTGGACGCCTCCACCACCGAGACCGGGGCGCCACCGGCGCCGCGCAGGTCGACGTCGGGGCGGCCGGGGTGGGTCCAGTACCAGCCGGACGGGCGGCGGCGCAGCGCCCCCGACGCGGTCAGGCCCTCCACCGCCGCGCGGGCCGGCTCGCCGCCGAACAGGGCCAGGTCGGGCTCGGTCAGCGGGGCCTCCGAGGCGGCGCAGCAGAGTTGAGGGCCCAGGACGTACGGGTTGGTGGGGTCGAGAACCGTCGCCTCGACCGGGCGGCCGAAGAGCGCCGACGGGTGGTGCACCAGGTACGTGTCCAGCGGGTCGTCGCGGGCGATCAGCACCGCCAGCGCCTCGCCGCCCGCCCGGCCGGCGCGGCCCGCCTGCTGCCACAGCGACGCCCGCGTGCCGGGGTAGCCGCAGATCAGCACCGCGTCGAGGCCGACCAGGTCGACGCCGAGCTCCAGCGCGTTGGTCGAGGCCAGGGCCAGCAACTCGCCGGAGAGCAGCGCCCGTTCGATTTGACGGCGGTCCTCGCGCAGGTAGCCGGCGCGGTAGGCGGCCACCCGGTCGCCCAGGCCGGGCACCGCTTCGTCGAGCTGCCGCCGCGCGATCGTCGCGACCACCTCGGCGCCGCGCCGCGAGCGGATGAAGGCCAGGGTCCGGGTGCCGGCCGCGACCGCGTCGGTGAGCAGGTCGGCCGTCTCCCGCAGCGCCGACCGGCGTACCTGCGGCAGCTCCACCTCGTCCACCGGAAAGTCGTCATCGACGGGTGCGGGCTGCAGCGGCGGCTCCCACAGCGCGAAGGTCATCGCGCCGCGCGGGGAGGCGTCCTCGGTCACGGCGGTCACCGGCACGCCCGTGAGGCGGGCGGCGGCGTCGGCCGGATCGCCCGAGGTCGCCGAGGCCAGTACGAACGTGGGGGTGCCGCCGTACCGGGCCGCCGTTCGGCGCAGGCGGCGGATCACGTGGGAGACGTGGGAGCCGAAGACGCCGCGGTAGGCGTGGCACTCGTCGATCACCACGTACGTCAAGCGGCGGAAGAAGGACGCCCAGCGCGCGTGCCCCGGAAGCATCGCATGATGCACCATGTCCGGATTCGTGAGGATCAGCCGCGAGTGCTGGCGGATCCACTCCCTTTCCTCGCGCGAGGTGTCACCGTCGTATGTGGCCGGGCGTACGCCGGACAGGCCCAGCCGGGCGACCGCGCGCAGCTGATCCGCGGCCAGGGCTTTGGTCGGCGACAGATACAGAGCCGTCGCCCGCGGATCGTCCAGCAGGCGGGTGAGCGCCGGCAGTTGATACGCCAATGACTTGCCCGACCCCGTTCCGGTGGCGATCACCACATGGGTTCCGGAGTGGGCCATCGTCGCCGCGGCGGCCTGGTGTTCCCACGGCGACTTGATGCCGTGTGCGGTCAGGGCCGAGACTAGGTCGGCCGCGGCCCACTCGGGCCACGGCGCTGTCCGCCCCGTGCGCGCGGGCAGGTTCTCGATGTGTGTGATCGGCGATGGCCGGGCCGACGAGTTGCGGGCCTTCAGCAGGTGCAGCAGCTCGGCGGGGCCGAAGGCGGTCGACGTCACGCACAGCACTGTGACACCGGAATGCCGCGAACCTCAAACGGGTACGACGGTGGGTGCCATGCGACGCCTGAATCCGGGCGGTGGTTAGATTCGCTGGGGAGATCGGCTGCCGGATCAGCGTGCCCCGCAGGGAGGAGGAGCGATGGAGCTGTCCCTTGCGACCCGGACCGTCGACGAGCACACGGTGCTCGAGGTCGGTGGCGAGGTCGACGTCTACACGGCTCCGAGGCTGCGGGAGCGCCTCGTGGAGCTGGTCGATTCCGGTGCCCGCAACGTCATCGTCGATCTCGGCGGGGTCGAGTTCCTCGACTCGACCGGTCTCGGCGTGCTCGTCGGCGCGATGAAGCGGCTGCGGGTGGCGAACGGAAAGTTCGGCCTGGTCTGTTCGAAGGAAGCGCTGCTGAAGATCTTCCGGATCACGGCGCTCGACCAGGTGTTCCCGATCTATCCCACGATCGAGGCGGCGACCCAGGACGGCGACGGCAGCGGTCCGACTTCGTGATGGCGACTGTTCGGCTGTCCTTCTCGCCCGCGCCCGTGCACGTCCGTACGGCTCGGCTGGTCGGCGTCGCCGTGGCCCGCCGGGCCGGTGTCGCCGAGGAGTTGCTGGACGAGGTCCGGCTGGCCATCGGTGAGGCCTGCACGCGGGCCGTCGCCCTGCACAACCAGTACGGCCTGCCCGACCTCGTGACGGTCGAGATGTCTGATTCGGACGCGTACACGGTCCGGGTCATCGACCACGCGCCGATCGAGGCCAGCATCGGTTTGACCAAGCTTCCGCCGGACGAGCTGGCCGCGGAGACGCTGACCGACGAGGATCTGACCACCGGCGTCGGTTTCGCGCTGCTGGCCGGCTTCGTCGACGATCTGAAGGTCAGCCCGGTCGCGGACGGGACGGGCACCGAGGTCCGCATGGTGTGGCCGGTGCAGCGCCGCTAGGACAAATCGGACGAAGCCTCCGAAGAGGGAAGCGAAGCCGACAGAGATAAATCAGCTTCTATACCCTATTTCTCGCCCGCTAACACAGCGGGAAACATCACCACGACACGGCCGGATCCGGGTGTGACCATCACCACGTCGGCCGATACAGTACGCGAGTTATCAACTACTGCTCCTGGTCCCGCGCCCCGCGGGACCCGGTTGTCGTTCCCCTTGAACGGGGATGCGCCCGGACGGTCTCGTCCGCCGACCCGGGCGCGGTCGGTGTACAGGAGGACATTGATGTCCGGGACCTCGTTAAGTGGTTCCAACGTCACGTTTGTCATCGTGGCGCTGGTATTCGCGCTCATCGCGCTCGGCTTCGCCGCCATGTTCGTCCAGTCGGTGCTCAAGGCCGGCCGGGGAACCAAGAACATGCAGGAGATCGCCGGGGCCGTGCAGGAAGGCGCGTCGGCGTACCTGTTCCGTCAGTTCAAGACCCTAGCCATCTTCGTGGTGATCGCGGTCGTCCTGCTCTTCCTCCTGCCGGTGCACGACACCGACAACGAGGTCTGGGTCAAGATCGGCCGCTCGCTGTTCTTCATCGTCGGTGCCGTCTTCAGCTCGTTCATCGGTGGCGCCGGCATGGCGCTGGCCACCCGGGCCAACCTGCGGGTGGCCGCGGCCGCCGGTGAGAACGGTGGCCGGGAGACCGCGATGGGCATCGCGTTCCGCACCGGTGGCGTGGTCGGCTTCCTCACCGTGGGCCTCGGCTTGTTCGGTGGCGCGCTGGTGGTGCTCATCTTCCGTAGTGACGCCCCGACCGTCCTCGAGGGCTTCGGCTTCGGCGCCGCGCTGCTCGCCATGTTCATGCGGGTCGGCGGCGGCATCTTCACCAAGGCCGCCGACGTCGGCGCCGACCTGGTCGGCAAGGTCGAACAGGGCATCCCCGAGGATGACCCGCGCAACGCCGCGACCATCGCCGACAACGTGGGCGACAACGTCGGTGACTGCGCCGGCATGGCCGCCGACCTGTTCGAGTCGTACGCGGTGACGCTGGTCGCCGCGCTGATCCTCGGCCAGGCCGCGTTCGGCCAGGACGGTCTGATCTTCCCGCTGATCGTCTCGACGATCGGCGTGGTGATCGCGATCATCGGTGTCTTCATCACCCGCCTGCGCCCGAGCGACCGCAACGGTCTCACCGCGATCAACCGGGCCTTCTACATCTCCGCGGTGATCTCGGCGATCGCCGTCGCTGTCGTCACCTTCATCTACCTGCCCAGCACGTTCGCGGGCTTCGGCGACGACGGCATCGAGGCGGGCGTCCTCGCCAGCGGGCGTGACCCGCGGTGGGTGGCCATCGGCGCGGTCGTCATCGGTATCGTGCTGGCCGCCGCCATCCAGGCGCTGACCGGCTACTTCACCGAGACCAACCGGCGGCCGGTGCAGGACATCGGCAAGTCGTCGCAGACGGGCGCGGCCACCGTCGTGCTCGCCGGCATCAGCGTCGGCCTGGAGTCCGCCGTGTACTCGGCGCTGCTGATCGGCGCCGGCGTCTACGGCGCCTTCCTGCTCGGCGGCGCGTCGCTGACCCTGTCGCTGTTCGCCGTCGCGCTGGCCGGTATCGGCCTGCTCACCACGGTCGGCGTCATCGTCGCGATGGACACCTTCGGCCCGATCTCGGACAACGCGCAGGGCATCGCCGAGATGTCCGGTGACGTCGACGAGAAGGGCGCGCAGATCCTCACCGAGCTCGACGCGGTCGGCAACACCACCAAGGCGATCACCAAGGGCATCGCGATCGCCACGGCCGTGCTCGCCGCCACGGCGCTGTTCGGCTCGTACACCAATAGCCTGGCCACCTCGCTGGCCGACGCGGGCATCCGCCCGGACCAGGTCGGCAACGAGATCCTCGGCCTGCTGAACATCGCGAACCCGCGCAGCATCGTCGGCCTGCTGGTCGGCGCGGCCGTCGTGTTCCTCTTCTCCGGCCTGGCCATCAACGCCGTGTCCCGTTCCGCGGGCGCTGTGGTGATGGAGGTCCGCCGCCAGTTCCGCGAGTTCCCGGGCATCATGGACCGCACCCAGCGGCCCGAGTACGGCCGGGTCGTCGACATCTGCACCCGGGACGCGCAGCGCGAGCTGCTCGCCCCCGGCGTACTGGCGATCATGGCGCCGATCGCCGTCGGCTTCGGCCTCGGCGCCGGCGCGCTCGCGGCCTACCTGGCCGGCGCGATCGGCGCGGGCACGCTGATGGCGGTGTTCCTGGCCAACTCCGGTGGCGCCTGGGACAACGCCAAGAAGCTGGTCGAGGACGGCAACTTCGGCGGCAAGGGCTCCGAGGCGCACGCGGCGACGGTCATCGGCGACACGGTCGGTGACCCGTTCAAGGACACCGCCGGCCCGGCCATCAACCCGCTGCTCAAGGTGATGAACCTGGTCTCGCTGCTGATCGCCCCGGCGGTCGTGGCGTGGAGCATCGGCAGCGACCAGAACAACCCGCTGCGGATCGCCATCGCGATCGTCGCGGCGGCGATCGTGGTCGCCGCGGTCGTCTGGAGCAAGCGCAAGCCCATCTCGATGGGCGACGACACCCCGACCCCCGCGGCCGGCGACACCACGCCGACCGCGAAGGTCACGGCATAACAAAGGCGTACGGGGCACTCGATGTAAGCGGGGTGCCCCGTACGCTGCTTCCCATGCGCTCGGCCCGACCCCTCGTACTGCTGGCTCTGCTCGCGCTCGTGACCCCCTCTCTCGTCGCCTGTTCCGGCGCGCACAGCGCCCGCGCCTGGGCAACCTCCGTCTGCACCACGCTCGAGCCGTGGCGCAGCGAGATCGGCTCGCTGGCCACCCGTACCCAGCAGCAGATGGAGACCGCCACCACGCCGAATCAGGCGAAGGAGAACCTGTCGCGGCTGTTCGCCGGCGCCGAGGACGCGAGCGAGCGTGCCCGCGCCGGAGTGCAGAAAGCGGGAGTGCCCGACGTGGACGACGGTCAGAAGATCGCCGATGGCTTCCTCGGCTCCCTGTCCGCGATGCGGGACGCCTACGCGAAGGCCAAGGGCGGCATCCAGGGCCTGCCGACGGCCCCCGCCGAGACCTTCTATCAGCAGGTGACCCAGGTCGTCTCCCAGTTGCAGAGCGACTACCAGGCGAGCGGCCTCGACACGAGCAAGCTCAACTCGCAGGAGCTGCAGGCCGCCTTCGACGAAGTGCCCGAGTGCCGGTGAGATGACCGAGACGGGGTGGCCGCTGATCCCGCGCGAGGTTCTGCCCGCGCCGGTCCCGGCTGCCAAGCGCCGGCAACAGCCGCCGCAGCGTCCGCCCGGGCCGGCTGCGGAGGCGGGCCGGCAGCTTCCGATCTTCGGGGCCGAGACGACCGAGCCGTCGCCCGGTGACCTGGCCGGGCTGCTCGCCGGGCCGGGCCGGCTGGGCCGGATGGGCGGCACGGCCCGGGTCTCGGTGGTCGTGGACGCCGCCTGGCGGGTGCACGTGCTGGTCGCCGAGCTGGTCAGCCGGGGGCTGGTGGTCAACTGGCGGCCGGTCGAGGCCAGCGAAACCGACAATTCCGGCGAGCCGGGGACGACGCCTCAGGAAACGGGCGACGACGAGCCGACCGAGGCGCAAATCACGGAAGTGGATGAGCCGCCCGAGCCGAGACCCCGTTTCGAGGTGCTCACGGCGTACTCCCGAAGGTTGAACGGTCTTGCCAAGGCCTGGCCGGAGGCCGCCGCCGAACTCTTCCTCAGCGGCCCGCGGCTGCGGCTCTGGGTCGCCGCCGCGGGTGAACCCCTTCCGGGGGGATATGCGCTGGGTCTGGACCCGGAGAAGGACGTCACGGAGATCGACGCGGCGCTGGTCCGAGCCGGTCTCGCGGGCCGGCTGTCGGACGACGGCCGTCAGTATCTGATCAAGGGTAAGAAGCGGGTCGCCCGGCTGGCCGAGCTGGTCGGTGAGCGACCCCCGGCCGCGCCGGAAGACCTCTGGCCTCGGGGCGCGGGTGCGTGATCTTCCTGGATTGTGTCCGACACGACGGCATGTTCCCGGTGTACGGTGTCGCCGTCGGACGCGTGCGGTGGCCGGACCGTTACCATCCGACTTCAGGGTGCGGAGGGAATGGGTGCTCGTCCGGCGCGTTACGTTGAAAGTCTGTGCTCCGCCGGTCCTGATGGCGGAACGCTGAGGAACGACAAGTTCGAAGTGTGGGAGTGCCGTGCCGAGTGACGCCAGGACGACCCGTCTGGTCATCGTCGAGTCTCCGTCGAAGGCCAAGACGATCGCCGGTTATCTAGGCCCCGACTATTTCGTCGAGGCCTCCTTCGGCCATGTCCGTGACCTGCCCCGCAAGGCAGCCGACGTGCCCGCCAAGTACAAGGGCGAGTCGTGGGCCCGCCTCGGCGTCGACGTCGACAACGGCTTCCACGCGCTGTACGTCGTCTCCCAGGACCGCAAGGCCCAGATCGCCAAGCTGCAGAAGCTGGCGAAGGAAGTGGACGAGATCTTCCTCGCCACCGATGAGGACCGCGAGGGCGAGGCCATCGCCTGGCACCTGGTCGAGACGATCAAGCCGCGGGTCCCGGTCAAGCGGATGGTCTTCCACGAGATCACCAAGCCGGCCATCCAGGCCGCCGTGGCCAACCCGCGCGAGATCGACCGCGACCTGGTCGACGCGCAGGAGGCCCGCCGCATCCTCGACCGCCTCTACGGCTACGAGGTCAGCCCCGTCCTCTGGAAGAAGGTCATGCCCGGCTTGTCCGCCGGGCGTGTCCAATCGGTGGCCACCCGCATCGTGGTCGAGCGGGAGCGCCAGCGCATGGCGTTCCGTTCCGCCGAGTACTGGGACATCCTGGCCACCCTGGCCGTGCAGGGCCAGATCGAGGGCCCCCGCAACTTCAACGCCACTTTGATCGCGCTCGACGGCGACCGGATCGCCACCGGCAAGGACTTCGAGCCCACCACGGGCCAGGTCAAGCCCGGCGCCGGCGTGGTTCACCTCGACGAGAACGGCGCCCGCGGCCTGGCCGCCCGCCTCGACAACCGGCCGTTCACCGTGACCCGGGTGGAGGAGAAGCCGTACCGCCGCCGCCCGTACGCGCCCTTCATCACCTCGACGCTTCAGCAGGAGGCCGCCCGCAAGCTGCGGTTCTCCGCCTCGCAGACGATGCGCACGGCGCAGAAGCTGTACGAGAACGGGTACATCACCTATATGCGTACCGACTCGGTCAACCTGTCGGAGACCGCGCTCACCGCGGCCCGCCGGCAGATCGCCGAGCTGTACGGCCCGTCGAACGTGCCGCCGCAGCCGCGCCGCTACACCGGCAAGGTGAAGAACGCGCAGGAGGCGCACGAGGCCATCCGCCCCGCCGGCGACAACTTCCGGACGCCGGGCGAGGTCGCCAACGAGCTCTCCACCGACGAGTTCAAGCTGTACGAGCTGATCTGGCGCCGCACCATCGCCTCCCAGATGACCGACGCCGTCGGTAACTCGGTGAGTGTGCGGATCCGCGCGATCTCCACCGCGAACGAGGAGGTCGACTTCGCCGCCTCCGGCAAGACGATCACCGACCCGGGCTTCCTGCGGGCGTACGTGGAGTCCTCGGACGACGAGAACGCCGAGGCCGAGGACGCCGAGCGCCGCCTGCCGACCCTGGTCAAGGACCAGCCGCTGAGCGCCGAGGAGCTGGCCGCGGTCGGCCACCACACCTCGCCGCCCGCCCGCTACACCGAGGCGTCGCTGGTCAAGGCGCTGGAGGAACTGGGCATCGGCCGACCGTCGACCTACGAGTCGATCATGCGGACGATCCAGGACCGCGGGTACGTCGAGAAGCGCGGCCAGGCGATGATCCCGACGTTCCTGGCCTTCGCGGTGATCGGCCTGCTCGAGGGCCACTACCCGCGCCTGGTCGACTACAACTTCACGGCCTCGATGGAGAGCCAGCTCGACGACATCGCCGGTGGCGACCACGCCGCGCTCGACTTCCTGACCTCTTTCTACTTCGGCAGCCAGACGCCCGGCGCGGACGACTCGATCGCCAAGGCCGGCGGCCTGAAGAAGATGGTCACCGAGAACCTGAGCGCGATCGACGCCCGCTCGGTCAACTCGATCCCGCTCTTCACCGACGAGCAGGGACGCCACGTCGTGGTCCGGGTCGGCCGCTACGGACCGTACCTGGAGCGCCGCCTGCCCGGCGCCGACGAGGAGACGCAGGGCGACCGCGCCTCGCTGCCCGAGGGCATCGCGCCCGACGAGCTGACCCCCGAGAAGATCGACGAGCTCTACCTGGGCGGTGGCGGCGAGCGGTCCCTGGGCGACGACCCGGTGACGGGGGAGAGCGTCCAGCTCAAATCCGGGCGATTCGGTCCGTACGTGCAGAGCGGTGACCGCAAGTCCTCGCTGTTCAAGTCGCACGTGCCGGACGAGCTCACCCTCGAGCAGGCGCTCAAGCTGCTGACCCTGCCGCGCGTGCTCGGCGTCGACGCCGAGGGCAAGGAGATCTCGGCGGCGAACGGCCGCTACGGACCGTACGTGAAGCGCGACACCGACTACCGGTCGCTGGAGAACGAGGACCGTCTCTTCACGGTCACCCTCGACGAGGCCCTGGCCCTGCTTGCGCAGCCCAAGACCCGGCAGCGCCGCGAGGCCAAGCCGCCGCTGCGTGAGATGGGTCCCGACCCGGTCACCGAGAAGCCGATGGTGATCAAGGAGGGCCGCTTCGGCCCGTACGTGACCGACGGCGAGTACAACGCGTCGCTGCGCCGGGGCCAGACGCCCGAGGAGCTGACCGTCGAGCAGGCGTCCGAGATGCTCGCC
The DNA here is from genome assembly GCF_040650035.1 of Actinoplanes sp. NPDC048796. Taxonomy (NCBI): domain Bacteria; kingdom Bacillati; phylum Actinomycetota; class Actinomycetes; order Micromonosporales; family Micromonosporaceae; genus Actinoplanes; species Actinoplanes sp. NPDC048796. Next base: position 1,751 of record NZ_JBEZGO010000023.1, on the reverse strand, counting down.
GAGAAGCGCGCCAAGGGCCCGGCCCCGAAGAAGAAGGCCACCAAGAAGGCCGCGGCCAAGACGGCCGAGCCGGCGGCCAAGAAGGCGCCCGCGAAAAAGGCGGCGCCGGCCAAGAAGGCCACCGCCGCCAAGAAGGCCGCTCCCAAGAAGGCGGCGCCGAAAAAGGCCGCCGCCTCCGCCGAGTAGGACTCAGGCTCCGAGCACCCGGTCCAGGTAGTCGTTCGCGAAGACCCGGGCCGGGTCGAGCCGGTTCCGTACGGCCAGGAAGTCGTCGAACTTCGGGTAGACCGGGCGCAGGTCCTCGGCCGTCCGGTAGTGCAGCTTTCCCCAGTGCGGGCGCCCGCCCAGAGGCTGGCAGACGGCTTCCATGGCCCGGAAGTACGGCTCGTAGTCGACGCCCGAGTACTGGTGGATCGCGATGTACGCCGACTCGCGGCCGTATCCGTGCGACAGCCAGACGTCGTCGGGCCCGGTGAAGCGCACCTCGACCGGGAACTGCACCCGGAACGGCAGCCCGTCGATGATCTTCGGCAGCGCGGCCAGCACCTCGGGCAGGGCGGCGCGCGGAACCTCGTACTCCATCTCGGTGAAACGCACCCGTCGAGGCGTACAGAAAACGCGGTCCGAACGCTCCGTGTAGGTGCGGGCGGTGAGCGCGCGGGCCGCGACCGACTGGATCGTCGGCACGGCCGCCGGGACGGCCTTGCCGAGCCGGCAGACACCCTCCCACAGCGTGTTCGACAGGAACTCGTCGTCCAGCCAGCCCCGGAAGGGCGACAGCGGGCGGTCGTGCTCGGCCACCCGGTTGTTGCGCTTGAGCTGGGCCCGGTCCGTGTACGGGTACCAGTAGAACTCGACGTGGTCGTTGCTCGGAATCCACTCCTCGAGTCCGGCCAGCACGTCGGCCAGCGCCATCGGCCGCTCGTCGGCCAGCAGCGTGAACGCCGGCACGCAGCGCAGCGTCACCTCGACCAGAACCCCGAGCGCGCCCAGCCCGATCCGGGTGGCCGGGAAGATCTCGTCGTCCTTACCGGCCGTCAGCACCTCGCCCGAGCCGGTGACCAGCGTGACCGCCTCCACGCAGGACGCCAGCGTGCAGTGCTTCTCGCCGGTGCCGTGGGTGCCCGTGGAGATCGCGCCGGCGACCGTCTGCTGGTCGATGTCGCCGAGGTTCGGCATCGCCAGCCCGTGCTCGGCCAGCAGGGCGTTCAGCTTGGCCAGTGGCATACCGGCCTGCACGGTGACGAGATCGCCGTCGACCGAGATCAGTTCGTTCAGGCGATGAAGCACCATTCGCTGATCATTAGCGACAGCGATGGCGGTAAATGAGTGGCCGCTGCCCACGGCCTTTACCTTGCGTCCGTTTCCCGACGCGTCCTTGACGTGGGCGGCCACCTCGTCGACAGTGCCAGGGGTCAGGACGTCGGCGGCGATGGCCTGCTGGTTGCCGCCCCAGTTGATCCAGCGACGGGCGTTCAGGGGGGTCGTCATGATGGCTTTGTCCTCCGTACGAGCGCACAGTCGCACAAAACCGGGAAAGCGGCGTGTCCCGCGCGTCCCGTCGATGCCTCTCGCTCGTTGATCCGAGTAACGTTCCGATTATCACTGCTGAGAGGGAGTGGCGACGCGTGTCGACACCAACCGTCACCACCGGGCCCCTGCGCCGGGTTCCGGTGCAGGGCAGAAGCGTGGCCCGGGTCCAACGCATGCTCGACGCCTGCGCCGAGCTCGTCGACGAGGTCGGCTATGAG
>NZ_JBEZGO010000022.1:0-123418 GCF_040650035.1 Actinoplanes sp. NPDC048796 | reverse complement strand
CGCGCTGCTCCACTACCTCGGCCCGGACCGCCAGCTCGGGGTGCGTTACCGCCTCGGCCGGAGCCGCGCTCTCGGTCCGCACTACCGACCCGCACAGCACCGCCACCCCGGCCCGGAGTGCCGACCCCGGCTTCGCCGCCGCCCGGGTCGTCGGCTCGCGCTGCTCCACTACCTCGGCCCGGGCCGCCGACTCGGGGTGCGTTGCCACCTCGACCGGTGCCGCGCTCTCGGTCCGCGCTGCCGGCTCGGCTCCCACTGGTTTCTGCGGCCGGCCGGCGAACACAGTCTGCGGCGCGCCGTGCGGATGACCACCGGCGCCGGCCGGGCCACCCAGATCCGGTCGCCGCGCACACGTGAGCTCGTCGTCCCACAGCAGTGGCGGTATCCGCTCGATCGCATCGTGTAAGCCCAACTCCCCGCACAACCGCGAACAGCCATGCAATCGACACAGTTTCAACGCATGACGCCGTTTGAGGCCCCACCGCCTCCGCTCCGCCTGAACACGCCGGAATTCCACCATGTCCGGCGCATGACTCGGCACACCGGACCAGTCACGCATCGCCGATATCTCAGACCTAGAAAAGAACTCCAGCTGCGCCATGAACCATTATCCCGTACGCCGAAGATCGAAAACAAAGAAAGGATCATGCCAAATAAAGAATCGTGAATAGGGGATTCAGCGACACAGCGCGCCCACACTTTGCGGCACCGTCACTATTCGTGTGGGGAGGAGCCGCTGCGCACGACGCCCGCCTCCATCGCGCTTGTGCGGCCGGCCGCGCGGGCGCTCGATCGGGGGTCAGGACGAGCCGGGCCGGCGGCCGCATGGGGAAACGAGGCGACGCACGCTTCCGGTGGGAGGCTAGGCTGCCGGCCGTGGTGCAGACTCATGATCTGGCGTTCCGCGGAGACTCCGTCGTGAAGCGGTATGCGTCATGGGACCGCGGTGAGCATCGGCGTGAGTGGGCCGCCCTGGGTGACATCCAGCAGCACGGGGGCGTTCTGGCTCCTTGTCCGGTTGAGGCCAGACTCGACGATCGGCCGCCGACGGTCACCATGTCGCGGGTTCCCGGCGATCCGCTGACTGATCAGCCGACCGAGGTTCAGCTGGCCGGCGTGGTCGACGCGGTCACGCGGCTCTGGGCCGTGCCGCCCCGCGGTCTGGCCGAGCTGGGTCCCTGGTCTGACGACCTCGACTTCGCTCGTCGATTCACCGGCGCACCCCGCCCCACCGGCCGGGTCGCGGCGCGTGCGTACGACGCGGCGCAGCTCTGGTGGCGTACGGAGGATCCGGCATTGCTGCGCCGTCGTCCGGCGACCCTGGTTCTCGGGCACCGGGATCCGAACTTCGCCAACTACCTGTGGGACGGCCGTCAGGTCTGGATCGTGGACTTCGAGGACGCTGCCGTCTCGGATCCCGCGACCGAGCTGGCCATCATGAGCGAACATCTGTCCTGGCGCGGTATCGACGCTGATGACCTCTGCCGCCGCTTCGACGTGGATCAGGCCCGGCTGCTGGCGGCGCGGCGCCTGTGGGCGATGTTCTGGCTGTGGCTGCTTCGGCCGGACGGGTCCTCCGTACGCCGGAATCCGCCGGGAACCGACGACCGTCAAGCCCAGCGATTGCTGGATCTCCTCGATCGATGATTTTGAATGACTTGCGAGAGACGAGGACGAGAGCAGCATCCAGACCGGCACCAGCCGGTCTGGATGCTGTGGAAAGCGCCTACTAGTCGAAGAGTTTGGCGGCCGTCATCGCGGTCTGGATGATGCCGTAGCCGAGCAGCACGGCGACCAGCAGCCAGGACAGGACCAGGCGGAGGGTGCTGGTCGTGGTGGTGTTGTCGGTGGTCATGCGGCGGCCTCCTTCGCGGCCGGGGTGGACGCGGGCTCGTGGTAGGTGGACGGGACCGGGCGGATCAGCAGGTTGGCTATGAAGCCGACGGCGAGGACGCCGACCATCGTGAGCAGGGCCGGCTGGTAGGCCGAGGAGGTCAGCGTGCCGGGCTTGCCCTGCTGGTCGAGGAAGCCGTTGACGATCAGCGGGCCCGCGACGCCGGCGGCGGACCAGGCGGTCAGCAGGCGGCCGTGGATCGCGCCCACCTGATAGGTGCCGAACAGGTCTCTCAGGTACGCCGGTACGGTCGCGAAGCCGCCGCCGTAGAAGGACAGGATCACGCCGGCCAGCAGGACGAACAGGGCCGTCGCGACGTCGCCGACCAGGGCCAGGAGCAGGTAGAGGACCATGCCCACGCCCAGGTAGACCATGTAGATGGGTTTGCGGCCGATCAGGTCGGACGTCGACGACCAGGCGAAACGGCCGGCCATGTTGAACAGCGACAGGACGCCCACGAAGCCGCCGGCCGCGGCGACGCTGACCGTCGAGACGCCGTCGGAGCGGAAGAAGTCCTGGATCATCGGGCTGGCCTGTTCGAGGATGCCGATGCCGGCGGTCACGTTGCAGAACAGCACGATCCACAGAAGCCAGAACGCTTTGGTACGGATGGCGTTCGCGGCCGAGACGTTGGCCGTGGTGACCAGGGGCTTCTCGCGGACGGAGGCGGGATTCCAGCCGGCCGGCTTCCAGCCCTCGGCCGGTACGCGGATGTTGGCCACGCCGAACATCATGATCAGGAAGTAGCCGATGCCGAGGGTCAGGAACAGCAGCACCAGCGCGTGACCCGAGGCCACTGAGGTCGCCACGTTCGGGTCGTAGTCCGAGTCGTACAGGGAAAGCAATTGTCTTGAGGCCGGACTGGCGATCAGAGCGCCACCACCGAAGCCCATGATGGCCAGGCCGGTGGCGAGTCCGGGGCGGTCGGGAAACCACTTGATCAGCGTGGAGACCGGCGAGATGTAGCCGATGCCCAGGCCGATGCCGCCGAGGAAGCCGTACCCGAAGTAGACCAGCCACAGTTGCCCGGTGGCTATGCCGAGGGCGCTGACGAGGAAGCCGGCCGCCCAGAAGCAGGCGGAGACGAACATGGCCTTGCGGGGGCCGTTCGCCTCGACCCACGTGCCGCCGACGGCCGCCGACAGGCCCAGCATGACGATGGCGATGCTGAAGATGACGCCGATCGCCGTCTGGCTGGCGTCGAAGTGCGCGATGAACGAGTTCTTGTACACGCTGGTCGCATAGACCTGCCCGATACACAGATGCACGGAGAGCGCCGCCGGCGGGATCAACCACCGGCTGTACCCGGCCGGCGCCACGGTGTGCTGGCGGTCGAGCGCGGTGAGCAGGGACAACGAAACCGCCTCCAACCCTGGGGGATGAGATCGATCCTCACCTCAAACGTTTGCGGCGGCAACCCGGGAGCGAGATCAAATGCCATTGATACGGTCGCGGCCGGAGGAGGTGCGCGGTGCGGCGTTCCCTGCTGGTCGTCATATTGATCTCGGCGGTTCTGGGCACCGTCCGGGGCCTGGTCATCAACTTCGCGTCGGAGAAGGTGCCGCCGTTCTTCACGGAGGACCCGTGGTGACCCTGGCTGATCCTGGCGCTCGTAGTCGCGGCGCTGGTCATCGTCGCGCTGGCGACCGCACCGCCCCCGCCACCGGCTTCTTCGCCCCCGCCGTCGCGCGAAGCTCGCCGGCGGGCCAGGCTGGCCTCGGTGCTGTGGGAGGACGTGCGGACCACCGGGTCGCTGCCACAGAGCACGCACGCGGTGATCGAAAGCTACGTGCGGTCGCGGCTGGCCCGCGACCGGGAGAGGATCGAGAACCGCTTCGCGGTGGACGTCGGCACGACCCGGACGGTGGCCGAGGAGCTCGCTTTCCTGATGCTCGCCGACCCGGGTCTCGGTCTGTCCGCGAGCCGGTCCGTGGTCTCCGCGCGCCTCGTGAAACAGACAGCGTTCTCAGCCGACGAGGTCGAGTCGGCGATCGACGCGCTGCTCTATTGCCATCTCACCCGTTACGCGGACGCCGAGGCCCGGGACAGGGTCACGTTCTCGCATCGGCGCCTTCAGGAGCACTTCGCGACTTGTGCGGTCATCCGCGACGAAAGCGCGGTGACGCCGGCCCAGCTGCTGAGCGACGGACGCTGGCGGGAGACCGCGGTCGTGGTTCCGCAGACCCAACGGGTGGAGCATTCCGTCGACCTGCTGACCGCGATCGAGCGGCGGCTCTGGACGGCGGCACGCGACCCGTCCACGTTCTGGCCGTCGGGAGCGCTCTACCTGCTGGACCTGATGGCCGATGCCCTCACCCCGGAGGACATCGCACAGCACGCGGTGAGCAGGGCGGCGAACAGGATCCTGAGCCGGGCGTGGTCGGAAGGTGGCCGGCTGGATCAGAAGTGGGTGATCGAACTCTGCGCGGCGGCTGGTGCGGACCAGGCGATCGGCTACCTCGCGCGGGCGTTCGCCAGCGACAGCTTGTGGATCCGGGATGAGGCGTACCGTCAGGTCCGCCGCGTCGGGCCGGGGGTGGCGACGCTCGAACCCGAGATCCGCCAGGCTCTCGTCGCCCCGCTCGGAATCGCCCTGGTCCTGCCCTTCGTCGCGGAGGCCGACCGGCTGAGGATGGGGGCGACGACCCCGGTCGTGGCACTGGCGCTTCTGAATCGGAACAGTCGCCGCGGCGATCTCGGCACCGCTGGGCGAGGCCTTGGGGAGTCATCGGGGCGATCCCACCTTCGTGACCTTGGCCTCGGCGGCGACGCTCGCGGCGGCGGTGCGCAGCCTTCAGACCGGCTTGTTCCACCGTTCCTCGTACGACCTCGCCCGGCTGAGGACCATTCTTCGTACGGTGCTTCTGACGCCGTGGACGCCCGTGGTGACGCTGGTCGTCGTAGGCGTCGGCATCCTGGCTTGGCGATACCGGCCTGCTCTCGTCGCCGGTCTTGTTCTGAGTATCGCCGCGCTGACCATCGCATGGCTCAGAGAGATCTGGCTGATGAGCCGCGATCGCCGCGCGGTCTGCGCGCTCGGGGCGGAGAAGGCGCCCGGCGTCCCCGCGATGCGGCAGGCACTCGGCAAGCTGCGGACCGCGGACGGCATGTACCTGTTCCTCACTGAGACTCGACGGCAGCAACTGCACCGGAACTCCGAAGGGGCGGCGTTCCTGTCGTTCCTCGACGTGGCGCTGAGCCGCCCACCAGACCCGGAGGCACTCGCCGATCAAAGGCCTGATTGGGCTCAGTGGTGGCTCGAGTGCGAGCCGGATCAGCGAGCGATCATGCGGCTCTCGTCCGAGGCGGCGGACGAGATGGGGCGGGGTCCTCGAGGAGGCTTACCGCGCCGGCGCGTTCCGCAGGTGAGGTGACCTGAGAGCACACTGAGGGCCGTGTAAAACATCTTTGACTCGATGTCGTGGATCTTTTACATTCGTAGGCATGCCTCTCGAGGAGAAAAGGGCCTGGAGCCTCGCCGTGACGAGTGTTCTGGGCTATGGGATCTATCTGGTGCTGCTGGCCGCCGGGGTCGGGTACGTGGCGGCCGCCCTCTGGACCGTCGGCGGTGGGATCGTGGTCAACATCGTCGTGGGGATGTTCTTCGGCAAGGATCGGCAGACCGACCAGCGAGACCGGGAGATCGCCCGGTTCGGCGACCACATCGGGCAGTCGCTGGTCGTGGCCGGCGCGGTGGCCGCCATGCTGCTGGCCTTCGCCGAGGCGCGGTACTTCTGGATCGCCAACGTCATCTACCTGTCGTTCGTTCTCAGCGCCGTGCTCGGCTCGGCCGCCCGGATCGTCGCCTACCGCCGCGGGTTCCACCCGTGGTGAAACCGACCCGCATCACCAATGCGATCCGGTCGCTGCGTTTCGCGCACGGTGAGATGACGCAGGCACAGCTGGCCGACCGGATCGGTGTCACCCGGCAGACCGTCATCGCCATCGAGCAGGGGCGGTATTCGCCGTCGCTGGAGGTGGCCTTTCAGATCGCCCGCGTGTTCGGCGTGGGCCTCGACGACGTGTTCCAGTACCCGGAAGGTGAACAGACATGAGAGCCATCGTTCAGGACGTGTACGGCGACGCCGGTGTGCTCCGCGTCGACGAGGTCGCCCGGCCGGCGCCCGGCGGACGGGAGGTGCTGGTCGAGGTGTGCGCGGCGGGGGTCGACCGCGGCGCCTGGCATGCCATGACCGGCCTGCCGCTGGTGGCCCGGCTCGGGTTCGGCCTCGGCCGGCCGCGTCATCGCACGATCGGCATGGATCTGGCCGGCCGGGTCGCGGCGGTCGGCGCCGAGGTCACCGAGTTCAAGCCCGGCGACGAGGTGTACGGGTCGGGCCGCTCCACCTGGGCCGAGTTCGCCACGGCCAAGCCCGCCAAGCTTTTCCGCAAGCCCGAGCACCTGAGCTTCGATCAGGCCGCCTGCATGCCCACCTCGGGTGCCACCGCCCGCCTCGTCCTGGCCAAGGGCCGGGGTGACGTTCTGGTTCTGGGGGCCGGCGGCGGGGTCGGCGCGTTCACGGTCATGCTGGCCAAGGCGCGCGGCGACCGGGTCACCGCCGCCACCAGCGCCGGCAAGATCGAGGCGGTGAAGGGGTTCGGGGCCGACACGGTCGTCGACTACGCCACGACGCCGTTGGAAGGCCGCTACGACCTGATCGTCGAATGCGGCGGCAACCGTCCCCTGGCCGAGTTGCGCAAACTGCTCAAGCCGCGCGGCACCCTGGCCATCGCCGGCGGCGAGGACGGCGGCCGTTTCCTGGGCGGCCTGGAGCGCAGCCTTCAGCTTCTCGCCGTCTCCCCCTTCACCCGGCAGACGCTGCGCGCACCCCTCGCCCTGACCCGCCGGGCCGACCTCGAGGCCCTGGCCGCGCTCACCGATCCCCCGCTGGAACGTTCCTACCCGCTCGACGAGGCGCCCACGGCCATGCGCCGGCTCGCCGAGGGGCGGGTGACGGGCAAGCTCGTCCTGACGACATGATCGATGGATGTTGACGCCCACACCCCTGATGGAGCTCGTCACCGGGTTCTGGAGTTTCAAGACGTTCGCGGCCGCGGTGGAGCTGGACCTCTTCACACGGCTCGCGGGCGGGCGCACCCTGACCAAGGAGGAGATCGGCCTTCCGGAGCGCCCGGCCGACCTGCTGCTGGCCGCCTGCGCCTCGCTCGGCCTGCTGGAACGCGACGGCGACGGCTACCGAAACTCGCCGCTGGCCGAGGAGTTCCTGGTGCGGGGGAAGCCGTACTACTTCGGCGGCCAGGTCACCTACTGCGACCGGCGCACCTATCTGCCGTGGCACCGGGTCGGCGAGGCGCTGCGCACCGACCGGCCGCTCACCTGGGATCCGGCGACCCAGGAGTCCATGTTCGACACCGCCGATCCGGCGATGCTGTCGACGTTCTGGGACGCCATGTACTCGACGTCGCTGTTCACCGCGCGGGCGTTGAGCGCGGCGGTCGACCTGACCGGGCGGAGGCGGCTGCTTGATGTCGGGGGCGGCTCCGGGGCGTACCCCATAGAACTCTGCCGGATCCACCCGACCCTGCAAGCGACGGTTCTCGATCTGCCTCACGTGTGTGAGATCGCCGCGGCGAAGGCCGCCGCGGCCGGTCTCGGCGATCGGATCGCGACGGCGCCGGGCGACTTCCGCAAGGACGAGCAACTGCCGCGTGGGTACGACGTCGTGCTGCTCAGCATGATCCTGCACGACTGGGACGAGGCGACCAACCGGCAGCTGCTGGCCAAGGCTCACGCGGCGCTGGAGCCGGGCGGGCTCGTCATCGTCTCGGAGCTGCTGCTCGACGCCGACCGGACCGGGCCGGCGGCGGCCGCGCTGATGGGCATGAACATGTTGGTGGAGACCGTCGGCGGCCGCAACTACTCCGATGTGGAGTACGAGCAGTGGCTGGCCGGCGCCGGCTTCGCCGCGATCCGCACGGTCCGGTTCGACGCGCCCGGCGCCAACGGGGCGGTGCTCGGGGTCAAACCCTAGACAGCAGCGTGCGTACGACGGCCGGGTCCTCGACATGCGCGTTGTGGCCGAGGCCCGGCAGGTCGTGCGGCTCCACCCCGAGAGCCTCGATCTGCGCGGCCGACACCATGGGGTCGCGCTCGCCGCGGGCCAGGATCACCGGGACCGGCGCGGCCGCCAGCAACGACTCCACCGGCGGCGCGCCGACGGCGAAGGCGCGCGGGTCGAACGTCGTACGCCAGCCGCCCTCGACCTCGACGACGGCGGTCTCCGGCACCTCGCCGGCGAGGCCGGCGACCCGCAGGTGACGGCGTTCCGCTTCCTCGCGGGTGGGGAACACCTGCGCCGGCCGCCGCGCGAGGGCGGCCGCCTTGGCCAGTTCCTCGTCCGACCACGACACCTTGATGCCCAGGCCGATGACGGCGCGCACACCCGGTTCCGTGGCCAGTTGCAGGGCGATCACCCCGCCGAAAGAGTGCCCCACGATGACCGTCCCTCGGGGGTCGATCAGGCCGGCCACCGCCTCGGCGACCGCGGCGAAGGAGTACTCGGGAAGAGGCGCGGAGCCGCCGTGGCCGGGCAGGTCGGGCGCGATCCACGCCGGAGTGCCGGGCTCGTCCGGCAGCCCTGTCCACACGTCGGCGGTGGCGCCGAGGCCGTGCAGCAACAGGACAGTCGGTGACTCGGTGCCACCCGTGCGAATGCGGAGCGCTGTCATGCGTACAGCATCTCAACCTTTGGCGAGGGTCCCGCGTTGGGGAGCGGGAGGATGAATGGACGACGGTGATTTCACGACGTTCGCGGCGGTGAGCGGGCCTCGCCTGCTGCGGTTCGGCGTGCTGCTGTGCGGCAGCCCGGCGCAGGCCGAGGATCTGGCGCAGGAGGCGCTGACGCGCGTCTACCTGCGCTGGGACCGGCTGCGGCGGGAGAACCCGGAGGCGTACGCGCGGCGCACGATGGTCAACCTCCAGACGAGCTGGTGGCGCTCGCCGTGGTCGGCCCGGCGCGATCCGGTGGTGCCCGACCGGGCGGGCGCCGACCAGTACGCCGGCGCCGACGACCGGCAGGTGGTCCTGAGCGCGCTGGCCACGCTCCCGGCCCGCATGCGGGCGGTGGTGGTGCTGCGGTACTGGCTGGGCTTCTCCGAACAGGGGACCGCGGCCGAGCTGGGTGTCTCGGTCGGCGCGGTGAAGAGCCGGGGATCCCGCGGGCTCGCCCGCCTTCGTGACCAGCTGACCGACCGAACCGGGCGCGTCCTCTCCGGCCTGGTCCCGTACGGCCTGTTCTTCCTCATCGCCGTCGCCTACACCGCCGGCGCCGCCCGCTCCGCCGGTCAGGGCGCCCTCGTGCAGCAGGTGAACGCGATCGAGTCGGTGAGCAATGTGGACGTCGTCTGCGCCGACAAGACCGGCACCCTCACCACCGGCAAACTGACCGTCGACGAGGTGCTGCCGCTCGGCGGTCACGACCTCGCGGAGGTGCGGGAGACGCTGGTCACCGAGCGGAGCGGCCGCGACCACCACCGCCGCGGCCGCGGTCGCCCGGCACCCGGACCAGGCCGCCGCGAACGACCGCGTCCGGCGCGACGGAGATCTCGCGCCCGTCGCGCACCACGACGACCATGGCCCGGTCGAGCAGTTGCAGGCGGTCCAGCTTGCGCTTGGCCCGGATCTCCTGAAGCGCGCTGATGACGGCGTTGACGAGGCCGAGCCCGACGCTGATCAGCGCGTCGCCGTAGCGCCGGAGCAACAGCAGCGCGACACCGGTCACGAACAGAATGACATTGAAGAACGTGAAGACGTTGGTACGCCGGATGGTCGCGTAACTGCGGCCGCCGCCCTTGCCGGTGGTGTCGGCCTCGCCCCGGCGGCGGCGCGCCTCGCCCTCCGCCTCGGTCAGCCCTCGCACCGGCACCGGCCGCACGTCGAGGTCCACGATCAGCCGCCCGATCAGCCCGAATGGTTACGGTTTGACCATACACAGGCGTCGCTCAACCCGCGCCGGGTCAGGTCAGATTCATGTCGTACGCGACAATGACCGCCCGAACGTGGTCGCGCGTCTTCCGTCTCGTCCAGCAGACGCCTGGTCAGCGCCGGCGCGATCACCGCGTCCCCCGGATGGGCGCCCCTGAGCAAGAATCGGCTGGCACCGGCCCGGAGCGCCGCGTGCGGCTGCGCCCGCCGGCAGCAAGAGCGGAGCCAGCTGGAGCAGAGCCATCTTGCCGGAAGGGGACGAACCGGGCTTTTCTGGCGTCTGCGTGCTACCGGGGTTCGATCTTCGCGAGCGGGCGAAGTACCGCTGTACCACATGATCGACTCGGTACCGTGGGCTCGATGGTCGGGAAGATGCTGGTGGCGGCTCTGGCGGTCCTCGCCGTGGCGGGGTGTACGCCGGCCGCACCGGTAACGGAGGCGGCGGACTGGGTCGGCAGCTGGGCCGTGGCCGCGCAGAGCGGCGGCCGCTCGTTCGGCCGGCAGACCGTACGTCAGGTGCTGCGCACCAGCATCGGCGGCTCGACCGTGCGCCTACGGCTGTCCAACGAGTTCGGCGATGCCCCGCTCACCCTCGCGAACGTGCGCCTGGCGCTCAGCGAGGGCGACGCCGCCATCGACGCGAGCACGTCCACGGCCGTGACCTTCGGCGGCGCCGCGACGGCGACGATGGCGGCGGGCGCGAGCCTCGAAAGCGACCCGGTCGCGTTCGCCCTGCCGGCGAGCGCGGACGTCGCGGTCAGCGCCTACCTGCCCGACGGGAGCCGGGCGACCACGTGGCACTCGTTCGCGAACCGGCACAACTACGTCGGCGCGAACGACCAGACCGCCGGCGCCACCCTCACCGGCGCCGAGACCGTCGACAGCTACTTCTTCCTGTCCGGGCTCGATGTGCGCGATCCGTCGGCCGAGGGCGCCGTGGTCGCGCTGGGCGCCTCCATCACCGACGGCTTCGACTCCGCGTTCGGCGCCGGCCGGCGCTGGCCCGACCTGCTCGCGCGGCGTTTGGGCACCGCCGGCCGCACGGTCGGCGTCCTCAACGCCGGCATCAGTGGCAACAAACTCCTCCGGGACGGCGCCGGCGAGAGCGTACCGAAACGTCTTGAGCGTGACGTGCTTTCCCAGCCGGGCGTCAGATGGGTCGTCCTCTCCGACGCCGCCATCAACGACCTCGGCGACGACAGCCCCTCCGGCGAGCAGCTGATCACCGCCCTGCGCGCCGTCATCGACCGGAGCCACGACGCCGGCGTGCGGGTCCTCTGCTCCACCCTCACCCCGTTCAAGGGCGCCGATTATTGGAGTACGCGGGGTGAGGCCGGCCGGGAAGCGGTGAACGCCTTCCTCCGCGGCGCCTCCAGCGGCTGCGACGGTGTGATCGACCTCGACGCCGCCACCCACGACCCCGACGACCCGGCCCGCTACCTCGCCCGGTACGACAGCGGCGACCACCTGCACCCGAACGACGCCGGCATGCGGGCCATCGACGAGGCGGTGGACCTGTCGCTCTTGCGCTGAGTCGGCCAGGTGACTGAACCGGCGGCACCAGCAGGAGGATCGTCGCCGGCATGACCGCGAAAATTCACTGGGCCGTACTGCCCGCCGACGAGGCCGGAGCCGGCGGCCGCACCTCCGGGCGCCGCGTGCGCCTCGGCGACCAGGCGCTGGTCTGGTCGGCGGAGGCCGAACCGGTCGCACCGGGCGCGCGCACCGGCTCCGTGACGTCCGGGCTGTCCCTGGTCACGCAGGTGGGGCGGGCCTTCCAGGACGCGCACCCGGACGTGCCGGTCATCCTCGACCACGGCCGGCATCTCGTCGTCGAGGGCGGCGAGGCGCTGCGCGGCAAGGACGACACGTGCTGGCGGGTGGAGCCCCTGCCGCCCGATCCGGTCGTCGTCGACCGGCCGGAGCGGCGGGTCGGGCCGGTGAGCGCGGCGGTCACGAAGGTGCTCGAAGGGGTCACGCGCCCGCCGTACGAAAGCGACCTGACCTGGATCTGCCAGCTGGAGACGCGGCACTCGCTCAGCGAAGGGTTCCGCCAGGCGGCCGACCGCGCCGAGATGGCGCTGACGACCCTGGGGTACGCGACGTCGCGCCAGCCGGTCAGCGTGGGCGGCGGGCAGAGCGCCAACGTCATCGCCGACCGGCCGGGCCGGGCGGCCGCCGACCGCGGCGCCGTGCTCGTCACCGCCCACCTCGACTCGGTCAACCAGGCCGGCGGCACGAAGGCGCCCGGCGCCGACGACAACGGCAGCGGCGCGGCCGGCCTTCTGCTGCTGGCCCGCGTCCTCGCCGGCCACGAGTGGGAGAACGACCTGCGGCTCATCCTGTTCGGCGGCGAGGAACAGGGTCTGTTCGGCAGCAAGCAGTACGTGGCGGGGCTGCCGGCCGCCGAGCGCGGCCGGATCCGGGCCGTCCTCAACATGGACATGATCGGCGTCCGCAACGGCCCCGAACCCGGGGTGCTGCTGGAGGGCGCCCCGGTCTCGCGGCAGCTGATCGACGACCTGGCCACGGCGGCCGGCGCCGTCACCGGGCTGCGGGTGGAGACGTCGCTCAGCCCGTTCGCCAGCGACCACGTGCCGTTCATCGTGGCCGGCGTCCCGGCGGTGCTGACCATCGAGGGCAACGACAGCGCCAACGGCACCATCCACAGCGAGAACGACCTGCTCACGCACATCGACTACGGGCTCGCGGTGGAGATCCTGCGGATGAACGCGGCCGCGCTGGCCGGGTGGCTACGCCCGGTGGAGGAGGCAGGCTAACATTGCCGCGGTTTCGTCCTTTGCAAGCGAAAACGAGGCGACATGCGGTGGTTCCGGCGCGGGTCCGGCAGTCAGAAGGACCCCGGCCAGCAGCAGGCCATTGTCGACGACATCCGCACCCGCTACGGGCCGCACGTGCCCGGCACCTTCCTGCAGCAGGCCGACGCGGCCGCCGCCCAGCTCGGCGGTGACGACGGGGTGCTGGCCGCGGCCCGCGTCGTGCGGGAGTTCGCCGACGCCGCGTACGCCGACGTGGCCGCCCAGGTCGCCGGGTACGGCTACGCGGTCGACCGCCGCAACTACCGTCCGCTGTGGAGGGAGACCGGCAGCCGCCTGCGCTGGAACCTGTGGGCCCTGCCCGGCGGCCTCCACCCGTACATCCAGGTCAGCGGCGCCGTCGCGGCGATCGGCGCCGAGGCCAAGCGCCTGGTGAAACTCACCGACCCGGCCCCGCCGCTGGCCCACCTGTTCGAGATCCTCGACCTGACGATCGCCGGCTGGGAGTTCGCCCGCGTCCGCCCCGACACCGACGCCGCGACCCTCGCCCACCGCCTCATCGGCACCACCCGCGACCTGCGCGCGGCCATGAGCGACGAGCCACCCCTCCCCCAGCCCGTCCGCGAGCTGATGCGCCGCAACAACACCGTCAACGTCTACGACCCGAACTCCCCCGCCGTCGTCGGCGGCTTCAACCCGGGCAAGGAGATGCGCGAGGCCCTGCTGGCCTAGGGCGGGGCCCATCCCGCCGGGCGAATGGCACAAGCGGTATTACCAATCACGTACGTCGATGGGTAATAGTGCATTGTGGACCTGTCACGGCTCGCCGCGGGCTTCGGCGCGGCTCTGCTCATCACCGCCTCGGCGGTGCCCGCGCACGCCTCGGCGCCCGCGCGCGCCGACGACCGGGGCTCGACGCGGGAGTTCGGGAACGGGCCCGAGCGCAATGAGGTAGCGGCCGCCGACAGCGCGGCGGCGCGGATCCTGTCGGCGGCCGTGCCCGGCGCGGCCTGGAAGCCGGGGCGCCAGGGCTATCCGCGGCGGCACGAGTTGCGGGTCTACCCCGCGAACCCGGAGGACCGATCGATCAAGCTCGGCCTCATCCCGTACCACGACATCGCCCCTCGGCTGAACGCCCTCCAGCAGGCCTCCGACCGGGTGTCGGCCGAGGTCGTCGGGCACTCCGCGCTCGACCGGGACCTCTATCTGGTCACGGTCACCGCACCCGAGACCGCGGCCGAGGCGGCCCGGCAGCAGCGGTGGCGCGAGCTGATCGAGAACGATCCGGTCGCCGCCAAGCGCGACCGGTCGCTGGCCCGGGGGTACAAGACGCCGGTCTGGATCAACGCGAACATTCACGGCGACGAGTGGGAGGGCACCGACGGCGCGCTGCGCGTCATCGAGCGGCTGGCCACCGCGACCGACGCCGCCACCAAGGCTTTCCTGGCCCGCAGCCGGGTCTACGTCACGGTGACCAACAACCCGGACGGGCGGATCGCCGGCACCCGCGTCAACGGGGCCGGCTTCGACATCAACCGCGACCACGCCACGAGCTCGCAGCCGGAGTCGCGCGCTGTCCGCGACGTCGTCATCGGGACCCAGCCGTTCGTCATGCTCGACGAGCACGGCTACACCGGCACCACGCTGATCGAGCCGGCCACGCCGCCGCACGGGCAGAACTACGAGTACGACCTGTACATCAGGCACGCCCTGCCGAACGCCCTGGGTATGGAGGCCGCGATCCAGCGCCTCGGACACCCCGAGACCACCCGCGCCGACATCCCGTTCCGGGACTACGCTCCCGGTGACTGGGACGACTGGCCACCCATCTTCACCCCGATGTACGCGATGTACCAGGGCGCGGTCGGCCACACCGTCGAGATTCCGTTGCAGGTCAACCGGGACCTCTACACCACTCTGCCGGTCGAGGAGCTGCGCCGCCGCGCGGGCGTCAACACCGACGTCGCCGCCGCGACGATCGAGGCGGCCCTGACGTACGCCGACACGAACCGGGCCTCGTTGCTGGCCGGCCAGATCGAGCAGTTCCGCCGCGGCTGGGCCGGTGAGCCGCAGCGTTCCGTTCCCGACGGTTATGTGCCCGGCTTCGGCCCCGAGGACCGCTACTCGACGACCTTCCCCCGGGCCTACGTCGTTCCGGCCGGCGCCCGGCAGCGTTCCGCACCCGCCGCCGCGCGCCTGGTCAACCATCTGATCGCCCACGACGTCCGGGTCACCGAGGCCCGTACGAGCTTCACCCTGAACGGCCGCCGCTACCCGGCCGGCTCGTACGTCGTGGACATGCACCAGCCCAAGCGCGGCCTGGCCAACGTGCTGCTCGAGGCCGGACGCGACATCTCTTCGCTGGTGCCCCAGATGTACGACATCTCCGGCTGGAGCCATCGCCTGCTCTGGGGCGCCTCGGTCGACATCAGCCGCACCGCGGCGCCGCGCGTGGCCACGTCGCCCGTCTCCGTCGCCACCGGGACGAGCTCCGTTCCCCAGAGCCGGGAGCTGGCTCTCACACTGCGGGACCCGGCCGACGTCCGGGCCGTCAACGCCCTCCTCGACGAGGGCATCAAATTGCGGTTGTACGGCGCGGCCACCGTTGTCCTCCCGGCCAGTGCGGCGTGGATCGCCGACCGGTTCGGGGTACGTCTCGAGGCCGCCGCGCGCGGCCACGCCGGCACCCCGATCTCGCGTCCGGTGCTGGCCGCCGCCGTGGCCGCCGACGAGCTGTTCGCGCTGCGCGAGATGGGTTTCGACGTCCGAACGGTCTCCACCGCCACCCTCAACGCCGGCGCGAGCCTGGCCGGGGTGACCGGCCTGGTCGTGTCCTCCGGCCTGAACTACACGCAGCTCACCGAGGCCGCCCAGGCACAGGTCGACGACCTGCTCAGCCGCGGCGGTGTGGTCACCCGGGGCGTCACCGGCGCCACGTTCAACGCGGCCGCCGGCCTGCTTCCGGCGACCGCGGTCGCGGGCCGCGGCGACGCCAACGGAGTCGTCGCCGTCCGCAACCCCGGCCAGGTCACCGGCACGGACTCACCGCCTAACTCGTTCGTCTACTCGCCGCTGTGGTTCACCGGCACCGGGTTCACCGTCGAACAGCGCTACGCCGAGACCCCACTCGTCGCCGGACACTGGCTGCCCACCGCTCCCGGCGTGGGTGGCCCGTCCCAGGCGGCGGGCCAG
This sequence comes from Actinoplanes sp. NPDC048796, assembly GCF_040650035.1. Classification (NCBI taxonomy): domain Bacteria; kingdom Bacillati; phylum Actinomycetota; class Actinomycetes; order Micromonosporales; family Micromonosporaceae; genus Actinoplanes; species Actinoplanes sp. NPDC048796. The sequence goes on along the minus strand of NZ_JBEZGO010000022.1, from coordinate 107,610 downwards.
GCCTCGGTCGTCTCCGGCACCACGGCCCGAGGCAGCCGAGCCGTCCTGTTCGGCACCGAACCGTTGTTCCGAGCCCACCCGAAGGGCCTGTACGCGCAGTTCGCCCGCGCCCTCTACTGGACCAATTCTTAGGCGCGGAGCCCTTCGTAGAGCCAGACCAGGCCCGCGCCGGGCGCGCCGAACGCCGGTGGGACCGCTCGTCCGGTGGCGCGGCCCAGGGTCGCCAGGTCGGTCACCTCACCGGGCGTCCAGCCGTGCCGGGTCAGCACCGCGGGTGGCTGCTGGCCGACCAGCCCGTACGCCCAACTGGAGGTCAGCTGCCGCCAGGTGACCCGGCGGCGACCAGCGCCGCGCCGGCGCCTTCGGCGGCCAGGTCGGCCGCCACCTCGACCCGCCGGCCGGTGCTCCGGGCCCCCAGCTGGGTCAGCACCCGGTCCTTGAACGCGAACACGGCGGGCCGGTCGACTTCGAAGACCGTGACCTCGGCGCTCAAACCGAGCCGATACGCCCGGGTGTCGAGCCCGGCACCGAGCAGCACCACCTGCCGGCAGGTGTCCTGAGCCCGCCGGACGGCCCGGTCGAAGAACGGGGTGCGCTGCGGGATGTAGAACTCGAACACCGCCCACAGCGAGGACGAGCCCCGGTCGCCGGCCGGCCCCAGGTCGGGCAACGCTCCCGCCGGATCGAGGACCTGACCGGTGTAGGCCGCGATGAACTCCGCCGCGTACGGATCCTCCACCAGGCGGCGGCCGTCCCGGCGGCTCTCCTGGGGCCGGCTGTAGGCGGTCAACAGCGCCGTCCACCCGACATCACTCGACATGCGCAGCAGTCAACCACCGCGTCGCGCCCGCTTCCCGCCATCCGCCTCGGCTGTTCCCTCAAGGGCAACCCGGTTTGCTCACGGGCACGGCCGGCGTCCTGGCGGGGACGCCGGCCGCGGGTTTCTCAGGAGTTGTACGCCTCGGCGGTCACCTTCAGACCGCGAGGGCGACCGAGCCGGGACGGCCAGGTGATGGCGACCTTGCGGGTCTCACCGGGGAGCAGCCAGAAGTAGTTGTCGCTGTACTCGGCCGGCAGGACCCGCTCCCCCGTGCCGTCGCGCAGGGCGACCCGGACCAGCGCCGCCACCGCCCGGCCCCGGTTGGTGACCGTTGCCGTGACGCCGCCGGCCGCCGATGCCGTGCGCACGTCGAGCTTGGTGCGCGCCATCGTCGACAGGGCCCGCATGTCGGACGGTTTTGTGTACCGCCAATAGGTGTTCTCCGACAGGAGTTCGCCCTTGGCGGTGCGCATTTCCAGCCGTACCACATGAAGCGGTTGACCCTGCGGCGCGGCAACCGTGAACGCCGGAGTTGTCGCGGAAGCCGCCACGGACAGTGTCTGCCTCTGCTCCCGACCCAGCGGCTTGCCCGCCAGGTCGTACGCACGCGCCGTCACCGTCACATCGATCAATGCCGACGGAGTGTGGTTCACCGCCCGCACCCGCCACGTACCCGGATCCGCCTGCACGTGACGCGGCGCGCAACTCTTCCGAGCGCCGTAATACGCGCCATTGACATCCAAGTCATAGTCATACGTCTGCCACACCGTGCTGTACCAAGCCGGATGCGACATCCACAGCAACAACCCGGACGCGTTGTCGAACAACGACGAGTTCCACGCCTCGAACATCGCCCGATGGCTCTCATAGTTCACGAACTGAGCGCGAGCGCTGAACTCCTCCAGCGACGACGCCACCCCCAGCCGCTCCTCGATCGCCTGCTGGTAGCCGCCGACGTGCTGGTTCCCGATCAGCGCCCAGTCGTGGTAGCCCCACACCTCGGAGATCGGCCACGCGGGCTGGTCGCCGGCGAGGTTGCGCAGGGTCTCCGGGTGCGGCACCACGGGCATGCCGATCTCGGTGTGGAAGCCGAGCGTCCCGTTCTTGTAGACGTTCGGGTCCGGGTAGGTGACCGGGTCGATCCAGTGCCACGGGCCGGAGCCGCTGACGACGCCGGCGTTCGACGACGGCACATAGACGATCTCCGGGTCGAGCTCGGCCACCGCCCTACGCAGGCCGGCGTCGATCGCCGGCGGCGGGAACTGCTCGTTCGCCCCACACCACACCGCGATGCTCGGATGATGCCGATACCGGCGAATCGTGTCGGCGACGATCGCGTCGTACGTGGCCGACTCCTCGATGAACGGCCCGGCCTCCCAGAAATCGTTCCACACCAGAATCCCGTACTCGTCACAAGCCGCGAAGAACTCCTCACGGGTACTGCTGCCGATCCAGTTACGAATCATCGTGAAGTTCATGTCCCGATGCATCGCCACCGCCTCCCGCAGCAAATGCGGCTGAGTACGGCGCAACAACTCGTCCCAGCCCCAGTTACCGCCACGGCAGAACACCGGCACACCGTTCACGCTGATCTTCAGCTCGGTCGCACGGTTGTCGACCGCCTTGACGTCCTTCCACGACGAGCCGTCGGCCGAGACCTGGACGACGAAGTCCCTGGCGTACGCCTGTTCCCAGTCGATCCGAATTTGGTCGAACGTGGCCACCGCGCCCAGGTCGACCTGGATCCACTGGTTGTCGGCCGACTCGGAGGCCCAGCGCGTCCGGGGATTGCCGTCGGTGACGTTGCCCGGCGGGTTCGACGATTCGCTCGTCGAGGCCGTCGCCGTCTTGCCGCGGGCCAGGTCGTCGCCGTCGGCCAGGACCGAAAGGGCCCACATCGACACGCCCCAGTCCGTGACCCGCTTGCCGGCCTGGACGCGGACATAGCGGCCGCTGGTACCCGGCACCTCGACAACCTGGCGGCCGGTGTTGCCGGGCGCCGTCTCGTTGTCGACCGCCTTCACATCGGTCCACGGGCCGCTCTCGCCGTCGGCCACCTGCACGCGGTAGTTCAGGGCGAACGCCTGCTCCCAGAGGATCGTCACGCGGTCGAAGTCGGCCGCCGCGCCGAGGTCGACCTGGATCCACTCGTTGTCGCGGTAGTCGGAGCTCCACCGGGTGCCCGGGTCGCCGTCGACGACCGCGGCCGGGCTCGAGCCGTCCCCGGCCGACGACGCCGTGGCGGTCTTGTTCAACGCCAGGTCGGCGCCGTCTCCGTCGGAGACCGAAAGGGACCACATCGACACGCCCCAGCCCGTGGCCCGGGCGCCGGCCTGGATCCGTACGTAGCGCTTGTGCTGCCGGTCGAACGTGACGGTCTGCGCCGCCTTGCCGTCCTGGAAGTTCAGCGGCGGCTTGGCGGCCGGGCTGATCACCACCGGCAGGTGCGACTCGTACGAGAACTCGCGGATGCCGTACCGGATCTTGCGGGTGTCGCTGACCGTGCGGCCGACGGTGGCGGTGACCGTGAGGTCGTGCAGATGCGGCTCGCCGTACCCGTTGGGCCACCACAACTTGGGGTCACGAACGCGCACGGTGCCGAGCGTGACGTCGAGGCTCGCGCCGGCCGGAACGGTCACGGTCTTGGTCACGCCGAGCGACGCCTTGAGCGTCACGGTGGTCGCCGTGGCGGCCACGTTGCGCACCGGGACGGTCACGGTGATTTCGCCGGTACGCGAGTCGGGCACCTTGGTGACGACGCGCAGGTCGCCGATGACGATGTCGCCCGTGCTGCGCAGGCGGACATGGTTCCAGATGCCCGAGGCGCGGTCCCGGACGGCCGGCATCCAGTCCCAGCCGGACACCGCGAGGTAGGTCGGCGAATCCTTGAAGATCGAGCCACCGCCGAGGAACGTCCAGCTGTTCAGCGACTTGTCGCCGGGCGTGCCCGGGTGCGGCATCGGCGAGATCTTCACCCGGACGGTGTGCTGGGCGTGGCCCTTCAGCGCCTCGGTGATGTCGAAGGCGGCCCGCGCGAACGGGTGCGTCACGGTGCCCACCTCGACCCCGTTGACCCAGGTCGTGGCGGCGTGGTTGACGCCATCGAACTCCAGCCAGACGTGCCGCGAGGCGTCGAACCCCCGCGGCAGCTTGAACTCGCGGCGGTACCACCACGCGTGCCGGGACAGCGCCTCGGGAATGCGCAGGTTCTCGAAGCCGGCGACCGGGTCGGGCAGGTGGCCCTGCTCGACGAGACTGGCCAGAACCGTACCGGGAACGGTGGCGGGCACCCAGTCGCGCGGGTCCGAGTCGGCGAAGTCGTCCATCGTCAGCGCCCAGCCCGACTCCAGCGGCACCGTCCCGTCCTTGGCGACACCCAGCGCGGGCGCGGGCTCGGTGTTGCCGCCGGCCCAATCGGTCCAGCCCTTCGCCCGCGGCCGGGCGCCGAGGGCACGCCCGTACACCTGGAAGCCGTTGAGACCGGCCGGGTTGGAGTTGTGCTGCTTCCGCACGCTCAGCCGCACGTGCCGCGCTCGCGCCGGCTTCGCCAGGGCGATCTGCTGCACGCCGCCCGAGCCCTCGGCCGTCTCATGTACCACGGTCCAGGTCTTGCCGTCGGAGCTGACTTCGATGGTGTACGCCGTGGCCGCGCTCGACAGGACCTCGTCCCCGTCGGTGCCGCCGTAGTTGCCGTCGAACGGCCCGTCGGCGAGGGTCGCCTCGAACGTCAGCGTGACCGCCGAGATCTCGCAGACGGCCTGCAGGTCGACGGCGATCCACTGCGGGTCACCGCCGCCGGCGCGCCATCCGGAGCCCCGCACGCCGGCCTGCGGCAGACGATCGACGACAAAGGACGGCTGCGCCGGGGCGTACGCCGTGGAGGACGCCGTGACGGGCCGGTGAAGAGCCAATTCGGTGGTGGCGGGAGCAGCACCGGGGGAAGCGGCACGGGCCGCGCCCATCGGCAGCGCGACGGAGGCGAGCAGCCCACCGCCGGCGCCGAGAAGCGCCCGTCGGGACACGGACGGTGAATCGACCATGATGACTCCAGGAGGACGTTGACAACGTTGTCATAAGACGGCCAAGATTCCAATGTGTCAAGACCACGTTTCGACCGTCGATCGTGCGCCGCAGTCAACCATCCTGACCTCGCCGCCCGATGCTGTTCGACCCGGCCTTTCCCGTGAGGGCAACCCCGCTTGCCCCCGAACCGTCCGAGCGGGCGCTTGGCGAGGGGGAATCGGAGCGGCCGGCCGCGACGTTCGCGCACCATGACCTCATGAACGCGGACCACGTACCGACGCTGTTCCTGATGGTCGGTCTTCCCGGGTCGGGCAAGACCGTGCGAGCGCGTGAGCTGGCGGCGGAGCGCGGAGCCCTGCGGCTCACCCCCGACGAGTGGGCGCTCACCCTCTTCGGCCAGGAAGACTGTCACCAGGAGCGACCGAACGGCAAGCGGTGGCTGCTGGAAGGCCTGCTCATCACCATGGCCATCGACACCCTGCGGCTACGGCTCAGCGTCGTACTCGACTTCGGGCTGTGGTCGCGCGACGAACGCTCGGCCCTCCGCTGGCTGGCCGCTTCCGCCGGGGCCGCCAGCGAGATCGTCTACCTGCCGGTGGACCGTGCGGAGCAGTGGAGCCGGATCCAGAACCGCTGGAAACACACCCCGGAGCGGACGTTCCCGATGGCCGAGGCCGAACTCGGCCCCTGGCGGGAGATGTTCGAGGTCCCCGGCGCCGATGAGCTCTCCGGTTCGTTCCCGCCGCCCGAGGACGAGAGCTGGCTCGACTGGGCCCAGCGATTCTGGCCCTCCCTCAGGTGGGATCGGTGAACGAGACCGGCTTCCCGGCGGCCCGGGCGTAGGCGATCTCCCTGCGCGTGGACTCGCCGACGTACCCACCCGGGTTGACGATCAGCACCCGGTCGGCCAGATCGATCTTGCGCAGGTGAAGGTCGCCCAGGACGGCCTTCTGCTCGCCGGTGATCGGCTCGTCCGTTCCGCGTTCCTCACCACGCGGAAAGACAGCCGGCGCGACCACGATGACACCCGCGAGGGTCAGCTCACGGTTGGCCGCGCCGATCTCGTCCAGGAACCGCGCGGAGCCACAGATACAGACAATCTCAGGTCGCCCGGTCACAGCCCATCTTCCCATTCCCTGCCTACGGAAAAGCACCGGCCCGAGGGCCGGTGCTCACCCGTGGTGGATCAGAAGGCCGGCAGGACCGAGCCCTGGTACTTGTCGGTGATGAACTTCTTGACCTCCGCGCTGTGCAGCAGCTTCTCGAGCTTCTGCACGCGGGCGTCGTTCTCGTCGCCGGTGCGCACGACGACCAGGTTGGCGTACGGGTTGTCGTCGCCCGACTCCAGGGCCAGCGAGTCCGTGGCCGGCTTGAGGCCGGTCTCGATGGCGTAGTTGCCGTTGATGACCGAGACGGCCGTGTCCTCGAGGCTGCGGGGCAGCTGAGCCGCCTCCAGCGCCTTGAACTTCAGGTTCTTCGGGTTGCCCGTGATGTCCTTCTCGGTGGCCTTGACGCCGACGCCGTCCTTCAGCGTGATCAGGTTGTTCTTGGCCAGCAGGCTCAGCGCGCGGCCCGAGTTGGACGGGTCGTTCGGGATGCCCACGACGCCACCCGACGGGACCTCGGCCAGGCTCTTCACCGTCTTGGAGTAGACGCCGAGGGGCTCGATGTGCACCGGCTTGAGCGCGGTGAACTTGTAGCCCTTGGACGCGATCTCCTCTTCCAGGTACGGGACGTGCTGGAAGTAGTTGGCGTCGAGCTGCTTCTCCTTGAGGGCCACGTTCGGCTGGATGTAGTCGTTGAACTCGACGATGTCGAGCTTCAGGCCCTCCTTGGACGCCAGGTTGTCCGCGACGTACTTGAGGATCTCCCCGTGCGGGACCGGGCTGACGCCGACCTTCAGGGTGTCGGAGGACGAGCCGGCGGCCTCATCGGAGTCGGAACCGCAAGCGGCCAGCCCCAGCAAGAGGGAAGCGGACGCTACGAGGGCGGTGATGGAGCGGCGCACAGAACAACCTTTCTTATTTGTGGGAGAGCCGGCGGACGACGAGATCGCCCGCCACCTGTACGAGCTGGACGAAGACCACGAGCGCGGCGACGGTCGCGATCATGACCTCGGTCTCGAAGCGCTGGTAGCCGTAGCGGATGGCCAGGTCGCCGAGGCCGCCGCCGCCGACCACGCCGGCCATGGCCGAGTAGCCGACCAGGGCGATGACCGTGATGGTCAGGCCGGCGACCAGACCGGGGCGGGCCTCGCGGAGCAGCACCTTGCCGACGATCTGGGTGCGGGTGGCGCCCATCGCGGTCGCGGCCGCGATCACGTCGTTGGGCACCTCGCGCAGGGCGGCCTCGACGATGCGGGCGAAGAACGGGATGGCGCCGATGGTCAGCGGCACGATGGCCGCGTCGGTGCCGATCGTCGTGCCGACCACGGCCCGGGTGAACGGGATGACCGCCACCAGCAGGATGATGAACGGCAGCGAACGGGTGATGTTCACGATCAGGCCGAGCACCGAGTAGAGCGGCGGCGCCGACAGCAGCCCGCCGGGCGCGGTGAGCACCAGGAGCACGCCGAGCAGCAGCCCGCCGAGCGCGGTCAGGACGGTCGACACGAAGACCATCCAGGCGGTCTCCTGCAGGCCCACCCCGAGCAGGTCGAAGACTTCGGACCAGGTCATGCCACTACCTCCACCTGGGCGCCGGCCGTTCGCAGGAACTCGATCTGCCCAGCGGCGTCACCCGTGAGGGCCAGTCGCCACCGCCCGGCGCGGGTCGCGGCCAGCGTCTCGACGGAGCCACTCAGGATCCGTACATCGGACGAGAACTCGCGCGACAGCGCGGACAGAAGGGGCGAGTCGGCAACGGAACCGCTGACCGTCACGTCGACGACCGTCTGCCCGGACACCGGGGACGGCGCGCCGAGCGGGAAGATGTCCCGTGCCAGGGAGGAGCCGGGCCGGTGCAGCAGGTCGGCCACCGGGCCGGACTCGAGGAACTTGCCGTCGCGCATCACCGCGGCCGAGTGGCAGATCTTCTTGACGACCCCCATCTCGTGGGTGATCAGCAGGATCGTGAGGCCGAGCCGCTGGTTGAGATCGAGCAGCAGCCGCAGGATCGAGTCGGTCGTCTCCGGGTCGAGCGCGGAGGTCGCCTCGTCGGAGAGCAGCACCTTGGGCCGCGCCGCGAGCGCGCGGGCGATGCCCACGCGCTGCTTCTGGCCTCCGGACAATTGCGAGGGGTACGCGTCCTCGCGCCCGCCCAGGCCGACCAGCTCGATCAGCTCCGACACGCGGGCCTTGCGCGCGGCCCGCGGCTCGCCGGTGACCTCGAGCGCGAACGCGATGTTGCCGGCCACGGTCCGCGAGGAGAGCAGCGCGAAGTGCTGGTGGATCATCCCGATGCCGTGCCGGGCGAGCCGCAGTCTCCGGCGGTTCAGCGCGGTCAGGTCGACACCGCCGACGGCGATGCGCCCCTCGTCGGGGCGTTCGAGCATGTTGACGCAGCGCAGGAGCGTGCTCTTGCCGGCGCCGCTCTGCCCCAGCACGCCGAAGACGTCACCCTCACCGACGGTGAGGTCGACGCCGTCGACGGCGCGCACCTCACGGCCGCGGCTCCGGTAGGTCTTCCGGAGTCCCGTTATCTCGATCAAGAAGCACCCTTAAAGCCTAGATATCCCATAGGCTGATGGGACATCGACAGACCATAGCGGCACCGTTCGCCCGAGGAAAGTTCGTGTAACGACCGTCACCAGCCTGATACCTGACCGTCACCTACTCAGAGCGGCCCGTTTCGCCTTCGATGGTCCGGGTGACTTTGCTCCAAGGATCTTGAGCGGTTCCAGATTTCGTTTATCGGCTCCGGACCCGGGTACCCCGATGGCGTCGCAATCCGCCATCTTCCGGAGGATGTACGCATAATGGCAGCTAGTAACCCCGCCAAGAAGGTCAAGGACGTAGTGGAAGCCGCCGCCGCGAAGGTGGCCGACGCCCTGACGCCGCCGGTGCCGGGAGCGCCCTCGAGCGCGCCGCCGACCGTCGCGGAACCCACCACGCCCGTCGAGCCCCTGCCGCCGAAGAAGGAACACGGTGCGCCGGACACCCGTACACCGACCGGCGCCGAAACCGGCGCGCCGGCCGAGAGCAAGGGCCAGCAGGGTGCCTATCTGACCACGGCGCAGGGCGCTCGCCTGCGCGACACCGACCACTCGCTCAAGGCCGGGCCGCGCGGGCCGATCCTGATGCAGGACCACCACTTCCGCGAGAAGATCACGCACTTCGACCACGAGCGGATCCCGGAGCGCGTCGTGCACGCCCGCGGCGCCGGCGCCCACGGCACGTTCGTCGGGTACGGCACCGCCGAGGGCGTCACCCGGGCCGGGTTCCTCAAGAAGGGCAAGGAGACCGACGTCTTCGTCCGCTTCTCGACCGTGCTCGGTTCTCGGGGATCGGCCGACACCGTACGGGACACCCGCGGTTTCGCCACGAAGTTCTACACCGACGAGGGCACGTTCGACCTGGTCGCCAACAACATCCCGGTCTTCTTCATCCAGGACGCGATCAAGTTCCCGGACGTCATCCACGCCGGCAAGCCGCACCCGGACCGCGAGATCCCGCAGGCGCAGAGCGCGCACGACACGTTCTGGGACTTCGTCTCGCTGCACACCGAGGCCCAGCACCACACCATCTGGAACATGTCCGACCGGGGCATCCCCCGCTCGTACCGGACCATGGAGGGTTTCGGGGTCCACACGTTCCGCCTGATCAACGAGGCCGGCGAGACCGTGCTGGTCAAGTTCCACTGGAAGCCCAAGCTCGGCGTGCACTCGCTGACCTGGGAGGAGGCGCAGATCGCGGCGGGCGTCGACCCGGACTTCCACCGGCGCGACCTCTACGACGCCATCGAGGCCGGCGCGTTCCCCGAGTGGGAGCTGGGCATCCAGGTATTCCCGGACACGCCCGAGGAGACGTTCGCCGGCATCGACCTGCTCGACCCCACCAAAATCGTGCCGGAGGAGCTCGCCCCGGTTCAGCGGGTCGGCAAGCTGGTGCTGAACCGCACCCCGCGCAACTTCTTCGCCGAGACCGAGCAGGTGGCCTTCCACCTCGGCCATCTGCCGCCGGGCATCGACGTGACGAACGATCCACTGCTTCAGGGGCGGCTCTTCTCGTACGTCGACACGCAGCTCACCCGGCTCGGCGGTCCCAACTACTCGCAGATCCCGATCAACCGGCCGCACGCTCCGGTCAACGACATGCTCCGCGACGGCTTCCACCAGCACGCGGTGCACGCCGGGGTCGCGCCGTACCGGCCGAATTCGCTCGACGGCGGCAACCCGTTCACCGCGGGCGACAAAGAGCAGGCCTTCCTTGATTTCCCGGTACGCGTCGCCGAAGCACCCAAGATCAGGCAGAACCCGGCCTCGTTCGACGACCACTACAGCCAGGTGCGCCTGTTCTGGCTGAGCATGTCGCCGGTCGAGAAGGAGCACATCATCCGGGCCTACACGTTCGAGCTCGGCAAGTGCTACGAGCAGGCGATCAAGGAGCGCCAGCTCCAGAGCCTGGCCAACATCGACCCGGTGCTGTGCGCCGAGGTCGCCACCGGCCTGGGCCTGCCCGCACCCAAGCCCACCGTCGAGCTGATCGACCCGCAGCCGAGCCCGGCCCTGTCGCAGGTCGGCGGCGAGTGGCCGCCGGACGGCCGGATCGTCGGCATCGTGGTCGGCCCCGACGGCACCGAGGTGCCCGGCCTGGCCGAGGTCCGCGAGACGATCCAGGCGGCCGGCATGGTCCCGCTGATCATCGCCCCGCACGGCGGCAAGGTCGGCGGCCTGCCGGTGCAGCGCACGTTCGCCACCGCCCGCTCCATCGAGTTCGACGCGATCCTGGTCGGCGCCGCGCCGGTCCCGGCCCCGGACGCGATCCCGGCCCGCGACGACAAGGCCGGCGCCGCCGCGACCTCGGTCGACCCGCGGGTGGTCCTGCTGCTCGACGAGGCGTGGCGCCACGCCAAGGCGATCGGCGCCTGGGGCGAGGGCGCCGAGGCGCTGGCCGCGGCCGGCATCACCGGCACCCTGGGAGTGGTCAGCGCCGAGTCCGGCGCGGCCGCCCTGACCCAGGTGCAGCAGCTGATGGCCGCCCACCGCGTCTGGGAACGCTTCCCGGCCACGGTGGCCTGACCGCTCCTCGCAGCGTCATCGACAGCGGGACCCGTGACGACACGGGTCCCGCTGTTCAGCGTTCCGGCCGCTTGCCGGCCACTTCCACCCGGGTGCCGGTCAGCGTGGAGGTGACCGAAAGGAAGCGCGCCGCGCGCAGGGCGCTCGCCACCCGGGTGGCGATCCCCTCGATCGCCTCCCGGGTCGGGCGCTCCGCGACGACGTGGAAGGTCCCGCCGGGCGCGAGAAGCCGCCCGACCCGCTCCACCAGCCGAGGCGGCGTGCCCAGCCAGAACAGGCTCACATTGACCGCGAAGATCACGTCGAACGACCCGTCCGGCAGCTCAGCCGTCGTGATGTCGAGCTGCCGCACCTCGGCCCGCCCGGCCCGGATATGAGCGGCATTCCGCTCGCGGGCCACGCGCACCGCCCCGGCCGCCCGGTCGATGGCCAGGATGTGCCCGGTCGTGAGCCGCTCGGCGACCAGCGCGGCCGTGGCCCCGCTGCCACACCCGATCTCCAGCACCCGGTCGGCGCCACCGACCGCGAAGGTCTCGGCCCGGCTCAGCAGTGCGTTGAAGCCCATGGCACCCCCGCGCCCAACGCTCTCACGTTGATTGATGTCACCACACGATCATGCCGACACCACCTCCCCTTCCGCCACGCCGGGCCCCGCGAGCTACCTCACGCTCACCCTGGCCGGCCCGTCCGGTCGTTTCAGAAGGCGCCTTCCAGCACGCCCAGCCGAAAGCAGACGTCGATCTCCTTGACGATGCCGCACAAAAAGCGGTGGTTCCGGGCGAGGTGATCTCTCGCCGCCGACCGGTTCTCCGGGACGGTCCTCGCCTGTTCGCTCTCGAAGTCGTGGATCCGCTTCTCGAACACCGCATACGCCGGCAGGATCTCGTGCAATGTTTTCGCGACGTCGTCGTGCGTCGCTTCGGGATCCAATTCGACACAGAATTCGGCCAACTGCCGCAGGTAGTAGTAATACCACGCCCTGTTCTCCTCCGCGATGGAAAGAATCTTCCGCCGAGTTGCCATTCGACCGGCCGAACCTCGAAGGCCGGAGAATACCGGCAGGCCCCGATAGTGTGATCGCAGCAGATTATCGACGTCGTCCACCAAGCCATTGATCTCATGGACGAACTGCGCGGGAAACAAACGCGCACGCTTCTGATAGTGAGCTTCGATGCGACGACCAAGAGCATCTACCCTCGGAATCAGCCGCCTCCACTCATAGGACTGCGTCACCAGCTGATCGAGGTTCGGCCTGTCGGCTGTCCATGCCGAGCCGACACAATACTGGGCCACCGCCTCGAGGTAGCGGCTGAAATTGTCCCAGTGTATGCGGGCTGATTCCTCCGCGCTTCGAAGGTCACCACCGCCGTCGACGAAACAGTATTTCGTGTAGCTGACCGGTTCGTGGAACTGATGGTGATCCGGGAATTCGTCGATGATCACGGGCGTCGGCTTCCGCGGCCGTGCCAGCGCGCCCGCGTTCCCGGGCCCCTTGAGGCTGCCGTTGGCGATGATTCTGCGGCTGGGCACGGCATTGCCATCGGAGTCGCCGACGTTGGGACCGGACGTGACGTACGACGCGTTCTGGGTCAAGGCGAGGCGGTGCGCCGTCCCGCTTCCGCCCTGCTGGGGTTGAGGCAGGGAGCGAGCGATCAGACGTTGCGCCAGCTCGAGGAAAAGGCCGTTCAGTTCGATGAGGCGGGGAGCGCCGGGAATGCCATGCCGGAGGAGGGTCACCAGCTCGCCGGTGAACGCGGTGTGACGCTCGTCGACGGCGAACTCCGACACGCTCGACGCCGCCGACGACGCCATGATGAAGGCACCACGGATGTCGATCTGAGCGGCCAGTTCAGCGTCGCCCCCGCTCAGATGAAACGGCCGGAGCGCCCTCCCCGAGAAACAGCAGTCCAGGATGATGACCTTGTTGCGCGCCGGCGACTCGGCGCAAGCCTCGACGATCCACTCATAGGGCATCGCGGTGCGCCGCATGTAGTCCCAGTGACTGTTGGGCTGCGCGAGATACAGCGAGCCGCCGCCACTGGGCCAGCCATGGCCCGAGTAGTAGATTACCAACGTGTCCCGCGCCGCCTTCGCGGCGTCCTCGAGCCGGCGGCCCAGGACGCCGAGATCGGGCTCATTCAGCAGGACTTCACAATTCGCTTCGCTGAGTCCCCCCAGAAGCGGGTCGGTCAAGATATCCGCGAGCTCGGCGACATTCTCCTCGACTTGGGTAATGGCCTTCAAGTTGCCCGTGGGATCGCGGTAGCTGCTGGTCCCGAAGAGGAAAGCCCGGGAAGTAAGTGGATCGGGCAGGCGGGTCAAGCGCCTTACTCCTTGAGCGCGGCGTTCGTGGCGGCTTCCAGCGCCATCACGAGAATCTCCGGAGCCCGGTTGAGATCGTCGCTGGTCAGAGTGACCTTCTCGCCGGCCGCCGTCTCAACGGTGACGGTGACGGTGGGGCGACGATATCTGATCCAGGTATGAATGGCCTGCGTCAACGCGGCAGCGGCACCCCCACTGCCCAGCGCCGCGACCAGCACGTCGGCGACCGCGCCCATCTCACCGGCACGAGGAGCCCGGGGCAGAAGCTCTATTCGGCCCTGCAACTCCCGCTCTCCGCGCAGCCACTCATAAAGATCATCCAAATATCTGCGATCCGTCCGGACGAAAACTTTCGCAGAGTCCATCCGCCCACTATGACAGCAGTCCGCCACCGGGCGGAAAACGCAAACAAAGATCCTCCAAACCTGATCCCCAGCAGTCGATTCGCAAGACTGTCCGGCCGGTTGCGTGAGCGCGGGATCAGGTGCCGCCGCGCTCGAACACCCGGCCGTCGGCGCCTTCCTTGAGGAGCCCACTGGTGGACGGGACGACCACCGAGCGGATTGCGGCGCGAATCGCGCGGTGCTCGGTCGACTGGTTCGGCCGCTACGTCATTCGCACCAGCGGGACTAGCTAGCGCAGTGGGCCGTAGGCCGCCTTGTAGGAGATCGGGCCCATCAGCGGGAGCAGGGCGTTGCGGAGGCGGATCGGCAGGGCGGCGACCTTGGAGAAGCGGTCCGTGGCGGCCTGGATGTGGGTGACCCGGTCGCGGCGGCGTTCCTCGTAGCGGGCACCCACCGAGTCCCAGGCGCCGGCGGCGAGCAGGTCGGCCAGGGTGATGGCGTCCTCCAGGGCCAGGGCGCCGCCCTGGGCCCAGACCGGGGCGGTGGCGTGGGCGGCGTCGCCGATCAGGACGCAGCGGTCGCGGTGCCAGGTGGCGATCCGGACCTCCTCGATCGGTGAGTGGTAGAGACGGCCGGGGCTGTCGAGGACCGCCCGCACCTTCTCCGGGTAGCGGCCGAACGTTTCCCGCAGCCACGACGGGTCGGCCTCGACCGGGCCGCCTCGGGTGGCCGAGGCGAAGACGTACACCTCGGACTCGTCGACCGGGATCATCAGGAACGCGCCCTCGGCGCCCGACCAGACCGTGAAGCAGTCGACGCCCGGGTTCGGGGCCATGAATCGCCAGCTGGCGCGGCTCAGCACGGCCGAGCGCATGCCGGCGTGGCCGAACACCTGCTCGCGGACGCTCGAGTGGACGCCGTCGGCGCCGACCACGAAACCGTACGGGCGGCCGCCCACCCGGGCGCCCGACGCCTCCAGCTCGATGGGGCCGGCCTTGGCGACGGTGCTGGTGGTGTCCTCGCCGAGCAGCGCGTGCAGGTCGGACCGGCGGACGCACCGGGGGCGGGCGTCGGGGCCCCAGAACTCGTCCTCGTCCACCGCGAACAGCACCCGCCCGGCCGCCGACCGGTACTCGCGGCGGCGCGTCGGGCGGCCGATCTTCTCCAGGCCGGCGCGCAGGCCCAGCGCGTGCAGGGCGGCCACCGCGTTGCCCGGCAGGTTGATCGCCAGGCCGCCGTCGCCGGCCGCCGGGTCGCGTTCCAGCAGCTCGAACGGCACGTCCCGCTGCCGCAGAGCCCGCGCCAGGGCCAAGCCGGCGATGCCGCCGCCGACCACCAGCACCGTGTCGTCACTCATCGTCGTTCCTCCCCCGTCCTGAGGTTCCAGAACACCGTGCGTTCCGGCGGAGAAGGTACCGTTCTGTCGGAGATCAGCCCAGAAGGGCAACCAGGGATGAGACGACGGACGCAGTGTCGCCGGTGCCGGCCAGGTCGCGGGTGCGGGTCCCGGGGAACCTGAGGCTTTCCTCGATGGCGGCCATCACATCGGCGGCGGCGGCCGCGTGGCCGAGGTGCTCCAGCATCAGCGCGGCCGACCAGACCGCGCCGATCGGGTTGGCCACGCCGTGCCCGGCGATGTCCGGGGCCGAGCCGTGTACCGGCTCGAACATGGACGGGTAGGTGCGGGTCGGGTCGAGGTTGGCCGACGGGGCGATGCCGATGCTGCCGGCCACCGCGGCGGCCAGGTCGCTGAGGATGTCGCCGAACAGGTTGGACGCCACGATGACGTCGAACCGCGCCGGGTCGAGCACGAGTTTGGCCGCGAGGGCGTCGATGTGCTCGCTGTCCGTCCGTACCTCCGGGAACTCCGCCGCGACCTCGGCCACGATTTCGTCCCAGAACGGCAGCGTGTGCACGATGCCGTTGGATTTGGTGGCCGAGGTGACGTACGAGCCGCGGGTGCCGGCCAGTTCGAACGCAAACCGGGCGATCCGGGTCACGCCGGGCCGGGTGAAGACGGCCTCCTGCACGGCGAACTCGTCGGGGAAGCCGCGGTTGAGCCGGCCGCCGATCTCGCTGTACTCCCCCTCGACGTTCTCCCGGATCACCACGAAGTCGACGGCGCCCGGCTCGGCGGCGCGCAGCGGCGACCGCACGCCCTCGAAAACCCGGATCGGCCGCAGGTTGACGTACTGCCGGAAGGCCCGCCGGATCGGGATCAGCAGACCCCACAGCGAGACATGGTCGGGTACGCCGGGCCAGCCGACCGCGCCGAGCAGGATCGCGTCGTACGGCCGTAGCCGCTCGATGGCGTCGGCCGGCATCATCTCGCCGGCGGCCGCGTAACGCTGGCAGGACCAGTCGAACTCGTCGTACTCCAATTCGATCTTGTGGCGGGCCGTGACCGCCGCCAGCACCTGCCGGGCCGCCCAGGTCACCTCCAGGCCGATGCCGTCGCCGGGGATGACCGCTATCCGCTGCGTCATCGCGGTCACCCGAGCCCGACGAGCGCGACCATGAGCGGCAGCACCAGGAGGATGAGGATGGCGCCGAGGACGTCGAAGGAGGCGCCGGATCGGATCATCGTGGTGATCGGGACGACGCCGGAGCCGTAGACGACGGCGTTCTGCGGGGTGGAGACCGGCAGCATGAAGCCGAACGACGCCGCGAAGGTGGCGGCCAGGGCCGGCACCAGCGGGTTGATGCCGGCCGCGACGGCGATCGGGATGACGATCGGCACGACCACGGCGGCCGAGGCGGTGTTGCTGGTCGTCTCGGAGACCAGGATGGCCAGCACGACGGCGAACGCGGTGATGGCGAAGGTGCTGCTCAGGCCGAGGGCGTCGGCGCTGGACTCGCCGATCCGCTCGGCCAGGCCGGTGTCGGCCAGCAGCGAGCCGAAGATGATGCCGGTGCCGAACAGCACGATCGTGCCCCAGTCGATGCGCTGGGCGTCACTCCAGTTGAGGGTGAACTCGCGCTCGCGCCAGGAGGTGGGCAGCAGGAAGAGCAGCGACGCGCCGAGCACGGCGACCACACCCTCGTTGAGGCGGCCGCTGACCACGTCGTACACCTTCGAATCGGTCCCCGCGACCAGCGCCACGATGCCCGGGAAGATCCAGAGGGCGACCGTGACCGCGAAGGCGATCACGGTGTTGCGCTCGGCGGCGCTGAACTTGCCGAGCTTGGCCCGTTCGCCGGCGATGTAGTCCTCGACCCCCTCGATCCGGCGCACCTCGGGCCGGTTGAGAAGCAGCAGGATCACCGCGAGGACGGCGAACATGCAGACGCAGATGGGCGCGGCGAGCGCCATCCACTCGGCGAACGAGATCTTCTCACCGGTGGCCTCCTCGATCAGGCCCCGGCCGATCAGGTTCGGTGGCGAACCCACGGGAGTGAGCAGGCCGCCGACGCTCGCCCCGTACGCCAGCATCAGCATCAGCGCCGCGCCCACCCGCAGGCGGGTCGGGTCGAAGCCCTCGCCGGCCAGGCCCCGGTCCTGCATCATCTTGGCGATGACGGCCAGGATGCCGAGTGCCGTGGGCAGCAGCATGGCGACGGTGGCGGTGTTCGAGACGAAGGCCGACAGCAGGCAGGTGATCACGCCGAAGGCCACGATGACCCGCACGGTCGAGCGGCCGATGCCGGGCAGCGACAGGATGCGGAACGCGAACCGGCGGGCCACGCCGTGCTTGAGCATGGCCTGGGCCAGGATGAAGGCGCCGATGAAGGTGAACACCGTGGACGAGCCGAACGGGGCGAGCACGTCGGCCGCCTCGGCCACGCCGAAGACCACGATGAGGCCGACGCCGATGAGACCGCCGACCGGGATGGGCACGGCCTCGGTCACCCACAGGATGATCACACCGAGCAGAACCCCCGCCAGCACCTGCTGACTGGGCGGGATGCTCAGCGGCAGGGCCAGGAAGACGATCGTGACGATCGGGGCGAGGAAGAGGCCGACGGTACGGCGGCCGCGCTCGAAGCGCTCCTCGGCCGGTGACAGTTGCTGTTCACCCAGACTGCGGTACGTGGCCCCACCGAGCAGGCGTTTCTCGACGTCGACTGCCATGTCGCCCCCTTCGAGTGATTCACATCACTCGATGGTAGGCGTCAGGAGAGATCACTCAACAGGGCGTTACCGAGCGGAGTGAGCGCGTGGACCACCGCCTTGCCGGCCCGGCTCGTGGTGATCAGCCGAGCCTCGCGCAGCACCGCCGTGTGCTGGCTGACGCTGGCCGCGCTCACTCCGACCCGCCGGGCCAGCTCCGAGGTGGTGCGCGGGTCGGAGAGAGATTCCAGCAGGCTTGTTCTCGTACGGCCGATGAGCGCGGCCAGGTTTTTCACCCCGCCCGGCAGGGTCAGGTCGTGCTCGACCGGATAGACCAGCACGGGCGGCAGGGTGGTGTCGCGCAGGACGTCGGGCGTGCCCCATGACAGGTACGACGGCAGGAACAGCAGGCCACGGCCGTCGAGGTGGATCGTCTGCTCGAACGGGACGTCGGCGAGCAGGTACGGCGGTTCCCAGCGCATCTGCGGGCGGAAGCTGTCGAGCAGCCCCTCGGCGCCCTGGTCGAGCAGCACTCGGGCCCGGCGGGACCGCTCGGCCTCGATCTGGGCCCGGGCCTGGTCCCAGAACGGGGCGACGGCGGCGTCGTACTGCGACTGCAGGGCCCCGGCCAGCCTTTCCAGGGTCTCCTGGTCGCCGCCGGCCAGGTGCCCCAGCCAGGACGGGGTCGGCCCGCCGGTGCGGACCAGTTCGCGCATCTCCTCGCGCAGCCGGGTGGCCGGGGTGGACCGCACGGCCTCCAGCGCGGCCGGCAGACCCCGCGCCCCCTCGGCCGGCGTCAGGAAGTCCGGGTAGTAGGCCCCTTGGACCAGCGGAAGCAGCAGTTCGAGGTCGGTACGGCGGCTGGCCCGCAGCGCGTGGTCACGCCAGCGCCCGTAGATCAGCTCGGGGCCCGGCCGGCGCAGACGCCAGACACTGAAGATGGTCTCCCACAGCGGGTCGGGCTCGCCGGCGATCCGCACCCGCCCGACATCCTCCGGCGTGAAGTGAATCCGCAACACGTCGGCCCGCCCCCTTGGATCTCAGGCGGCGATTCTATCCGGCGGCGAAAAGCACGCCAAAGGGCCGTACGTCGCCGGGGGACGGACGGAAGAAGAACGGTGTCGGCACGAGCGGGGCGCGGTTGTGGGCGGGATACACACCCCCGATACCGGCATATCCGTTATTGCCCGCGCCCGCGGCCCGGCTCGTGGCCGACCCAGCGTCATGACCTTGCATGGGAGCGCACCCGAGCGGCAACACGTTTCAAGCGTCGCTGAAAGGATCGCGCTCTCCCGGCCCTTTATGGAGCCATTTCAGGCCAACGTCCTTTTCAGGCGGCTTGGCCGATTTCTTCGGTCTCGGGGGCGCCCGGACGGCGGTTGGCGACCCAGCGCTCGAAGATCAGCGACGTGAAAGGCGGAATGGAGGCGGCCAGGCCGAACAGAGTGCGCAACAGCGACCAGCGCTCGGTGCGGGCGGTCCAGAGAGCGGCCGCGAGGTAGACGACGAAGAGCAGGCCGTGCACGCGGCCGAAGATGTAGACGCCCAGGTCGGTGGTCTCGGCGACCCGCTTGAGGTACATGCCGACGAGCAGGCCGGCCCACGAGAAAGCCTCGGCGACGGCGGCGATCCGGAAGATTTTGTACGGGGTGAACACGGTGCCCGATCGTACAGACGCGGCCGCCGGGGTGACTGTGTCGTCACCCCGGCGGCCGGGGGCGGCGCCGGCCCCTAACGGAAGGCCTTCGGGCTCACCTGGACGACCTCGCCCTTCTTCTTGAGACCCAGGAAGCTCGCCGTGCTCCACGCCGTGGAGTACAGGCTGCCGTTGACGTACTCGATACCGGTCGGCATGGTCACCTGGGCGTGCGTGACCCGGCCGTGCTGGATGCGGGTCAGGCGGCCGACCTTGGCCGGGTCGAACCCGGGCGGCGGCGTCGGGCCGGCCGGCATGCCGTACAGCACCTCGGACGCGTACAGCGTGCCGTTGGGCGCGACAGCGACCCCGGTCAGCGCCGTGAAGCCGTGCCACACCTTCAGGACGCGGCCGGTGCGGCCGTCGAGCTTCCAGATGGACGAGGCCTTCGGCTGCTCGGCGCCGAGAGTGGACACGTAGACGTACTTTCCGCTGGCCACCACGCCGGTCGGGACCGAGTCGCAGCCCTTGGTGCCCGGGTTGGCCTGCGCCTCGGGCTTGAGGCATTCCTTGGTCCTCGGATTCGGCGGCACGAAGAAAGTGGAGACCTTTCCCGTACGCGGGTTGATGCGCAGAACATCATTCGCCCCGCCGTCCGCGACCAGCAGACCCCACTTCGTGGAGGTGATGCCGAACGGGTTGGAAAGAGCGTCGTACGGCTCGCCCTTGGAGTTGAATTGTTTCTGCCTGTCCGGGTTGTACTTCAACTCGTATTTCAGCAGATCGGCCAGGACCCGGACATTCTTGCCGTTCCGGTCGGCGACCAGCACGGTGGCCGGCTTGTATTTCGACGGCGGAGGCGGCGGCCCGTCCGGGGCCGGCCCGCCGAGCGCGACGTAGATCCGGTGGCCGTCGGTGGTCACGCCGGACGGCGACGGCAACTTCGAGATCAACGTACGCTGGCGGCCGTTCTTCAGATCCACCGCGGTGATCTCGCCGGAATCCCCCTCGGCAACCAGCGCGTGGCGCGGCGACGTCACATCGAGGCCGAACGGCCCGTCAAGGCCTTTCGTGATCGTCCGGACCGGCGGCGGACCGTGATGTCCGCCGGTCCCCGCATAGGCCGGAACACCGGCCAACACGGTCACCAGGCCGGTCGCGGCGGCCGTCGACGCGGTCAGTGCGTGCGTGAATTTCATCCTGTCCCCCCGACAGTTACGCTCGCTATTCGATGATTTCCGATAAACACCTTTCAACGCGCCCGGTAACGGCGCAACCATCCGATCGGCCGAGTGAAAGGAGAAATCAGCCTCCCCAATTCGGGTGCTTTTCTTGATCGTTCCTTTTACTGTCAGATCTTGTGCTGCGGGTCTACAGTCGGGTGATGGAACTGCGCTGGTGGTCGATCGAGGTCCTGGACGGACCCGGCGGCTCCGCGCGCGCCTGGCGTGACGGGCTGGGCACAGCGCTGACGGAGGCCGCCATCACTCACGGTGCCTACCAGTGGGAGTGGCACACCCACACGTGGGGCGTTCTGTTCGAGATCGCCTTCGCCACCGACGAGCGCTGGGCCGCGTTCCGCGCCCTGCCCCTGGTCACGGCTGCCCTGGACGCGGTGCCCGACCCGGCGCACGGCCTCTACGTCTACCAGGGCCGGGGCGGCAGTTCGGGCCCACACATCCCACGCCGCCCCCACCCGATCACGGGCGCCGGCGCGGCTCCGCTACCGGCGGACGAGAGCCTCGACGTCATACACCTGGCGGCCGCGCCGACCTCAGCCCCACCCTTCCGTATAGCCGTCTGAGGCAAAGCGCCCGAAGCGCCGCCGCCCCGAAGCGCGGCCCCTTGGAACGCCGCCGCCCAAAAGCGCCAGCCCTCTGGAAGCCGCCGCCCCAAAGCACCACCCCCTTGGAACGCCGCCGCCACGAAGCGCCAGCCCCCTGGAAGCGGCCGTCCCGAGGCCGCCGCCTTGGAACGCCGCCGCCCCGAAGCGCCAGCCCTTTGGAAGCCGCCGTCCCGAGGCCGCCGCCTTGGAACGCCGCCGCCCCGAAGCGCCAGCCCTCTGGAAGCCGCCGTCCCGAGGCCGCCGCCTTGGAACGCGCCCGCAGTCGAGTTCGGCCGCCCGAAATGTCGGTATCCTCAAGCGCGACCGCGATTGTCGCCGCCCGAGGCACAGCTGCCCGAAATGTCGCACTCTCAAAGGCGACCGCCCAGCATGTCGCTGTCCGAGACACGGCCGCCCGAATGTCGCCGTCTTCAACACGGCCGCTCGAAATGTCGCTACCCGAATGTCCGGTTCGAGATGCCGCCGTCCCTGACTGCCGCAGAACTCCGCCCGAAATGTCGCCACCCTCTGAACTGCCCGAAATGTCGCAGCGAGAACTCTTGCTCGGACAAAAAGCCTCGCTCCGACAAAAGGCTTCGCTCGGACAAAAAGCCTCGCTCGGACGAAAAGTCTCAGCCGGAAAAGAGGGCTCGGTCGAAGAAGTCTCGGTTGGAGAAGTCTCAGCTGGAGAAAGTTCCAGCTGGAGAAGTCTCGGTCCAAGATGCCACCGCCCTTGAACGCTGCTGCCCGGAATGTGGCCGCACTCGAACGCGGGCGCTCGAAACGTTGTCGCCATCCAACACGATGGGTCGGCATGCCGTTGTCCGAAATGTCGGCGCTCGAACGCTGCCAGCCGTGATGACGCGACGTCCGAATTGCGCTACATCGGTGATATGCCGCCACGGCCCGGTGGCGCGGTGTGCCCGGTGGCGCGGCGTGCCCGGTGGCGCGGCGTGCCCGGTGGCGCGGTGTGCCCGGTGGCGCGGTGTGCCCGGTGGCGCGGTGTGCCCGGTGGCGCGGTGGTGGATCGATGTGTGGCGGGCCGTTGGGTGCGGTTTGGGCTAAGCGCCGGGGTCAGAGACACCGTCGCCGGGGGCGGGGTCTCCGGGGGCGGGATCTCCGAGGGCGGGGTCGCCCGGGGCGTGCTGGCCGGCGTACTCGCGGAAGCGGTCGACGGCGCGGCCGGTGAGGGCCTGGCCGTGGCCGAAGACGGCGTGCTCGAAGTCGTGGGTGGCCAGCTTGGCGATGCTGCGGCTCTGCTCGGTGGGGTCGGCTGAGACCTGGGTCGGGCCCAAGGTCACCCTGCCGTCGCGGCCGTGGCCGGCCGTGTCGCCTGCGAAGAGGATGCCGCCGTCGCGTTCGAGCAGGTAGGAGACGTGGCCTCGGGTGTGCCCGGGAGTGTGCAGGGCGGTGAAGCCGGGCACGGGGCTGCTCTCGTCGCCTGTGATCAGCTGGTCGAGCTTGGTCGGCTCGGGGGTGCCGATCAGGCGTACGGCGAACCGGGCCAGGCCTTTGGGCGGCTCGCCGGTGATCGCGCCGGTGATCACCGGGGCGTCCGCGGCGTGCGCGACGACCCGGGCGCCCGAGCGGCGGCGGATGTCGGCCACGTTGCCGATGTGGTCGACGTGATGGTGGGTGAGCAGGACGACCCGTACGTCGCCGATGGTCTTCCTCATGTCGCGCAGGGCGCGGTCGATGCGCTTGGCGTTGCGCGGCAACCCCGTGTCGACCAGCACGACGCCGTCGTCGGTGACGACCAGGTGCACGTTCACGAAACCGAGGCTCAGCTCGAAGACCCCATCCACCACTTCTCGCACGCCGATCATTCTGCCCCACCCGGCCCGGCGGCCGATTTGCCCGTTTAGTCTGGTCGCATGGACCGCCGAACGTTCCTGACCGCCGCCGCCGGCGCTTTCTCCGTGTTGGCGATCGGCGCCGGCGGCGTGCCCAGCCGGCCCCTGTTCGCGTGGTCCCGGCCCGGCGGCTTCTTCGCTCCGGGCGTCGGCGTCTTCGAGCCGCCGCCGCTGGTGGTCTACGACGACGGCACCGCGTACGCCGACGCCGCCGCCAGCCTGCGCCTGCCCGCCGCCGAGGTGCGGGCGCTGCGGGTCCACGCCCTTGACGCGCTGGGCAAGCCGGTCGATACGAGCCGTCCCGATCGGCCCTATCATGATGTACGGGTATGGGTGGATGCCGACCGAGATCTCAGCGCCCGGCTCGACGCGGGGCCGGTGATCTCCTTCCCGCCGGCGTTGCACGACCTGTACGACCGAGTGCGGCGCCTGCGCCGCCGGGCGCTCGACGGCGAGATCTTCCGCCCGCCCGCGGTGCTCCTGGCGACGGTGAAGATCGACTACGTGCCCGATTCATCGGAAGCGTGGCCTCTTGGCGCGCCGCCGGCCGGCTGGTACGCCGAGCAGCGCCTCCGTGGGGCGGCCGCGCTCGAGGTCCAGCGCCGGCTGCCGCGAGCCACCGAGCCGGTCTGGCCGATGTACCGGGTCGGCCCCTCTAACTACGTGGCCGCGACGTGGCGGTATCTGCTGCCCCACGAGTAGACCAGGCTACGTACAGCAAAAGCACCGCCAGCACGACCTCGACGCCCAGGCCGGTGCCCACGCCCAGCGCCTCCCCCACCGAGAAGTTGCCGAAGTGCGTCACGTGGAACAGGAAGTGCGTCGCCGCGTAGATCAGGTAGCCGATCAGCGCCGACATGACCACCTTGTTCTCGAGGACGACGGCCGCGAAGTACAGCATCGCGGTCAGCGCCAGCCCGAGCCCGCCCACATCCGACACCAGATGTTCGTTGTACGGCGGATCCAGCCGCACGGTCGGAAAGTGGTCGTAGAAGGCGCGCGGGAAGAAGTACTGCCAGACCGAGGCGATCGTCTGGAGCCCGGCCAGCGTCAGCAGGCCACCGCGCAGCCACGTGTTCACAGGTGTCATGCCGAGAGGACGAGCCACCCCCGCGTTTCGTGACAGCCCCGGTGTGCCGGTCGTCACTGTCACGTTGCCGGAGGCTGCCTCGTCCCTCTGGCATGAAGACACTGCGCATCGCCGTCGCCGGTGGCACCGGCCTGGCCGGACGGCAGGTCGTCGAGGCGCTCCGCGCCCGCGGCCACTCCCCCGTGATCCTGTCCCGCGCCGCCGGCGTCGACCTGCTCACCGGCGACGGTTTGGACGCGGCCCTGACCGGCGCCGACGCCGTGATCGACGTCAGCAACGTGCTCACCCAGCGCAAGGCGGTCGCCGTCGCCTTCTTCGACAAGGCCGGCACGAACCTGACCGCGGCCGCCGCCCGCGCCGGCGTACGGCACTTCCTGTCCCTGTCGATCGTCGGCGTGGACCGGGTGAAGAACGGCTACTACACCGGCAAGCTGCGCCAGGA
The DNA here is from genome assembly GCF_040650035.1 of Actinoplanes sp. NPDC048796. Lineage (NCBI taxonomy): Bacteria > Bacillati > Actinomycetota > Actinomycetes > Micromonosporales > Micromonosporaceae > Actinoplanes > Actinoplanes sp. NPDC048796. The sequence goes on along the minus strand of NZ_JBEZGO010000022.1, from coordinate 83,026 downwards.
GGAGATCGTCCGCGCCTCGGGCCTGCCGTGGACCATCCTGCGCGCCACCCAGTTCCACGAGTTCGCCGGCCAACTGCTGTCCTCGGTGCCGGGCCCCCTCGCGCTGGTCCCAACGGGCCAGGTCCAGCCGATCGCCGTCCGGGAGGTCGGCGAGCATCTGGCCGCCCTGGCCATGGAGCCCCCGCGGGCGATGGCCCCCGAGCTGGCCGGCCCCCGGCTCGAAACCCTGGTCGACATGGCCCGGCGCCTGATGGCCGCCGGCGGCGCCCGCCGCCGCCCGATCCTGCCCGTCCACTTCCCCGGCGGCATGAGCGCCGGCGGTCTGGTCCCGACCGGCGACGGCCCGCGCGGCACCCAGACCTACACGGACTGGCTGGCGGAGAACGCCCCGGCCTTCCACTGACCGTTCACGCCTGCCCGCCCTCGCTCACGCCTTCCGGCCTCTCAGCGAGCCACTTGGCCATCTGCCATTCGTACACGTCGGTGGATTCGCCGACGTGTACGCCCAGGTCCCCCTTCGCGGCGACGTAGAACCGATGCCGGGCTTCGCCGGTCCTCTTGATCACCTCCTCCCAGCTCAGTTCACTCGGCTGGCTACAAGCGAGTCGCATGAGCCGGAAGGAGAGTTGGTGCCAGTCGCGCCCGGCCGCGATGACGTTCTCGTCACCTAACAGCAGTACAGCCTCCCATTTGAGCGTCCGCTGCTCCTCCGCCTCGACCAGGTCCTCAAGCGTGCTCTTTCCCGCGAGCCACGAATCGTCGGGGTACACACCCCGGGCCGAGGCCAGCCGGACCGAGGTGGAGATGACGTGCTTGACGGCGTTGGCATATTCGGTATATGCCGTCAGCCGCTTCTCGTCCCACCGGATCGACTGCTGGCGGTGCCAGCGGGCCCGCTCGGTGGCCGAGCTGGTGAAGAAGGTCGCGAGCGCTCCGAGAAGAACGCCGATCAGGGCCGGGAGGGATTGAAGAAGAATCTTCACATTGGTCGCCTTTCCCCGTCGGGTACCGTCAGGGTCGCAAGGGCTTGCCACCGTCCGCCCGGTCTGTCGCGGCGCCGATTGGGGGGCGACCGTCAAGCTCAATGCGCCGAGCGGGTGAAGGAAATAGCCGACCGGGTGGAGACTGGCCGGTAGGCCGCATGAGTATGCTGTCGATCATCGTCGTGGATCTCCACAAAGGATGGTCGCGTGGCTGAGGACATCGACCGGCTCGACACGAACGTGCCGGAGACCGCACGGATCTGGAACTACCTGCTCGGCGGTACCGACAACTTCGCCGCCGACCGGGCCGTCGGTGATCAGATCATCGCCACCCTGCCCCAGCTCGCGGAGCATGCCAAGCTCTCCCGGGCCTTCCTCGCCCGCGCGGTCCGGTACCTGGTGCTCGAGGAGGGAATCACCCAGTTCCTGGACATCGGTACCGGACTGCCGACGGCCGACAACACCCACGAGGTGGCGCAGAAGGCGAACCCGGCCGCCCGCGTCGTCTACGTCGACAACGATCCCCTGGTCCTCGCGCACGCCCGCCGGCTGCTGAGCAGCACCGACGAGGGCGCCACCGAGTACGTACACGAAGATCTCCGGGACCCGGAGGCGATCCTCCGGGCCGCCGCCGCCACGCTCGACCTCTCCCGGCCGGTCGCGGTGACGCTGATGGGCGTGCTCGGGCACATCGAGAGCGACGACAAGGCCAAGAGCATCATCGACCGCCTGCTGCGCGATCTGCCCGCCGGAAGTTTCCTGGCCATGTACGACGGCGCCGACACCGACCCGGCCACTTCGGAGGCCACCCGCATCTGGAATGTGTCGGCCAATCCGAAGTATCACCTGCGCAGCCCGGAGCAGATAACGAAGCTCTTCGATGGCATGGCTCTTGTGGAGCCGGGCGTGGTGCCGGTGACCCGGTGGCGGGCCGACGGGCCGGCGATCAGCCAGTTCTGCGCCGTCGGCCGCAAGCCGTAGCGTGCGAGCTCAGAGCCTGATAAGCAGGTCACCGTGACCGGGAGACAGGACAGCGCCGGCTCCACAGTGCGCCGCCTCCAACTGGGTGCGCGCCTGCGCGAGCTGCGGCTGGCCAAGGGCGTCAGCCGGGAGGACGCCGGCTACCGCATCCGCGCGTCCGAATCCAAGATCAGCCGGATGGAGCTGGGCCGGGTCAGTTTCAAGCCGCGCGACGTCACCGACCTGCTTCATCTGTACGGCGTGGACGATCAGGAGGAGCACGACCGGCTGCTCGAACTGACCCGGGAGGCCAACACCCCGGGCTGGTGGCGCAGCTACGGCGACGTGCTCGACAGCTGGTTCACCAACTATCTCGACCTGGAACAGTCGGCCGAGCTGATCCGCACGTACGAGATCCAGTTCGTGCCCGGACTGCTGCAGACCGAGGCGTACGCGAGCGCTGTCATCCGCCTCGGCCACCAGGCTCCCGGCACGGTGGAGATCGAGCGGCGGGCGAAACTGCGGATGGCCCGCAAGCAGATCCTGACCCGGCCGGACGCCCCGAAGCTGTGGGCCGTCCTCGACGAGGCGGTGCTGCGCCGGCTCATCGGCGGCCGCGAGGTCCTGCACGAGCAGATCCTCGCGCTGCTCGAGGCCACCGAGAACCCGAACATCCGCCTGCAGATCATCCCGTTCGACTCGGGTGGGCACGCGGCGGCCGGCGGCGCGTTCAGCATTCTGCGCTTCCCGCACGAGGAACTCGACGACGTCGTCTACATCGAACACCTGACCAGCGCCGTCTACTTGGACAAGCGGGACGACCTCGACAACTACGCGACCGCGTTCAGCCGCCTCATCATCGATGCCGCGCCGCCGGACGACACACCGCTGATTCTTCGCAAGATCGCTGACGATGTGGCATTCGACAACAAGGAGAGCGCGATATGACCGACGAAGCCCCCGCCGAACTGCAGCCGGACGTGCCGCACGCGGCCCGGATGTGGAACTACTGGATGGGCGGGAAGGACAACTTCGCCGCCGACCGGGCCGCCGGTGACGCGGTGGCACAGGTCTACCCCGAGATCGCCGTGATGGCCCGGCTGTCCCGGCAGTTCCTGATCCGGGTCGTCAGCCACCTGGCCGCCGAGGCCGGCATCAAGCAGTTCCTCGACATCGGCACCGGCCTGCCCACCATGCAGAACACGCACGAGGTGGCGCAGAGCATCAACCCGGCGGCCCGGATCGTCTACGTCGACAACGACCCGCTGGTCCTCGCGCACGCCCGCGCGCTGCTGGTCAGCGTCACCGACGAGGGCGTCACCCAGTACGTCCACGCCGATTACCACGACCCCGAGAAGATCCTGGCCGACGCCGACGGCCCGCTCGATCTCACCCAGCCGGTCGCTGTCATGTTCATGGGCGTGATGGGCTACGAGCCCAGCCTCAACCGGATCCGCGAGATCGTCAACACGGTCATGGACGCAGTGCCTTCCGGCAGCTACCTGGTCTTCTGGGACGGCACGGACACCACCGAGGCGGTCCGCGAGGGCGCCCGCAAGCTGGCCGAGAGCGGCGGCGTGCCGTACATCCTGCGCAGCCCCGAGCAGATCGAGAGCGTCTTCGACGGCTTCGAGATCATCGAGCCCGGCGTGGTCCAGATCAGCGCCTGGCGCGCCGACGGCGAGATCGAGACGATTGAGGCGTACGGGGCGGTCGCGCGCAAGCCCTGATCAGCGCTTCCGCTGGAAGACGAGCACGCCGAGGCCGTTCGCGGCCCAGTGCCAGACGATGGGCACCAGCAGCGAACCGCCGGCCTCGGCGCCCCAGGTCAGAACGAGGCCGGCCACGGCGGTGAAAACGACCGCCGAGGCCGGCCGGACGTGCCACAGCCCGAACAGGGCGGCCGCCCAGTACGGGCCGATCAGCTCCGGCAGCACGCCCCGGAAAGCCACTTCCTCGAACAGGACCACGGCCAGCGGGATCTCGACCAGGGCCTTGCGCCACGGATGGGCGTCGCTCCGTTCGGCTGCGCTGAATCGCGAGGCGATGACATAGGCGGCGGCTATGACGGCGGCGCCGGTCACGGCGTACCGGAAAGCGGTCTTGGAGATCGTGACGTCGAGGCCGAACAGCGTGCACAGCAGGAGCGCGGCGACGGGGTTGACGATGGGCTGGAGCCGGGCCGGGCCCTTGTAGTTCCAGACGCGGACGACGGCCAGGAACAGAAGGATCGCCATGACCGTCGTCGTCCGCTCCCTCCCTTGACTTTCCCATTGTCGCGGAGCACCGTGAGCGCTCACAAGCATTGGGGGTCTTCGATGCCACACGTCAGCCGCCGCAGCCTGCTGGCCGGGGCCGGTGGGGCCGCGCTGGCCGCCCTCACGCCGGGCGTCGCCTCGGCGAGTTCCCGAGCGCTGCGCGTCCGCGGCGCCGACCTGTCCTTCCTGCCGCAACTGGAAGAGGCGGGCGTGCGCTACCGCGACCTGCGGGGGCGGGTGCGGCCGGCCGAGCAGATCCTGGCCCGCGAGGGCGCCACCCACATGCGGCTGCGCGTCTGGGTCGACCCGCCGGACGGCTACAGCGACCGGGCCCGGGCGCTCCACCTGGCCCGCCGCGCCAAGAAGGCCGGCCTGAAGATCGTGCTGGACCCGCACTACAGCGACTTCTGGGCCGACCCCGGCAAACAGCCCATCCCCGCGAGCTGGCCCACCGGCCTGCCCGCCCTGCTGACGAAGATCCACAGCTACACCCGCGACCTGCTGCGCGACTTCGCGCGGCAGGGCACGCCGGCCGACATCATCCAGATCGGCAACGAGATCACCAACGGCATCCTGTGGCCGGCCGGGCAGCTCTACCCGCCGGACGGAACCCAGCAGTGGCCGGCCTTCACCGACCTGCTCAAGTCGGGCATCGCCGGCGCCCGCGAGGCGGCCGGCGACCACGTCCGGGTCATGCTGCACATCGACCGGGGCGGCAAGATGGGCGACACCCGCTGGTTCTTCGACAACATCGCCGCCTACGGCGTCCCGTACGACATTCTCGGCCAGTCGTACTACCCCATGTGGCACGGCTCGATCGCCGACCTGCGGGCCAACCTGGCCGACTCGGCCACCCGGTACGGCAAGCCGATCCTGCTGGCCGAGGTCGCCTACCCGTGGACGATGACCGACGGCGACGGCCGCGGCAACATCGTCACCGACCCGGCCACGCTGCCCGACCTCGACCAGTTCCCGGCCACACCGGCCGGCCAGGCCGCCTTCTACGAGCGCGTACGGCAGGTCCTGCTGGCCGTTCCCGGTTCCCTCGGCCTGGGCTTCCTGGCCTGGGAGCCGGAATGGATCCCCGGCGTCGGCTGGGAGCCGGGCGCCGAGGCCCCCAACGACAACCTGACCCAGTTCGACTTCACCGGCCGCGCCCTGCCGTCAATCCGCGCGTACCGCCGCCCTGCCGCATAAAAGAAACCGGTGCGCGCGTACGCGGAACTCCCCGTGCGCCCGAATATGCCGGTCGATGCGCCGCAGGCCCCGCTCGTACCGCTCGACCGTGAAATCGGGAACCTGCCAAGCCACCGCGCGCAGCTGATAGACCAGCGCCCCGATGTCAAAAAACGTCAAAGGCGGCCACTCTTCCCGTACGTCGGTGACGGCCATCCCCACAGCGGCAAGCCCCGCCACCGCGTCCCCGGCATTCCACGACCGGCCGTACGGCGGAGGCGCCCCCAAAGCAGCGTTGATCTCAGCACAGTCCGCACTGCCGACCTGCTGCGTGAGAAGCACACCCCCCGGCGCGAGAACCCGCGCCACCTCCCCCGCGTCGAGAAGGCCGTGCCGGTTCAACAGCAGATCCACGGACCCGTCCGCGACCGGCAGCTGGTCTCCCCGCCCGAACCGAACATCCACCCCGAGCGGCGCCAGCCGTTCCCGGGCAACCGCGAGGTTCGGCTCCCACCCTTCGGTGGCCACAGTCCGGGCGGGCAGCGGCCCCAGCGTGGAGAGCAGTTCACCCCCACCGGTGTCCACATCGAGCAGACTGGAACTCTCCCGCACCAGGTCCCCCGCCAGAGCCTCATATGACCAGCTGGGATCGGACCCCGAAACCCGCCCCCTCAGCCACTCGAAATCCCACCCCCGCAACGGCATCCCGGCGGCCTCAGCCACAAGCCCTTCAAACTCCACCCACGGAAGGTACCCAGACCCCACCGCCACTCGCTTCGCATTTCACCTCCGCCCGGTTCTCCCACCCCCGGCGGTTCCGCGGGAATATGAGCGGGCAGTTCGCCTGGATTCGGGAGGCGTGAAGTGGAGCGGCGATTCGCCGAGTACCGGCCTGTGCCACGATGGCGCGCTCGTCTGGCCGGTGCCAGCTTGTTTCGGAGTGTCGAGCTGAACCTTGCTGGTGGAGCGGTGGTGGCCGGGTTGTGCCTGGCCGGGGCCGCGCTGGGGCATGGCGGCACTCGCGGTGTGCGGGGAGCCTTCGCGGGTGCCTTGACGCTTCTGGGCGGTCTCGTGGTACTCGACCGGTGCCGAACGCGGGCTCGTCAAGACGATCGCTCGAGAAGGTGAGCCGGTGGATCTGAGCCGCTCGGGCTATGTGCCGCACGAGACCGGCGATGCTGCGGGACTACTTTCGCGCGCCGTGACCAGCCACGCCCGCGCGTCGAACCAGATGCCGTCGGACGTCTGGTGGGCGGCGAACAGGGAGCGCAGACGCTCGACGGCTTCCGGGTCGTCGAGGGCGCCCCGGGCGCAGGTGAAGCCCCGGACCCAGGTGAGGGCGGCCTCCACGTCGGGACCGTAGTAGACCGGCTCGGGGACGTCCGTGAAGGCGACGCCGGTGAAACCCGCGGCCCCCAGAATCCCGCGCACCGTTTCCGGGTCGGACAGGGAGAACGGTGACGGTTCCGCCGGAACGGCCAGCGCGCGGCGGATGGTCACGTCCCATTCGTTCCGGTCGGCCGGCTGCCAGACCAGCATGGCCAGGCGGCCGGCGGGGCGCAGGGCCCGGGCGATGTTCGTGAAGGCGGCCACCGGGTCGGTGAAGAACATCGTGCCGAAGCGGCTGATCGCCACCGTGAAGGAGCGCGGCGGGAAGGCGTACGTCTGGGCGTCTCCGCAGGTGAATCGAGCTTTTCCTTCATCGATGGCGCGGGCGCGCTCGATGGCGTCGGGTAAGACGTCGATGCCCAGCGCGGATGCGGCCAGCCCGGCGGCCTCGCGGGTGGTCTGGCCGGCGCCGCAGCCGATGTCCAGGACGTGGTCGTGCGGGCCCAGGTTCCAGACGCGGCGCAGGGCCTCCGTGTGCCGGCGTAGTTCGGCGTCGTAATCGAGAGGCACACCACACGATAAGCCGGAGGACAATATTTACGAACGGTCGGTCGCTTTGTAGTGTCGACCGCATGACGGTGGACGGCAGGCTGGTACGCGGGGAGCGCACGCGCACCGCCGTACTGGATCAGGCCCTGCGTCTCGCGACCGTGAACGGGCTCGACGGGCTGTCGCTGAGCCAGCTCGCCGACGCGCTCGGGGTGAGCAAGTCGGGGCTGTTCGCGCACTGGCGATCTAAGGAGGCGCTCCAGCTCGCCGTCATCGACCACGCCCGGGCCCAGTGGACCGACGAGGTCATCCGGCCCGCCCTGGCCGCGCCCCACGGCGTACGGCGGCTGTGGGCTCTGCATGATCGGCGGCTTGCCTTCTACGAGGCGCGGGTGCTTCCCGGCGGTTGTTTCTTCGCCAACGCCCACTTCGAGTTCAACGCCCGGCCCGGCGTCCTGCGCGACCGGCTCGGCGCCGAGCTGGCCGACTGGATGGCCTTCCTGACCCGGCTCACCGACGAGGCGGTCGCGGCCGGCGATCTCCGTACGGGAGCCGGTGTTCCCTTCGTGGTCGAGTCGCTGGGGGTCTGCGCCGTCATGCAGGCGCCCGCGCTCGGCCCTGACGTCACCTTCCGGCACGCGCGGCTGGCCCTGCTCAGCCACCTGCGTGCCCTCGCCACCGATCCCTCGATCCTTCCGGAGCTGTCATGACGACCTTGACTGAGACGTACGGCGACGTCGTGCGCCTTCCCGTGCATTTCGACGACCTGGACGCGATGGGCGTACTGCACAATTCCCGGTACGCCGTCCTGGTCGAGCGGGCCATCGTGATCTGGTGGCAGGAGCGCGGCGTCGCGTTCACCGGCGGCGGCCCGACCACGCCGGACGCTTTCAACGTCGTTCGGGAGTACGCCATCACGTTCCACCGCCCGATCACCGGAACCGGCGAGATCGCCGTCCGTTTCTGGCTCGACCGGATGGGCACGACCAGCGCCGAGTACGGCTTCCGGGTGACCTCCGAGGACGGGCGGACCGTGTTCGCCGAGGGGCGGCGGGTCAACGTACGCCTCGACGCCGCGACCATGCGCCCGGCGCCCTGGACCGACCACGGCCGTGAGCTGGCCGCCGCGCTGCTGAAGAACTGACCGGGCCGGGTGGGTCACAAACCGACCGCGACGGGCGATCTTTGAGTACCCTCGCCACGATCAGACCGGAAGGATTGCTCAGTGACGCTCACCCAGCACGCGCCCCTCGCCTCACCCCACCCGCGCGGCGACGGCCCCCGTGACCAGGCCGTCCTCATCGTGCACGGCGCCGACCGCACCGGCATCGTGGCCGCTGTGGGTTCGGTGCTCAGCAAGCACGGGGCGAACATCGTGTCGCTGGACCAGTACTCCGACAACCCGCACGGCGGGGCGTTCTTCCAGCGTACGGTGTTCAGCCTGGACGGGCTCAAGGCCGCGCTCCCGGAGATCGAGAACGACCTGCGCACCGAGATGGACCGCGGCTTCGACCTCGAGTTCACGCTGCGCGACCTGGCCAAGCCCAAGCGGGTGGCGATCTTCGCCTCCAAGGAGGACCACTGCCTCCTGGACCTGTTGTGGCGTCACCGTCGCGGGGAGCTGCCGGTCAGCGTCTCGATGGTCATCTCGAACCACACCGACACCGCGGACGAGGTACGGTCGTTCGGCATCCCGTTCTTCCACGTGCCGTCGCCCGCCGGCCCCGACAAGTCGGCCGCCGAGGCGCAACACCTGCAACTGCTGCGCGGCAACGTCGACTTCGTGGTGCTGGCCCGCTACATGCAGATCCTGTCGGGCCGCTTCATCAAGGAACTGGCCGTCCCGATCATCAACATCCACCACTCGTTCCTGCCGGCCTTCATCGGCGCCGGCCCGTACGCGAAGGCCAAGCAGCGCGGCGTGAAGCTGATCGGCGCCACGGCCCACTACGTGACCGAGGACCTGGACGAGGGCCCGATCATCGAGCAGGACGTCGTCCGGGTGACCCACGCCGAGACGGTCGCCGACCTGCAGAGGCGCGGCGCCGACGTGGAACGCGCGGTCCTGTCCCGGGCGGTCCGCTGGCACAGCGAGGACCGGGTGATCCGCCACGACAACCACACCATCGTCTTCGCCTGATCCCGGTCAGCTCCCGGCCCGGAACGGCGCCACGGTGGCCCGGATCGTCGTGGCGGCGCCCCAGTCGTCGTCGAACTGGGCCAGCACGGCCAGGTGCTGCCGCAGCTGAATGATCGGCATCCGTTCCGGCCACCCGCGGTCGAGCCCGGTCAGCTCGGCGTAGACGTCGAAGAACCGGCGCGACTCCGGCGGCGGCACGGTGGTCCAGAGATGGGCCAGATCGACTTCGGCCCACATGTACGACACGGCCGGGTCGATCAGCGCGGCTTGCCCGTCCGCGGTGGCCAGGACGTTCTGCGCCCACAGGTCCCCGTGGGTGAGGCAGGCCGGCCGCTCCGGCAGCAACTCGGGAAGCCGCGCACAGAGCCGTTCCAGAGCAACCCGGTCGGCGGCGTCGAGCGCGGCCTCGACCCGGGGCTCGGAGAGCCAGCGCAGCAGCCGGCGCTCAGCGAAGAAGGCGAACCCATCCTCGGCCCAGGAATTCTCCTGCCGCCGGCGCCCCAGCCAGTTGTCCCGGTGCCACCCGAAGCGCGGATGCACGGTGCCGGTGTGCAGGCGGGCGAGCCCGTGGGCGAACCGTTCCCAGAAGTCCTCGCCATCCGGCCGCGGCCGCAGAAGCGCGAGAACGAGAACCTCCTGGTTCGCCACGATCACCTCGGGTGTGGCCAGGCCGCCGAATTCCCGCAGCGCAGCCAGCCCTTCGGCCTCCGCGACAAAGGCGTCACCATCGGCCTCTCCGTCGTCGGGGAAGGCCTTGACGAAAACCGGCGGCCCGTCCGCACGAACGGCGACCCCCGCCAGCGCGGCCAGCCCACCACTGACCGGTTCGACGGCGACGACGTCGCGAATTCCCGCCCGGGACAGCCGGTCGACGAGAAGGGCAGTCGGAAACATCAGCGGTGCTCGCCTTCGTCGTACTTCTCCCAGAATCGGGTCCGCAGTTTGTGCCGCACCATTTCATCCAGATCGATCCCACCACGACGATCGGATAAATCGGTCAGCAGGGCTTTGTCGATGTCCCGGGGAATCGACGGCCGTCCGGCCACCAGTTCCGCCAGCGCCTCCGCGGTGGCGGACCTGCGAAACGTGGCCAGAACGTTGGTGACCACCGAGTCGATCTGCTCGGCGTCCTCATATCCGGGCGTGGTGAAGCCGTTGAGCGTCGTCTTCGCTCGCGGCCACCCGCCTTGCACCTCGACCTTCGACACGAACTGGTCGAACACATCCGGAAATATGGTTTTGAGCCCGTCGGCGGCGCGAACAAGATGCCGGCTGATGGCGTGGGGTTTGTCGTCAGCGTCGGGAACGGCGAGCAGGATGACCTGTACGCCGTGAACCTGGGCCTCCTCGACGGCCTCCGTCAGGTCATCGTCCCCCGAGACGAGAATGAAGACATCGGCGGCCCCGTTGCGCGCGTGCGTCACCAGATCGAGGCCGATACGCAGGTCGACGCCTTTCTGCTGACCTTCCCGGCCGAACCGGCCGAGCCGCAACTTCACGCTCGACAGTTCGCCGATGAGCTGTTGCTGATTGTCCGGCACACCATTGACGGCCGAGTCATACCAGTGCACGCGCAGCACCGGCAGCCCCGACAGCGCCTCCGCCTGCTGAACGAGCGCGTCGATCAGTGACTCGTAGTCGACCTGGATCCCGTTGCGAAACGACGTACCGGTCACCCGGACAGCTGTGGCGCCGAGCAGATAACCGACGTCCACATAAAGGGAGCACATGGGCCTCACGCCCACAGAATGCCATCACCCCGGCGCCGTCACGCCCGGAGGTGCGCCCTGCCAGGAGAGGAGTTTCCGCCCGGCCTGGAAATGCCTGTACCTTACGCATCGGGCGTTCAGCTGTTCTGGTGAGCTGACGCTGGGTTGCGGCCAGGGCTTCGAATTCTGTTCGTTCCGCGTCGGTGAGTGCGGCGCCCAGGTCGGCGAGCTGGAAGCGCAGGGCCGACATGGTGTCGCCGGTTCTTCCCGCGCTGAGGTCGGACTTGAAGGCCGTGACGAGTCGGGGCGGCAGGCGGTCGGCCAGGCGGTCGACCAGCTGGATCATCCGGTGGATCAGGGCGGCTCGTTCGGCCATCACGGTCAGCTGGGGCAAGGGCACGACCACGGTGTCGTACGGGACCTCGTCCGGCCTGATCCGCACCGTCGTGCCGCCGTGCCAGCGAAGGGTGGCGGCGGCCCGGCGGAAAACACTTTCGGCGCCCGCGGTGACCATCTCGGCCGAGCGGGCGACCAGCGCGCCGTCGGCGACCCGGCGGACCTCGACCACGCCGCGGCCCAGACCGTCGTCGGTGATGGTGAAGACCGGCCGCGCCGTGAACCGGCGCCCGGGTGACATCTTGGCCGGTCCGTCCCAGTGGAACCGCAGGTCCCGCGCCACCGCGTGGGCGCGGGCGGCCTCGAACGCCACCGGATCCCAGCCCCGGGCCGCGCCTGGACCCGCGCCGGGCGGAGTCCCTCGCTGTACAACTCGCCGATCCCGCGAGCGCTGCGCACGAACGCGTCCTCGTCGGGCTCCTCGACCCAGGGCGCGTCCACGAAGCCGGTCTGGGGCCAGAACTCGACCGTACGCAGAACCGGCACCCCGACAGTCAACCACGCGTTCTTGTCGCACTCCCGGCCATTCTCGTCGCCGTCGTGTACGTGACCGGACGTTCGACCGGCGAGGCGTCCTACGAGCGGCCGGCTTCTTCGACCTGTCGAACTCGGAGTCCCCGAGTTCACCGGCCGGTGTCTGGTCGCAGCCGAGCTGGCCGAGGAGTACGGCTTCACCGACGTGGACAGCTCCCGCCCACTATCGATCCGGCCCGACTTCATCAAATGGTGGCGCGATGGTCAACGTTCTGCAGCTGGAACCGTTGCTGTTTCCGGCCGAGTTCGGTACCCATCGGATGCGAATTCTCGTGGACGGCATCGATGTGGTGGCCGCGGCATATGGCCCCGGCGGCTTTCGCGGAAACCGGTAGCCGGATTCACTCCCGCATACCTGCTGGGACCGGGTGGGCTGACGGCATCACCGCGGACGGCGGCACGTGGATACGCGAGTGTCACGCGGTACGCGCTCCAGCAGACCGCCCGGACGCGGTTGAGGTCGTCTACTACGCCCGCGACCTGAATGGTCTTCGTTACGCGATGCCTGGTCGCTATGCCGTGACCTTTCCGATCGACAACTCCGATCCTGGCCGCCAGGCCCAGGCCATCGCGGACCGCCTCCACCATGAGGACCTGAAATCGATATCGATCCATCTGCCTTCGCGGCGGGTCAGGTGGTGATGGTGGCGCCGGGGGTCCAGGCGGGGCGGCCGATGATGTCGTCGATCTGGGCGGCGGGTACGGGGCGGGAGAACAGGTAGCCCTGGCCGTACTCGTAGCCCAGGGCCAGGAGCAGGTCGCGTTGTTCCGGGGTTTCGATGCCCTCCGCCACTGAGGAGAGTTCCAGGGCGCCGGCCATCTGGCTCACCGCTGTGGCCACGGCTGACTGGCGGCCCACCGTGGTGATGGACTCCACGAACGAGCGGTCCAGCTTCAGCGTTGTCACCGGGGTGGTCAGGAGCAGGCCCAGGGAGGACGCCGCCGTGCCGAAGTCGTCCAGGGCCAGCTTCACGCCCAAGGCTCGCAGGGCCAGCAGGGCGTCTAGGGACTCCTGATCGTCCAGGACCGCTGTCTCCGTGACCTCGATGGTCAGGCAGCTCGCGGGCATTCCGGTCTCGCCCAGGGCGCGGGCCACCTCGCCGACGAAACCCGGCTCCCTCAGCTGGCGGCCGGCCACGTTCACGCCGACCGACATGCCGGAGACCTCGGGGTTGGCGCGCAGCCACGCCACGCCCTGGCGGCACGCCTGCCACAGGACCCAGCGGCCGATCGCCACGATCTGGCCGGTGCGTTCGGCCACCGGGATGAACTGGACGGGCGAGACCAGGCCCCGTACGGGGTGGTTCCACCGCAGCAGCGCCTCGACGCCGGTGGTCTTCAGGTCGGTCAGGCGGACGATCGGCTGGTAGACCAGTTCGAACTGGGCCGTGTCCAGGGCCTCGCGCATCTCGCGGATGAGTTCGGCCTCGGCGCTGATCCGGGCGCCCATCTCGTCGGTGTAGCGCACCCACATGCTCTTGCCGCGGCCCTTGGCCTCGTACATGGCGATGTCGGCGTTGCTGAGCAGGCTGGACGGCTCGTATCCGGCGGCGGCGGCCGCGACGCCGACGCTGGCCCGGGTGAACAGGGTGTGGGACTGGATCTCGACCGGCTCGTTGAGCAGGCGCTGGATCTCGTCGGCGATGGCGCCGCCGATGCCGGCGTCGGCGCCCGGCAGCAGCACCGCGAACTCGTCGCCGCCGAGCCTCGCCACCAGGTCGTCGCGGCGGACCGAGCGGCGCAGGCGCTCGGCCACCGCCACCAGCAGGGCGTCGCCGGCCGCGTGGCCCATCGTGTCGTTCACCGTCTTGAAGTCGTCCAGGTCGATCAGCAGGACGCAGGCCTCCCGGTCCGGAAGGACCGCGGCCATCCGCTCGTTGAACGAGATCCGGTTGGCCAGCTTGGTGAGGCCGTCCAGGGAGGCCTGCTCGCGCAGCAGCACCTCGTGTTCGCCGAGGCGGCGGATCAGCGTCATGTTGTCGTGGAAGGCGACAAGCTGGCGGCCGGCGACCAGGCAGGTGATCACGACGACGGCGATGGCGGCGCCCCACAGCTGCGAGGAGGCGTGCTCGGGCATCATCGCGAAGAAGATGACGAAGGTGAGCGCGATCATCCCGTACGGCAGCAGGCTGTACGGGCGTCGCTGGATCCGGCGGCTGGAGCCGCCGCGGCGCACCAGCACCTCCTGGATGCGGGGGCCGGCCGCGATGAGGGCCGACGGGAGCAGGCGTACGGCGAGAACCCAGGGGTTGTTGGGGTCCTGGAAGACGCCGGGCAGGAAGGTGGCGATGCCCTGGAGGCCGGCCGCGGCGACCATCGGCCAGGCGGCGACGCGGGCCATGGGCGGCTCGGGGATGAGCGCGACCTTGGTGGCGCAGAACGCGGCCACCACGACCAGGGCCGCGGTGAGACCGGCGTTGAACTGGTTGTCGCCCGAGTTGTAGGCGTAGCACCAGGCGGCGACGGCGCCGCCGACCAGCACGGTGGTCGCGTCCAGCCAGAAGATGACCTTGTCGCGGCGGCCGTCGAGGCCCTGCGGGAAGATCAGGCAGGCGATGACGTTGCTGCTCATGCCGAGTGTGAACAGCACCGTCTGGACCAGGCCGCCGTTCATCGATTCCGACGAGAACGTGACGAACTGGGAGAAGTCGCCGACCGTGAAGCAGGCGCCGGCGAAGGCGATCATCGTCCAGAAGCGGCGGAACCGGAGCGGCGAGATCTGGCGCAGCCGCCAGGCGCCGACCGCCAGGAGAGCGTCGAACGGCACCTGGAGGCCCCAGAAGGCGGACACCTGGAGCACACCGTCGGGCAGGGCGAAGAACAGCACGCCACCCAGCAGCGTCAGGGCCGCCATCGCCAGGAGCACAGGGTCGCGTCGCACGAGTCTTTCATCGGACTTTTCGCGCGAAACTCAAGGAATTTCGGGGCCTACGGCGCCGGGTTCGCGGTGTAGACGGCGCGATCGAAGTCGGCGTACGCGCCCTCGGCGCCCAGGTCCTGCACCCACAGGCCGGTGAAGGCGCCGGTGAAACCCCAGGCCGCGGGCTCGCCGTCGACGACCTGGGCCGCGTACTCGTCGGAGAGCGTGGTGGCGTCCAGCGCCGGCCCGGCCTCGGTCCAGCTGGCGGCCGGGCCGGGCGTACGGGCGTACGAGAAACGCAAGCGGGGACCGTCGAAGCGCAAGCGGAGACCGATCCGATCGGCCGTCAGGGCCGAACGGACGCCGGGCACCACCGCCACCCGTCCGGAATCGCAGGCCAGGAGGTCGACCACCGGCGTGCCGTCGTCGTCGGCGGTGACGTGCAGGAAGTACCAGTTGCGGGTGTTGTAGTAGGCGGTGATGCCCGCCAGCTGCCGATAGTTTCGGGGGGTGAACTCCATGACGGCCTCGAACGCGCAGCTTTCGGCGACGACCCGCCGGGCGACCAGGCTCGGCCGCTGCCGGCCCATCGGCGATTGACCGCCGCGGATGCGCAGGAACGACGGGCGGGTGCTCAGGTCGATCCACGACGGGTCGGCCGGGCGGCGCAACGTCGACCAGTTGACGCCCAGGGCGGGCTCGTCGAAGTCGTCGTCCTCGGATTCTTCGGAGGAGACCGGGCGCACCTCGGCGATCGGGACGCCGTCGGGGGCGGGCACGACGTCGGAGGGTACGCCGTCGGCGATCCGCGGCCAGCCGTCGGCGGTCCAGGTGACCTCCTGGATCGCGGTCTCGCGGCCCAGCACGCACCGGCCGAGCGGCGTGTAGGGGCGGGCGACGAGGTGGGCCAGGTACCACTGACCGGCGGGCGTGCGCACGAGACTGCCGTGCCCGGCCTTCTGCAAGGTGAGCGACGGATTGCCGTACGAGGTCAGCAGCGGCCCCGCGGGATCGGCCAGGTAGGGGCCGAGCAGGTGGCTGGAGCGGGCCACCGTGACCTGATGTTCCCAGCTGGTGCCGCCCTCGGCGGTGACCAGGTAGTACCAGCCGTCCTTGCGGTAGAGGTTGGGCGCCTCGGTCAGCGCGGCGCCGGTGCCCTGGAAGATCGTGTGGTCGGGCCCGACGAGGCGGCGGGCCTGGAGGTCGTACTGCTGGATCGAGATGCCGGCGAAGCGGTTCCGGCCGGGGCGCCAGTCGGCGACCATCGACAGCATCCAGGTCGTGCCGTCCTCGTCGTGGAACAGCGAGGCGTCGAAGCCGCGGCCGTGCAAAGGCACCGGATCGGACCACGGCCCGGTCGGGGTCGGGCCGGTCACCAGGTAGTTCTGCGGGTCCCAGTAACCGCCGGAGAAGGTGGCCACGTCGGCGTAGAGCAGGTGGAACAGGCCGTCGTGGTAGCTGAGGCTGGGCGCCCACACACCGTTGGAGTCGCCGGCGCCGGTCAGGTCGAGCAGGCGCTTCTCGTTGAGGGCGCCGCCCATCGGCCGCCAGTCGACCAGGTTCGTCGAGTGGTGGATCCGCACGCCGGGCATCCACTCGAAGGTCGATGTGGCGATGAAGTAGTCGGAACCCACCCGCAGGATCGACGGGTCCGGATGGAAGCCGGTCAGCACCGGGTTGCGGATGGCCCGCCTGGTCGCCGTACTCATGCCCGTAAGTTACGGAATCCGGCGCAACTTGCAAAGGCCCAAGACGCGCTTTTGTGGCACGACGCGCGAGCCGCCATGCTTAGCTGAGCTGATGGCGACGATTCTGGTGGCCGACGACGAACCGGACGTCGCGGCGCTTTTTGCCTCCGTGCTCTCGAACGCCGGTCACACCGTGCGGACGGCGCCGGACGGCCCGGCCGCGCTGGAGCTCATCGACGAGCTGCGGCCGGACCTGAGCGTCCTGGATCACTACATGCCCGGGATGACCGGGTTGCAGGTCGCTCAGCAGCTTCGCGCCGACCCGGCCACGTCCTCGCTCCCCGTGCTGATGGTCAGCGCGTCCGCGCCGCCCACCGCGCTGCTCTACTGCAACGTCGTGCTGGCCAAACCGGTGTCCCTCGCCCACTTCCGCATGGTCGTCAACGACCTGCTCAGCCGCGAGCCGGCCGAGACCCTGCACAACCTGGAACGGGTACGGGCCGCCGCCGAGCTGCTGGACCTGCACACCGAGCGCACCGCCACCAGCCTCGGCCACCTCGCCGAGGAGCTGGCCGCCGAGGCCGGCGCCGCCATGGCCTCGGTGACCATGGTGCTGGTCGACGCGGTCGCCGTCTGCGGATCGTACGGGCTGGGCGGCTGGATCGCGGAGGCCGGCGGCATGCCGGCCGAGTGGTCGCCGTGCACCCGCGTGGTGGAGGCGGGCGCCGACATCCTGATCGACGAGCTCGGTGACGACCAGATCTACGCCGGCACACCGCTGGCCACCGTGACCAAGGTGCGTTCGTACGCCGGGGTGCCGCTCCGAGACGCCGCCGGTCACATCGTCGGAGCCGTCAACGTCATGGACCGTACCGCCGCGGCCTTCGACGCCGGAACAGTGGAGAAGCTCCGAGCGCGGACCGCGGAGGCACGGGCCATCCTCCAGTCCTAGGGTCAGCTGTTCTTGGTCGTGACGACCTTCGTGCCGGACGCCTTGAGGGTGTACGAGGTCGTCTTGCGCGTCCACGGGTTGGTGGCGTACACGCGGACACCGGTCGCCGTGTTCTTGGTCTTGACCATGGCCACCCGCAGGGACTTGTTGAGGGCGGTCACGTCGCGCCGAACCACCGTGCGCAGCGAGGCGACCTTCACCTTGCGGCCGTGGGCGGCCTTCCGGGTGTCCGCCGCGCCCTGGCGGGCGACCTGCTTCACGATGGCCGGCATGTCCAGGTAGGCGACGCCCTGCTCCAGCGCGGCGGCGCCGATCGTGACCGGCGCCGCCGGCACCGTCACATGCTGCGGGCCGTAGTTGTAGTCCAGCGTGATGGCCAGGCCGTCGCCGGTTGCCTTGGCCGAGGTCAGCAACCCGGCCGGGTTGACGTGAATGGTCACGGCCGAGCCGTCGGCCGTGAACCGGTAGTCGGCGGACGCGTCGTCGTGCACGGTCTTGGTACCCGCGTGGTCGGTGTCCTCGGTCAGGACGGTCCCCGGGGCCGCGGCGGCCTCCTTGACGTACGCGTCGAGCTTGAGCGCCTTGTTCGCGGTGAACACGAACTTGACAGCGGGGCGGCGCATCATCTTCACGGCCGACCGCGACGCCGGGTCGCCCAGGTACTCGTACAGGCCCTTGCCGCCCACCGCGTACTCGGCCGTCATGTGACCGCCGGAGATGAACCGCTCGAACGCCACGCCACCGGCCGGGTCCACGACGAACAGGCTGGAACCGGCCAGCTGACCGGACAGGCCCATCGTCGCCCGCCAGCCGGGGGCGGCCGCGGCGGTCGACGTGGTGGCCACCGCCTTCAGCGCGGCGGCCATCTGGGCCGCGGAGAGCTGGGTCGCCGTGTCGGCGGCGTACGCGGCACCGGGGACGGCAACCAGGCCGGCGGACAGGGAGACGGCGGCCGTGAGCAACGCGGGCCGGGACAGGCGGGACATGAGCACCTCACGCTTTTCTTCAGAGAGGTACGAACATATGCCGCCAATTCCGGCGAAAGCATCGCCTATGCGGGCAGAGTGCCAGTGACCGTTCGGGCGTCGACCCAGCTGTCGCCGGGGGCGATCAGCCGGAACGACGGGTTGTCCAGGTGTGCGGCCGCGATGACGATCCCCTGCTCCTTGGCCTGCGCGAAGAGCCGGGCTCGGGCGGCGGTGGCGAGCTCGCGGTCGACGTCGGTCAGGAAGTGGATGTCGCGGTCGGTCAGCTGGCCCGGCAGCTGCAGGAGGTCGCCGGTGAACCACAGCCGCCGGCCGCCGGACGCGAGCTCGATCACCACGTGCCCCGGGGTGTGCCCGGGCACCGGCATCACCCGTACGCCGGGAAGGTCTTCCGTGCCGTAGGTGCGCAGGATGCCGGCCCTTTCGGCCGCATCCATGATCGCCCGTGTGGGCTCATCACCGGCCAGGAGCGCCCGGTCCTCGGCGCCGTAGTAGACGACGGCGTTCGGGAAGAACGGCTCGCCGTCCTTGACGATCCAGCCGACGTGGTCGAGGTGCAGGTGCGTGATCAGGACCGCGGTGATGTCCTCGGGCGCGACACCGGCCTCGGCCAAGGCGGCGGGCAGGTTGCCGGCCCGCGCCAGGTAGGCCGGGCTGTTCTCGCCGGCCAGCTCGGCCGGGAACGGAATGGCCAGCTCCCCGGCGCCGGCGTCGATCAGGAACGTGCCGGCCGGGCCCTGGACCAGGTGGGCGCCGAGGCGGATCTCGTAGACGCCGTTCTCCCCCAGCAGGCCCGGGAATCGGGAGAAGTCGGCACCCGGATAGAAGGACGGCGGCATGTAGGACGAGCCGTCCCGCAGCACGGTCACGGTGTAGTCCCCGATGGTGATCTTCTCGCTCATGGTCGCTCTCCTCAGTTTGTGTCAGTGACTGACACAGTGTCAGTGGCCGACTGTAGCGCTAAGATGATCGACATGGAAGCGGCGAAGCCCCCAGGTGTCCGAGCTCGCATGCGCGAGGCCATCCGCGCCGAGCTGACGGCCGCCGCGATGCGCTCGATCGACGAGGTCGGCTTCGCGGCGACGACCGCCGGCGCCATCGCGGCCAGCGTCGGCGTCACCGAGCGCACGTTCTTCCGCTACTTCCCCACCAAGGAGGACGCGGTCCTGCAACCGATCGAGGCCCTGGGCCCGTCGATCGCCGAGGAGCTGCGCCGCCGCCCGGCCGCCGAGACCCCGGCGCGCGCCCTGCGGGCCGCCTTCGCGGTGGCCGTCGACTCGGTCACCGCCGACCCGGTCACGATGGCCACGGTGATGCGCCTCAACCGCAACGAGCCGGCCCTGCGCGGGCGGCACCTCCAGCAGCAGGATCTGTGGGTCACCGCGCTGGCGGCGGCGCTGGGCGAGCGGCTGGGCCTGCCGGCCGACTCGCCGCGCTCCCGCCTGCAGTGCGGCCTCATGATGCTGGCCTGGGAGAAGGCCCTGACCAGCTGCTACGAGGCCGGCGACTTCACCCGCGCCGGGGACGAGCTCGACGCGGCATTGGAGGAGTCACGCGCCTTCCTCCAGGTAGCGCCGCTCACCGGACGGTGAACGGCTCGAGGTCGTGCGGGCCGCCGCCCCCGGGGACCACCACGCCGCGTACGGTCTGGTCCTCCGTCCAGGCGAGCTCGACGTGCATCCGGGCGTTCCCGGCCGGGAGGGCGCCGACCCGGCGATCGGTCAGCAGCCGGCCGTCCTCGGTGTCCAGCAGCGCCACCCGCAGGCCGTCCGCGCTCCGATAGCCGATGGCCAGCCGGTCGCCGTCGCGGTTGAGCCGCAGGTCGGTCACCCGGAGGCAGCCCGGAACGCCGGCCGACCACAGCTGCCGGTACGAGGTGCCGTTGAGGTGCACGACCTGCGGGTGGCACGGTTCCTCGGTCCGGTCGAAGGCGACCGCAGTGGAGATACCGTCGGCGGCGTCGGTCGAGCCGTCGAACACGCCGGTCATCGGCAGCAGCAGGCTCTCCCGGCCGGTCGCCAGGTCGTGCGCGACGTAGCCGGTGTCGCGCCACAGATAGGCCGTGGTGTCGGTCGCCTCGGCCAGGTCCACCGCGTCGCCGTCGGGCGGGCCCTGCTGGGGATGCGCGTCGTCCGCCACGGGCGGCCGTTCGCGGCGCAGCTTGCGCCGCCACGACGTGGCCCAGTTGAATCCGACCCGGAACACCCAGCCGGCCGGAGACTCGAGCTCACCGACCACTGACCATTTCGCGTACGCCCGGGCCATCGCCTCGTCGACGGCCTCGTGGGCGAGGCCGTCGCGGCGCAGGGTCACCGCCAGAGCGCGGTAGAACCGGTCCACATTGGCCCGGTAGAACGCCTCGAACCCGTCGGCGTCGCGGCGCGCCGGCGCCTCGCCGGCCCTCGTCGTGGAAACCACCATGTCCCGTACACGCGGCAGCACGGCCAAAGGTTCCCACCTCGACGGTCAAGGCCGGCGGGCGAAGGGCAGACCCTGCGGGGTGGAGGCGGCGAAGTCGCGGGCGTCGCCGGCCCGGACGTCGACGCGGTCACCGATGTCGATCCCATGGCCGCGTGGTGCCCGCCGGCCGGACGCTCACCCGTGCTCTGCCGGTGTGCCGATGATCTCCTCCGGGCGCGGCGGGTCAGGCGCCGAAGCGGCGGTGGCGGGCGGCGTAGGAGCGCAGGGCGCGCAGGAAGTCGACTCGGCGGAAGCCGGGCCAGTAGACGTCGCAGAAGTACAGCTCGGAGTAGGCGGCCTGCCACAGCAGGAAGCCCGACATGCGGCGCTCGCCGCTCGTGCGGATGACCAGGTCGGGGTCGGGGCTGCCGCTGGTGTAGAGGTGGTCGGCGATGCGGTCGGCGGTCAGCGTTTCGATCGCGGCGGCCAAGGACGGCGCCTCGGACAGCAGCGAGCGTACGGCGTCGACGATCTCCTCGCGGCCGTCGTAACCGATGGCGATGGTCAGGTGGAAGGTGGCGGCGGAGTCGCGCGTCTGTTCCTCGGCCAGTTTGAGCGCGTGCCGGGTCGAGTCGGGCAGGACGTCGAGGCGGCCGGCCAGGTGGACCTGCCACGGGCTGGCCGGGCGGCGCAGGCGTTCGGCCACCACGTCCTCGATCATGCGCATCAGGTTGCCGACCTCGACCGCGTCGCGTTTACGGACGTTGTCGACGGACGCCACGAACACTGTCACGTGCCGGATTCCCGCCTCGGCGCACCAGGTCAGAACCTCGTCGAGGTGTTCGGCGCCGTAGCGGTGGCCCACCCGCGGGTCGCCGAAGCCCATCTGGCGGGCCCAGCGGCGGTTGCCGTCCATGACCATGGCCACATGCCGGGGCAGCGTGGCCCCGGTCAGCCGGCGGCGGAGCAGGCGGGCGTAGACGGCGTACAGCAAGGACCGAAGCATGCCGAGATCTCAGCAGATCGGGCCGTCGCGGCCCCCGGCTCGCGCGAGTCCTCTACGGCATCTTCACCGTTTCGGCACGAGCGCGGTGCCGTCGTACGGCGTCGCGGTTGCCGCAGGCGTGTGAGCAGTACCGCTGCCGGCCCGTTCGGCTGAAGTCGGCGAAGGGGTTTCCGCAGCCGGCGGCGGCGCAGCGGCCGAGCCGGTGCATGCCGCGCCCGGACAGGTGCAGGGCGGTGCCCACGCTGATCAGGGTGGACAGCAGCGAGGACAGGGACTGGTCCGGTTCGCGGTAGTGGATGTGCCAGCCGCTGCCCGCATGGTCGGTCAATCGCGGGTAGGCGGCGGTGGCCCGCAGCAGCGCGTTGAGCCTCTCCGCGCGCGCTCCGACGTCCGCCGCGTCCACCACCGCCAGCCATTCGCCGAGAAAGGCCGAGATGACCGACAGATCGGACAGCGTGGGCGGCCGCTCGATGGCGACGCCGGCCGCTGCGCATCGAGACGCCAGCGCATCCGGATGGGGCGGCGGGTCGGCGACGAGCGAAAGTGCGAGCCGCACCGCATCCTCCCCGTAAGGGTTGAGGTGCATAAGCCCATTACAGCATCATCACCATCGGCCGGCAGACAACGAAGGGAAGCCGATGGATTGGCAGTCAGTGCTCCTGCTCCTCGCGGTCGCCGCGGCGGCCGGATGGGTGGACGCCGTCGTGGGCGGCGGCGGGCTGATCCTCGTCCCGGCCCTGCTGCTCGGCCTGCCCGGCCTGCCGCCGGTGACCGCGCTCGGCACCAACAAGGTGGCCAGCATCTGCGGCACCACCACGGCCGCGATCACCTACGCCCGGCGCACGAAGATCGACTGGCGGGTGGCCGGGCCGGCCGCCGGCGCGGCCGTGGTCTTCGCCGGGCTGGGCGCCGTCACCGCGAGCCGGATCCCGGTCGACTGGTTCCGTCCGGCCATCATGCTGTTGTTGCTGGGCGTGCTGGCCTTCGTCGTGCTGAGACCGACGTTCGGGGTCACCGTCAAGGCGGCCGACCCGACCGCGCGCCGCCGGGCCGCCGCCGTCGTCGTGGCGGGCGTGGGGATCGCGTTCTACGACGGGGTGTTCGGCCCGGGCACCGGCACCTTCATGATCATCACGTTCACCGCCCTGCTCGGGCTCGACTTCGTCAGCAGCTCGGCCACGGCGAAGATTCTCAACGCGGGCACCAATCTCGGCGCGCTGGTGGTCTTCGCAGCCGGCGGCCACGTCCTGTGGTGGCTGGGCTTGTCGATGGCGGTGTGCAACATCGTCGGCGCTCGGCTTGGGGCCGGTGCCGCCCTCAAGCGCGGCGCGGGATTCGTACGGACCGCCCTGGTGGTCGTTGTCGTGGGTATGGTGATACGTCTGGCTGTTCAGTATTTCGGGTGAATAGCGTTCTTTGCCGAGACTGATTCGCGATAGTGGGCAACGTGAGCGTTGTGACCGTGACCGCGCCGAGCGCGGCGACCAGGAAGGGCTTCTCCTTCGCCGACCTCGGCGTCAGCGTCAAGGTCCTCACCGCGGTCGGGGTCGCGGCCCTGGTCGCCCTGGTCGTCGGCATCCTCGGAATCGTCTCGCTGAGCCAGGTCAACGACAAGGCCCAGCTGATCTCCAAAAGCAACATCGCCAGCATCAAGGCCGTGGGCCAGATCCGGGCCGCGATCAGCGCGACCCGGATCGACCTGGCCAACCAGGCGCTGTCGGTCGACGCGACGAGGACCACACAGTACGCCGAGGCCTTCGGCAACGACCTCGAGTCGTTCGGCACGGCGATGACGGCCTACCGCAACAGCATGCCTACCGCGGATTCGGCACTGATCGACGAGCTCCAATCGAACTGGGACGACTACGCCGACGTCGCCAAGAGCAAGATGCTCCCGGCGGGCACCGCCAACAAGCTCATCGAATGGGCCAACATTCGCGACGACCAGGCCGAGCCCATCCTCGACAAAATCAACGCCAACACCACCGCCCTGGACAAGGCCGAGACGGCCGACGCGACGAAGAACTCGGACGCCGCGAACTCGGCCTACACCAGCAGCCGCACGTTCTCGCTGCTCACGCTCATCGTCGGCCTCGCCGTGGCGCTGATGATCGGCGTCTGGGTGGCCCGCAAGATCGTACAGTCGCTGTCGAAGGTGACAGTGGTCTGCGACGGCCTGGCCGACGGCGATCTGACCCGCACCACCGGCCTGGTCAGCCGCGACGAGCCGGGCCGGATGGGCCGGGCGCTGGACGCGGCGATGGCCCGGCTGCGGGCCACGGTGGCCACCATCGAGAACTCGGCCGCCTCCCTGGCCGGGGCCTCGGAGCGGCTGACCGGCACCTCGCACCACATCGCGGCCTCGGCCGAGGAGACCTCGGCCCAGGCGCAGGCGGTGTCGGCCGCGGCCGAGCAGGTGTCGCGCAGCGTCGAGACGGTGTCGGCTGGTAGCGAGGAGATGGGCGCGTCGATCCGGGAGATCTCGCAGAACGCGGCCGAGGCGGCCCGGGTCGCGGCCGAGGCGGTGACCGTCACCGCGGCCACCTCGGCCACGATGAACAAGCTGGGTGACTCGTCGGCCGAGATCGGCAACGTCATCAAGACGATCACCGCGATCGCCGAGCAGACGAACCTGCTGGCGCTGAACGCGACGATCGAGGCGGCGCGGGCCGGTGAGATGGGCAAGGGCTTCGCGGTGGTCGCCTCCGAGGTGAAGGACCTGGCTCAGGAGACGGCGCGGGCGACCGAGGACATCTCCAAGCGGGTCGAGGCGATCCAGGCCGACACCAGCGGCGCGGTCACCGCGATCGAGGAGATCTCTCTGGTCATCGGGCGGATCAGCGAGTTCCAGACGACCATCGCGTCGGCGGTGGAGGAGCAGACGGCGACCACGGCCGAGATGAACCGCAGCGTGGCCGAGGCGTCCGGCGGCACCGGCGAGATCGCGCAGAACATCACCGGCGTGGCCGAGGCGGCCCGGATGACCAGCCAGAGCGTCGCCGAGACACAGGAGGCCACGGCCGAACTGGCCCGCATGTCGTCCGAGCTGCGCAGTGTGGTGTCAGCCTTCCGCGTCTGAGCGCCGCAGCAAAAACCGCCTCTCACTCGCGTTGGCGGTCAGTCGCGCCGCTTGGGTGTACGCCCGCGCGGCCTCCCGGCCACGTCCGCAGCGAGCGAGCAGTTCGGCCTCGACGGCGTACCAAATGTGGTGTCGCTCCAAGCCTCTCAGACCCTCCACAATGGCCAAGGCCGGCCCGGGACCGTGCACCTCGGCGACCGCCACGGCCCGGTGCAACGCCACGACCGGCCCCCGATCGAACAGCGCCAGGTGGTCGTAGAGGGCCAGGATCTGCGGCCAGTCGGTCTCCTCCGCGCTCGCGGCGTCCGCGTGCACCGCGTTGATCGCCGCCTGCAACTGATACGGGCCGGCCCGGTCGAGGCGCAGGCAGGCGCGCAGCAACTCCCGCCCCTCGTCCATCAGCCGCCGGTTCCACCGGCCCCGGTCCTGGTCACCCAGGCGGATCAGGTCACCGTTTTCGGCCGTACGGGCGGGCCGGCGCGCCTCGACGAGCAGCATCAGCGCGAGCAGGCCCCGAACCTCGGGCTCGTCCGGCATGAGAGCCAGCAGGACCCGGGTCAGCCGGATCGCCTCGGCGGTGAGATCGTCGCGCGTGAGGTTGTCGCCGGCCCGGGCCGCGTACCCCTCGGTGAAAACCAGATAGAGAACCGCCAGGACCGCACCGAGCCGGTCCGGAAGGTCTTCGTCCCGCGGCACCCGGTACGGGATCCGGGCGTCGCGGATCTTCCCCTTGGCCCGGGACAGCCGCTGCGCCATGGTCGCCTCCGGCACCAGGAACGCCCGGGCGATCTCGCTCGTCGTCAGGCCGCCGAGCAACCGCAAGGTCAGCGCGACCCGGGCCGCCGGCGCCAGGGCCGGATGGCAGCACGTGAAGATGAGCCGCAACAGGTCGTCCCGCTCGCCCGGCCTCCGCTCGCGCATGGCCTCCGCCTCCAGTTCCGCCCGGCGGGCCTCCCGGCGCAGACGGTCGATCGCGTGGTGGCGGGCCGTCGTGATGATCCAGCCGGCCGGCGCGGGCGGCACACCGCTCTCCGGCCAGCGGCGCACGGCCACCGCGAACGCCTCCTGCACCGCCTCCTCGGCGACGTCGAGGTCGCCGAAGTGGCGGGTCAGCACGGCGACCGCCCGGCCGAACTCGGCCCGGAAGACGCGTTCGATCTCCTCGGTCATGCGATGGGGCGCACCTCGATGGACAGCGGCGCCACGACCCG
Source organism: Actinoplanes sp. NPDC048796 (assembly GCF_040650035.1). Taxonomy (NCBI): domain Bacteria; kingdom Bacillati; phylum Actinomycetota; class Actinomycetes; order Micromonosporales; family Micromonosporaceae; genus Actinoplanes; species Actinoplanes sp. NPDC048796. The sequence continues at coordinate 56,810 of NZ_JBEZGO010000022.1, read as the reverse complement.
GGCCATCCGCCCGCCCCAGCGCAGCGCCTCGTCGAGGTCGGCCGCCTCGATGACGGTGAAGCCGCCCAGGTGCTCCTTGCCCTCGGTGAACGGCCCGTCGGTCAGCAGCGTCTCGCCGTCGCGGTCACGGATCACAGTGGCCGACGCCGGCGGGTGCAGCCCAGCCGCGAACACCCAGGCCCCGGCGGCACGAAGGTCCTGGTTCAGCTTCTCCAGCTCGGCCATGATCGGGTCCAGCACCTCGGGCGGCGGCGGGTCGCCGTCGGGCTGGTAGACGCTCAGCAGATAGTGCGCCATCATTCCTCCTCGTTCTCGCTTCTCGCTGCCTACACGAATGGAAAGGGCGCGTCCTCGACATGTACGCCTTGTACGCCTGGGGAAACTTCATCCACGAGACCGAACTCGACCGCCTTCCGGTCTGGATCGATCCCGCCGTGCTCGGCGGCGAGCGGAACGTCATCGACGAGAACCTCACCATTCTGGACACCGGGACGCTGCTGGTCGACGGGCCGGGCACCCTCTTCGAGATCGACGGTGAGCTGGTCGAGGGCCGTGACCTGGCCGGGCGGGACCTGAGCGAGGGCAAGTGGCGGGTCGCGCGCATCCGGGTGGCCACCGACGGCACCCGCGAGGACGCGCTGCGCGTCATCGGCGAGATCGAGGAGGAGTACGACGACCTGGTCGTCGACGAGGACCCGGCGGACAACCCACTGCCGGCCGGCGAGGCCGTCACCGTGTGGGAGGACGACAACGGCCAGTGGGACCTGGCGCTGGTCCGGCGCTGAGATAAATCGGTTCCGGCGCCGCGGGGAATCGGTTAGCGTCGCCGGACACCCACACGAAGAGGACAGGCCGTTGTACCGCATCAGCTGAGCTTTCAGGTTCTGACATCCCGCGCGCGCCACGCGCTCCTTCGGCGTGCGCGGACCCCCTCAGCAGATCGGTGCCCGTACATGATCCTCAGACAGCTTCTGGACATCCGCCTCCCGGCCCCGTACGACATCCGGCCGTCGGTTCTTCTCCGGCCGAGGCCGGCCGACCGGTCCCGGTGGACCCGGCGGCGCCGGCCGCTGACCCTGCCACCGTGGAAGATCGCGGAGGTCCGCCTCGACGCCCGCCGCCTCACCCTCCGCGAGCGGCGGGGCTAGGCCTGTATCGCACCTGGGGCGGAGGCCGGGCCTCGCCGCAGCCCCGCCTCAGGTACGAAAAGGGCTCAGCGCGCTGACTCAGCGCTCAGAAGCTCGCGGGGCAGGACGACGTTCAGCCACCCCTCGGACTTGTCGAGCGGCCAGCCGAGATCGTCGCCGCGGACGAAGTAGGCGGCATTGCCGAGGTAGAGCCAGAGGATGTCCGCCGCCCCGGCGGCGTCCAGGCCGTCGCGGAGAGCACCCAGCTCGGCCAGGCGATCGGCGGTCAACCGGAGGCCGCCGCGCAGGCTCTCGTGTGCGATCTCCATGGCTTCCCGGATGGCGGGTTCCTGCGGCGCGGCGGCGACGGCCTGGCGCTTGAGGGTGAACCACTCGCCGAACCGGGTCCGCGACGCGGAGACGACGAGCCGGATCAGCTGGCCGGGGTCGGTGGCGGCCTCGATCTCGGCGAGGGCGATGGGCCCCATGGAGGGCTTCCTCCGGGACGCGATCGCGGCCGCGCCCGACGGCACCATCGGCGTGCCGATCACCTACGTACTGGCCGAGAACGAGCCCTTCTGACCCACCCCGACGACGTCTCCAAGGCGTTGCTCATCGGCCACCCTCAGAGCACTTCCTGAACGTAAGCCCCTAGGCGGGCCCGAACCAGCGGGACAGGTGCGCGTCCAGGTCGCGCTGGTCGGTGCCGGCCCAGGCGACGTGGCCGTCGGGGCGCAGCAGGACGGCTGGGGACTCGAGCTCGTCGCTGATGTCGGCGACGCGGTCGACGCGGTCGGACCAGCCGCCGGCGGCCAGGTGGCCGGTCTGGTCGAGCAGCAGGCCCCGGCCGGCGTGCTGGAGGTCGAAGAGGCGGCCGCTGTGCTTCAGGCGTACGTCCCGCAAGCGTCTTCCGACCAGATCCGGCCCGGCGCCGAAGTCATAGCGGATGTCGATCGCGGTGATCTTCGAGATGAGCCGCCGGTTCACCTCGGCGATGTCCATGAGGCCGGACAACAGCCGACGTACGGCCTGGGGACCGGGCTCGGCCGACAGCAGTTCCATCTGCGCGCGGGTGTTGTCGAGCACGTCCACGGCGACCGGGTGACGCTCCGACTCGTACGTGTCCAGCAGCTCCTGCGGCGCCCACCCGGCCACCGCGGCGGCCAGCTTCCAGCCGAGGTTGACGGCGTCCTGCAGGCCGAGGTTGAGGCCCTGCCCGCCGGTCGGCGGATGGATGTGCGCGGCGTCGCCGGCCAGGAAGACCCGCCCGTCGCGGTAGCGTTCGGCCAGCCGGGTCGCGTCGCCGAACCGGGACAGCCAGCGCGGCGAGTGCACCCCGAAGTCGGTGCCGGCGAAGGCCCGCAGCTGGCGCCGGAAGTCGTCGAGGGTGGGCTCGGGCCCGGCCTCCCCGGCCGGCACGACCACCCGGTACGTTCCGTCGCCGACCGGCCCCAGGCCGAAGCGCAGCTGCGTCCGGCGGACCTCGGCCACCACCGCCGCGATCTCCTCGGCCGGCGCCGACGCCTCCATCTGGCCCAGCAGCGTCTCGTGGCGTGACGGCTCGCCGGGGAAGCCGATGCCGGCCAGCTTGCGGACGGTGCTGCGCCCACCGTCACAGCCGACGAGGAACTGCCCCGGCACCCGCGTACCGTCGGCCAGTTCGGCCGTGACCCCGTAGTCGTCCTGGCTCAGCCCGGTCAGCTCGGCCCCGCGCCGCAGGTCGGCCCCGGCCTCGAGCGCATGCTCGGCCAGAAGCCCCTCGACCACGGTCTGCGGAATGGCGAGGACGTACGAGTGGGCGGTGTCCAGCCCGTCCGGCCAGCCGGCGCCGAGCCCCGCGAAGTACCCGCCGGGCCGGAACTGTCGGCCCCGCTCGAGGAAGCGCCCGAGAAGACCCCGCTGATCCATGATCTCGATGCTGCGCACGTGCAGCCCCTGCGCCCGCACGTTCCGGGCCGGGTCGACGTCGCGCTCCAGCACGACCACCCCCACCCCGTGCAGCCGCAGCTCCGCGGCCAGCATCAGGCCGGTCGGCCCACCACCGGCGACGATCACCTCAGTCATGTGAACCTCCCAGGGCGGCGGTGAAGCGGGCGGCCACGGCGGCCACCGCGGCGCGGAGTTCGGGGCCGCCCTCGACGGTGAAGTCGATGGGTACGGCGGCCAGCCACTCCTGGGCGTACATCTCGGTGTTCGTCGTCGTGCCGACCAGGACGCAGCGGTCGTCGCCGTCGGGTTCCAGCCGGCCCATCGGCGGGCGGATCCAGCGGGCGACCTTGTCCAGCGGGGCGTGGAAGACCACGCGGGTGGTGTATTTCCAGCCGGCGCCGAGGTTCTCCTCGAGCGACGCCACCGGGTCGAGGTCGTCCGGCGGCGTGAACGTGTGCGCCAGGCGCTGGACGTCGCGGATGCGGTCGATCCGGTACGTGCGGATCGCGTCGGCCCGATGGGAGTGGCACAGCAGGTACCAGCGCCCGAAGCGGACCACGACGGCCCACGGGTCGACCTCGGCGTCCCAGGCGTCGCCGCGCTCGGAACGGTAGGTGACCAGCACGCGGTGGCGGTCGGCCGAGGCGGCGATCAGCGCGCTCGTGGTGGCCGGGTCGGGGCGGGCCGCGTGCCGGTCGGGGGCGGCCGAGGCGTACGCCCGCAGCGCCGCCGCCTGGCGGCCGACGCTCTCGGGAAGGGCGCGGATCACCTTGCTGAGGGCGGTGCCGACCAGGTCGTCGGCGTCGATCGCGGCCGGATGCCCGTCGAGGACCGCCATGACGAGGCCGAGCGCCTGATCCTCGGTGAAGACGACAGGGGGCAGGCGGGTGCCGCGGCCGAGCCGGTATCCCCCGTACGGCCCGCGGGCGGACTGGACCGGGATGCCGGCCTCGCGCAGGATGCCGACGTAGCGCCGGGCGGCCCGCTCGGTGACGCCGAGATGGGCCGCGAGCTGCTCGGCGGTCGTGCCGGGGCGCGCCTGCAGCAACTCCAGCGTGCGCAGGGCCCGCGCGGTGGGACTCGATCCGTCCGGCACATCGAGCACGCTACCGGAAGCCGAACGTCCGGAATAGGCCGTACGTTGCGGGTCATGACAATCGTTCTCCTGGGTGGCCTGTGGCTGGACGGCACGGCGTGGCGCGACGTGGTGCCGGAGCTCGAGAAGCGGGGGCGCCGGGCCACCGCCGTACCGCCGACGGGCCTGACCTTGACCGAGCAGATCGACGCCGTGGTGGCGGCCGTGGACACGGCCCCCGAGAAGGCGATCGTGGTCGGGCACTCAGCGGCGGTCACGCTGGCCTGGATCGCCGCCGACCGCCGGCCGGACAAGGTCGCCACGGTGGCCATGATCGGCGGCTTCCCCAATGAGGACGGACAGCCTTACGCGGACTTCTTCGAGATCGAGGACGGGGTGATGGCGTTCCCGGGATGGGAACCGTTCGAGGGCCCCGACGCTCAGGACCTCGACGAGCGGGCCCGCCGCGATTTCGAGGCGGCGGCGGTCGCCGTTCCCGAGGGGACAGCCCGAGGCACCGTACGGCTGACCGACGACCGCCGCTTCGACGTGCCGGTCGTGCTCGTCTGCCCCGAGTTCAGCCCCGCCCAGGCCCGCGAGTGGGTCACCGGCGGCGACTCACCCGAGCTGTCCCGGGTCAAACACCTCGACTACGTCGACATCGACTCCGGGCACTGGCCGATGTTCACCCAGCCGGTCGCGCTGGCGGAGATCATCGCCGCACTATAGGGCGGTGACGATCGACGCGCTCATCTTCGACTTCGACGGCCTCCTGATGGACACCGAGACGACCCTGCTGGAGAGCTGGCGTCACGAGTGGCGCCAGCACGGGCTCGAGCTCACCGAACACGGGTTCTTCGCGAACCACGGCGGTGACGTCAACGAGCAGAGGTACGCGGCGCTGGCCGCCGCCGTCGGCGCCGGATACGACCGCGCGGCGAGTCACGCCCGCCGCATGGCGCACCGTCTCACCCTGAACCAGAAACTCGAGCCGGCGCCGGGCATCCGGGAGTGGTTCGCCGAGGCGGGCGGCCTCGGGCTGCGGCTCGCGGTGGCCAGCAGCTCGCACGAGGACCACGTCCGCGGGCTCCTGGAACGGGCCGGGCTGATCGCCGGCATCGACGTGCTGGCCTGCGGCAACGAGGTGGCCGCGCACAAGCCGGACCCGGCGGTCTACCTGCTCGCGCTCGACCGGCTGGGCCCGGTGCGGGCGGTCGCGTTCGAGGACACCCCGCACGGCGTCGCCGCGGCGCAGGCGGCCGGTCTGCCCTGCGTGGCCATCCCCAACCCGTACGTGCCCGCGTCCCGCTTCGGCGCGGCGGACGTGCTCCTGCCGAGCGCGGCGGCGGCGAGCCTCAGCGAGGTGCTTTCCGGTCTGCCAGCGCGTACGAGGCGGCGGCCGTGACCGCCGAGACGGCGAGCACCGACGGCCACGCGCCGATCCGCTTGGCCAGTGGGTGCGACAAGCCGAACGCGCCGAGGTAGGTCGCGACCAGCCCCGCCGTCACGGCCGGGCTGGTGCGGCGCGCCCACTCACGCCCGGCCAGCACACCGCCGGCGGCCAGGACGGCGCCGCCGAGGGGCCGGACACCGGTGCTGCGGGCGACCTGCCACCCGCCGATCAGGGAGGCCGCGGTGACCGCGGCGGTGGAGACGCGCATGCCCCGACCGTACACGCGTCAGCTCAGCCAGTCGTAGATCTCCTCGTACACCTCGGTTCCCGGCACATGCCCTCCGGTATAGACGTGCCCACGCGCGCCGGGAATGCTCGTCAGCATCCACTCGGCGTTCTCCGGGCCGACGACCGGATCGGCGGTCCCCCGCCACACACCGACCGGCACGCCGATCCGCGCCGCGTCGAAACCCCACGGCCGCGCGAAGGCGAGGCTGTCGTCCACCCACCCGTCCATGCTGTCGGTGAAGGTGGCCCGGATCCGGGCCATCGCCGCCGGATCGTCCCGGGCCGGCGTTCCCGGCTCCCACGGCACCTCGGGCCCGCCCGCCTCGATCTGCCCCAGGATGTGCGCCGCGCTCTCGGCCTGCCGCTCGCGCAGCGCCGCCTCGTCGGCCGGCGACTCGCGGGGCCTGATCCCGGACAGAACCGCGCAGCGGGTCACCCGCTCCCCCAGCAGGGCCGCGGTGGCCAGCGCGTGCGGCCCACCCCCGGAGCCACCGAAGACGGCGAACCTTTCCCAGCCGTACGCGTCGGCGAGCGCCCGCGCGTCGGCCGCCGCGTCGGCCACGGCCCGCCCCGGCTGCCGCGTCGACCCGCCGTACCCGGGCCGGTCGTAGACCAGGAGCCGAAGCTTGCTCCGCGCCATGCCCGCGACCAGGCTGGGCCGCTTCCACCGGCTGCTGGGCGACCCGCTGTGAAAGACGGCCGGCCGCCCGTCCACCGGCCCGTAGAGGCAATACCGTAGAACGCGTCCCTCGGGCAGCGTCAGCTCGAAAGTCTCCGGCCCACTCATGCGACCATCCAACCAGGAGCCCCATGAACCGCGGCGAAGTGTGGCGGTCGACCCTCGACGACGAGTGGCCGGTGCTGCTGCTCTCCGACGACCTGGATGTCATCCAGGTCGTCGCACCCGCCACCGAGGCCCAGAAACGCGGCTACACCCTGCTTTCCCCGGCGGAAGCGGAACGGGAGAGGCCGGCCGGCCTCGCCGGCATCGAGGTGCTGCTCGACCTCTCACCGGCGGGGGCCATCCGCGTCGCCCTCCCCCACGACACCCACATCTTCTGCACGTGGCGGACGGCCCTGACCCCGGACGCGCTGACCGAATACGTCGGCACCCTGCCACCCGAGAAGATGGAAGAGATAGACCTCGCGATACGCCTGTCCCTCGGTCAGCGGCGGAACGGGCCGGTCACGCAGTAGGTGATGCCGCCCGCGGACGTGCCTGTGGTTCCGCGCTGGGAGGAGAAGTAGAGGCGGTCGCCGGCGGGGGTGAAGGCGGGGCCGGTGATCTCGGAACCGCTCTGGCCGGTGACGCGCAGGAACGGGGAGATCTTGTCGTCCGGGGTGATCAGGCAGATCTCCATGTTGCCGCCGTCCTCGGCGATGTAGAGGTCGCCGGAGGAGGAACCGGTCACGTTGTCGACGCCGGTCAGCGGGGCGCGGCCGGAGCTGACCAGGTTGTCGTCGTAGGCCAGCTCGTACGTGCCGGCCGTCAAGTTCACCTGCCAGACGCGGTTGTCGCCCTTCGTCGTGAACCAGACTGTGTTGTCGGCGTAGTGGCAGCCCTCGCCGCCGTTGAACGTCTTGGCGCCGGACACCTGCGACCGGGTCACGGTCGGCGAGCCGTCCGGGTCGGGCACGTTCGCCCACGTGAAGGTGCCCGAGGTGGCGGAGCCGGCCACGAAGACCTGCAGGACGCCGGCGGACAGGTCGCCCCACACGGCCGGCACGAAGCGGTAGAACTTGCCGTCCGGCTCGTCCTCGGTGAGGTACACGACCTTGCGTACGGGGTCGGCCGCCGCCGCCTCGTGCTTGAAGCGGCCCATCGCGGGCCGGACGACGGCACTGCCACCCAGGGGGTACGTCTCGTAGACGCGCCCGAGCGCGACCTCCTCGCACGACAGCCACGTGTTCCAGGGCGTCTTGCCCCCGGCGCAGTTCTGATTCGTACCGGCGAGGATCCTGGAAGCGCCGGTCACCGCACCGGCCGAGTCGAAGACGATGCGGGACGCGCCGCCGCCGGCGGACGAGCTGACCTCGGAGTTGGAGACGTAGATCCAGCCGCTGCCGTTCGGGATGACCGCCCCGCCGTCGGGGGCGTCGTGCCAGACGTACGACGTGCCCGGCACCGCCTGCCGTGACCGGGCCACGATCGAACTGGTGAACCCGGCCGGAAGCTGAAGGCCACGGGCGTCCGCGGCTTGGAGCGGGCCGTACGGCCCGGTGGCGGTCTGCGCCGGCGCCCCGTACGCCGCCGACCACGCTGTGAAGGGCAGGGCCACCGAGCCCGCGCCGACAACCGTCGCTCGCAACATCGTTCGTCGATCCATGGCCACATTCAGCCGTACGCCGGTGACAACCGTCCAAGAATTAGATGAACGTCGATAGTTGCCGAGCCGGCGATATCCGATGGACCCGTCCGCCGGCGGCCGCTACGTTCGCCGGGTGGTCTATCAACATCCGCTCGCCTACACCCTGGGGCTGGAAGGCGTCGCGTTGCTGCGCGCCTTCGCCGGCGACTACGACCGGGACTTCCTCGAAGCGCGCGTCAGCGAGATTCGGCGCCTGCTCGACAGCCCCACGCTGAAGGGTGAGGGCGTCACCGCGGCCCGGGTCGACACGGTCAGCGGATACCAGGTGTGGTCCGCCACCTACGACCAGCCGGGCAATGGCCTGTTCGCTATCGAGGAGCCGATCGTCCACGAAATCCTCGACTCCGTGCCGCCCGGCGTGGCCCTGGACGCGGCCTGCGGCACCGGCCGTTACACGGCGTACCTGGCCGCCCGGGGTCACCAGGTCATCGGCGTCGACAGCTCCCCCGACATGCTGGCCCACGCCCGCGACCGCGTTCCCACCGCCGACCTGCGCCCGGGCGACCTGCACGACCTGCCGGTCCCCGACGACCACGTCGACGTGGTGGTGTGCGCGCTGGCCCTGACCCACCTGCCGGACCTGGGCCCGGTGTTCGCCGAGCTCGCCCGGGTCCTGCGACCGGGCGGCCACCTCGTCATCAGCGACGTGCACCACGAGCTCGTGGCCCTGGGGTCGGTACCCCGGGTCCGCTCGGCCGGCGGCGACCCCGGCCTGCTGCCCGCCTTCCGCCACCGCACCAGCGACTACCTGGGCGCCGCCCTGCCGCTGGGCCTGCAACCCCGGCGGTGCGAGGAGCCCCGCATGTCCGGCGACGTCGACCGGGCCATGCCCGGCGAGTTCGCGACCGGTCCGTGGGACCTGTGGCCGTGGTCCTTGCAGGACATCGTCCCGGCCGCGACCGCCGCCGCCTGGAACGGCACGCCCAGCCAGATCATCTGGCACTTCCAGCTGACACCGGCCACCTGAGGTTCAGCTCGACCGCCGGTTACGCACCAGGAGGGCGAGCACCGCCCGGGCATCCCGGCGCCGTTCCCGGCTCGGCGCCGTCAACGCGGTCACGGCGGCGGCGGTGACCGAAACCGCGTAAAGGGCAGTGCCGACACCGACGGCGAGGGTTCCGTCGTGGATCACATTGAGCACCCTGGACATGAGGACTCCCTGACTCGGCTTCGTGGGTGCCCTCCGTTCTCGGCTGTCCGGGAGGGGTCCGCCAAGCGGGTGTCGGCTACGTTTGTCCCATGGCCAGGTCAAGTCTGGTAGCCCGCTGTCCGGTGCGGTCCGGGCCCGGACACATGGCGGACCACGGTCGTGGTCGGCGATGAACGCGGACGGCTCACCGGCCGCGGGCCGGTTCTTCGCCGCGCTGGCGGAGCTGCGGCGGGCCACCCGTTCCGTCTCGTACACCACGCTGACGCGGCGGGCGGAAGCTCAGCGGCTGCAATCACCGATCACCAACCAGCGGCTGAGTGACTGGTTCGGCGCCAAGGCGGTTCCGGCCGACCCGGCCATCGTGCGTTTCCTCGTCGAATACCTGCAACCGCGGGCAAGCGACGGCTATCGCCCGCGCGAGCTGTCAACGTGGCTCGAGCTGCATCGAGAAGCCCAGCGGGAGCGGCAGGCCCATCGCGACAAGACCGACCTCGACCCCGTGCCGCCGGCCCTGGGCAGGGCCATCGCCGAGTGCAACGCGATAGCGCTCGAGGTGCACAAGGCGATCGAGAGTCCGGAGCACGGCACCGCCCTCCCGGCCCTGCCGGCGTACGTGCGGCGACCTCACGATGCCCTGCTCGGGGAGGTCGTCGGCGCCGCCGCTCGAGGCCAGAGCCGGATCGTCACCCTGGTCGGCGGGTCGTCGACGGGCAAGACCCGAGCGGGCTGGGAGGCCGTCCAGGCGCTTCCGGCTGGATGGCTCCTGTGGCATCCGATCAGCCCGTCACGACCGGACGCGCTGAAAGCGGCCCTGGACGACGTCGCCCCCCGCACCGTGATCTGGCTGAACGACGCCCAGCACTACCTGATCACCGCCGGGCCGTCGGTGGGCGAGCGGATCGCCGCGGCCATCCGCGAGGCGCTGACGGACGACTCGCGGCGTCCGATCCTGGTGGTGGCGACGATGTGGCCCGAGTTCTGGGCGAAGCTGACCGCGCCGCCGTCGCCCGGACACCCCGACCCGCACTCCCAGGCTCGCGAACTGCTGGCCGGCACCGATCTGCCTGTTCCGGATCGCTTCACCACGACCGACCTGAGCCGGCTTCGCCAGAGCGAAGACCTTGATCCGCGGCTGCGGCAGGCGGCGGCCTTCGCCCAGAAGGGACGGGTAACGCAGTATCTGGCCGGTGTTCCGGGCTTGATCCAGCGCTACCAGATCGCCCCGCCGGCGGCCCGGGCGTTGATGGACGCCGCGATCGACCTCCGGCGTTTCGGTCACGGCCCGATGATTCCGCGATCGCTTCTGGAGCACGCCGCGCCCGGCTATCTGGACGACGACGAATGGCAGTTGACACCCGAGGACTGGTTCGAGCAGGCATCGGCCTTCACGGCCGCGCCGTGCCACGGAGTTCCCGGGCCGCTGGTCCCTTTCCGGCCGCGGTCCGACGACGAGCCGAGGTCACCGGCGTACAAACTCGCCGATTACGTCGAGCAGGCCGGCCGCCGTGACCGAGCGGCCGTCTTCCCTCCGGAGACGTTCTGGCAGGCGGCGTCGTCCCTCACCGATCCGGACGTCCTGCGGCGCTTCGGCTCGCAAGCCGAGGCCCGGATGCGATACGGACGCGCTGTCCAGCTCTATTGGCGTGCGGTCGATCTCGGGAGCACCAGCGCCTCGGGGCCGTTGGGGTGGCGCCTGGAATGCGCCGGGGACCGGGACGAGGCAACGGCGTTGTATCAACGTGCCGCCGAGAGCGGCGACAGCATGGCATTGCGATCGCTGGCCAGGATGGCTGACGAGAGGGGCGACCACGCGGGCGCCGACGATCTCTACCGGAGGGCGGCGGACAGCGGAGATGTCGTCGCGCTGTGGCACCTGGCCTGGCGCAGGGAGGAGGCCGGCGACCTCGGCACGGCGGTGTCGCTCTATCGGCGAGCCGCCGACAAGGGGCACCTCATGGCTCTGCGCGACCTGGCCGTCATCCGGAAGCGCGCGAATGACCAGCGCGGAGTGGAGGCGCTCTTCAGGGAGGCCGCCGAGCGTGGTGACACGAACGCCTTCGCGGTGTTGGCCGAGATGCGGGAGCGGGCGGGCGACGAGGAAGGCGCCCTGGCCATCGCCGTCCATGCTCTCCGCCTGGGCGACTCCAGCGCGATCCGTGGTCTGACGCGGACGAGGGAACGGGCCGGTGACCAGGGTGGAGCGGAACGAGTGGCCCGCCGGGCTCTGGCCGACGGCGACTCCAGCGCCCTCCAGGCCCTCGCCGAGCTGCGCGAGGAGGGCGGCCGGATGGCCGACGCCGAACGCTTCTTCCAGGAAGCCGCCGAAACCGGCGACACCGGCGCGCTCCGTGGTTCGACCCGGCTGCGGGAACTGGCCGGCGACCACGACGGGGCGGCACGGTTCGCTCGCCGGGCTCTGGCCGGCGGCGACTCCGCCGCCCTGCGGGATCTCGCTGAGCTGCGGGAGGAGGCGGACGATCCGGCGGGCGCCGTGAAGTTCTACCGGGAAGCGGCCGAGGCCGGTGACCTGACCGCGCTCGCGGCGCTGGCGAGGTTGTCGGAGCAGGCCGGTGAACGTGATCGGGCGTACGCGCTCGCCCTCGAAGCGGCGAACCGGGGCGACACGATGGCGATGTCGGTGCTCGCCGAGATGCGGCAGGACAGGGACGGCATCGCCACGGCGAAGGCGGTCGCGAGGTTCGGGCTGACCGACGACGGGATGCCGGCCGCCTCAGCCGATCTCCGGAACCGGTCCTAGTTCCTCGACCAGCGCTTGCAGCTCGGCCGTGGCCGAACCCGGGTGGCGCATCCGGGTGACGACGTCTTTCACTACCTCGCGCGCGAACGGGCGGGCCCGGATCTCCGACGGGGCCAGCCGGTCGGCCCGCAGCAGGAACTCCGCGGCCCGGTCGGGCTCGCCGAGCTGCACCGATGCCCTCGCCAGCTCGATCAGGTGGGCCGCCTGCCGTTCCACGGCCAGGCCGCTCAGGTCTTCCTCGGCCAGTCCGGCATGGGCCCGGACGGCGGCCTCGCCGTCGCCCAGCTCGACCGACGCCGCCACGCGGTGCACCACGACCTCGGTCGGCCCGAACGACGTCCAGTAGTAGGTGGCGTCCCGGCCCAGCGCGCCGGCCGCGGCCGCCGCCACGTCCAGCAGTTCCCTCGCCGTGGCCTTGTCGCCGATCCGGGCCGCGGCCAGGGCGCCCTGCAGCAGCAGCGCTCCGTAGACCGCCAGCCGCGCGGGGTCGCCGGAGTCGGCCAGCCGGTTCGCCGCCACCATGCTGATCTCCATGGCCGGGCGGATCCGGCCGGCCGCGAGCAGCGAGGCCGCGACCAGCCGCGCGCTGACCCCGATCAGCAGTGGGTCACCGCCGCGGTAGGCCGCGGACATCGCCCGGTCGGCGGCCATACTGGCCAGCTCGGTCTCGCCCGCCTTGCGCATCACCGCGGACGTCACCTGCCACACCTCGCTGAGCAGCCGGGTGGTGTCGTCGCCGTCCGCGCCGCCGGCCCGGGTGCCGGCGGCGGCCTGCGCGTCGCCGAGGAGCCGGGGCAACATGCGCACGAGCGCGCCGTACTTGGCGTGCTGGTAGGTCAGCCAGGCATGGTCCAGCGTCTGACGGAGCCCGGGCAACGGCGGCGGCGCCGCCCTCGACGGCCGGAAGTAGTCGTCCATCTGCTGGTATCGCTCGATCGCGGCCCGGACCTCTTCCACCTCGATCGGATCGACGAATCCGGCCCCGTCCGGCCGGCGCTCGGCCTCCCGGCCGAGCAGCAGTTGGACGTCGACCTGCAGGACATCGGCGATCTCGTAGACGACGGTGAACTTGTCCAGCCGCCGGATGCCACGCTCCACCTTGTCGACCCAGCTCTTCGACTTCCCGAGCCGATCCGCGAAGACCTGTTGCGACATCTTGCGCCGCCCACGCCAGTACGCGACACGGCGGCCGATGGGGAGCTCGTCCAACCCGGGTGCCCTCCCTTCCGGGGCACCCTCAGACTAGGCCCGCCGATCAGCCGCCGCACGTCACCGGCTAGGCGGTCGGGTCCCAGGCGATCAGCTGGTCGAAGATCTTGGGGTCGCCGTCGAGCTTGGCGGTGGTCATCGGGAGGCGGTTGTAGAACATCAGGACCAGGTCGCTGGCCGAGGCCTCGGCGGACGCGGACGCCGCGACGTCGCTCGGCGCGTGCAGGCGCTCGACCCGGGCGCCGTCGGCGGAGAGGTACAGGCGCCAGGCCGGGCCCTCGGTGGTCCGGTAGTCGACGATGGCCGGCTCGTGGGGCCATGGGCTCGTGGTGGCGCAGCACGTCACCTGGAACTCCTCCACACCGTCCACGGCCACCTCGGTGGGCAGGGGCTGCGGGGCGCCGACGGCGAGCTGGGCGTCGTACGTGTGCACCGCGATCTCCTGCAGCTGATGGCGGGCCGCGGCGCCGGTGGTCAACGGGGACTGCGAGTCGCCCCACCAACCCCAGCACTCGCGGTCGGGGCCGGCCTCCTCCAGCGCGTCCAGCATGGCCCGGGTCGCGGTGGCGAACTCGGCCGGCTCGGCGGGCTGCGGCGGGGGCGCGTCGGCCGGGCCGGCCGCGACGATGCTCGCCCACTTGCGGCGGCCGTTGGCCAGATGCTCCTCCAGGTCCCTCAGGGTCCAGCCGGGACAGCCCTGTACCGGCAGGTCGAGGCTGGGGGCCGCGGCGATCGTGGCGCGGAAGGCGGTCGCGCGCTCGTCGATCAGGCGCAGAAGATCAGGAAAGTCCACGTGGGGTGTCTACCATCGGGTTCCGGTCGCGGGGAAGCGATTATTGGCGGATGTACGGACGTCTCCCGCTGCACGAGCAGCTCGCCGCTCTCCGCACCACGCTCTCCCGCAACCAGACGCTGCTCCAGGTGCTCGAGACGGCGAACGCGGTCGGGCCGCCGAACTGGTACGTCACGGCCGGCTGCCTGTTCCAGACGGTGTGGAACGTCGTCACGGACCGGCCGCCCGCCGAGGGCATCAAGGACTACGACGTCTTCTACTTCGACGACACCGACCTGTCCTGGGAGGCCGAGGACCGGGTCATCAAGGCGTTCGCCGGACCGGCGGCCGCGGCCGAGGTCGAGGTCGAAGTCCGGAACGAGGCGCGCGTGCATCTCTGGTACGAGGAGAAGTTCGGGGTGCCGTGCCCGCCGTACGACTCCTGCGAAGCCGCCATCGACTCGTTCGCGGCGACCACCTGTTGTCTCGGGGTGCGGCTGGAGCCGGACGGGCGGTGGCGCGTGTACGCGCCGCACGGGCTCGCCGACGTGTTCAATCTCGTCGTACGGCCCAATCCCGTCCTGGCCCCGCGCCACGTGTACGAGGCTAAGACCGAGCGGTGGCGTCGGCAGTGGCCATCACTGCGGGTGCTGGAGTGGCCGGCATGAGCGACCACAGTGCCGCCCCCGCGATGCCGCCGATCAGCGGGCCCACGATGTAGGCCCACCAGTCGGTCAGCCGGCCGGCGATCAGCATCGGGCCCAGCGCCCGGGCCGGGTTGACGCCGGCGCCGGTGATCGGGCCGCTGATCAGGATGGCCACGCCCAGGGCGGTTCCGATGGCCAGGGCCGCGCCGGCCCGCGGGACCGTCCGGTCGGTGGCCACGGCGACGATCACCAGGACCAGGATGAAGGTCACCAGTGCCTCGACGAGCAGGACGCGCGGACCGCTCACCCCCGTTGCCGGAGCGGTCGCGCCGAGGGCGCCGTGGGTGCGGGAGCCTTCGACGCCCCACGCGGCCAGAGCGGCCAGCAGGGCGCCCGCGAACTGGGCCACCACGTACAGCGGCACCTGCCGCCACGGGAAGCGGCCGGTGACCGCCAGGGCGACGGTGACCGCCGGGTTGAAGTGGGCGCCGCTGACCGGGCCGAACGCGGCCACGCCGATCAGCAGGGCCGCCGCGCCCGCGAACGGCACGACGGGAAAGGGCAGGAGGATCGCCGTGGTGATGATGCCGAGTACGAGGATGAACGTGCCGGCGAGCTCGGCCACCGCGGAATGCAGAAGGGCCGCGCCGATGCGGTGCCCGTGGAGACCGGTAGCCAAGGGAGACCTCCGATGCGAGGGTGAAGCCGGCGGCCGGGGCCGGCCGCCGGCGGACGATGCTCAGCTCTGCCAGAACTCCAGCAGGTCCTTGTCGAGCTCCTGCTGGTACGAGCCGGCGATGCCGTGCGGCGCGCCCTTGTAGAGCTTCAGCGTGCCGTTCTTGACGAGCTTGATGGCCTTCTCGGCCGCGTCCTTGACCGGCACGATCTGGTCGTCGTCGCCCTGGGCGATGAAGACCGGGACGTCGAGCGCCTTGAGGTCCTCGGTGAAGTCGGTCTCCGAGAACGCCTTGATGCAGTCGTACGCGCCCTTCAGGCTCATCTGCATGCCGAGGCTCCAGAACAGGTCGCGCTGGCCCTGGGAGACGTCGAAGCCGTGGTTGATGCCGAAGAACGGCTCCGAGAGGTCCTTGAAGAACTGCGAGCGGTCGGCGAGCACGCTCGCCCGGAGGCCGTCGAACACCTCGATCGGGGTGCCCTCGGGGTTGGTCTCGGACTTCACCATGACGGGCGGCACCGCGCCGGCCGTGGCGATCTTCGCGACCCGGCCCGCGCCGTGCTGGGCGGCGTAGCGGACGACCTCGCCACCGCCGGTGGAGTGGCCGACCAGGATGATGTCCTTGAGGTTGAGCGCGTCGACCAGCTCGGCCAGGTCCGCCGCGTAGGTGTCCATGTCGTTGCCGAGCCAGCTCTGCGAGGAGCGGCCGTGCCCGCGCCGGTCGTGGGCGATGGCCCGGAATCCGTTGTCGGCGGCGAGCTTGAGCTCCACGTCCCAGGCGTCCGCGCTGAGCGGCCAGCCGTGGCTGAAGATGATCGGCTGTCCGGTACCCCAGTCCTTGTAGAAGATCTCGGTACCGTCGGTGGTGGTGATGTATGGCATGCGTCAGAGACTTCTGCGCGGCGGCCCCGCCTGCATCGGTCAATTGACTGCCTGCGCCAGCGCGACCGTCGTCCGACCGATGACCGGTGACTAGCCCTAGATCAATCTGCGTGCAAACTTCCTGGCGCGCCGGGGGCCGAGGTCGTGCAATTGACCGGTGCCGTACGTACGGAACCGCCTCCGCTACAGCGACGAGGGCCCTGGCCGCCCGGTCGTGCTGGTGGGCGCGGGCTGGGAGGAACAGGCCCGGGCGCTGCGCGCCGCGGGTCACCGGGTGATCGGCTTCGACCGCCGGTCCGAGCTTTCCCCGGAGTACGGGGTGGACGGGCTCGCCGCCGACCTGGACGCGCTGCTGGAGCATCTGGACCTGACCGGCAGCGTGCTGGCCGGCTCCTCGGCGAGTGCCGGTGATGTGGTGCGCTACCTCGGCAAGCACGGCTCGGGGCGGGTCCGCAAGGTGGTGCTGGTCGCCGGGGTCACCCCGTTCCTGTTACGCGCGGCCGACAACCCGGAGGGCGTCGACGAGGCCGGCGTCACCGCGATCGAGGCCCGCGCCGGGCGGGGCTTCGGCGACGCCGGGCGCATCGACTTCCGGGCCGATCTGGGCCGGGTCGACGTGCCCGTGCTGCTGCTGCACGGCGACGAGGACGGGCTGCTGCCGATCGACGCGACCGCGCACCGGCTGCCCGACCTGGTGGCCGACCTGCGCTACGAGGTGATTCCGGGTGGCCCGCACGAGCTGGGACGGGCCTTCCCCGCATTGGTCAACCGCTACCTGCTGGAGTTCTGCGCGTCGTAGGCGGCCAGCAGGGACTCGACCTCGATGAGGCGGTCGCGCAGCGCGCCCGGCCGGGGCTCGGTGCTGCCGTTGCGCTCCATCAGATCCCGTACCGCCGCCAGCTCCTGACGGGCCTCCTCCATCCGGCCGAGCCGGGCGAAGACCAGGGCCCGCTGCGACCGCGCGGTCATCAGGCGCTCCAGCGAATGCTCGAGGCGTTCGGCGGCCGCGATCGACTCGTCGACGCGCTGCAGCGCCCGCGGCCACCGTTCGGCCGCGATCTCGATGTTGGCCAGGAACGAACGGGAGACCGTCTCGATGAACAGGGCGATGTGGGCCGGCGGCGCGGTCGCCGGGTCGGTCACCGCCTCGATCACCTGCTCGTACAGGGGAATCGCCTCGTCGGCCGGGCCGCGGCCCTGCACGGCCAGCGCGCACAGGGTGAGCCCGTTGGGCAGTCCCTCCCGGTCGTTCACGGCGCGGAAGCCGGCCACCGCCTCCCGCGCGTGCTCGAGAACCTCGTCCCAGCGCCGGCGGCGGCTCAGGGCCCAGCCGATGTAGTAGTGGGCCCAGGCGATCTGCTGGTCGTCACCGGAGCGGATGGCGTAGTCGAGGGACTCCCGGGCGCGGTCCAGGGCGATCTCCGGCTGGCCCAGGCAGACGATGTGCACCCAGGCCAGGTAGCCGAGGTGGATGGCGGTGAGGCGGTCGTCGCCGAGCCGGCGGGCGGCGCCCACGGAGAGGCTGAAGACGTCGAGCCAGTGCGGCCAGTTGGCCCATCCGTCGGAGAACCAGTGCAGCGAGTCGGCCACCTCGACGACCCGCCGGTCCTGCCCCGCCGCGGCCGCCGTCTGCAGCGCGGGCAGCCAGTTCTCGGCCTCGCGGCGCAGCCAGTCGCCGGCCTGGGCGCCGGTGGTGAACGGGCAGCCGGCCGGCCGGGAGCGCTGACCGGGCTCGAAGTACAGCCCGGCGTGGGTGGCGGTGTCGAGCAGCCAGTCGTCGCGGCGGCGGATGGCGGCGGCCCGGTCGGCGGCGCCCTCCTCCCGCTCCAGCTCGCCCTGGGCGTACAGGCGCAGCAGGT
Organism: Actinoplanes sp. NPDC048796; assembly: GCF_040650035.1. Taxonomy (NCBI): domain Bacteria; kingdom Bacillati; phylum Actinomycetota; class Actinomycetes; order Micromonosporales; family Micromonosporaceae; genus Actinoplanes; species Actinoplanes sp. NPDC048796. The sequence continues at coordinate 38,676 of NZ_JBEZGO010000022.1, read as the reverse complement.
CGTGGAACTCGAGGCGGCCGTCGGGCCGCTGCTGAAGCAGGCTCAGCTCGACCAGTTCGTCGAGGGCGTCCTCGGTGACCGGGATCGGCTCCTGCACCAGGACACTGGCCAGTTCGACGCCGGCCGACGGGCCCGGCACCAGGGCGAGGCGGCGGAAAAGACGCCGGGCCACCCCGGACAGCTGTTGGTACGACAGGTTGAACGCGGCCTTGACCTGCAGGTCGCCTGCGGCGAGAGCGTCGAGGCGGCGCTCCTGGGCGGCCAGGCGGGCGATCAGGTCGGCCGGGGTCCAGCCGGGCCGGCTGAGCAGCCGGTTACCGGCGATGCGCAGGGCCAGCGGCACCCGGACGCAGAGCTCGGCGATGCGCCGCAGGCTGTCGGCGGGTGCCGCCGGATCGTCGAGGATCGCGGCGAGCAGGGCGACGGCGTCGCTCTCGTCGAGCGCGTCGAGCCGCAGGCGGCGTACGCCCTCGAGACCGCTCAGGGCGCGGCGGCTGGTGACCAGCACCACGGCCGGGCCGTGCGGCGGCAGGACCGGGCGTACCTGGGCCTCGCTGATGGCGTTGTCGAGCACGACGACCAGGCGCCGGTCACGGCTGAGGGTGTGCCACAGGGCGGCCGCCTCGTCGAGCTCGCGGGGCACGGCGCTCTGGTCGGGGCTCAGCGCGCGGATCAGCTTGCCGAGCACGGCGGCCGTCGTGAGCGGCTTGTCGTCGAGGCCGCGCAGGTCGACGAACAGCTGCTGGTCGGCCGGCCAGGCCTGGGCCGCCTGCACGGCCAGGGAGGTCTTGCCGACGCCGGGCGGACCGCTGACGACCACCACCGGCGCCGGTGTGGCGGCGCTCGCCGCGGACGTCCACCGGCTGATCCGGGCGAGTTCGGCCGCGCGGCCGGTGAAGTCGCTGACCCGCCGCGGCAACGGCAGGCCGGCCACCGGCGCGCTGATCGCCCGGCCGGCCCGGGCCGCGGCGAGCAACCGGGCCCGCTCGTCCGGGCCGAGCCGCAGGCCGTCGGCGATCGCCTCGATCGTGCGGGCGCGTGGGCTGCGGCTGACGCCGCGTTCCATGTCGCTGATCCCCCGGTCGCTGACGCCGGAGGCCTCGGCGAGCTGTTCGAGAGTGAGGTCGGCGGCGAGCCGTAACCGGCGCAGCAGCGCGCCGAACGGGACGTCGTCGTCCGTCATCGTGTGCATCCCCCAGGTCATGTCCGGGTCACAGCCTCGCACGCAGGTCGTTCTTCGTCCTTTCTTCGTGGTGCACGGCTCACTTCCGATGATCGAATACGGTGCCGGCGGGAACCGTCCGGCCGGCATTCGTACAGATTTGCGGGGAAAGGGGACGGTAAGCAGTGAGCTCGACGACGTTGTACGGGCGTGCCCGGGAACGGGCCGACCTCATCGCCTTCGTCGAGTCGGCCCGTTCCCGGCCGATGTCCATGGTTCTGCTGGGCGAGGCGGGGATCGGCAAGACCGCGCTGCTGCGCGCGGCCGCCGGGATCGCCCGCGACCGCGGCTTCGGCGTCCTGCCGCTCGACCGCGCCCTGCTGCGGGAGCTGGCCACGCCCCGGCTCGATCCGGCCGTCCGGTCGTGGATCCGCGACGAGCCCACCGACGAGGCCGCCCTGCTGACGGCGATCCTGACCGGCCTGGACCGGCTGACCGCGAGCGCGCCCGCCCTGCTGATCCTCGACCGGGCCGATCGGGCCGACCCGGCCCTGCTGCGGCTGCTGACGCTGGTCACCCGGCACGCCTGCACCGAGCGGGCCGCCCTGCTGCTGGCCGCTCGCGGATCGGAGCCGCCGGCCGGGCTGGGCCCCGAGATCCCCCGCTACCGGGTGGACCCGCTGACCGACCGGGCGGCGGCCCGGCTGCTGAACAGCCGGCCCGAGGGCACGGCCGGCGGGCCACGCCGGCTGATCCTGCGCCGGGCCGCCGGCAACCCGCTCGCGCTCACCTGTGACGTGCCGCCGCGCGAGTTCCAGCAGAAGCTCACCGGCCTGCCGGCCACCACCCTGCGGCTGCTGCGGTTCGCGGCGCTGGCCGACGAGGCCGAACCGGTCAGCACCATCAACCGGGCCGCCAACGGCGACGACGGTCTGCGCGACTGGGAGCCGGCCGAGCAGGCCGGCCTGGTCACGCTGACCGGCGGGCGGGTGCGGTTCGAGCACCCGCTGATCCGGGTGGCCGCGGCGGCCGGGCCGGGGCGGGCCGTGCACGGCTGTCTGGCCGGCTACACCGACGAGCCGTACGCCCGGGCGCTGCATGCCGCGCTGGCCTCCGACGAGACCGACGAGGTGGTGGCGGCCGCGCTGGAGGAGAGCGCGGCCGCCGTCGGCCGCCGGGCCGACTTCCTGGCCGAGGGACGGGCCCTGTTGATGGCGGCCGAGCGCAGCCCGCGCCTGTCCGACGCCGCCCGGCGCCTGGCCAAGGCGGCGGTCGCCGCCTACCGGGCGGGCGAGCCGGCGTACGCGATCGAGCTGCACCGCCGGGTGGCCGCGCTGACCGACGATCCGGACGTGCTCGGCGTGGCCTGTGTCGGCGCCGGGCTGGCCCTGGTGCACCAGGCGCGCTTCGCCGAGGCGTACGGGCTGACCAGCGACGCCGTCCAGCGACGACCCTCCGACGGGCAGGTGGCGATGACCAACGTGGCCGTCGCCGCGAACGCCGCCGTCCTGTCCGGCGACAAAGCACTGCGCGAAGGCCTGCCCGGCCTGCTCGAGCTCGTCGTGGACGGCACGGGCGGCGTGCTCGGCGAGGCCATCCTGCCCGGCGCGGCGAACGCGGCGACCCGGGCCTCGGTGCTGGCCGTGGCCGATCCGGCGTCGCGGGCGCCGGCCCCGGCGGCCGGGCCGGCCCGGTTGTTCGAGGGCACCGAGCCGCTCAACGGGCTGGCCGAGATCAGCCGGCTGCTGGCCACCAGCACGGTCGCCTGGCTGACCGACGACTCCGTGCGGGCGGCGGCCGAGCTGTCGGCGCTCTGGCAGGCCCAGCGGGCCTACGGGGCGCCGGGCGCGCTGGCCGGCCGGATCCCCATGATGGTGCTCGCCATGATCGACTGTGGGCGGTGGCCGGACGCCGACGAGGCGATCGAGGAGTCGGCCACGCTGGCCGAGGTGGGCAATCTGACGCTGCTGCTGCGCTCGCTGCCCGGCCTGCGGGGCATCCTCGCCGCCATCCGCTCCGACGGCACCCGGCCGGTGGCGGTGCCGGCGCGCCCGGCCGGCGACCCGTTCAGCGAGAGCCTGCGCCGGCGGGCGGCGGGCCTGGCCGCGCTCGCGGCCGCCGACCACGACACCGCGTACACCCATTTCCGGGCGATGTTCGACGCGGCCGGTGAGCCGGTCCACTTCCTGCTCGGCCCGCGCTCGCTGCCACAGCTGGCGCTGGCCGCCGGCGGTTCGAGCCGCCGCTCGCGGGCCAAGGCGCAGGCCCGGCAGATCCTCAACGGCTGCCGGGCGCGGGCCGGCGCGGCGCCCACCCCGCGGATGGCCATGTTGCTTGCGCACGCGGCGGCCCTGCTGGACGACAGCGAGGACGCCGAGCTCCGCTTCGCCGAGGCGCTGGCCGACCAGGACCGGGCGCTGCACTGGCCCCTGGAGCGCGCCGAGGCCCAGCTCAACTACGGGATCTGGCTGCGCAAGCAGCGCCGGGTGCCGGAGGCGCGGCCGTACCTGCTGGCCGCCCTGGACACGTTCACCCGGCTCGGGGCGCGGGCGCACGCCGACGAGGCGCGCAAATATCTGCCCGGCGACGTCGAGACCGACCGGGCCGGCACGGCCGGCGCCTTCGCCGCGCTCAGCGCGCAGAAGCAGCTGATCGCCCGGCTGGCCGCCGACGGCATGACGAACCGCGAGATCGCCCAGCGGCTGCTGCTGTCGCCGCGCACGGTCGGCTCGCACCTCTACGACATCTATCCGCAGCTCGGTGTCGGCAACCGGCACCAGCTGCGGGAGCTGCTGGGCACCACGAACACGGAGGGCTGAGCGATGTCGGACAGCACGCTGATCGATCCCGGCGCCGGGCTGATCGGCCGCGACCGCGAGCTGGCCCGCGTCGCCGGCTGCCTCGGCCCCGGGCAGCACGCGCTGCTGGTCACCGGCGGCCGCGGGATCGGCAAGTCGCGGCTGCTGGCCGCCGCGGCCCAGCGGGCCCGCGACGAGGGCCGGCACCGGGTGGTCACCGTCGAGGTGCCGCCGGGGGCGCCGATGGACGCGCCGGCGCTGATCCGGCGACTGCTGATCGCGCTGCGCCACGACACGCCCGGCCCGGTCGACCTGGACCGGGCCGACTCACCGGCCCTGTGCCGGGTCCTCAAGCGCATCGGCTCGCCGCTGCTGGTCACCGTGGACGACGTCCACCGGATCACCCCGGCCGCGGCCGGCGTGCTGGCCGAGATGGCCGGCGCGGTGCCCGCGGTGCTGATGGCCGGCCTGCCCGACCGGATTCCCGAGGTGCTGCGCGGGCTGCCCCGGGCCGAGCTGCGCCCGCTGGACCGCGCGGACGCCGCCCGGCTGCTGGAGTCGCAGCCGAACCCGCCGGTGGGCCGCCACCGGGCCATGGTGCTGCACCGCGCGGCCGGCAACCCGGCGGCGGTGCTCGAGCTCGGCCCGGGCGGCCGGCTGCGGTCGGCGTTCGCGGCCGAGATCGCCGCGCTGCCCGAGCCGTCGCGCCGCCTGCTGCTGCACCTGGCCGCGGCCAGCCCGCCGGCCGGCCGGGCCGGGGTGACCAGCGCGGCCGGCCAGCGCGACGATCAGTGGTGGGCGCCGGCCGAGCAGGCCGGGCTGGTGGTGCTCGGCGGAGACACGGCCGACTTCACCCATCCCCTGGCGGCCGACGCCGCGTACCAGGATGTCCCCGCCTATCAGCGGCGGCAGGCCCACCGCAACCTGGCCTGGGCGCTGCCGGCCGGCTCGGCGTCGCGGGCGCTGCACCTGGCCGAGGTGACGCACGGCCCGGACGAGCGGATCGCGGCCGGGCTGGAGGCCGCGGCGGCCGCCTTCCGCGAGCGCGAGGACCTGTTCGAGGCCGCGAAGGCGATGGAGCACGCGGCCGAGCGGTCACCGGAGCCGGCCGCGGCCGCCCGCCGCTACGCGCTGGCCGCGATGGACGCCCGCAACCTCGGCGAGACGGAGTGGCCGGGTGATCTGTACTCGACAGTGCGGCGGCTCACCGACGACCCGGCCCTGGTCACCATGGCCGGGCACGCGGCGGCCACCGCGCTCACCCGGGCCGGGCGCCAGCACGAGGCGTACGCCATGATCTCGGCGGCCCGCCGGGCCGGTGTCCCGGCCGACCCGCGGGTCGCGGCGGCCATCGCCGGCCTGGCCTCGGTCATCGCCTCCACCTCGGGCGACGAGGAGCACCGGCGGGGCCTGGCCGAGCTGCTGGCCGCGGCCGGCCCGGGCGCCGACCCGGCCACCGCGGCGTTCGTCCGGCTGATCATCGACCCGGCGTCGCACCCGGGCCGGGAACTCTGCGACGCGACACCGGTCCCGCCGCCCGGCGCCCGGCTCGCGGCGCCCGAACGGCACCGGCTCAATGTCATCGGCACGATGGCCGGGTACGAGGACCGTTCGGCCCTGGCCGCCGGCCTGCTGCGCGCGACGATGGCCGCCGAGGCCAACCCGCGGGCCTCGGTCTCCGGCCTGGAAATGCTTCCGCACCTGGTCAGCGCCCTGATCGACACCGGCGAGTGGGCCGAGGCCCGGCGCTGCGCCGACCTCGTCGGCCCGGGCGGGCTGCCGGTGTTCGCGGCCCAGATGGACGCGCTGCGGGCCCAACTGCTGGCGCTGCGCGGCGAGGCGGCCCCGGCCCAGCAGCTCGTGCGGGAGGCGGTGGCCCGGGTCGACATCCAGCAGCACCGCTCGGTGCACGTGCGGGTGCTGCGCGCGGCCGGGCTGGCCGCCACGATCGACGGGGACTACGAGTCCGCGTACCGCTACCTGCGCACGATGTTCGACCGGGACGGCCGGCCCCGGCACCGGCTGCTGGCCGGGCGGCACGTGGCCGAGCTGGCCGCCGCCGCCGTCCGCAGCGGACACCGCGACGACGTCCGCGTCGTGGTCGAGCACGTGCGGGCCGGCGCGGGCGAGGACCCCAGCGCCCGGATGCGGCTGCTGCTGCACCTGGCCGACGCGCTGCTCAGCGACGGCGAGCGGGCCGAGCACCACTTCCGGCTGGCCACCGTGGACCCGGCCGGGCACCAGTGGCCGTACGAGCGGGCGCTGGCCCGGCTGCACTACGGCGAGTGGCTGCGCCGGGTCCGCCGGCCCCGCGACGCGCGGGCCCTGCTGGCCGCGGCCGAGCAGGCGTTCACCGCGCTCGGCGCGGCCCACGCGGCCGAACTGGCCACGCGGGAGCTGCGCGCCAGCGGCCGGCACGACGGGCCGGCCGGCAGCGCCCGGCTGGCCGTGCTGACCCCGCAGGAGCGGCAGGTGGCCGAGCTGGCCGCGCGCGGACTGCGCAACCGGGAGATCGCCGAGCAGCTGTTCATCTCGGTCCGCACGGTCGGCGCCCACCTGCACAGTGTCTACCCGAAACTCGGCGTCAGCGGGCGCCACCAACTACGGGCCGCGTTCGCCCGAGAGTGACCGCGTCCTCGGCCGGGTGGAAGGCCCGGTAGTGGCGCAGCATCAGGGTCAGCCAGCCCAGGCTGAGCACGCCCAGCACCACGTACGCCCAGGTGCTGCCGAACGTGTCCCAGGCGGTGTGCAGGGCGACCGCCCCGATGAAGGTGGCGGCGAACTGCAGCAGGTGGCGCACGCTGGGCGCGCTCAGCATCATCCAGAGGGCGCCGCAGGTCAGGCCGGTCCAGGCGGTGTGCCCGGCGGGCGAGGTCAGACCACGGACGAACAGCGTCTCCTCGACCGCGCCGACGTTGCCGTTCGACTGCAGCAGGGCCGTGAAGGCGTACCCCATGGTCTCCAGAGCGGCGAAGCCCATGCCGCTGGCGATGCCGATGACCAGGCCGTCCGACGGCAGCCGGCGGGTGTGCCGGACCAGCACGGTCATCAGCAGGACGACCGGCACGATCAGCTTGGCCGACTCCTCGACCACGGCCACCACCACCATGGGCAGGGTGCCCAGGTCGCGCAGCGCGTCGTACTCGAGCGTGCCGGCCACGACCACCCCGATGACGCCGCCGAAGAAGGCCGTGACCAGCAACACAGACGTCGGCACCTCCCAGCGGCCGGTGCGGGCCTGGGCGAACGTCAGGAAGGACGCGGGCACCACGCTCGCGCCGAGCAGGATCAGCGCCGGCACGAAGTTCGGGTTCTGTGTGTGCACCAAAGTGCGCAGGACCAGGAAATACAGTCCCAGTCCGACGACGAGAACAGCCAGCCAGGCCCAGCGGCGGGACCGGTCACCCATGAGCACTCCTCTGTAGTCCAGCGATCATCGTCGACTTTCTCCGGGGTACCCGGCATCGGTCATTCGACTCACCGCGTACCGGACGCGACCCCGCCCGGCAGACAGGACAGTCATTTGGCGGATGCCCTGGGAGCGCGATCTCGTCACGCTCTTTATCAACCTCGTGACCAGCTGTCATGGGGGGTCATCTCCGGGGGGAGCTGTCATGACTGAGAACATTCTGGCCGTAGCGCCACCGATCGTGCAGGACGACGCGGCGCTTCGGCGCAGCCGGCTTCTGCTGCACGCCAGCGAGTCGCTGTCGGTCACCGCCACGACCGACGACGTCCTGGTCATCGTGCCCGAGCTGCTGAAGTCGGCGCTCGGGGCCACGCACGCCGAGGTCGTGCTGCCCGGCGACCCGCGCCGCGGCGCCGTGTCGGACCGGCTGACCACCACGGCCATGCGGGACCGCCGGTCGCGCTACTACGAGAGCAGCATGGACGTGACGCTGGAGCACCCCACGCTGGCCGAGGAGCTCGAACGCGACGGCTGGCAGGCCGCGGTGTGCGCGCCCCTGCCGGACGCGGTGGGCGCGCTGCTGCTGGCCTGGGACGAGCCGCAGACCTTCTACGTGGCCGACCGCGCGATGATCGCGACTCTGGCCCTGTACGTCGCCCAGGCCCTGGAGCGGGCGACCCGGCACGACTCGCGCACCGCGATCACCGACACGCTCCAGCGGGCGATCGAGTCGCGGCTGCCGCACGTCGACGACTTCGAGCTGGCCGCGTACTACCGGGCCGCCGACACCCACCGCAAGGTCGGCGGTGACTGGTACGACGTCATCCCCGGCCCGAACGGCCGGCTGGCCATGGTCATCGGCGACGTGGTCGGCCACGACGCGGCGGCCACGGCGCGGATGGGCGAGCTGCGCAACATGCTGCGGGCCTATTTGGTCGATCGCCGGGAGCCCCCGTCGGCTCTGCTGCGCCGGCTGGACGCGGCCAACTTCGCGCTCGGCGAGCCGGCCATGGCCACCGCCGTGGTGGCGTTCCTCGACCGCGCGCCCGGCGGCGGCTTCCGGCTGCGCTGGTCGAACGCGGGCCACCCGCCGCCGGTGCTGATCAGCCCGTCCGGCGAGGTGCGGCCGCTGACCGGCAACGACCTGCTGCTCGGCGCCCGCCGGGGCTCGCCGCGGCACACGTACACGGCCTCGCTCGAGCGCGGCTCGATCGTGCTGCTGCACACCGACGGGCTGGTCGAGAGCCGGGGACGGGTCATCGACGAGGGGTTCCAGCGGCTCTACGGCAAGCTGCGCATCCGCAACGCGGGCGCCCCGCGCGACCTGCTGGCCCGGGTCGTCAAGGAGATGACCACCGACCGCGCCGACGACGTGGCGATGCTGGCGGTCCGCATCCCGCGCTAGGGCCTAGTGCTCGCGCAGGAACGCGGCGCCCCGCTCGATCGCGGCCCGCGTCGTCGGCCGGTCCCGCAGCGGGGTCAGCGACACGAAGTCGTGCACCGTGCCCAGGAAGCGCACCGCCGAGGCGTCCACTCCCGCGTCGCGCAGCCGCGCGGCGTACGCCTCGCCCTCGTCGCGCACCGGGTCCGCCTCGGCGCAGACCACCAGCGCCGGCGGCAGTCCCGCCAGGTCTTCCACCGAGGCCAGGGCGGGCGACAGCGTCGGCTCGGCCCGCTCCGCCGGTACGTCGCTGTACTGCCCCCAGTACCAGCGCACGGCCTCGTGCGTGAGCAGGTACCCGGAGCCGAACTCGCGGTGCGACGGCTGCGCGCAGGCGATGTCGAGGATCGGGTAGAACAGCAGCTGCGCGCTGATCCGCGGACTGCCGCGCCGCTTGGCCATCAGGGCGAGCGCGGCCGCCATCGTCGCGCCGGCGCAGTCACCGGCCACGGCCAGGTCGCCGCCGGTCGTCTCGCTCACCCACAGCAGCAGCGCGTAGATCTCCTCGATCGCCACCGGGTAGCGGGCCTCCGGAGTGCGCGTGTACTCCGGCACCACGAAGGTCTTGCCGCTGAGCCGGGTGAGGTCGCTGATCAGCGCCCAGTGCGTCCTGGCGTCGCCCAGCATCCACCTGCCGCCGTGCGCGTAGACGACGCTGCCGGTGCTTTCCCCGCCGCGCGGCCGGAACACCCAGAAGCCGACGAGGCCGGACGGGCCGATCGGCGCCACCTGGAACTCGGCCGACACCCGCGGATCGGGCCGCGGCGGGCCCTGCGACTCCAGCAGCGCCTGACGGCCGTCCTGCGGGCCGATCTGGTGCAGGAACGGCGGTCCGGCCGACGCCTCCACGAGGAGCCGCACCACCGGGTCGAGAACCGTCACGTAGGCATCATCACACCCGATCCTGTGATCCCGGCCGATAGGGTCACCAAGAGTGATCAACTTGTTGAGGCCGGAACTGCTCAGGCCGGACTTCCGCCGCACCGTGGTGTTCGGCTTCGTGGCGCTGGCCGCGCTCGTCACCGGCTCCCAGTTCGGCGCCGGCACGACCAGGGACCGGCTCATCACGTACGGCTGTGCCGCGCTCGTCGGGGTTTTCGGGGTGACGGCGACCCGCACCGCCGCGCGTGAGGTGCACCGCGTGGCGGCCGCCCGGGCCAGTGAGGCCGCCGCGACGCCGCTGCGGGTGATGATCCAGCTCACCGGTTACCTGATCGTGGTGGTGTCGGTCGGCGACCTGCTCGACGTGGGCCTGCAGCGCCTGCTGGTCGCCGGGTCGGTCACCGGCATCATCCTCGGCCTGGCCGCGCAGCCGGTGCTGGGCAACCTGTTCGCCGGGCTGGTGATCCTGTTCGCCCGGCCGTACGTGCCCGGCACCCGCGTGCGGATCGAGTCGGGGGCGCTCAACGGCCGGCACGTGGGCACCATCGTCTCGGCCGGCCTGCTCTACACCGTGCTGCAGACCGAGGACGGCCCGTTGAACATCCCGAACTCGGCGCTGATGAACGCGGCCGTCGGACCCTACGACGCCGCCTGAGGCGGTGACCTGATAGCCGGGGCCCTCGCGCAGCGCCTTGACCAACTCGTCCGCGGCCGCCTGGCGATCCGAGGCCAGCAGGCCGGTGCCGTAGATGAGGACGTTGCGCTCGACGACGGCCCGAAAGTCCTCCAGACTGGACGCTACGTACCGTGCGTCGGTTTCTCCGGTGGCGGCGCTTCCGAGAACGGTCCCGGTGGGTAGTCGTCGGCCGGAAGGAAAGGCCCCGGATAGGGGCCGCGCGGCGGGAACGGGCCGGGCGGTGGGGCCTTCCGCTTACGGAACAGGGCGGCGAGGGCCCTCACCAACCGGGCCGGATCCGGGGCCACGCCGCCTCCTGGGTGGATCTTCTACTGGGGCGGCGAGACTCTACCCCGCCCGGTGGGTCAGGTGGAGCTCTTCGGGCTCCGGCGGCAGGTCCTCGACGCCGGTCGCGACGGCCTCCTCGTGGCGACGGTGCGCGGACGGCAGCGCCAGCGCGGCCACCACCGCGAGGACGGCCACACCGGCGCAGACGGCGAAGCCCATGGTGAAGGCGTTGTCGGTGGGCAGGCCCCGCGGGGTCGCGTGCGACGAGATCACGGCCGCGACCACGGCTGTGCCGATACTGCTGCCGACCGTACGGGCAATCGTGTTGACGCTCGTGGCCTCTCCGGTCTGCGCGGCGGGAACGCTTTCGATGATGGCGTTCGACATGGCCGAGAAGGCCAGGCCAATGCCGGCGCCGGTCAGCACACCGGAGGCGACCACCTGCCAGAGCTGGCCGTGCGCGAAGGCGGGCAGGGCGAACGCGGCCACCACCGAGACGGCGCCGAGGAACATCGGGAGCTTCGGGCCGAACTTGCGGTTGAGCAGGCCGGCCAGCGGGCCGAAGAAGACCATCATGACCACTGTCGGCAGCAGGAACAGCCCGGACTGGGAGACCGACTTGCCGAAGCCGTAGCCGGTGGCCGCGGGAAGCTGCAGCAGCGTCGGCACCAGCAGGAACGTGCCGAACATGGCGAAGCCGAGGATCAGCGCGACCAGGTCGGTCGCCCAGACGCCGCGCAGGCGCATCAGGCGCATGTCGACCAGCGGCTCCTTGACGCGCAGCTCGACCAGGACGAAGCCGGCCAGCGCGACGGCGCCGAGGGCGAGCAGGATGACCGTCCTGGGCTCGCCCCAGCCCCAGGCCTGCCCTTTGCTGATCGCCAGCAGCAGCGAGACGAGGGCGGCGGACAGGATCACAGTGCCGAGAATGTCCAGCTTCCCGGGGGTACGGACCGGGGACTCCTTCATGCCGAAGATGGCACCGAGCAGAGCGACCACCACGAGAACGAGCGGGAGCCAGAAGAGCCAGTGCCACGAGAGGTGCTCGACGATCGGACCGGCGCCGACGATGCCGACACCGGCGCCCACCCCGAAGATGGCGGAGAGCAGGCCGACGACGACGCTGACCTTCTCGCGGGGAAGCTCGTCGCGCACGATGCCGATGGACAGCGGCAGGATCGCGCCGGCGGCGCCCTGAACCGCGCGGGCCACGATGAGCACGCCGAGGTTGGGCGCGAGGGCGGCGAGCAGCGTGCCGGCGGCCAGCGCGGCCAGGACGCCGATCAGGACCTTGCGCTTGCCGGCCATGTCGCCGAGGCGCCCGAGGACGGGCGTGAGGACGGAGGCGGAGAGCAGATAGGCGGTGATCACCCAGCTGACGTCGCTGGTGTCGGCCCCGAGATCGCGCCCGATGGTGGACAGCGCCGGCGCCACGAGCGACTGAAGGACCGCGAACGCGAGCCCTCCCAGCGACAGATAGAGCACGAGCAGATTGCCGGCGCGACGCGCACCCGTCATGAGAAACCCCGAACCAGAGATGTAAACGATTGCTGACTTATTATCGTGGCCACGTCGATTAAGTCAACAATTGCTTACGTCACACCTGTCTTGCGAGGCGCCGGCGCCACGGGTTGGCTCGAGGCATGGCGCTCATCGCGTACGACAAGACCGACGCCGCCGCGTTCGAGGCGACCCGCCACCTGAGCGGCGACGCGCTGGGCGCCTGGCGTGCGGCGATCACCCGGTATCTGGATCCGCGACCCGGCATGCGCCTGCTGGACCTCGGATGCGGCACCGGAAGCTGGTCACAGGCCTTTCGCGCCTGGTGGCCCGCCGCCGGCGTGCTCGCCGTCGAACCGTCCGCCGCCATGCGCGAGCGCGCGCCGTTCCAGCCGGTCCTCGCCGGGCACGCCGCTGACATCCCGGCCGCGGACGCCAGCGTCGACGCGGTCTGGATCTCCACCGTCATCCACCACGTCCCCGACCTGCCGGCCGCCGCCCGGGAGATCCGCCGCGTCCTGAAACCCGGCGGCCCGGTCCTGATCCGGTCCGCGTTCCCGGGCCGGCACGACGGCCTGACCCTGTGCCGGTTCTGGCCGGAAGCGATAACCGCGCTGAACGGCAGCTACCCGGCCGTGGCCACCGTCGAGGAGGCATTCGCGACCGCGGGCTTCACCACCGCCGGGTTCGAGCCGGTCGCGCAGGTCTCCGCGCCGTCGCTCGAGCACGCCGCCACCCACCTGCGCCGCGAGGCGCACACCCTGCTCCAGCTGATCAGCGATGACGCGTACGCGCGAGGTGTCCGGCGGCTCAGCGCGGCCGCGCGGACGACGACCGGGCCACAGATCGACGTCCTCGATCTACTCGTGCTGCGGTGACGACAGGCCCGGGCGAGAACGGCTCAGCCTCAGATAGGTGCCCAAGCCGATCGGGAGCATCAGCCAGAACGAGATGACGCGGTAGCCGAGGACCACGGCGGCGGCCGCGGCCTGCGGGGCGCCGGCGGCCAGGAAGCCGGCCAGCAGGCTGGCCTCGATCAGGCCGATGCCGCCCGGGGTGATCGGGATCTGGCGGACGATCTGCACCGCCAGGTAGACCGAGGTGAGCTGCAACGGGCTGAGCGGGAAGCCGCACGCCTGGGCCACGGCGATCAGGCAGGCCAGGTCGAGCGCCCAGTTGAGCGTCGCGAAGCCGACAGCTGTCAACCAGTACCGGGGGCGCACGGCCCTCGCCTCGCCGAGCATGCGGCGTGCCTGCGCGATCGCCCGCTCAAGCCACCGCCGCCGAACGGCCGCGAACGTCGGCCCGGTGGTCGACGCGGTCGTCGGTCTGGTCGGTGGCGCGGTCGTCGGTCTGGTCGGCGGCGCGGTCGTCGGCCTGGTCGTCGGCCCGCTTGACGTGGGCGAACCAGCGGCCGGAGGCGGTGCGAAGGGCGCGCCGAGGACCGAGACCGGGGACTCGGGCCGCCGCGACGGTGCACGGAGCGATCCCGCGCGGCGGGAACGGGCGATCCAGGCAACCACGGCAGCGACGGCGAGGACGGCCGCGGCCAGTTCGGCGGTGTGGGCCGGTTTCAGGTTTACGGCGGCGGTGGCCCCGTAGAGGACGGCCAGGCCCAGCATGGACGCGGCGGCCGAGAGGACCACGGCGGCGGTGGCCGCGGTGGCGAGGGCGCCTCGGCGGCGGAACTGCTGGAGGGCGAAGGCCGCCGACATCGCGGAGCCGGCCGGCAGGACCGAACCCATGGCGGTACGGCTGAACGTGATGGCCAGGGCGTCCGGCAGGCGCAGATCGGTGCCGAGCGCGGCCAGCAGGGTGCGCTGCTGCAACGCGAAGCCGGCCTGGGACAGGAACTGGGCGGCCACGGCCACGGCCAGCCAGCGCGGTTCGGCGTGGGTGAGGGTGGTGGCCACCGACGACGGGTCGGGTATCCGGCCGCGCAGGGCGACGACCGCCGCGGCCGCGGCGGCGGCCCCCAGCAGGACGCGAAGCGCCGGGCGCCAGGGGCGGGGCGGTGGCGGAGCGGGTGGCTCGGGCCGGGTGGAGATGGGGCGGGAAGCCGCAGGCCGAAACGCGGCGGGCGCGAACAGCAGGGCGGCCGGCGCGAAGGGAAAGACGACCGGTGCCAGGCGCAGCGCGGCGGGGGCCAGGCGGAAAGCGGCCGGGCGCGGGGGCCGCAACGAGAAACGGCGGCGGCGAAGGGCGAACCGGCGAAGGGTGAGGCGGCGACGGCGGCGCACGCAGGCGCGAGGGCTCGGGCGGCTACCTGGCCGCCGGGGAGAACCGGGCCTGCGTGCCCGCAGCGTCATCGGAATCGAGCCGGGAGGGAATCGGCCGGCGCCGAGGCGGCGCGGCGGGCGCGGAGGTAGTGGGTGGTGGCGGCGGCCACGGCGACCGAGGCGGCCAGGGCGGCCGTCACCGCGTACAGGAAAGAGAACGGAGGCACCGCGAGGTCGGTGTCTGGAGAGGGGAGGTTGACCCACTCCTCGAAAGCACGAGCCATAGGGGGCCTCCGGGGTGCGAAAACAGTGGTAAACGTGCGCTGACTGGCAACGTAGACCCTCCGGAGCGTCGGTAGACAGCGGTTTGCGCCGCGAATCACATGTCGAGAAACAGTCAGCTGGGAACTGATCGGTGTGATCGCCGCTGCAGGTGTGCTCCTCGGCGCGCGGACGGCCCTGCGCCTACGGCAAGATCAGCTCCAGCGCATCACGTCCGCGGCGTTGATCATCCTTGGGGTGGTCGTGCTGGCAGTCGCCTGAGAGGACCGGCATGACCCTCGAACTTCCCGCCGACAACCACGTGCACAGCGAATGGTCCTGGGACGCCGGCCGGCGCGGGGCCGACATGATGGCCACCTGCGCCCGAGCCGTCGAGATCGGGCTGCCGGCGCTGGCCTTCACCGAACACCTGGACTTCACCGACTGGGTCGGCTTCACCGCGCCGCCCCTGGACGTCGACGGATACCTGGACGCGGTCGACCGCTGCCGCCACCGCTTCCCGGGCCTGCGGATCCTGACCGGCCTCGAACTCGGCGAACCGCACTGGCACACCGAGGCCGTCGCCAAGCTGCTGGCCGGCGGCGACTTCGAACGGGTCGTCGGCTCGCTGCACACGGTCCCGGTGGCCGAGGGCCTGGCCGAGGTGGGGCCGGCCTTCGCCGAACGGCCCGCCGCCGACGTCGTACGGGACTACCTGCTGGAAATCCCGAACCTGGTCGCCGGATCCGACGCCTTCCAGGTGCTGACCCACATCGACTACACGGCCCGGAAGTGGCCGGTGTCGGCGGGCCCGTTCGACCCGTACGCGTTCGAGGAGGAGTTCCGCCTCGCGCTGCGCGCGCTGTCCGGCAGCGGCCGCGCTCTCGAAATCAACACCACGGTGCCGCTGAGCCCGATCATCCTCGGCTGGTGGCGCGACGAGGGCGGCACGGCCGTCACCTTCGGCAGCGACGCCCACAACCCCGACGAGCTCGCCCGCGGCTTCGCCGGCGCCGTCGCGATGGCCCAGGCCCACGGCTTCAAGCCCGGGCTTCGGCCGTACGACTGGTGGTCGCGCTCCTGACGCGAAGCGCCCAGCGGCTCGCGCTCCTTCGGCGGAAGCTCTCTCACCAGGCCGCCCTCCTTCGGCTGAGCTCCACCGGCGGCCGCGTTCCTGGCGCGGAACCTCGGCCAGCAGCTCGGTGACGTGGCGGGCTGACCACGGCTCGGCCGGCTCGCCACTCACCGTCACCGCGACCGAGCCGGCCCCCGGCGCCGGCACGAGCCGTTGCAGGACGGCGACGTCAACCGCACCGGCCAGCACAGTCCCAGCCGGCACGGCCGGCGGCCGGCGGGGCGGGCCCGGGGGCGCCGCGGCCGCCTCGCGGATCGCGGGGAGGGAGGCGGGGACCTCGGTGTACGTGCCGGCCCGGCGCAGCGGCACCGAGGCCAGAGCATCCACCACGACCATCCCCAGTTGAGCGCACGAAGCGGTGGGCGGGGAGTCGCGACGCTGGATGTCCGGGAAAGGGTGGGGAGAAGGAAGCACCGCGGAGAGCCGCCCACCGCTGATCGACGATCGTAGGGGGGCGGCCCGTTGCCGCGCGCTATTTGTCAGGCGAGGCCGTTGTCGCTGATGAAGGCCTTGGCCACGGTGGCCGTGTCCTGCTTGTCGACCTGGACCTTGGCCAGGTACTGGGTCAGGTTCTCGGTGGTGAGCTTGGCCGAGACCGCGTTGAGGGCGCCCGACACGGTCGGGTTGTTGGCCTCGGTGCGGATCAGCGGAATGATGTTCTCGGCCAGGTAGAGGTTCTTCGGGTCCTCGAGCACCACCAGCTTCTTGGTGGCGATGGCCGAGTCGGTGGAGAAGATGTTGGCCACGTCGATCTTGCCGTCGAGCAGCGCGTTCAGGGTGAGCGGGCCGCCCGCGTCGAGGGGCTGGAACTTCTTGAACTTGACGCCGTACAGCTCCTCGAGGCCCTTGAGGCCCTGGTAGCGCTCCTGCCACTCGGGGCCGGCGCCGATCGAGAGCTGACCGGCGACCGGCTTGAGGTCCTCGATCGTCTTGAGGTTGTGCTTGGTGGCCGTCTCCTGGGTGACGGTCAGGGTGTCCTTGTCCTCGGCGGCCGACTGCTCCAGCACCTCGGTGCCGGCCGGCAGGACCTTCTTCAGCTCGGCCAGCACGTCGTCCGGCTTGGACACGCCCTGCGGCGCGCCGCCGGTGTGCAGCGCCGAGAGCAGCGCGCCGTTGTACTCGGGCAGCAGGTCGATCGAGCCGTCCTGCAGCGCCTTCAGGTACAGCTCACGGGCGCCGATGTTGAACTGCCGCTTGACCTGTACGCCCTTGGCCTCCAGGGCCTGCGAGTAGATCTCGGCCAGCAGCTCGCTCTCGGCGAAGTTGGCCGAGCCGACCGTCACGGCCGACGAGCCGCCCGACTTGGTGCCGGAGTCGTTCGACAGCGGATCCTCGTCGGCGCCGCAGGCGGTGAGGGAGAGTGCCAGCGAGAAGGCGGCGGCCAGGGCGCCGACCGTACGTATACGGAACATCACAATCTCCTTCAGAAGCGCCCGGAGACACCGGGCGACACGACCCAGCGCTGCACGAGCGCCAGGAACAGGTCGAGTACGACCGCCAGCACCGCGACGACGATGGCGCCGGCCAGCACACGGGAGTAGTCGTTGACGGCGAGGCCGTCGATCAGGAGGCGGCCGAGACCGCCCAGGCCGACCGCGGCGGCGACCGTCGCGGTGGCCACCACCTGGAGGGCGGCGCTGCGGAAGCCGCCCATCATGACCGGTAGGGCCATCGGCAGTTCGACGCGGGTGAGCACCTGCCACGGGCGCATGCCCATGCCCTTGGCGGCGTCGACGACGCGGCGGTCGAGGGTGCGCATGCCCGCGTAGGACGAGGTGAGGATGGGCGGGATGACCAGCACGGTCAGGGCGATGAGCACGGGGAGCAGGCCCAGGCCGAGCAGCGTGACCATCAGCATGAGCAGGCCGAGGGTGGGCAGCGAGCGCCCGGCGTTGCCGGCGTTGATGGCGATGAACGAGCCCTTGCCGGTGTGCCCGATGTAGAGGCCGATCGGCAGGGCGATGACGGTGCCGATGAGCAGGGCCAGGAACACGTACCAGAGGTGGGAGAGCAGCAGTTGCGGGAAACCGCCGGCGGCGCTGGGGTCCCAGTTGGCCGGGTCGAAGAGGTACGACAGGTTCATGCGCGGGCCCACGGGGTGACGGCGCGCTGGATCAGCACGATGACGAGGTCGGCCACGGCGGCCAGCAGCACCGACAGGACGATACCGACGATGATCGGCTCGAGGTAGAAGAGCTGGAAGCCGCGGGTGAACAGCTGGCCGAGGCCGCCGATGCCGATCAGGGCGCCGACGCTGACCAGGCTGATGTTGGCCACCGTGGCCACCCGCAGGCCGGCCAGGATGACCGGGAGGGCGACCGGCAGCTCGACGTCGATCAGCCGCCGGGTGCGGCGGTAGCCCATCGCGGTGGCGGCCTCGTTCACCAGCTTGTCGACCGAGCGCAGGCCGTCGGCGACCGTGCGGGCCAGCAGGGCCACGGTGTAGATGGTCAGCGCCACGATGATGTTGAGCGGCGACAGGATCTTCGTGCCGAGCACGACCGGCAGGAAGACGAACAGGGCCAGCGACGGAATCGAGTAGAGCACGCCGCAGACGTTCACCAGCGGGTGGTAGAGCCACGGGAAGCGCACGCCGAGGTAGCCGATCGGCAGCGCGATGACGAAGCCGAGCAGCACCGGCACGAGGGCCAGGTAGAGGTGTTGCCGCAGGGCGGCCAGCACGGTGTCCGAGTTGTTCTGCAGGTACTGGATCACGAGGTGTGCCGCTCCATCAGGTAGTCGACGAGGTCGTGGTGGCGGACGATCCCGTCGGCCACGCCGGTGTCGTCCACTCGGACCGCGATGCCGACCGGCGAGCTGATCGCCAGGTCGGTGACGATCCGCAGAGAGTCGGCCTTGGTGAAGGTTCCGGCGATCGCGCGGTCGCCGGAGGAGGTGCGCCACGCGATCGGCCGGCCCTCGTCAAGGATCAGCTCGGCGGACGAGGCGGGCGGAGCCACGGGCACGGCGGCCGCGGAGTCGAACGAGAGGCTCCGCAGGCCCCGGTCGCGCCCGACGAACGAGGCGACGAACGGGTCGGCCGGCGCGTCCAGGAGTTCCTGCGGCGTACCGAACTGGGCCAGGACCCCGCCCTGGCGCAGGATGGCGACGTAGTCGCCGAGCTTGATGGCCTCGTCGATGTCGTGCGTGACCATGGCGATGGTCTTGCCGAGGTCCTGCTGCAGGCGCAGGAACTCGGTGTGCAGCTGGGCCCGGACGACCGGGTCGACGGCGCTGAACGGCTCGTCCATCAGCATCACCGGCGGGTCGGCGGCCAGCGCCCGGGCCACGCCCACGCGCTGCTGCTGGCCGCCGGAGAGCTGGGCCGGGTAGCGCTGGGCGAGCTCGGCGGACAGCCCCACCCGCTCCAGCAGTTCCAGCGAGGCCGTACGGGCTTCGCGCCGGGTCTTGCCCAGCAGCACCGGCACGGTGGCGACGTTGTCGAGCACCGTGCGGTGCGGGAAGAGACCGGCGGACTGGATGACGTACCCGATGCCGCGGCGCAGCAGCGCCTCGTCCTGACCGGACACGTCCTGACCGTCGATCAGGACCCGGCCCGAGGTCGGCTCGACCATTCGGTTGATCATGCGCAGCGAAGTGGTCTTTCCGCACCCGGACGGACCGACCAGAACCGTCATCTTTCCGGTCGGCAACTCCATCGAGAGGTGGTCGACCGCGGTACCGCCGCCGGGGTAGATCTTGACGACGTCCTCGAAAGTGATCATGGTTCTCCTGGGCGGTCGTCTGAATGGCGCTATTCATACTTGCGGTGTAGTGAATAGGCTGTCAACGGAAGGCCGGAGCCCGTTACGGTCCGGAAACCTTCGAGCTGGAGATCACTATGGGGGTGTCACTCGACGGCCGCACCTTGACGATCGAGGGTCTGGTCGCGGTCGCCTCCGGCACGGCCGGTGTCACCGTCGACGGGGCCGCGCTCCGGTTGATCGACGAACGTCACGCCCTGCTGCAACTCGCCCGCGAGCACGGCGCCGTCTACGGCGCCAACACCGGCGTCGGCGCCAACCGCCACGAACGGACGTCGGAGGGCCACGGTCTGCGGCTGCTGCGCAGCCATTGCGCGGCGGTGGGCCCGGAGGTCGACGATGTCACGGCCCGGGCGACCATGGCCGTACGGCTCAATCAGATCCTCGCCGGAGGCAGCGGCATCTCCCGTCGCGTGGCCGAGTCGCTGGCCGCCGCGCTGAGCGCCGGCGCCGTGCCGGCCCTGCATTCGTGGGGCGCGATCGGCACCGGCGACCTGGCCTCGCTGGCCGAACTGGCGCTGACCCTGGCCGGCGAGCGCCCGTGGCGCTCCGGCGACGTGCCGGCCACGGTCATCGACGCCACCGACGCCCTGCCGATGATCAGCTCGAGCGCGCTGACCGTGGCCACCGCGGCGCTGGCGCTGAGCCGGGTCGAGCGCCTGCTGGAGGCGTCCACGGTGGTCGCCGCACTGTCCTTCCTGGCGCTGCGCGGCAACCCGGAGGCCTACCACCCGGCCGTGCACATCGCCCGGGCCCACCCCGGGCAGGCCGAGGTCGCGGCGACGATGAGCCGCCTGGTGGCCGGGGCCGGCGAGCCCGCGCGCATTCAGGACCCGTTCGGGCTGCGGGTGCTCCCCCAGGTCACCGCGCCGGCCGCGCACGCCGTGCGGCAACTGCGGTACGTGCTGACCGAGGAGATCAACGCGGCCGTGGAGAACCCGCTGGTCACGGCGGACGCGGTGCTGCACCACGGCCAGTTCCACACGGCCACGGTGGCCACCAGCCTGGACACGCTGCGCGGCTCGTTCCTGCCGGTGCTGGTGCTGTCGTCGGCGCGGCTCGGCCTGTTGATGCGGCCGGACATGACCGGTCTGCGGGCGTTCCTGGCCGACGGGCCGGCCGGCAGCTCGGGCCTGATGATCAGCGAGTACGTGGTGCAGGACGTGCTGACCGAGATCCGCGTCGGCATGCAGCCGATCTCGGCCGGCACGCTGACCATCTCGCTCGGCCTGGAGGAGCACGCCAGCTTCGCCACGCAGGGCGCGCGGGCGCTGCGGACGATGGCCGACCTGGCGCCGACGCTGCTGGCGGCCGAGCTGGTGGCGGCGGTCCGGGCGCTGCGGATGGCACCCGGCCGGCTGCCCGAGGGGCCGGCCCGGGAGGCGTACGACATGGTCTCGAAGGTCCTGGACCCCGAAGCCGGCGACCGGCCGATCGGCATCGACCTGACGGCCGCGGCCGAGGTGCTGCCGCTTCTGGCGAGCTACAGCGGGCGGAGCTCGTCGGCGTAGCTGACGGCCTTGCGGCGCATGACGCCGCTCTCGCTGATCGAGTATTGCCCCATGCGCCAGAGCGGCGGCGAGTACGCGTGGATCGTCACCGAGCCGTCGACCGCGCCCGACATGCGGTGGATGTGGTCGGGCCCGAACGCGAACGTCCGGCCCGGGCCGACGACCCGGGTCACCGGTTCACCGCCCATCCGCGGGTTGGCCTCGTTCACGGCGCCCCGGGTGACCGCTACCGCGCCCGAGGAGATGTCGTGGTCGTGCCAGCCGGTGTCGTCCTCGGTGTTCCAGCAGAGCACCCACACGTCGATGTCGCTGTCGCGGTAGAGCGAGGCGTAGTGGCGCTTGCCCGTGTCGTGCCGCACCAGCGGCTCCCAGATCTCGGTGCGGGCCGCCAGCTCGCTCACCCAGAGCTGCAGCTCCTTGGGGCTGAGGGTCCGGCCGGGCAGGTCGGGCAGCCGCGCCGGGTCGGTGACCGCGACGGTGTCGGTCGTCATCTCGGTTCTCCTGTCAGCAGATGACGCGGGTTGGCGGTGAACAGGGCGTGCCGGAACGCGTCGCCCAGGCCGGGGTCGGCCGGTTCCGCGTACGGGCGGTCGGAGCCGTGCACGATCGGGTCGACGCCGACGACACGGGTGAGGGCGTCGATCGCCCGCGTCCCGTACGAGCTGGTCTCGTAATAGACGTACGGGTCGAGCGGCCCGAGAGCGCCGCCCCGGGCGGCGAGCCGTTCGTGGTGCAGCGGGGCGAGCCCGGCCAGCGCGACGAAGGCGATCCGCAGCCGCGGGTGCCGCTTGCGGCCGGCGACGTGCCAGGCGAGCCAGGCGCTGTGCATCTGGGACACGTACGGGACCAGGGCCGGCCACCAGGAAGGCGCGCCCGGGTCGCAGGCGGGAGCCGGCCCGGGGTGGACGAGCACGGGCTTGTTCGCCCGCTCGGCCTCCGCCAGCAGAGGACCGATCCGCTCGATGGCGGCCGGGTCGCACAGGGCCGTCGCCGGCAGCTGGACCCCGACGACGCGCTCCTCGGTGAGGATCTTGGCCAGGGCCGAGGGGTCGGGCGCCGCGACGTTGGCCGCGGCCCAGATCCGGAACGGATCGGGCAGCTCGAGGCCGCTCTCGTGCCAGACGTCCAGCAGCTCCGGGGAATCCAGATATTCCATACCTAGCGGACTGGAGATGGAGAGGATCACCAAATCCTTACCCTCAGCGATATCCAGCGCACGCCGTTTCTCCACGTCATGGGCGTGCGGGTCGACCTCGTAGGGCGCCTCACCCGGCAGGTAAAGAGTCCATTCGCGCAGGTAAGGGTGGGTGTTACGCCGCCGCAGAGCCTCCACCAGGCGCGCCGGCCAGAGGTGCTGATGGCAGTCGATCAGCATGGCCGGGCCTCACTTTCCGTATGAGGGAAGCGCTTCACAAGTTTCCAAAAGTGAAGCGCTTCCCCATCGGAAACGCAACGTGATCTCACCCTCCGGAACGGGTGTTACCCTCAGTCGGTGTCACGGCAGCAACCGCGACGGACCCTCCAGGACCTGGCGACCGCCGCCGGACTCTCCCTGGCCGCTACCTCCTACGCGCTACGCGGCGTGCGCGGCTCCCCCGACACCATCCGCCGGGTGCGCGAGCTCGCCGACGAGCTCGGCTACACGGTCGACCCGATCGCCCGGGCGCTGGCCAGCGGGCGTACCGGATCGGTCGGGGTCTCCGGCTCCCTGCGCGACCTGTGGCAGCAGGATCTCTCGGTGCTGCTGACCCGGGCCCTGCGCAGCCGGGGCCGGTACGCCACGATCGCCGACGCCGACGCCGACCCCTCCCAGGAGCGGCTGATCGTCGAGCAGTTCGCCGCCCAGCGGGTCGACGGCGCCATCGTCTCCCCGGTCGACCCCTCGGCCTCGTACTGGCGGCTGCTCGACCCCGAGGTCGTGGTCGTCTCGCTCGGCGACGCCCTGACCGAACGGCCCGGCTCGGGGTGCGTGCTCTTCGACAACGAGTACGGGGTGACGGCCGCGCTCGGCCATCTCGCGGAGCTCGGGCACCACCGGGTCGGCATGCTGGCGCCGTCGCTGCCGTCCACCCCGGGCCGCCCGTCCGAGGTGCTGGCGCCGCGCGTCGCCGCCTCGATCGGCCTGGAGCTGGGCATCGTCTCGGCCCCGGCCGCCACGACCGAGGCCGTCACGGTGGTGTCGGCGCTGCTGGCGGCCGAGAGCCGGCCGACCGCCCTGTTCTGCCTCAGCGACTCACTGGCCTTCGCCGCCTACCACGCGGCGCGGGCGGCCGGGCTGCGCGTGCCGTCCGACCTGTCGGTGATCGGCTACGACGACCATCAGCTGGCCGCCCTGGTCAGCCCGGGCCTGACCACGATGGCGTGGGACGAGGACGCCATCGTGGAGTCGGCGGTGGGCCAGCTCATCGACCGGTCGGCGGCGCCCCGGCCGTTCCGCCCGTCGCTGGTCGAGCGGGGATCGACCAGCCGCCCGCCAGCAGGCTGACGAACCGGTCGATCTCCGGCCCGTACGGCCGGTCCCGTGTGCCGCCCGGCGCGACGTGCTCCGGGGCGCCCGCCGCGGCACGAAGGAGCCGGCCCTGGTCGACGGCGAGGATTTCGCAGGCGAGGACGTCGCGCAGGCCGGCGGCGGCCTCGGTGAAGCACTCGTACGCCTCGAAGCCGAAACTCTGCACGTCCTCCTGGCCGGTCGAGGTCTCCATCGGGCCGATCAGCGCCGGCAGCGCGAAGCGCCGCAGCCGGTGGGCCGTGCCGACCGCCCGCTTGTGCACCGAGACCATGCCGGCGTGCCGGCCGGGCGCGTCCGAGAGTTGCCGGGGCAGGCCGGTCACCTGTGGGTCGAGCAGCCGGTGGAGGCGGGCCGCGCCGGCCTCGGCCAGGTGCACGAGCGCGGTGGTGAGCGCGCCCAGCGCCGCCGTCAGGTCGGTTCCGGCGAACCCGGCCGTGCCGACGAACCGCCCGTCCAGGTGCGCCGGCGAGTCGGTCACGGCGGTCAGCGCGCGATCGACGGCCGCCTCCAGAGCCGCGGCCGCGCGCAGGGCCACGGCGAGGGCCGGGGCGGTCACCCGGAACGACACCGGCGCTTGCAGCGCCCGGGTGGGTCCGCCGCCGCGTCGCTCCGACAGCGCCTCGAGGATCGCACCCAGTTCGGCGTCGCCGCGCGCGGTGGCCGGGTGCAGCGGGTCGCGGCTGGCGCCGATCAGGGCCATCTCGTCGCCCGCGACGGCCACGGTCTGCTCGACGAGGGTCCGCGCGGCCGCCGCCGCGAGCACCGACAGGCCGGTCAGCCCGGGCACGCCCTCCAGGAACGCGACGCCCTCCTTCGCCCCGAACGAGTAGCCGCCGTCCAGCACGGCCAGGCCCAGATGGGCGAGCGGGATGATCTCGCCGGCCGCGCCGCCGCGCAACGGGATCCGCGGCTCGGCGCCGGCTTCGAGCATGCCGGCCAGGTGCGTGCACAGGCCCGGGGAGACTCCGGCCGCGGGGTCCAGCAGCGTTCCCAGCCGTACGGCGATCAGTGCTCGCGCCTCGACGGGACGCAACCAGGGCGCGGAGCCGGCCGCGCGGCCCGCCATCAGGGTGTTCTGATGCTGCTTCTGGGTCGCGGCGTCCAGGCGTACCCCGGCCAGCGCTCCCATCCCGGTGTTGACGCCGTAAACCGGTTCGTCGCCGGCCAGGTCGGCCAGCGTCGCCTCGCGGGAGGCGGCCAGGCGCTCGAGGAGTTCGCCGGACAGCTCGGGGAACGCTCCCCCGGCGATCTCGCGGATGGCGGTCCGGTCCAGGTCGGCCGGCCGGCCGATCTTCATCGGTACCGCAGCATCGTGCCGGCGCCGGCCGCTTCGGCGCGGGTGAGGATCAGGTGGGCCAGGGCCACGTCGAGGATCGACAGGCCGCGGTGCCACAGCAGGATCCGCTCGTCCGGCGACTCGCGGCCCGGCTTGCGGCCGCTGACGATCTCGCCGAGCTGGGCGTAAAGGCTCTGTTCGCTGAGGCGGCCGGTGTCGACGTGCGCGCGCAGGGCCCCGAAGCGGCCCGACTGCGACTCGCGCCAGTCGTCGACGACCACCTTGTCCATGACGTCGAGCAGATCGAGTTCAACGGCGCTGACGGTCCCGTACGGCACCACGAAGGCTCCGGGTTCGACCAGCGCCGTCCGCAGCAGCGGCCGCGGCTCGGTCAGCCGGGACGCCTCGATGAGGATGTCGGCCCCGTCGAACACCTCGTCGGCGGTCTCCACCACGCGTACCGGGGTGCTGGTGACCTCGCGCAGGCGCTCGCCGAAGGCTTCCCGCGACTCGGCCCGGCGGCTGGTGACCCGGATCTCGTCGAGCTCGAACAGCCGGTCGAGCAGCGTGATGTTGGCGAAGGCGGTGCCGCGGGCGCCGACGTGCCCGAGCACCCGGGAGTCGGGCCGGGCCAGATATTTGGCGCCGACGGCGGTCATGGCCCCGGTGCGCATCTCGGTGATCCAGGTGGCGTCCATGATGGACAGGGGTACGCCGGTGTACGGGTCCAGCAGCGTGACCATGGCCAGTTCGCTCGGCAGGCCGCGCTCGTAGTTGGGCACGAAGTCGCCGACCACCTTGACGCCGGCCACCCCCAGCGGCTTCACGTGCCCGCGCAGGACGTTGAAGTGGCCGACGCCGCCGTTGTCCGGCACGAGGTGCGTACGCGGCTCGAAGACCGTCTCGCCCCGGCCGTGCGCGGCGACGACCGCTTCGACGGCGGCGACGGCGTCGTCCGGGCCGACACCGAGCTCCTCGATGTCCGGGCCGGAGAGGAACCGCAGATGAATCATCGAATGCACCCTTGTCCGATCGTGTTTTAGGCTATTCAGGGTAGAGCGGGGGGCGGATGGACATCGGACAGGCTGAGGACTGGCTGCTCGACCTCGCCCGGCGGCACCGGCTCTCGCCCTCGCAGCGGCAGATCGTGCAGCGCATGCTGGGCATGTTCCCGGACGTGGCGTTCCTGTCGACCATCGAGATCTCCAAGCGGGCCGGCGTGAGCCAGCCGACCGTGACCCGCCTGGCCACGGCGCTCGGCTTCACCGGCTACCCCGAGTTCCGCGCCGCCCTGCGCGAGGTCGTGCTGTCACCGTCCACGGCCGGCCGCTCCGCCGTGCCGGTGCCGGGCGCCCGGCTGCCCTTCCCGCGGCACAGCGCGTTCGACCAGGAGGCCTCGAACGTCGCCGGGCTGACGCGGGTCGCCCGCACGATGCCGGCGGCCGTCGACGCCCTCGCGGCCACCGCCCCCTTGGGCGTCGTCGGGCTCCGCGCCTCGGCCGCCCTGGCCGACTATTTCGGCTATTTCGCCCGCCGGGCGCTTCCGGCGGTCCGGGTGTGCACCGACGCGGGCAGCGCCGACGACTTCGTGCTCCACATGCACCAGGAGGGCGCCTCGGCGGCGCTGTTCTTCGCGCTGCCGCGCTACCCGGCCGGAACCGTCTCGGCCATGCGGCTCGCGCGCGGCCTCGGCCTGACCACCGTGGTGATCGCGGACACGGCGCTGGCGCCCTTCGCCGACGACGCCGACGTGCTGCTGGTGGCGCCGGTCGGCACCGGCCTGATCTTCGACTCCCACGCGGCGGTGGTGGTGCTGGCGATCAGCCTGCTCGACGCGATCGCCGCCACCGACCCGGGGAGAACCCAGGAGCGCCTCGAGGCTCACGAGGCGCTCGTGGACCGCTGGGTCTACTGACCCGAGGCGGACAGGATCTCCCGCGCCTCGGCCTCGTCTCCGGGGGCGACGTACACGTGCACGCCGGTGAGCTGTAACTGCGGTTCCTGCTGGCCCGCGTCGTCCGCCGAGACGCCCACCTTGAGCCCGTAACTGCGCAGCAGACCCGCGATGATCTCCGCCTCCGACCGGCTGGAGACGACCGCGACCGACACCACATCCTCGCTAATCATGGGTCCAAGTGTGGCGCACGGCCCGCTTGCCGGCGCAGGCACGATGTCCGCCCTTCGGGGCGTGCGTCTTTTCCCTGCTCACCGCCGGTTTGCGGGTGGCCTCGCCGGGCTCAGCCGGCGGTGAACTCGAGGATCGCGCCGGGATCGGCCAGCTCGCTGGTCGGCTTTCCGGCCAGGTCGGTGGTAGCGCCGGAGGCGTCGGTCGCCACGTAGAAAGTGCGGCCGTCGGCGCCGATCGCCACGTCCCGGTACCGATTGACCGTACGCCACAAGGTCTGTGTCTCGCCCGAGCGGTCGACCCGGTAGACCGCGCCGTTCTTGAGCGACGGAATCAGCACCGAGCCCTCCCAGCCGGCGATGGCCGTCGCGGTGTAGACGTCAGCGCTCGAGGGGGCGATCGTCGGCCAGCACAGGTGGCCGCACTCGCTCGCGAAGTCGTGGTCGTCGGGCACGGTGAAGAACGTCCGCAGCGGCGGCACGAAACTCAGGTCGGTGAACGACGACTCCTTCTGCCGCGGCACCGACGGCGGGATCCGGTAGTCGCTGAAGGTGAGCGAGCGGCAGTCCGGGGCGGCCGACCAGTTCGCGTAGACGTACGCCTTGTCGTCGCGGTACCCGGCGACCCGCGGCCATCCGTAGTTGCCGCCGGGCCGGATCAGGTTGAGCTCGTCGTCGGTCTTCGGGCCCTGCTCGGTGGAGTAGAGCCGGCCCGCCGCGTCGAACGCGAGCCCCTGGGCGTTGCGATGCCCGTAGGAGAAGACGTGACTGCGTACACCTCGCAAGAAGGGATTGTCGGCCGGGACCGAGCCGTCGGTGTCGAACCGCAGAATCTTGCCCTGGTAGCGGGTGAAGTCACTGGCCGAGACCGGCAGGTCCTGTGCGCGGTTGGGGTCGCAGGCCCGCTCGAACTGGTTCGCCCCGCCGTCGCCGACGGTGAGGTAGAGCTTGCCGTCCGGCCCGAGCACCAGCCGTCCCGACACGTGGTCGACGGTCGCCGGGAGCCCGACGATCAGGTCCTTGGGGTCCCGCATCGTCCCGGTGGCGGCGTCGTAGGTGTACCGCACCACGTTCAGTGGCCCGTTCGTGTAGGCGACGAAGACGTACGGCAGGTCGAGCGCGAGGCCGAGCAGCCCGTCCTGCGTGCCGGCGGCCCGGCTCGGCACCGTGCCGACCACCGTGCGCGCCCCGCTGGCCGGGTCGATCCGGGTCACCCGCCCCGCCGTCCGCTCGGTCACCCACAGGTAGCCGTCCGGTCCTCGCAGGATCTCCCACGGGCTGTCGAGGCCGTCGGCCACGACCCGCGTGCTGAACGGCGGCTCCGGAAGCGCCGCCGGCACCAGCCCCAGCACCAGCCCGAGCACGGCGCCGAACACTTGCACGAACCTTGTCATGCCCCTTTTGTCGCACAGCTTCGCCGCCCGGAGGGCGTTTTGCCGTTACGGCCATCGCACGGGTGTCAGTAGGTCGCGCGGCCGCCGCTGATGTCGTAGACGGCGCCGGTCGAGAAGGAGACCTTGTCCGAGGACAGCCAGGCGATCAGTTCGGCCACCTCGGACGCCTGGCCGGCGCGTTTCATCGGGATGAGGCTGGTGATGTGGGCCAGCGCCTCGGGTGAGGTGGTGGCGTTCATCGGGGTCTCGATGACGGCCGGGGCGATCGCGTTGGCCAGCACTCCGGTGGTCGCCAGTTCCTTGCCGAGCGACTTGGTCAGGGCGATCACGGCCGCCTTGGACGCCGAGTAGGGCGACATGGCGGGGTTGCCGTCCTTGCCGGCGATGCTGGCCAGGTTGACGATCCGGCCCCAGCCGCGCTCGATCATCCCGGGCACGAAGGCCTGGCAGGTGTTGACCGTGCCCATCACGTTCACTTCGAAGGTGTGCCGGAAGCCCGCCGCCGGAATCTGCCACAGCGGCCCGTTCGGCCCGACGATCCCCGCCGAGTTCACCAGAATATCGACATGCCCGACTTGTGCGGCGGCTTCTCGCACCGCCGACGCGTCGCGGACGTCGACCTTCTGGGACGCGCCGGGGGCGATGTCCCAGGTCACGACCTCAATTCCGGCGGCCGTCAGGCGAACGGCGGCGGCCGCGCCGAGGCCGCTCATCCCGCCGGTGATGACGGCGGTGCGGCGCTCAGTGCGACTCACGCGAGACCCGATCGCCGCTGGACCCGAGCAGGAAGTCCAGGTCGGCTCCGGTGTTGGCCTGCCCGACGGTGTTCACGTACAGCTTCTCCCAGCCGCGCTTCGGGGCGGCGAAAGCCTCGACGGTCGCCGCCGACGGCGCCCGCGCCAGCAGTTCGGCGTCCGGGATGTCGACGTACAGCCGCCGGGCCGGCACGTCGAGAACGATGATGTCCCCGGTCCGCACCAGCGCGAGCGGCCCGCCCGCGGCCGCCTCCGGGGCGACATGCAGGACCACGGTTCCGTACGCCGTGCCGCTCATCCGCCCGTCGCAGATGCGCACCATGTCACGCACGCCGAGCTCGAGCAGCTTGGCCGGCAACGGCATGTTGGCCACCTCGGGCATTCCCGGATAGCCCTTCGGGCCACAGCCCCGCAGCACGAGCACGGAGTCGGCCGTGACCTCCAGATCGGGGTCGTCGAGCCGCGCGTGCAGGTCTTCCACGGAGTCGAAGACGACCGCCGGTCCCCGATGCCGGAGCAGTTCCGGCGACGCCGCGGCCGGCTTGATGACCGCCCCGTCCGGGGCCAGGTTCCCGTACAGGACCGCGATTCCCGCGGCCGGCAGCAGGGGCTCCTCCCGGGCCCGGATCACCTCACGGTCGTACACAAGCGCGCTTTGCAGGTAGTCCGCGAGAGGGCGCCCGGTCACCGTCAGCGCCGCCGGATCGAGCAGGTCGCGAATCTCGGTCAGTACCGCGTGCAGCCCGCCGGCCCGGTAGAGGTCGTCCATCAGGAACCGCCCGGCCGGCAGCAGATCGACCAGCAGCGGCACCTCGGACCCGACCGCGTCGAAGTCGTCCTGCGTCAGCTCGATCCCCAGCCGCCCCGCGATGGCCAGCAGATGCACCACCGCGTTGGTCGACCCGCCGAGCGCCGCCAAGGCCACGATCGCGTTCAGGAACGACCCCCGGCTCAGCACGGTCGACGGCCGCCGTTCCTTCTGCACCATCTCGACGATCAGCACGCCGGTCTCGTGCGACATCTCCAGCAGGCGGCTGTCCGGCGCCGGGGTGCCCGCGATGCCCGGCAGCGTCATGCCCAGCACCTCGGCCAGCAACCCCATCGTCGAGGCCGTGCCCATCGTGTTGCAGTGCCCACGGCTGCGGATCATCGACGACTCCGACCGGGTGAACTCGGCCGCGCTCAGCGTCCCGGCCCGCACCTCCTCGGACAGTTTCCACACGTCGGTGCCGCAGCCCAGCGGCACGCCCCGGAAGGTACCGGTGAGCATCGGCCCGCCCGGCACGACGACCGCCGGCAGGTCGACCGACGACGCGGCCATCAGCAGCGACGGAATCGTCTTGTCGCAGCCGCCGAGCAGCACCACCCCGTCGATCGGGTTGGCCCGCAGCATCTCCTCGATCGCCATCGCCGCCATGTTGCGCCACAGCATGGCCGTGGGCCGCACCTGCGTCTCGCCGAGCGACACCACCGGCAGGTTCAGCGCGATGCCGCCGGCCTGGTAGATGCCGCTCTTCACCGACTCGGCCACCTCGTTCAGGTGGGCGTTGCACGGCGTCAGATCGCTCGCGGTGTTCGCGATGGCGATGTGCGGCCGCCCGTCGAAGGCGTCCGCGGGCAGGCCCCGCCGCATCCAGGCCCGGTGGATGTAGCTGTTGCGATCGTTACCGCCGTACCACTCAGCGCTCCGCATGGCCGGACTCTAACCCTGTCCGCGCCGATGGAGAAGCCCTCTTTCACGATGACGGAACATCGGTCTAACATTCGGAACATGACCGAGACGCAGGACGAGGCACGGCTGGTCGGCGCCGACCGCGTGCTGGCCGTCCTGGCCGAGCTCGCCCGCCACGCCGACGGCGTCGGCCTCGACGAGATGGCCCGCGCCATGGCCAGCCCCAAACCCACCGTCCACCGCGCCCTCGCCTCCCTGCGCCGGGCCGGCTTCGCCGCCCAGGACGGCCACGGCCGCTACGTTCTCGGCGACGAATTCCTGCGGCTCGCCTTCGCCCACCACGAGGCCCGGCCCGACCACGTGCGCGTCGTGCCCGTGCTCCGGGCGCTCAGCGAGCGCTACGGCGAAACGGCCCACTACGCGACGCTCGACGGGCGCTGGGTCGTCTACCGCTCGAAACTCGACCCGCCGACCGGCGCGGTCCGCCTCTCGTCGGTCGTCGGCGGCCGCAACGCGGCGCACACGACAGCCGTCGGCAAACTGCTCCTGTCCGGCATTCTGCGCAGCGAAGAGGCCGTCCGGGAGTGGATCGGCGACATTCCGCTGACCACTCCGACACCGACGTCGCTGGGGACGGCCGCCTCACTGTACGAGGAACTGGTGCGGACTCGGGAGCGCGGCTTCGGAGTCGACAACCAGGAGAACGAGGCGGGCGTGAACTGTCTGGCGGTGCCGGTCTACCTGAACTCGCCGTCGGTGCCGAGCGGCGCGGTGAGCGTGAGCGCCCTGGCGTACCGGACGCCACTCGAGCGGCTCATCGAGGATGTGCCGGTCATCCGAGCGATCGTGGAGGATCCCCGATGAACGCCGTCTTCGAGGCTCGGGAAGCGACCGCGCAGGCGTACACCCTGGGCGAGGGACCCCTCTGGGACCGCGACCGTCACCGGCTCCTCTGGGTCGACATCGAGGCCGGCCTGGTCTGCGCCGGCAAGCTCGACCGTCACACCGGCGCCGTCCGCCTCACCGACACCTGGGAGTTCGGCGACCTCGCCTGCGCCGTCGCCGTGGCCCGCGACGGCGATCTGCTCGTCGCCGAGCGGCACCATCTCACCTGGGTACGCCCCGACGGCAGCCGGGAGCGGCTGGCCCGCCTGGTCGACGGCGAGGGCAGCCGCCTCAACGACGGCGCCGTCGACCCTCAGGGCCGTTTCGTGGTCGGCAGCATGGCCCTCGACGGCCGCCGGCGCCAGGAACGGCTGCTGCGCTGGGACGGCGCCGGCATCGCCGTGCTCGACGACGACCTGACCCTGTCGAACGGGCTCGCCTGGAGCCCGGCCGGTGACCGCCTCTACAGCATCGACTCGATCCCCGGCGTCGTCTACGAGCGCGACTATCCCGGCGGACCTCGCCACGAACTGTTCCGGGTCACCGACGGTCTGCCCGACGGGCTGTGCGTCGACAGCGACGGCAACCTCTGGGTCGCCGTCCACGAGCGGGGCGAGGTCCGATGCTTCACGCCGCGCGGTGACCTTCTCGCCACCGTCACCGTGGCCGCGCCGAAGACGACCAGCGTCTGCTTCGCCGGGCCGGATCTCGACGTCCTCGTGATCACGGCCGCCGAGGGGCCGCTGTTCACCGCGCGGGTCGGCGCTGCCGGCCTGCACACGCCGTACTGGCACCACTAGGGAGAAACACGTGCTGCTCATGCGTATCGGCGCCCCCGGCGCCGAGAAGCCGGTCGTTCGCGTCGACGAGGGTCACTACGTCGACGTGTCCGACCTGACCCCCGACTTCGACGAGCGTTTCTTCGGTACGGGCGGTCTCGCCCGCCTGGCCGAGCCGGTCGCCGAGCGGATCGCGACGGGCGACGTGCTGCCCTTCGGCGACGTGCGGATCGGCGCCCCGATCGCCCGGCCGCACCAGATCCTGTGCATCGGCCTGAACTACAGCGACCACGCGGCCGAGACCGGCGCCGCCGTGCCGAGCGAGCCGATCCTGTTCACCAAGTCGCCGAACACCCTGATCGGTCCCCACGACGACGTGCGTATCCCCCGCAACTCCGTGAAGACGGACTGGGAGGTCGAGCTGGGCATCGTCATCGGCTCCCGGACGTCCTATCTGGACTCGGTCGAGCAGGCCCGCGACGCCATCGCCGGCTACGTGCTCGTCAACGACGTGTCGGAGCGCGAGTTCCAGCAGGAGCGCGGCGGCCAGTGGTCGAAGGGCAAGTCGGCCGAGACGTTCAACCCGGCCGGGCCGTGGCTGGCGACGACCGACGAGATTTCCGACGTACGGGATCTGGACATGTTCCTCGACGTCAGCGGCGTCCGCCGGCAGACCGGCAACACCAAGACGATGATCTTCGACCCGTATTTCATCGTGCATTACCTGTCGCAGTTCCTGGTGCTGGAGCCGGGCGACCTCATCAACACCGGCACCCCGCCCGGCGTCGGCCTCGGCCTGAAGCCGCCGGTCTACCTCAAGCCGGGCGACGTGATGGAGCTCGGTATCGCCGGCCTGGGCAAGGCCCGGCAGAACGTGGTCGGCCCCCGCTGATGCGCGCGCTCGTCTTCACCGGTCCCGGCAAGGCCGCCGTCGAGGAGGTGCCGCCGCCGATGGCCGGGCCCGGCCAGGTGGTCATCGACGTCGACCGGGTGGGCGTCTGCGGCACCGACGTCGAGCTGTTCACCGGGGCCATGAGCTACCTGGAGACGGGCGAGTCCTCCTACCCGATCCGGCCCGGGCACGAGTGGTGCGGCGTGGTGTCCGCGCTCGGCGACGGCGTCGACCCCTCGTGGCTGGGCGAACGGGTCACCGGCGACACCATGATCGGGTGCGGGCAGTGCCGGCGCTGCCTGCGCGGCCGGCACTGGGTCTGTGAGTCGTTGCGGGAGCTGGGAATCCGGGGCCTGCCCGGCGCCCTGGCCCAGCAGCTGGCCTATCCGGCGCGGTTCCTGCACGCGCTGCCGGCCTCGGTGGGCGTGCAGGCCGGCGCGATGGTCGAGCCGGGCGGCAACGCGCTGCGCAGCGTGCTGGCCGCCGACGTCACGGCCGGCGACCGGTTGCTGGTGCTGGGCACCGGGACGATCGGGCTGCTGGCCGCGCTGTTCGCCCGGGCCCGGGGCGCCGCCGTACACCTGATGGGTTTGCCCTCCGGTCTGGCCAAGGCGCGCGAGCTGGGCTTCGACGACGTCTGGACCCGGGAGAGCCTGCCGGACGGGCCGTGGGACGGCGTCATCGACGCGACGAACGCGACGACCTCGCCTTCCCTTGCCCTG
The DNA here is from genome assembly GCF_040650035.1 of Actinoplanes sp. NPDC048796. Taxonomy (NCBI): domain Bacteria; kingdom Bacillati; phylum Actinomycetota; class Actinomycetes; order Micromonosporales; family Micromonosporaceae; genus Actinoplanes; species Actinoplanes sp. NPDC048796. Next base: position 4,622 of record NZ_JBEZGO010000022.1, on the reverse strand, counting down.
CACCTGGCCGAACCCGGCCGCACCATCGTCTACATCGGATTGTCCTCGATGCCGAGCACGATCGACACGCGCTCGCTCGTGCTCAAGGACGTCACGGCGGTGGGCATTCTGGGTGCGTCGGCCGGGCTCGAGCCAGCGATCGAGGCGTACGCCTCGGGGGCCGTCGACCCGCGGCCGCTGGTCGCGGCCACGGTGGGCCTCGAAGAGATCGTCGAAGTGTTCGAAGGCCGCCGCTACGACGGCGGCCCGAAAGTTCTGGTGGATCCGCGACTGTGAAAGGCCCCTCGTATGTCTGAATTTGCTGGCCTGACCGCCATCGTCACCGGTGGCGCGTCCGGCATCGGCCTGGCCACCGCTCAGTTGCTGGCCGGCCGGGGGGCGCGGGTGGCCTGCCTCGACCTGAACCCGGCGGTGGACAAGCCGCTGCTGGGCCTCAAGGCCGACGTCACCGACGACGCCTCGGTCCGCGCGGCCGTGGACCAGGCGGCGGCCGAGCTGGGTGGCGTCGACATCGTCGTCAACAACGCCGGCATCGGCGCGCAGGGCACCGTGGAGGACAACGACGACGACGAGTGGCGGCGCGTCTTCGACGTGAATGTCCAAGGCATGGTCCGTACGTCACGGGCCGCCCTGCCGTTCCTCAGGCGTTCCGAGCACGGCGCGATCGTCAACGTCTGCTCGATCGCCGCCACCGCCGGCCTGCCGCAGCGTGCCCTCTACTCGGCGACCAAGGGCGCGGTGCAGTCGCTGACCCTGGCCATGGCCGCCGACCACCTGGCCGAGGGCATCCGGGTCAACTGCGTGAACCCCGGAACCGCTGACACGCCGTGGATCGGCCGCCTGCTGGAGAAGGCGGACGACCCGTCGGCCGAGCGCGCGGCCCTGGCCGCCCGGCAGCCGAGCGGCCGCCTGGTGACCGTCGACGAGGTCGCCGCCGCCATCGCCTACCTGGCGAGCCCGCTCGCCTCGGCCACCACCGGCGTGGCGCTGGCCGTCGACGGCGGCATGCAGGGCCTCAGGCTGCGGCCACGCTCATAGCTTCAGCACTACTTTTCCTCTGACGCCGCCACTCTCGAGGCGGCGGTGCGCCTCGGCCGCCGCCTCCAAGGGGAAGGTTTCGGCCACCCGGGTCTTGAGCGTCCCGTCGGCCACGGCCGTGATCAGGTCACGCAGGGCGTCCCGGTCGGGTTCCACGAGGACGAGGGTGTGGCCGTCGTCCGGGATCGGCCGGGTCGCCACCACCACGTCGCCTTTGATGCCGCCCAGGGGAACCGCGTCCACCACGGCCGGCACGGGCCGGTCGAGCTCGGCCCCGCGCGGGATCACGCTGTGCACGCCCAGGCCGCGTACCCACTCCTCGTCGCCGTCGGTGGCGCACGCGAGCACCGTGTGGCCGCGCTTCAACGCCAGCTGAGCCGCGAAGCCGCCCACGCCACCGCTGGCCCCGGTGACCAGGATCGTGGTCGGCCCGGTCAGCTCCATCACGTCGAGGGCCCGGTGCGCGGTCAGCCCGTTGAGCGGCACGGTGGCCGCCACGACCGGATCGAGCCCGTCGGGCAGCGGCACCACCGCGTCGGCGTCCACGGCCACCAGCTCGGCATAGCCGCCGGTCGCGCCCCGGGTGAGATGCCACGGGATCATTCCGGCGACCCGGGTACCGGCCGGCAGATCGTCGTCGCCGGTCACCACCTCGCCGGCGATGTCCCAGCCGAGCCGGAAGGGCGGCGGGACCGGCCCGCCGGGAATCCGCCCGACGCGGGCGGCGACATCGGCCGGGTTGACGGTGGCGGCGAGGACCCGTACGAGAATCTGCCCCTCCCCCGGCACCGGGTCGGGCCGCTCGACCAGCTGAAGAACCTCGGGCCCGCCCAGCGCGGTGACCTCCACGGCGCGCATGGCGTCACCCCAGCCCCTGGAGCAGCCGCCCCAGCTCCTGATCGACCTCGCTCCGGTCGTACCCCCGAAGCACCATCGAGAACTTGGCCTCGCTGATCGCCGTCCGCGCCGCCGCCCGCGACACCGAATTATCGGAGGCCAGCGCCTCCTCGGCGAGCGCGACGACCTGGTCGACCTCGACCCGGTTGTAGCCCCGCAGCACCACCACGAAGTCTCGAGACATGGAAGACAATCTACGTCATCGACGACCGCACTCAGCCGACCATTCGCAGGACCGTGCCGAGACCGTGCACCGGGCCGTCGGTCTTCGGCAGAATCAACGTCCGGATCTTCAGGGGTACGCCGCCGACGTCGTCGCGGGGGCTGTCGCCCACCATCAGCGCCCGGTTGCCCGGCACCCCGAGCACCTCCAGCGCGCGGGCGTAGATGGCCGGATCGGGCTTCACCAGACCCACCTCGAAGGACAACACGAAACCGTCGAGCAGCTCTTCGACGCCGGCCCGCTTCAGACAGGGCCGGATGTCCACGGCGATGTTCGACACCACCACGGTCCGGACGCCGCGCGCCTTGAGCTCACGCAGAACCGGGGCCGTGTCCTCGAAGACGGCCCACTGATCCGGCATCACCGCGTACAGCGCGGCGATCAGTTCGGGCCCCACCCCCGCACACATGGCGACCGTCCGGCCGAAGACCTCCCGGTGCAGCTCGGGACTGAGGTCGCGCTCGCTGCCGGGGTCGAACGTGTGGGCGTGATGCCAGATCTCGTCGAGATGCCCGCGCAGCGCCGCGATCTGGCCGGCGCTCGGCACCGGCTCGGTGCTCCCGTTCTCGGCCAGGCGGCGGAGGGCGTCGGCGATCCATCGTTCGGAGTCGCCCCCGTCGACCAGAGTGCCGTGGAAGTCGAAAATGACACCGCTGATGGGTTCCGGCAACATGCCCAACGACTCTACGGCGCCGTCTCAACCCGACAGGCCTCCGCGGCTCATGATGGGGGCATGACTTCGGTGCTGATCGACGACCTGCGCTCTTTCGCCGACGGCCGCCCGGCGATGGTGGCCCGTACGAGCGAGGCGGGCGTCGCCCTCCTGGAGAGCCTGCGCGGCCGTCACCTCACGGAGTTGTGGCTGGACCACGACCTGGGCGGCGAGGAAACCATCTGGCCGGTCGTCGAGCTGCTGGAGCGGGCGGCCTTCGACGGCGAACCGTTCGACATCGGCGTCGTCTACATTCACTCCGCCAACCCGCCCGGCGTGGTCAAGATCCGGCAGGCGCTGGAGCGCTGGCACTATCCCGTACGGGCGATTCCCGGCTCCCCGCATGTCATCTACTGAAGGAACACCGGCGCGGTCACACGGAGGCGTTCGGACGCCCCGGCCAGCCGCACGGCGCCGCCCGCCGGGCCCCCACCGCACAGCGGATCGGTGAACCCATGTCTCACGACTTGGGAACGCGGCAGGCTCAGTGAACGTGCCGGCTCAGCCGACGCGCACAAAATCAGATGACCGGCTACAAGAGTGAGGTCATCACGAAGACATCCGGATCTGCCGAGATGAATGTGTTCCCCGCGACAGTGGCACATGAGAAGTGTGCCCCGAAATAGGTTGCGATGGATCGCGGCGCCCCGGGATTCTGGTCGGCATGCGTGAGGAACTGATCGAAGACTTCGTTCTCGACGGCTTCGTCAAAGTACCGGGTGCCTTTTCCACGGATATCGCTGACGCATGCGCCACTCTGCTGTGGGAGGAGATCGACGCCCGGCCGGACGAGCCGGCAACCTGGACTCAACCGGTCTACTGGGTCGGTGACATGCCGCAGGAACCCTTTGTCCAGGCAGCGAATACTCCTGTCCTCCACGACGCCTTCGACGCCTTGGTGGGGCCGGGCCGCTGGTCACCCAGACCCTCGATGGGGTCATTCCCCCTGCGGTTCCCACACGCGCAAGAACCCAACGACGCGGGCTGGCACATCGAAGGCGGTTATCAGCCACCTGGGGAAACCGAGTGGTGGACCAACGTCCACTCCTCAGGGAAGACGCTGTTGATGTTGTTCCTTTTCTCGGAGATCGACGAGAGCAACGCCCCCACCCGCATCAGAATCGGTTCCCACCTCGACGTGCCGGAGGTCCTCCGCCCCTACGGCGGTCAAGGAGCCCCCATGTCCGTGCTCGGGCCCCTAGTCGACGCGGCGTCCACTCACCGGCGCGTCACCCTGGCGACGGGCCAGCCTGGAGACGTCTACCTCTGTCACCCGTTCCTCGTTCACGCTGCCCAGCCACACCACGGGTCACGTCCCCGCTTCCTCGGCCAGCCGCCCTTGCACCCTTCGCCACCGTTTATGCCCGGGCCTTTCAGCCTCTCCGTCACTGACACCGAACCCTCTCCGATCGGACGCACCATCAGACAAGCACTCGGAGCAAGAAGCGAACCGTCGCACTGATTTTCCGCCGACCGCGCGCGGCGGACCGCCGAGGTCCGTCACGCCGGGTAAGCATCGGCCTGGGTGCTCATGCCGAGATGAGAACGTTTGAACATCGGCTGGATCGGTCGATCCCATGACGGGCCCGATCGCGCTCCCACGTGTTCCCGGATTCAGAGCTGTATCCGTGTTTCGAGAGCGTCGACATACTTGGAGTGGGCCTGACCCGATTCGACGGACAGGGTTGATGTGTTGATCCTTTCAGGCTGCTTTGAGGGACGGTAACAGCGGGGCGATGGTTGCGGTCTCGT
>NZ_JBEZGO010000021.1:0-124147 GCF_040650035.1 Actinoplanes sp. NPDC048796 | reverse complement strand
CGGCCGGACCGGCGGCGGTTCTGGGTCTACGACCGGGACGGCCGCCTGGACCGGTGGGAACCGCGCGCCGGCGGCGCCGCGATGTGGATCCCGAACAGGGTCGGCCACACCCGGCCCTCAACCGTCCCAGCGCAAGAAAGCCCGCGCCCCCAAGCGGGACGCGGGCCTCAAAGAAGCAAACCCGATCAGAGAACGTCCGTCGACAGCTGCTTACGAAGCTTGGTCAGCGCCTTGGTCAGCAACCGCTACACGTGCATCTGCGAGATACCGACCTGCTCGGCGATCTGCGACTGGGTCAGGTTCCCGTAGAACCGGAGCGTGAGGATCTTCTGCTCCCGCTCGTCGAGCGTGGCCAGCGCCGGCCCCAGCGCCACCCGGGTCTCGGCCAGCTCGAATTCGCTGTCCTCGCCTCCCAGGGTGTCACCCAGTTCGGTGGATCCGTCGGCCGAGATCGGCGTGGACAGCGACGTCGCGTTGTACGCCCGCGCCCCTTCCAGGCCTTCCAGGACGTCTTCCTCGGTCACGTTCAGGTGGACCGCGATGTCGGCCACCGTCGGCGCGCGCCCCAGCGAGTGGGTCAGCGTGTTGTTCGCCTCGGTGATGGCCAGCCGCAGTTCCTGCAGGCGGCGCGGGACGCGCACCGACCACGTACGGTCGCGGAAGTGGCGCTTGATCTCGCCGATGATGGTCGGGATGGCATAGCCCGCGAAGTCGACGCCGCGGTCGGCGTCGAAGCGGTCGACCGCCTTGATCAGGCCGACCGTCGCCGTCTGGACCAGGTCGTCGGTGGGCTCGCCGCGGCCGCTGTAGCGCTGCGCGAGGTGACGGGCCAGCGGCAGCCAGGCCTCGATCGCCCGGTCGCGCAGGGCCGCGCGGGACGGGTGACCGACGGGCATCGCGGCCATCGCCGTGATCAGCTCGCTGGCGCCGTCCGCGTTGGTCTCCGAGACCTTGCCGGCGTCGGCGGTACGGGCCGAAGCGGTGATGACTGCCATGAACCGAGCTCCTCTCCTGGTGGCCGGCTGTCCGTGTACCGGCGCAGCCCAGCATTTCCCTCGATCACCATTCGGCCAAACTCATCTTTTCAGGTGACAACCGACGACGAACGGGTAGGACGGGTCGGCCGGATGGGGGATGAGCCGGCGTGAGTATGTTTGCTGAGCTGCAAGTACGGACCGGGGAGACTTCGAGGCGATGAGCAACGCGTCGGCGGCTGAGGTGTTCGCCGGCGGAGGTGAGGTCGGTCACGACCTGGCCGCCGTCGAATGGGAGTCGACCCCACTGGGTTCACCGGAGCAATGGCCGCAGAGTCTGCGCACCGCGGTCAGCATCCTGCTGTCCTCGCGGTTTCCGATGTGGATGGCGTGGGGTCCGGAGCTGACCTTCTTCTGCAACGCCGCCTACCGGCGGGACACGCTGGGCCGCAAGTACCCGTGGGCGCTGGGCCGCCCGGCGAGCGAGGTGTGGGCCGAGATCTGGGACGACATCGGCCCGCGCATCGAGACCGTGCTCTCCACCGGCCAGGCCACCTGGGACGAGGCGCTGCTGCTGTTCGTGGAGCGCTCCGGCTACCCGGAGGAGAGTTACCACACCTTCTCCTACAGCCCGTTGCGCGACGACGACGGCAACCTGGTCGGCATGCTGTGCGTGGTCAGCGAGGAGACCGAGCGGGTCCTCGGCGAGCGCCGGATGGCGACGCTGCGCGACCTCGGCTCGGATCCCAGCGCGATCCGCACCGAGCAGCAGATGCTCACTTTCGCCGCCGCCCAGCTCGACCGTAACCGGCAGGATCTGCCGTTCAGCCGGATCTATCTGTTCACCGAGGACGGCCCCCCACGGCTCGCGGCCACCACCGGCACGGTGCCCGAGGGGTTCCCGGACGGGTGGCCGCTCGAGGCGGTGACCCGTGGCGAATCCGAGCAGGTCGGCCAGGCTCTGCTCGTGCCGCTGCTGCAGCAGGGCGGTTCCCCGTACGGGTTCATGGTCGCCGGCCTCAACAAGTTCCGCGCCCTCGACGAGAACTACCGCGGTTTCCTCGAGCTCGCCGCCGGTCATGTCGCCGCCGGTATCGCCAGCGCCCGCAGCTACGAGGCTCAGCAGCGCCGGGCCGAGGAGCTGGCCGAGCTGGACCGGGCCAAGACCGCGTTCTTCTCCAACATCAGCCACGAGTTCCGTACGCCGTTGACGCTCATCATGGGCCCGGTGGAGGACCTGCTCGACCGGTCCGGCCCAGACGATCAGGTGCGGGCCGAGCTCGACGTCGTCCAGCGCAACGCGCTGCGCCTGGGCAAGCTGGTCAACACGCTGCTCGACTTCTCGCGTATCGAGGCCGGCCGGATGCAGGCCCGCTTCGAGCCGGTCGACCTGGCCGCGGCCACCGCCGAGCTGGCCAGCGTCTTCGAGTCGGCGGTCCAGCGGGCCGGTCTGACCTTCACGGTGGACACCCCGCCGCTGGCCCAGCCGGTCTACCTGGACCGCGGCATGTACGAGAAGGTGATCCTCAACCTGCTCAGCAACGCCTTGAAGTTCACCTTCACCGGCGGTATCCGCGTCGCCGTGCGCACCGAGGGCGGCGCGCCGGTCATCACCGTGTCCGACACCGGCGCCGGTGTGGCGGAGCAGGAGATCCCCCGGCTGTTCGAGCGTTTCCACCGGATCGAGAACGCGCAGTCGCGCTCCAACGAGGGCAGCGGCATCGGCCTGGCCCTGGTCAAGGAGCTGGTCGAGCAGCACGGCGGCACGATCACGGCCGACAGCGTCGTGGGTAAGGGCACCACGTTCACCATCCGGCTGCGGTTCGGCGCCGGGCACCTGCCGGCCGGCGCCCTCGTGCCCGCCAAGACCGGCAGCACCGTCTCGGCCAGCGCCGACCCGTACGTCCAGGAGGCCCTGCGCTGGCTGCCCGGCGCCGAGGCCGAGGAGACGCCCGCGAAACAGGTGGCCGGGGCCAGGCTGCTGATCGCCGACGACAACGCCGACATGCGCGACTATCTGACCCGGCTGCTGCGCTCGGCCGGGCATTCGGTGGAGGCCGTCGGCGACGGGCAGGCCGCGCTGGAGGTGGCCCGGGTACGCAACCCCGACCTGATCGTCAGCGACGTCATGATGCCCCGGCTGGACGGCCTTCAGCTGGTGGCGGCGTTGCGGGCCGATCCGCGGACGGCCGGCACGCCCGTGCTGCTGCTGTCGGCCCGGGCCGGTCAGGAGGCCTCCATCGAGGGGCTGGAGGCGGGCGCCGACGACTATCTGGTCAAGCCGTTCTCCTCGGCGGAGCTGCTCGCCCGCGTACGGGCGAATGTCGAACTGGCCCGTCTGCGCAATCACCACGCCCGCTGGCGCACGGCCCTGATCGACTCGTTGCAGGAGGCGTTCTTCGTCTGTGACGAGGACGGCGCGATCATCGAGATCAACTCCACGTTCACCGACATTCTGGGGTACGGGCCGGAGGGGCTGCCCTATCGGCCGGTGCACCCGTGGTGGCCCGACCGGGAGTCGGACCCCGACGGCTACCAGCAGGTGGCCGAGGCGTTCGCCATGCTGGTTGATGAGCCGCGCGGCTCGTACACGATCCCGGTCTCGCACCGCGACGGGCACGTGCTGTGGGTGGCGGCCTCGTTCAACCAGGTCCGCGATCCCGATTCGGGCCGGCGCGTCATCGTCGGCACCTTCCGCGACGTCACCGCCGAGCACTACGCGGTGCAGCGGGAGAGCGCCCTGGCCGCGCTGAGCGTGCGCCTCACCCAGGCCGAGAGCCTGCCCGGGGCGCTGCGCGGCGTGCTCGAGGAGCTGCGCGACCTGTGGCAGGCGACCGGCGTGTACGCGGCCGTGTTCACCGGCGACGGCGTTCGGGCGGTGACCGCCACCGACGGCGAGCCCCGCTGGGACGAGCTCACCGACCAGCAACGGCAGATTCTTGCTTCGGTACGGGACAAAGCACCGCTCACACCGATCGCCGAGCGCGCCGGCGGCGCCGGCATCGCCCTGGAACACCCGAACGGCACGATGGCGCTGTGGGTGGATCTGGCCGAGAACCGGCCGTTCACCGAGCAGGATCAGACCCTGCTGGCGCTGCTCGCCGGCCACCTCGGCCAGGGCCTGCACCGCCTCCACCAGATCGACCAGCAGCGCGAGACCGCGCTCGCCCTGCAGCGGGCCATTCTCGGCCCGGCCCAGCTGCCGGCCGGTTTCGCCGTGCGGTATTCCCCCGCGACGCGGCCGCTGAAGGTCGGCGGCGACTGGTACGACACGGTCACCCTGCCCGACGAGCGGATCGGCATCGTGGTCGGCGACTGCGTCGGGCACGGCTTGCAGGCGGCCACGGTGATGGGCCAGCTGCGCAGCGCCTGCCGGGCCCTGCTGCTGCAGAACATCGATCCGGCCCAGACGCTGACCGCGCTCGACCGGTTCGCCGTGCAACTGCCCGGCGCCATGTGCGCCACCGTCTTCTGCGGGGTCCTCGACCCGGTCACCGGCGACCTGGCGTACGCCAGCGCGGGACACCCACCCGCTGTCGTCACCCACCCGGACGGCGTGATCGACCTGCTCGACCAGGGCCGGTCCCGCCCGCTGGGCGTGCGCACCCCGGCCGGCCGCCCCGAGGCCCACTACACCGTGCCCAGCCGGGCCACCCTGCTGCTCTACACCGACGGCCTGGTCGAGCGCCGCCGCCGGCCGCTGACCGCCGGCATCGAGCGGGTCGCCGGCACCGTCCAGCGGGGACGCGCCGCCTCGATCGAGGACCTGGCCACCGAGGTGATGGAGAGCATGGCCCCCGAAGGCGGATACGACGACGACGTGGCCCTGCTGCTCTACCGGCAGCCCGGCCCGCTGGAGCTGGACTTCGAGGCCGAGTCGACCCGGCTCGCCCCGGTGCGCTCGGCCCTGCGGGGCTGGCTGGCCCGGGCCGGCATCGACCCCACCACCACCCAGAACGTGCTGGTGGCGGCGGGCGAGGCGTGCGCCAACGCGATCGAGCACGGCCACCGGCACGGCCCGGCCGGCCGGATCCGCCTGATCGCCACGGCGACCGCCGACTACCTGCGGCTGACCGTCACCGACAGCGGCCGCTGGAAGACACCGCGGCCGGCCGAGAATCCGCACCGGGGCCGCGGCCTGGCCCTGATGCGGGCGCTGATGACCGAAGTGACAGTGACGACCGGCGCGACCGGCACCGTCGTCGGACTGCAAACGAGGATCCCGGGATGAGCACCGTATTGAGCTTCGCCACCGCCCAGGACCCGGACGGCAGCCTCGTCCTGTCCGCGGCCGGCGAGATCGACATGAGTAACGCCGCCGAGTTCTCCACGGCCCTGGACGGCGCCCTGGCCGAGGCGGGCGCGGCGCCGGTCGTCGTCGACCTCACCCAGGTCGGCTACATCGACAGCGCCGGCCTGGCCGTCGTCTTCCCGCACCTCGACCGGGTCCGGCTGGTCGCCTCGGCGCTGCTGGCCCCGGTGTTGACGGTGGTCGGCCTGGACGACGTCACGACCGTTCGGGTCTGACCGGGAGCCGGGCCCAGACCACCTTGCCGTTCGCGGTGAGCCGGCTGCCCCAGTCGTCGCTGACCGCGTCGACCAGCAGCATGCCCCGCCCGCCGAGACGCCGCGGGTCCGGGCCGAGCAGCCGCGGCAGCTCGCGGCTGCTGTCGAAGACCTCCACCAGCACGTCGCCGTTGCGGCTCAACGTCACCTCGCCGCCGTCGCCGGTGTGCTGGACGACGTTGTGCACCAGCTCGGTGATCTCCAGCAGCGTGTCCTCGACCAGTTCGCCGGCCTGCCGCGCGGCCAGCCAGCCGTGCGCGGCGTGCCGCAGCGAGGCGCTGTCGGTCCGATGATCGAACGGGAGCCGCATCGCGTGCATGACCGGCTTCTGTACCCGCCGTGCCCTCGCGCACACCCGGCGAGGCCACCGGGCCGGGAAACGTCAGGCCGCGATGTGGAACATGTCGGTCACGCCGCAGATGTCGAGCACCTGGCGGACCGGGGGACGGACGTGGTGGATCTCGAGGCGGCTGCCGAGCCGATCGGCGTTGAAGTGGCAGAGCACGAGGGCGTGGATGCCGGCCGAGCCGAGGAACGTCACCTCGCCCATCTCGACGACCAGGCTGCGGGGCTGCTCACGCTGAAGCACGTCGTCGAGGAACTGCCGCACCTGGTTCGAGTTGTCCATGTCGATCTCGCCGGACAGCACGACCACGGTGTCGACACCCTCGCCGCCGCGCCTCTCCATGACGAGCTGGTCCCGCTCGTCATGGCTACATCGACCGTTCTCGGGGTAACGGAAAGACATAACACACCCCCTCGATGGCTCTACCGATCACAGAGATCGTTTCGTGCAGACCGTCGCGCATGACGGTGCTGAGAGGAGAGCCTGGCGAAAAGGCCGCAGAACCCGACGCAATGCGGATAGTCACCACCCTAACCCGCGAACCCCTCTGCGCCCATCACCTTGAGGCCAGTGACATGACTCGCGGCGTTCTGGGGAACAATGAGCGCGCACTCACTCAGGTTCGACCCAGAGAGGACTGTTCCTTGGCCGGAGGACTCGTAGCCCTGCTGGACGACGTGGCGGTGCTGGCCCGCGCCGCCGCCGCCTCCCTCGACGACGTCGGCGCCGCCGCGGCGAAAGCCGGCGCCAAGGCCGCGGGGGTCGTCATCGACGACGCCGCCGTCACCCCGCAATACGTGCGGGGCCTGGCCGCCGACCGTGAGCTGCCCATCATCAAGCGCATCGCGCTGGGGTCGCTGCGCAACAAGTTCCTGATCATCCTGCCCGCGATCCTGCTGCTCAGCCAGTTCGTGCCGTGGCTGCTCACCCCGATCCTCATGCTCGGCGGCGCCTACCTGTGCTTCGAGGGCGCGGAAAAGGTCTGGGCGAAGATCGCCCACCACGACGCGCACGGCGGCGACGAGACGGCCACGGACGAGAAGTCGCTGATCTCCGGCGCCGTGCGCACCGATCTGATCCTGTCCGCCGAGATCATGGTCATCACCCTCAACGAGGTCATCGACGAGCCGTTCTGGAGTCGCCTGGCCATCCTGGCCGTGGTCGCGCTGATCATGACCGTGCTGGTGTACGGCGCCGTCGGCCTCATCGTGAAGATGGACGACGCCGGCCTGCGCCTGTCGCAGCTGCCCGGCGCCATCGCCGGCTTCGGCCGGGGCCTGGTGAACGCGATGCCCAAGGTCCTCACCGCACTCACCGTGATCGGCACGGCCGCCATGCTCTGGGTCGGCGGCCACATCCTCCTGGTCGGCACCGACGAACTCGGCCTGCACTTCCTCTACGAGTGGGTGCACCACCTCGAGGAGGCCGCGCACGACGCCACCGGCGCCCTCGGCGGCGTCGTCGGCTGGCTCGCCAACACCGTGGCCAGCGCGATCCTCGGCCTGATCGTCGGCGCCGCGATCGTCGTGGTCGTGACCTTCACCCTGCACCGCCGTAAAACCCGGGGGCATGCATAACCCACGTACCGGTGGGGAACTAGCCTGGGCCGTCAGCGAAGTCGGCGGGGATGAGAGAGCGAGGCGGTGACTTTGCCCCGATGAGTACATTGACGGCCCACTTCGACCTGCCCCTGGACAACACGGCCCCGTCGTTCGCGCGCGCCGCGGTGGCCGCGGTGCTCGGCTCCTGGGGGCTCCGCGACAGCGACTGGCTCGACGCGGCCATGACGGTGCTCAGCGAACTGGTGAGCAACGCCGTCCGGCACGGCGGCGGCGAGGTCGTGGTCGACGTGGAGGCGTACGGACGGCAGGCGATCGTCTCGGTGGCCGACGGCTCGTCGGTCGTGCCGCGGCGGCGCGAGCCCGACGGCACCGGCGGGCTCGGCCTCGCCATCATCAACGCGCTCACCACGCGCTGGTTCGTGGAGTCGTACGAGGGTGGCAAGAGAGTCCGGGCGGAACTACTGCCGTGTCCCGGCGAGGGAGTCACAGCGGGCGGCACCAGCCGTACGGAGACGGCATGATAATCACCGCCCACCGCGACACCGGCGGTCAGACCCGGCTCGAGCTCGACGGCGCCCTCGACATGGGCACCGCCGGCACATTGGACGACCAGGTCGCCCGGACCCTGGTCGACACGCGCCCGCACCGGCTGATCGTCGACGTCACCGGCGTGAACTTCTGCGACTCCTCCGGCATCCACGCCCTCGTCCGCGCCCGCGACACCGCCCACCGCCATGGCGCCGCCTTCGCCGTGCACAACCCGGTCGGCATCACCCGGCGCACCCTGGAGATCGCCGGGCTGCTCGGCCCGCTGACGATGCTCAGCTCCGGATGACGGCCGCCGTCGCCTCGATGACCTCGGGGATCTCCGCGAACGTGTCCACCGACGCGGTCACGTAACGCGGGTCGAACTCGTCGAGGCGGCGCACGCCACTCTGCAGGCAGGCGACGAACCGGATGCCCGCTCCCCCGGCGGCCACCGCGTCGCCCGGCGAGTCACCCACGTACACGCACTGCCCGGGCTCGAGCCCCGTCTCGGCGAGCAGTTCGTCGAACACCCGCGGATCCGGCTTGCGAAACCGCGTGTTGCCCTGGTGGTAGGCGGCGGTGACCCGGCCGGCCAGCACGTGGTCCGGCTCGAGCAGATGGCGTACCTCGGCCTCGGTCCGCGAGGTCAGCATCATGACCGTGCGCCCCCGCTCGACCAGCCGGTCCAGCGCGGCCAGATTCTCCGGCGGGATGACGTCGAGCCGCCCCTCGGCCAGATACCGCTGGTGCAGCACCGGGAACAGCTCCGCGAACCGCTCCAGATCCACCCCCGGCGACCGGTGCGGCATGGCGTCCAACAGCGTCTCACCCCACGTCGCCAGGTGCACCGCCCGCGCCATGGGCGGGCGCCCGAGACGCGCCAGAACCTCGTTCTCCAGCTCGAACGAGGCGGCCTCGGTCAGGCACAGGGTGTCGTCCACGTCCACGATCACTGCTTCGATCATCACACCTCGATGTGGGAGCCCATGATGACCGTGCGGTCGCGGGGCAGGCTGAAATACTCGGCGGCGTCGGCGGTGATGTACGACGTGGCCACGAACAGGCGTTTACGCCAGGTCGCCATCGTCGGCGTACGGCCGATCCGCAGCTCGATCTTCGACAGGAAGTACGAGGCCTGGTCGAGCTGGAGGTCACCCTCGGTCGTGCCCGGCTCCAGCAGGCGCAGCGCGGCCGGCACGTCCGGCGTCTCCATGTAGCCGAAGCGGGCGATCACATGCACGATGCCGTCGTCGGCGTACCCCAGGTCGTCGATGGTGATCCGGTTCTCCGGGGCCACCCGCGGGATCGTCTGCGTCTCCAGCGACATGATGATGACGTGCTCGTGGCGGACGTGGTTGTGCTCGACGTTCGCCCGCATGGCCAGCGGCGCGGTCAGCTTGCCCCGGTTCAGGAAGACCGCCGTACCGGGCACCGTCTGGGTCTTCGACCGGTTCTCGTGCAGGTCGGCGATGAACTCCTTGAGCGAGCCCTCCCGCCGGTTGCGCTCGGCCGTGACGATGCGCCGGCCCGCCTGCCAGGTGGTCATCAGCGTGAACGCGGTCAGCGCGATCAGCAGCGGCAGCCACGCGCCGTGCGCCAGCTTGGTGAGGTTGGCCCCGACGAACAGCAGGTCCACGGCCAGCAGGACGGCGGCGCCGGCCCCGATCAGCCACAGCGGCGCCGCCCGCCGGGTACCGGCCACATAGAAGAACAGCAGCGTGGTGATGGTGATGGTGCCGGTGGCGGCCATGCCGTACGCGTAAGCCAGCGCCGCCGAGCTGCGGAACGCGAAGACCAGGGTGAGCACCGTGACCATCAGCAGCCAGTTGATCCACGGCACGTAGATCTGCCCGACCGACGACTCCGACGTGTGCGCGATCCGCAGCCGCGGAAGGTAGCCGAGCTGCGCCGCCTGCGAGGCCACCGAATACGCCCCGGTGATCACCGCCTGCGAGGCGATGACCGTCGCCGCCGTGGCCAGCAGCACCAGCGGCAGCCGGCCCCACTCGGGCACCAGCAGGAAGAACGGGCTGCTGATGTTGGCCGGGTCCTCGAGCACCAGGGCGCCCTGCCCCAGGTAGCTGAGCGTGAGGGCGGGCAGCACCAGGAACAGCCAGCCCCGGGTGATGGCCTTCCGCCCGAAGTGGCCCATGTCCGCGTACAGGGCCTCGGCGCCGGTCACCGCGAGCACGATCGCGGCCAGCGCGAAGAAGGCGATGTGGAAGTGCCCGGCCAGGAAGCCCATGGCGTACGTGGGTGACAGCGCCTTGAGGATCGCGGGGTTCTCGACGACCCCGGCCACACCGAACCCGCCGATGACGGTGAACCAGACGATCATGACGGGACCGAAGACCCGGCCGACCGCGGCCGTACCCCGCCGCTGCACCAGAAACAGCACGACGATGATGACGGCGGTGATCGGCACGACCGCCTCCCCCAGCGACGGCTCGACCGTCTTGACACCCTCGACCGCCGACAACACCGAGATGGCCGGCGTGATCATGCTGTCGCCGAAGAACAGCGACGCGCCGAAGATGCCCAGCCCGGCCAGGATCACGGCCGCCTTGCGCCCCTGCTGAGCGGCACTGCGGCGGAGCAGCGCGATGAGGGCCAGAATGCCGCCCTCGCCGTCGTTGTCGACGCGCAGCGCCAGCAGTACGTAGGTGACGGTCACGATGATCATCACGGACCAGAAGATCAGCGACACCACGCCGTACACGTTGTCCGCACTGACCGGAACCGGGTGCGGGTCCTCAGGATTGAAAACGGTCTGCAGCGTGTAGATCGGGCTCGTGCCGATGTCGCCGAACACCACTCCGAGCGCACCGATCACAATCGCGAGCCGTGCGCTGTCATGGGAAGTAGCGGACACGGAACGCTCCTCAGGACCGGTGATACCGAGCGCGACGATACCGGTCACGACCGCCCGCCCACCTCGAATCGTGACACCCCTCGCAGCGCGTGAAGCATCCTAGGAACCTGGGTCAGTTCCTCCGAGCAACACTTACGTAGTGACCGACGATCATCCCCGGCCGCCCGGCTACCGCCGCGACCCGGCCGGCCGCTACACCGGCACCGGCGGGCGCCCGGTCACCGAGGCCGCCACCCTGGCCCGGATCCACGCCCTGAAGCTGCCACCCGCCTGGCACGACGTCTGGGTCGCGGCCGACCCCGAGGCGAAGGTCCAGGCCGTCGGCACCGACGCGGCCGGCCGCACCCAGTACCGCTACAGCACGGCGTGGACCGAGGCCCGCGCCTCCGACAAGTTCGCCCACCTGCCGGACTTCGCCGGCGCCCTCCCCCGGCTCCGCGACCACGTCGGCGCCGAGCTGGGCGCGGGCCCGCGCGGCCGCCGCCGCCTCGACCGTGACCGGGTGCTCAGCATCGCCGCCCGCCTGCTGGACCTGGGCTTCTTCCGGGTCGGCTCGGAGCGTTACGCCCGCGACAACGAGACGTACGGCCTGACCACCCTCCACCGCGACCACGTCAAAGTCAGCCGCGCCGCGGTGCACTTCGACTACACAGCCAAGGAGCACAAACATCGCGTCGTCGAGGTGACCGACCCGGCCGTGGCCGCCTGGGTGCGCCACCTGATAGCCCGCGACGACATCGGCCCCGAGTTCCTGGCCTGGCAACGCCCCGACGGCGCCTGGCAGCCCGTACACAGCACACACGTCAACGCGTACATCCACACCCACACCGGCATTGACGCCACCGCCAAGCAGTTCCGCACCTGGGCCGGCACCGTCCTGGCCGCGGCCGCCCTGGGCGGGGCCCACCACGGCCAAAAGGCACAATCGACGACCTTGGCTGCCGTACGGGCCACCAGCACCCTGCTCGGCAACACCCCCGCCGTGGCACGCGCCTCCTACATCCACCCGGCCGTACTGACCGCCTTCACGCAGGGCCGCACCATCGCACCGGCGGTCACCGAAGCCGCCACCCGCCTGGGCGACAACCGCCTCTCGGTGGTGTGGCGGGACCCGGCCGTACAGACCGCGGCCGCCCACCTGATCAGCACCGGCACCCCGCCCCATCGGCCGGAGCCCTGACCACGTCACGACGGCTCCGAGCCAACGCCTGTGACGCTTTCGACCGGTATATCCGGGGCGACTCGCGGACGATCAACCGCTCCGCCGGGTTCCACTCAGCGCGCCGCGGGCCAGGACTTGCCGCGACCGGACGCCTTCGGCCGAAACGGCGGAGCCTCCGGCCGACGCGCATGGGGCTTCATCCCCGATAGAGCCGGCCTCGTCAAGACCGCCACGCCCTCCCGGACACGTCAGAGCCTCCGGCCGTCAAGCGCCGAACCTCGACCCGCACCTGGGCGGCCGGCTCCACCACCGAACCGGCGCTTGGGCCGGACTCGAAAGGCGCCCTGACTTCCAGCACCCGGAGAAGGCTCCCGGCCGCCTTCCGGAAACCAGGCGGCGTGGTTGCCGTACGCCGGGACAGCGACCCAACCGGCCCGGCAGCGAACCAACCCGGCGCGGCCGCTCAGCCGGCGCTGCGATGCCTTGGGCCGATGGTGGTGGAGGGCCCGGCTGGTCGGGATGGGTTTTCCGGCGGGGTGGGAGCCGGACTCACCGGGTCGTCGTTCGGTGAGGGCGGGGAATCGTTCGGAGGACCGAGGTCGTCGGGCGCCATGGCAAGGGTCTCGTGAGCCTCGGCGGGATTCCCCTGGGCGGAAGCTTCGTCCGAAAGGGGCCAGGCCGCGGGGTGGGCTTCGGGTTCTGGTGGTGGGGCCAGGGCTTCGGTGGTTTCCGGGCGGGGGCTCCAGGCGAAGGCCAGGGCGCTGCCGACCAGGCCGAGCAGCATGCCGACGATGAAGCCGCCCAGGTTCGAGGTCAGCCAGGAGCCCAGGCTCAGGGCGGCCGCGACCAGCGAGTAGAACAGGCGCTGGGCCGGGCTGACCAGCAGCAGGATGCCGCAGAGCAGCAGGATCATCGGGACCAGGAAGCCGGCCAGGCCCTGCATGCCGACGTGGACGACCACCGGCAGGGGGGCCTTCACCGAGATCAGGATCTCCGCGCCGGCCAGGGTGACGAGCAGGCCGCCCCAGAAGGGGCGGGCGTGCCGCCATCGGGAGAAGGACGACCGCCCGCCCATCGTCAGCAGCCGTCGCCGGTGAAGGCCATGCGCAGGTGCGGCAGGGTGAACCGGGCCGCCGTGGTGGCGTAGTTGTTCTGCCGCAGGTTCGCGATGGTCACGGTGTCGGCCTGCTGTCCGAAAACGCCCGCGCCGCCGGTGATCTTTCCGCCGTTGCGCCGGTCGTTCACCTTGTCGAAGGTGCTCGCGTCCTGGCCGATATCGATGTTCTTGAAGTCGGCCTCGCCGGAGATCTGGTCCGAGTCGACGACCAGGCTGTCGGCCTTGACCGGCGTACCGGCGTCGCCGGCGGTGATTTTCAAATGCATGCCGCCGAGGGAGACGCTCTGGCAGAGCTTGGTCAATTCCGCCTTGTCGATGGCCGAGACGATGACGACCACCTGGCCGCCGGTGTCACCGGCGTTGGGACTGTCCTCGATCATGTTGTCCAGCGCCGCGAACTGCTCGAATCCGGTGCCCTCAAGCTGGGTCGCGGTGACCGTGAAGGGCATTCCGGAGATCGAGAAGTTGGCGGCCAGGACGCCCTGCGCGGTCAGCGCCACCAGCCCGGCGGCCATCGCCGCGGTGATGCCGAACATGGCGCCGAAGCGCTTCCAGCTTGTTTCCCGACGAGTTTTCACTGGCAACGTTCTCATGGGCAACTCCTAGATCGACAAATCGCGATTCAATATCGTCGAGCGTCAATGTCGATTTGGCCGAAGTTACTCCCGGGTAGCGGAGCGGTCAAGTCGTACGGCCGCGGATCGCAGGTCGTGCTTTGTTACGCCGAAGTTGCCTTGACGTTACGTCCGGCCGGGTCTATAAACCGACAAGTCGAGCGTCAACGTCGGTACCTGCGCTTATCCGGACTATGAGGAGAGAAGCCATGCGCGCGTACCGAACCATCTTCGTGATCACCGCGGTCGCGGCCTCCGTGGGCCTGGGCGCCACCCCGGCCCTGGCCGACGCCCCGGCCGTGCTGACCGTCGAGGCGGCCGGCGGCACCGCCGTCGCCGTCGGCGATGTGCTGACCGCCTCGGTCGCCACCGGCACCACCGCCGACTTCACCACCACGGCCGGCGGGAGCACCGGCATCAAATGCGCCCAGTCGGCCTTCACGGCCACTGTCGTGGACAACCCCGAGGCGCCGGGCGTCGCCGGCGAGTCGGTCACCTCGCACACGTTCGCCGGCTGTACCGCGAACATCTTCGGCGTCACCCGGGTGAACAGCGTGACGGTGAACAACACGCCGTTCGCCACCACTGTCGACAGCGCCACCGGCGCCGTCACCGTGAGCGGCACCGACGCCGCCCCGATCCAGACCACGCTGAGCCTGGGCACCATCCTCGGCTCGGTCACCTGCGTCTACCGCGCCACCGGCAACGCCATCACCGGCGTGTCGGCCAACGACGACAACTCGATCACCTTCACCCAGCAGGCGTTCGCGAAGTTCTCCGGCCCGGTCACCTGCCCGGGCAGCGGCTTCTTCACCGCCCGCTACGCGCCGGTCCTGGACAGCTCCGTCGAGGGCACGCCGGCCGTCTTCACCAACTGAAGGTGATCAGCACGCTCGCCGGGCACCCGAAATGCGCCCGGCGGGCGGGCTGGTCAGCTCCACGAGACCGTGGCCCGGCTCCGCCACGCGTCCAGGGCGCCGAGGTCACCGTCGACGGCGAGCTGGTCCGGCCCACCCCGGTTCCACAGCAACAGGTACAGGTCGGTGGCGGCCCCGGACAGGGTCAGGGTGGTGGCCGGTGCGGCGCCGTCGGCCACGTGCAATCCGCCGGCGTCCATCCGAAGGGTCCACGCCGCCTCGGCGTCGGTGGCCGTCAGCGCGATGGTGACCGGCGGCTCGCAGGCCATCCGTTCGGGTCCCCGGCCGAAGAACCCGCGCAACAGCTCCTCGACGCCGTCGACCGCGAACGCCGGCGCCCAGGCCGGTGTGGCCCCGTCCGCGGACTCGACGTCGGCGCGGTGCACGGCCGTCTCGTGCGCCTGCCGGCGCGCCCAGAAGGCCAGCGGCGACGGCGCCGGCATGAAACTCCAGCAGGTGAGCTCGGGGTCGGCGCCGGCCAGCGTGCTGACCAGGGCGCTGTGCCCGGACCGGAACCAGTCGATCAGCGCCTCGTCGCCGACGCGGGTGAAGAACCCCTCCTCGCCGCTGGGGCGCTCGAGGCGGTCCGCGACGTGGGCCGCGGCCCACCGGTGCACGCCGCCGAGGTGCAGCAGCACGTCCCGGACCTGCCACCCGGGGCAGGCCGGCACCACGGCGTCCAGCCCGGTCCGCCCGGCGGCCTCGGCCACGAGCTCGCCGTCGCGGCGGAGAGTGTCAAGATAGTCCTCGATGCGCATGCCATGATCATCTCAGCCGCCGTCCAGCGCCGCGTACACCGCTTCGATGCGGTCGCGGACGGGGCCGGGCTCGGTCACCTGCTCGCCGGCGCGGTCCCGGAGCTTCACGAAAGCGGCCATGTCGGCCCGGGCCGCCTCGAGGTCGCCCAGCTCGACGTGGATGGCGGCCCGCCGGGTCAGGGCACGGACCATCGCGCCCACGTTCTCGCCCTGGCGCCGGCGCAGTCCTCGGTGGTCAGCAGCGGCTCCTCGGCCAGCACCGCCGCCAGCTCGGGCCCGGTCGACGCCCCCGGCACGAGGGCGAGCCGCCGGAACAGGCGGCGGGATCACCCTACTTCCCCTCGCGGGCCCGGCACCGGGTACCGGGCCCCCGAGCGGTCAGGGCTGAATCGGCAGGGTCTGCCCGGCCAGCAGCCGCTTGCCGGCCTCGATCTTGGCCGCGAACGGGTTCGGCAGATTCCACAGCTCGGCCAGCTTGGCCGCGTCCTGGCCGTCGTAGCCCCTGGCGAAGAAGGTGTCGACCCGCTTGATGTCGTCCTTCTGCTCCTTGGCCGCCTCGACGTTGGCCGGCTTGGGCTTGACCGGCAGGTCCTGCCCGGCCAGCAGGCGCTTGCCGGCCTCGAGCTTGGCCGCCGGCGGGTCGCTCAGGTGCCAGATCGTGGCCAGCCTCTCGGCGTCGGCCCACACGTAGCCGGCGTCGAAGAACGCCGCGTACTGCTTGTCCTGCTCGGGCGAGGTGGCCGGGTCGGACGGCACGACGTCCTGGTGCGGCCCGACCGGCAGGGTCTCGCCCAGCAGCAGACGGCGGCCGGCCTCGGCCTTGACGGCCGACGTGTCGCGCAGCCGCCAGATCTTGGCCAGCTTCTCGGCGTCACCGAGGCCGTAGCCGGCAGCGGCGTACGCCTCCCAGCGCTTCTGCAGCTCCTCGTCGCTCGGCGCGGACGACGCCGAGACGGCCGGGGCGGCGGCGACCGGAATGGCGGCCGTCGTGGCCCCCGAGCTGCCCGGCAGGAAGGCCGGCAGGTTCACCGCGCCGGCGATCAGGCCGGCGCCGAGCACGCCGCCCGCCGCGATCTGGGCGCCCCGCCGGCGGCGCTTGTAGCGGCCGGAGAGCTCGACCACGCGGGCGTAGACGGCGGCGGGGTCTCCGGTGTTGTTCTCGTGCTCCGCGAATACCTCACGCAGCTGGTCGGGGTGCTGCTCAGTCACGACTTCTCCTCGGCGGGAATGCGTTCGGTCAGCTCCGGCTCCAGCCGGAGCGCTTTCAGCGACTTCGTCGCGAGGCCCCGCACGGCCGGCCGGGAGCTGCCCAGCCAGTCGGCGATCTGGCCGTCGTCCAGCTGCTCGTAGTAGCGCAGCACCAGCACGGCCCGCTGCTTGCGGCCGAGGCCGGCCAGGCGCTGCCACAGATCGCCGGGGACGCTGCCCTGGACGTGCCGCAGCCGGCGGACCGACCAGAAGCGCCGCCAGGACAGGTACTCGTCGAGCACCATGCGCCGGACGTACGCCTCCAGGTCTTCGGTCCCGCTGATCCGCCGCCAGCGGGCCTGGACCCGGGCCAGCACCTCCTGCACAATGTCCTGGGCGAGGTCGCGGTCGCCGGAGAGGACGACCGTGAAGCGCAGGAGACTGGGCAGCCGGGCCATCGCGAATTGCTCGAAGGTCACGCCACTAGGACGGGCCTCGCGGCGCCGCTGTGCAGTCCGCCCGGAAAGATTTTCGCTCAGCGCGCCGCCGCGCCGGGCAGGCGCACCTCGAAGCGGCAGCCGCCCGTGACGTTCTGGGCACGCACCTGGCCGCCGTGCGCCTCGACCAGACCGCGCACGATGGCCAGCCCGAGCCCGCCGCCCCCGGCGGCCTCCGGAGTGCGGGCCCGGGTGCCGCGGAAAGCGACGTCGAAGACCCGTGGCAGATCGTCCTCCGGGATGCCGCCGCAGCTGTCCGACACCGCGAACCAGACCACGCCGCCGTCCCGGCCGGCGTCGACGTGGATGACACCGTGGGCCGGGGTGTAGCGCACCGAGTTGGTGAGCAGGTTGTCGAGGATCCGGTTGAGCTCGGCCGCGCCGGCGGTGACCACCGGCCACTCGTGCCCGGCCGCGACCACCCGGATCCCGCGGCTGCCGGCCAGCGGGGCGACCGCGGCCACCGCGTCCGAGACCACGTCGGCCAGCGGCAGGTCGGCCGGGGTGAGCCGCAGCGCGCCGGCGTGGATACGGGACAGCTCGAACAGATCGTCCACCAGGCCGCTCATCCGGTCGGTCTCGGCGCCGATGCGGCGGTGGTACTCGGCCACGGTCGCCGGGTCGGCCACCACCCCGTCCTGCAGCGCCTCGGTCATCGCGCGCAGCCCGGCCAGTGGGGTGCGCAGATCGTGCGACACCCAGGCCACCAGGTCGCGGCGGCCGGCCTCCATCCGCCGTTCCCGCTCGCGGGCCTGGGCCGCCCACACCGCGGCGGCGGCCAGCCGGCGCCCGAACACGGCGCCCAGGACCAGACTCACCACGGCCGACGCGGCCACGGTGACCAGGACGACCCGCATGTCGTGGGCGGAGAGGAACATGGCCCGGGCGACGGTGACGACCCCGGCGGCCACCGCGGCCACGGTGACGGCGAGCAGCACACACACGTGCACGGCGATCGACCGGCCGCGCAGCGCCCGCAGCGCGGCGGCGCCGAGCAGGCCGACGACCGCGCCCGCGGCCAGCGAGTAGAGGCCGATCAGCGCGATGTCACGCATGGCCCGGCTCGTACCGGTAGCCCACACCCCAGACGGTCAGCAGCCGCTTCGGCGCCGCCGGATCCGCCTCGATCTTCTCGCGCAGCCTCCGCACGTGCACGGTCACCGTCGACTGGTCGCCGAACTGCCACCCCCACACCCGGTCGAGGAGCTCGGCCCGGGAGAAGGCGCGCGCCGGATGCCGCAGCAGGAACTCCAGCAGGTCGAACTCGCGCACGGTCAACGTGAGCGGGCGCCCGGCCAGTTCCGCCGTGCGCCGGCCGGTGTCGGCCACCAGGTCGCCGTCGCGCAGCAGCGCCGGGCGCGGCGGGGCCTGCGGCGCGGTGCGGCGCAGCACCGAACGCACCCGCAACACCAGCTCCCGCGGGCTGAAAGGCTTGGTCACGTAGTCGTCGGCGCCGACCTCCAGACCGAGCACCCGATCGCTCTCCTCGCCCAGCGCGGTCAGCATGACCACCGGCAGCCCCGGCTGCTCGCGGCGGAGCCGGCGGCACACGTCGAGCCCGTCGACGCCACCGAGCATGAGATCGAGCACCACCAGATCGGGACACTCGGCGTCGACGGCGGCCAGCGCGGCCAGCCCGTCGGCGACGAGCCGCACCCGGCAGCCGTCCTGCTCGAGGTAGCGGCGCACCACATCGCTGACGGTCGGGTCGTCATCGACGACGAGTACCTGATGGGTCACGTTGGGAGGCTACCCATGCGCACGCCCGCGACGCCCGGCCCGCCACCTTTCGATTCCCTTACGACCGGCGACGGTCACCACCAGTATCAGGAGCGTTCCCCAGAGGTACGGGCCGGGGAGCGGCCCGATCGCCAGCGGAACGGCGACCACGGCGACGGCGAGACCCACCACGCCGGTCAGGCGCGCGCCGGGCCGCCCGGCGGGTGGCACGAACCGGTCGATCAGCGCGCCGCCGGCCAGCACGAGCGGCAGGAACAGGGCGTCGTGCAGGACCAGCACGGCGGCCAGGAACACCAGAATCCCGAGCCGGTGCGGGTCCCGGGCGGCCCCGATCACCGCGTACGCCATGACCAGCGTCCCGGCCACCACCAGAAGGCGCCTCATCGGGCTCTCCGCACCGAGATCCGGGCCACCCACTTGGTCTGCAGCACACCGGGCCGGTTCGGCGCGATCAGCCGGGCCGGAAAGCCGTGGTCGGCGTCGAGGGCCTCCCGCCCGAGCCGCAGAGCGATCAGCGTCCGATCGTCGCCGAGGTGCGGCCCCGCCACGACCGAACTGCGATAGCGCCCGGACGCCTGCAACGACACGACCTCGGCCTCCACGCCGGCCACGTCCCGGCCCAGCAGACCGGCCAGGTCGCGCAGCCGCACACCCGACCAGGTCGCGGTCGCGCTCCAGCCCTCCACACAGGCGATCGGCAGCACGGCGCTGTGCTGCGGCATCGCCGCCAGATCGGCCAGGCTCAGCGCGACCTCGCGACCGAAACCGGCCACCACGAGGCGATAGGCCGGATCGAGCGCGGCCTCGCGAACCCCGGCCGCCGCCGCGGTCCGGTTGACCGCCAGCCCCTGCGGCCCGTCACCGGGCCGCCGCGGCGCCAGCACACTGACCGCAACCAGCGGAGCGACGGTCTGCCCCACTGTGGCCACCGTGACGACACCGGCGGCCACCCCGACCGCCACCAGCACCTGCCGCCGCGCTACAGCGCCCTTTCCGCCGGCGGCTTCCCCCTCGCTCCCTTCTTTACTTTCTTCACTTTCTTCGTCTTTGCCGCCTTCGCCGGCCCTCCCCTTCTCCCGCGCTTCCTCGGCCGTCCTCTGACCGCCGGTTCCCTCATCGCGCGCTTCCTCGGCCGTCCTCTCATCGCCGGTTCCCTCATCCCGGGCTTCCTCGCCCGCCCTCTCACCGCCGGTTCCCTTATCCCGCGCTTCCTCGCCCGCCCTCTCTTGCTGGGGCGCGGAGATGTGCCGGCGGCGCAGCGCGGTGCGGGCCGCGGGCAGCTGGACGCCGATGTGTGTCAGAAGGGCGCCGACCGCCAGCCAGGCGATCCAGTAGTGGGCGGTGGTGAAGAAGAACGGCATCGGCGCGTACAGGTGAGCTGTGTTGAGCACGCCGCTCACCACCTGGAACAGCGCGGCGGCGACCAGCGCGGCCACGCTCGCGCGCTCGGCCGCGTGAGCGACACCGCGCACCGGCGGCCAGATGAACAACCGTGGGTAGACCGACCAGAGTTTCGCGCCGAGCAGCGGAACCGTGGCCAGGCCGGTCGCCACGTGCAGGCCCTGGGTGAACCGGTAGAGCCCGGCCGGCCGCGACGGCCACCAGAACCAGCCGGGCGGGTGCTGGATGAGGTGGCTCAGGACGCCGGTGACGAAACAGACGCCGAACGCGGCGCCGAGCGCCACCCCCAGCAAGCTCGTCAGGCGGGCCGACCTCGACGGTCCCGGCGAGGTGGGCCAGGTCAGAATCCGCGTCAGGCGGGAGTCATCGTCGCGAACCATCGGCCCGCCTCCGTCCACGTCGTCCGGATGACCAGTGCCGCCGCCCGGGCCAGGGGCGCGAGGTCGTCGGCGGCCACTTGCGCCCAGCGCAGCGGCGCCGCCGGCCCGCCGCCCTCGTCCCGCAGGGTGGCCGTTCCCGCCCAACTGCCGGCGCCCGGCGCCTCCAGTTCGGCGTGCAGCAGCCCGTGCGGCGCGAGCAGGTCACGGCAGCGCCGCAGCAGCGCGGCCGGATCGCCGCCGATGCCCACGTTGCCGTCGGCGAGCAGCAGATGCTCCCACCGCCCCTGGCCGGGCACCGCCGCGAAGACGTCCCGGCGCAGGGCCAGCGCACCCCGGGCCAGGGCCAGCCGTACGGCGGCCGCACTCACATCGATGCCCAGCGCCGGCCGTCCCCCGGCCAGCAGAGCCCGGGTGAGCCGGCCCGGCCCGCATCCCACATCGAGGGTGGCCCCGCCGCACCGATCGAGCAGCCCGCCGTCACCGGCTCGCACCGACCCGCACCACCCGGCAGCGTCGACCCGGTGTTCGCGCCCGTGAACGTCGCGCAGCGCAAGCGTCGCGTCCTCCCCGGCCGTGGCCCGTGCCAGCGCCCGCTCGTAGACCACGAGGGCCGACCGCTCCGCCGTCGCGCAGTCGGCCACCGTCGCGCTCATGCCGCCCCACCCACAACCGGCCCACCCGCGACCCGCGCGTCCACGCCCGGCCCACCCGCGACCCGCGCGTCCACGCCCGGCCCACCCGCGACCCGCGCGTCCACGCCCGGCCCGGCCGCGACCGGCCCACCCGCGACTCGCGCGTCCACGGCCCACGTGTCCACGGCCCACCCACCCGCGCCCTGCGCGCCCAAGACCCGCCCACCCAGGACTGGGCCGGACGCGACCGGGCCGGCCGCGACCCGCGAACCCGTGCCCATCCGCTCGGAACCGGCCGCCACGGGTGCGAGGATGCGGCGGACCGCGGTGGGGAAACACGCGGTGTCGGGGCAGGCGGCGGCCACCTCCAAGGCGTCGGCGGCGGTGTCGACGTCGCGTAAAGGCGGCAGGAGGTACGGCTGGACGCCGCGGGTTCGCAAGGCGGCCAGAGTCGAAGCGCCGGTGTCCGGTGTGGACATCGGAACGGCCGGCAACACCCGGGCGGCGTCCGTGTCCCGCAGGCCCAGGGCCCACCATCCGCCGTCGTGGGCCGGCCCGAGAACGGCACCGGTCCGGACCAGCGCCTCGGCCGCCGCGCACAGCAGATCCACGGTGAGCTGCGGGGTGTCCATGCCGATCAGGAGCGTCGGCACGCCGGGCAAGGCGGTGTCGGTGAACGCGTACGCCAATCTCTGCCCCAGCCCCTCACCGCGCTGCGCCACCCGGCACCAACCCGACGGCACGGGGTAGCTGCCTTCGAGGACGGTGGTCCGCCGTACGGCCGGAACTTGATCGACGGTTTTCCAGGTGTCGGCGAGCGCCGCCCCGGCCAGCACCGCCGCCTCGGCCGGCGTGCAAGGCGGGCAGAGGCGGGTCTTCACCCGGCCGGGGACGGGAGCCTTGGCCATGACCAGAATCTGGATCATCGGCTCAGCACCGCCCGCATGTCGTTGATCGCCTGTACCGTCCCGCGAACGGTCCCGGTCACCTTCGACCGGGTCCCGGCCGCACGGGGGTGATACGCGACGTCGAGCTCGCGTACCCGCCAACCCGCCCGGGCCGCGGCCAGCAGCAGCTCCAGCGGGTAGCCGCACCGACGGTCCCGCACGTCCAGCGCGAGCAGCGCGTCACGGCGAGCGGCGCGGATCGGGGCGATGTCGTGCACCGGCAGGCCGGTGGCGCGGCGCACCCGACGGGCGACGACCGCGTTGCCGAGACGCGCGTGCACGGGCCAGGCCCGCACGCCGGTCGGACGACGGCGGCCACCGACGAGATCGGCGTCGCCGTCCCGCACCGGGCCGGCGAGCCGGGGCAACTCGGCCGGATCGAACGAGCCGTCCGCGTCGAGCACACAGACGACGCCGTCGTCCGGGTCCGAAGCCAGAACCCCGGCGTGCACGGCGGCGCCGTACCCACGCCGGTCGACCTCGATCACCCGCGCGCCGAGACGGCGGGCCACCTCCCGGGACCCGTCGGTCGAGCCGTTGTCGGCGAGGATCGGCCGGAACCCGGCCGGCATGCGGGACAGCAGCCACGGCAGGGCGGCGGCCTCGTTGAGGCAGGGCAACACCACATCGGTCATGAACGCCGAAGCTATGCCCGGTCGGCGCCCGCGGATCTTACGGAACGCGAACGTCACCGCCAGTCCTTACGAAGCGCTGACGGATCGGCTCGCACCGCCGCACCACCCGGCCGGCGAACCTATGGTCACCGCCATGGCCCACATCCTCGTGACCGGCGGCGCCGGATTCATCGGCTCGGCGGTCACCTCAGCCCTGACCACCGCGAACCACCAGGTTTCCGTACTCGACAGCTTTCATCCGGCGGCGCACACCAGCCCGCCGGAAGTACCGGACGGCGTCACACTGCACCGGGCCGACGTACGCGACCCGGCAGCCGTCCGCGAGGCGCTGCGCGGCGTCGACGCGGTGGTGCACCAGGCCGCGCTGGTCGGGCTCGGCGCCGGGCCCGGCGACCTCCCCGAATACGTGAGCTGCAACGACCTCGGAACGGCGGTGCTGCTGGCCGCGATGAACGAGGCCGGCATCCGGCGGCTGGTGCTCGCCAGCTCGATGGTGGTGTACGGGGAAGGGAACTACCGCTGCGAGCGGCACGGGGCGGTCCGGCCCGCCGCCCGGGAAGCGGCCGAACTGCTCGCGGGACGATTCGAACCGCCCTGCCCGGACTGCGGGTGCCCGCTGAAACCAGGACTGGTGGACGAACAGACGCCGGTGGATCCGCGCAACGTGTACGCGGCGACGAAGGTGGCGCAGGAGCATCTGTGCGCGGCGTGGGCGCGGGAGTGTGGCGGTACGGTGGCGGCGCTGCGCTACCACAACGTGTACGGGCCGGGCATGCCGCGGGACACGCCGTACAGCGGGGTGGCGGCGATCTTCCGGTCGGCGCTGGAGCGGGGCGAGGCGCCGCAGGTGTACGAGGATGGCGGCCAGTTACGGGATTTCGTGCATGTGGACGACGTGGCGGCGGCCAATGTCGCGGCTCTGGACGCCGTGACCGCGCTGGCGGGCACACGCGAGTTTTCCACAGTGCCGGCTTGTCCACAGCCCACCAGCACGATCATCGAAAATTCCGGGAGAATGGCGTCGGGGGCTTCCCCCTTGGGAGGGTGGGCTCCGTGGGGTGGTGGATTTCGGGCGTTCAACGTCGCCTCGGGGCGGCCGACCACCGTCGGTGAGATGGCCGGGGCGCTCGCGGACGCCTTCGGCGGCCCTCGCCCGCACGTGACCGGCCGGTTCCGGCTCGGCGACGTACGCCATGTTGTGGCCTCCCCCGCCCGCGCGGCGGCCGAGCTCGGCTTTCACGCCGTGGTGCCACCCGTCGACGGTCTGCGGGAGTTCGCGTGCGCGCCCCTGCGCGGCTGACCCGCCGCCGCAAGCCCGTCCCGAACGGCAGCCCCGACCAGAATGCGCCGTCGCACGGCGACCCCGACCGGAATTCACCGCACGGCGACCCCGACCGGAATTCACCGCACGGCAACCCCGACCGGAAGTCGCCGTCGCACGGCGGCCGGCGCCGCGAACCCTTGCCGGACAGCGACCCGGCACAGCTCTCACCCTCGCGCCGGCGCGAGCCTTTGCCGGACAGCGACCCGGATCAGAACCGCGGCGGCCGGCGCAACGTGTCGCCACGGTTGCTCAAGTTGTGGCCGTCTTCCCGGGCCGACCGGTGGGCGCTGGCCGCGGTGGCCGGGCTGGTCGCGCTGGCGGCGGCGACCGGCGCGGTCCTCGGACTGGCCGGGCGGCCGGTGCACGCGTCGGCCGCTCCTCTCTTCGGCCATGTGCTCCCGCACGCCGGGCCGGGCACCCCGGCCGCGATCGCTGTCGCCCTGGCGGTGATCCGGTGGGGTCCGCGCCTCGCCGAGCGGGTGCCGTGGCGGACGCTGCTCGCGGCGACCTGGGCCGCCGCGACCGCCTGGACGTTCGCCCTGGCTCTGGTGGACGGCTGGGGGCGCGGTGTCGCGGGGCGGCTGACCACGCCGTACGAATATCTCGCCGAAGTGCCCGGCGTGACCGACGTTCCCGCCATGCTGCGGGGTTTCGAGGGCCGCATCCTGGACGGCGGTCCCGACCCGTGGACCACCCACGTGGCCGGGCATCCCCCGGGAGCGCTCCTCGCCTTCGTCGGCCTGGATCGGATCGGGCTGGGCGGCGGCGCCTGGGCGGCGGTGTTCTGCATAGTGGCCGGGGCCTTCGCCACTGCGGCGATCCTGGTTACCGTGCGGGCCTTGGGCGACGAGCGAGCGGCCCGGACCGCGGCCCCTTTCTTGGTTCTCTTCCCAGGGGCCGTCTGGGTCGGCGCCTCGGCCGACGGCCTCTTCGCGGGGGCGGCGGCGGGCGCGATCGCGCTGTTGACCGTCGGCTTGTCCCGTCCTTCGCCGTGGGCGGTCGCCGCCGGCGGGGTGGGGCTGGCCGCCTGCGCGTACCTCTCCTACGGCCTGGTTCTGCTGGCGCTGCCCGCCCTCGCGGTGGTCGCGGTTCGCCGCACCCGGTGGCGGCTGCTGATCTGGGCCGTTCTGGGGGCGGCCGCGGTCGTGGCGGCGATGACGCTGCTGGGTTTCGCGTGGTGGCACGGCTATTCGCTGGTACGCCTGCGTTACTACCAGGGTCTGGCTTCCGACCGCCCGTACGCGTACTGGGTGTGGGCGAATCTGGCGGCGTTCGCCCTCTGCGCCGGCCCGGCCGCGGCCCCGATCCTGCGCCGTGCCGCCCGCGCACCACTTGTCGCGGCGTGGGCGGCGGCCGCTCTGTTGGCGGACCTGTCCGGGATGAGCAAGGCCGAGGTCGAGCGGATCTGGCTGCCGTTCGCGGTCTGGCTTCCGGCCGCGGCAGCGCTGCTGCCGCGGCACGATCGACGGTGGTGGCTGGCCGCGCAGGCCGTCACCGCCCTGCTGGTCAACCACCTGGTGCTGACCGCCTGGTGAGATCTCAGGCCAGGCCGAGGCCGCGGCGGCCGATGTCGTTGAGGTCGCTGGGCTGGAAGCGGTCGGGCCATTCGCGCTCGTAGTGCTCGGCCGGGAAGTCCGAGGGGCTTTCGCCCTTGGCGAAGGCGTCGCGGACGTCGGCGGCGTACTTCTCGTTGCGCGGGCACCACGGCGCGGCCGGGATGTACATGACGTTGCCCCAGCCCTTCTGCGCCTCGACCGGGGCGACGCTGTGGATCATGTCGCAGTGCCACCAGACGGAGTCGCCGGCGCGGACGTCGGGGATGCCGGACAGGGCCTCCATGAGCGGGGCGTGCCATTTGTGGCCGGCCGGGAAGACCTGGTTGACGGTGACGCCGCACATGTCGTCGTCGGGCACGTCGGACAGCAGCGGGCGCAGCATCAGGTACGCCATCGCCTCGGGGATCGGGACGGTGTGCAGTACGCCCTGGTCGTGGTCCATGTCGGACAGGGCGGTCCAGCCCTGGAACGTGCGGAAGGCCGAGCACATCGTGGAGCCGGGGTACTGCGGTCCGTCGGTGCGATGGGCGGCGTCCCACGGGTCGTACTGCTCGACGCTGCCGTCGAACAGGTGCCGGAAGGCCTGCTGGTAGGCCTGGGTCATCCACAGGTCGAGGGTGCCCGGGTCGAGGTGTGTGCCGAGGCCGGCCGATTCGGCGCCCTCCGGGCGG
Source organism: Actinoplanes sp. NPDC048796 (assembly GCF_040650035.1). Lineage (NCBI taxonomy): Bacteria > Bacillati > Actinomycetota > Actinomycetes > Micromonosporales > Micromonosporaceae > Actinoplanes > Actinoplanes sp. NPDC048796. The sequence goes on along the minus strand of NZ_JBEZGO010000021.1, from coordinate 97,760 downwards.
CGGCGGATCCGGTCGGGGTAGAGCGAGTCCCGGTTCGGGTCGAACCACTGCGTGCCGTCGGGCGCCGTGTGCTTCCACTGGCTGTTGAGGAAGGCCTGCACCGTGGCCATGCGCTCGCTCTGCCGGGCCTGCATCTGCGCGTGCGACCAGTAGATCGGGTAGATCTCGGGCTTGGAGCCGACGCTGCCGAAGAAGTCGTCGCCGGGACCGCGGTAGTTCTCGAAGAAGCGGTTGCCTTCGACGTAGTCGACGATGTCCTGGTCCCAGCGCAGCGCCTGCTCTCGCTCGAAGTGCCCGCGCACGACGAGACAACCGCGCTTCTTGAGCAGTTCCGTGGGGGCGGTGCCGGCCTCGATGTCGGCGTAGTCGACGACCGGCCAGATCTCCTCGCCGCGGCGGCGGGTCGCGACGATGTCGTCGATGGCGGCCTGCACGCGCTGTTCGACAACGGCGAAGACCTCGTCGACCGTACGGCCGGACGCCTCGATGCGAGCGCGCAGCGCGGCCTTGATCTCACGGGTGGCCGCGGCCAGGTCGGCGGGAGTCTGCTCCCAATGCGGCAGAGCGGTGGTGGCCGGCACGGCGCCTCCTTCTAGTCAGGTCCCCTTACTTGAACGACGGTACGTGTCGCTCCCGTTCTGGGCAAGCCCCCTTACTAGAATCGGCACGTGGAGACCAGCGACGAGCACGTATTGCGTACGCTCATGCGCCACCGCCGCCTGACCCGCGCCGAGCTGGCCACCGAGATCGGCATCTCGAAGCCGACCGCCGGCGAGAGCGTGCGCCGCCTGACCGAGCGGGGCCTGGTGGCCGACACCGGCGAACGCACCCCCGGCGGCCGGGGGCGAGGCCGGGTCGGGTCGTACTACGCGCTCTCCCCCACGATCGGCGTCGCCCTGGCGGTCACCATCGCCCCGCAGGGCGTCGTCGCCGAGTGCGTCGACGTCTACGGCGACGTCGTCGGCCGCGCCGTGCGCCCGGCCGACCCCTCGAAAGTCGCCACCGCGATCTCCGCGGCCGCTCGGCAGGCGCGCGGCGAGGACGGCCCACCGATTCGCCTGGCCGTCGTCGGTGCCGCCGATCCGGTCGACCGGGCCACCGGCCGGCTGGTTCACCTGCCCGACGCGCCTTTCCTGGTCGGCGAGCTGGACCCGGTCGCGATCCTCGGCCGCTTCGTGGACGGCCCGATCGTCGTCGACAACGACGTGAACTGGGCGGCCCTGGCCGAACGCGATCGCCACGGGGCCGGCGACTTCGCGTACCTCTATCTGGGTGAGGGTCTGGGCTGCGCCATCGTCAGCGACGGCGAGGTGCGCCGCGGCCACACCGGCCTGGCCGGCGAGATCGCCCACATGCTCACCGTCGGCCCGGACGGCCGCGCGATCCGTTTCATCGAGCTCTTCGGCGAGCTGGATCTGCGCCGCGAACGCTCCGACGGCACGGGAGCACGCGGCGACGAGACGGCGATCGACGTAGGCCGGCTGCTGACGAGCGACGCCGCCACGCGGGCAGCCCTCGGCTCCGCGGTCGGCGGTGTCGTCGCCGCCGTGATCGCCCTGGCCGATCCGCGCGAGGTGGTGATCGGCGGCCCGTGGGGGCCGGCGCTGGTGGGCGAGATCCGAGCCGCCACCGAGCGGATGCCCCGGCACGTACCGGTCCGCGCCGCGGCCCTGGACGACGAGCCGGTGCTGGCCGGTGTGCGCGCCGAGGCCGTCGCCCGCTTACGCGCCCTGGTGGCCGCCGGCCAGTGAGTGTGATCAGCGAGCGCCGTCCCCGGTGCGCTCCACGCGAGGAGCGGCGTCAGGGCGACCGCCTGACGCTGCCCGCCTACCGCTGCTCGAGGATGGCGGCCGCGGCCGCCTCGCCCATGCGGATCGCGCCGTCGACGTGCTGGAAGCCCAGGCCGGCCACGTCGCTGCTCACGAAGGACAGCGGGCCGACCGGGGTGCGCAGGTGACGGCCGTAGCGGGTCAGGGAACCGATGTCGAAGCTCGTTCCGAAGGCGCCGGCCGTCCACTCGTCGGACTGCCACGGGCTCTCGTAGTACGCCACCGGCGACAAGGCCTCGGGGCCGTAGTACGCGGCCAGCGACGTCAGCACCTTCTCCCGGCGGGTGCCGGCGTCCAGGGCGAGCAGGGCGTCGGCGCGCACGTCGGAGACGAAGCCGACCAGGATGCCCCGGTCGTCGCCGGCCACGTCCTCGTTGCTGTTGTCGTACGCCTCGTGCACCAGCGCGTACGGGCTGAACGCCGTTCCCGACAGTCCCTCCTCGCGCCAGAACGGGGTCTCGTACGTGATGTGCAGCTTGACGACCAGCCCGAAGGACTGATGCTGGCGCATCTGCGCCTGGACCGGCGGCAGCGCCGGCGCGAACCGGATCCGGTTGACCAGCGTCGGCGGCACCGCCAGCACGACGTGGCGCGCCCGGTAGCCGCCGACCACGGCCGACGTGCCGTCCCACGAGATCTGGTCGACCGGTGTGGAGAGCCGCACCAGACCCGGAAGACGCGCGGCCAGCCGCAGCGGCACCTCCTGCAGCCCGCCGTCGACGCGGCGGTCGAGGATGAAGTCGGCGTCGAGCAGGTGGGCGAAACCTCCCGCGCTGGCCGCCATCAGCACCGCCGACAGCGCCGAGAACGCGTGCGCCGGCTTGGTCAGCATCGCCGGGCCGATGTAGAGGCCGATGTTGTCGCGCGCCTCCTGATCGCTGGTCTGCGACGAGAGCCAGTGGGCGAACGACATCTGGTCGAGTTCCACGGCCAGCGGGTGGTCCCACGGCACGAGCGGATCCATCTGCGCGGCCAGCCGGTCGAGTTCGGCGGCCACCCGTTTGATCTCCACCGCCGTTTCCGCCGGCACCGGGAACGCGTCACCGTGGAACGTCGTGCGGACGCCGTCACGGCCGATGTAGACCGACTCGCCCGAGCGGTACCGCGGATACGTCGTCAGTCCCAGCTCGTCGATCATCGCGAGCAGCGCCGTCTGGTCGGGCGAGACCCATTGACCCCCGATTTCCAGCCGTACGCCGTCGACGGTCTCCGTCAGCAGGCGCCCACCGACCCGGTCGCGCGCCTCGAGGACGACCACGTCGAGGCCGGCCTCCCGCAGGCGCACGGCCGCGGTCAGGCCGGTCACTCCGGCGCCGACCACCACCACATCCACGTCGTTCACGGTTCCACCCTCGGTTGCTGCTGTGTGATGCAGTGAATACCCCCGCCGCGCGCGAAGATCACACGCGCGTCGACCCCGACGACCTTCCGTCCCGGGTACGCGGCGGCGAGCACCTCGAGCGCGGCCGCGTCCCGCGGGTCGCCGAACGTGCCGGCCACCACCCCGCCGTTGCAGACGAGATGGTTGACGTAGCTGTGGTCGACCGGCCCGTCCTCGTCCGTCAGCCGTTCCGGCGCCGGCAGCTCGACCACCCGCCACTGGGCCGGCAGCGCGTCGCGGAGCGCCGCGCCGATCGCGTGGTCGGGGTGGTCCGGGGACGGCTGGACGTGCAACAGCACGGTCCCCGGCGACGGCACGGTGGCCACGATGTCGACGTGCCCGCGCGTGCCGAACTCCCCGTAATCCCTGGTCAGGCCCCTAGGCAACCACACCACATCGCGTACGCCCAAGGTACGCCGAAGTTCTCTCTCGACGTCGTCCCGGCCCCAGCCGGGATTGCGGCCGGGGTCGAGCTGCACGGTCTCCGTCACGAGGACGGTCCCGGCGCCGTCGACGTGCAGGCCGCCGCCCTCGTTGACCATCGCCGAGTCGATCACCGTGGCGCCGGCCCATTCGGCGACCCGGCGGGCGATCCGCGCGTCCTTCGCCCAGCGGGCCCAGCTCTGCTGACCCCAGCCGTTGAACACCCAGTCGACAGCGCCCAGCCCTTGCGGGCCCACGACGAAGGTCGGCCCGATGTCGCGCATCCACGCGTCGTCGAGCGGCGCCTCGAGCAGTTCCACGTCCGAGCCGAGCCACTGGCGGGCGTGTGCCACCGCGCCGGGGTCGACCACCATGCGTACCGGCTCGAACTCGGCCACCGCGAGAGCCACGGACGCCCAGGCGCGCCGGGCCTCGTCGGCGTCCTCGCCCAGCGTGTATCCACTGGACGGCCACGCCATCCAGGTGCAGTCGTGCGGTTCGGTCTCGGCGGGCATCCGCCACCGCGCCGGCGTCACGCGAGACCTCCGTACGTCTCAGGTCGCCTGGTCGTGAAGAACGGGAAAAGGGTGAGCCAGTCGCGGCGCTGATCGAGGTCGAGGTCGGCGACGAGCACGGCTTCGGAGTCGCGAGGGGCCTGGGCGAGGATCCGGCCGTACGGGTCGGCGATGAAGGAGGAGCCGTAGAAGCTGATCCGGCCCTCGTCGCCGGTGCGGTTGGGCACGGCGATGAACAGCCCGTTGGCGATGGCGTGACCGACGATCACCTGCTGCCACAACGGCTGCGTGTCGAAGTGCGGGTGATCGGGTTCGGAGCCGATGGCGGTCGGGTACGCGAGCAGGTCGGCCCCGCCCAGCGCGTAGAGGCGCGCCACCTCGGGGAACCACTCGTCCCAGCAGGTCGGCAGCCCGAGACCGACATCGTCGAGGCGATGGACCGGGTACGCGTCCTCGGCCGGCCCGGGACGGAAGTACTTGTCCTCCACGTACCCCTCGGTGACCGGGATGTGGGTTTTGCGGGTACGCCCGAGCAGCCGGCCCTCGGGGCCGACGAGCACCGCGGTGTTGTAGCCGAGCGCGTCGGTCCCGTTCCTCTCGTACAGCGAGGCGTGGACCGGAATGCCGAACTTGCGGGCGGCTTCGGCCGCGAAGGACACCGTCGGCCCGGTCAGGAGGTCTTCCGCGGCGTCCGACGGTACGCCCGTGGGCTCCTCGAAGGCCGGATAGCGCGACAGCGTCAGCTCCGGCAGGAAGACGATCTGCGCACCGTCGGCCGCCGCCTGCCCGATGCCGCCGAGCAGCGCGTCCTTGAGCTCGCCGGCGTCCGCGCGCCACCGGTGCTGGACGAGGCCGATCCGCAGCGGCGGCCGGGCCGGCTCGTGCACCCGGGCGGGCGAGTCCCGCGGACCGGAGCTGATCAGGCGCATGTCTTCTTCCTCGCCGTCGGGGGACAAACGAATGTCGTTCGTTTTAGTATGGTGGTCGTTCGAGCGCTTGTCGAGGGGAGTTCCGTGGGGCGACCGGCCACGCCGAAACTGTCGGTCAGCAAGATCGCCACGACGGCGCTGAAGCTGGTGGACGCGCAGGGCGAGTTCACGATGGGCGAGGTCGCGGCCGCCCTGTCCGTACGCCCGTCGTCGCTCTACAACCACGTGGCCGGCAAGACCGAGATCGTCGAGGCCATGCGGGCCCGCGTCTTCGCCGAGGAGCCCTTCACCCGGCGCGAGGCGGCCTGGGACGACGCCCTGCGCGCGCTGCTGCGCCACTACCGCGACGCCTTCGCCCGCCACCCCCGGCTGATCCCGATGCTCACCGCGCACACGGTCTCCTCCCCCGACGTCGTGCGCATGTACGACGACATCGCCACCGTGCTCAGCGACGCCGGCATCCCCACCGACCGCCTGCTCGACGTCATCACGGTGCTGGACAGCTTCGTCATCGGCTCGGCCCTCGACGTGGCCGCCCCCGACCAGGTCTGGGACAAGTCCAAGGCCCGCACCCCCGTCCTGCTCGCCGCCATCGAGGCCGCCGGCCAGGGCCGCCCCCGAGCCGACCGCGCCTTCGAACTGGGCCTCGACCTGCTGCTCACCGCCCTCCGAGATGACGATTGCGGCGGTCATGAAGCCCTCTGATCATCTCGGCGAGCCTCTCGCGGACGCGGTTCTGGCCGACGGCGTCGTCCACAAGACGGCCGGCCCGTGGACGCCCGCGGTGTTCGCCCTGCTCAAGCACCTGGAGCGGGTCGGCTTCGCCGGAGCACCGCGGGTGGTCGGCGACGGATACAGCTTCATCCCGGGCGAGTCTCCCCATCCGCACGCGTGGCCGGACGAGGCCGTCGGCGGCGTGGGAGCTCTGCTGCGCGGCCTGCACGACGCGACGGCAACGTTCACCCCGCCCGCCGGCGCCGTCTGGAAGCCGAACTGGCTACGCGACCTCGGCGGCGACGACATCGTGATCGGCCATTGCGACACGGGGGCGTGGAACATCGTCGGCCGGCACAGGCGGCCCGACGCGTTCATCGACTGGGAGTTCGCCGGCCCGGTGGATCGGCTGTGGGAGCTAGCCGAGACCGTGTGGCTGAACGCCCAGCTCGTCGACGACGACGTCGCCGAGACGCAGGGCCTGCCCGACGCCGCGACCCGCGCCCGCCACGCCCGGGCCATCGTCGACGGTTACGGCCTCCCCCGGTCCGCACGAGACGACCTGGTCGACCGCCTGGCCGACGTGGCGATCCACAGCGCACGCCACGAGGCGCTCGCCGAGGGCGTGACGATCGACAGCACCGCGGCCATCGCCGCCAACGGCTACCCCACCCTGTGGGCCATCACCTGGCGAGCCCGCAGCGCCTCATGGATCGCCCGCCACCGCCCCATGCTCCGCCAGGCGATCAGCGGATGAGCTCGCCTCCTCGGCAGGCGTAGGACTTTTCACCGCATCCCGCGCCGTCCAGACCGCGAACAAAGCCGATCACCGTGTGCGGCGCGCATTTCCGGACCCGGGTAGCACCGCTTCGAACCACTCGAAAGCGTGAAGATTATTCCGAACCAGCGACGCTCGCCCCTCGTATTCATCATTGAGCGGAGCGCGGTGGATTGATCCTTTTCTTATCCTGATAAATCCTGCCTTGTGACCATAGAAGCGACAGGCGTAGCGTCGACGCAGAATTGAATTCCTTCTCACCTCACTCCCCATACAGGAGCCTCCAATGCCCAATTCCGCGCCACAGCCTTGCGATGCCCGAACCGCTAATTTCCGTCTCGGGACGCCGAACTTCGGGGCCAGTGCCAATTTCTCGTGGCCAATGGCTTCTTTCGGGACCACGATCGAAAGGCCCAGCGGATTCAAGGTGACTCATTCGTTTCGCAGCACGAACCGCAGCGACGTACGAGATGTCGCGCTCGACTCGCTCCGGGCCGCCCTGGAGGCGGCGAACAGGATCGAAGCCATTGTGGCCACGCTCCGATCCGGCTATTCCACTCAGCTCAGCGGTTCACAGCAGAGGCAGATCGCCTTCTAATTGAACTTCCCGCCGAGCTGATCACTTCGGCCGGCCGCTAGCTTTCGCATCTCCGCCCGCCGGATAGGCCTTCCCCCTGTCTGGAGGGCTAATCGCGTTCACCGTGACGCCGCAAAGCGTTCTCATCGTATAAGTACAGGTGGCTGGGTGAAACGACGACTCACTGAGGTGATCTCAGCGAGGAATCGATGGGTAGCGGTGCGCGATTCGCCCTTCACGCTGGTGTTTTTCGGCGCAGCGGTCAGTGGTGAAGACCTTCCCGTCGGGGATGACGTGGGACCAGCCGTCGGCGGCAGCGCGACGCAGGGTGTCGTGCAGGCCCGATGCGGTCACGGCCAGGACGCGGGCGGCTTCGTCGCGGCAGCGGTAGGCGGCGACCCTGGAGACGCCGAAGCCTGCGGCGAGCACGGAGAGGTTATCGCCCTCGCCGCAATCGGCAAGTAGGTGAACAGATATCGCGCTCCTTGCTTCGTATAGTGCCTGGCCAGCGGCGGGATGCGGGACCGGCCGTAATCGGAAACAAGACTTTTCGATGAATGTGCCAAAGTTGTTTACTCGCGTGCAGAAGTGGGCCTACGGTGGCGGCCATCGATACTCGTCGAGGTCTGGACGGTGCTATGAGGAAGAAGCCGTTTGCCCTGCTCGCTGCCGTCACCCTGGTGGGACTGGTGCCCGCTCTGCCCGCCGCCGCGGCCGTGCCGCCGCAAGAAGCGGGTGTCACCCTTCGTACGTTCGACCTGCAGACCTCGCGTGACTCGATCTGCACGCTCAAGGCCGGGCAGACGCCCAACGTCGACAAGAAGATGCCGGCGATCAACTGGACCACCTCGGCCGACTTCGGGCTGGAGGACCGGTTCCAGTCCGAGGTGATCGGGAACGTCACCATCACCACCGCCGGGTCGTACGGGTTCCGGCTGACCAGCGACGACGGGTCCCGGCTGCTCATCGACGGGACCACCGTCGTCAACAACGACGGCGCGCACGGGCCCACCGCCGTCGAGGGGTCCGTCACCCTCACCACCGGGTATCACGGGCTGCACATCGACTTCTTCGAGCGCGACGGCGGCCAGCAACTGACCCTCGAGTGGCGGCCGCCCGGCGCCACCGCGTACACCCTGGTACCCGCCAGCGCCCTCAGCACCGACGCCGGTGTGGTGCGGGTGACCGCGCCCGGCAAGAAGGAGTGCGAGGGCGCCGGGGACAGCCCGGGCGACGGCCTGCCCCTGACCGGCGTGCACCCGGGCTACACGCTGACCAACCTGCGGCCCACCGGCTTCCAGCCGCAGGTCAGCGCCATGGACTGGTTCCCCGACGGCCGCCTCGCCATCGCCACCTGGGGTGGCAGTGACACCGTGGCGGGCGAGGTCTACGTGCTCAGCGGGGTCACCGGCACGACGTCGCCCAGCCAGGTGACGTACAAGAAGATCGCCTCCGGCCTGCGGGAACCGATGGGGCTGAAGATCGTCGACGGGAAGATCTATGTGTCGCAGAAGCACGAGCTGACCGAGCTCGACGACACCAACGGCGACGGCGTCATCGACCAGTACCGGCGGGTCGCCACCTGGCCGTTCGACGGGAACTTCCACGAGTTCGCGTTCGGGCTGCTGTACCAGGACGGGTTCTTCTATCTGAACCTGTCCGTGTCGATCAACCTGGGCGGCGCCACCACCGATCCGCAGGGCTCGCCCAACCGCGGGACCACGCTGAAGATCAACCGGTCGACCGGGGCCGTGCAGTACGTCGCCGGTGGGCTGCGCACGCCGAACGGCATCAACTTCGGGCCCGAGGGGGACATCTTCGTTCTGGACAACCAGGGCGGGTGGCTGCCCGCCTCGAAGCTCGTGCAGATCAAGCAGGACCGCTTCTTCAACCACTACACCAACCCGGACGGGCCGTTCGATCTCCAGCCGGTCACCCAGCCGGTGCTGTGGCTGCCGCAGAACGAGATCGCCAATTCGCCGAGTACGCCGGTCATGCTCAACTCGGGTCCGTACGCGGGTCAGATGCTGTTCGGCGACGTCACCTACGGTGGGCTTCAACGGGCGTACCTGGAGAAGGTCAACGGCCAGTACCAGGGCGCGGTCTTCCGGCTCACCCAGGGCCTGGAGATGGGTGTGCTGCGGCTGAGCGTCGGCCCGGACGGCGCGCTCTACGCGGGCGGGCTCGGCGCCGGCGGCAACTGGGGCCAGGAAGGCAAATTGACGTACGGGCTGCAGAAGCTCACGCCGAACAACGCGAGCGTCTTCGACATCAAGGCGATGCGGGCGGTCGCCGGCGGTTTCGAGCTCGAGTACACGCAGCCGGTCTCGGACGCGACCGCCGCCCAGCTGGCCGCCCGGTACCGCGCCGAGCAGTGGCGGTACGTGCCGACGCCGGACTACGGCGGCCCGAAGGTCGACGAGGAGGCGCTGCCGGTCACCTCGGCCACCCTGTCGGCCGACCGGCTCAAGGTGACGCTGAAACTGTCGGGGCTCAAGCCGGGCCGGGTCGTGCACGTCCGCTCGCCGCGGCCGTTCACCTCGGCGTCCAACGCCTCCCTGTGGAGCACCGAGGCCTGGTACACGCTGAACAGCCTGCCCGACGGCACCACGCTGAAGTCGGACCGGGTGGAGGCCGAGTGGTCGGGTCTGAGCGGCAGCACGTCGGTGGCCAAGGACCACACCGGCTACACCGGTTCGGGTTTCTCGGCCGGGCACGGCGCGGCCGGCTCGGCGACGACGTTCACGCTGAACGTGCCGTCGGCCGGGGCGTACCCGATCTCGCTGCGCTACAGCAACGGCCCGAACCCGGCCGCCGGGACCAAGACGATGAGCCTGTACGTCAACGGGACCCGGGTGAAGCAGGTCAGCCTGGCCGACACCGGCAACTGGGACACCTGGGCCGCTCTCAACGACACGGTGACGCTGCGGGCGGGCGCCAACACCGTCTCGTACCGGGTCGACACCGGGGACTCCGGGCACGTCAACCTGGACAGCCTGACCGTCGGCGCGAACGGTCCGGGCGGCACGAACAAGACGGGCACGATCACCGGGATCGGCGGCAAGTGCCTCGACGTGGACAACGCGACCATCACCGACGGGGCCAAGGTGCAACTGTGGACCTGCAACAGCTCGACCGCGCAGAGCTGGACGCGGGAGGGCGACACCCTGCGGGCGCTCGGCAAGTGCCTGGACGTCGACAACGGCGGCACCGCCAACGGCACCAAGGTGCGGCTGTGGACGTGCAACAACAGCGCCGCCCAGGTGTGGCAGGCCCAGGCCAACGGCTCGCTGCTGAACCCGCAGTCGGGCAAGGTGCTGGACGCGGCCGGCGGGGCGAGCGCGGACGGCACCGCCGTGCAGCTGTGGGAGTGGGCCGACGTCGCCCAGCAGCGCTGGACCCACAACGGCCCGAGCCGGGTCACGCTCTTCGACGGCGCGAGCCTGAACGCCTTCCGCAACGCCGACGGCAGCGCGCCGGCCTGGCCCGTCTCCGGCGGTTCGGCCGAGGTGCTGGGTGGAGACCTCAGGACCAAGCAGTCGTACGGGGATTTCAAGCTCCACGTCGAGTTCTGGCTGCCCAACCTCCCCGCTGACGTGACCGGTCAGCAGCGCGCCAACAGCGGCATCTACCTGCAGGACCGCTATGAGGTGCAGGTCCTCGACACGTACGGGAAAGCGGTCCTGGCCAACGACGACAGCGCCGCGATCTATCTGAAGCGCGCGGCCACCGCCAACGCCGGCACCGCGCCGGAGACCTGGCAGACGTACGACATCACGTTCCGGGCCGCCCGCTGGAACGGCACCACGAAGACCGAGGACGCCCGGGTCACCGTCGTCTGGAACGGCGTCACCGTGCAGAACAACGTGACCATCGACGGCCCCACCGGCAACGGCGCCGCCGAGAGCCCGGCCGCCCTGCCGATCCGCCTGCAGGACCACGGCGACCCGGGCGCCAACGTCCGCTACCGCAACATCTGGATCGAACCGGCCTAGGCTCGCGCCCTCGGCAGGACCACCGCGGCCAGCACCATGCGGTGGTCACTGCCGGGCAGGTCGTACGCCGCGTACCGGTCGATCCCGATCGTCCGGTCGGCCAGCACATGGTCGATGGTGATGGGCGGGATCGTCCGGTCCGCGTACGGGCCCCAGCTCGGCACCAGGCCCTTGCCCAGGGTCGCCGCCGCGTCCCGGTAGCCGCGGCCGAGCAGGTCGCGCAGCTCCTTGTGGTCGAGGGTGGAGTTGAAGTCACCGGCCAGGATGCGGTCCGGCCCGGGCTGGTCCCGCAGGTCCCGCCGCCATTCGTCGAGCACTTCCAGCGCGTGCGGCGCCGCCGGGTGGACCGACTCGACGACGACCGGCTTCGCACCGGGCGCCGTCACCGTGCCGTACGCCTGCTGGAAGCCCCCGTAGTTGAGGCGGGAGCCGACGCCGGTGAGCGGATACCGCGAGTAGAGCGCCGACCCGGTGGTCCCGTAGGGATCCTGGACGCGTTGCGGCGCGATCGACGAGTACGGCAGCAGCCGCTCGAGTCCCGCCCGGGCCAGCGCCGCCTGCCCGGCCGCGGTGAACTCCTGCAGCGCCAGCACGCCGACGTCCTCGTCCCGGACCCGCCGCACGATGGCCTCCGGATCGGCCCGCCCGATCAGCATGTTCGCGCTCAGCACGGTCAGCGCCACCCCGTCCCGGGGCCCGCGATCCCGGTCCGGCACGATCCGTCCCACCACACACCCGGCGAGCAGCGCGGTCGCCACCCCCGCCACCACAGCGGCGCGCCACTGCTTGCGCGCGACAACCACGGCGAGCGGAATCAAGGACGCGATTGCGGCGTACGGGGTGAAGGGCAGCACCACCACCACGGCCCCCGGACTCCACCCACTGATCCGCAGCAGAGCCCAGACCAGCCCCGGCACCACCAGCACCCACGCCAAGATCTTCACGCGCACACGGTAGAGAGACCGGACAACCCTCCCCACCTGAAACGGGCTTCAGGTTGTCCAGGGCATGAGCTGCGATGATGGCCCGGTGCGGCTGTTGGTGGTGGAAGATGAGCGGGAACTGGCCGAGTCTCTGCGTCGCGGTCTGGTTGCCGAGGGTTACAGCGTCGATGTCGTTCACGACGGGAGCACGGGGCTCGACTACGCCCTGACCGAGGGCTACCAGGCGGTGATCCTCGACCTGATGCTGCCGCGGCTGAACGGCTTTCAGGTGTGCGCCCGGCTGCGGGAGTCGCGGGTCGGCACGCCGGTGCTGGTGCTCACGGCCAAGGACGGCGAGTACGACGAGGCCGAGGCCCTGGACACCGGGGCCGACGACTATCTGACGAAGCCGTTCTCGTACGTGGTCCTGCTGGCTCGCGTGCGAGCCCTGCTGCGCCGCGGTGGCGAACACCGGCCGGTGGTGCTGACCGTGGGCGACCTGGTCGTGGACCAGGCGCGACGCCTCTGTTCGCGCGGCCCGACCCCGATCCCGTTGACCGCCAAGCAGTTCGCGGTGCTGGCCTGCCTCGCCCGCCGGGCGAACGCCGTGGTCAGCAAGGCGGAGATTCTGGACGAGGTGTGGGACGCGGCCTACGACGGCGACCTGAACATCGTCGAGGTCTACATCCGCGCGCTGCGCCGCGGCATCGACGTGCCGTTCGGCCGGCAGAGCATCGAAACGGTCCGCGGGGCCGGCTACCGGCTGGTGGACACCGATGCGTAGGCGCCGACTGCCGAAATTGAATTCGGTACGGGTACGGGCGGCGGCCGCCGCCGCGCTGGCGGCCGCGTTGTGCTTCGGGGGCGGGGCGCTCTGGCTGCGCCACGTCATCTACACCAACGCCATGGCGGCGTCCGTCGAGACCGCCCGGCAGACCGTCCGCGGCGTCGCGGCGACCTACGACACCGCCGCGGCGCGATCCCAGGCCGAGTCGGGAGCCCTCGTCGACCGGACGCCGAGTCCCACCGCGGGGATGAGCGAGGAGGAGGTGAGTGCCCTCATCAGCCGCATGCCCGACGGTGTGAAGAACGACTCCTACAAGTTCCCGTTCTTCACGGACTCCTACGCGGTCGTCGACACGGGCGGCAAGGTCCTGCTGGCCCAGGAACGCATGGCCTACTACATCCGCGAGAGCGGCCTGACCTTCCCCATCAGGCCGCCGGACATGCAGGACGGCTGGACCGGCCGGGTCAGCGTCCTGCTGAGCCCTTCCCGCAACGGCGAGCGGGGGCACAAGCTCGACGGGCAGACCGTCACGCTCGTCGCGATGAACGTCGAGGACACCAAGGGGTACGTGGTGGCCACCGTCTACGCGCTCGCCTCGCCGCTGCGCGCGCAGAACGCGGTCGCCGGCGTCGACCGCTGGCTGATCCCCGGAGTGCCCGCGTCGGCCCTGTTCGTCGCCGTGATCGCCTGGCTGGTGGCGGGCCGGGCGCTGCGCCCGGTGGAGCGGATGCGAGCCGAGCTGGCGCGCATCACCGCGGCCGACCGGACCAGCCGGGTGCCCGAGCCGCGCACCGGCGACGAGATCGCACGGCTCGCGGTGACCATGAACGCCACCCTGGACCGGCTCGCCGACGCGGCCGAGCGGCAGCGGCAGTTCGTCGCCGACGCCGCCCACGAGCTGCGCAGCCCCCTGGCCGGCCTGCGCAACACCGTCGAGGTCGCCCTCGAACACGGCGAGGCCGCCGACCTGAACACCGTCCGGTCCACCACCGAGCGGCTGCAGCACCTCACCGACGACCTGCTCCTGCTCGCCCGCCTGGAACGGACGGCCCCGCCCACCGGGAAACCGGTCGACCTGGCCGCGCTCGCCGAGGAACTGGCCGGCGAACGCGGCCACCGGACCCCGCCGGACGACAGGTTCATCGTGGTGGCGCCGGAGCCGGCCCTGGTGATCGGCCGCGAGCAGGAACTGACCAGGCTGCTGGGAAACCTGCTGGACAACGCCGCCCGGTACGCCCGCGACCGCGTCACCGTGACCGTCACGAAAGCCGAACCGGGCCTGGTGCGCGTCGAGGTCCTCGACGACGGCCCCGGCATCCCGGCGGCGGAACGGGAACGGGTCTTCGACCGGTTCACGCGCGTCGACGAAGCCCGCGATCGCCGCCACGGCGGCGCCGGGCTGGGCCTGGCCATCGCCCGTGACATCGCCGTGCGCCACGGCGGAAGCCTGTCCGTGGCCGACTCGTCGGCCGGGGCGCGCCTCGTCGTCGAGCTACCACGGACCTGAACATTCTTCAGATTGCTTCAGCGGGGGTTCAGCCGCGGCGCCGGAGTCTCCCGGCATGCCCGCGACCGCTCCACGAGCAACCACCCGGACGCCGTACCTCCTCGCCACCGCCCTGTTCCTCTCCTACGCGTGCTGGTCGGTCCAGCGGCATCGGCAGCTGCGGACCAGCGGCTACGACCTCGGCATCTTCGAGCAGGCGGTACGCGGCTACGCCGGCCTCGGCGCACCCGTCTCGACGATCAAGGCGCCCGGCTTCAACCTCCTCGGCGACCACTTCCACCCGATCCTCGCCGTCCTCGCCCCGTTCTACCGGCTCGCCCCCAGCCCGATCACCCTGCTCATCGCCCAGGCCGCCCTGATCGCGGCGTCCTCGATACCGATCACCCGGCTCGCCACCCGCCTCGCCGGCCGCCTCGCCGGGGTGAGCGCCGGACTGGCGTACGGCCTGTCCTGGGGTCTGCAGTCCGCGATCGACTTCGACTTCCACGAGGTCGCCTTCGCCGTTCCCCTGCTCGCGTTCGGCCTGACCGCGCTGCTCGAACGCCGTTTCGCCGCCGCCGCCGCGTGGACGCTGCCGCTCATCACGGTGAAGGAGGACCTGCCGGCCACGGTGGCCGTCATCGGCCTGCTCGTGGCCCTGCGCGGCCGGCGCCGTCTGGGCGCGGCGATGATCCTGGTCGCGGTCGGCGCGGGACTCCTGATCGTCGGCGTGCTGCTGCCCGCGCTCAACCCCGGCCACGTCTACGCGTACGCCGGGAGCACCGCCCCCGACGGCCAGAACCCGCTGCAGCGCCTGTTCCTGCCCGCCGTCAAACTGCGCACGCTGCTCGAGCTTGCGGCGCCGACGCTGTTCCTCTCGCTGCGATCGCCGCTGCTGCTCGCCGCCGTACCGACGCTGGCCTGGCGCTTCTGGTCGACGAACCCGTCCTACTGGGGCACCGGCTTCCAGTACAGCGCCGTCCTGATGCCCATCGTCTTCGTGGCCTTCCTCGACGCGCTGCCCACCATCGGCACCGGCCGCCCGGCCCGGACGGCCTGCGTCGCCGCCCTGGCCGCGACGATACTGATCCCCGCACCGATACGCGGCCTCCCGGATCACTGGAGAGTCAGCCCCCGAGCTCAGCAGGCGAAACTCGCACTCACCCGAATACCGGACGGCGCCCACGTCGCCGCCGACAACAGACTCGCGCCGCAACTCACCGCCCGCCGCACCGTCTACCTGTTCCCCGCCTACCCGCAGCCCGACGTCCGCCCCGAGTGGGTGGCCGTCACCACCCCGCCGGACACCAGCATGGCCGCCCTCGTGACGATGACCGCCGCCCTCGACCGCCTGCCGGCCTACGGCTACCGAGAAGCACTCCGAACCAACGACGTCATCATCTTCCACCGCCAGTGACCTGACACGCCCGCCTCTGGTAGCCGGCGGCCGCCAGCGTGCACAAGCGGCCTCGGCGCCCGCTGGCTCGCACCGGCTCGTCGTCCACGGCCGCGGCCCGAACCGGAACGGGACTGGACGAACCTCGACGCCGGCCTCGCCCTATACCAAAGGTCGAAGACCCTGGCCGAACGCGCGGCCTGGGATTTCGTGGCCGGCGAGGGCCGCGGCCTCGAACTGGCCACGGTCAACCCGGCCGCCGTACTCGGCCCGGTCCTCGGCCCTGACCACTCCCCCTCGCTCGACGCCATCGCGAGCATGCTCGACGGCTCGGCCCCGGCCCTGCTGAAGTTCGCCACCGGCTATGTCGACGTCCGCGACGTCGCCGCCCTGCACCTGCTGGCCATGACCGCCCCGGCCGCCGCCGGGCGAGAGCTTCATCGCCACCGCCGTTCCCAGCCTGTGGCAGCGCGACATCGCCGCCATTCTGCGCGGCCGCCTCGGCGACCGCGCGGCCAAGGTACCCACCCGCGAGATGCCCCTGACGGTGGCCCGCGGCCTGGCCAAGGCCGACCCCCGGATGCGGGCCCTGCGCCTGATTCTGGGCCGCGACCTGGCCGCCACCTCGGCCAAGGCCGAACGCCTCCTCGGCTGGAAGCCCCGCCCCATCGAGGACACCGTCGTCGAGACCGCCGAAAGCCTGCTCGTCACTCGGCGGGAGCGGGGCTCACGCCGGTGACGGTCAGGTGCAGCAGGCGGGTGGCCTCGGCGGCCGGGTCGGGGTGGTGTTCGGTGGCCAGGGCTATCCCGGTGACCAGGTTGAGCAGGTCGGTGATGGTGACGCCGGGGGTCAGGGCGGACGCCGCGCGTGACACCAGCGGGGCGCCGGCCTCGGTCAGGCGGGCGGTGGCGCAATGGTCGTGGGGCTCGGACGGATCGGCGGCGTGGTCGCGGTTCAGGGCCTCGGCCAGGCCACGGACGGTGGAGGCGAACGACGTGACGGCGGCCAGCCATTCCAGGAGGGCGGCGCGGGGGTCGGGATGGGCGGCGAGGCCGGCCGCCCGAGTGGCCAGGGTGTCGACTTGGCCGCGGAAGACGGCCTCCAGCAACGCGTGCCGGGTGGGGAAATGGCGGCGGACGGTGCCGGAGCCGACCCCGGCGGTACGGGCGATCTGCTCCAGGGAAGCGTCGGCGCCCTCGGTGGCGATCGCCTCGGTGGCGACGGCCAGCAGCAGCGCGTAGTTGCGGCGGGCGTCGGCGCGCATCGCGTCATCTCCAGGTTGATAAGTGGCGGACCCCGCCGTATGTTACTCCAGACGAAACGGCGAGCCCCGCCGTTTCGATGACGAGGAGTGCACATGTCTGTCCTGGTGGTGGGCGCCAACGGGCAGCAGGGAGGCGCGGTCACTCGCGCTCTGCTGGCAGCCGGCGTCGCCGTGCGAGGTCTGGTCCGCGATCCGGCCAAGGGCGTGCCCGGCACCGAGGTCGCCGTCGGTGATCTCGAGGACCGCGACTCGCTGGCCGAGGCGGTCCGTGGTGCCAGCGCCGTCTTCTCCATGCAGATGCCGCCGCTGAAGAACGGGACGTTCGACTTCGACGGCGAGCTGCGGCAGGCCGTCAACCTGATCGAGGCCGCACGGGCGGCCGGCGTGCGGCACTTCGTGCACTCGTCCGTGTCCGGCTCGCGGCGGCTGCCCGCGGAGGAGCGCTGGGCGCCGATGCGGCCGTACTACGCGGCCAAGGCCGGCGTCGAGGACCGGGTGAAGGAGGCCGGCTTCGAGTTCTGGACGCTGATCCGGCCCGGCTTCTTCATGGAGAACTTCCTGCCGTCGGCGGCCTACCTGCTGCCGCGCGGCCTCGAGGGCGGGATCGTCACGACCCTGAAGCCGGGCACGTGGCTCTCGCTCGTCGCGGTGGACGACATCGGCGCGGCCGTGGCGGCCGCCGTCACCGACCCGTACACCTGGAACGCCGTGGAATTGGAACTGGCCGGCGACCATCTCCCGCTCACCGCGATCGCCGGGGTGATGGGGATGACGGCACCCGACATGAGTGAGCAGGAGGCGCTGGCCGCGGGGATGCCGGCCTACGCCGTCCTCTCGAACCGGCTCATGAACGAGGTGCCGCAGCCCGCCCGCCCCGAGTTCGCACGGGCGCTCGGCGTACCCCTCACGCCTTTCGCGCGGTGGGCGTCAGAAAAGGGGGGAATACGCGGGTGATCTCGCGGGTTGGGCCGGTCGTGCGCCAAGTGACGGTGATGGTCATCGGTGGTGGTCAGGCCGGGCTGTCGGCCGCCTACCACCTGAAGCGGCGGGGCGTGGACTTCGTGGTCCTGGACGCGGCGCCGGCGCCCGGCGGGGCGTGGCTGAACCGGTGGGAGTCGCTGCGGATCGCGACCGTCAACGGCATCTTCGACCTTCCCGGGTTCCCCAAGCCGCCGCTCGACCCCGCCGCGCCGAGCCGGGTGGCCGTGCCCCGGTATTTCGCCGCCTTCGAGAAGGCCGGCGATCTGCCTATTCTGCGGCCGGTGCGCGTGACCGCCGTACGGCCCGGGCCCGAAGAGACTTTGATCGTCGAATCGGATCACGGGCGGTGGAGCGCGCGGGCGATCATCAACGCGACCGGCACGTGGACCAATCCGGTGCGGCCGCACTATCCGGGGCAGGAGACCTTCGCCGGGATCCAACTGCATTCCCAGGAGTACGTCTCGGCCGACGCGTTCGCCGGTCTGCGGGTGGCCGTGGTCGGCGGTGGGATCTCGGCCGTACAGCAACTCGAAGAGATCTCCCGCGTCGCCACGACGTTCTGGTACACGCGCCGGGAACCGGTGTTCAAGAGTGTCGGCGAGTTCGACGGCAGCGGCATCATCGCCAAGGTGGTCGCGGACGTCGAAGCGGGCAACCCCACCGGGAGCGTCGTCTCCTACACGGATCTGGCCTGGACCCCGTACGCCCTGGCGGCCAAGGAACGCGGCGCGCTGGAACGCCGCCCGATGTTCACCGCGATCGAACCGCACGGCGTCCGCGACGCCGACGGCTCCTTCACCGAGGTCGGCGCGATCCTGTGGGCGACCGGCTTCAAGGCCGACCTCAGGCACCTCGAACCGCTGCACCTGCGCAACGAGCGCGGCGGCATCCAGCTGATCGGCACCCAGGTCGCGGCGGATCCGCGGATCCACCTGATCGGGTTCGGCCCCTCCCAGTCCACTGTCGGCGCCAACCGCGCCGGCCGCGAAGCGGTGAACACCCTTCTCCGAAAGGTGCTGGCCCATGTCTGACTTCGACCCTCGTACGCTCCTCGAAGAGAGCCGCCTCGGCGTGCTGGCCACGATCAAGGCGAACGGCCTGCCGCAGCTCTCCCCCGTCACCCCGTACTACGACCGCGACGCCGAGCGGATCTACGTGTCGATCACCGACAGCCGGGCCAAGACGGCCAACCTGCGCCGGGACCCGCGGGCGGCGCTGGAGGTCACCCGGGGCGACGGCCGGGCCTGGGCGACCGCCGAGGGCCCGGTGGAGCTGATCGGGCCGGGCGACGACCCGGACGGGCCGGAGGTGGAGGCGCTGGTGGACTACTACCGCAAGGCCGCGGGCGAGCACCCGGACTGGGCGGAGTACCGATCGGTGATGGTGTCCGACCGCCGCGTGCTGATGGTCCTCAAGGTCGCCCACGTCTACGGCCAGCAGCTGGGCTGACGCCTTCTCAGGGTCGCTCACGGCCGGCGGCTGGGCTGACGCTTCTCAGGGTCGCTCACGCCTGCGGCCGGCGGCTGGGCTGAGCGCTTTCGCGCGGTACATCGCGGCGTCGGCCTCGCGCAGCAGGCGGCCGCCCTCGCTGGGCGAGCCGGTGGCGAGGCCGACGCTGGCGCCGACCGTGACCTGCTGGGTAGCGGTGATCCAGATGGGCTCGGCAACGGCGGCCGCCACCCTTCCCTCGTCCGAAATATCGCCATGAACGAGGAGCGCGAACTCGTCGCCGCCGAGCCGGACCGCCAGCCCCTGCTCAGCGATCACGCTCAGCCGGTCAGCGACGGCGACAAGCACCTGATCGCCGGCGTGATGCCCGTACTCATCGTTGATCGGCTTGAAACCGTCCAGGTCGACCAGCAGCACGGTCACGGTCTCGTCCGCGGGGATCTCGTCGAAGCGCTGCTCGAGCAGGCTCCGGTTGGCCAGCCCGGTCAGCGCGTCGTGCGTGGCCCGGTGCCGCAGCTCGTCGTGCAGCCGCCGCGCCTCGGTGACGTCACGGGCGTTGAAGACGATCGCCGCCACACTGGGGTTGGCGGTCAGGTCGACCCCGACGACCTGGAGCCAGCGGTACGACCCGTCCGTGTGCCGCAGGCGCAACTCGGCGTCGGCGTCGGCGCCGCGTTCGGCCGCGAGCCGGGCCACCAGCTCGGCCAGCCGGGGCCGGTCCTCCGGCAGCACCCGGTCGGCCAGCAGCGTCCCGACCAGCTCGCCCGGGCCGGTGCCGAGGATCTTCCGGGCGGCCGGGGTCGCGAAGCGGACCTGCCCGTCGGCGCCCACCACCAGCGTGAGGTCGGACGAATGCTGCACGACCGACTGGAACCACTCGCGCATCCGCTCGTTGTCGGTGAACGCCGCCATCTGCCGGCTCAGCACCAGCACCGTGATCAGGACCGCCCCGACCGACACGCCCCACACCTGCGGATCGGCGCTCCGCGTGGTCAGCGCCGCCACCAGCAGCAGCTGAACCGCGACCACGGCCAGGTAGGGCAGCCGGCTGCCGTGCCGCGGTCCCACCGGTCCGGTCTCGGTGCGGCGCCGGTTCCGCAGCTCCTGCCAGCGCAGCGCCACCGGCATCAGCAGGCACGGCAACAGCTGCGACACGTAGATCACGCTCGGGTCGTCGGTGCCGGTCAGCAGGGTCACCGTGGATGCGGCGATCGCCGTGCCGGCCACACCGGCGGCGGCCAGCAGCCCGGGACCCTTGGCGAACGGCGCGGTCCCACTGAGCAGCAGCTTCAACAGCCCGACGCTGAGCAACAGCATGATCGCCGAAGCGACCGCCGCGCCCGCCACCTCGGCCCGGTTGCCCTCGGCGACCACGTCGGCGAGAACGAAATACCAGACGAAAACGGCGACAGCGGCCAGTACGGTCACCGCGTCGAGCCACAACCGCAGACGTTGCCGCCCCGCCCCACCGAGCGGATGGCAGACCATGGCCACCATCGCGATCAGCATCCCGACCACGACGAACCCGGTCTGCACCGGACTCGGCCGATGCCCGGACAGGTGCATGACCGCCAACGCGGTCTGATACCCGTCCCCCACCGCACAGGCCACCCCGGTGGCGGTCACCGCCCGCCAGAACCGCCGCGCATGCCGCCGCCCGGCCGACGCCCGCGCCAGCCGCCACGCGGACACCGCGAGCGCCACATCGAGCCCGCTCTGCACGGCCCACGAGACGGTGGCCCCACCGGGCCCGGCCAGAAACCACAGGACGACGGCCACCCCGGCCACCGCCAGCCCGAGCAGCCCCGGATCCACCCGGAACCGCCGAGCCGTACCAGTGACGTCCATGGCCGTACCCATCGGCCAACCAAGCCGCAACGTAAGTGAAACCCAGCCCCGCCTCGGGTCGCGAACGCGTCAGTCCGCTTCCGGGACTTCCCTTGACTTGCCGCTGGGTCGAGCGCCTTGTGGGAAGAAGACGCGGTGATGCGAGGTGAGCCCCGTGAGCACCAGTACCAAGGCCACCTTCTCGGCGGTCACGAGCGGACTGATCGCCTTCCTGTCGGCCCTGCTGACCGCCCTTCAGGGCGAGAACACCGGATTCGACACGATCCTGCTGGGGCTGCTCCTGGCCGCCGTGCAGGTCCCGCTGTACCGGCTCGCCGAGGGTTACGTCGGCTGGCACCCCCGGCCGGCATGCTCGCGCAGCTGGCCGAGAAACGAACGCTCCGCCCGGAACTCATGAAAAGGCTCGCGCAGGTCCGGGCCGACCCGCGCCTCAAGCCCTACGTCGAAGCGGGCTGGGAAGCGAATCTCGCGCATCTCGGCCTGCTGAAGGAGCGGGCGCGGCGATATCCGGTCGACGACGGGCAGGTGCTGCCGACGCGGCTCGGCAACGCCATCCGGCGGCTCGAGGAATACGGCTACGACCGCTACCGGCTCGACTCGCAATTACTGTGGTACGAACTGAACTCCTCGGCCCCCGCGGAGGCACGGAAGTTCGCCGACCAGGCGCGCACCACCCTCGACTTCCTGATCTGCCTGCTCTACGGCAACCTGATGGTGGCCGCCGCGGCGATCGCCGCGCTGGGCTGGGCCGGCCGCGAGAGGATCACGCTGGGCGTGGCGGCGGTCATCCTGATCGCGGCCGCCGCGCTCTGGTACCGGGTGGCCGTCGTCGTGACTGACGACTGGGCCGCTTCGGTACGAGCCCTGGTCAACCTGGGCCGCAAGCCGCTCGCCTCGTCGATGGGGCTGGACCTGCCCTCGAGCCTCGCCGACGAGCGCGACATGTGGGCCGCCGTGTCGCGGGTCGCGGCGCGCCCGTACGACGACCTCAGCGCCCAGCTCGACCCCTTCCGGGCCCCACCCGCCGACACGTCGCTCCACGTCGACTGGCGCCGCGACACCCCGTCGGCGACGATCGTGACCGACGGCGACGGCCGACGGGCCGGCTGACGCCCGGCCCTCACTCGTGGGGCTAGCTGTGCTGCCCAGGGACGTTGGTCAACCTGGTGATGGGTGGCAGGCCGCCGATTGTGAGTGGGGTCGGTGGTGATGTAGTGATGCGGGAAGGCCGGTAGGGCCTTCCTGCGGGCCTGTTCGGTGTTATAGAAGCGTTTGAAGGCCCAGCCGTCGCTCATGGTGCGGTGGAAACGCTCGACCTTCCCAGTGGTCTGAGGCCGGTAAGGGCGGGTCTTCGTCGCCGTGATGCCGAGCTCGGCGCAGGCATCACGCCACGCGAAAGACTTGTAGGCTGAGCCGTTGTCCGCCAGCACCCGTTCGACGGTGACACCACGAGCGGCGAACCAGGCGACCGCGTTGCGCAGCACGGTAACGGCGGTGGCGGCCTTCTCGTCCAGGTGGATCTCGGCATAGGCGACCCGAGGTGGTCATCGATGACCGTGTGCACGAACGCGGTACCCATGAGCGGGTCGTAGCGGGCACTGCGGGTTCCGGTGCGCACCGCGGTGCGGTGCCGGTTGCGGTCGCCCTGGGCGCGGCCCACGTAGCGCCAGCCGCCGCCATCCGGGATGCTGCCGTATTTCTTGACGTCGACGTGCAGCATCGCCCCGGGCCGGTCGTGTTCGTAGCGGCGTACGGGTTCGCCGGTGACCCGGTCGATGTGAGAGAACCTGCTGAGCCCGCATCGGGTCAAGACCGCGTGCACCGTTGAGGCCGGCATCCCACCGCTGCCCAGCTCCCGATAGCGCTGCGCCCAGCGTTTCGCGAAGCAGCATTACCGTGGAGCACGAAGGCCTCCTGGTTGTGGAACTGGTTCCTAGACAGCTCCACTTCACAACCGGAGGCCTTCACCCGTCCACGACTCAGACCGAGTCGTCACACAACCTCGACCAACCTCCCTGGACAGCACAGCCAGCGCCTGTTTCGTACCTGAGGCGGGGCTGCGGCGTGGCCCGGCTTCCGCCTGGCGGCCTCCTGCGAAAGCCCGGTTACAACACCGGTAGCCGGACTTCCACGGGACCTCGCCTCGCTTCCACCCAGGTACGAACAGGCGCTAGCGGCGGAGCTCGAGGGTCACACCCGCGGCCAGGCGGTACGGGTTGGTCGCGACGAGGGCGCCGACCGCGCGGCGGAGGCGGCTGATCTCGGCGCGGACGGTGACCACGTGGGCGGTGTCGCCGTACAGCAAATGGCTCATCCTGCCCGCGGTCAGGCCGGCCGGGCCGCCGTCGTGCAGCAGGGCCAGGATGTCGGCGTGGCGGCGCGTCAGTGGTGTGCGCCAGGGTTCGGTCTCACCGCGTACCTCAAGAAGCGGTGGCGAACCGGTCAGGTCGAGCGTCGCGGTGATCGCGGCCCGCGGGCCGGCGGGCCGGACCAGCCAGCCTTCGGGCAGGCGTTCGGCCAGGCAGAGGCCCATTCCCGGTACGGCGACGGGTGCGCCCGCCGACGGAGCGCCGATCCGGTCCCGCGCGGACACCCCACTGGCGTGGGCCACCCAGCCGTGATCGTCGACGATGAGCAGGGGGCCGCGGGCGGTGCCGGTCACGTGCGCGGCCGAGCGCCGCAGCCGTTCGAGCCGGTCGGCGTGATGCCGCCACAGCCGCGCCTCGGCCAGCCGCACCCCGGTCTCGACGAGCACCCGGATCGCCGGGTGCAGGGTGAGGGCGGGCCCGCTGACGTCGACGATCCCGAGCAGCTCTCCGGTTCGCGGATCGTGCACGGGATGGGCCGAGCAGTACCAGGCATGCTGGGCCTGCTCGAAATGCTCGGCCGAGAACAGCTGAACCGGCGCCGCCTCGACGAGCGCGGTCCCGATGGCGTTGGTGCCGACGGCGGCCTCGGTCCAGAGCGCCCCTTCCCCGAACCCGAGCCGATCGGCCCGCCGGCGCAGCGGGGCGGGCCCGGCCCGCCACAGAATGGTGCCGTCGGCCCCGGTGACGACAAGCAGAAAAGCGGCGTCCCCGGCCATCCGCAGCAGATCACCGGCGACGGGCGCCAGCCCCGATCCGCGGCGCCGCCGCTCAACCTCCCCGGCCGGCACCGGATCGCGGGCGTTGGCCCGGCTGGGGTCGAGCCCGAACCCGAGCACACGCGACCAGGACCGCTCGACAAGCGCCCGCGGCCGATGCGGCGGCCGTCCCCCGGCCAGCACCGCGTCATGCACCCGCACCAGCTCACGGGCGTACCGCGACAGATCGGTGCCCGGCCGCACAGCGCTGTAGTCGCCCACGCCGCCTCCTCGCCGGTAGGCCCCTCCCGAGGCTCCCACGCCCGCCCGGACGAGGTCCAGAATCAGCCAGGTTGTCGATGGTCCGGGCTGAACAACGAAGGGAATGGCCGGCTGGGGCGAGTGATGCAATGTGTTGCAACTCTGTTGCGCGGGGTGAGCGTGGCGGTTTCGTGTCCGTATGACGCAGACCCTCGGTATCTCGGCCAAGCAGCGCGTTGACGACTGGCTGGAGGCGTTCGAAAGGGCGCTTCGGGAACGCGATGTGCGAGGCGCGGCGGATCTCTTCGCCCCGGAGAGCTTTTGGCGTGACCTGGTGGCCTTCACCTGGAACATCACCACCGTCGAGGGGCGGGACGGGGCGGCCGACATGCTCGGCGAGACGCTGGCGGGGGCTGATCCGCGCGGGTTCGCGCTGACCGAGGAACCCACCGAGGCCGACGGCGTGATCGAGGCCTGGATCCGGTTCGAGACCGCCACCGGGCGCGGCACCGGTCATCTGCGGCTCAAGCCCGAGGGCGCCTGGACTCTGCTGACCACGCTGCGGGAGCTCAAGGGCTTCGAGGAACGTCAGGGTGAGCGGCGGCCCCTGGGCGCCGTGCACACGCTGCGCAAAGGGCGTGAGTACGGAACAGAGGCGGCGGAGCAGGACCCGTACGTCGTGGTGATCGGTGGTGGGCAGGGTGGGATCGCTCTCGGGGCGCGCCTGAAGCAGCTCGGCGTCCCGGCCGTGGTCGTCGACAAGCACGCGCGGCCCGGTGATCAGTGGCGTGGGCGGTACAAGAGCCTCTGTCTGCACGATCCCGTCTGGTACGACCATCTGCCGTATCTGCCGTTTCCGCCGAACTGGCCGGTCTTCTCGCCCAAGGACAAGATCGGCGACTGGCTGGAGATGTACACGCGGGTGATGGAGGTGCCGTACTGGTCGTCCTCCGCGGTCCGCTCGGCGAAGTACGACGCCGGCACCGGCCGGTGGAGCGTGATCGTGGACCGGGAGGGCGGAACGACGGAGCTCACGCCGGCCCACGTCGTCTTCGCCACCGGCATGTCCGGCAAGCCCAACCGGCCCGTCATTCCCGGGCAGGACGTCTTCCGCGGGGAGCAGCAGCACTCGAGCGAGCATCCGGGGCCGGAGGCCTACCGGGGCAAACGGGTCGTCGTGATCGGGTCGAACAATTCGGCGTTCGACATCTGCGGGGCGCTCTGGGAGCACGACGCCGGCGTGACCATGGTGCAGCGGTCGTCGACGCACATCGTGAAGTCGGCCTCGCTCATGGACATCGGGCTCGGTGACCTCTATTCGGAGCGGGCCGTCGCGGCCGGGGTCACCACCGACAAGGCTGACATGATCTTCGCGTCGATTCCGTACCGGATCATGCATGAGTTTCAGATTCCGCTGTACGAGCGGATGGCCGAGCGGGACGCCGACTTCTACGCGCGGCTGGAGAAGGCGGGCTTCCGGCACGACTGGGGCGCCGACGGTTCCGGCCTGTTCATGAAGTACCTGCGACGGGGTTCCGGCTACTACATCGACGTGGGCGCGGCCGATCTGGTGGCCGACGGGCAGGTCAAGCTGGCGCGGGGGCAGGCCGTCCGGCTCACCGAGGACGCGGTGGTGCTGGACGACGGCACGGAACTGCCGGCGGATCTGGTCGTCTACGCCACCGGCTACGGGTCGATGAACGGATGGGTGGCCGACCTCGTCGACGCCGAGACCGCCGACCGGGTCGGCAAGGTGTGGGGGCTGGGCTCGGACACCCCGAAGGACCCCGGACCGTGGGAGGGCGAGCAACGGAACATGTGGAAGCCCACCCGGCAGGAGAACCTGTGGTTCCACGGGGGCAACCTGCACCAGTCGCGGCACTACTCGCTCTATCTGGCGTTGCAGCTCAAGGCCCGTTACGAGGGCCTGCCGACGCCCGTGTACCGCCTCGCCGAGTCACACCACCGGAGCTGACGCGGGCAGGAAGCCGGCCACCGCGGCGAAGAAGGCGTCGGGGGCCAGGCTGTGGACGCGGTGGCCGACCGGGATCGTCGCCAGCCGGGCGTTCGGCAGGGCGGCGGTCACGGCGGCCAGCCGGCGCGGGGGGATGCAGCTGGTGGGCCCGCCCGAGACGACCAGGGCCGGCTGGGTCACGAGGGCGAGGCGGCTCCACCACCGCGGGTCGGCGCGGGCCACCTGCAGCAGGATCGCCGGCACGGGGCGGCCGGCCAGGAAGCGGCCCATCGGCGGCAGGCCGCCCCGGCGGGGCGGGGCCGCGAGGTCTTCGAGGACCAGGCGGGAGACGCGGTCCGGCGAGTGCTGGGCCAGGGCCAGGCAGGCGTACGCCCCCACGGAGTGCCCGACCGCGAGCGCGCCGGTCAGCGACAGCGCCCGCATGACGCCCAGCAGATCGTCGCGGAGAGCACCGAGCTCATAGGACCGGGTGCGGTCGCTCGTCGCGTGCCCGCGCAGGTCGACCGCCACGACCCGGTAGCCGAGCGGCACCAGCCGGGCCGTGAAGCGGTCCCAGGTGCTCGCGCTGCTGCCGGTGCCGTGGACCAGCAGCGCCGGCACGCCGGACGGGTCGCCCGCCGAGCGGTAGCCGAGCCGGACGCCGTTGATCTGGAGGGTGCCGAACGTCATCACACTGTTTACCAGAAATCCACCACGTAACAAGCACGTAACAAGAGATTGACTCGCCGCCGCGGGGCAGACATGTTGGCGTTAACAGGCCCGTGGCGAAGGAGTCCGGATGACGGTCATCGGCGTGGTCGCGCAGAACTCCATGTTGTACGGGCCGGCCAGCATGGTGCAGGCGATCGGCGACGCCGCCTTCGACGCCGGCCTGGCCGTATCGGTCGGTCACGTCGCCGACTACGGCGCCGAGGCGCGCGAGGTCGTGCGGCGCCTGGTCGACCAGGAGGTGGCCGGGCTGATCGTCGTCGCTCCGGTGGCCGCGGCGGCCCAGCTGCTGGCGGCCGTGCCGAGCGGCCTGCCGGTGGTGACGGTGGACGGCCTGCCCCAGTGGCGCACGGCGAACGTCGCCGTCGATCAGTACGCGGGCGGGCTGCTGGCCACCCGGCATCTGCTGGCGCACGGGCACCGTACGGTCTGGCACGTGGCCGGGCCCGAGCAGTGGCACGGCAGCCGGGCCCGGGAGGCGGGCTGGCGGGCCGCGCTGGCCGCCGCCGGTGTCGAGGCGCCGCCGGTCGTGCGGGCCGCGTGGACGGCCGAGTCGGGCTACCGGTGCGGGCGGGCGCTGGCCACCGACCCGCGGGTCACCGCGGTCTTCGCGGCCAGCGACGACATCGCCATCGGGCTGATCCGGGCCTTGGCCGAGCACGGCCGGTCCGTGCCGGACGACGTCAGCGTGGTCGGGTTCGACGACGTGCCCGAGGCCGGGTACACCCATCCGGGGCTGACCACCGTGCGGCAGGAGTTCGCCGAGGTCGGCCGGGAAAGCGTGCGCCTGTTGCTGGGCGCACGCCGTCCCGAGTCCGTACAGCTGCGGCCGACCCTGGTGCCGCGGGGCACCGTGCGGCACCGGGTCGAGGTCAGAAGCCGCGGGCGAGCCGGTAGTACGCCTGGTTCCAGCGGACCTCTTTGACGAACTCCCGGATCGTCGTGTCCGAGTCGATCACCAGCAGCTCGCAGGAGAGCATCTCGGCCAGGTCGCTCAGCTCCTCCACGCCGACGGCCGAGGTGAGCACCGTGTGGTGCGGTCCGCCCGCGGTCAGCCAGGCCTCGGCCGACGTGGACAGGTCGGGGGCCGGCTTCCACACCGCGCGGGCCACCGGCAGCTTCGGCAGGGCCTCGGTCGGCGGCACCACCTCGATGACGTTCGAGGTCAGCCGGAACCGCTCCCCCATGTCGGACATGCCGACGACCACGGCCGGGCCGGGGGCGGCGTCGAACACCATGCGCACGGGGTCCTCGCGGCCGCCGATGCCGAGCGGGTGGATCTCGAGGCGGGGCCGGGCGGCCGCGATCGACGGGCACACCTCGAGCATGTGGGCGCCGAGGATGCGCTCCTGGCCGGGCGTCAGGTCGTACGTGTAATCCTCCATGAAGGACGTGCCGCCCGGCGCCATCGCCTTGATCGTGTGCAGCAGCACCGAGGTCTTCCAGTCGCCCTCGCCGCCGAAGCCGTAACCGTCGGCCATCAGCCGCTGCACCGCGAGGCCGGGCAGCTGGCGCAGGCCGCCGAGGTCCTCGAAGTTGGTGGTGAACGCGCCGAAGCCGCCGGCGTCGAGGAACTGCCGCAGGCCGAGCTCGATCCGGGCCGCGTACCGCAGCGACTCGTGCCGTTCGCCGCCGTCGCGCAGCTCGGGCGCCACCTCGTACAACTCGTCGTACTCGCCGACCAGCTTGTCGACCTCGGTGTCCAGGGCGTCGTCGACGACCTTGACCAGATCATTGACGCCGTACGTGTTGACCGACACCCCGAAGCGCAACTGCGCCTCGACCTTGTCGCCCTCGGTGACCGCGACGTCCCGCATGTTGTCGCCGAAGCGGGCCAGCTTGAGCGACCGGATGGCCGCGTGCCCGCGGGCGGCCCGCACCCAGGCCGCGATGCGGTCGACGACGCGCGGGTTGCTGACGTGCCCGGCCACCGTCTTGCGGGCCACGCCGAGGCGGGCCTCGATGTAGCCGAACTCGCGGTCGCCGTGCGCGGCCTGGTTGAGGTTCATGAAGTCCATGTCGATCTCGGACCAGGGCAGCGCCACGTTCGCCTGGGTGTGCAGATGCAGCAGCGGGGTGCGCAGCGCGTCCAGCCCGGCGATCCACATCTTGGCCGGCGAGAACGTGTGCATCCAGGCGATCACGCCGATCACCCGCGGCGCGGCGTTGGCCTCCCGGATGACCGTGAGGATGTCCTCGGCGCTGGTGAGCACCGGCTTCCAGACCAGGCGGACGTCGAGGGAGGAGCCGAGCGTGCCGGCGATCTCCCGCGACTGCGAGGCAACCTGGTCGAGCGTTTCGGGACCGTAGAGCCCCTGGCTGCCGGTCAGGAACCAGATTTCTTGGTCACTCATGAGCGTCCTTCCGAAGAGCGCTGGCCGTAGACGTTCTGGTAGCGGTCGTACAGGCTGTCCACGGCGTCGCCGGGCAGTCGATCGATCGCTCCGAGCTGCCGGGCCAGGAGCATGGTGCGGGCGACGTCCTCGCACATGACGGCGGCCTTGACCGCCGCCTGGGCGCTGGCGCCGACGGTGAACGGGCCGTGCTGGCGCATCAGCACGGCCGGCGAGCGGCTGCCGCGCAGCGTCTCGACGATGCCGCGGCCGATGTCGTCGCTGCCGATCAGCGCGAACGGCCCGATCGGGATGTCGCCGCCGAACTCGTCGGCCATGGCGGTCAGCGAGCACGGGATCGGCTCGCCGCGAGCGGCCCACGCGGTGGCGTACGGGCTGTGGGTGTGCACGACGCCGTTGACCTCGGGCATGTGCCGGTAGACGTAGGCGTGCGACTCGGTGTCGCTGGACGGGCTGTGCTCGCCCTCGACCAGCTTGCCGTCGAGGTCGCAGACGACCATGGCGGCCGGGGTCAGATCGTCGTACGAGACCCCTGAAGGTTTGATGACCAGCAGGTCCTCCCCCGGCACCCGGGCCGAGACGTTGCCGGCGGTCCAGGTGACGAGGCCCCAGCGGGTGAGGTGCGCGTGCAGGTCACAGACTTCGGTCCGTACGGCGTCGAGGACGCTCATCCGAGCGCCTCGTTCCGCAGATCGCGCAGCCGGTGCAGCACCTTGTTCTCCCCACGGCCGAAGTAGTCGTGGAGAACCGAGTATTCGGCGAACAGCCGGTCGTACACGTCGGCGGCCGCCGGGTCGGGCTCGAAGACCGCCTTCTCGACGCGGCCCATCGTCGCCGCCGCGGTCGCCACGTCCGGGTACGCCCCGGCCGCCACCGCCGCGTGGATGGCCGAGCCGAGCGCGGGCGCCTGGTCGGAGGTGGCCACGCTGATCGGCCGGCGCAGCACGTCGGCGTAGATCTGCATGACCAGGGTGTTGCGCTTGAGCCCGCCCGCGGCCACGAACTCGGTGACCGGCACGCCGGCCTTCTCGAACGACTCGATGATCGTGCGGGTGCCGAAGGCGGTGGCCTCGATCAGCGCCTTGTAGATCTCGAACGGCCGGGTGGCCAGGGTCTGCCCCACGATCACCCCGGACAGGTGGTGGTCGACCAGCACCGAGCGGTTGCCGTTGTGCCAGTCGAGCGCGATCAGCCCGTGCCCGCCGGCCGGCTGCCCGGCCGCCTGCCCCGACAGGAAGTCGTGCACGCTCAGGCCGGCCGCGCGGGCCTGCTCGTGCACCTCGGGCGGCACGCCGTGCTCGACGAACCAGCCGAAGATGTCGCCGACGCCGCTCTGCCCGGCCTCGTAGCCGTAGAGGCCGGCCAGGATGCCGCCGTCGACCACGCCGCAGATGCCGGGCACCGGCGCGATCGTCTCGCCGTTCATGATGTGGCAGGTGGAGGTGCCCATCACGGCCAGCATCTGCCCGGGCGTGATGGCCTGGGCGGCGGGCGAGGTGACGTGCGCGTCCACGTTGCCCACGGCGACCGCGATGCCGGCCGGCAGCCCGGTCCAGGCCGCGGCCCGCTCGGTCAGGCCGCCGGCGCGCTCGCCCAGCGCGGACAGCGGATGGGCGAGCCGGGTCTCGGCGAAGTCGGCGAAGGCCGGGTTCAGGGCTTCCAGGTACGCCTTGTCGGGGTACTGGCCGTCCTGGAAGATCCCCTTGTAGCCGGCCGTGCAGGCGTTGCGGGTCTCACGGCCGCACAGCTGCCAGATGATCCAGTCGGCCGCCTCGATCCAGCGTTCGGTCCGCGCGTAGACCTCCGGATCCTCCTCGAGGACCTGCAGGGCCTTGGCGAACTGCCACTCCGAGGAGATCCGGCCCCCGTAGCGCGCGATCCAGGGCTCACCCCGCTCGTGGGCCAGGTCGGTGATCCGGTCGGCCTGCGGCTGCGCCGCATGATGCTTCCAGAGCTTGGGGTACGCGTGTGGGCGTTCGGGGAGGACGTCGCGCAGCGGCGTCCCGTCGGCCAGCGTGGGCAGCACCGTGCAGGCGGTGAAGTCGGTCGCGATGCCGACGACGTCGGCCGGGTCGATGCCCGCGGCCTCCAGGGCCTCGGGCACGGCCGTACGCAGAACGTCGAGGTAGTCGTTGGGGTCTTGAAGCGCCCAGTCCGGGCGCAGCTGCTGCCCCGTGGCCGGCAGCGTGCGCTCGATGACGCCGTGCGTGTACTCGTGGACGGCCGCGCCGACCTCGGCCCCGTCGGAGACCCGCACCACCACGGCACGGCCGGACAGCGTCCCGAAGTCGACCCCGATGGTGTAGCTGGACATCACTTCGCCTTTCTGGTGACGAGGCGCTGCAGGACGATGAAGGCGAACAGCAGCACACCGATCGCCATCCGGGCCCACCAGGAGTTGAGGCTCGCGAAGTTCACGATCGTGTTGATCAGGCCGAGGACCAGGACGCCCAGGACCGTGCCGAGCACATAGCCGGAACCGCCGGTGAGCAGCACGCCGCCGATGACCACGGCCGCGATCGCGTCGAGCTCGGTGCCGGTGCCGTGTCCCGCGTACCCGGAAGTGGTCGTGATGCTGTAGATCAGGCCGCCGAGGGCGGCGCAGAACCCGCTGAGGGTGTAGACGCCGATCCGCGTACGGCCGACCGGAAGGCCCATCAGCAGCGCCGAGTCGGCGTTGCCGCCGATCGCGTAGACGTTGCGGCCGAACTTCGTCCAGGCCAGCACGACCGCCGCCACGGCCACGACGGCCAGCGCCACCAGGGCCATGCCGGAGATGTAGACGCCGGGCTCGAAGACGATGCGCGTCTCGGCGATGCTGGTCCAGAACTCGTTGGTGATCGGGATCGAGTTCTGGTTGATCAGCAGGGCGATGCCGCGGGCCAGGAACATGCCGGCCAGCGTGGCGATGAACGGCTCCACCTTGAAGAAGTGGATGACCGCGCCCATGCCGAGGCCGAGCACGCCGCCGATCAGCAGCACGACCGGGATCACGACGCCGGCCGGCCAGCCCGCCTGCAGCAGCGTGGCGGCCACGGTCGAGGTCATGGCGATCACCGCGCCCACCGACAGGTCGATGCCGCCGGTCAGGATCACGAAGGTCATGCCGACCGCGACGACCAGCAGGAAGGCGTTGTTGGTGAACAGGTTGAGGATCACCGAGGGGTGGGTGAAGTTCTCGTAGCTCACCGCGCCGAAGGTGTACATGACGATCAGCAGCGACAGGGTCGCCAGGACCGGGATGTACTGGGCGTTCGGCCGGTACGTCCGGCGCCGGCTGGCCGGGCCGCTCTTGTTGGTGGCCGGGGTGGTGCTGACGTCGATCATGCCGGGACCTCCGCCCGTGCGGCCGGCCTGGGAGTGGACCGGCGGAACAACATGGCCCGGAAGGTCGCCGACTGGGCGAGGCAGAGCACCACGACCACGACGGCCTTGAAGACCAGGGTCGCCTCGGGCGGGATGCCCACGGACTGGGCGGTCGTGTCGAGCGTGGCGATCAGCAGCGCGCCCAGCGTGGTGCCGGCCAGCGAGAACCGGCCGCCGGTCAGCGCGGTGCCGCCGATGACCACGGCCAGGATGGCGTCGAGCTCGATCAGGTTGCCGGCGTTGTTGCCGTCGGCGCTGGACACGTTCGAGCTGTAGATCAGCCCGGCGATGCCGGCGCAGGCGGCCGAGACGACGTACACCATCACGGTGAACCGGCGGGCCTGGATGCCCGCGAGCCGGCTGGCCACCGGGCTGCCGCCGACGGATTCCAGGAGCAGTCCCAGGGCTGTACGCCGGGTGAGCAGCACCGTGATCGCGAGGACCACCGCCGCGATCAGCACCGACACCGGCAGGCCGAGCACGTAGCCGGCGCCGATCACCTTGTACGGGCTCGACTGCACGTTGATGATCTGCCCCGACGTGATCAGCTGGGCCAGGCCGCGGCCGGCCACCATCAGGATCAGCGTCGCGATGATCGGCTGGATACCCAGCACCGCCACCAGGAAGCCGTTCCAGAGGCCGAGCACCAGCGACAACGCGATGGCCGCGAGCACCGCGATCGCCACCCCGCCGACGCTGTTCTGGTTGCTCAGGTCGCCGATGATCAGGCAGGCCATGGCGCCGGAGACGGCCATCACCGACCCGACCGACAGGTCGATGCCGCCGGTCGAGATGACCAGCGTCATGCCGATCGCGACCAGGACCAGGGGCGCGCTGGCCCGCAGGATGTTGACCGGCGTCCCGAACAGGTGCCCGTCCTGGATCCGGATGTCGAAGAAACCGTCGGAGAAGATGAGCGCGCAGAGCAGCAGCACCACGAGCATGGCGACCGGCCACATGAGCCGGCTCTTCATCGCTTTTTTCATGAGGTAGCTCCGCTGGCGATGGTCCGCATGATGCGGTCGGCGTCGACGTCGCCGGTGTTGTCGAGCTCCTCGACCAGGCGCCGGTCCCGCAGCACCTCGATCTTGTGGCTGAGGCGGAGCACCTCCTCGAGCTCGGCGCTGACGAACAGCACGGCCATGCCGCCGCTGGACAGCTCGGCGACCAGGCGCTGGATCTCGGCCTTGGCGCCGACGTCGATGCCGCGGGTCGGCTCGTCGATGATCAGAAGCTTGGGCTCGGTGATCAGCCAGCGGGCCAGGAGCACCTTCTGCTGGTTGCCGCCGCTCAGATTCCGTACCGGAATCTCGGGGTTGTCGGGTCTGATCTGCAGGGCCTTGATGTATTTGCCGACCAGTTCGTCCTGGCGGCGCTTGGCGATGGGCCGGGTCCAGCCCCGCGCGGCCTGCAGGGCCAGGATGATGTTCTCGCGGACGGTGAGCTCGCCGATCACGCCCTCGGTGCGGCGGTTCTCCGACGAGAAGGCGATGCCGTGCGCCATCGCGTTGCGCGGCGACCGCATCGACACCGGTTTGCCGTCGAGCTCGAGCTTGCCGCTGTCGGCCTTGTCGGCGCCGAAGAGGAGCCGGGCCAATTCGGTACGGCCGGAGCCCAGCAACCCGGCCAGCCCGACCACCTCGCCGGCGTGGATGGTGAGGTCGAACGGCGCGATGGCGCCCTTCCGGCCGAGGTTCTCGGCCCGCAGGACGGGCTCGCCGCGCTCGATCTGCTCGGCCGACTCGCGCGGGCGGCTCTCCAGCTGCTCGAGCGTGGCCAGTTCCTTGCCGATCATCTTGCGGACCAGCTCGACCTGGGGCAGCTCGGCCGTGCGGTACTCGCCGATCAGGGCGCCGTTGCGCAGCACCGTGATCCGGTCGGCCACCTCGTAGATCTGGTCGAGGAAGTGGGAGACGAACAGGATGGCCACCCCGGAGTCGCGCAGCCGCCGCATGATCGCGAAGAGCTGGGCCACCTCGGAGGCGTCCAGGCTGGAGGTCGGCTCGTCGAGGATGAGTACCTTGGCGTCGATGTCGACGGCGCGGGCGATCGCCACCATCTGCTGCACGGCCAGGGAGTACGTGTTCAGCGGGGCCGACACGTCGAGGTCGAGGTCCAGGCGCTTGAGCAGGCCGGCCGAGCGCTTGCGCATCTCGGACCACTGGATGCGGCCGAAGCGGCGCGGCTGGCGGCCGATGAAGATGTTCTCGGCGACCGAGAGGTTGGCGCAGAGGTTGACCTCTTGATAGACGGTGCTGATGCCGGCTTCCTGCGCCTGCAGCGGGCCGGTGAACAGCACGTCCCGGCCGCTGAGCTTGATGTCGCCGCCGTCGATCCCGTACACGCCGGTGAGCACCTTGATCAGGGTCGACTTGCCGGCGCCGTTCTCGCCCATGAGGGCGTGGATCTCGCCGGGCAACAGCCGGAAATCGACGCCGTCGAGCGCGACGACGCCGGGGAAGATCTTCTGGATTCCGGTCATCTCGAGGACCGCGGGTGGCTCACCCATTCATCCACTCCGTTCACGGGCTGCGGGTCACCCCGGTGGCGGCCGGGGTGACCCTGATCAGCGGTCCTTTAGTACTTGCGGTCCGGCAGGGCGGCCTTCGCCTGCTCGGGGGTGAAGGTCGTCTCCTTGGTGAGGATCCGGGTGGGGACCTCCTCCTTGTTCTTGACCTTCTTGACCAGCTCCATCAGCTGTGGGCCGAGCAGCGGGCTGCACTCCACGATGAAGTTGATCTTGTTCTCGGAGAGGGCCGTCATGCCGTCCTTGACCGCGTCGACGGTGATGATCTTGATGTCCTGACCGGGCTTCTTGCCGGCCGCCTCGATCGCCTCGATGGCGCCCAGGCCCATGTCGTCGTTGTGCGCGTAGAGCACGTCGATGTCCTTGACGGACTGCAGGAACGTCTCCATCGTCTGCTTGCCGCTGGTGCGCTCGAACTTGCCGGTCTGCGAGGCGACGATCTTGAACTTCGGGTCGGCCTTGATGACGTCCTCGAAGCCGGTCTTGCGGTCGATCGCGGGCGCCGCGCCCGGCGTACCCTGCAGCTCGACGATGTTGACCGGGTCGGTCTTGCCGTCGTACTCCTTGGTCAGCCACTCGCCGGCCTTCTTGCCCTCCTCGACGAAGTCGGAGCCGAGGAAGGTCTTGTACAGCGACGTGTCCTTGGAGTCGACCGCGCGGTCGGTCAGGATCACCGGGATGCCGGCGTCCTTGGCCTCCTTGAGCACCGGGTCCCAGCCCGACTCGACGACGGGCGAGAAGGCGATGACGTCGACCCGCTGGGTGATGAAGGAGCGGATCGCCTCGATCTGCTTCTCCTGCTTGCCCTGGGCGTCGGAGAACTTCAGGTCGATGCCCTCGGCGGCGGCCGCCTCCTGGATGGACTTGGTGTTGGCCGTACGCCAGCCGCTCTCCGCGCCGACCTGCGAGAAGCCGAGCGTGATCTTGTCATCGCCGCCGCCGCCCGAGCCGGAGCCACCGTCGTCGCCGCCACAACCGGCCAGGGTCGAGGCGAGCAGGAGCCCACCGACCATCGCCACGGAAATTTTCTTGAGCACAGGGCCCTCCAAATTGTTAACGTTCACGCATTCAGAGATGGTCGTCAGCGCGACCGTGAGACACCGAGCGGAGCATCGAGAGGAGAGTCGCGGCCCATCCGGGCACCGCGTTTCAGCAGTGTTACCGTTCTCAAACGCTCCGTCAAGGTTTCGCCATCGGTTTGTTACCGGGCGATTGCCTTGGGTGCTGAACGCGCGGTCGCCTATGGACAGCCGGGCAGAGCTTGTGCGATGTTCACGCTCACAAACCTGCCGCTCCTTGCCTTCGGAGGTTCGTTCTTGCCATCGTCCGACGGCGATCGGTCCCGGCCCCGGCTCACGGTCATGCGCGACGTCGCCAAACTGGCCGGCGTCTCGCACCAAACCGTGTCGCGGGTCCTGAACAACCACCCCAACGTGCGGCAGGAGACCCGGCTGCGCGTGCTCGAAGCCATGCAGTCGCTGAACTACCGCCGCAACCTGGCCGCCCGCACACTGGTCACCCGCCAGTCCGACACCCTCGGCATCATCGGCTTCGAGACCACCCTGTTCGGGCCGGCGTCGATGCTGTACGCCATCGAGAGCGCCGCCCGCGACGCCGGCTACCTGGTCAGCATCGCCTCGGTCCGCGACCTGGAACGCCGCCACGTGGTCGAGGCGGTCGACCGCCTCACCCAGCACGCCGTCGACGGCGTCATCGCCATCGCCCCGAAACTGACCGTCACCAGCGCCCTGGCCCAGGCCCCACCGTCGCTGCGCTGCGTGGCGGTCGGCACCGCCGGCCAGTCGGACGCGGCCCCCACGGTCGGCATCGACAACGCGGCCGGCGCCTGCCTGGCCACCCAGCACCTGCTGGACCTGGGCCACCGCACGGTCCACCACGTGGCCGGCCCCGCCGACTGGCCCGAGGCGCAGGAACGGGTGGAGGGCTGGCGAGGCACCCTGTACGCGGCCGGCGCGGTGGTCCCACCCGCCGCCCCCGGCTGGTGGGACGCCGAGTCGGGCTACGCCCGGGGCCGCACCCTGGCCGCCGACCCGACGGTGACGGCCATCTTCTGCGCCAACGACCGGATAGCCCTGGGCGTCCTGCGCGCCCTGCACGAGGCGGGCCGCCGAGTCCCCGAGGACGTGAGCATCGTCGGCTTCGACGACATGCCGGACGCGGGCTACTTCCTGCCCCCACTGACCACGGTGCGCCAGGACTTCCGCGAACTGGGCCGCCGAGCCCTGACCCTCCTCCTGGAACACATGTCCGGCGACTCCACCACCGACCGCGTGCTCGTGGCCCCCCACCTCGTGCCGCGGGCGAGCACCGGCCCTCCCCCGTCCCGCTAGCCTCGCCCGGCCAGGCGCCCCAGCTCGGCCGCTCGCCCGGCTCGGCCGCTCAACCGCTCGCCCCGCTTGCCCGGCTCGACCGCTTGCCCGGCCCGACCGCTCGCCCGGCCCGACCGCTCGCCCAGCCCGACCGCTCGCCCAGCCCGACTGCTCGCTCAACTCGACCACTTGTCTAGCTCGCCCATAACGGCCGCTCGCCCAGGCCGACCACTTGCCTAGCGTCGCCCAACACGGCCGCTCTCCCTGATCGGCCGCCAGCCCGGACCAGAAAATCGGCCAGCTCAGCCGTTTCTCAGACTGGCCGCGACCCGAAGCGGCCACCGCCTGGAGCGGCCACCGCCCGGGGCGGCCACCACCCGGGGCGGCCATCACCCGGGGCGGCCACCACCCGGGGCGGCTGCTAGCTGAGGTCGGCGGGGGTGAGCGAGTAGATCGCCAGATCGACCCGGC
Source organism: Actinoplanes sp. NPDC048796 (assembly GCF_040650035.1). NCBI lineage: Bacteria > Bacillati > Actinomycetota > Actinomycetes > Micromonosporales > Micromonosporaceae > Actinoplanes > Actinoplanes sp. NPDC048796. The sequence continues at coordinate 59,428 of NZ_JBEZGO010000021.1, read as the reverse complement.
CGGCGGGGACGATGCCGGCGTTGCGGGCGAGACCCTCGTACGTGAAACCGGCCTTTTCGGCGACCCGGATCGACGCCTCGTTGCCGGGCGCGATGCGCAGGACCACCCGCTCGAAGGCCGCCTCGGTCAGCACCCAGCGGGACAGCGCGGCGGTCGCCTCGGTCATCACCCCCCGCCCGCGGGCCGCGGGCGCCGCCCAGTAGCCGACCTCGGCCGTCCGATGCCGCCAGTCGGTCTTCTTCAGGTCGATCATCCCGGCCAGAACGCCGTCGCACTCGATCGCGCGGATCAGGCCACGCCCACTCGCCCGCACCTCGGGCGCCTTCTCGACCACGAAGGCCACCGCCTGCTCCCGCCCGTACGGTTGCGGAAGCGGCAGCCACCGCCGCGTACCCGAATCCGCCACAGCGGCCACGATCGCATCCACGTCACCCTCGCCCGGCGCCCGCAGAGTCAGCCGCGCCGTCCGCAGGACCACATCGGGAAACATCTCTTCCACCACCCGACGATCTTCACCCCTCGCCCACACGCCGTCATCCCGGCGCCCTGACCTCCGCGCCCCTGGCGGCTCGAACACTCGCTCGACGGTTACCACGGCCGCGCTCGCCGCCCCTCCGTTCGACAAGGCGGGCGGCCCCGCACGCCCTCGACTGGGCCTGGCGCCTCCGGACCGGGCGCGGCGCCCTCGACTGGGCCTGACGCCCGCGAACCGGGCGCGGCGCCCTCGGACCCGGCGCGGCGCCACGCACCAAGTGCGGCGCTGCAAACCAAACGCGACAATCCGGACCGGCCGCGAAAATGCGGACCGGCCCGGTAGTGCGGACCGGGCGTGGCACTCCGGATCGGCCCCCGTAGCGCGGACCGAGCGCGGCTTTGCGGATCGAGCGCGGCTTTGCGGACCGGCTCGGTGGCGCGGACCGGCCGCGAAACTGCGGACCGACCCGGTAGCGCGGACCGGGCGCGGCTCTGCGGACCGGCTCGGTGGCGCGAACCGGCCGCGACACTCCGGACCGGCCCCGGCGGCGCGGCGCTGCGGACCGGCCGTGACCCTGCGGACCGTTAGCGCGGACCGGGAATGACACTCCGGACCACCGCGACGCCTGCGGACCGGACGACTCCGGACTGGCCCGGTAGCGCGGACCGGGCGCGGCGCTGCAGACCGGGCGCGACAATCTGGACCGGCCGCGATACTGCGGACCGGCCGGTGGTCCAGGCCGGGCGCGGCGCTGCCAACCAAACGCGACAATCTGAACCGGACGCGACACTGCGGATCCGCCGGTGGTCCAGGCCGGGCGCGGAACCTCAGGATGCGGTGACGCTCGGCCGACGGGTCGGAGCACGGTGCTCGGGCAGCGTGAGCGGGGGCCACGTTTCCTCGGGGCGCCTTACCCCCGGTGCGCGGCCATCCGAACGACATGCGACGTTCCGCGCCTCGCCGCTGTTGAATGCCGCGTTTTCGTGATGGGGGCTCGTCTTGCGGCGCGGCCGGCCGCCGTCGGCGGTGTGTGCTGCGTTTCGTTGACGGGTTCGGGCTGCGCGGCGCGACTATTCTTCCGGCAAGGACAAGATGTGGGGTGCGGGTGAGGGTGAAGCGCGGGCGGCCGCCGGGGATGATGGATGTCGCCCGGCTGGCGGGGGTGTCGCATCAGACCGTGTCGCGGGTGCTGAACGAGCATCCGAACGTCAGTGAGCCGACACGTCTCAAGGTGCGCGCCGCTATCGCTGAGCTCGGGTACCGGCCCGACCGTACGGCCCGGGCTCTGGTCACCGGCACGTCGGCGGTGATCGGGGTGGTCGCGCCGAACACGGCGCTGTTCGGGCCCGCGTCGATGTTGAACGCGTTCGAGCAGGCGGCGCAGGACAGCGGGTTCGCCGTGAACGTGGGCAACGTGCGTACTCTCGATGAACGCTCCATCGCCCGCGCCGTCGAGCGCCACATGGACCAGCGCGTGGCCGGACTGGTGGTGATCGCCCCGGTGACCAGCGCCGAGTCGGCGCTGGCGGCCCTGCCCGCGGACATTCCGCTGGTCACCATCGACGGCGATCCGAGCCGGGAGAGCACGCGGGTGACTGTCGACCAGGTGGCCGGCGGGCGCGCCGCCACGGAACACCTGCTGGCCGCGGGCCATTCGACCGTCTGGCACGTCTCCGGACCGCAGGACTGGTTCGACGCCAACGGCCGCGTCCGCGGCTGGGAGGAAGCACTGCGCGCGGCCGGCGTGGAACCGCCGCCGTTGCTGATCGGGGACTGGAGCGCCGAGTCCGGTTACCGCAACGGCAAGCTCCTGGCCCGTCTGCCCGAGGTGACCGCCGTCTTCACCGGCAACGACCACATGGCGCTCGGCCTTCTCCGCGCCCTCAACGAGCAGGGCCGCCGCGTTCCCGCCGAGATCAGCATCGTGGGCTTCGACGACGTACCGCAGGCCGCGTACTACACGCCCCCGCTGACCACGATCCGCCCCGACTTCGACGCCGTGGCCCGCGCCGGCATCGACATGCTCCTGGCCCAGATCGAGTCCGGCGCCCCACCGACGACGGCCCGCCGCGTCATAGCGCCCACCCTCGTCTCCCGCGCCAGCGTGGCCGAGCCGCCCTCCTGAGAACGGCATTCCCTTGCTGCCGTGCAGGCTGGTATCGATCACTGTGGTGTGTTAGCGTTCACACGTCTCGACGTGAATTCGGCGCCGTGGACATCGAGTGAGAGTAAGGCCTAGCGGAGCCGTCAAGGGGAGTACGGCTTCGCTAGGTCTGTCTCGGTCTATAGAGAACGTTCACTTTCGGTCGGGTGGGGCCTAGTGGTTGAGAGCCACCGACCCGGCGCCGGGTAGCGTGGCCAGCCGTGACTGAGCCGGAGATCGAGGTCAGCGAAGATCTGGTCCGTGCGCTGCTGCGAGAGCAGCACCCGGACCTGGCCGACCGGCCCCTCAGCGAAGTCGCGGGCGGCTGGGGTAACCAGATGTGGCGCCTCGGCGACGACCTGGCCGTCCGGGTGCAGCGGATGGACACGAGCCCCGGCCCGCAGCTCAAGGAGCGCCGCTGGCTGCTCGTGCTGGCCGCACGCCTGCCTCTTCCCATTCCCACTCCGGTGCGCGACGGTTCGCCCTCCGCGCGCTTGCCCAAGATGTGGACCGTCATGACCTGGGTCCCCGGCACTCCGCTGGACCAGACGGCGATCACCCGCGGCGACCACGCGGCCGACGTGCTTGCCGCGTTCCTCCAGGCGCTGCATGTGCCGGCTCCGCCGGAAGCGCCGGGCGCCTCGGACTTCGGCACCCACCCCAGGGACTCCCGGGACGGGTTCGAGCGCTTCCTCGGCGCGGTGGACCTCGACGCCTTCGGCTTCGCCGCGGGTGACATCCGGGCCGTGTGGGACGAGGCGGCGGCGACTCCCCCCTGGCCGGGACCACGAGTGTGGGTGCACGGCGACCTGCATCCCGCGAACGTCGTCGTCGCCGACGGCACGCTCGCGGGCGTCGTCGACTTCGGCGCGCTCTTCGCCGGCGATCCGGCGTGGGACATCGCGGCCGCGTGGTTGCTGCTGCCCGACGGGGGCGCCTCGCGGTTCTTCGACCGCTACCCGCCGGTGGACGAGGCGACCGTACGGCGTGCGCGTGGGCTGGCCGCCATGAAGTGCCTGTTTCTCATGCTGATGGGCCAGAACGGCGAGCGCGGCCGGCCCGGCGGGAAGCCGAACTGGGGACCGGCCGGCCGCTCGGCCCTGCAGCGGGTTCTGCGAAGTCAGGCGTAGCTGCGGAGCAGGCGCGCTCCTAGACGGGCACGACGCGCCACACCGTGTCTCGGCTGTCCTGCACGACCTGGGTGCCGCGCGCGGTGCCGCCGTTGAGGGCGCCCAGCAGTTTGCCGCTGTTGGCGTTGCGGAGCTTGTAGAGGCCGTCGCCGGCGGGAACCAGGATCCAGCGGTGGTCGGCCGTACCGTTGTCGTCCCACTGCATGACACGCGCGTTGTCGGCGGTGGACATGTTCTCGACACCCAGGACCTTGCCGCTGTTGAGGTTGCGCAGCCGGATGCCGTCGCCGTCCGGGATCTGGATCCAGCGGTGGTCCGCCGTGCCGGTGTCGTCCCACGTCAGGGCGAGGCCGCCGTTGGCCACCGACATGTCCTTGATGCCGAGCACCAGGCCGGTGGCCGCGTTCACCAGCTTGTAGGCCCGCGTGGTGCTCCAGTAGACGGCGTAGTTGAAGCCGTGCGCGTCATAGAACGGGCCCAGGTTGACCGTGGCGCCGTTCGCGGTGGCGGTGAAGGCCAGGCCGCTCGTGCGGCGCACGGAGGCGACGTCGAGGGCGGGCGGCGCGGACAGCGCCGCGTTCCCGTAGTTGCCGGCCAGTACCACCGGCCCGTACGCCATGGCCTGGATGCCGGGGTTGTCGTTGGCGGGCCTGGCGATCAGGCGCATCGGCAGGCGCACGACGACGGTGTCGCCGGGAGCCCAGACCCTGGTGATCGTGGCGTAGGAACCGGGGGCGGCGGTGACCGCCACCGCTTGGCCGTTGACGGTGACGGTCGCGTCCGAGGTCCACGACGGGATCCGGACACGGATGCTCCAGGTGCCGCTCATCGTGCCGGCCAGCGTCAGCGTCGTGGTGTCGGCGGCCGGGAACGCCGTGGTCTGGGTGACCGTGAGGCCCCGCTCGGACCAGTTCAGCGTCGACGGCACGAACAGGTTCACCGTCAGGGTGGTGCCGTCGCGGAAGTAGATGGAGTCCATCAGCCGCGTGTTGACCTCGACGCCGGTGCCCTGACAGCACCAGAAGGTGCCGTAGTCGGTGCTCCACGTGCCGCCTCCCCAGGCGGGGCCGACGCCGCGGCGGCCGCCGGGGCGCAGCGGCGTGAAGTACGTGACGTGGCCGTGGGCGTCGGCCGGGTTCTGCGCGCCGATGACGTGGTTGAGCACGGCCTGCTCGTAGAAGTCGAAGTACGCGGCCCGGTTCGGGTCGGTCAGCCACAGCTCGCGGGTGAGCCGCAGCATGTTGACCGTGTTGCAGTGCTCGCACGTGTCGTTGGTCAGGTACGACGCGATCGCGTTGGGGGCGCGGAAGTGTTCGGCCTGGCTGTTGCCGCCGATGGCGTACGTGTGCGCGCCAACCGTGAAGTTCCAGGCGTTGGCCGCGATGTCGCGGTAGCGGGTGGTGCCCGTGGCCTTGTACTCGCGGGCGGCGCCGATCCACTTGGGCACCTGCGTGTTGGCGTGCAGCCCGGCCAGCTGGTCCACGCCGGAGGCCAGCGGGTTGAAGACGGCCGCGTGGTCGAAGCGCTGGGCCACGGTCAGCCAGCGGGCGTCGCCGGTCTGCTGGTACAGGTCGGTGAGCACGGCGTTCATGCCGCCGAACTCGGTACCGAGCATCGCCTGCATCTGGGACGACGACAATTTGGAGGTACGCGTGTCGACCCACCCGGCGAGCGCCAGCAGCACCGTGCGGGCCTGGGTGTTGCCGATGTAGCGCCACACGTCGAGCAAGCCGGCGAGGGTTTTGTGGACGCAGTAGTACGGCACGTTGCCGTTGCTGAGGGTCCGGGCCTCCAGCGCCGTGAAGTCCGACTCGGGGAAGCCGGACAGGTAGCCGTTCGCGGCCTGGCATTTCGCCAGCTCGGCCACCATGTAGTTCGCCTTGTCGCGGCAGGCCGTGTCGCCGAGCACCGCCCACGCCTGCGCCCACGCGGTCAGGAAGTGCCCCTGCACGTGGCTGCGGAACGGGAAGCTCGGCGCGTCCCAGCCGCCGTTGGCCGCGGCCCCGCCGGTGGACCGCCCGTGGTTGGCCCGGAAGACGTACAGCAGCCGGTCGACGTCGACGAAGCGCAGGTAGCTCAGCGTCCGGTTCTGGTTGTCCAGGAACCGGCCGGCGGTGAGCCGCACCTGGCCGAGCTCGAACGGCTGGGCCGCGACGCCGAGGTCGGGGCGGGTGGGCGGGAGCTCGGCGGCGAGGGCGGGCGTTGCGCGGGTGAGGACGGGGGAGAGCGCGGCGGCGAACAGCAGGCTCCGGCGGGTGACAGGCATGGGGATCTCCGACGTAGTTAACGTTAACAATGGGAGCCCCCTCACCATACATCGATGAGCGTCAACCCGGAACGGCCAGCGCGATGATCAGAGCGGACGTCCACTCCGGGTCACGGAGCCGGTCTCCGTACAGCTCGCGCAGTCTGGTCATCCGGTAGCGGACCGTCTGCGGATGGATGAACAGCTCGGCGGCGACGTCCTCGCGGCGGCCCTGATGGCGCAGCCAGCTGCGCAGCGTCTCGACGAGCTTGGCGTCGGGGCCGGAGCCGAGCGGCGCCAGCACCTTCGACCGCAGGTCGGCCAGGGCCTGCGGGTCGGCCGTGAGCACCAGTTCGGCCAAGTGGTCCTCGGTGTCGACGACCGTCCGGGTGGTGGCCGGGCCGATCAGCTCCGAGGTGCGCACCGCCCGGTCGTACGACGCCTTGGCCCGCAGCCACGGCCGCGCCGGGCCGACCACCGCGCTCTGGCCGCGCAGCAGGCCCAGTACGGCGGCCCGCGCCGAGCCGTCCATGTCCGGCACCAGCAGCACCTCGCTGAGCTGCAACGTCCGGGGGTCGAGCAGGTCGACGACCGTGCGGGTGGAGTGCTCGGGGACGAGCACGGCGGTCAGCGTGCGCGGCGGCGACCAGTCGGCGCGCTCGGCGGCCGCGACGACCACGTGCTCCGGTTCGCCGGCCAGCAGGGCCTGGGCCAGCTGTTCGAGGTCGCGGATCCGGGCCCGGCCGGAGGAGGCCAGCTGGTCGGCGTGCCCGGCCACGCTGGCCGCGGAGAGCTCGTCGATGTAGGCGAAGACCAGCTCAGCGAAGTGGGCGATGGTCGCGGCCGGCTGCCCGCTGCTGACGCTGATGGCGGCCAGCTCGTGCCACGAGACGCGGGCTCCCACCCGGTAGGCACCCAGCAGCGCGTCCAGGCTGCGGCCGTTGCGGGCCTCACCCCTTCCCAGCGCGTACGCCCCCTCGAGCGCCGGCCCGAGCGGCGACTGCGGCTCGGGGCCGTCGGCCCGGGACACCAATTCGAGGAAGGTGCCCAGGGCGGCCCGTACGGCTCGCTCGATCTTGGGACCGAGATCACCGGCGAAGGGCACGGCGTACGCGGGAACTTCGGTCATGATGGCATCGATGGTCCGCAACGCCACGTCGGGCAGGCGCATCTTCAGCGGGGCGACGACTTCCGGCGCGAGCCGGAAAGTTCTGACATCCGGGAGAGCGTCACTCATCGTTTAATCGCCTCGTCTTGTCTCCTGCGAACAAAAAACGCGGTGCTGTTCACTTCCTCCGGTCAGGAATCTACCTCCGGAACGCAGGAAACTCGTTATGTGGCTGTGATGCGCAACATACGGGGCAGTGCCTGGCGGGTGGTCGAACTGATCACCACGCCGGTGGTGCCCGCCGACTATCTCGACGTGATCGCTCCGCTGCGGAACGCCAACGTGCTCCGCGCGAAGGTCGACGCCGTGCGCCCGGAGACGGCGAACAGCGTCACCCTGCTCCTGCGGCCCGGCCGCGGCTGGGTGCGGCACGAGCCGGGTCAGTACGTGCGGGTCGGGGTGGACGTCGACGGCGTACGGCTGTGGCGCTCGTACTCGATCACCAGTTCGCCCCGGCGCACCGACGGCCGGATCACCATCACCGTCAACGCGGTTCCCGAGGGCGTGGTCAGCAATCACCTCGTACGGAACGCGAAGCGGGGTTGGATCCTGCACCTCGACCCGCCCACCGGCGAGTTCCAGCTGTGCGCGCCCCGGCCGGCCAAGGCCCTGTTCGTCACCGCGGGCAGCGGCATCACCCCGGTCATGGGCATGCTGCGCAGCGCCCTGCACGAGCTCTCCGACGTCGTCGTCGTGCACTCGGCCGGCACCCGCGAGGCGGTGGTCTTCGGCTCCGAGCTGCGCGCGATGGCCGCCGACGGGCGGATCCGCCTGATCGAGCGGCACACCCGGGCCGACGGCCGCCTCAAGCCGGCCGACCTCGACGAACTGGTGCCCGACCTGTTCGAGCGGCGGGCCTGGGCCTGCGGGCCGAACGAGATGCTGGACGACCTCGAGACCCACTGGGCCGACGCCGAAGCAGGCCATCTGCTGCGCACCGAGCGCTTCCGGCCCACGCTGATCAGCGGGGACGGCGGCGGAACGGTCACCTTCACCCAGTCCGGCACGGTCGTCGAGACCGACGGATCCGAGCCGCTGCTCGACTCCGGTGAGGCCGCGGGCGTGCTCATGCCGTCCGGCTGCCGGATGGGCATCTGCTTCAGCTGCGTGCTGCCGCTGCGCGAAGGCGCCGTGCGCGACCTGCGCGACGGGCAGCTCACCGTCGCCGAGCCCGGCGACAGCATCCCCGTACAGACCTGCATCTCGGCCCCCGCGGGCCCCTGCACCATCGACGCCTGAGCAAAGAGGAACCTGCATGACGACGATCCAGCGCAAAGAGTCCAACCCGATCGCCCACCTGACGCCTGCGGACATCGAGCAGATCGGCGTCGAGCTCGACGCCATCCGCGACGAGGTCATGGGCAGCCGGGGCGAGAAGGACGCCGCGTACATCCGCCGGGTGATCGCCTGGCAGCGCGGCTTGGAACTCGGCAGCCGCGGGGTCCTGCTCTTCTCGCTGTTCCCGCCGGCCTGGCTGGTCGGCACGGCCGGCCTGTCGATCGCCAAGATCCTCGAGAACATGGAGATCGGCCACAACATCCTGCACGGCCAGTGGGACTGGATGCGCGACCCGAAGATCCACTCGACGAAGTGGGAATGGGACCACGCCTCCCCGGCCGAGCAGTGGAAGCACTCGCACAACGAGCTGCACCACACGTACACGAACGTGGTCGGCCGCGACAACGACCTCGGCTACGGCATCATGCGCGTCGACGAGGACCAGAAGTGGCACCCGGCGCACCTGGGCCAGCCGTTCTACAACTTCATCAACGCCTGCTTCTTCGAGTACGGCATCGCCGCGTACGACCTCGAACTCGGCAAGAACCTGGCCACCAAGGAAAGCCGTCGCGACCCCAAGTTCCGCGCCGGCCTCAAAGCGGTCCGCAAGAAGATCGGCAAGCAGGTCCTGAAGGACTACGTGGTGCACCCGGCCCTGTCCGGGCCGTCGTTCCTGCACACCATCGCCGCCAACGCCACGGCCAACCTGATCCGCAACCTGTGGAGCCACTCGGTCATCATGTGCGGCCACTTCCCGAACGGCGTCGAGACCTTCGAGAAGACGTCGATCGAGGGCGAGACCCGCGGCGAGTGGTACCTGCGGCAGATGCTCGGCTCGGCCAACATCAGCGGCAGCAAGGCCATGCACCTGATGACCGGCAACCTGTCCCACCAGATCGAGCACCACCTGTTCCCGGACATGCCGAGCAACCGCTACAAGGAGATCGCCCCCAAGATCCAGGACCTGTTCCAGAGGTACGGCCTGACCTACACGGCGGGCCCGCTCCCCAAGCAGGTGGCCTCGGCCTGGTACAAGGTCTTCCGGCTGTCGCTGCCCAACCGTGGCCAGGCGGCCGTGCGCCGCCCGGTGGAGAAGAAGGCCCCGGCCGAGGCCAACCGCTGGCGCCGGGCCAAGGCCCCCGCCGCTCTGTAGCTAGCCCGCGTACATCCCGCTGATCAACGACTGCCACGTCATGGGGCCGACGATCCCGTCGACCGCCATGGCGGGCTCGTCGTTGTCGTGCAGGAACTGCTGCCAGTCGATCACCACGGTCTCGGTGACCGGCCCGAAGATCCCGTCCACCAGCGGCGCGTTGTTCGGGTCACCGGACTGGTTGCGGTACTGGAACTCCTCCTGCACGGACTTCACGGCATCGCCACGGTCACCGGACCGCACGGTCAGAACGAGCGCCTTCCAGGTGGCCGGCCCGACGATGCCGTCGACGGCCAGGCCCTTCGACTGCTGGAACGCCCGCACGGCGGAGTTCGTCTTGGGCCCGAAGTCCCCGTCCACGGTCACGGTGTGCCCGCGGGCCCGCAGGTGATATTGAAGGCTCGGTACGGGGTGAGCCTTGTCCCCCTGCCGCACCAGCGGCCACGGCTGCAACGCCATCGCGATCATCCCCTGAGCCGGCGGCCACACCCGGGCCGCTCCGGCCCCGCCATCGTCACTCCCCCACGCGATCCACAGTGTCCTCGGTCGCGCTCCCGACATCGGTTAGGCACAACACCGCGCCGGCACCCTCGCTCACGGCCTCAGTCGGACGGCTCGGAGTCCACGCCGATCGAGCGCAGATATTCGAGGGCCAGCGCGGACGCGACCTTGGCCCGCACGTAAGGCGTCGCGAGGGCGCTTGCGATGACGGGGTCGCCGGGACCCTCGCGAGGGAAGCCACGTGTATCGATCACTCGGTGCTCGTGAACGATCGCGAGGGCAGGGCGTCCAGTTCCCGCTGCCAATCGTCCGCGGCCGCCAGGATCTGGGCGGGCCGGACCCGCAACTCGACCGGATTGTTCTCGCGCGGCCAGGGCGCGGCGGCTTCGGCAGTGAAGGAGAAGCGGACGACGAGTTCGTCGCCGCATGCGGCTGCGGAAAGGCTGAGAACGGGCTCGATGAACGACAGCGATAGCCCGACTCGACCGGCCGCCACCTGGCGGAGCCACGCGGTCAGGTCGTGTGCCTCTCCGATGAGAAGGCAGGGGTCCGTGAACGACCAGGTTCGGTCGCCGAGGTCGACGGTGCCATCGATGACCAGCCACTGGTCGTCCCACTCGCCGGCGTCGGCCGGGAACTGCCAGCGCACCGGTCTCAGGTCCACTCGGGTTCCGTCACTCGCTTCGATGAGCACAACGCCACGTTAGTGCCGCGGCCTCCGCGGAGTCGGATAGCTTGGATGATCATGATCAAAGGGCTGGCGCTGCGCTATCTGTGGTGGGCCGAGACCTGGTTCACGCTGGCCTGTCTCGTGATCCTCGGCTTCGCCGTCGCCGGGCTCGTCACCGGGGCCCGCGACGGGCCGGCCCTCGGCGCGACCCTGGTCACGCTGGCGTTGCTGCTGGGGTGGCGGCGGGCGGCGGTGGCGGGCTGGGTCGCCGGGTTCTGCGCGATGGCCGTGCTGGCCGTGCCGGGGCTGTGGTCGGGGGTCATGGCCGGGGCGCTGCAATTGGCGCTGACCAACCTTTTCATGCGCCGGGGCGGGAAGCTCGCCGTGGCCGCCGCCGTGCTCACGTTCGCCGAGCTCTATGCGGTTCTCGCGGTCGCGCAGGCTCCTCCCGGGCTCACCGCGACCGTGACGCTGGCGGTCTGGACGCTGGGCGCGGCCGGGTCGGGGGCGGCTATCCGGTCGCGGCAGCAGTACATCGCGGCCATCGAGGAGCGGGCGCGGTGGGCGGTCGAGACGCGGGAGGCCGAGGCGCAGCGGCGGGTGGCCGAGGAGCGGCTGCGGATCGCCCGGGACCTGCACGACGTGGTCGGTCACCAGGTGGCCGTGATCAAGCTGCACACCGGGCTGGCCCGGCGGACGTTGCGGGCCGACGCCGACCGGGCCGAGGCGGCGCTGCGGGAGGCCGAGGCGGCGACCGGGACGGTGCTGCGGGAGATGGCCGGCATGCTGCGGGTGCTGCGGGAGACCGACGAGCCGCCGGCGGGGCTGGCCGGTGTCGAGGATCTGGTCGCCACCTTGCGGGCCGGCGGCATGGACATCGCCGTCGAGCGCGAGGGCGACCCCGGCCGGGTGCCGGATCTGGCCGGGATGACCGCCTACCGGGTCGTCCAGGAGCTGCTCACCAACGCCCGCAAGCACGGGCACGGGCCGGTCGAGCTGGCCGTCCGGATCGGGGGCGGAAGCCTGGTCGTCGAGGTGTCGAACCCGGTCGCGGCCACGGCGGCGGGCACGCCGGGCTACGGTCTGATCGGCATGCGGGAACGGGTGGCGGCGGCCGGCGGCCACCTGAGCGCCGACCGACGGGGGACCATGTTCCGGGCAACAGTGGAGCTGCCGCTATGAGCGTGCGGGTGCTCATCACCGACGACCAGGCCCTGATCCGGGCCGGGCTGCGCGGCATCCTCGAGTCGGAGCCGGGCATCGAGGTGGCCGGTGAGGCCGCCGACGGGGCGGCCGCGGTCGAGGCCGTCCGGGCCGGTGGGGTCGACGTCGTCCTCATGGACCTGCGGATGCCGGTCATGGACGGCCTCGAGGCGACCCGCCGGATCGCCGCCGAGCCGGGCGTCGCCGTGCTGGTGCTCACCACGTTCGAGAACGACGCCAACGTGCTCGACGCGGTGGCCGCGGGCGCCCGCGGATATCTCGGCAAGGACGCCGACCCGGAGACGGTCGTCGACGCCGTGCGCCTGGCCGCGCGCGGGCAGACGCTGCTCTCGCCGAAGGCGATGGCCGCCCTCGCGTCGCGGGCGCACCTGCCGTCCGTACCACCGCAGGCACCCGATCTGCCCGGCGCCGGGCTGACCGACCGGGAGCGCGAGGTGGTCCGGCTCGTCGCCACCGGCATGACCAACGACGACATCGCCGCGCGTTTCACCATCTCCCCGCTGACCGTGAAGACGCACGTCAACCGGGCCATGGCCAAGCTGGGCGTCCGGGACCGGGCCGCCCTCGTCGTGGCCGTGCTCGGCATACCGCGAGAAGAGTAGGTACTCCGGCGGCGGTACGCCGCGGTGTCTGCGGCGGGACGACGACACCGAGGGGTGCCGGCGGCCAGGCTTTCGGTATGGCTCGTCTTCTCTATCGGCTCGGTGTCGCCAGTGCGCGCCGTCGCGGTCTCGTCCTGCTGGTGTGGGCGCTGGTGGCGGTCGCCGTCGGCGCCGGCGCCGCGACCGGCATGAAGTTCGGCGACGGCGGTTTCTCCATGCCCGGCTCCGAATCCAGCCGCGCCCTCGAGCGGATGGGCACGTACTTTCCCGGCACCGGCTCCTCCTCGGATCAGGAGAGCCTTCAGCTGGTGCTGAGCACGCGCGACGGCTCGCCGCTGACCGCCGGCGCCGCGCGGACCGCGCTCGCGGAGGCGCGGAAGGTTCCCCACGTCTCCTCGGTGAGCAACCCCTTCGACCCCCAGCGGCCGTACGTCTCGGCCGACCGCACGACCGCGGTCGCGACCGTCACCTTCACCGGCCTCACCGACGACGACACCGAGGCCACGTACGACCGGGTCGTCGCCGTCGCCGAGCAGGCCCGTACCGCCGGCCTGAACGCCGAGGTCGGCGGCTCCATCGAGGCCATGGGGGCCGAGGTGGGCGGGGTCAGCGAGATCGTCGGCGTGCTGCTGTCGTTCGTCGTCCTGCTGGTCACCTACGGCTCCCTGGTCGCGGCCGGCGCCAACATCCTGGTCGCGCTCGTCGGTGTCCTGGTCGGCATCCTGGGCGTGCTGGCCTTCTCGGCGCTGCACCCGATCAGCTCCACCACGCCCACCCTGGCCGTCATGATCGGCCTGGCCGTCGGCATCGACTACAGCCTGTTCATCCTGGCCCGCGTCCGTAACGAACTGCGGGAGGGCCGCGGCCTGGAGGACGCCATCGGCCGGGCCGCGGGCACGGCCGGCTCCGCCGTCGTCTTCGCCGGCACCACTGTCATCATCGCCCTGGCCGGTCTGTCGGTCGTCCGCATCGGCTTCCTCACCGAGATGGGCCTGGCCGCCGCGGCCACCGTGGCGGTGGCCGTGCTGATGGCCCTCACCCTGCTTCCGGCGCTGGCGCGCTTCATGGGTACGAGGGTGCTGCCGCGCCGCGAGCGCGGGGGCGCCTCGCACGCGCAGGCCCGGGCCACCCGCCTCACCTTCCTGGACCGCTGGATCCGGGTGGTCGTCCGCCGGCCCGGCCTGATCGCGGTCACCGTGGTGGTGGGGCTGCTCGCCCTGTCCGTGCCCACCCTCTCCATGAAGACGGCCCTGACCACGCCCGGCGGGGAGGACCCGGCGAGCACCCAGCGCGCCGCCTACGACCTGATCGCCGAGAAGTTCGGGGCCGGCTCGCAGAGCCCGCTGATCGTGCTGCTCGAGGGCGACGGCGCCGGCGGCCAGGTCGCCGAGGTCACGGCCGCGCTGGGCAGGCTGCCGGACGTCGCCGCGGTCGATCCGGCCGGGGTCACGAAGTCCGGCGGCGCCGCGCTGCTGCGGGTCATCCCCGAGAGCGGCCCGATCGACGACAGCACGTACGAGCTGGTGCACAGCATCCGCGGGGTGACGTTCGCCGGCGTCCAGCTGTCGGTGACCGGCCAGACCGCCATCGACATCGACCTCAACCACGCGCTGCGCCAGGCCCTGATCGTCTACCTGGTGCTGGTGGTCGGGCTCTCGCTGCTCCTGCTGATCGTGTTGTTCCGCTCGCTGCTGGTGCCGCTGATGGCCACGCTCGGCTTCCTGCTGTCGCTGGGCACCGCCTTCGGCGTGACCGTGGCGGTCTTCCAGTGGGGCTGGCTCAGCGGCCTGTTCGCCGCGCCCGCCGGCAATCCGATCCTGAGCTTCGTGCCGATCCTCATCGTCGGCATCCTGTTCGGCCTGGCCATGGACTACCAGGTCTTCCTGGTCTCGCGCATCCACGAGGCCCACCGCAAGGGCCTGACACCGGCCGAGTCGGTTCTGGACGGCTTCGGCCGTACGGCGGTGGTGGTGGCCGCCGCGGCCCTGATCATGACCTCGGTCTTCGGCTCCTTCGCCATCGCCCCGATGTCGATCATCGCCTCGATCGGCCTGGCCCTGACCGCCGGCGTGCTGGCCGACGCCTTCGTGGTCCGCATGATCCTGGTGCCGGCCCTGCTTGCCCTGCTCGGCGAGAGGGCCTGGTGGATGCCGCGCGGGCTGGACCGGATCCTGCCCCACATCGACGCCGAGGGCCAGTCGCTGACGGTCAGCGCGACAGCCGGCTCAGCAGCAGCGCCAGCCGTCGCTCATGGAGCTCACGCGGCAGGCGGCCACCGCGGGTGAGCGTGGCCAGGCCGTGCAGGGCGCTCCAGAGCAGCTCGGCGAGCAGGCCCTCGTCGTCGCCGGCGGCGATCGGGCGTACGACCGCAAGCAGCTCGTCGAAGCAGTCGTGCAGGGCGCCGGGTGCTTCCGGGGTGGCGAACGGCAGGGTGCTGGCGCGGTTGAACATCGCGTCGTAGAGGGCCGGCCGCCGCTCCGCGAAGTCGAGGTAGGCGGCGCAGACGCCCGCGAGCCGGTCCCCGGACCGCTCGCGGGCGGCGCGTATGTGGGCCGCCATCTCGGTGAAGCCCTCGACGGCGACGGCGGCCATGATGGCCTCCTTGCCGGCGAAGTGGCTGTAGAGCACGGGCTGGCTGTACTCGACCCGCTCGGCCAGGCGCCGGGTGGTGACCGCCTCCCAGCCCTCGGCCTCGGCCAGTTCCCGGGCCGCCGTGATGATCAGTTGCTCGCGTTCGGCCCGCTCCCGCAGCCGCCGTGCCTGGGTCGTCATGCCCACGATTCTAGCACCGCTAGGTTTTCTGTCGACGCTCTGTTAGCGTCGGTAGGAGTTCTAGCGGCGCTAGAAATTCATGGAGGAACCATGCTCGCGTACGGCCTGGCCATTGCCCTCGACCTGTTCATCATCTTCATCGGTGCCCGGTTCCTGCTCCAGCCCGAGACCGCGGCGGCCGGCTACGGCGTGCCGTCGACGCGCGGCGCCTACCTGAGCGTCAAAGGGGTGCGCGACCTGACGTACGGCGTCCTCGGCCTTTGCCTGCTCTTCTTCGCGGGCACCACGGCGGCGGCCTGGTTCATGCTCGTGGTCGCCATCGCCCCGTTCGGCGACACCGTGATCGTGCTGCGCAACGGCGGCACCCGCGCCACCGCCTTCGGCATCCACTTCGCCACG
Organism: Actinoplanes sp. NPDC048796; assembly: GCF_040650035.1. Taxonomy (NCBI): domain Bacteria; kingdom Bacillati; phylum Actinomycetota; class Actinomycetes; order Micromonosporales; family Micromonosporaceae; genus Actinoplanes; species Actinoplanes sp. NPDC048796. The sequence goes on along the minus strand of NZ_JBEZGO010000021.1, from coordinate 43,668 downwards.
GCCATCGTGGTGCTGATCAGCGCGGCCCTGCTGTTCGCCGCCTAGCTCACGGCCAGAGCAGGTCGCGGGTCCAGCCCGAGGGCGTTCGGGCGTAGCGCAGGCGCGTATGTTTGCGCTCCTTGTCGGCCTGCCAGAACTCCACCCGGTCCGGGGCGAGGGTGTAGAGCGTCCAGCCCGGATCGACGAAGTCCGGGTCGGTGTCGATCCGGTGGCGGGCCCCGGCCACGGCCTCGTCGAGGACGGCCCGGTCGGCGAGGACCTGGCTTTGACGGCCGAGCGAAGCCTCCGCGCGGGAGCCGGGCGGGCGGGCCAGGAAGTCGGCGGCGCTCCGTTCGGGCGGCGCGGGGTGCACGGGGCCGCGGACCCGGATCTGGCGGCCCTGCGGCGACCAGTAGAAAGTGAGCGCGGCGACCGGATCCCGGGCCAGCTCGCGGCCTTTGGGGCTGGCCGCGTGGGCGGCGAACTGCCAGCCGTCCTCGTCGACGTTCTTGAGGATGAGGACGCGGGCGCCGGCCCCGGCCGTGGACAGGGTCATGGCGTGCGGCTCGCGGACGCCCGCGTCGACGGCGGCCATCAGCCACTCGATGAAGAGCTGGTCCGGCCGGGCCGGCGCCGCCGACGGGTCGAAGGACGGCAGCTCACCGGCGAAGACGGGCAGGGCCCGCAGGTAGTCCCTCATCGGCGGTGCCCCACGATCAGGCGCAGCGAGCCCTCGAACCGCGGTTGGGTACGGAGGTGGCCGTATCTCTCGTCCCACGCCCCCGATTCGAGGTCGGCGCGCAACGACTCGACGGCTCGCGTCGTGGCCGCCTCGTCGACGAACCCCCAGGCCGACTGGGCCGCCCGCACCCGGGGATCGAGGAATTCCGACGGGCGGGCGTAGAAGGCCTCGGTGAAACCGTCGGTGCAGTCGATGGGTACGGGCACCTCGCGCACCTCGGAGCGGGGCCCGATCGCGTCGGCGATGACGTCGACGGCGGGAAAACGGCGCCGCTCGGCGGCGATGAGCTCCGGCACGTAGGCGGCCAGCCAGAACCGGTCGAGGGCGGCAGCGTCGAAAGTCAGCACGAGCACCGGCCCACGGGCGACGCGGCGCAGCTCGGCCAGGCCGCGGGCCGGGTCGGGCCACTGGTGCACGGTGACGGTGGCCATCACCGCGTCGAACGCGCCGTCGTCGAACGGCAGGTTCTCGGCGACCGCGTCCAGCGCGGGAACAGCCGACGGTGGGCGCTGGGCGCGCATCCGGGCCGAGGGTTCGACCGCTGCCACGTACCGGTCGGTGGGCTCGTAGGAGCCGGCGCCGGCGCCGACATTGAGGACGGTCCGGGCGTCGCCCAGGGCCGCGTGCAGGGTCGCGGCGATCCGAGGGTCGGGGCGCCGCTGAAGCGCGTACCCCGAGCCCCGGGTTTCGTAGTCGACGTCGCCGCTCAAGATTTTCGTCATGACGGCGACGCTAAACCCGTACCCAAGGGTCCGGGTCAAGAGCGATTGAGCCAGCGCATCACCTCGAGCGCGTGCGCGGCCGGGTTGGGAATCGGGTGGAAGACGTGCTCCACGCGGTCGCCGGCGACGACCAGGGTGAGCCGCTCGTAGAGGGTCAGATCGCCGGCCGCGAGGGTGGGCAGGCCGAGAGCGGCGGCCAGGCCGAGGCGCGGGTCCGGGATCAGGGGGTACGGGAGACGGAGCCGGTGCACGAGCTCACGCTGGTAGCCCGTGGACTGCGCGGACAGGCCGTACACCCGGGCGGCGCCGGCGGCCAGGAGCTCGGCGTGGTGGTCGCGCAGCCAGATCGCCTGGTCGGTGCTCCCCCGCGCGCCGTGGATCTCCAGCAGGCCGCGCGGCAGGTCGACGCCGGGGCGGCCGGTCAGCGGATAGACGAAGATCACGCTGCGGCCGGGGCCGAGTGCGCGCAGGTCGACCAGGCGGCCGTCGCTGGCGAAGAAGGTGAGCGGTGGCAGCCGCCGGCCGGCCAGCTCGGCCACGCCCGGGCCGGGGGAAACCCCGCCGGTCACCACCTGGCGCGCGGCCTCGTCGATGCGGGCGTCGAGGGCGGCGCGCTGAGCGGTCAGCTCACTGATGCGTTTCTCCAGGTTGGTGACCGTGCTGCGGAAGGTCGCGAGGGCCGCCGCGCAGACGTCGTCGCCGTTGGCGATGGACTCGACGAACGGGCGGGTCTCCTCGACGGACAGGCCCAGCGCCATGAGCTCGCGGATCTGGGTGACCTGCCGCACCGCCACCGGCTCGTACTCCCGGTAGCCGTTGCTGAGGCGCCGGGGCACGACCAGACCGGCCGCCTCGTAGTAGCGCAGGGCCCGCACCGTCGTGCCGGTGCGGCGCGCCAGCTCACCGACTCGCACGCCGCCCCCGTCGGCGCGGCAGGCGCGGCCAGCGCTTGCCCAGCACCAGGTAGGCGGCGTACACGGCGGCGACCAGGGCCAGCGCCAGGCCGGGCCATCCCTCGTGGATGACCAGCGGCGGACCCGCCGACAGCAGCGCCAGCGCGAGGGCCAGCCGGTGTGAGCTGAGCCGCCGGGGACCTTGTGGCAACGCGATCCCCCTACCCGTCACAACTGTTCTGGCCCCAGAAGTATCCCAGCGGCCCCCATCGCGCCCGGCGGCACCGTCACCCCGGGTCGTTCACCACACGGTCTGGCCGGGCTCTGACCACGTCTCGGGCGGCGGGAGCGGCCCCAACCCGGTTATAATTCCCTGACCTCGCGGTTCGCGAGGACCAGATGGCCTCTCCGCGGTGCGAACCCTGCGGCCCGCGATGCCACGAGCCATCCCGGGAGCCTGGGCATGACATCCAGTACCGCCCGTTCCGCCACCGCCGTCAGTTCAGCCGCCGCCGGTTCCGCCGCCGGGCCGTCTGATTTCGACTGGGACACCGACGAGGCCGCCGAGATCGAGGCCGTGCGCCAGGCCGCGGCCGAGGCGCAGAGCGTCGCCACGACCGACACCGTGCGGGCCTACCTGCGCGAGATCGGCCGCGTTCCGCTGCTCACCGCGGAGCAGGAGGTGACCATCGCCAAGCGGATCGAGGCCGGGCTCTACGCGGCCGAGCTGCTGCGCGCGGCCGACGCCGACGGCACCGAGATGGACGGCGTGCACCGGCGCGACCTGCGGTGGATCGTCCGCGACGGCGACCGGGCCAAGAACCATCTGCTCGAGGCGAACCTGCGGCTGGTCGTGTCGCTGGCCAAGCGCTACACCGGGCGCGGCATGGCGTTCCTCGACCTCATCCAGGAGGGCAACGTCGGCCTGATCCGCGCGGTCGAGAAATTCGACTACGCGAAAGGCTTCAAGTTCTCCACGTACGCGACCTGGTGGATCCGCCAGGCCATCACCCGCTCGATGGCCGACCAGAGCCGCACCATCCGCATTCCGGTGCACATGGCCGAGATCATCAACAAGCTCGGCCACATCCAGCGCGACCTGCTCCACCGCAACGGCCGGGACGCCACGCCCGAGGAGCTGGCGGCCGAGATGGACATGCCGGTCGAGAAGATCCTCGAGATTCAGCAGTACGCCCGGGAGCCGATCTCGCTGGATCAGACGTTCGGCGCCGAGGGCGACTCCCAGATCGGCGACTTCATCGAGGACAGCGAGGCGGTCGTCGCCCTCGACGCGGTCAGCTTCGGCATGCTCCAGGACGAGATCGAGGCGGTGCTGGCCACGCTCACCGAGCGCGAGGCCGGCGTGGTGCGGCTGCGCTTCGGCATCCGCGACGGCAACCCGCGCACGCTCGACGAGATCGGCCAGGTGTACGGGGTGACCCGCGAGCGTATCCGCCAGATCGAGTCCAAGACGATGGCCAAGCTGCGCCACCCGGCCCGCTCTCGCCAGCTGTCCGACTACCTGTTCTGATCTTCCGGAGCCCTTGCGCGGTGCCCACACGGCGTCAATACTTAGCCTCGTGGCTAACTATTCGGCGCAGCTGGACGACGTCTTCGTCGCCCTGGCCGACCCGACCCGCCGCGGCGTCGTCCGCCGGCTCGGCGAGGGCCCGGCGACGGTCGGCGAGCTCGCCCGCTCGTACCCCATGGCCCTGCCCTCCTTCATGAAGCATGTGCGCACGCTCGAATCGGCCGGCCTGATCCACACCGCCAAGCAGGGCCGGGTCCGCACCTGCGCGCTCAACCGCGAACGCCTCGCCGTCGTCGAGGACTGGCTCGCCGAGCAGCGCGACGTCTGGGAGCGGCGCACCGACCGCCTCGAGCAGTTCCTTCAGGAGGACCGATCGTGAACCCCGACCTCGACCTCAGCCTGCAGCGCGTCATCCGCGCCCCGCGCGCCGCCGTCTGGAAGGCGTGGACCGACCCGGACCGCTTCGCGAAGTGGTGGATCCCCGCCCCCGCCGTGTGCCGCGTCGACCGCCTCGAACCCCACGCCGGCGGCGCCCTGCGAACCAGCGTGAGCGACGGCGGCTCGGCCTTCGCACCCCACATGGACGCGGCCTTCCTGGTGGTCGACGACCTGGAACGCCTCGTCTTCACCAACGCCGTCGACAGCGCCTGGCGCCCCGCCACCCCACAGCCGGTGGCCATGACCGCCGAGATCACCTTCGCCGACCATCCCGACGGCACCGACTACCGCGTCCTGGTCCGCCACGGCGACCCGGCCGCCCGCGCCCACCACGAAAAGCTGGGCTTCCTCGACGGCTGGGGCACCGTCACCGGCCAACTGGCCCGCGAGGCCGAACAGCTCAGCTAGTCCGTCACCCTGGCCGCTTTCGCCTAGCCCGGGCCGGCCGACCACTCTCGCCAAGCGTTGCTCGATCTCGTTGCCGGCCGGGTCCGACGAGACGAAGGCGTCCAGGCCGAACCGCGTGGTCAGAGTCCTGACCTCGAGGTACAGCAGTTCCGGGTCCGGGCTCGAGATCCACCAGTCGCACTGGCCCACCCAGTTCCACAACAGGATCCGCATGCCGCCGGCTTCGAAGCGCAGCACCGTGTGCCCGGGCCATCCCGCCGACGGCGGCCGCTCGTCGTAGCGGTGGCGAAGGAGCTGGATGGTCGGCGCGTCGAGCTCATCACTCTGAGCGCCGATCCCGTACGGCTGGTCCAGACAGTCCGTGTCCCAACGGCGCGCCGCGATGAACTCTTCGACGCCGGCTGCACGGCGCGGCCAGGACACGAGCGACCTCGGGAGTGATCCGTTCGCGCAGTCGCTGGAAAGGCTCAGGCATCGCCGTCGATCCTGGCGCCGACGTGGCAGCCAGTGGCAAAGTGCCGGTCACTGCCACGTTGGCAGGTGCTAGCATGTTGCTGTGACAGGCAATGATCTGCGCGAGCGCCGCCGGCTCGCCACCCAGGCGGAGATCGAGGCGGTGGCGCTCGAGCTGTTCAGTGAGCGCGGGTCGGAGCGGACCACCGTCGAGGACATCGCCGCCGCGGCCGGGGTGTCGCAGCGCACCTTCTTCCGGTATTTCCCGACCAAGGAAGATGCCGCGCTCGGGGTCAACCGCTCGTTCCAGGAGGCCTTCACCGCCGAACTCGCGCGGGGCAGGAACGTGTTCGAGGCCGTCGAAGCGACACTGGCCGCGGTGCGGACGCGCGACGGGGCCGTCGACCGGCTGTTGCGGGTGCGCTGTCTGCTCGCGCGCGACGACAACCTCAACCGGGCCGCTGTCGCCTTCGACAGCCAGGCCTGCCATGCCAACCAGGAGCTGATGGGCGGTGGCCTTCGGGCCCGGGTGGTCATGGAGACCGTCAGTGCGGCGCTGCGGGCCGCTCTCGACGACTGGGCGCTGCGGCGGCACGACGGCGAGGACGCCGATCTGCTCGAGATCTTCCGCGAGGCCTGTCGCTACACCAATTTGAGCACGGACTGACGGGACAACTGATGCTGTTCACTCCCCTGGAGCTCGGCTCCATCAAGCTGCGTAACCGCCTGGTGATGGCGCCACTGACCCGTATTCGCGCCGGGCAGGACGACGGCGTACCCAATGATCTGCTCGTCGAGTACTACCGGCAGCGGGCCTCCATGGGGCTCATCGTCACCGAGGGCACCTGGCCGGTGCGGGAGGGCCGCACCTGGATCGGCCAGCCCGGCATCGAGACGGCCGAGCAGGTCGCGGGCTGGCGCCGGGTCACCGACGCCGTGCACGAGGCCGGCGGCGCGATCGTCATGCAGATCATGCACGGCGGGCGCATCTCGCATCCGGCGGTCGGTGGCACCGGGCGTACCGTCGCACCCAGCGCTCTCGCCGCCCCCGGCGAGATCCGCGTTCCCGACGGCAAGGCCGACCTGCCCGTCCCCCATGCCCTGACCACCGGCGAGATCGCCGAGATCGTCGCCGGGTTCGCCGCCGCCGCCGGCAACGCCATCGCGGCCGGCATGGACGGCGTCGAGATCCACGGGGCCAACGGCTACCTGATCCACCAGTTCCTCTCCCCCGCGGCCAACGTCCGTACTGACGAGTACGCCGACCGGACCCGGTTCGCCGTCGAGGTCGTCACCGCGGTGGCCGCCGCCGTCGGCGCCGAGCGCACCGGCATCCGGCTGTCGCCCGAACACAACATCCAGGGCGCGCTGGAGACCGACCCGGCCGACGTCGCCGCCACGTACACCGCCCTGGCCGAAGCCCTCGCCCCGCTGGGCCTGGCCTTCGTCGACATCCTGCACGCGGACCCGGCCGGCGAGCTGGTGCAGAAGCTGCGCCACGCGATGGCCGCGCCGGCGATCGTGAACACCGGCTTCGGCACGCCGACCACCCGCGAGGAGGCGGCCCGCCTGCTCGCCGACGGGCTCGGCGACGCCGTGGCGGTCGGCCGGGCCGCCATCGCCAACCCGGACCTGGCCGTCCGCTGGCACCGCGACACCGACGAGAACACCCCGGACCCCGCCACCTTCTACGTCGGCGGCGCCACCGGATACACCGACTACCCCACGCTGGAGGAGCTGGCATGAAAGCGGCTGTCTACTACGAGAACGGCGGACCCGAGGTCCTGCGCTACGAGGAGGTGCCCGACCCGGCCCCGAAGCCGGGCGAGGTGCTGCTGCGCGTGCAGGCCGTGGGCGTGCAGGGCGGCGACCTGCTGCACCGGCAGGGCACCCCGCTGCCGGCCGCCCCGCACGTCGGCGGCTACCAGGCGGCCGGCACCATCGCCGCCGTCGGTGACGATGTGACCGGCGTGCGCGTGGGCCAGCGGGCGGTCGCCTTCATGATGGCCGGCTCGCACGCCGAGCTGGCCGCGGTGCCGCTGCCCAACGTGTACGTGGTGCCCGACGACATGGACCCGCGGGTCGCGGCCGGCATCCCGGTCGAGTTCGGCACCGCCGACGACTGCCTGTTCGAGTTCGGCCGGCTCCGCGCCGGCGAGACGGTCCTGATCCAGGCCGCCGCGGGTGGGGTCGGCCTGGCCGCCGTGCAGCTGGCCAAGGCGGCCGGCGCCACGGTCCTGGGCACCGCGTCCAGCGACGAGAAGCTGGCCCGCCTGGCCGGCTACGGCCTCGACCACGCCATCAACTACAAGGACCAGGACGTGGTCGAGCGGGTCCGGGAGCTGACCGGCGGCCGCGGCGTCGACCTGGTGGTCGACCCGGTCGGGGGCCGCACCCTGGAGGGCAGCATCAACGCCCTCGCCTACCGCGGCCGGATCAGCTGGGTCGGCCAGGCCAGCCGCGACACGTACTCGCCGCAGCTGGGCCCCCTGATGGGCAAGAGCGCTTCCCTGAACGGCGTCTACTTCGGTGCCGAGATGTCGTACAACCCGGCCCGGACCCGCGCCCTGATCGAGAAGCTGATCACCCGCGTGGCCTCCGGCGAGCTCAAGGTGGTCATCGACCGCGAGTTCCCGCTGTCCGAGGCGGCCGACGCCCACCGCTACATCGAGAGCCGCGCCGCCTTCGGCCGGGTCCTGCTCATTCCCTGATCGCTTGCCTGACCGGGAAGTCCGCCCGCAACCGCTCGAACGCGCGCGTGACCTCGTCCGGCACGTCGACGTGGGCGATGAAGTCGCGCCCCGAGGGACCGTAATCGGTCATCCGCGGGATCTCGCCCATCAGCAGCGTGACGTAGTGCTCCATGGACCACATGCCCGCCGGCGGGTCCACGTACGACAGCCGCCCATCGGCCTCTTCCACGAGAGTCCGGTGGGCGGCGTAGTTCACCAGCCGGATCGCCGGCGCGTGCCGGCGGAACCCGGCGTCCATCCGCTGCTGCATCGTCGCGTCCTGGATCAAAATCAGACTCGCGTGCCGTACGCCGGTGGCCCGCAACAGTCGCAGCGCGAAAGTGACGTTGTTTCCGCAGTTCGTCGACTCCTCCTCGAGGAAGTCCGCCGCCAGCCCGTGCCGCTCCCGGAGGTAGCCGTCGAACAGCGCGGCCTCCGTCCCGCCGTCCACACCCAGCGCCTCCCGCAGCGCCGCCGTCGTGTGCCCCTCGCCGCCGACGATCATGTAGTGGTCGGCGGCCCCCGCCCGCATGGCCTCGGCGAAGACCTCGGCGCCGGCCACGATGCTGCCACCGAACAGGATGGCCACATCGGCCGTTCCCGGAGTCAGCTCGGGTACGTCGCGGCGAGCGCAGAAGCGCACCAGGGTGTTGATGTCATCGGCCCAGCGCATGATCACCACCCTACTTTGCGCCGAGTGCAACGATGCACTTAATGTAATTGGGGTGACGGATCGGCGGGCGGCGCTCAAGGCACGGCATCGGCGGGCCATTCTCGACGCGGCCAAGGAGCTGATCTCCTCCGAGGACGGCAACTCTCGCCTCAGCGTCGACCTGCTGGCCGAGCGGGCCGACGTCTCGCGGCGCACGATCTTCAACCACTTCGCGTCCATCGACGACGTCGTGACGACCGTGTGCACCGAAGTCCTCGGTGTCGTCGTCGACAATGTGCTCGACCGGATCAGCACCGCCCCGGCCGCGTCGACCTTCGCCACCGTGTCCGCGGCGCTGCGATCCACCGACGTACCCTCGCTGATTGCTTTTCTCTATCGCGCCCTCGGCGGCTTCGGCGCCGGCGATCCCCGGCCCCAGCAGATCTTTCAGGCCACCTTCTCCCGTACGACCATCGACCTCGCCCGCCTGCTCGCCGAGCGGCACACCGACCTGGACGCGCTCGAGGCGGAGATCCTGGTCAGCTCGCTGATGCACGGCACCGAGGTGATCGCCCACCACTGGATCGCCGAAACCGGCGCCGTGGTCGGCGAGGACGCCCGTCTGCTGTGGAAACACCTGCTGGACCGGCTCATCGACAGCATCCGCACCGGTTACCCCACCTGATATCAGAGAGGCACTCCCCCGTGGCCGAGTTGCTTTACCGTCTGGGGCGCTTCAGCGCCAGGCGGGCCTGGACCGTCGTGATCGCCTGGGTGGTGATCCTGGGGCTGTCCGTCACCGCGTACTTCGCCTTCGGCGGCACCCTGTCGTCACAGGTCACCATCCCCGGCACCAAGACCGACCAGGTCACCCAGCAGCTGGCGCAGCGGTTCCCCAGCGCCAGCGGCGGCTCCGGCACCATCGTGTTCCACACCGCGAACGGTTCCGCCTTCACCGACGAACAGAAGGCGGCCGTCGGCGCCCTGCTCAAGAGCACCGGCGAGCTGGACGGCGTCGCCTCGGCCACCGACCCGTTCGCCACCCAGGCCCAGGCCGCTCAGCAGGCCGCCCAGGTCACCGGCGGCCTGGAGAAGGTGAACGCCGGCCTGGCCCAGCTCGCCGCCGTCCCCGCGGCCGGGCCTGAGCAGGAGGCGGCCAAGGCTCAGCTGGAGGCGCAGGCCACCAAGCTGAAGCTGTCGCAGCAGCTGCTGGCCATGTCGGCCGGGATCCGGCTGGTCGCCGAGGACGGCAGCGCCGCCACCGCCCCCGTCGTCTTCGACAAGCCGCGCATGGAGGTCACCCAGGAGACCAAGGACGGCGTCGTCGACCACGTCTCGGCCGGCGTCCCGGCCGGGGTCGAGGCCGCCTTCTCCAACGACATCACCCAGGGCGTCCCCGAAGTCCTCGGCGTCGGCGAGGTGGTCGGCGTCGTCGTCGCCGCCATCGTCCTGCTGGTCATGCTCGGCTCGCTCCTCGCCGCCGCCCTGCCCCTGGTCGGCGCGCTGGTCGGCGTCGGGGTCGGCGTCACCGCGTCGCTCGCCCTGTCCGGCGCCGTCGACATGCTCTCGATCACCCCGGTGCTCGGCGTCATGCTCGGCCTGGCCGTCGGCATCGACTACAGCCTGTTCATCCTCAACCGGCATCGCCGCCAGCTGCTGGCGGGCGTGGACCTGCACGAGTCGATCGGCCTGGCCAACGGCACCTCGGGCAACGCGGTCGTCTTCGCCGGCGCCACCGTGCTGGTCGCCCTGCTCGCGCTCAACGTCACCGGCATCGGCTTCCTCGGCATGATGGGCACCGTCGGCGCCATCTGCGTCGCGGTCGCCGTCGTCGTCGCCGTGACGCTGACCCCGGCCCTGCTCTCCCTGCTCGGCCGGCGGGTGCTCGGCCGGCGAAAGCGCGCCGCCGCCGCCGTTCCCGGCAAGCCGATGAGCACGAGCCGCGCGCTGCTCACCGCCCTCGCCGGCCTGGCCGCCCTGATCGTCATCGCCATCCCGGCGCTCTCCATCCGCCTCGGACTGCCCGACGGTTCCTCCGAGGCGGAGGACTCGTCGCAATATCAGGCGTACAAGCTGACCGAGCAGAAGTTCGGCGCCGGGGTCAACGGCCCGCTGCTGGTCGTGGCCGAACTCCCGGCCGCGGTGACCGGCGACGCCGTACTGGCCGAACAGGTCCGCGTCGGCAACGCCCTGATGGGCGCGAGCGGCGTCACCGCCGTCGCCCCGATCGGGCAGTCCAAGGACGGCGCGCTGCTGGCCTTCCAGGTGATCCCGGCCGACGGCCCGTCCAGCGAGTCGACCGAGCAGCTGGTCCGCGACCTGCGCGACCTGTCACCGCTGGACGGCGACGTCACCCTGGGCGTGGCCGGCAGCGCCAGCGGCAACATCGACATCTCGGAGCAGCTCTCCGACGTACTCCCGCTCTACCTGGGCGTCGTACTCGGCCTGTCCCTGATCATTTTGATCTTCGTCTTCCGCTCGCTGCTGGTGCCGCTCACCGCGACGCTCGGCTTCGTCCTGTCGCTGTTCGCCACCTTCGGCGCGATCACCGCGATCTTCCAGTGGGGCTGGCTGGGCGCGGTCTTCGGCGTCCACGATCCGGGCCCGATCCTGAGCTTCCTGCCGACCATCCTGATCGGCATCCTGTTCGGCCTGGCCATGGACTACCAGCTGTTCCTGGTCTCGGGCATGCGGGAGGCGTACGCGCACGGAGCCCCGGCCCGGCTCGCCGTCCGGCAGGGCGTGCACGCCGGCCGTACGGTGGTGACCGCCGCCGCCATCATCATGATCTCGGTCTTCGGCGGCTTCATCTTCTCGCACACCGCGATGATCAGGTCCCTCGGTTTCGGCCTGGCGTTCGGCGTGCTGGCCGACGCTTTCCTCGTACGCATGCTGGTCATCCCGGCCGTGATGCACCTGCTCGGCCGGTCGGCCTGGTGGATCCCGCGCTGGCTCGACCGGATCCTGCCCAACGTGGACGTGGAGGGCGCCGCCCTCGAACGCAGCCACCCCGCCACCCCGCACGAGGAGCGCGTGCCCTCGCCTACAGGTGCCTGACGATGGTCGCGCTTTACATATGTAAGTAGTCGCCATATAGTGCCGCCATGAGGGAGCCGACGTACTTCATCTTGGCGGCACTCCAGGACGAGCCACGCCACGGCTACGCGATCATCACGCGCGCCGCCGAACTGTCCGGCCAGCGCGTCACGCTGTCCACGGGCACGCTCTACCAGGCACTCGACCGCCTCAGCCGCGACGGCCTGATCGAGGTGGTCCGCGACGAGGTGGTGAACGGCCGAGCCCGCCGCCACTACGCGCTGACCCCCGACGGCCGCGCCGCCCTCGAGGCGGAAGCCACCCGCATGGCCGAGGCGGCCCGGATCGTCCTGCGGGTGAGGCCGGCATGACCCCGTACGAGGCGATGGTCCGCCTCTACCCCTCGGACCACCCCCGCGACGAGATGCTGGGCGTGCTCGAGGAAACCGGCCGCCCCTGGCATCGCGAGGCGCCCACACTCCTGCTCGGCGCCCTGCGCGCCCGCAGCGGCGGCGACCATCCGGCCCGCCTGCGCTGGCTCTACGCGACCCGCGCGGCCGCCCTGATGCTCCTGGTCGCCGGCGCGACAGCCCCGGTCCTCGACCTGCGCTACAGCGTGATACTCCTCAACGACCTCATGATCGCCACCTGGATCTGCGCCGGCCTGGCCGCCGCCGCGGTGATGCTGGGCGCCCGCCTGCCGGCGCTGGGCCTGTCCCTCTCAGCGCTCCTGCTCAGCGGCACCGACCAGACCAGCACGGCCGCGATAGCCGCCTACACCCTGGCCGCCGTCCTGCTGCTGCTCCCCGCACCCACCCTCCCGGTCCGCAACCCCCTCCCGATCCTGCTGGCCATCGCCTGGGCCGTCGACTACACCCTGCCCCCGTGGTCGCAGTCGGCCCTGATGCTGGCCCTGCTCCTCTGGACCCTGATCGACGAACGCATCCTGCTGGCCGCGGGCCTGGCCCTCTCCGCCGGCCTGATCACAGCGACCGAGGAGATAGCCCAGGCCACCGACCCGCGAGGCCTTCTCATCGTGGCCGCCTGGCGCCTGGGCATCCCGGTCGCCCTGATAGCAGCCGGCGCCTTCCTGATCCACCGCCGAGTAAGCACCTGACCGCCCCTCCGTCCCCGGCCGCCTCCCACCTCGCTCCGCCGCTACCCGACCGGCACGCAGCCACCACCACCTGCCGTTGCGCGTGAGCCCGCCCCGCTCTCGCACGCCGGCTCCGGTCCGCCGCCTCGCACGCCGCCGGACCGGAGCTTGGCGCCGCCCTTCGCGTACGGTCCCGACAGACCGGCCGCTGTCCGCCGCCCCGCACGCCGCCGGGTTCTCCCAGCGCTGCACGGCCCACCGCCTTCGGGTGGCGCCCGATCAGTGCTCGAGTTCAACCAGGCACCGTGGCGTGCCGCCGGCCGCTACCTGCGACCGTCGGATGCGGCGCGGCCAGCACCCGAGTAGGCGACGCTCGACCGCGAGCGTCGTGCGCCGCCGCCCTGAGGCCCCACCGCGACTGCCGCTGTCGTGTGCCGGCCGGCCAGCGCCCGGGCACGACCCGCCGCCATCATGGAGCCACCCCTCCAGGGGCGACCACAACCTGCCACCACCGTCAGCCACCCCGCCCCATCCGCCACCATCGTCGGTGCCCGGCTACTGACGTCGCCATTGAGGGCTGCGAGACAGGGCACGGTGCGGGCGACGCTTCGCGCGGTCCGTGGGGCTCGTGCTCAGGGCGACGCTTCGCGCGGTTCGTGGGGCTCGTGCTCAGGGCGACGCTTCGCGCGGCCCGTGGGGCTCATGCTCAGGGCGACGCTCCCCCGCGCGGCGCGTCGGCGTGCCCAGCGCAGTGCGCTGGCAAGATTTCCTGGCGGGAGATCGTTGGTGAATCGCTGCGAGGCTATGACGGAGCGGAGCCGGCTGCAGCCGGGACAATCTCCGCCGGCCGCACCTGGAGATCCTGTCCAGCTCATCCCTTCGGCTGCCGGGTAGCTGCGCGCGCTCATGCCGATGAGTGAGCTGTCCGACCGGGCCGGTCAGAAATCCTCCGGACGTATTCCGAGTGCCGACAACGTCTCGCGGCCCGCTTCCTCCGGCAGCCAGTCAACGGTGTAGCTCCCCTGATGTGCGTCGGCCTCTTCCCAGAGGAAGCTCCCCGCCACCATGTCACCGACCACGGTCCACGGCGGGTAATCCTCGTCGAGCGGTTCGCGATGCCCGTCCGCCCACACGACAATGAACCAGACCCACCACTGACGACGGCGGGAAAAGCTCAAAGGCGCCCAGAACGTGCCCACCTGCGTCGCCACATGGCCGGCCACTTCGCCGTTCCGCCGCAAAGCCGCCACCCCGCCCCGGAACGGGTCTAGATCGGGGAAAGGCTCGGGAGGTTTCAGCATTCATCCATGATCTCGCTCCGGCGCTGGGAACTTCCGGATCTGCCGCCGTCCGTGCGGCCACCGGAGCCGATGGCCAAAAAACCGTGGTGGCTAAAGAGACCGTGGTGGCTAGCATGCCGTCGTGGCCAAACCGAACTATGGGAGCAGGACTCGCCTGCTGCCCCCGGTCCTCGGACTGCTCCTGGGTGGCGCCATGATGGCGATTTCCAGCCTGTACTGGTCTGAAAGTACAGGCTGGAAATTCGGTGCCTTTCTCTTGACCCTGATGTTCGGAGCGGGGCTCGTTGTCGAGGCCTTCCGCGACCTATGGCGGGTGCTGCAGCGGACTAAGAGATAGCCGTCCCGGCACGATCACGCCGGTGGCGGTCTCGCGAGGGGGCGGTCAGCGGCTGACCGGGGCTCGGCGGGACAGGACGTCGCGGACTCGGTGGAGCAGTTCTCGGCTGGTGAAAGGCTTTTCGACCATGACCACGCCGTCGGGGAGGGTGCCGTTGTCGGTGAGGACCGGTTCGGCGTAGCCGGACATGTAGAGCACGGGGACGCCCGGGCGGACGTCGGCGAAGCGTACGGCTACCTCGTTGCCCATCATCTTGGGCATGATCACGTCGGTCAGCAGGAGGTCGATGGCCTCGGGGTGGGTCTGCGCCAGGTGCAGGGCCTGGGCGCCTCCGTCGGCCGCCAGGACCCGGTAGCCGGCACGGGTCAGGATGCGGGCCGTGGTCTGGCGCAGGGCGTCCTCGTCCTCGACCATCAGGATGGTCTCGTGTGCCGGGGGTGAGGTGGTCTCGCCGGGCGGCTCCGTGGCGCTGTCGCCGGTGGGCACGGACCGGTCCGTGGCCGGCAGCATGATGGTGACCGTGGTGCCTATGTCGAGTTCCGAGTACAGGTGCACGTCGCCGCCGGCCGCCGTGGCGATGCCGTAGACCGTGGCCAGGCCCAGGCCCGTGCCGGCGCCGCGCGGCTTCGTCGTGTAGAACGGCTCGAAAGCGCGTTCCTGCACCTCGCGTGGCATGCCGCTGCCGGTGTCGCTCACCCGCAACCGGACGTACGGGCCGGGGCGCAAGTTGTAGTCGCCGGCGTCCTCCGGGCACAGGTCGGCGTTGCCGGTGTCGATGGACAGGGTGCCGCCGCCGGGCATGGCGTCGCGGGCGTTGACGGCCAGGTTGACCAGGATCTGCTCGAGCTGGCCGGGGTCCGCGTGGACCGTGCGCAGCCGGCGGTCCAGGTGGGTGATCAGGTGGATGTGCTCGCCCAGGGTGCGGCGCAGCATCTGCTCGACGTCGCCGACCACGTGGTTGAGGCTGAGCACCTGGGCCTGTGTCACGTCGCGGCGGCCGAACGCCAGCAGCTGCTTGGTCAGCTGGGCCGCCCGTTCGGCCGCGTGCCCGATCTGGCCCAGGTCGTCGCGGGCCGCGGCCAGGTCGGCCGGCGCCGGGTTGTCGGCCTGCAGCGTGTCGAGCAGCAGCTCCGTGTAGTTGCCGATGATGGCCAGGATGTTGTTGAAGTCGTGGGCCACGCCGCCGGCCAGCTGGCCCAGGCTCTCCAGGCGGCGGGTGTGCTGCAGGCGGCGTTCCGCGGCGTCGCGTTCGGCCTGGGTGATCAGGCGTTCCCGTTCGGCCTGGGCGGTCACCCGGTCGGTGACGTCGCGGATGGCGGCCGACACGATGAGGCCCTCGTCGGTCTCCAGCGCGGACAGGCTGATCTCGGCCGGGAACTCCGAGCCGTCCTTGCGTACGGCCGCCAGCGTCGCCCCTCCTCCCAGCTGCCTGGTCCGGGGCTCGGCGAAGTAGCGGGCGCGCTGCCCCGGATGGCCCGCGCGGACCCGCTCGGGGACCAGGATGTCGACGTTGCGCCCGAGCAGCTCTTCACGGGCGTACCCGAAAAGCTCCTCGGTCTGTGCGTTGACGAGGGTGATGGTGCCGTCCCGGTCGACGCCGACCATGGCGTCGGGCGCCGCCTCGAGCAGGCCCTGGAACATCCGCTCGGCCCGGCGGCGCTCGCTGATGTCACGGTAGATCCCGGCCACCCCGGTCACCTGGCCGGACGGGTCGCAGATGGCCGAGAGGGTCAGCGCGACGGTGACGATCCGGCCGTCCCGGTGCCGCCGCCGCACCTGGTCCTGTTCGACGCGCTCACCGGCGGCGGCCCGGGTCACCAGCGCCCGCTCGGTCTCGTCCTGCCCGTCCAGGAAGATCAGGGCGATGTCCTGGCCGATGGCCTCGGCCGCCCGATAGCCGTAGAGGCGCTCGGCGCCGGCGTTCCAGCTGGTGATCACGCCGTCGAGGGACCGGCCGATGACGGCGTTCGGCGACGACTCGACGATGACCGCCAGCCGCTGCCTCTCGGCCAGCACCATGGCTCGCTGGGCGAGGGCGGCCGCCTGGTCGGCGAGCTCGGTGAACAGGGCTATGTCGTCGTCGGCGAACAGGCTCCGGTGGCGGCTGAGCATCACCAGCGCGCCCTGCCCGCCCGGCGTGGTGATCGGCGTCGCGGTGACGTAGCGGGTGCCGGTGGCCTGGGCGAGCTCGACCGCGACGGCCGGCGGGCCGGTCCAGCCGGCGAGCGCGTCGAGGGTGAAGCCGGCGGCCAGCAGGTCGTCGAGGTCGCGGTCCTCGGCCTCCCGGGAGAGAAGGGCCCGATCGTCGTACGCCAGGACCTGCAACCGCCCGGGTGTCGTGGGCAGCAGCACGGCCGCCACGTCGGCCCCCAGCACCTGGCTCGCGCCGTGGCAGAAATGCCGCCACGTCTCGGTCGCCGGGGCGTCCGGCGGCACCGTCAGCAGCTGCTGGGTCATGGCGTACGCGGCGCCGGTCGACCAGATCCGGCGCAGCCGCCGGGGCGGCACGAAGGCCAGCAGGTAGAGCAGGCCGGCGGCCAGGGCCAGGACCCGCGAGTGTACGGCCGTGGACCGCCCGGCCGCGGAGGTCAGCACCGCGACGCCGAACAGGGCGGTGGCGGCCGCGGCGCTCCACAGCCGCACCCGGGCCGCGCCGCCCAGGGAGCGTGCCTGGGCGGCCAGCAGCACGCCGGCCAGGGCCTCCAGGCAGAAGAAGACGCCGGCGGCGAGCCAGATCTGCGCGCGGGGCGGGGTTCCGCCGGTGGCGACGACCAGCGGGGCCGCGCTGACCGCCCACGCTCCGGTCGCGGCGGCCAGCAGCCACGCCGGGACCGGCCGCAGCCGGGCCACGAGCCGCAGGGTGATGACGGGCTTGGCCAGCAGCGTGGCCACCAGCACGCCCCGCACCACGGGCGAGGCCGATCCGCCGAACGCCTCCACCAGGCCGAGCGCGAAAATCATCGCCACCGACGCGAACATCACCATCACGTCGCGCAGCAGAGGATCGCGCCGCCGCAGGTAGCGGTAGCCCATCCAGGCGAAGATCACCGCGTACGCGGAGGTCACCGCGAGCAGCATCTTCTCAGTCTAGGAAGCTCCGGGCGAGTTCGTGGGCGGCCTCGTGAACCCGGTTCCGGCCGGCGTCCTTGGCCGCGTACAGGGCGGCGTCGGCGCGGGCGGTCAGGCCTTCGGCGGTCTCCGTACCGTCCCAGACGGCGACGCCGGCCGAGAAGCTCTGCCCGCGCGGGGTGGCCAGGCGCATGCGGTCGACGATGTCGCGGGCCTGGGCGGCCGACGCGGCGGGCAGCATGACGACGAACTCCTCGCCGCCGAAGCGGGCCATGTGGTCGGCCGTGCGCAGCTGCTCCTGCCAGGCGGCGGCCGCCTCCTTGAGCAGGCGGTCGCCGGCCAGGTGGCCGTACGCGTCGTTGAACTGCTTGAAATGGTCGACGTCGATGATCGCCACGGCCAGCGGGTCACCGGTGCGCCGCACCCGCTCGATCGTGCGGGGCAGTTCGGTGTTCCAGGCGCGGCGGTTCGGCAGGCCGGTCAGCTCGTCGGTGACGGCCAGCTCGCGCACCTTCTCGGTCTGCACGTCGAGCTGGCTGATCAGCTGCGACATCCGGGCCACGACGAGCAGGAACAGCAGGACGCAGCCGAGCGCGATGGCCTGGGCGTCGATGGCGTCGTGCCGGGCGGCCTGGAACATCAGCAGGGCGGGCGCGATGAGCGAGACGAGGGTCAGCACGAGCAGCAGGCCACGGCTGGGACGGGCCGAGCGCGGCGCGACGGCCCGGGTCAGCCGGCGGACGCTCGGATGGACGGCGGCGGCCGCGAAGAGCAGGTAGCCGGCCAGGAACACGTCAGACATGATCTTGTGGGCCAGCGGACCGGCCTCCCAGACCATCTGGTTGACCACCGCCCAGGCGCCGTCGCCGGCCAGGAAGCACAGCAGGGCCGCACCCAGCAGCCGGAACGAGGTGTTGCGGGCCCCGCCGCTCAGCAGCAGCCGGGCGGTCATGGCCAGCAGGGCGATGTCGCCGACCGGATAGGCCACGCTGACGATGTGGCCGAGCAGCCCGATCGACGGGTCGGAGGCCGCCGGCTTGATCAGGAAGACCCAGGACAGCAGGCCGGCGCCGGTGGTCAGAATGGCCGCGTCGACCAGGGTCGACAGGTCGCGGTGGGCGGCGCGCCGCCGGATGAGCAGCAGCAGGCCGACCGCGACGGCCGGATAGAGCGACAGGTAGGCGGCGTCGGCCCAGGACGGAAAACCCGGATCCTCCCCGGTACGCGTGAGCAGGTACTCGACGAGGATGCCGCCGGCGTTCCCGGCCACCCCCACCGCGACCAGCCACCACATGACCGGAAGCCCCGGCCGATGGCGCCGCACCCCCACCACGATCATCACGGCGGCGAGCCAGCCGCAGGCCACCTGCCACAGCACCTGCGCCAGACCGCCGTCGGGCACCACGAGGAAGCCACCCAGCGCCACCACGGCGACTACCGCGGCCCACCCTCGACGAGATCTCACGTCGCCTGCATCGGCATCCGGGGCCCCGACATGACGGGTTCCACGCGCGGGTGTGATGAATGAACCGGGTTCCCGGTTAGCCGATCAGCGAGACCGGGCACGGATCGGCCCAACAGCCGCGGCGCCTCCCCGTGCCGCGGTCGGCTCGAGAACGAGGAGTGCCATGAGCGTCGAGAAGACCGCCAGCAGCACCGTCATCGACCCGGAGGTCCCCACCGCCGAGACCCCTCGCCGCCGGTTGCGCGAGACGATCGCCGCGGGCGCTTCCCAGGCGCCGGGCGCCGTACGGCGGAACAAGGTCCCCGCGGCGGGCGCCCTGGCCGCGGTCGGCGGCCTGATCGCGGTGCTCCTGGTCCGGCGCCGTGCCGCCCGCGCCAGGTCCCGCAGCCGCTGGGTTCCGGCCCGCTTCCAGCGCTGAGTCACAGCGCCAGGGCGGCGAACTCAGCGAGGAGCGGGTCGCGGCGCACGGACAACCAGGCCAGAGCGACCTGGTTGTCCGGGATGTCGGCGATCCGGGACCAGGTGACGTCCGGCCGGGTGTAGTAGGTGGCCGCCGACAGCGGCAGTACCACGATCCCCCGGCCGGCCGCCACGTTCTCCAGCTTCTCCTCGACCGCCCGCGCCGGCACCGGCGCGACGGCCGCCACCTGGCGCCACTCGGGAACCGCCTCCGGGCTCTGCAGGAGCGTCTCGCCGGCGAGGTCACCGATGGACACCGTCCCCTGGCCGGCCAGGCGGTGACCGGCGGGCAGCACCGCGACCCGGGGCTCGCTGGTCAGCGGGCGGACCGTGAGCCCACGCTGGTCGACCGGCAACCGGACGTAGCTGACGTCGGCACGGCCGTCGCGCAGGACCTCGACCTGATCGTTCCAGGTGGTGCGGACGACCTCGACTGTCAGACCGGGGTGGCTGTCGCGCAACCGCCGGACGGCCTCGGTGACGATGAGGCCGGGCATGAAGGCGACCACGAACCGGTCCGGCGCGACCACCCGCCGGCGCAGAGCCTCGGCCGCGGCCAGCAACGGCTCGGCCCCGTCCAGCAGGCGGCGGCCGGCATCGGTCAGTTCGGTCGAGCGCCGGTCGCGCCGGAACAGCTCCACCCGGAGTTCGGTCTCCAGGGCCCGGATCTGGCGGGACAGCACGGGCTGGGCGATGTGCAGCTCGGCCGCGGCCCGCCCGAAGTGCAGGTGGCGGGCGACGGCCACGAAGTAGCGAAGCTTCCGCAGGTCGACGTCGATGCCCTCAGGGTATTACAGGCGACGGAACAGGTCTTGGACCCCGATGCCCCGCCGGGCGCACCGTAAGAGCATGAACATTGCGAAACAGCGGGTGGTAGTCGTCGGCGGCACTTCGGGCATCGGGTACGCCACCGCGGCGGCCGCCGCCGAGCAGGGCGCCGACGTGGTCGTCGTCTCCCGCACCGAGCACCGCGTCCGCGACGCCGCCGAGCGCCTCGGCGCCACCGGGCTGACCGCCGACCTCAGCGCCCCTCCGGCCGGCCTCTTCGACGAGATCGGCCCGTTCGACCACCTCGTCTACACCGCCGGGGAGCAGCTCTCCCTCACCCCGATCGCCTCGATGCGGGTCGCGCAGGCCCGGCAGTTCTTCGGCCTGCGCTACTTCGGCGCGCTCGCCGCCGTCCAGGCCGCCCTCCCCCATCTGCGCGAGGGCGGCTCCATCACCCTGACCACCGGCACCGCCGCCGACCGCCCCCTGCCCGGCTGGGCGGTCGCGTCGAGCATCTGCGGCGCGATCGAGGCGCTGACCAGGGCCCTCGCCGTCGAGTTGGCTCCGCTGCGGGTCAACGCGGTCAAACCCGGCGTCACCCGCTCGCCGATGTGGGGTTCCGGCGAGAGCGTGGAGCAGCTGTACGCGGACACGGCCACCGCCGTCCCCCTGCGCCGGGTCGGCGAGGTCACCGACGTGGCCGACGCCTACCTCTACCTGATCGGCCAGCCCTTCACCACGGGCACGATCCTCACCGTCGACGGCGGCGCCCTGCTCGCCTGATCTCAGCGCCGTGTGCGGGCCGTGTCAGGGCCGTGCAAGGCGGGCGCGCCAGCCTGGGCGCATGAACGCACCAGTCACCATCGTCGGCGCCGGGCTCGGCGGGCTCACCCTGGCCAACGTCCTTCACGTCAACGGCATCGAGTCCATCGTGTACGAGGCGGAGCGCTCCGCCGACGCCCGCGCGCAGGGCGGCATGCTCGACATCCACGACTACAACGGGCAGCCCGCCCTCGAGGCGGCCGGCCTGATGACGGAGTTCCGGGCCGCCGTCCTGCCCGGCCGCGAGGCCTACCGGGGGCTCGCCACCGACGGCACGCTGCTGTTCGACAAGGCCGACGACGGCACCGGCGGGCGGCCCGAGGTGCAGCGTGGTGAGCTGCGGCGGATCCTGCTCGACGCCCTGCCGGCCGGAACCGTGCGCTGGGGGCACAAGCTCGACGGCGTGCGCACGCTGGGCGGCGGCCGTCACGAGCTGAGCTTCGCCGGACGCGGCCGCGTCACCACGAGCCTGCTCGTCGGGGCCGACGGGGCCTGGTCGCGGGTGCGGTCCCTGCTCACCGCCGCCACCCCGGTCTATGCGGGCACTTCCTTCATAGAGACTTTCCTGTACGACGTGGAGAAGCGTCACCCGGAGCTCGCGCGGCTGGCCGGGCCCGGCACGACGATCGTCTCCGACTTCGCGGGCCGGCAGATCAACGTCCATCGGGAGGCCGGCGGCACCCTGCACGTGTACGCCGAGCTGACCGAGCCGCTGGAGTTCTTCGACGGCTTCGATCTCGCCCGCATCGCCCGCGAGTTCGACGGCTGGGCCCCCGAGCTGCTCGCGTTCATCACCGCGAGCGACACCCCGCCGCTCCACCGGCCGCACTACGCGCTACCGGCCGAGGGCCTCCGCTGGGACCACATGACCGGCGTGACCCTGATCGGCGACGCGGCCCACCTGGCGCCCCCGGACGGGGAGGGCGCCAACCTGGCCATGCAGGACGCGGCCGAGCTCGGCACCGCCCTCGCCACGCGGGACGGGGACGCTCTCCTCTCGTACGAGGAAACGCTCTTCCCCCGCAGCGCGGAGCACGCCGAGGCGGCCACCTACAAGCCGACCCGCGAGGACATGATCGAGTTCTTCGCCATGTAGAACCTCAGCGGTTGTAGCGCTCCCGGCGGACCGTGGGGCGCTTGCCGCGGATGGTGGCCCGCGACAGGGCCTTGATGACCCGGTCGGCCGCCGACTCCGGGACCTCGACCAGCGAGAACCGGTCGGTGATCTGGATGGCGCCGATGTCGCGGGCGGGCAGGCCGGACTCGCCGGCGATGGCGCCGACCAGGTCCTGCGGGCGCAGGCCGGAGCGGCGGCCGATGCCGACGAACAGGCGGGTCACGTCGTCGTCGTTGCTGCCGCGGGAGCGGCGGTCGGGCCGGGGGCCCCGGTTCTCCGGCTGTTCCCGGCGCGGCGGCAGCGGCGACGGGATCTCCTGCTCGTCGATGTCGCCGCCGGCCGCCTCGTGCAGCAGTTTCACCGCGGCCAGGGCGACCTGCTCGACGTCGTGCTCGTCGGTCAGCGAATCGATCACCACGCGGAAGCGGTCGAGGTCGTCGGCGTCCAGGGCCTCCTGCAGCGAGGCCCGGGTCAGCTCGAGGCGCCGGGCCCGCAGGTCGGTCACCGTGGGCAGTTTCTCGAGCGGGATGCGGCGGCCGGTCAGCCGTTCGATCGCCTTGAGCATGCGCTGCTCGCGGGGCTCGGCCAGGCTGATCGCGACGCCCTCGCGCCCGGCCCGGCCGACCCGGCCGATGCGGTGGACGTACGCCTCGGGGGCGGCCGGCACGTTGAAGTTGATCACGTGGGTGAGTTGTTCGACGTCCAGGCCGCGGGCGGCCACGTCGGTCGCCACCAGCAATTCCGTACTGCCGCCGCGCAGCCGGCCCATGACCCGGTCGCGCTGGTCCTGGCTCATGCCGCCGTGCAGCGCCTCGGCCCGGTAGCCGCGGCCGTTCAGGGTCTCGGTGACCTGGTCGACCTCCTCGCGGGTGCGGCAGAAGACGATGGCCGCGGTGGGCGCCTCGACGTCGAGGATGCGGCCCAGGGCGGCCGCCTTGTAGGCGCGGGCCACGATGTACGCGCTCTGGCGCACCAGCGGCAACTCGCCCGGCGAGGGCTCCTCACGGCCCATCGTGACCCGGACCGGCTCGCGCAGGTGGCGGCGGGCGATGGCGTCGATGCGGGGCGGCATCGTCGCCGAGAACAGCACGGTCTGCCGCTCGGCGGGCGTCTCGGCCAGGATCGCCTCGATGTCCTCGGCGAAGCCCATGTCGAGCATCTCGTCGGCCTCGTCGAGGACCACGGTCCGTACGTCACCGAGGTGAAGCGTGCCCCGGTTGATGTGGTCGAGGACCCGGCCGGGGGTGCCCACGACGACGTCGACGCCGCGCGACAGGGCCTGGAGCTGACGGCCGATGGGCTGGCCGCCGTAGACCGGCAGCACCCGCACGCCGAGCTCACGGCCGTACCGGTGCACGGCCTGGGAGACCTGCTCGGCCAGCTCGCGGGTCGGCACCAGGGCCAGCGCCTGCGGGCCCTCGGTCTCGCCGCGGGTCAGCGACTGGAGCAGGGGCAACGCGAAGGCGGCGGTCTTGCCGGTGCCGGTGGCGGCCTGGCCGACCAGGTCCTCTCCGGCGATCAGGGGCGGGATGGCCCCGCGCTGAATCGGGGTGGGCTCCTCGTAGCCGAGGCTGACCAGCGCGCGCAGCAGCTCCGGCCGAAGCCCCAGCCCCGCGAAGCCTGCCTCGGGCTCGAACAGGTCTTCGTCCATGCCAGCCAGGATACGAGCCTCGGAAATCTCGATGCGCGGCGGCGCGACTCATCGGCGTTTCTCGATTAATGTTCGACCATGGCGCAGGACGATCTCGAGCAGTTCGGCTACCGGCAGGAGCTCAGCCGTTCGCTGAGCTTCACCGACCTGCTCATCTACGGGCTCATCTTCATGGTGCCGATCGCCCCGTTCGGGATCTTCGGCAGCGTGTACAGCGGCTCGGGCGGCATGGTCGCCCTGGCATACGTCATCGGCATGGTGGCGATGATGTTCACCGCCCTGTCGTACGCCCAGATGGTCCGTGCTTTTCCGATGGCCGGGTCGGTGTACAGCTACGCCGGGCGCGGCATCGCCCCGCCGGTCGGGTTCCTGGCCGGGTGGGTGATCCTGCTCGATTACGTACTCGTGCCCGGCCTGCTCTATCTCGTGGCCAGTGTGGCGATGCACTCGTTGGTCCCGGGCCTACCGGTCTGGCTCTGGCTGGTGGCGTTCGTCCTGCTCAACACGGTGGTCAACTATCTCGGCATCAAGATGACGGCCCGGGTCAACCGGATCATGCTGGTGGCCGAGCTGATCATCCTGGCCGTCTTCCTGGCCGTCGGCGTGGCGAACATCGACAAGTTCTCGTTCAGCCCGCTCTTCAACGCCGACACGTTCTCCTGGTCGGTGGTCTTCGGCGCGGTGTCCATCGCCGTGCTGTCGTTCCTGGGCTTCGACGGCATCTCGATGCTGGCCGAGGAGAGCCGCGAGGAGGCCCGCCAGATCGGCCGGGCCATGGTCGGCGCGCTGCTGCTGGCGGGCACCCTGTTCGTCGTGCAGACCTGGGTGGCCGCGTTGCTCGTACCGGACGCTCCGGGCCTGCTCGAGAACGGCGACCCCGAGGGCACGGCCTTCTACGACGCGGCCCGGGCGGCCGGGGGCGGCTGGCTGGCCACCCTGACCGCGCTGGCCACGGCCATCGCCTGGGGTTTCGCCAACTCGCTGGTCGCCCAGGCGGCGACGAGCCGATTGCTGTACGCGATGGCGCGCGACCGGCAGATGCCACGCTTCCTGGCCCGGATCAACGAGCGGCACCGGGTGCCGGCGAACGCCACCCTGCTCGTGGCGGCCGTCTCGCTGGCCCTGGGCCTGTACATGGCGAGCCGCGACGACGGGATCTCGCTGCTGTCGACGCTGGTGAACTTCGGCGCGATGACCGCTTTCCTGGCGCTGCACGTGGCCGTGGTGGTGCACTACGTCGTACGTCAAGGAAGCCGGGACTGGTGGCGGCACCTGATCGTGCCGGTGGCCGGTTTCCTCATCCTGCTCTACGTGGTGATCAACGCGGACATCGCCGCCCAGACCCTCGGCTTCGCCTGGCTGGCCATCGGCGTGATCGTGCTGATCGTGTTCTACGCGACCGGGCGGCGCCCGTCGCTCGCCGGCCTTTCCGAGGGAGATTCGTGACCGTCCGCTTCCACCCCACGCCCGAGCAGCTGTCCTACACCTTCGGCGGCCGCGAACCCGTGCTGCGCGTGGCGCCCGGCACCGTCGTCGAGCTCTACACCGAGGACTGCTTCGGCGGCCGCGTCCAGTCCGTCGGCGACCTGCCGTCGGTGGTGTGCGAGTTCCCGTACCTGAACCCGGTGACAGGCCCCATCCACGTCGAGGGAGCCGAGCCCGGCGACACCCTCGCTGTGCACTTCGTGAGCATCGCGCCGGCCCGCGACTGGGCCGTGTCGTCGACGTTCCCGCACTTCGGGGCCTTGACCGGCACCCACACCACGGCCACCCTGCACCCGCCGCTGGACGAGGTGGTGTGGCGCTACGACGTCGACGTGGCGGCCGGCACCGTCACCTACCATGCCCGGCGCGGCGACTACAGCGTGTCACTGCCGCTGGATCCGATGCACGGCACGGCCGGGGTGGCGCCCGCGGCCTTCGAGAGCCGGATGACCATCGTGCCCGACGTGCACGGCGGCAACCTGGACACGCCCGAGCTGAGGGCCGGGGTCACCGCCTACTTCGGGGTCAACGTGCCGGGCGCGCTGTTCGCCCTCGGTGACGGTCACTGCCGTCAGGGCGACGGCGAGGTCTGCGGTACGGGCGTGGAGGCGGCCATGAACACGGTGGTGATCCTCGACCTGGTCAAGGGGGTGGCGACCCCGACGCCGCGCTTCGAGACCGACGAGGCGCTGATGTCGGCCGGCTCGGCCCGGCCGCTGGAGGACGCGTACCGGATGAGCCAGCACGACCTGGTCACCTGGTCGGCCGAGCTGACCGGCCTCGACGTGCTCGACGCGTACCAGCTGATCAGCCAGGCCGGCGAGGCCCCGGTCGGCAACGTCTGCGACCCGAACTACACGATGCTGGCCAAGATCGACAAGAGATACCTGCGGGAGGTGACCGCGTACGAGGGGATCCACGCCCGCCTGCGTAGTCTGCGATCATGAGAAACGTCCTCGTCACCGGAGCCTCGCGCGGCATCGGCCGGGCCATCGCCATCGCCTTCGCGGCGAAGGGCGACCGGGTCGCCGTCCACTACGGCTCCGATCGCGACGCGGCCTCGGAGACACTCTCGCTCCTGACCGGGACGGGACACGCCCTCGCCGGAGGCGACCTGGCCGATCCCGCCCAAGCGCTCTCGGTGGTCTCCTCCGCCGCTGGTTCCCTGGGCGCGCTCGACGTCCTGGTCAACAACGCCGCCGTGGCGCCCGGCCCCGGCAACCGCCATGCGATAGCCACGACGTCGTACGAGGACTGGCAGCGCCTGTGGCGCGAAACGGTCGACGTGGACCTGCTGGGCGCGGCCAACGTGACGTACGGCTTCGCCCATCACCTCATCGACCGCGGCGCCCCCGGCAGCATCGTCAACGTGGGTTCCCGGGGCGCCTACCGCGGCGAACCGGACTACCCGGCGTACGGCGCGGCCAAGGCGGCCCTGCAGGCCTTCGGCCAGTCGATGGCGATCGCGCTGGCCCCGCACGACATCGCCGTGACGTCGGTGGCGCCCGGCTTCATCGCCACCGAGCGCCAGCAGGTGGGCGACGCCGTACGGCGGCAAAGCCCCTTCGGCCGTGTCGGCACCCCGGAGGAGGTCGCCGCCGCGGTGCTGCACCTGAGCTCCCCCGAGGCCCTGTGGTCCTCCGGCGCCGTCCTCGACCTCAACGGCGCCTCCTACCTGAGGTGATCGCCTTCGACGCGCTCGACGACGCCGAACTGGCCAGCCTCCTGCGGTCGGCGCCCGCCGGCGCGGCCGGGGTGGGCGGCGGCTCCTCGGTCATCGACGCCGACGGCGTGCCGGTCTTCGCCAAGCGGATCCCGATCACCGACCGGGAGCTGGCCCACCCGCACAGCACGGCGAACCTGTTCGACCTGCCGCTCGCCTGCCAGTACGGCATGCACCGCCTCCCCGGCCCCGGTTTCGGCGCCTGGCGCGAGCTGGCGGCCAACACCATCATGGGCTCCCCCACGCTGTATCACTGGCGAGTGCTGCCCGGCCGCCCACCCGTAGCCCCGGAGCACCGCGACATCGACGCCGTGGTCACCCAGTTCGGAGGCAGCCCGGCCGTACGCACCCGCTTCGAGGAACTGGCCGCGGCCACCCACAGCCTCGTGCTGTTCTTCGAATACCTCCCCCACCCGGCGTCGGCGCTGCTGACCGATCCCGTTGCGGTTGAACGCCAGTTGTTCGAGATCGTGGCCGCCCTGCGCACCCACGACATGCTCCACATGGACGCCCACTTCGACAACATGCGAACCGACGGCACCCGCTTGCACCTCGTGGACTACGGCCTGGCCACGTCACCCCACTTCGAACTGTCCGAAGCCGAACGTGACTTCGTCACCCGCCACGCCGGCCACGACGCCGACTACGCCGCCATGCGCCTGGTGAACTGGCTGGCCACCACCGCCTGCGGCGTCCCGTCCGCGCCCGCCATCCGCAACGCCCACGTGCTCCGCTACGCGAACGGCGACATCCCCGCGACGGTGCCCGCACCCGTGGCCGGCATCCTCACCCGCCACGCCGCGGCCGCCGCCCGCATGAATTCCTTCTGCTACCGCTTGTACGACGGCGAGGATGTCGAATACGGGCGCCCCCGTTCGTAGCCCCGCCGCCCTCTGAACCGCCTCAGCCCGACCGGACGATGGCACTCCGGGGTTCTGCCGGGCCATCCTCCAGGTAGTTCGGGAATGCCGCGAAGGTGGGCGCACATGAATGTCTGCGATGACGTGGACTGGAATCCGGTCGAGGTCGGCCAGACCCATTCTCAGCTGGCGGCCGTGATCGCGGGTTTCCTCTTCGCCGGCGTCGTTTTCCTCCTCGGAAGGCGTCGCCCACCGCAGAACGACTCATACCCGTACGTGCTGATGTTGCCGTCCTTTTTCGTGCTGCTCCTCGACAGCTTCTTCTTCTCGGTCATCTCGGGTGAACAGAGCTGCAATCGCGCCTGGACCGAAACGATGATCGCCGCCGGACTACTCGGCACCGGAAGCCTGGGCGTCTTCGGCGGCCTGTGCTGGTTGATCTACAACTCCAGGCGGGGAGAGCGCGAGCCGCTGAGGATCATGCTCGTGACGTGCCACATCATCGCCGTCGTGGTCTTGACGCACCTACAGGTGACGACAAGCTACTACTTGGACGACATCTTCCGGCCGGGCGACCCGCCGTTCTGGCTCAGCGCTACCACCTGGGTTGTCACCGGCGCCATCGCCTGCCTTCTGGTCTGCGCGTCTCTTGCCCGGCGGCTGCCGCGGAGAAAGTCTCCCCTGGTGCACGCGGCGGCCTATTGCTCCCTGTTCTACGGGGTCATCTGCTCGGTCGCCTTCGCGTTATTGGGCGGCCGGCCCAAATCATCGTGGGAACCCACTCCTGGGTGGATTGCCATGACCGCCGTACTCCTTGCCCTCACGACAGCCGGCATAGCCGTCGCTTCGCAGGTCGCCGCCTTGCCGACGCGAAAGGAAGCGCAGACCGCGACGCCCCCTTCAGCTCCGGGCGCGCCAATCACCGATCGGCGCGACGGCGTGGCCACCGGCACCGGTGCACCACCAGACGGCTGACTCGTGGTGGTCTTCGGCGTGGACGCCCAGGTGGTGCTCGGGGCATACCGGCCAGGCGGCCCAGATGGTGTGCATGATCGCGTCCTGGGTGTCCTCGGCCACCGCTACCAGCGCGGAGACCGGGTCGGCGCCCGAGCGGGGGAAGACGCCCTGCGCCGTGCCGGTGTGGCCGTCCCAGGAGGCGGCGTAGGCGTTCCCGGTGAGGTCGGGCTGGTCGGGGTGGACCTTGAGCCGGCAGGGGTGGGGCAGACCGGTCGCGGTCACGTCCTGGTTCACCAGGCGCATGGCGTCCTGGAGGCCGGCCAGCCATGCCGGCTCCTCCGCGAAGCCCGGCTCGTAATCGACGGCATCGAGCACCGCGAGGGCGAGCTCGGCCATCCGGGGGCGGCTCGCCTCGGCGCAGTCGATGCTCAGCGACGCCAACTCGGTCGCGGCGGCGTCCCCCGGTGTCGACTCCAGCGCCGCGGCGGCCAGATCGAAGGCGTCCGTGCAGTCCACCGAGCCGGCGCGGGCCGCCACGTACACGGTTCGGCAGAGCCGGCGGAAAGCCGCGTAGTCATCCATGACTCCATGATCACGGATGGGCTTCCCCAGCGCCGTGGCATATTGGCGCGGTGAGGGACTGGTCTTATTACGGCGCGGCTCACCGCTATGACATCCACGGCGACCCCGACGCCGAACGGCGCTGCACGGAGACGACGCGCGCGCTGCGGTCGGCCGGCGACGAGGACGAGTTACGGCGCCGGGCCGGCGCCGGTGACAGGTGCGCCCTCATCACCCTGCTCGAGATCCTGGTCGACGCCGACCGCCTCGACGAGCTGCGCGTCATGCAGGAGGCGGGAGACGACCGCGCCGGTACGACACTCCTGGAAGCACTGATCAGGCAGGAACGCGAGGATGAGCTTCGCGCCGAGGTCGCCGACGGCCACGACGTCATGTGGCTGGTGGACTACCTCAGCGAGCGCGACCGGCCGGACGACGCCCTCGAAGCCTTACGGCACTGGGCCGACGCGAATCCCGACCTGGACCGCCTGGCCCACGCCCGACGCCTCGACGTGCTGCTCGCCCACGGCCGCGTAGCCGAGGTCCGCCGACTCGCCGAGTCGGGCGACCACACAGCCATCCGCCGCATGCGCAAGCTGCCGGGCCGGCCACCTGAGACGTGACCTCAGTCAGATGAATCGGCTGTTCGAGCCGGGAATGTCGCCTGTGTGATGGTCGCCTGGCGGAGCGGGTCGGGGATGTCCATACGCGTCATCCTTCAGCACGGCCGAGCCGGAGCGCTCCCCGCAGACATCGGCTTCCGGCCTCAGCAGGACGCGCCTTCCGGTGGTGGCGCACTCGCGACCGCCGTGCCGGATCGCGGACGGCGGTACTCCGACTACCGCGAATGCGGTATCGGTGTTGCGGGGCGGCCTACCGCGCCGCGGTGGAGATCAAGTCGAGGAGGGCGTCGTGGTGGCGGCCCGTGCTGAGCAGAGCGGTTCCGTCGCCGGCGAGCAATGGACGGCCCCGCAGGTCGGTGGCGCGGCCGCCGGCCTCCTCGAGGATGACGGGAAGGGGCGCCAGGTCCTCGTAGCCCATCTCCGGGCCGGCGATCACCATGGCGTCGACCAGACCGGTGAGCAGGCCGCTGATGCTGCCCAGATGTCCGGTGATCCGCGTCGCGCGGTGCAGGGTGAGCAGCAGCTCGGCCGGCCAGCCGGCCGGGTTCACCAGTTCCACCCGGGCCGTCGACAAGTCGGGGGTGTCGCGCAGCAGCGGCGCCGCGTCCCGGCCGTCGGTGCGGATGCGGCAGCCTCGGCCGCGGCCGGCGTAGATGAGCTGCCGGGCCACCGGCTGGTTGACCACGGCCAAGGCCGGGCCGTGCTCGTCCTCCAAGGCCAGGTTGGTGCCGAAGACGGGGATCCGGTACGCGAAGTAGCGTGTGCCGTCGATGGGATCGATGACCCACCGGCGGCCCGAGGTGCCCGATGTGGAGCCGTGCTCCTCGCCGTAGACGCCGTCCGCCGGGAACCGATCGGCCAGTTCGCCCCGGATGAACTCCTCCACGGCGAGGTCGGCTTCGGTCACCTCGGTCCCGTCGGCCTTGATCGCGGTCGAGAAGTCGGCCGCGAAGAACCGCTCGGCGGCCAGTCGGCCCGCGCGTGTGGACAGTCCGACGGCGTACTCCAGCAATGGGGTGTTGATCGAAGGTGCCGGCATCCCTGGAGAGTATGAGAAGAGGTCGAAGTCGCTCCCCCGCTGACCGGGGCGCAGCATGACCGGATGGCCGTGCGCGCTTGGACGGCCCTGTTTCCGCGGCTACAGCCCGACCTTTTTGACGCCGTAGGTGGCCTGTTTGGTGGTGAATCCTTCGAATTTCAGCTGCTTGATCAGCCCGGTACGGGAGAACGAGGAATGCGACAGGTAATCGGCGGCTTTCTTGGCGGCCTGTTCGTTCCAGTTGGCCTTCTGCGCGTCCACGCCGAAGGTGGCGTCCTTGGTGGAGAACCCTTCGAACTTGAGCTGCTTGATCAGCGCGGACCGGGAGAAGGCGGTGTACGAGAGATAGTCGGCCGCTTTCTCGACGGCGTTCTCCTGGGAGGCGGTCAGCTCTTTGGTGGGCTCCGCGGTCGGCTCGGCGACGGCCTCGACGGTGGCTTCGTTGCTGACCTCCACAGCGGGCTCGGTGGTCGGCGGGGCCGAAGATCCGAGGCTGCCCTTGTACGCACCGCACAGAGCCGTATCCCACAACGCCGGGTCGTAGGCACGGGCACCGGTGGTCATGTCGATGCACACCTGGAGCTGGTCGATCGCTTCGCGATTGCCAGCGGCGGTCGGATCCGTCGCCGTGGTGGTTACCGCAACGGGCGCGACGGCGGGCGTCTCGTCGCCTCCGCCGGCCGCGACCCCGATGATGACCAGGCCGGCCAGCACGCCACCGCCGATCAGGGTGGCCTTTCGGCCGCGGCTCATTCTCTTCTTCGGAACAAGGACGGAGGGCGTGGACATAAATGCATCTCCTTGCGCGGCTAAACGCTTTCGGGGCCGCCACCAGGCTAAATGCCGCCGACGCGGAATCAATCCGTCAGACGTGCGGGGACATAGGCTTCGCGACCCACTCGGCGATGACGTTGATGTCGCCTGACCGGCCGATGGGATGACCCGATCGGTCTTAAGTGGCCATTGCCAGGTGGTGCGATACGGGCGATGGCCCGGTGAGTGATCGGTCAATGGGCGGTGGGGCGGTAGACGAGCTCCAGGGTTCGGCCGTCGAGGGTGCGGCTCTCGAGCAGGTCGAGGTCGAAGTCGCCCGCGCCGGCGAGGATCGGGCTGGTTCCGGTGCGGCCGGAGATGACCGGGAAGACGGTCAGGTGGAGGCGGTCGACGAGGCCGGCGGCCATCAGGGCCCGGTTCAGCGACAGGCTGGCCTGGGACCGCAGCGGCACGTCCGACTCCTCCTTGAGGCGGGCCACGATGTCGACGGCGTCGCCCTTCGCGATGGTCGCGTCGGGCCAGCCGAGCGTGTCCGTCAACGTCGAGGAGATGACCGTCGCCGGTGACCGCATGGTTCGGATGTTCCACTCGTCCACGGCGTTCGGGTCGATGCCCGAGGACATGATCTGGGCCATCTCGCGGAACGTGGTCGCCCCGTAGACCATGCGCTGCCCGGTGTCGAAGATGGCGGCACGGCTCGCGAGCAGCTCGGGGCCCTGCTTGCTCCAGTAGCCGCCCCAGTCGGCCCCTTCGGCGTACGAGCCGTAGCCGTCGAGGGTGGAGAAGACGTCCCAGGTGTAGATGGCGGTCATGTCAGTTCCTTTCGCCTGTGATGAGCACTCTCACCACCTCCACGAACGGCGGCCGGCGTTTCCTACATCCTTGGCCGGTGCGGCTCGTTTCTGTCAGCCGTCCGCCGACGACAAGCGGTGGGCCAGCCAGCACACCGCCTGGGGGTAGCGGTGGTCGATGCCGCCGTGGCCGGCCGGGAACAGCTCGAAGTGGATGCGGTCGGGCGGTACGCCGATGCGGTCGAGGCCGGCCCGGAACGCCTCGGCGCCCAGGTCGAGGAACCATTCGTCGCGGGTTCCGGCGTCGATCCAGATGGCCCGCTGGGAGCGCAGGGCGTCCGCGTACCGGTCGATCATGCGGATCGGGTCCCAGGCCAGCCATTTCTCCCACAGCGCGGGGATCAGCTGGCCCGTGCGGGGGTCGAACGGCAGCTGCGGCGTGCCGTCCTCGGCCGGGGAGAACGCGGCGGCGCAGCCCAGCACGAGCACCAGCAGCGAGTCGTGGTCGGCCGTGAACGCCGTACGGCCGCGGAAGTCTGACCACCACGCCTGGATGTCGTGGTCATACTCGCGCAGCGCGCGGGTCGCCTTGGCGAACTCGTTCAGGTAGCAGTACTCGTACAGGGCGTCGCCCGCGTGGGTGGCCAGCGCGCCGAACAGGTCGGGGCGCAACATCGGGGTGATCATCGCGCCGAAGCCGCCCGACGACTTGCCGCTGATCGCGCGGGACTCGGGGGCCGGGATCGTCCGATAGCGGGCGTCGACCCAGGGAACGACCTCATCGCAGAGGTACGAGTGGTACGGGCCGGTGCCCGCCGAGTCGACGAACTGCGATCCGCCGTACGCCGTCCAGGCGTCCACGTACACGAGAACGCACCCGGGGGCCTCGCCCCGCGCGAACACCTGGTCGGCGGTCTCGATGAACGGCTGCCGGAACGGCGTACGGTTCGCCCACATGGCGACGTGCCCGGTGTAGCCCTGGATCACGTAGATCGCCGGGTAGCGCGACGTCCCCGACTCGTAACCGGGCGGTGTGTAGACCCACAGCGGCCGCTCGTGCGGATCGCCCAGCGGGTTCCCGCGCAGCAGCGCCGAGTCGATCGTCTCCCGATGCAACCGGCCGGACAGCTCGTGACTCCAAGGCAACATCACCCGAGTCAATCACGTACGGCGGTTCACGCCACCCCGGTTCACGCCACCCCGGCCATGGTCAGCAGGTCGGTCATCGTGAACGATCCGGCGTCGCGGGGGTCGCGGGTCGGCAGGTCCGGCGTCCAGCCTCCGGTCACGTTCCGGTACGAGTGCGGGTCCGCCGCGAGCAGCCCGAAGAACACCTCGGCCACGATCCGGCTGCCGACCTGGCCGAGCCGCTGCCCGTGGTGCTGGATCAGCGCCTCCTTGAGCACGTAGTACCAGAGCGGCGTGCTGTCGCGGAAACCGAGCGGGTGCAGCTCGGCCGTCTCGGCCGCGGTGAGCGGCGTGTAGTGGAACCGGGCGGCGATGGCCTGGCCGGAGGCGATGCCGTGCTGGAGGTGCCGTTCCAGGTTGCGCCCGGCCAGCGACTTGAGGTCGTCGTCCGGTTCGACCAGCCCGGGACCGACCGGCAGGTCGAACAGGGGCGAGGAGAGGTACGGGTCGATCCGCTTGTTCCGCTTGACCTTGTCGACGACCTCGCCGGTGTCCTGCTTGATCTCCTTGGTGCCGAAGTCGAAGAAGTTGTCCCACTCGACGAACCGGCGCGGCGCCCGGCGCCCGCCCCGCAGGTCGTTCGGGTCTCCTTCGCGCGGATCGACCCGGCGGTCGAAGATCGGCGCCCCGAACCCGGCGTTGAGCTGGTAGCCGGGCCGGACCTGGCTGTGCCCGAACCGGTAGGCGGCGACCTGGAACTCGCGCGGGATCTTCTCGGTCATCTCGTCCCGGTAGACCTTCGGCCCGTTGCTCTCGACGGCGGCGAAGACGACCGGGTCGAGGGTGGCGGCCAGGAACTGGTTGACCACGATCCACTGGTAGTGCCGCCGGACCGAGCACTGGGCCCACTCGAACAGCTTGCGCGGCCGCTCGGTGGGTTCGAGGAGGGCCAGGTCGTCCGCGCGGGTCTCGGCCAGGTGGTCGGTGACCTCGTTGTGGAAGCGCAGGAAGGCCAGGTGCAACTGCGAGATGATGACGTTCTCGTCGTTGCGGGGGTCGGCGATGATGGCTCGCTGCTGGCTGGTCCGGGGCAGGTCCCGCGGCGCGTCGAAGTCGATGAGAAACTTGATCGGCGCCGCGTGGTCCAGCTCGGACGCCCGGTCGTACAGATGCCGGTCCTCATCCGGCCCCCGCCCGTACACGCTGTCCAGATCGAAGAAGCGGCTGCGCAGGTTGGGGCTCTTGGTCTGCCCGCACCGGATCGGCATCGGGTCGAAGGTCAGGTCATGGTCGATGAACTGCCCGAGGAACGTGAACCCCACGGTCATGTCCGGGTTCGGGTTGTCGGGATTGCGGATGGGGTTGGCCGCGATCGGATCGGTGACGGTGATCCGCGGATCTTTCGCGTCCATCAGCCCGTCCCGCGCTCCCAGCAGCCGAACGTTGTGAATGACCGCGTCGGTGCACGGCGCGAAGGGTTCCAGCTCAGGAAACATCGTGGTGAAGTCGTCCGGCTCCGCCGCCCCGGTTTCCCGAAAGAGAGAGTCCTGCAGCATGTACGCGTCCTGGGCCGACGGCCGTTCGATCAGATCCATGGGAACCCCTCCGAGAGGTCGAATCGGGCGAATGCCATAAATCGCGCCCGGTTGGGGTCAGCGTAGGTCCGGCCGCCGGTCGCCGGAGTGCCGATCCCCGCCGAGTCGGAAAGGCGACTCACCAGCGTGCCCGTTCGGCGGCGCCGGCCCTCGACCTCCACGCCGAGGGCGTCGGCGGCATCATGACGACGTGACCGGACAGGATCTCCAGTTCTCTGGCGGGCCTGATGCCCTGACGTGGCTTCAAGGCTGGTACGCCACCCAATGCGATGGAGATTGGGAACACGAGTACGGATTGTCGATCGAGACGCTCGACAATCCCGGTTGGTTCCTCCAGGTCGATCTACAGGACACGGCGATGGACGGCCGGGCGTTCCCCCGGTACGAGGTCCGCCGCAGCGAGCATGACTGGCTGATCGCCCGCGTGGTCGACATGCGTTTCGAGGTCGCCTGCGGACCGCTCAATCTCAGTGAAGCCATCCACCAGTTCCGGGCCTGGGTGGCTGAGCAAGCGCGCCCGCTACCGGACTAGGCCCGGCCGCCGGTCGACTCGTCAGTGGTAGACGACGTCGGTCAGGGACGGGTCGCCGTAGGCGGAGGCGTTCGTCAGATGACCGTCGTAGGGGCCGGCCTTCGTCACTGTCCGGCCGTCGCGGAACACCAACTGCAAACCGTGCTCGGGCTCCCAGGCGCACTCGCACTCGAGTGACACGTACACGTGCCGGTCGGTGTAGGTGTCGCGGGAGACCGTGGGCTCGCGGCCGAGCGTGATGTGGTCGAGGACGTCGGCCGGGCCGTCGATGTGTACGTCGACGGCGTCGGTGGTCTCGGCGACGTCCCGGTAGTAGGCGAAGATCGCTGGAGCGGCCGCCTCGAGCACCGAGCGGTCCAGCGTCAGGAACGCGCGTATCGCCTCGTGAAAGTCCTCCGGCGCCTCGTCGTCGCCGTAACCGTCCAGGATGATGGGCACCGGTGGCCCGCCGAGCAGGGGAATCTCGACGGGACCGGTCGTGTGCCATTCCTCGTTCGGGTCCTCGGTGATGTCCAGCATCGCCCGATAGTAGGACGTCAGCCGTAGGTGGCCTCGAACGAAGCTGTCACCTGTCCCCCGCCGACCGTGCCGGTGGCCTTCACCGTGGCCGTGCCGGGCGGGACTGTGGCGGAGCGGGTGTTGAAGGACTGGTAGGCGGACTGGCCGGGGGCTACGGCGGAGACCGTCTTCGAGCCGTACGGGGTGGTCAGCTCCAGAGTCAACGGGACGCTGTCGGTGTTGCGGGCCGTCACCTGCACGTAGACGGCCGTGCCGATCTGCTGGGTGCGGGCCCGGACGTCGACGCTGAGGGCCGTGGCCGGTGAGAGCTCGCGGTCGGCGGCCGCCGCGCGGGCCACCACCGTGTCCCGCTCGGCCGGCGTGAAGACGCCGGCGGCCGCGAAGGCGTCGGCGGTCTGGGTGACGGTGGCTACGAACTGGGTGTGGGTGGTGAACGGGGCCCGGTCCCAGACCAGGTCCAGGAACGTCGGGCCGTCGGTGCCGGGTGAGGTGACGCCGGTGACCGGGACGTCGTAGTTCGGCAGGCCGTCGTCGCGTTTGCGGTTGGGGACGCCGGTGTCGATGGAACCGAAGACGATCGACGGCTCGACGCGGCGGAAGTACGACGAGGCCGCCTGGCTGTCGCTGATGTAGTACGGGCGCAGGGAGTAGCCACCCGCGGTGAACGTCGGGTCGCCGGCCGCCGTCACGGCGCCGGCGGTGATCGCGGCGCGGCCGTAGTCGCCGTCGCGCTTGAGGTGGCGGTAGAGGGTGAGCTCGCGCCATTGCGTACCGCTGCCCATGATCTGCAGCAGGATCGGGCCCCAGAAGATCGCCTGGGTGTCGGGGCGGTCGAGGGCGCGCTCGACGCGGATGCTGAACGGCATCGTGATGTCGACGATGTCGCCGGGCTTCCAGGTTCGGCTTATCGAAACGTACGAACCCGGCGTGGCCTGAAGGTTTTGAAGAACGCCGTTGACCGCGACCGTGAAGCCGCGCTCGGCCCACGCCGGAACGCGCAGTTTGAGGGTCAGCGGGCCGGTTCCGTCGATGGTGAGCCGCGTCCGATCCGTACGAGGGAACGAAGTCTCCTGTTTGACTTTGAAATCCCACGTCAAGGTGGAGGGCACGTAGAGGTTGACCCAGAGCGTGCCGCCGTCGGCCGATCTGAAGTAGACGGTCTCCTGATATTTCGTGTGGTTCTCCAGGCCCGTTCCGCCGCAGCAGGTGCCCGTGTTGCCGTAGCTGCGGACCGTGCCCGAGCCGAGCGGCTGGAAATAGGTGACTTGCGGATCGCCGGTCGACGTGGTGTCCGCGCGGGACCCGAGAATCATGTTGTAGAGGCCGCGCTCGTAGTAATCCAGGTAGGCCGGGTCATGCTCGTGCAGGAACAGATTACGGGCCAACTTCATCAGGTTGTACGTCGTGCAGGTCTCGGCGCCGCTGGTGGGCACCGAGTTGGCGATGTTCCCGCGGTTCTGGAACAGCTCGAGGTTGTTGTTGGAACCCGGGTAATTGCCGCCGGCGCCGCCGTTGGCGAACGTGCGGTGCGGCACCACCATGCCGTAGAAGTTCTTGGCCGCGGTGAAGTAGTCCCGGCCGCCGCCCTGCTCGAAAACGCGCAGATAGCCGATGAACTGCGGCACGTGGGTGTTGGCGTGCAACCGCTCCGGGCGACGGCGGCCGGGCCGGTTCTGCGGGGTGACCACGAGAATGTCGCGGTTCTCGACAGCGGCGCCGAACAACGATTCCCGGTTGTCGAACGCCTTGGCCGTCTCGAGGTGCTTGGCGTCGCCGGTGATGGCCGCGATCTCCGGGAACACCTCGTTGGCCCCGCCGAATTCACCGCCGATGTAGAGGTCCCACATGTAATTGAGGTCGTCGCGGGTCAGCGGGCCCTCGTAATCGGGGTGGTTCTTGTCGCCGACGGTCAGCGCCAGATGGGCCCAGTCGGCCATAGTCGTGACCACCGCGAGGGCCTGGGCGTTGCCGGTGTTGTAGTACGCGTCGAGCAGGCCCCGCATGATCTTGTGCTGGGTGTACCAGGGCGCCCACGTGTTGGTCTGCGCGTTGCCGCCGTAGACGGCCCAGCGCGGCGGGCCGAGGCGCAGCACCGCGTCCTCGGGGATGGCGCCTAGGTAGCCCGGATGGGTGGGCACCCAGTCGGCCGGCCCCTCGGCCGAGGCGGCCACCACGCCCGCGTCCCGGCCGTTGGGCGACGAGTCCTTCAGCGCCGTGCCGCCGGCCTCCTCGAAGCGGTACCAGGCGATGTTCCCGCCGCCCGTGGTCGCGGTCCGCAGGGCCGTCACCTCGGCCGGGCCGAGCGCCCGGTCGAAGATGTGGAACTCGTCGATGGTGGCGTCGAGGAACGGGTCGCCGTACTGCGACCGGCCGATCCACCGGTTGCCCGGGTTGCCGAGGTTCGACGGGTTCAGCGTCATGTTCGGGTTGGTGCCGGCCGGCTGCCCGTCGACGTAGAGGGTGCCGACTCGCCCGGCCAGCGTCACCGCGACGTGCACCCACTGGCCGACCGGCAGCGCGGAGGTGCCGTTGATCTGCTGCTCGCCGCCGGAGCCGCCGACGGTGATGGCGAAGCGCGGGACGTCGCCGGTGACGCCGGCCCGCGGCGTCAGGAACATGTTGATCGCGGTGGACTGGCCGAAGTCGAACAGGCGGGTCCAGCTCGCGGTGGAGCCGAGGTTGATCCAGGTGGCGATGGTGAAGTCGGTGAGCTGGTTGATCGCCTCCTGGGGAAGGGTGCAGTACTGCGCCGGGGTGCCACCGCCCAGCCGCAGCCCGGTGCCGATCCGGCCCGGGACCCGGCCGATGGAGGCCGCCGGCTCCGCCGGCCCGCCACCGCCGCCGGTGGTCATCCGGGCCGTGATGGCGGCCTGGCAGGCGGCCAGCTCGCCGACCATCCAGTCCAGCTTGGTCTTGTAGACGGCCTCGCCCTGATCGGCGTACGCCTGAGCCAGCGCCGTCATGTAGTGCCCGGCCCAGTGGCCGCTGAGCAGCCCGCCGTCCTCCCAGCCGCCGGGCACCGCCACGCCGGCCGGGTTGGGGCGCCCGGCCTGGTCGTTGAAGAGCACCACGAAGCGGCGCTCGTCGTAGGCCCGCAGCCACGCCTTGGTGCGGTCACGCTTCTCCTGGAGCAGCCCGTCGCCCAGGCGCACGTCGCCGAGCGGGAACGGCCGTACGGGAGCGGTGGCGCCCGGCCCCTCGGCGGTCGCGGCCAAGGCGGGGGCGGTCGCGGCCAAGGCGGGGGCGGTCGCGGCCCAGGCGGGGGCGGGGAACTCGAGGCCG
Source organism: Actinoplanes sp. NPDC048796 (assembly GCF_040650035.1). Taxonomy (NCBI): domain Bacteria; kingdom Bacillati; phylum Actinomycetota; class Actinomycetes; order Micromonosporales; family Micromonosporaceae; genus Actinoplanes; species Actinoplanes sp. NPDC048796. The sequence goes on along the minus strand of NZ_JBEZGO010000021.1, from coordinate 4,128 downwards.
GCGAAAGCGGCGGTGCTCAGGGTGGAGACCTGCAGGAACTGACGACGGTTGAACGGTGCCATACAGCTGTCCTTCCGACCAAACGAAAACCTTTTCGGCGATCGTGTCAGCGCTATACCACCATGTCAACGGGGGCGTTTTCGCACGTCGACCGAAAACGTTTCGGCGCGGAACCGTGACGCAGGACATGAAGCATTACGTGATATCTCATGTAGCTTGCGGATCATGGTTGAACTGCGGGAACGGCCCCGAACCGGGTGGGCAGCGGTGGCGCCGGTGGCCGCCGCCTCCTTCACACTGGTGCTGTCCGAGTTCATCGCGGTGGCCGTGCTGCCGTCCCTCGCGGCCGATCTGCACGTGTCCGAGGGCGACGCCGGCCTCGCGGTGGTGCTGCCCGGCCTCGTCGCCGCGGTGGCCGCCCCGGCGGCGGTGCTGGCGGCCAACCGTACGGACCGAAGGCTTGTGCTTCTGGCCCTGACCGGCCTGCTGGCCGTCTCCAATCTGCTGGCCGGCCTCGCCCCCTCCTTCACGATGCTGCTGGTCGCGCGGGCCCTGCTCGGGGTGGCGGTGGGCGCCTTCTGGACCATCGGCGTGGCCGTGGCGCCCCGGCTCGTACCGGCCGGCCGGGGAACCGCGGCGACGGCTCTGGTCACCGCCGGCATCTCGGCCGCCACGGTGGTCAGCCTGCCCGCCGGTCACCTCGTGGCGCAGACCTGGGGCTGGCGGTGGGCGCTGCTCATCGTGGGCGCCTTGGCCGTGCTGATCACCATCTGGCAGGTGCTGGCACTACCCTCGATGCGCCCGGACCGAGCACTGGGCTGGAGCGCGCTGACGTCACTGTTCCGTTCCCGGCGCGACCGGACCGGCCTGCTCCTCGGTGCGCTCCTGTTCTTCGCGCACTTCGGGGCGTACACCTTCATCACGCCCTTCCTCACCGACCGGTCGGCCTTCTCCTCCGGCTCGGTGACCCTGCTGCTGCTCGGCTTCGGCGTCGCCGGGCTCGCCGGCAACTTCGGCGCCGGCGCCGCGGTGACCCGCAACCTGCCGCTGACCCTGGCCGCGGCCGCCGTGCTGCTCGGCGGCTCGGTCGCGCTGCTGACCGCCGTGACGTCGCTGCCGGCGCTGACCGTCGTGCTGGTGCTGGTCTGGGGCGCGAGCTGGGGCGCCGTCCCGCTCATCGTGCAGGCCTACATGATGGGCGGTACGGCGGCGGAGGGCGGCCTGGCCCTCTTCGTCTCCACGACCCAGCTGTTCCTGGCGGCGGGCTCCGCCCTCGGCGGCCAGGTCGTCGACCGGTGGGGCCTGAGCCCGGACTACCTGCTGTTCGCCATTCCCGCGGTCGCCGCCGCCGTGGTCGCCCGGCTCTTCCTTAAAACTACCTGAAATAGTACTAAACCAATTTTACTAAAATATCGGTCGATCTTTACGGTGACCGCATGAAAATGACCCGCCGCGCCTTCCTCGGCGCCGCCGTGGCCGGAACCGCCGCCGTGGCCACCGGCGTCACCCTCGACGCGTTCGCCGCCGACACGCCTGGTGATGTCGTCGGAAAGATCACCGTCGGGTACCAGGGCTGGTTCACCGGCAAAGGCGACGGCGCTCCCCTGGACGGCTGGTGGCATTACGGGCAGGCCTGGCAGAACCCGCCGTCGCCCACCAACCAGGCCCTCAAGTCCTGGCCGGACATCCGCGACTACGACAAGACATACCCGACCGGCTACCCCGCCCTGGGCGACGGCCGGCCGGCCACCGTCTTCTCCTCGTACGACCAGCAGACCGTCGACACCCACTTCCGGTGGATGCGCGAGAACGACCTCGACACCGCGGCGCTCCAGCGCTTCAACCCGTTCGGCGGCGAAGGCCCCGTCCGCGACGCCATCACGGCCAAGGTCCGCGACGCGGCCGAACGGCACGGCCGCAAGTTCTACATCATGTACGACGTCACCAACTGGAAGGACATGCAGCAGCAGATCAAGGACGACTGGACGGCCACGATGAAGGCCTACACGGCCTCCCCCGCGTACGCCAGACAGAACGGCAAGCCCGTCGTCTGCGTCTGGGGCTTCGGGTTCAACGACGACGCCCACCCGTGGAGCGCCGCGGTCTGCCTGGACGTCGTCAACTGGTTCAAGGCCCAGGGCGTCTACCTGATCGGCGGCACCCCCACCCACTGGCGCCTGAGCGACGGCAAGGACGACTCACGGCTCGGCTTCCAGGACGTCTACCACGCCTTCGACATGATCTCGCCGTGGATGGTGGGCCGCATCGGCGACGCGGCGGGCTCCGACTGGTTCTACACCAACGTCACCGTCCCCGACGTGAAGGACTGCGCCGACCACGGCATCGACTACCAGCCCTGCGTGCTCCCCGGCGACCTCCAGGAACGCCAGCGCGAACACGGCGACTTCATGTGGCGCCAGTTCTACAACGTCATCCGGGCCGGCGCCCCGGCCCTCTACATCTCCATGTTCGACGAGTACAACGAGGGCAACCAGATCGCCAAAACAGCCGAGACCAAGGCCGACGTCCCCACCGGCAGCAACTTCCTCCCTCTGGACGAGGACGGCACTCCCTGCTCAGCCGACTACTACCTGCGGCTCAGCGGCGACGGCGGCCGCATGCTCAAGGGCCGGATAGCGCTGACGGCGACCCGCCCCACCCAGCCCGTCCTGTCCACGGCGGCGGCGGTGGCGCTCCGCTCACATGCCAACGGCCGCTACCTGACGGGCTCGCCCTTGACGGCCTCAGCCCCCACCGCCGCCGAGCGCTTCCTCATCGAAGACGCGGGCAACGGCTCCGTAGCCCTCAAATCCACCACAACCGGCAAGTACGTCTGCGCCGAAAACGCCGGCGGCAGCCCTCTGACAGTCAACCGCGACACGGTAGGCGACTGGGAACGCTTCACCCATGTCGCCAACCCGGACGGCTCCGCCAGCTTCCGAAGCACCGCCAACGGCCACTATGTCTGCGCCGACAACGCCGGCGCCGGCCCTCTGATAGCCAACCGCACCGCCATCGGCCCGTGGGAAAGCTTCGACCTCATCTGACCCCGGGCCGGCCCAGCCGGTGACGGATCAGACCGGGGCGATCGCGAGGTCGATGACCTGGTCGTCCTCGATGCCGAACACGAACGAGAAAGACAGCGGCCCGCCGGGGAAGTCGCCGTCCCCGGCGGCCACCAGCCGGTCGCCCGCGAACGAGATCGGCGTGAGCACGATCCTGGGACTGATCAGATGTCCCTGGATCCACTCGCGGATCTCCGTCTCGCCGGCCCAGGTCTTCCCGTCGTCGCGCACGGTGGCCCGGTCGCCGAAGACCGCGGCCAATGCGTTCGTGTCGTGGGCGTTGGTGGCCGCGACGAAGTTCTCGACAGCGGTGGGCAGCGTGATGTGGTTTAGGCGCGCCGGCGATGCGCTGCGGTGGAGCTGCTGGAGAGCGGCGGCACGGTGTCCACGAGGGCGGTGTGCGAACGCGCCGGGGTGCAGGCCCCGACGCTGTACCACCACTTCGGCAGCAAGCAGGGCCTGATCGACGCCGTGGCCAATCACGGCTTCACCCAGTACACGGCGGTCGAGGACTCCGGCGACCCCCTGCACGACCTGCGCGAGGGCTGGGACAGGCACGTACGGTTCGGGCTCGAGCACCCCTCGTTCTACGGGCTGCTCTACGGCCGCGCCGAGCCGGGAAAGCCCTGCGCCGTCACCGCTCCCGCACACGCCGCGCTGCGCGACCGGTTCATCGCCGCCGCCACCCAGGGCATGCTCAAGGTGCCGGCCGCCGACGCCGCCGAACAGCTGTTCGCCGCCAACATCGGCGTCACCCTAACCTTGATCAGCCAGCCCGAGCCCGACTTCATGCTTTCCGAACGCGTCCGCGAAGCTGCCCTGGCCGGAGTCCTCCACACTCCCACCACCGACACCCCCACCACCCGCGCAAGCGCCGCAATGACCTTGCGCGCCCTGGTAGGCAACGACCCAGCCGACCTCACCCCAGGCGAACGAGCCCTACTGGACGAACTACTGGACCGCCTAGCTGTGCTGTCCAGGGAGGTTGGTCGAGGTGGTGTGACGAGTTGATCTGACTCTGGACGGGTGAAGGCCTCCGGTTGTGGAGTGGAGCTGTCTAGGA
>NZ_JBEZGO010000020.1:0-128703 GCF_040650035.1 Actinoplanes sp. NPDC048796 | reverse complement strand
CCCCCCCCCCGGCCTGCCCGGTCGCCTCGGCCGATTTCCGTCGACTCAAGCTCGAGTAAGCAGTGCTGGAAAGGACTCATGATGGCTACCCGGCCCGACGAGAACCTCACCGACGAGGCCGCACGCCGATGGGCCACGGCCCATTCACCGCGTACGGGCGAATTGATGACCGCGCTCGTACGGCACCTGCACGCCTTCGCCCGCGAGGTCGACCTGACCGCCGACGAATGGATGGCGGCCATGGACTGGCTGACCCGGACCGGTCAGATCAGCAACGAGAAGCGGCAGGAGTTCATTCTCGCCTCCGACGTGCTGGGCCTGAGCTCACTGGTGGTCCAGCTCAACCACCGGTTCGACGAACGGGCCACACCGGCGACGGTGCTGGGGCCGTTCCACATCGACGGCTCGCCCACAGTGGAATGGGGCTTCGACATGTCCGACGGGTTGCCCGGGACGCCGCTGTTCATCGTCGGCCGCGTGACCGACCTCGCCGGCCGGCCGGTGCCGCACGCCGTGCTCGACGTGTGGCAGGCCGACGTCGACGGAATGTACGAGTCGCAGCTGCCCGAGGTCGACGAGGCTCGGCTGCGGGCCAAGTTCCGGGCCCGCGAGGACGGCACCTACTGCGTGCGGACGATCGTGCCGCTGGGCTACACCATCCCGATGGACGGGCCGGTCGGTGACCTGATCGCCCGGACCGACATCAGCGAGTACCGTCCGGCGCACGTCCACTTCCTGCTCGAGGAGCCCGGCTACGAGAAGCTGGTGACCCATCTGTTCCCGGCGGGAACAGAATACTTGGACACTGATGTGGTGTTCGGTGTCAAGGACGCGCTGGTCACCCCGTTCGCCGAGCACGGGCCTGGCCCGAGCCCGGACGGCCGGGTCATGGACCGGGCGTTCATGGTCGCCCGCTACGACTTCGTCCTGCAGCCCCGGTGACCTCGCCGGTCGGGCCCCGGCGCGGGTGACCGCGGCTCCGCTGCCGGGGCGCTGGACAGCGGCGGTGACGCCGAACAGGGTCCAGAGGGCGAGACCCGGCCCCGGCTGATGACCTCGGCGAGCGCGATCACCGCCAGCCCCTGCGCGGCAGGGCGATCGAGATGCCCAGGCTGACCGCGTCACCCGTGATTCCGGCGGTTGAGGCGCCGCGCCTATCGCAGTTTGACGTCGATGCTCGCCCACTGGCCGTCGGCCACCGTGACGCCGACAGTGGCCGGGCTGTGGTCGCGGGCGGTGAAATCCAGCTCCCAGACGCCCGGCTCCAGGGGCCAGTCGTAGCGGCCGTCCCGGTCGGTGATCACGACCTTCAGGTCGGATGAGCGCGAAGGGCCGACCGCGCGGCGAGTCACGGTCGCGTCGCTGATGGGCGCGCCGGCTCCATCGAGGACGCGACCGCGTACGCCCTCGTCGGCCCGCGACGGTGTGGAACTGTCGCAGGCCCCGAGGAGCAGGGCGGCCGCCAGCAGGGCCGCGCTCAAGCGGGAGGCCTCGTTCACCAGTACATGACCGCGGATTCGCCGGAGGCCCACGAGTAATAGAGCCGGACCCGGACCACGTAACGGCGGCCCGCGAAAAGCTTCACATCGATCAGGGCGTTCCGGTCCTCGCCGCTGTCGTCGTCGCCGGCCAGATAGCGCAGTTCGCCGTCGACCTCCTCGAAAAGCACGAGCACGACGTCGGCCGCGCCGAAGGTGCCGATGCTGTACTCACGGCTCGCCTCGGGCACGATTTCGGCGTTGAACTGCTCGCCCGGTTTCAGGCTCATCGGCGTCGACTGGAACGGCGTCAGGCGCGGTAGTTGCGGCGTGAGACCCGGGTACCAGATCAGCACCTGCTCCTGGTCGATCTTCGAAATGCTGCCGGGCGGGCGGATGCCGTTCGTCTTGTACTCCTCCGGGCTGATCACCAGCCCGCTCGGGAAGCTGTATTCCATGACGGACTCGGGATCCCAGTCGGAGCCCTCGACCTCGGCCGGGTCGAGCTTGCGGAGCACGTTGTGGAACGTGGTCTCGCGCGGCCAGTTGTTCGGCGGCCCGCCGAGGAAGGCGTAGACGGCCTCGTCGTCCCAGACGATGCCGGCGTTCGGGTTCTGGTGCTCGTGCGGCATGCCGAGCGTGTGCCCGATCTCGTGGCGGGCGGTCGTCCGGCCGTACGGCGTCGTCAGATCCCACCCGAAATTCATGGTCCGCTCGTTCTGCCCGATCTGGAGCACGTCGCGCCCGAGATAGGACCAGGAGCCGTCACCCTGCTCGAAGCCGATACGTACCTCGGCCTCGGCGGGCGAGCTCACCTCGGCGAAATCGAGCCCGATGCCGATGCCTTTCCACTCGGCGAACGACTCGCGGACGACCGCCTTCTGGTCGTCGCGGCCGCTCTCCATGAAGGCGTAGCGCAGTTTCGTCCCGTTCGCCCACTTGGCGGTGCCCCGCACGATTGCCCGCCGCCGTTCGGCCGGCATGTCGGCCGGCAGAACCGGCATGATGCGCGGCGGCGCGGCGCAATACCTCAACTGTTCCATGACGCCCTTCCCCCCACCGAAAAAGCACGGAATAAATGCCCGCCGGGAATCATTTCCGTCCGGCGCGGCGAATAACGTGCACCAAGCTTTCTCTTGATTTCTTGGTCAAGTCAATGACCTGCGAGAGCGTTGTCGGAAAGCCGTCCGGGAGGTATCTGACACGGCCCGGCACCCCCCGCACGCGGCCCGTGTGACCGGGCGCACCAGCACCCCGACCAGGGTCGGACACGGGGGCGCCCGGGGATCGGACGGGGCAATGGTCACTGAGGGACACCTGACGGAAGGAAAGTTTCGATGCCACCGCCGCCGCGCCGGGTCGCGCTGACGCTGATCCTCGGATCTCAGCTGATGATGACCCTCGACACCTCGATCATCACCACCGCGCTGCCGAAGGTGCAGCAACAGTTCGACTACTCCCCGGGCGCGCTGTCCTGGGTGCAGAACGCGTACGTGCTGGCGTTCGGCGGCCTCCTGCTGCTCGGCGCCCGGACCGGCGACCTGCTCGGCCGCCGCCGGGTCTTCGTCGGCGGGATCGCGCTGTTCACCCTGGCCTCGCTGGCCGCGGGCCTCGCGCCGACCGGGCCGTTCCTGATCGCGGCCCGGGCCGTGCAGGGCGTCGCGGCCTCGCTGGCCGTGCCGTCCACGCTGGCCCTGCTGGTCTCCGGGTCGCGCGACGCCACCGACCGGGCCCGGCTGATCGCCCTGTACAGCGCGGTGATCGGCGCCGGCGGCAGCGTCGGCATCGTGATCGGCGGCGTCTTCACCGACCTGCTGTCCTGGCGCTGGGGCCTGCTCGTCAACGTTCCGATCGGCCTGGTGATCACGGCGCTCGCCCCGCGCTTCCTGGCCGGCACCGCCCGCAGCGAGGGCAGCTTCGACCTCGGTGGGGCGCTCACCTCGACGCTGGGCATGACCGCTCTCGTCTACGGCTTCATCCAGGCCTCCGAGGCCGGCTGGGGCGCCGCCTCGACCGTCGTCTCGCTCGCCGCGGGGGTTGTTCTGCTGATCACTTTCGTCCTCATCGAGCGCGTGGTGGCTCAGCCGATCACCCCGCTGCGGCTGTTCGCGAATGTCGAGCGCTCCGGCGCGTACGCGGGAAGGCTCTTGATCGTCGGGGGGAACTTCGCCGTTTTCTACTTCCTGAGCCAGTACCTCCAGGAGGTGCTGGGCCTCAGCCCACTCGAGACCGGCTTCGCCTATGTGCCGGTCACCGGCATGTTCTTCGCGATGGTGTACGTGGTCAGGCCGCTCCTGGCCCGGCTGGGCCGCCCCGTGCTGCTCGTCGCCTCGCTGACGATCGCGCTCGCCGGCACGTGGTGGCTGTCCCGGATCTCGGCTTCCTCGACGTACTTCCCGGACGTCCTGTTGCCCCTGGTGGTGATCGGAGTCGGTCAGGGCATCGCGATCATCCTGATGACGAACGGCGGCGTGGCCGACGTCGAGCCGCAGGACGCCGGCGCCGCCTCCGGCCTCGTCAACGTCGCGCACCAGGTCGGCGGATCGCTCGGCATCGCGATCTTGACGATTGTGTACGCCGGCGCGCTGCCGAACGGCAAGGTCGCGGCCTTCCACGACGCGTTCACCGGATCCGTCTACTTCTTCGTCGCCGCGCTGGCCCTGGGGATCGTCGTCGCGATCGTCACCCGCCACCGCGCCCCGGAGATCACCCCGCAAAACCCCGTCCTTCTGGAGGCATGATGAACACCAGGCTCTTCCTCGGCGGCTGATCGCGGCCGAGAACGGCTCCGCGCTCTGGTTCTGCCGAGCCGGTCAGCCCGGCCTGTCACGCCAGGCCACCTCGTTCCTCAAGGCGGCGTCCGAGTTCGGCTGGGAGGAGACGCTCCCCTCCGCCACACCCTTCGATTCGGTCGTACGCCGTACGCCGGTCGGCGTGGTCGCGGCGATCATCCCCTGGAACTCGCCGTTCTCGGCGGCCAACGCGAAGATCATCCCGGCCCTGCTGGCCGGGAACACGGTGATCCTCAAGGTCTCGCCGGAGAACACGCTGAGCATGAACCTGCTGGCCTCACTGCTGGCCGAGGCCGGGGTGCCCGAGGGCCGGATCAGCGTCCTGGCGGCGGACCGCGAGACCAGCGAACACCTGGTCAAGCACCCCGGCGTCGACAAGATCGCGTTCACCGGCTCGACCCGGGCCGGGCGGCGGATCGCCTCGCTCGCCGGCGAACAGCTCAAGCGGGTCAGCCTGGAGCTGGGCGGCAAATCGGCCGCGATCATCCTGGACGACGCCGACGTGCCCTCGGCGGTCGCCGGACTGAAGTTCGGCTCGCTGCTCAACAACGGCGAGTCGTGCATCGCGCAGACCCGCATCCTGGCCCCACGCCGCCGGTACGACGAGATCGTGGCCGCCCTGGCCGACATGGTGTCGTCGGCCAAGGTCGGCGACCCGCTCGACCCGGACACGTTCATCGGGCCGATGGTCCGCGCCGACCAGCAGCAGCGGGTCCGCGACTACATCGACCTGGGCGTCAGCGAGGGCGCGACGCTGGTGGTGGGCGGCTCGCAGATCCCCGAAGGCCTGGAGAAGGGCTTCTACGTCCGGCCGACCCTGTTCGCGGACGTCGACAACAGCATACGCATCGCCCAGGAGGAGATCTTCGGGCCGGTGCTGGCGGTCATCGCCTACGACGACGAGGACGACGCGGTCCGCATCGCCAACGACTCCGAGTACGGCCTGTCCGGCGGCGTCTGGTCGGCCGACCCGTCCCGGGCGCTGGCCGTGGCCCGCCGCCTGCGCACCGGCACGGTCACGATCAACGGCGCCCCGATCGGCTTCGACGGCCCGTTCGGCGGCTTCAAGACCAGCGGGATCGGGCGCGAGTACGGCGTGGTCGGCCTCACCCAGTACATCGAGTACCAGACGATCACGAAGGCGAGTTGAGAATGCCGAAGACCCGGCTGGTGACGGGCTGCTCCGGCGGCCTGGGCCGGCAGATCGCGAAGGCTGTCGTGAGGCGGCAAAGCACGCGGTGAACGGTTTCTCGGCGGCGCTGGCCCTGGAGGTGGCCCCACTGGGCATCAAGGTCACGGTCGCGGAGCCGGGCGGCATGCGCACAGAGTGGGCCGGCACGTCGATGACAACGCTGCCCATGTCCGCCCCCAACGAGTCAACCGACTACCGCTGATCCACCCCTCGGCTCGGCCGGCCCGCTCCAGGCCCCGGCCGAGCTCGCCCCGCCCCCTCGCCTTACGCCCCTCGGCCCCCTCGCCCCCTTGGCCCTCGCCTTCGCCCCCTCGCCCCCTCGCCATTCGCCCTCTCCCCCCTTGCCCTTCGCCTTCGCCCCTCGCCATACGCCTCGCCCTCTCGCCCCTCGCCCCTCGCCTTCGCACCCTCGCCCTTCTTCGCCCCTCGCCGGCGGGACTTCACCCCGTAGCCCCCGGCGGGTTGGCTGCGGTTAGGCTTTCCTAACTTCGAAGGACGGGGTTGGGGATGGCGCAGCCGGAGTCGTTGGCGGAGCTGCTCAACGGGCGGCGGGCGGCGATCGACGCGACCGTGCCGGCGGCCGGATATCTCGGGGGCTGGCTGATCGGCCGGTCGATCTGGGCCGGCGCCATCGTGGCGGTCGTCTGCGCCCTGGCCATCTCGTGGTGGCGCCTGCGGCACGGCGACAAGCCCCGCGCGGTGCTGATCGGCCTGCTCGGCGTCTGCGTGGCGGCACTGATCGCCCTCCGTACCGGCAATGCCGCCGACTTCTTCCTTCTGCAACTGCTCAGCAACGCAGCCAGCGCGCTGGCCTGGGCGGTCAGCATCGTGATCCGCTGGCCACTGCTGGGCGTGATCGTGGGCGCGGTGCTGGGCCAGAGAACCCGGTGGCGCCGCGATCCGGCACTGCTACGGGCGTACATGCGAGGCAGTTGGATCTGGGTTCTGCAGTACCTGATCCGGGTAGCGGTCTTCCTGCCTCTGTACGCGGCCGGCCAGGTGACAGCCCTCGGCGTGGCCCGGATCGCGCTGACCTGGCCCCTGGTCGCCGCCTGCCTGGCGGTGAGCTGGTGGGTGATCCGCCGCTCGCTGCCGGCCGGCCACCCCGGCCTACGCCACCCGGTGACCGAGCCGGCGCCGGCCTCCTGACCGCCTCGCCACCGAAGCCCCCTTCCCGGCGCGCAAAGCACCTCACCTCTCACCACCTCTCGGCACTGTGCCTCTCAGCACCGCGTTCTCCGCGTTCTCGGCACCCCGCCTTCCGCATCGCGCCTTGCGCACCGCCCTTTCACACCGCGCCTTCCGCACCGCGCCCTCCGCACCGCCTCCCGCACCGCGCCTTGCGCACCGCCTTCCACACCGCACCTTCTGCACCGCGCCCTCCGCACCGCCTCCCGCACCGCGCGTTGCGCACCGCCTCCCGCACCGCGCCCCCTCCGCACCGCGCGCCCCTCCGCACCGCGCGCCCCTCCGCGCTGCCGTCAACACCGCGTCAAAAATTGGGCTCGGCTCTGGCGTGGGCTCGGTGGCCGAGTCACGGTTGCCCGGTGAGCGAGTCGAAGGTGATCCTCGGGGTGTCGTCGTCCCTGTCCGGGCTGGAGGCCGCGCGTTTCGCGGTGCGGCAGGCGCGGCGCCGGTCGGTTCCGCTTTTGGCGGTACGTACGTGGATGCTCACCACTGGACCTCGGTCGCGTCCGAGCCTCGAGTGGGAGCGCGCGCTGGCCGTCGAGGCCCGTCGGCGCGTCGACGAGACGTTCGAGCTGGCGCTGGGTACGACGCCGGCCGAGTTGGACGTGATGGTGCGGGTTCCGTCCGGCTCGGCCGCCGCCGCTTTGCGGCACTACGTCACCGGCGCCGACGATCTCATCGTGGTCGGCGCCCCCACCAGCCGCTGGTGGGGTGGCGGCACGGTCCGCCGCTGCGTACGGACCGCGTCCTGCCCTGTCATCGTCGTGCCGCCGCCGGCGCTGGCCCGTGTGCCGTCGCGGCGGCTGGCCCAGGAAGCCATCGACTACACGACCCGCGCGTAGCGCTCAGCCCTCTCGGGCCTTGCCGCCGGAAAACGCGGGCTCGAGCTCGTCGGCTGGAAGTTTCACCGTCACGGTGGTTCCGACGTTCTCGGTGGAGCGGACGTCGATGGTGCCGTCGTGGTTGCCGAGAATGGTGTGCACGATCGCCAGCCCGAGCCCGGTGCCGGGCACCGCCTGCCGAATGGCGTTGCTGGCCCGGAAGAACCGGCCGAACAGCGCCTCCTTGTCGTCCTCGGGAATGCCCATCCCGGTATCGGCGATCACCAGGAACGCATGGTCACCGCGCCGCTCGACGGTGACCGTGACGGTTCCTTCGGGCGGCGTGAACTTGACCGCGTTGGAGAGCAGGTTGTCGAGCACCCGGTCGAGTTGGGCGCTGTCCCCGCGTACCGGAACGGGCCCCCGAACCTCGGCGTGCAACCCGACGAAGGCTTTGGCCGCTGTCGGCTCGATCGCGGCGACGGCCCGCAGCACCACTTCGGCCAGGTCGAGCGGCCCCCGCATGGTCCGGAAGTCCCCCGACTCGATACGCGACAACGTCAGAATGTCCTCGATCAGGTCACGGAGCCGTCGAGCGTTACGGGCGATGACGTCCAGCATCCGCTCCTGCGACGCCGTCAACTGCCCCGGTTCAGCGTCACGCATCAGCTCCACGTACCCGGAGATGCTGGTCAACGGCGTCCGCAACTCATGCGACACGGTCGACATGAAGTCGGTCTTGACGGTGTCGATCTCATGCAGCCGAGCGACGACAAGCTCCTCGTTGCGCCGCATCTCCTCGGTACGCCGTGCCGCCGCGTCCAGCGCCTCGGCAATGGCCCGGATCTCGGCTGGCCCTTGCCGCGCCTCATCGCCGAAGCCGCCCTCGGCCCTGACCCCGGCACTGGCGGCCGCTACGGCACTGACACCAGCGCTGGCGGCCGCGCCGGCACTGACGCCGGCTTTGGCGGCCGCGCCGGCACTGACGCCGGTTTTGACGGCCGCGCCGGCACTGACGCCGGTTTTGACGGCCGCGCCGGCACTGACGCCGGTTTTGACGGCCGCGCCGGCGCTGGCATCCGCGCCGGCGTTGACGGCTGCTCCGGCGTTGATGCTGACGCCGGCGCTGACGACGGCTTTGAGCGGGCCGACGATCCGCCGGCGGGTGCGGACGGCCGTGAGAACCGCGACGACAGCGGCCACGACGGTGAGCACGGAGATCACCGCGATGGTCACCCAGCGCAGCGCGTCCACCCGATCACTCAGATCCGCGGCCCGTCCCTCGGCCGAGGCCCGCACTTCGTCATTGGCCGCTACGAACGCCCGAAACAGCGGCTCACCCCGCACCGCGTACCCGGCCGCCTCGTCGCTGCCCGGCGGCGCCTGCCGCTGGAGTTCGGCGACCGCCCACCAGTCGTCGGCCTGATCGATCTGGGCCGAGGTGGCACCGGCGTCCCGCTCGGCACCGAGCCGGACCAGTTCCTCCCCCGCCAGCCCGTACTCGCTGCGAGCCACCTCGTAGGTGTCGAGCATCCGCTCGTCTCCGGTCAGCGTGTACCCGCGCAGTCCCGCCTGAGCTTCGGCGAGCACCGTTCGCAGCTCGGCGTTGGCCGTCCGCAGCGGCTGCACCTCGGTAACGAGTTGCCGCTCCACGCGGTGCTCCACCAGCACCGCCGTGAGCTCGACCGCCCCGCACCCGACGACCAGCGCGACCAGGCCCGTGAAGGCCCCGGTCAGCAGCCGGCCGACCGAATCCTCACGTCGCATCGTCCGCCCACGCGCCGCTCACGCCCGGGCTCGGCTCAGCAGCGCCTGAATGCGGGAGACCAGCTCGCGCGGGCTGAACGGCTTCGTCACGTAGTCGTCGGCGCCGGCGCTGAACCCGCCCTCGACATCCTGCTCCTGCACCCGCGCGGTCAACATGATGATCAGAATTCCGGCCGTTGCGGGGTCGGCCCGCAACATGCGGCACACCTCGATGCCGGACAGCCCCGGCATCGACACGTCGAGCACGGCCAGCGTTGGTTGCCGGCTCCGCGCCTGCTCGACGGCGCTCTGGCCGTCCTCGACCGCGATCACCTCGAACCCCGCCTGCTCCAGCTTGAACGCCACCAGGTCGCGGATGTCGGCATCGTCGTCGGCAACCAAGACCACCGTCACGGCAATCTCCCTCTGGTTGGTGGACGCAGCTTTCGCTACTTATACGGACCATATCCGGTTAGTCCGAGTTGTGAGACCGCTCCGCGTGTTCTCCGCCGCGCAACCCACCCGCACCCTGGGCGCAGCGAGCCTGCGCCCGCGCTCCGGTGTTCTGTTCTCAGACGCCCACTCGACCTTGAGCCGGCAGGAGGTTCCCGATGCACGCCGTGATCGACGCCATCCGCACCGAGGCACTCTTCGCTTCGAACCTGCAGCGTTCCCAGAGCCCCACCCCCGAACTGATCCGGGCCGCCGTCAACTCGACGGTCGACCGCCTCGGCGAGGCCCGCTGCGCCGAAGTGGTGGCCCAGGAGTTCGGCGAGCACCCGGACTGCGCCATCGGCCGCATGCGCTGGGCCCGCAACGCCGTCCGCCTGGCCTTCACCTGACAGCCTCATCGCCCCTTCCACCGCGCCAGCCGCCGTCCTCGCAACCAGCCGCCGCGCCGGCTGCCGTTCTTGCGGCCGGCCGGCGCGCCGAGCGGCCGCGGGAGGATCACCCCGCGTGTCCGTTGCGCCGCACCGTGGCTGGGTCGTAGGCTCGGCCACATGTTGCACGCGCGCTTGAGCATGTGGTGGCCCGCCAGACCGGCGGCCACTTCTCCCCGCGCGTAACCACTCCACGCGGCCGCCTCCCCGAGGCGGCCGTTTTCGTATGGTCGGACCTCGGTCGGCACCGCCGAGACCCGAAAGAGGACCACCATGCGGCCTTTCGCCCTGCTCCACCGGGACGGCGCCGACCACGTCGAGGTGCTGACCGGCGACGTCGTGACGGTAGAAACGCTCGACGACATCCCCTTGCACCGCGGTCGACCGACCCTGGCCGTCATCCCCTACCGCCAGATCGCCGAACGCGGCTTCGACTGCGTCGACGACGGCGCCCCACTGGAATGCCTCGTGGTGCGCTCGGCCCGGAACGAACCGCTGAGTTCCTTCCCGGCCGCTGCGCTCAGCGTCCGTGACGGCGGCTTCGACCTCTCCGACGCCGAGTACGGCGCGATCGTCGAGGACGTTCTGCGCGACGAGATCGGCCACGGCGAGGGCGCCAACTTCGTGATCCACCGCGTGTTCCGCGCCACCGTCGACGGCGACCCGGTGGCCGCCGCCCGAGCCGCTTTCGGCCGCCTGCTGGCGCACGAGCAAGGCACCTACTGGACCTTCCTCGTGCACACCGGCACCCGCACCCTGATCGGCGCCACCCCGGAACGCCACGTCAGCGTCGCCGACGGCGTCACGATGATGAACCCGATCAGCGGCACCTTCCGCCACGGCTCCGGCGACCTCCTCGACTTCCTGCACGACCCGAAGGAGACCGAGGAGCTTTACATGGTGCTGGACGAGGAGCTCAAGATGATGGCCACCGTGGCCGAGCACGGCGGTCAGGTGGCGGGCCCGTACCTCAAGCAGATGGCCCACCTCACGCACACCGAATACCTGCTCGCCGGGCAGGGCTCCCTCGACGTCCGCGACGTGCTGCGCGAGACCATGTTCGCCCCCACCGTCACCGGCAGCCCCATCGAGAACGCCTGCCGCGTGATCGCCCGTCACGAGCGCCGGGGCCGCCGCTACTACGCCGGTGTCCTGGCTCTGCTCGACCATGATGATCAGGGCCGCCAGACGCTCGACGCCCCGATCCTCATCCGCACCGCCGAGATTTCCCCCGACGGCACCCTGCGGGTCCCGGTGGGCGCCACGCTGGTCCGCCATTCGACGGCCGCCGGCGAGGTCGCCGAGACCCACACCAAGGCCGCCGGCATCTTGTCCGCGCTGGGTGCCGCCGCTGCCGGCTCCTCCTCCGTACGCCCGCAAGCCGAGACCCCGGAAGTCCGCGCCGCCCTGGCCGCTCGCAACGACGGCCTGGCCCGCTTCTGGCTCGACTCGCGCGCCCCTGGCGCGCTGACCGTCCCCGGCCTCGCCGGCAAGACCGCCCTGATCGTCGACGGCGAGGACACCTTCACCGCGATGCTCGCCCACCAGCTGAAAGCGCTCGGCCTGACCGTGACCGTGGCTCCGTGGACCAGCTTCGCAGCACACCCCGCACCCCACCATCGTGACTCGGCGCCCGCCGGAGGTGATCTCGCCGATCTGCTCGCCGACGAGGCGTCGCGGGTCAATCCACTCGCCGTCGACCTGCTCGTCGCCGGGCCCGGGCCGGGCGACCCGGGCGACCCGGAGGACCCGAAGATGGCGGTCATGCGCGACCTCATCGGGCAGCGACTGGCCGCCGGCCGACCGCTTTTCGCCGTCTGCCTCGGCCACGAGATCCTCGCTGTCATGCTCGGGCTCGGATTGCGCCGGCGCGACGCTCCCTATCAGGGTCTCGCCCGTGACATCGACCTCTTCGGCGAGACGCGCCGGGTCGGCTTCTACTCCAGCTTCGCCGCCGTCTCGGAGACGGACGAACTTGTCACCGCGCACGGCACGGTGGAGATCGCTCGTGACAGGACCGACTCCGCGGTGCACGCGCTGCGCGGCCC
Organism: Actinoplanes sp. NPDC048796; assembly: GCF_040650035.1. Taxonomy (NCBI): domain Bacteria; kingdom Bacillati; phylum Actinomycetota; class Actinomycetes; order Micromonosporales; family Micromonosporaceae; genus Actinoplanes; species Actinoplanes sp. NPDC048796. The sequence continues at coordinate 116,557 of NZ_JBEZGO010000020.1, read as the reverse complement.
AGGCTTCGCCGGCGTGCAGTTCCACCCGGAATCGGTGCTCAGCCGCGACGGCCTGGCCGTACTCGCCGAACTTTTGCCGATATTGATGACTGACGTGGTTAGCCCGGGCAGGAACGGGTAGCGAAGAGTATTGCCGGTGGTTCAAGGGGATCGAGAGCCTCCGCTTGGGCCACCGGCCCGCACCACCATTCGGTGCGTGCGCGGCGCCGCCGACCGGCGTACCGGCTTTGTGCGTCCCGCCGGGTGGCGTTGCGGTGGCGGTCGTGCGCTCAGCCGGCCAGAACATCGTCCAGCACCGCCTCGAACCGGTCAGGCTGCTCGAAGATCGCCCGGTGACCCGCACTGTCGATCATGACGAGTTCCTTTCTGGGCGCCCGCAATTGCGCGTACCACTCGTCGAAGAGCACCTCGAGGCCCCGCATCTCGTCGGCGCCCTGCACGAACCAGGCCGGCACCGGAAGACTGAGCGCGTCGCGCCGTAGGTCGATCTCCTGCATCTGCGGGTACAGCACCGACCAGGTGTCGAGGATCGCGTTGATCGTGTGAGCCTTCTGCAGCAACGTGTACTCGCCGACACCGATCTCAGAACTCAGGGACGGCTGCGCGTACGCCTCGTTCTCGTACAACATGATCGGCTCGTATCCCCAGACGTCGCCGTAGGGCGGCGGCCCTTGGGCGGCGAGTTGTTCCGCGACGTCGTCCCGCCCGGTGGACCGAGCCCAGGCCAGGATGTCGTCGTAGAAGATCCGGTCGCTGGCTCGGAGATCGACACCCTGACCGGCGCCGATGTAAGCGGCGAATTTCTCCGGGGCTCGCTGCAGCGCGAGCACCGACAGGATCGAGCCGCCCGAATGCCCGAGCAGGTAGATCTGGTCGTGGTGGAACCGCTCCCGCAAGTAGTCCGCGACGTCGAGGATGTCCCGCACCATCCGGTCGAGCGTCGCCTCAGAGGTCGGATCGAGCGCCGGGTATGAGGCGCCACCGCCCCTACGGTCGAGGGTCGCCATCACGAAACGCTGCTCGACGGCCCCGAGGTGGTTGCGGACAGCACCCAGCTCGGAACCACCCGGCGCGCCGGGAACGAACAACAGCACCGGCGCGTCCGCGTGCGCACCCCGGATCATGACGTTGAGGCCGCCGACCGTCGCCAGCTCGGCGACGCCGCCCGGAATCGGCGCGGTGCGGGCCGGGATCGCGATCGCGGTGGTCAGGAGCAGGACACCGGCAGCCGGCAGCGCCACCAGCACCTGCCCGAGGCGCCGGGTGACTCCCCGGCCGATGAGCAGCCCGAGCACCAGCGGCACGAGGGTGAGTGTGGCCTGAAGGCCGCGGCCGGCGACCAGCACGACGAAGCCGAACGCGCTGGCGTGCGGCGGACCGGTGGACGGCCCCGAGTAGCGGATCCGGGCTGTCTCGAGCGCCAATAGGAAGGCCAACGGCACGAGAACGGCCACGAGGCGAGAACTGCTGAAGCGGCCAGCGGCGAGACCGATCGCCACGCTCACGAACACCGAGCAGAGGGCCTCGGTGATCGTGAGAGGGCCGCGCGGGGTCCAGAGGCCGACGAGAACGCCCCAGGTGGCGGCGAGTGCTGTCCAGAGAATCGCAGGTGCTGTCCAGGGAATCGGTGGCATGCCGCAGAGGATCGCCGATGGACCGTGGCGAGCACACGATGCTTTGGAAGGGGTCGAGGCCATACTTTGGTAGGTCCTCAACGGACGCTCGCCCTCGTAGGCTGCGGGTCATGTCGTCGCTGCCGTTCCGGTTACTGGTGCCCGCTCCGCCGGGTGTCCGGCGCTCGGGCCTGCGTGACCGGGTCGCCGACGTCGTCGCCGTCCTCTGCGCGTTGCTCTATGGCGCCGTCATGGTGCCACTCGGCGACGCGACGGCGCCCTCCGCCGTGATCCCGTGGCAGGCCGACGTGGTGATCGGAGTGCTGAGCGCGCTCGCGCTGTTCGCACGCCGGCGATGGCCGCTCGCCGTCTGCGTGGTGCTGTTGCCCCTCGGCGCCATCTCGGTGATGGCGACGGGCTCCATCCTCATCGCGCTGTTCACCGTCGCGATCCGCTACGGCGCCGGGATTCTTCTGATCCTCAGCGCCGCCCACGTCACCACCGGCATCGTCTACTACGCGTTGCAGGACAATCCGCCGTTCCCGCTGTGGGTCGACATCGCCATGCGGGCCGCGACGAGCCTCGCCACGATCGGCTGGGGTCTGTTCTTGAAGGCCTACCGAAGGTTGAGCCTGTCGTTGCACCAGGAGGCGCTGCGAGCGGTGGCGGAACAACAAATGCGCGTCGACCAGGCACGGCTGACCGAGCGGTCGCGTATCGCGCGCGAGATGCACGACGCTCTGGCACACCGCATGTCGATGGTCAGCCTGCACGCGGGTGCGCTCGAGGTGAGCAGCGACGCACCACCTGAAGAGATCGCTATGGCCGCCCGCACGATCCGGTTGAGCGCGCACGAAGCGCTGGAGGAGCTGCGCGCCGTCATCGGAGCGCTGCGCGACGACGGGCCTTCGCAGCCCGAGCCGCCGCAGCCGGGCCTCGCCGATGTGGAGCAGCTGGTTGACGGCGCGCGCACCTCAGGCATGGCGATCGACTTCGTCTGGATGAGGCCGCCTGTGGAGCCGCCTCCGGTGCTGGGGCGCACGGCCTACCGGCTGCTGCAGGAGGCGCTGACCAACGCCCGCAAACACGCGCCCGGCGAGTTGGTCGACGTACGCCTCGACGGTGCGACGGGCAGCGACCTCCGCATTCTCGTCACCAACGCCTTACCCTCCCATGCCTCCGACATCGGCGGAGCATCAGTCGGCATGTGCGGCGTCGGACACGCAGCCGACGTCGTGCCAGGGTCGGGCTCCGGGCTGGTTGGTGCGGGCGAGCGCGCGGACCTGGTAGGCGGACGTGTGGAGTTCGGTCGTGACGATGACCGCTTCCGCTTCGAGGCATGGTTGCCATGGCCGGACTGACAGCGGAGAAGCGGCCCATCCGGCTGGCCATCGTCGACGACGACGCGATGGTTCGCGGGGCGCTGCGGCTGCTCTTTCGGCAGCAAGCCGACATCGAGGTGGTTGCGGAGGCCGAGAACGGCGTCGAGGCGATCCAGGTGGCGGCGGCGAACTGGCCCGATGTCATGCTCATGGACGTTCGGATGCCGCAGCTCGACGGCATGCTCGCCACTCAGCGCATCCGGAGCCGGCCGGCCGCGCCACAGATCATCATGCTGACGACGTTCAACGTCGACGAATACGTCGTCGAGTCGCTGCGGTGCGGGGCCAGCGGTTTTCTGCTCAAGGACTCGGAGCCACAAGAGATCATCGCGGCCGTACGCAGGGTCTCGGCCGGCGAGAGCATGCTGTCGCCGGCGGTGATCCGCAAGGTGGTCGACTACGTCGCCGATCCCGCGGCCGGCTCGCGGCGGTCCAAGGCCAAAGCGAAACTGCGGGTGTTGACCGACCGGGAGCACGAGGTGGCGATCTGCCTGGGCGACGGCAGCTCCAACGCCGAGATCGGCGCCGCGCTCGGTATGAGTCTGCCTACCGTGAAGGGTCACGTCTCGCGGGTCATGGCCAAGCTCGCCCTGAACAACCGAGTACAGGTGGCCATCCTCGTCCACGATGCGGAGCTGCTGTGAACGGCGAGCGCCCGGGTCGCGGGCGCCCGCCGTCGCTCCGGTCAGGACGCGGCTACCCCGGCCGCGCGGCCCTCGTGCAGAGTGATGTTCTTGCCGTCGCGCGGGTCGAACAGGTGGATCTTGTCGAGGTTCATCCAGACCTTGGCGTCGGCGCCGTCGCGTACCCGCGACTCGGCCGACAGGCGGGTCACCAGGCTGTCCTGGGGTGGCAGGTCGGCGCCGCCCGCGTCGGCGGCCAGGTCCTCCAGGTCGGCGGCGGCCGCGTGCTCCCCCTCGACCGTGAAGTAGACATACTTGTCCGAGCCCATCGACTCGACCAGGTCGACCGGGGCCGTGAACTCGAAGCCCTTCGCCCGTTGAACGTCGTCGATCAACCGGGCGTCCTCGAAGTGCTCGGGGCGGATGCCGACGATCAGTTGGCGCGGGGCGTCGCTCGCGCTGAGCGTTCGCTTCATCCGCTCGCCGAGCGGCAGGTCGCCGAGCGGTGTGCGCAGCGCCGACTCCTCGACGGCGGCCGGCAGGAAGTTCATCGACGGGGAGCCGATGAAACCGGCCACGAACAGGTTCATCGGGTGGTCGTACAGGGTCTGCGGGTCGCCCACCTGCTGGATGTAGCCGCCGCGCATGACCACGACCCGGTCGCCCAGCGTCATGGCCTCGGTCTGGTCGTGCGTCACGTACACCGTCGTGGTGCCCAGCTGCTTCTGCAGGCGCGACACCTGCGTACGCATCTGCACCCGCAATTTGGCGTCGAGGTTGGAGAGCGGCTCGTCCATGAGGAACGCCTTCGGGCTGCGGACGATCGCCCGGCCCATCGCGACCCGCTGGCGCTGGCCACCCGACAGGTTGGCCGGTTTGCGGTCCAGGTAATCCGTCAGCTCCAGGACGCGGGCCGCGTCCTCCACCTTCTGGTTGATCGTGGCCTTGTCCATCTTCGCGAGCTTCAACGGGAAAGCCATGTTCTCCCGGACGCTCATGTTCGGGTAAAGGGCGTACGACTGGAACACCATCGCGATGTCCCGGTCCTTCGGCGCCTTGTCGTTGACCCGCTGCCCGCCGATGCGCAGCTCACCGGAGGTGATGTCCTCCAGGCCGGCGATCATGTTCAGCGTTGTGGACTTTCCGCAGCCGGACGGGCCGACCAGGATGATGAACTCGCCGTCGGCGATCTCCAGGTCGATGCCGTGCACGGCCGTGGTGCCGTCCGGATAGCTCTTCGTGACCTTGTCAAGAACGATGTCAGCCATGGCAACCTAACCCTTCACCGCGCCGGACGTGAGGCCCGCGACGATGCGCCTCTGGAAGAACAGCACGAACAGAATGATCGGGATCGTGATCACCACGGCGGCCGCGGAGATCGCGCCGGTGGGGTCCTCGAACTGCGAGGCACCGGTGAAGAACGACAACGCCGCCGGAACCGTGCGCGAGCGCTCGGTCGAGGTGAGCGAGATGGCGAACAGGAAGTCGTTCCAGCAGAAGATGAAGACGAGGATCGCGGTGGTGAAGACGCCCGGCGCCGCCAACGGGGCGATCACCTTGCGGAACGCCTCGCCCTGCGTGGCGCCGTCCATCTTCGCCGCCTTCTCCAGATCCCACGGGATCTGCTTGAAGAACGCCGACAGCGTGTAGATCGCCAGCGGCAGGGCGAACGTGATGTACGGCAGGATCAGCCCGGCCCACGTGTCGAACAGGCCCGTGTTGCGCTCGATGTTGAACAGCGGCGTCACCAGCGACACCTGCGGGAACATCGCGATCAGCAGCGAGACGCCGACGAGCAGCCCCTTGCCGGGGAAATCGAGGCGGCTGATCGCGTACGCCGCCATCGTGCCCAGCACGACCGCGATCGTGGTCGCGATGAGGGCGATGCCGATCGAGTTGATCAGGGCGCGGACGAACTGGTCGGTCTGGAAGATCAGCTTGTAGTTGTCGAGGGTCCAGTCGCGGGGGATGAAGTTGCCGTCGGTCAGGGTCGGCGTCGTCTTGAACGACAGCGACGCGATCCAGAGCACCGGGATCAGCGCGAAGACGACGACGACCGCGTCGAGCAGACCCCATTTGACCTTCGCGGAGGTGTTTACGGTGGCCATCTAGCGTCGCCCCTCCTCGCTGGCGCCCGGCGCCGCGGTGCCGAACAGCTTCACGAAAATGAACGCGATGATCGCGACCGTCAGGAAGATCAGCACGGACATCGTCGAGCCGATGCCGAGGTTGAGCCCCTTGATCAGGTTGTTGTAGGCGATCATCGACACGGACGACGTCTCGTTGGCGCCATTGGTCAGCACGTAGATGTTGTCGAAGACGCGCAGCGCGTCCAGCGTGCGGAACAGCAGCGCGACCAGGATGGCCGGCTTCATCACCGGCAGCATGACCTTGGTGAACCGCTGCCACCAGCTGGCGCCGTCCATCGACGCGGCCTTGAGCAGGTCGTCGGGCACCAGAGCCAGGCCGGCCATCAGCAGCAGGGCCATGAACGGGGTGGTCTTCCAGATCTCGGCCAGAATGATGATGGCGAGCGCGCTGGCCCGTTCGGTCAGCGGCGCCCCCTCCGGGCTGACGAGGTTCGCCAGATAGCCGGTGCCCGGCGTCCAGGCGTAGCGCCAGCTGAAAGCGGCGACGACGGTGACGATGCCGTACGGGATGAGGGCGGACGTCCGGACCAGCCCGCGCCCGACCAGCGTGCGGTGCATGATCAGCGCCAGCCCCATGCCGAGCACCAGCTCGACCACCACGGAGACAACGGTGATCAGCATCGTGACGCCGAAGGCCGTCCACCAGTAGCTGTTCGACAGCACCGTCACGTAGTTCTCGAACCAGACGAACTGCCGGTCCTCGGGGAACTTGAGGTCGTACCGCTGGAGCGACAGCCAGAACGAGTAGAGGATCGGGTACGCGGTCACGACCACCATGACCAGCGCGGCCGGCGCGCACAGCAGCCAGCCGAGCTTGCGCTCCTGCTTCTTGCCCTCGCTCAGCTCGGCGCGCCGCCGGCGCCGCTGCCGCGGGATGGTCTGCTGCTCGGCGGCCTGCGAAGAAGCCGGCGTGGTGCTGGAAATGCTCACGGCAGCACTCCCTTCGACTCGAGGGCGTCCTGGATGGAGCTCTTCAGCTCGGCGCCGGTCTGGTCCGGCTCGACGCTCGCGGGCGGCGAGAGCTCGGCCGACACGACTGTGGAAAGGTTCTGGTACGCGGGGGTGCGCGGCCGTGGAGCGGCGTCCTTCAGCTCCTCGAGCAGCGTCTCCTTCATCGGGTACGCCTTGGCCATCTCCGGCTCGTTGTACACCGCCTCGATCGACGGCGGCTGTCCGGCGTTGATAGCCAGGTACTTCTGCGCCTCCGGGCCGCGCAGGCACTTGGCGGCCTCGAACGAGAGGTCGGGGTGCTTGCTGAACGCGCTGACGGCGATGTTCGAACCACCGATCGTCGTGACGCTCGGCTTGTTCGGGTCGATGCCCGGGTATCGCGCCCAGGCGACGTTCTTGGCGAGGTCCGGCGCGTCGCTCTGCATCGAGGCGTACACGTACGGCCAGTTCAGCTGGAACGCGCCGCCGCCGTTCTGGAAGGCGAGCCGGACGTCGTCCTCGATCGAGTTCGAGAACGACGGGCTGGTCACGCCGGCGGTGGCGAAAGTCTTCAGGGTGCGCAGCGCGTTTACCGCGCCGGCGTCCATCACGGCGGACTTGCCGTCCTCGCTGACCACCGTGCCGCCCGAGCTGGCGACCAGGCTGTTGTACAGCACCACCAGGCCCTCGTACTGGGCGCCCATGGTGAGCACCTGGTACGTCTTGCCCTCGGCCTTGAGCTTCTGGGACATCTGGATCATCTCGTCCCATGTTTTCGGCGGGGTCGGCACGAGGTCCTTGCGGTACCAGAGCAGCTGCACGTTGGTGTTGTTCGGCGCCGCGTACAACTTGCCTTCGTATTCGCCGGAGGCGAGCGGGCCGGGCAACGTGCCGTTTTCGATCTCGCTGCGGTCGGCGCCGGTCCACTCCTTGATCCAGTCGGCGCTGGCGAACTCCTGGGTCCAGGTGACGTCCATGCCGAGGAGGTCCATGCTGTCGTCCTTGGCGGCGAGCCGGCGGACCATCTGGACCCGCTGGTCGTCGGCCGCCCGCGGCAGCACCTGGTACTTGATCTCGTACTTGCCCGCCGCCTGCTGGTTGCACATGTCCACGACGGACTGCATGTTCTCGACGGGGAACTGGTACAGATTGAGGACGGGTACGCCGCCGTTGTCGTCTGATCCGCAGGCCGCCAGTGGTGCTGCCAGAGCTAACGCGGCCCCCGCCGCGAGTGCCCGAGCGCGCAGAGAGCGCCTTTGCGGATGTCGGTCGATAGTCGCCATTGACCCTCCATCCGGCCGAACGTGCGTCGAAGTGATCTCTATCACTTCGACGACCAGTGATCCTCCTGCCCCGCACAGCGACGAAACAAACCCTCGCCGGTTCCGGGAAATGCAGGCACAATGCGCCCTACGCTGTGATCTATGGAGGCCACTTACTTCTTCGATCCCGCGTGCCCGTTCACCTGGCGCACCTCGCGCTGGCTGGTCGCAGTCGCCGGAGAGCGCGACCTGACCCTGCGCTGGCGTGCGTTCAGCCTGAAGATCCTGAACGGCGACAGCATCCCTGAGCAGTACCGGGCGGCCAGCGACGCGTCCTTCCGGGCGCTGCGCCTGGTCGAGGCTCTGCGGGCGGATCGCCGAGAGGAGGTGGCGGCGGCGTTCTACACCGAGATCGGCACCCGGGTGCACGACGGCGGGGCAGCTCTCAGCGACGAACTGGTGCAGGAGGCCGCGGAGGCGGCCGGCATCGAGGACGCCAAGGCCGTGCTCGACGACGCCAGCTGGGACGACTCGGTCCGGGAGTCGCACGAGGCCGCACTCGCCCTGGCCGGGCCGGGCATCGGCTCGCCGGTCCTGCACGTGGAAGGCGCCAAGCGCGGCCTCCACGGCCCGATCATCGGCGCGGTCCCCGAGCGCGAGGAAGCCCTGGCGATCTGGGACGCGGTCGAGCCGCTCAGCCGCGTCGACACTTTCTTCGAGGTCAAGCGCGGCCGGGGCTGAGAGTTGGCTGTGGACACAACGTGGGAGGGGGTGAATGCGTTTAACGGCGTGAGCGGGGCGGGTATCCGCGTCGCGCCACAGAACACGGGAGGGCTACATGGCCGAGCCACAGGTCACCTTGGATCCGCAGAGCCTTAACCCGGTGGAGGAGAAACTGCGCGGACCGCTCGAAGATCAACTCACCTCGGCGCTTCAGGCCGCGACGGACAAGCTTCGGCACGAGTACGCCGGGCAGAGCGTGGACGAAGTCACCGCGATGCTTCTCGACGACACTAAGACGCATCTGCATCCGGACATCGCCGCCGGGTTCCACCCGGACCACCACCAGCTGCGTCAGGTGGCCGAGGCCATCGTCGCGGGGCGCTGATACGCGCGGGGCCGGCCGTAGGAAACGGCCGGCCCGTCGATGGGTTCAGACCCGGAACAAATCCCCGTTCAGGGCCGGGCGGGTGCTGCGGTTCAGGATCGGACCAGGTCCCTCAGGGTGTCCATGGCCTTGAGGCGGGTGGGGCCGGTGCCCAGCAAGCCGTCGGGGATGATCAGTTCGTCCAGGGCCAGGGACTCGTACTCGGCGATCGCGTCCTTCAGGGCGGCGAGGGAACCGCCGATCACCGGGGACGTGATGCCCTCGGGGATGGGGCCGTTCACCACCGTCAGCGCCTGGGCGGTTCGGGCGATCGAGTGTGGGTCGCGGCCGATGGTGGCGCAATGCGCGTCCAGGACCGCTGACTTCTGGGCGATGTGGGAGGGTATGCCCCAAGTATTCCAGGCGTCGGCGTGTTCGGCGACGATGCGGAGCATGCGCTTCTCGCCCTTGGCGCCGATCAGGATCGGTAGCGGGGTCCGTACGGGCTTCGGGTCGCATTCGGCGTCGGTCAGCTGGTAATACTCGCCGTGCAGGGTGGTGCGGGACTCGGTCAGCAGGCTCTTGATCGCCAGCAGACCCTCGACGAAACGGTCGATGCGCTGCTTCACCGGGGGCAGCTCGATGCCGTACTGCTCGTGCTCGTTGATCTGCCAGCCCGCTCCCACGCCCAGCCGGAAGCGGCCGTCGCTGATGTGGTCGACGGTCGCGGCCATGTTGGCCAGCACGGCCGGGTGACGGTAGGTCATGCCGTACACCAGAGTGGTGATTTCGACCCTCGGCACCGCGGCGGCCAAGGCGGCCACCACCGAGCCGCACTCGAGCACCGCGCCCGACTCGCCGTTGGGCATGAAGTGGTCGGCGAAGTGCACGCCGTCCCAGCCGGTCTCCGACGCGTGCCGGGCCGCCTCGAGCACGTTCGCAAAGCTCTGCGCCGCCGAGGGCCAGATCGAAAGTCGCATACGCCGATCATCACATTGAGCGCCGGAGAAAGGCGCGGGCCGGGCGACTTCACGCCGCCCGGCCCGCGGAAGGCCACCTGACCCGGGGAAGGGCGTCAGGCGAGGCGGAGCTTGCCGGCCGCGTGGAGTTCGGTGATGGCGGCGTTCAGCTCGTCGAGTTCGTCGTCGGCGTTGGCCGCGGTCACCTGGGCCCGGAAGCCGACCTGGTCGCGCGGGACCAGCGGGTACGCGGCCAGCGTCACGTAGATGCCGCGGTCCCACAGCAGCTTGCCGACCGCGTCGATGTCCTCGCCCTCGGCCAGGGGCAGCTCGATCACCGGCGTGCTGCCCGTGTTCGGGGTGTAGACGCCCAGGGACCGTACGTGGTCCAGGACCTTCATCGTCTTCCGGTACAGCTCGGCCCGGATGTCGTCGCCCCGCTTCTCGTTCACCGACAGACCGGCCAGCACCGTCGCCAGGGACGCCGTCGGGGCCGGGCCCGAGTACAGGTACGGCGGCGCCGACACCTTCAGGTGGTTCTTCAGCCACGTCGGCAGGGCCAGGAACGCCAGCAGCGACGAGTAGCTCTTCGAGAAGCCGCCCACCAGCACGATGTTGTCGTACGTCTCGCCGGCGTACTTGACGATCGCATTGCCCTTCAGGCCGTACGGGGACTTCTCGTTCGCGCCGCGCTCGCCGATCACGCCGAAGCCGTGGGCGTCGTCCACGTACAGCAGGGCCCCGTATTCGCGGCACACCGCGGCGAAGGCCGCCAGGTCCGGCGCGTTGCCCGTCATGCTGTTCACGCCGTCCATGGCCACGATCTTCGAGACGCCGGCGGGAGCCGCACGCAACATAGCCCGCAATTCGGACACGTCGGAAGCAGCGAAGCGGGAGACCGCGGCGCCCAGACCACGGGCGTACATGGAACCGTCGTAAATGGTCTTGTGGGCCTGGGAGTCGAGGAAGATGTGGCCCTTGCCGGCCAGGATCGGCAGCACCGACATGTGAATGTGGGTGATCGTGGGCAGGACCAGCGTGTCCGGCGCGTCCAGCAGGGCCGTCAGCTGCTCCTCGATCTGCGGGTACAGGGCCGGGTTGCCCAGCAGCCGCGACCAGCTCGGGTGCGTGCCCCAGCGGCGTACCTCGGGCTCGATGGCCTCGATGATCTCGGGCTCGAGGTCGAAGCCGAGGTAGTTGCAGGAGGCGAAGTCGGCCAGCCAGTGGTCGCCGACCCGGATGCGGCGGCCCTTGACCTCCTCGATCGTGGCGTCGTACATGGGGTTGCCACTACGCAGTCGCTCCAGGTCCGCCCACTTGCCGTCGCGCTTGACGAACTCGAGACCGTCGCTCATGAAAGACCCTTCGTGAGAATCGTTGATTGGAACTCTTCGGATGTGACCGGCTTGGAGAACAGGTAGCCCTGCCCGTACGGGCACCCCATGGCGACCAGGGCCGCGCGGTGCTCCTCCAGCTCGATGCCCTCGGCCACGACCGCCAGGTCGAGGGTTCGGGCCAGGTTGACGATCGTCTCGACCAGGGCCATCTGCTGGCGGCTGTGCAGGATGTCGTCGATGAAGGACTTGTCGATCTTCAGGACGTCGACCGGCATCTGGCTCAGGTAGCTCAGCGATGAGTACCCCGTGCCGAAGTCGTCGATGGCGATCCGGACGCCCATGGCCCGCAGCTCGTGCAGGTCACGCCAGACCTGGTCCGCGTCGTGCAGCACCAGGCTCTCGGTGATCTCCAGGAGCAGCCATTTCGGGTCGGCTCCTATATCGGCCAGCACCTCTTTGACTTGAGAGACGAAGCCGGGTGTACGGAATTGACGGGCCGACACGTTCACGCTGACGTACCGCATGAGGCCGCCGGTGTCCGCGCGCCGCCACTCGGCGAAGGTGCGCAGCGCCTCGCGCAGCACCCAGCCGCCGATCGCGACCACCGCCCCGTTCTCCTCGGACAGCTCGATGAACTCGTTCGGGCCGAGCAGGCCGCGGGCCGGGTGCTGCCAGCGGACCAGGGCCTCGAGGCCGATCGTCTCGCCGGTCGGCAGGTCGACGATGGGCTGGAAGCGCAGCCGCATCTGGTCGCCCGGCACCGCCTCGTTGAGGGCCGAGCGCATCTCGAGGCGGCGCAGCATCGCCTCGTGCATCTCGTCCTCGTAGCGCTGCCACGTGTTCTTGCCCTCGGTCTTCGCCCCGTACATGGCCACGTCGGCCCGGCGCAGCAGCTCGGTGATCCCGGCCGTCTCGGCGCTGGTCGCGACGCCGACGCTGGCCGCGCCGCGCACCAGGTGCGTGGCCCCGGTGGCGTCGGTGACCTCGATCGGCTCGGCCAGCGCGGCCACGATGCGCCCGGCGATCTGCTCGGCGTCGGCCTGCGCGTCGACCTGTTCCAGCAGCACCGCGAACTCGTCGCCGCCGGTGCGGGCCACCGTGCTCAGCGGTCCGACCACGGCCGAGATGCGCTCGCCGACGGTGGTCAGCAGCTGGTCGCCGGCGGCGTGCCCGAGCGTGTCGTTGACCTCCTTGAAGTCGTCGAGGTCGATGAAGAGCACGGCCACTTCGTGCCGGCGGCCGTCGGCGAAGTGGGCCGCGTGCTCGAGCCGGTTCTGGAACAGGGCGCGGTTGGCCAGCCCGGTCAGCGCGTCGTGGTACGCCTGGTGGGCCAGGTCGTTCTCGAGGCGCCGCCGCTCGGTGACGTCTCTTATGGTGATCACGAGCCCGGCCACGGCCGGGTCGTCGCGCAGGTCGCGGCAGGTGCACTCGACCTGCAGGAGCAGGTCGTCGCCGCTGATCGCGGTCAGGTCGACGCCGTCGCGGAAACCCTGCCCCGAGCGCACCTGGTCGAGTAGTCCGGTGAGCTCGGCGTGGTCGGTGCCGGCGATGAGCCGGCGCAGCGGCATGCCGACCAGGTTCGTGTGACCGAACACGGGCAGCGCGGACGGGCTGGCGTAGCGGATCACCTCGTCGTCGCCGACGATCATGATCACGTCGGAGGCGCTCTGGATCAGCGCGCGGAAGTAGTCCTCGCTGCTGCGCCGGTTCACCTCGGCGGTCAGGTTGATCCGCTCGATGGCCATGGTGCCCTGCGTCATCAGGGCCACGAAGGCCGGCTCGAGCGCGGTCAGCACCTCGTCGTCGGCGGCCAGGTACATCCGCCGGTGCCGGCGCGGCTCGCCCGGCTTGCGCGGTGACGCGATCGCCTCGGCGCACAGCGCCCAGGTGAAGCCCGCGAGCGCCTGGGCGACCAGGGCCGGCTCCTCGGCGATCGGGACCTTGCGGGTGCCGACCAGGCCGGTGGTTTTGCCGGGCCGGGCGTCGACGGAGAGCACGAACTCGGCCCACGGCTGCCCGGCCGGCACGATCGCGCCGAGCGCCTTCTTGAGGGCCTCGTACGCGTCGGCCTCGCTGCTCGCCGCGACCAGGTCGGCGCCGGTGATGCGCAGTGTGCGCTCCCGGGCCGCGGCGACCCGCTGGACCTGCATGAGCCCGGCCACGCGCAGCATCACGGCCAGGAACATCAGCGCGCTGGCGGTGGCGATCATCGGGGCGTCGGTGACGTCGCCGCCGAGGTCCTCGATGAGCAGGACAGCCGGGGCGATCAGGGCCGCGACGACCATGAGGGCGATCCGCCGGCCGCCCGCGATGGTCTGCGTGACCCGTTCCCCGCTGAGGGTCAGGTCCCGCATCGACGGGTGCAGGGAGGAGAGCGCGATCGCGGTGTAGAACAAGATCCAGCCGAAGTCGACGGGGCCGCCGACCTCCCAGTTGTCGGCCAGCTGCCGCAGGCCGTAGACGACGTCGGTGACCAGCAGGCTGGAGACGCCGACGACCAGGATCGTCAGTGCGGCCGGCTTGCGGCCACCGCCGGTCAGCAGCCGGGCGAACATGGCCAGGGCCAGCACGTCGCCGAGCGGGTAGGCGATCGAGACGAGCTTGTCGGGCAGGGTCAGGCCGGTGTCGTGCACGTACGGCGCGATCAGGAAGACCCAGGAGAGCAGGCCGAGACCGGCCGTGGGCACGAGCGCGTCGAGCAGCGCGGCCCGGTTGTCGGTGCCGGACCGCGCGCGGATGAAGATCAGCAACGCGATCGCCAGCATCGGGTAGATGATCAGGTAGAACAGGTCGGCCAGCGACGGGAACGGGTTGGTGTACCCGAGGTAGTCGGTGAGCACGTTGTAGGTGGTGTCGCCCAGGGTGAAGCAGGCGACCACGGCCGACAGCAGGTACCAGGGCAGCTTGCGCGACGGCTTGTGCAACCGGATGCCGACCAGCACGGCTGCCGCCCCGGAAAGCCCGATCGCCGCCCAGGAGTACATGCTGTACGCCGGGAGCGCGTAGAAGACCACCGTCAGGGCAGCCACCCACGCGGCGAAGCACAACTGCATGCGCGCGGCGGACATCCGGGCCTCCGATCTCGGGAATGACAGGCCCTCAGATCGGCGGCGGAGGACGCGGCTTTACGAAAACCGGTGCAGGGTGGCGCGGAGCCGGTCCAGGTCACGCCGCCGGCGCTCCAGCGTCGTGGCCAGCGCCACCAGCAGCAGCCCGGCCGCGGCGAGCGGGATCCAGCGCGGCAGTAGGTCCCACACCGGCGCCATCTCGTGCAGCGCCACCAGGGCCAGGGCGCCGCCGCCGAGCAGCACCGGGGCCCGTAGTCCGGCCCGCGCCCCGGCCAGCACGATCGCCAGCGCGCCCAGACCGAGCAGCAGCCGCCGCGGATGCTGCCCGTCGCCCGCGACGATCGCGATCAGGCTCGGCGCCAGCGCCACCACCAGGGCGAGGCCGTAGGTGGTCCAGCTTCCGGCCGCCGGTCGCGCCCGGCGGACGAGGATTCCCGCCAGCAGGGCGACGCTTGCGGTGGGCAGGGTGTACGCCTCCAGCACGCTCACCCCAGCGTGAGCGAGCGCCAGGACCACCGCGTCGACCAGGACGGCGTACGCCCCGAGCACCGCACCCGGCCCACGCCGGCCCGCCGGGACCAGCACGATCGCGGCCGCGACCAGCAGAGCCAGCGCCACCGGAACCGACCAGTCGGCCCGAGCCATGGTCACCTGGTCGACGGTCACCACGAAGACGGCGATCCCCAGGACGGCCGCCACCGACAGAGCCGCGATCCGCGCACCGATCAGAGACGCGAACAACGCGGCCACCACGACTACCGCCGCGACGTCGACCAGCCAGCCGGCCGGGCTCAGCACCGCGGTGACCCGGCCGGCCGCGACCACGAACGCCACCAGCAGCAGGGACGTCGCGATGGCCCGGGCGGTCCGCCGCCGGGCGACGACAGCCCCCGTGACCACGGCGAGCGCCGCCGCGACCAGCGCCGCCGCCGCCCCGAACGGCTCGTCCGAGGCCAGCCCGATCAGCGCACAGACCCCAGCCGCCACCACCGCCACACCACCCGCGACCGTGGCGGCCAGGCGCAGGCGCCCGGTCGCCAGCACCGCGACATCCAGCGCGGCCACCCCCACGAAGGCGAACGCCCACCCGGTCAGGCCCGGCGCGGCGACTGCCACCAGCAACGGCATCACCGGCTGCGCCACGAGCAGAGCGGCATAGCGGGGCGCCACCAGCCCGGTGAAGTGCTCGTACCCCGCGGCCACGGCTCCGGTGACGGCGAAGACCGCCGCCGCGTACCCCCAGCCCGATCCGTCCGCGACGCCCAACAGGTTCACGTGCCACGCCGCGTACCCGTCGAGCAGCGTCAGCAGAAAACCCACAGCGGCGAACGTCTCGGCCGTGGCCGTCAGGCCACGCCGCGCCGCCGCCGGCGGAACCGCGAGCGCCACCCCCGTGAACCCGGTCAGCAGCACGGCCCGCCCGCCGATCCCGAACTGCGCCCAGGCGACCGCCGTGAACACGATCGCCGCCACCGCCAGCAGCAGCCCACCGAGAATGAACAGCGCGTTCCGCACGAAACCGCCGGAAGCCGCCGGCGCCGCGATGGCGTTCCGCCGCTTCCACGCCTGATCGAGCGCCACCTCGATCTCCCGTACGGCCAGGCGGGCCGCGCCCAGCCGCCGGATCAGCTCGGTGATCTCGGCATCGGCCAGGGCCAGCTCGGTGTTCGCGGCAGGATGAGTCATGCCGTCGATCCTTGTCGCGGCCGGCCGCCGGCGGATGAGTCCGCGTACTCACTTGACCCAGGCCGACATAATGCGCGGCGATGATCGAGATCCGGGAATTGACGAAGACCTACGGCGGGATCGACGCCGTCAAGGACGTCACGTTCACCGCCTCGCCGGGCCGGGTCACCGGTTTCCTCGGGATGAACGGGTCGGGCAAGACCACCACCCTGCGCGTGCTGCTCGGCCTGAGCCGGGCCACCTCGGGCCAGGCCCTGCTCAACGGCCGCCGCTACCGCGACCTGGACCGGCCGTCGCGCCAGGTCGGCGCGGTCCTCGAGCAGGGGCTCAGCCATCCCGGCCAGACCGGGCGCGGCCATCTGCGCACGCAGGCTCTCCTCTGCGGCGCCGGCGCCGGCCGGGTCGACGAGCTTCTGGAGTACGTCGGCCTGGCCGACGCCGCACGCAAGCGGACCGGCGACTACTCACTCGGCATGCGGCAGCGCCTGGCCGTGGCCACCGCCATGCTGGGCGGGCCGTCGATCCTCGTGCTCGACGAGCCGGCCAACGGCCTCGACCCGTCCGGCATGGCCTGGCTGCGCGGGCTGCTGCGCGGTCACGCCGAGGCCGGCGGCACCGTGCTCATCTCCAGCCACCTGCTCGGCGAGCTGGAGCAGCTGGTCGACGACGTGGTGATCATCGCGGGCGGCCGGATCCGCCTGGCCGAGCCCCTTCAGGCGCTGACCGGCCGGCAGGCGATGCGGCTGCGCGTCCGCGGGCGCGACCCGCGCGCCCTGTGGGCCGCCTTCGAAAGCGCCGGGGCCGGTGTGACCACCGATGGCCACGTGCTGCACGTGACCGGCCTGACCCCCGAGGACGCCGGCGAGATCGCCTTCGCGGTCCAGCAGCCGATCTACGAGCTCGCCTCCGACGCACCGACCCTGGAACAGCTCTTCTTCGAACTGGCCGGGGGCGCCTCATGATCGCCGTGATCCGCAGCGAGCTCTACCGGACGCTCTCCATCCGCTCCAGCTGGGTGTCGCTGGCCGGCACGATCGCCCTGGCCATGATGTTCGGCTTCCTCAGCGCCGACTTCTGGTCGCTCTTCGCCGGGCTGGGCGTCTTCGGCATCGCCGTCGTCACCACGTCGGCCCACTACCAGCACCGCACGGCCGTACTCCTGTTCCTCGGCCGCCCGCGCCGGCTGGTCGTGCTGGCCGGCCAGTGCGTGGCCGCCGTGCTGATCGCGGTGGCCCTCGCCGTGATCAGCGGCTTCACGTTCATCGGGAGCCAGGAGTCGAAGCAGTTCACCGGCACCCTGATCGCCCTGCCGATGATCGCCCTGTTCGGCGTGGCCAACGCGACCCTCGTACGCCGCCCGCTCTGGCTCTTCGCCGGCTACATCGGCTTCATCACCTTCGTCGAGGGCCTGCTCGGCCAGCTGAAGGACCCGTGGCCGTTCACGTCCTTCCTCGAGGCGGCCGGCGGCAAGCCCGAGGGCCTGCTCAAGTTCACCCTCTGGACCGTCCTGGCCATGGCCGGTGCGATCTGGAGCATCCGCCGCGACCTTTCCGGCGACTAGGCGGGCGCCCCCGGCGAACTGTGAGCCGTGGCGTCCCACGCTGTCCACTTCGTCACGGTTATCTCGAGGTACGGGCCGGCTGGAGCGGCTTGCTGATACTGCGGATAGCGCGCGATCAGCTCCGGCACACCGGCGGGCGGGTCGTCGCGGACCCGGGCCAGGCCGTCCGCCCGTACCCACCACAGGGTTTGCCAATCGGTGTCGTAATGGTCGGCCAGCACGCTGACGCGCGGCTCGGCGGCGATGTTGGCCAGCCGCCTGAGGGCGCGGGTCCGCTTCGGCTTGGCGTCCACGGCTGAGATGATCACGTTGCCGATCAGGGCGAACACGATCGGCACGAGATGCGGCGCCCCGTCCGCGCCGACCGTGGCCAGCCGGGCCACCGGCTGTGTGGCGAAGCGCTCGGCCGGCGTCACCGCCCGACCAGCTCGCCGATCGCCTTCTCCCACCTCTCCAGGGCCGGCTCGACGACGCTCCACGGGCCCGACGGCAACCACACCGACGCCCGCTCGACGCCGGCCTCGGCGCACTTCTCCAGCGCCTTCGGGTCCGGCGGAACGCTCAGCATCTGGATCTGCAGGTAGCGGTCGGCCCGGGCGCGCAGCTCGGTCACCCGGGCCGCGATGTTGTCGTCGCGCCACTGCGGGAACCAGCCGTCGCCGTACTCCAGAACCCGATCGACCACGCTCTCGCCGCCGCCGCCGATCAGCACCGGCGGGTTCGGCTTCTGGGCCGGCTTGGGCCACGACCAAATCCGGTCGAAGTTGACGAACTCGCCGTGGAACGTCGCCTCGTCCTCGGTCCAGATCTGCTTCATCGCCTTGATCCGCTCGCCGAACAGCCGCACCCGGGTGCGCGGGTCGGTGCCGTGGTTGCGCATCTCCTCGCGGTTCCAGCCGATGCCGACGCCGAAGTCGAGGCGCCCGCCGCTGAGGTGGTCGACGCTGGCCACCTCCTTGGCCGTGGTGATCGGGTCCCGCTCGATGACCAGGCACACCCCGGCCCCGATCCGCAGCCGGCTGGTGGCCTCGGCGGCCGCGGTCAGAGCGACGAACAGGTCGTACGTGTGCGAGTACTTCTGCGGCAGCACGTCACCACCGGGCCACGCCGTCTCGCGGCTGGCCGGAATGTGCGTGTGCTCGGCGAAGTACAGCGCGGCGTGCCCGCGCTCCTCGACCCGCCTCGCGATCTCACCGGGCCGAACGCCGTCATGGGTGGGGAAGTAACCGACACCGAAATCCATGCCGCTGATCCTATGAACCGGCCCGCCGCCCCGCGACGTGTGAGGGGAAAGCGCGGGAGGAGAGTCCCATGATCCTCGGCATAGTCGTCGTCGCCGCCCTGCTGGTGGGTTTCCTGGCCGGCCTGGTGTCCTTCAAGAAGACGAACGAGTACTGCGAACGCCACGGCGTGACCCGGCTCTGTCCCCTCTGCACGGAGGATCACCCCCGGGCCAGCGCCTGGTGCACCGAGCGGACCGCGCTCGCGCCCTCCCCCACGGCCGCCGCCACCCGCTTCAGCGAGGCGTGACGCACGTCCCCGGCCGCGAAGACCCCCGGCACGCTCGTCTCGAACGGCAGCGCCCCCGGCCCGTCGGTCAGCACGAACCCGTCCTCGTCCAGCGCCGGCCCGGCCAGCCACCCGGTGGCCGCGACCGCGCCGATGAAGCTGAACAGCCCCCGGCACGCCAGCGGCTCGCCGAGTCCGGTCACGGTCAGGCCGTCGAGTCGTTCCTCACCCAGCAGCCCGGTGATCTCGGTGCCGGTCCGCACGGTGATCCGCGGGTCGGCCCGGATCCGCTCGACCAGGTAGGCCGACATCTTCGCCCCGAGGTCGGCACCCCGCACGATCAGCGTGACGTGCTCGGCGTACCGGGCCAGGTGAAGCGACGCCTGCCCGGCCGAGTTGGCCCCGCCGACCACCGCGACCGCCTCCCCCGCGACGCCCTGCGCCTCCAGATCGGTGGCGGCGTGGTAGATCCCCCTGCCCACGAAGTGGTCCCACCGGGCGATCGGCAACGTCCGGTAGGCCGCCCCGGTGGCGACGACGACCGCCCGGGCCGGCACCTCGGTGCCGTCGGACAGCACCAGCACATGCTCCTTCTCCCCGGTCCGCAGCGCCGCCACCTCGCACGGGCTGGCGATCTCGGCCCCGAACTTGAGCGCCTGCACGGCCGCCCGCGTGGTCAGGTCGGAGCCGCTGAGCCCGAACGGGAACCCCAGATAGTTCTCGATCCTTGCGCTGGTCGCGGCCTGCCCGCCGGTGGCGACCGCGTCGACCAGCAGCGTGCTCAGCCCTTCGGAAGCGCCGTAGACGGCCGCACCCAGCCCGGCCGGTCCGGCCCCGACGACGGCGAGGTCGACGACACCCCGCCCGGCGGCCCGATAGGTGAGCCCGAGCCGCTCCCCCAGCACACCCGGCGTCACCCGCCGCAAGATCCCGTCCGGCGTGAAAGCAACCGGCAGGTCGTCTTCCCGCAGGCCCTCCCTGTTGAGTACGGCGTGAGCCTCCACCGAAGCGGCGTCGAGCCACAGATGAGGCAGCCCCTGCCGCGACAGGAAAACCCGGAGGGCCAGCCCGTCCCCACCCCGCGGATCACCGATGATGCGGGTGGTCTGCTCCGCGCTCAACCGCAGCAGCCGCCGGCGCGCGATCAGCGCCCGCAGAAACAGATCCGACAGATCCGTCTGCTGAGCCATCAGCCGCCGAAAAGCCGGCCGGTCCAGCCGGTGAACCCGGCCCGCCGTCACCACCCGTACGGAAAGAGCCGGCTTCTGCCCCGTGAGAACGCTCAGCTCCCCGGCGAACCCGCCTGGCCCGTAGGCGACAAGCCCATCGGCCAGCGTGGCAGTGTCACACAGGGTCAGGTCATTGGGCAGACGCTGCCCCGGCTCGACCTCGGCCACCACCCCGTACCGCGCGGCCCGCTCGAACTGCTCCGCGCTCAACCGCACCGTGGCGGCCGCTTCCACATCCCCCACTTCGGGAAACGACGGCGTGCTCTGAGTCATGCAGCCACCGTGCCAGCCCCGCGGCCCGCAACCATGCGTCACCCGACTGGCGGCCGATTCCCTGAACTGAACTATGCCTATGCCGGCTTTCCCGACCGGGGTGGAGGCTTCAGCGCCGGATCCTCGGGCAGCTCGGTGGCCGGAATGGCGCTGCTGGCCCGGGTGATGGCGTCCTGGGCCAGCCGCTCGCTGAATCCCGCGATGAACGCCACGCCGACGCGCATCACCACCGCGGATCTACCACTCCCAGCGGGCGCCCGTCGTGTCGTTGCGGTATTCGACGCCGTCCGGCTTGCCGGTGGCCGCGGGCTCGTAGGTGATCCAGCCCTTGGCGCATCTACCCGGCGGGACAGGAGGTTGACTACAGGCGGCGGACTCGGAGGGCCTCGGCTACCGACCAGGCCTGGAAGGGGCAGCCGGTGGCGGCATGCGGGGCGTTGCCGTCGGCGGTTTCCGAGATGGAGCCCAGGCCGTATTCGGACAGGTGGTCGTCGGCGTCGGAGATGATCTGGGTGGCGGGGACTCCTATGCGGTGCCAGGCCGTGACGAAGGGGCCGATCAGCCAGGGCCAGACCGTTCCGGTGTGGTAGGCCGCGTCGCGGGCGGCCGGGGTGCCTCGGTGGGTGCCGTGGTAGCCGGGGGTGTTCGGGGCCTGGCTGCGCAAGCCCAGCGGGGTCATCAGGGCGGCGCCGATCGCCTGCAGCGCCGCCGGGGCCGGGCGGAGCGGGGCGTACGGCAGAGACCAGGCCAGGAGCTGGTTGGGGCGCATGGTGGCGTCGTCGCCCGCGGGACCGTCGAGGACGTCGTAGAGCCAGCCGGACGGGGCCGGGAAGCGGCGGGCGAAGCTGGTCAGGGCCTCCGGGTGGGCCTTCACGGCGGGGCCGGCTCCGGTGCGGGCCTGCCAGGCCAGTTTGATGACCGTGGCCAGGGCGTTCACCCACAGGGCGTTGATTTCGACCGCCTTGCCCGCGCGCGGGGTGACGGGCACGCCCTCCACCCGGGCGTCCATCCAGGTCAGGGCCTCGCCGGGGGCGCCCTGGCGGAGCAGGCCGTCGGACCGGTCGACGGCGATGCCGTAGCGGGTGCCCCGCAGGTGGTGGCCGACCACGTCCAGCAGCGCCGGGAGCAGGGTGGCGGCCAGGTCCACGTCGCCGGTCACGGCCACGTGGCGGCCGACCGCGTGGATGAACCAGAGGCTGCCGTCGGCGGTGTTGAACTGGCCGTCCGTGTTGGCCAGCATGCCCTCGGAGAGCGTCGCCGCGTACGACAGCAATAAAGTTCTTCCCTCGTCGAACCGGCCCGTGGACAGGAACAGGCCCTCGTAGCTGATCATCGTGTCGCGGGACCAGGCGCCGAACCACGGATAGCCGGCGACGACGTCGAACCCTGTGGTGGTACGGATGATGAAGGCGTCCGCCGCGAGCGCGAGGGTCGCCTGGTCGTCGTCGGCGGGTGCGGCCGCCGCCACGACGGCCCGGTTGCGGGCCTGCGCGGCCTCCACCACCTCCGAGGCCGGCGGCGGGGGCGAGCTCAGATCGCCCGCCCAGGCCGTGACCGACGCGACCGCGCCGGGCTGGCGCAGCTCGGCGTGGAAGCTTCCGGCGTACCACAGATCCTCGGTCGGGGTGAGGCCCCGCGCCGCCTCCTCGTGGTGCCGCACCCCGCGCCACCACGCACCCGCCGGGCGGAATTCGGGACCCCGCAAGCGGTACGCCTCCTCGACCACGCACCCGCCCTCGGCGGCGGTGACCGCCGGCGGCGGGCCGGACGCCGTGCGCTCACCGTGGATGTCGCGCCACGTGCAGAGCGCGTCCAGGGTGAGGCCGACCGGGCCGCCGGTGAGCAGGCGATGGACCACGGCGACGGCCGGGCGGCCCGCTTCCATGGCCAGCACGCGTTCCAGGACGACGTCGCCGATCCGCCAGCGCCAGCGGGGCAGGCCGTCGACCAGTTCGAAACTCGTCAGCAGTTCGTGGCCGCGCGGGGCGATGGTGCCGTCGGACCATTCGTGGGTGGCCAGGCGTACGGACGTACCCGAGGCAAGCGTGAGAACCGGGTCCAGAGAGGCCAGACCGAGCCGGCGCGACGCCGGCGTTTCCCCCGCGACGACGAGTAATCCGTGGTAGCGCCGGGTCCGCAGACCACTTATCGTGCCCATGGCGTATCCGCCGGCGCCGTCGGGTACGAGCCACTCACGAGTGGCGGACTCGCCGAGGTGCCCGCACACCTGGGGGCCGAACGCCGTCCTGCGCAGCGTAGCCATCAGATGACCTCCAGTTCTCGGGCACAATCAAACTAGGTGACAACGGATAGTGGGGGTGAGACACGGCGTGGCGGAGCGCTTACGCCTGGCGCAGGCGGACTCCGGCGAGCAGCCGTGGCGGGCATGGGGCCCCTACGTGGCGGAGCGCGCGTGGGGCACGGTCCGGGAGGATTACAGCGAGCACGGGACGGCGTGGGACTACTTTCCCCATGACCACGCGCGGTCGCGAGCCTACCGGTGGAACGACGACGGCATGGCCGGTATCTGCGACGACCGGCAGACGTTCTGTTTCGCGCTGGCTCTGTGGAACGGGCAGGACCCGATCCTCAAGGAGCGGATGTTCGGGCTCGGCGGCGACGGCGGCAACCACGGTGAGGACGCCAAGGAGTACTGGTGGTACCAGGACTCGACGCCCACGCACTCGTGGATGCGCTGGCGCTACCACTATCCGCAGGAGGCTTTCCCGTACGACCAGCTGGTCCGCGTCAACGGGCAGCGTTCCCGGGAGGAGGCGGAGTACGAGCTCGCCGACACCGGGATCTTCGACGAGGACCGCTACTGGGCGGTGACCGTCGACTACGCCAAGGCGTCCCCGAAGGACATGTGCATCGCGATCCACATCGCGAACCGCGGCCCGGAGCCGGCCACCCTGCACGTGCTGCCGACGCTGTGGTTCCGGAACACGTGGTCGTGGGGGCTGCCCAATCGCGCCGTACCGTCGATCGTCGGCCGTCCCGGCCGGCTCGCCGGGCGTCATCGCACGCTCGGGAGCATCGTCCTCGAGGGTGACGAGCGGGGCGAGCCGCTGCTCTGCGACAACGAGACCAACTCGCAGCGCCTGTGGGGCCAGCCCGGTACGACCATGTTCCCGAAGGACGGCATCAACGACTTCGTGGTTTCCGGCGCCCCTACCGTGAACCCCGCTCTGACCGGCACAAAAGGTGCACTCAGGTATAAAGTAACGCTAGGCGCCGGCGAGACTCGGACAATTCGCCTGCGGCTGGCGGCCGACGACGACCAGGTCGGTGCGCTCGACCTGGCCGACGACTGGAACGAGGTCATGCGCGCGCGGCTGGCCGAGGCCGACGAGTTCTTCGGCGACGTGATTCCGGCGGCCGCGTCGGCCGAGGAGAAGGCCGTGGCCCGGCAGGGCATCGCCGGGCTGATGTGGGGCAAGCAGTTCTACCACTTCGACGTCAAGCAGTGGCTGGCCGGCGACCCCGGCTCGGCGCCGCCACCACCGGGCCGGCGCTACGGGCGCAACAACGCCTGGTGGCACATGAACAGCTTCGACGTCATCTCCATGCCCGACCCGTGGGAGTACCCCTGGTACGCGGCCTGGGACCTGGCGTTCCACTGCGTCTCCATCGCCCGGGTCGACCCCAGCTTCGCCAAGGCCCAGCTCGTGCTGCTGCTGCGCGAGTGGTACATGCATCCCAACGGCCAGATCCCCGCCTACGAGTGGGCGTTCGGCGACGTCAACCCGCCGGTGCACGCGTGGGCGGCGCTGCGCGTCTTCGAGATCGACGGCGGCCGCGACTTCGACTTCCTGGCCCGCGTCATGCACAAGCTGCTGATGAACTTCACCTGGTGGGTCAACCGCAAGGACGTCGGCGGCAACAACGTGTTCGAGGGCGGCTTCCTCGGCCTGGACAACGTCGGCCCGTTCGACCGCTCGGCCGCCCTGCCGGTGGCCGGTGTGCTCGAGCAGTCCGACGGCACGGGCTGGATGGCCATGTACGCGCTGAACCTGCTCGACATGGCGATCCGGCTCGCCCTGCACGACCGCACCTACGAGGACATGGCGACGAAGTTCTTCGAACACTTCGCCTACATCGCGGAGGCGGCCTACCGCCAGGGCTTGTGGGACGAGGAGGACTGCTTCTTCTACGACCAGCTGCGCCTGCCCGACGGCCACAAGCTGCCGTTGAAGGTGCGCTCCATCGTCGGCCTGCTCCCGCTGGCCGCGACCACCCGGATCACGAAGGCCACGCTGGACCGGCTGCCCGAGCTGAGCGCCCGCCTGCGCTGGCTGCGCGCGTCACAGGGCGAGATGGCCGACGTGATCAGCGCCCGCCGCCTCTCCCCCGAGGGCCGCCAGCAACGCCTGCTGGCGATGGTCGGCCAGGACCAGCTGCTGCGCGTCCTGGGCCGCATGCTCGACCCGGAGGAATTCCTTTCCCCGTACGGGATCAGGACCCTCTCCCGATCGCATCTGGAGAAGCCCTTCACCGTGTCGCTCGGCGGCTCCGACTTCACGGTGGGCTACGAGCCGGCGGAAAGCACGAGCGGCCTGTTCGGCGGCAACTCCAACTGGCGCGGCCCCATCTGGATGCCGGTCAACTATCTGCTCATCGAGGCCCTTCGTGAGTACGCGGGTTTCTTCGGCCACGACATCAAGGCGGAGTACCCGACCGGCTCGCAACAGAAGGAACCGCTGGCCGACATCGCCGACGACATCTCGCGGCGGCTGATCGCCCTGTTCCTGCCGGACGAGAACGGCCACCGCCCGATCTACGGCGCCTCCGAACTCCTGCAGACCCACCCGGATTGGAAGGATTTGATCGTCTTCCCGGAGTACTTCCACGGCGACAACGGGGCCGGCCTCGGCGCGTGGCATCAGACCGGCTGGACCGCCCTGGTCGTCGACCTGATCCTGACGCTGCGCCGCTGATCCGGCCGTCCCATAATTGCCGGATGCTCGACGACGATCTGCGCCGGACGCTGGCCGGCCAGGCTCGGCTGGCGGCGCTGCGGCACACCGGCCTCGGCGCGGCCGCCGACGAGGCGTTCGACCGGTTCGCTGAGATCGTTCGCCGCACGCTGCACGTGCCGGTCGCCCTGGTGTCCCTGGTCAGCGACGACCGGCAGGTCTTCCCGGGCGCCTGCGGGCTGGGCCAGCCGTGGGCGCGGGAACGGCAGACCCCGCTGTCGCACTCCTTCTGCCAGCACGTGGTGGCCACCCGCGAGCCGCTGGTGGTCGTCGACGCCCGCGCCGACCCCCTGGTCCGCGACAGCCTCGCCGTCGACGACCTGGGCGTGGTCGGCTACGCGGGAATGCCGCTGACCGACGCCGACGGGCAGGTGCTCGGCTCCCTGTGCGCCATCGACCACGAGCCCCGGCACTGGACCGAGGCCGAGCTGTCCCTGCTCGCCGACCTGGCCGCCACATGCTCCGACGCCCTGCGGGCACGGATCGCCCGGTACGCGGCCGAGACCGTGGCCGGCCGGACCCGGCTGCTGCTGCACGCCAGCGCGGCCCTGGCCGACGCCGACAGCGTCGACAAGGTGGTCGACGCGGTGCGGGAACTGGTGACGGGCACACTCGACCCGGCGTACGTCGGAGTCTCCCTGCTCGCCGAGGGCGAACAGGTGGCGCTGGCGTCGAAGAGGCTGCTGCCGTCCGTTCAGGCCGACCGATGGGCGCTCTACCCGGACGGGACGCGCACCCCGTCGGCGCTGGCCGCGCGGACCGGCCGGCCGGTGCTGCTGCCCAACCTGGCGGCGGTCGCGGCGACGGCGCCGGACGCGCTGAGCACGTTCGAGGAACTGGGCTGGCAGTCGGCGGCCAGCGTGCCGCTGCCCGGGGCGACCGGCCCGGCCGGGGCGCTGACGTTCGTCTGGCGCCAGCCGAACATCCTGGACTCCGGCGAGCAGGCAGTGCTGACCGCGCTGGCCGGTTTCGTGGTGCAGGCGCTGACCCGCGCCGACGTGCTGGCGGACCGGCGGGCGGCGGCCGCGGTGATGCAGAAGGCGCTGCTCAGCCCGCTGCCGCACCACCCGACGCTGAGGGTGGCGGCCCGGTACGCCCCCGCCCACCACGAGGACCACGTGGGCGGCGACTGGTACGACGCGCTGGCCCTCGAAGGGAACCGCCTGGTGCTGGTCATGGGCGACGTCACCGGCCACAGCGTCACCGCGGCGGCGGCGATGAGCCAGTACCGCAGCATGCTGCGCACCCTGGTCATCGACCGGCACGAGCCACCGTCGGCGGTGCTGCGCCGGCTGGAGCACACCCGCCGGGTGGCGGGCCTGGAGAACCTGGCCACGGTGCTGCTGGCCTACCTGGAGCCGGACCCCGCCGGCGGACATCAGCTGACCTGGGCCAACGCCGGCCACCCGGCACCCGTCGTGCTGCTGGACGGCCGAGCCGTCTCGCTGGGCGAACACGACCCGCTGATCGGCGCGGTCCGCCGCGTCTCCCGCCGCAACCAGACCTGCCACCTGCCACCGGGCGCGATCGTGATGCTCTACACCGACGGCCTGGTCGAAAGCCGCACAGCCACCATCGACGACGGCATCGCCCGCGTCCACCGCCTCCTGGCCGGCCACACCACCACCGACATCGACGCCCTGGCCGACCTGGTCCTCCACCACGCCGAAGCCACAGCCCCCGACGACGACGTGGCGCTGCTGCTGGTCGCCACCCCCCGGGACCCCACCGTCTGACACCGCGTCACGACGCGCGCCCTCGGCGGCGGCTCCCGACGGCCCAGCTCACGAGCCAGGCGATCGCACCACAGATCGCGCCGACGGCCAGGCCGGTGAAGAGGCTGCTGACCGTTATGGCACCGCGCAGCAGAACCGACCCGCCGTCCCACAGCAGGTTGTGAACGACGGCCAGGGCAACCCCGTAGGCGCCGCCCACGGCCAGCAGGGAAAGAAAGGGATTCGCCGACCAGCGAACGGCCACGGCGACCCACACGAGCAGCGGGACGAAGACCAGCACCGCGTTGACTCCGGTCCTCTCGTGGATCAGGTCGAGATCGTGCAACACCGCCCGCGGGGCGGCCGCCAGGCCGAGCAGAACGATCACCCAGGGACGCAGACCGAGTCTCATGCGGCGACCATAGGGCCGGCCCCACGCCACGACTTCCCGCCGAGGGCGGCCGCGAATGTCGCTTCTGAGCGTACGAAGAACCTTTTAGCATCGGGATGTGAGACGAGACGCGGCACTCGCGGTCGGGGTGGCGGCCGTGCTGGCCGTGGTGGTCTCGGCCGGCCAGGGTGGACAGAACACTCCCGGCGCCTACGTGTGGGCCGTGGCGCTGGGCGCCCTGATGCTGCGCCGGCGGGCTCATCCGCGGCTCGTCCTCGCGCTCACCGTGTTCGGGCTGTTCGCGTACTACACCGCCGGCTATCCGGCGATCGGCGTCGCCGTGCCGGTGGCCGCCGCCCTCTACTCGGCGGCCGAGGCCGGGCATCGCCGTTCGGCCGCCGCGGCCGCGGTCATCGCCCTGAGCGTGTCGGCGGTCTTCCGGATCCTCGACGGGCAGAACGAGAAGTACGTGCTGCTCTACGACATGACGGGGCACGTCGCGCTGGCCGTCGCCGCCATCGCGCTGGGCGAACTGGTCCGGGCACGGCGCCGGATCGGCGAGCTCACCGAGCGGCAGATCGCGCTGGCCGCCGAGCACCGGCTGGCCGCGCACAAGCAGGAACTCTCCCGTGAGCTGCACGACTCGATCGGTCACACGCTGACCGTGGCGGCGATCCACGCCGGCGTCGCCCGGCAGGAGGACCGCCGAGATCCGGCCGCCGCGTCACGGGCTCTCGACCAGGTCACCGCCTCGATCTCGGAGGCGCTGACGTCGCTTCGGGCGGCACCCTGACCGCCGGCTGGCGGGTCGAGGCGACGATCCCCCACGACGCGCCATGACCGGTGACGGGGTGGCGCGGGTGGTGCTCGCCGACGACCAGGCGATCGTGCGGGCCGGGTTGACCGTGCTTCTCCAGGGTGGTGCCGGCGAGCGGATCGCCGTGGTCGGTGAGGCCTCCGACGGGGCTCAGGTGGTGGGGCTGACCCGCCGTACGAGACCCGACGTGGTCCTGATGGACGTGCGGATGCCGGGCGTCGGCGGGGTGGCCGCCACGAGGGCCCTCCGGGCTGATCCCGGGTGTGCCGGCGTGGCCGTGCTGATGCTCACCACGTTCGACACGGACGCCGAGGTGCACACCTTCGGGCGGGCCGTCGCCGAGGCGCTGATCGAGATCGCGGTCGTGGTGCTCTTCGGTGCGGCTCTCACCCACCTGCTGCAGCGGGCGGCGCGGCTGCGGGCCGAAGAGGCGCCAAGCAGCTCGATTTTCTGCGCCGGCTGGCCGCCGTGCACAGTCAGGTGGCTCTCTCGCAACGGCTCATGAGGGCTCACCGGTCCGGGCAGACCTACGTCGAGCGGCACCGCGAGCTGATGAGGACGGTTCCCCCGCTCGAAGAGATCGACATGGATCTACGGGCCGCCGTGGGACTCTTCGGCGACGACCAGCACTCGATCAGGGCCAACGTCAACAAGATCACCGCCTATCTCGCCGACGGCGGGGACGAGTACGAGGCCCGCCACACGCGACGAACGGCCTCCCGGAACTGCCGGCCATCGTGGACGCGGGACTTCATCGCGGGCGGCCGGGATTTCAGAGACGGCTACCAGACTCCGCTCACCGACGCGAAGGCCGCCATGCGCGAGCGTTGAGGCACCGGATCAAGTAGCCGACCAGCTCCCGGTCATCCATCGGCCCATCATGGCGTCCGTGAGGTCGCCGCACGCGGCGGGGATGTCAAGAGCTGCGGGACGGCTACGACCGTCTAGGACGACCAGACGCGAGTGGGAGGGTGCACATGTCGCGCAACACGGAGACGGTTGAGGAGTACCTCGAGGGGTTTCGCCGGGGGGATCACCAGCGGATCCTGTCGTGTCTCACCGATGACATCGAGTGGACGGTGTTCGGGGCGTTCCGGCTGAGCGGGAAGGCCGCCTACGACGCGGCCATCGAGGGGCCGGGCTTTGCCGGGCCGCCGCGGCTCGAGGTGGTACGGATGGTGGAGCAGGGTGACACCGTGATGGCCGAGCTGAGCGGGTCGGCGACGCGCGACACCGGTGCGGTCGTGCGCATGTCGATGGCCGAGGTGTTCCGGATGCGGGACGGGAAGATTTGTGAGCGGCGGGCCTGGGTGATCGAGCTCAAAGAGAACGATCATCGTTGAGGAATTGTCCGAAAGTACTAGCGGAATTGCTTTGCGGAAACGACACGCCGTCCTGACTATCACTTCCCATCGGTTAAAAAGCGCAAACCTGGGAATTGTCTGAAAATGACGAAGGCCGCACCCGTCGCCGGGGTGCGGCCTTCGTCGTGCAACGAGATTACCGGTGGCCGTGCGGGCGGCTCGGGCCGTGGCCGTGCTGGTGGCCCCGCATGTCCTTGCTCACCTTCAGCGCGACCCAGCCACGCTTGAAGCCGCGCTGCACGCGGTCGCAGTCGAACCGGTCCCACTTGTCGTGGAACTGGCCGATGCGGCCGACCTTCCAGCACTGGCTCTGCGTGCGGTAGAAGCCGACAAGGCGGTCGCCGCGGGGGCTCCGGTGGTCGCTGGCCTGCGCGGCCGCGCCACCCTGGGCCGGGCCGGCGAGGGCGACGGCGGCGGGGGCGACGCCCATGGTCAGGCCGGCGGCCAGGGCCACACCGGTCATCGTGATCTTGCGCGTGACCTTATTCATGACAACTGCCTTTCTCTCTCATCAAGCGGTGCCTGATGGAAAGAATGTTAGGAGGCACGCTGCATTTTCCACGCGCAGAAACACAACCACGAAAGAGTGAATGATTTCCGTACGGCAAGCGATGGATATAAAAGATCATTTGGAATCGTCGCGCAGGTACATATACCAGTACGAGGTGGCGACGAAGACGACCGCTCCGACGAGGTTGCCGGCGCCGGCGAACAGCCAGTTGCGCAGGGTGTCGTCCCAGCCGAGGCCGGGCACGCCGGCGAAGATCGCGGCCGGCAGGAAGAACATGTTGGCCACGACGTGGTCGAAGCCCATCGCCACGAAGGCCATGATTGGGAAGAAGATCACCAGGATCTTGCCGGAGAGCGTGTCGGCGGCGAGCGACATCCAGACGGCCAGGCAGACCAGCCAGTTGCAGCCGACGGCCCGCAGGAAGATCTGCCAGTTGCTCTCGTGCATCCCCTTGGCCTCGGCGATGCCGGCCAGCCGTTCGTAGGCCATGCCGCCCGAGGTGCCGGCGTCGGTGCCGACGTCGCCGATCACGCCGCTCTGCACGGCGAGGAAGTACGCCACGAACAGCGCCCCGGCCAGGTTGCCGACCAGCACGAGCGTCAGGTTGCGGGCGACGTCCCCCGTGGTGAGCCGGCCCCGCATGGCGCTCATCGGCACCAGCATCATGTTGCCGGTCAGCAGGTGTGAACCGGCGACCAGGACGAGCACGAGCCCGAGGGTGAACGCGGCCCCGGTGAACAGGGTCGGCAGGCTGCCCCACAGCCGCGGGTCCAGACCGGACGACACCGCGATGGCGACCAGCCCGCCGAAGGCGATGTAGGCGCCGGCCAGGAAGGACCCGACCAGGGTCTTGTCCCACCTGAGCTCGGCCTTCTTGACGCCGGTGGCCACCGCCGCCTCGGCGATCTCCGGGGGTTCCTTCGCGGCCATCACACCACTCCCGCCTGCCGACTCGCGGACAGAGAGATACCCGCCGATGGGGCGGTTACTCAGCCCAGCCAGCCGGGACGGATCAGACCGGCCTCGTACGCGTAGACGACCAGCTGCGCGCGGTCCCGGGCCCCCAGTTTGATCATCGTGCGGCTGACGTGGGTCTTGGCCGTGGCCGGGCTGATCACCAGGCGGGCCGCGATCTCGTCGTTCGACAGCCCCTCGGCGACCAGGACGAGCACTTCGCGCTCGCGGTCGGTGAGCTGGTCGAGCGCGGCCGGTGGCACGGCCTGGCGCCCGCGGTGACCGGCGGTGAACTCGCCGATCACCCGGCGGGTCACGCTCGGCGAGAGCAGCGCGTCACCGGCGGCGACGGCGCGCACCGCGCGGATCAGCTCGACCGGCTCGGTGTCCTTGACCAGGAAACCGGACGCGCCCGCGCGGAGCGCCTCGAAGACGTACTCGTCAAGCTCGAAGGTGGTCAGAATGACCACCCGCACCTCGGCCAGCTCGGGCTCGGCGGCGATGCGGCGGGTCGCCTCCAAGCCGTCGACACCGGGCATGCGGATGTCCATGAGGACGACGTCGGGCCGGGTCTGCCGGGCCAGTTTCACCGCCTCGAGCCCGTCGGCCGCCTCACCGACGATCTGGATGCCGGGTTCCGCGTTGAGCAGCGCGCGGAAGCCGGCCCGGACGAGAAGCTGGTCGTCCGCCAGCAGCACCGAGATCATCTAGCACTCCTCTGGAATGGGCGCGGCCATGGGCGCGGCGGCCGGGGACGGCAGCAGCACGGAGACGAGGTAGCCGCCGTCGACCGGGCCGGCCTCCAGCTGACCGCCCAGGCTCTCGGCCCGGGCCCGCATCCCGGCGATCCCCGTCCCGGCATGCGCTTCCCCGGTCTCGCCGGCGTCCCGGGGCGCGGTGGTGGTGCCGTCGTTGCGGATGCCGAGGTGCAGGGTGGTGGGCAGGTAGTCGACGCTGATCCGGGCGGTGGCGGCCGGGCCGGCGTGGCGGCGGACGTTGGTCAGGGCCTCCTGGACGATGCGGTAGGCGGCGCGGTCGACCTCCGGCGGCAGGTCGCGCGGCTCGCCGGTCACCTTGGTCTCGACCGGAAGGCCGGCGTCCGCCGTCAGGTCCTCCAGGCGGCTCAGGCCCAGCGCGGGCTGGCGCGGGGCGGCCTCGTCCTCGGTGCGCAGCACATCGAGGACCGCGCGCACCTCACGCAGCGCCTCGGCGCTGGCCGTCTTGATCGCGGCGAGCGCCTCGCGGGCCTGTTCGGGCTGACGTTCCATCAGGTGCAGGCCGACGCCGGCCTGCACGTTGATCAGCGAGAGGTGGTGGCCGAGCACGTCGTGCAGCTCGCGGGCGATGCGCAGCCGTTCCTCGGAGGCCTGACGGCGTTCCTGCTCCTCGCGGGCCCGGGCCCGCTCGGCCCGCACTTTCATGATCTCGGCCATGTGCTCGGACCGGGACTTCGAGGCGCTGCCCAGGAAGATCATCAGAACCAGGCCGACGGCCAGCAGCACCGCCTGGCCCACATTGGGCCGCACGGCCGGGTTCAGGCTCAGACGCTCGGCGAAGAAGCCACAAACAAGGAGGTACGTCACGTAAGCCGTGCCACCGGCGACGCCGGCGGCCACCGGCCGGCCGTTCCGGGCGATCTGGAAGAGCGCCAGGGCCGGCGCCACCGCGTACACCCAGCTCGGCTCCGCGATCGTGCCGAAGCCGATCGAGGCGGCCGCCGCGACCGCGAACACGGTGATCGGACAGGAGCGCCGCCACAGCAGCGCGGCCGGCCCCACCACGAGCAGCATCCAGGCCCACGGCGTCAGCGGCACGAAGACCTTCCCGTCGTCGGCCAGCCCGTTCCCGCCGAGCACGTGGAACAGCACCCCGGCGATGACCGCGCCGACCCCCGGCTGCATGCGGGAGGACCGGAACCGCCCGGTCCGGTTCTCCGGCCGCCACCCCGGCCCCCGTCCAGCGCCGTCCCACCACGGGGCCGGGCTGTCGGCGGTCGGGGGCGGCGCCCACCGCTTTCTCTGCCTCACGCTGCGAACCTACCGACTTCGGCCGGGGTGGGACATCGGCGTGCGGGCGGCCGGCCCCGTGCTTCCCGGGGCGTACGGCCTGCGGTCGGGGTACTCCAGAAGTCGTACATCTCAAGAAGCGGATAACCCACACGCCGCAGGAAAGATGCTCCGGCGGGCCGACGCCGCAGGCGGCGGAAACGCCGATTCTGGTGTCACGGAAGCCACTGAGGAGGAACGGTGCAACCCAACGACACCACCAGACGGATGCGGACCTCCGACCAGGAACGCGAGCAGGTCGCCGAGATCCTGCGGGCCGCGATGGCCGAGGGCCGCCTCGACCTGACCGAGGGCGAACAGCGACTGGCCGCCTGCTACGCGGCGACGTACCGCGACGAGCTCACCCCGTTGACCGCCGATCTGCCCGGTAACGGACTGTGGGCACTCGCCGAGTCACCCGCGGTGAAGAAGGCGACACGCCGGGGCCTGCGGCGGCATGTCAACATCGTCGTGTCGGTCGCGATGATCCTGACCGGTTTGTGGATCATCTCGGGGGCGCAGTTCTTCTGGCCCGCCATCCCGCTCGCCTTCCTGGTCATGGGCCTCATCCGGCACGCTCGATGGGGCCGCTACGCCTACGCCCACCGGATCGCGCCGTGGAACGCGCCCGGCTACTCGGGGCACCCCCGGTTCCACAGTGGCCATCGAGGTTGTTGATCTTCCCTCCCCGCTCTGCCAGAGTTACCCGGCTCTGTGGGGAGGGACAACACAACATGATGGGTCCGTCGCACGCCCTTTCGGGCGCGGCCGCCTGGCTCGCCGGCAGTTGGGCACTCAGCCAATACGCCGGGTACGAGCAGTCACCGCTGGCCGTGGGCGTCGGCACGCTCGTCTGCGCGGGCGGAGCACTGCTGCCCGACCTCGACCTGTCCGGCAAGGTCACCCGGAACCAGGGTGGCGCCACGGTCGCGCGGACGTTCGGCGTGTTCTCGCTGTTCGCGGCCGAGGTGATCGAGAAGGTGTCGCTCGGCGTCTACACCGCCACCCGGCTCAGCAAGGACCCGCGCCGCAACAACGGGCACCGCACGTTCACCCACACGCTGCCGTTCGCGGCCCTGGTCGGCTGGGGCACGACGGCGCTGGCCACCCACTACGGCAAGTGGGCGGTGGTCGGCATCGTGTTCTTCATGGCCGGCCTGGCGCTGCGCGGCCTGTTCGACGAGTGGGCCGAACGCGCCGGCTGGGTCATCGTGACCCTGTGCTCGGCCGCGATCGCCTGGTTCACCGCGGCCCACCTGCCGGGCGACCGCGGCTATCCGTTACTGGGGTTCGCGGTGGCGGTCGGCTGCGTCGTGCACCTACTGGGCGACATCATCACGTCGGCCGGCGTGCCGATCCTGTGGCCGATACCGACCGGCCGCAAGCTGTGGCGGATGGTCGGCGTCCCCAACAGCATGGCGGTCAAGGTCGGCGGCAAGGTCGAGACGGTCGTTCTCCGTACGGCCTTCGTGATCGTCTCGCTCCTGTCGATCGCCGGCATCTTCGCGCCTTCCCTTTTGCACCAGCTCGAGCTGGACACGTGGGCCGACCGCGGCTAACTCATTGACAGACATCGCTATGGCTCGGATCGTCGAGCCATGCGGGCTCGCCTGGTTCTCCTCTTCTTGGCAGCGGTTCTGGCCGGCTTGGCGGCGCCGGCCGCGGCCGCCCGGACGTCACTGCGCGCCGCCGACCCGAGCGTCATCCGGGTCGGCGCGACCTACATCGGCGTGCAGTCGACGGGAGCCGGCATCGCCGTACGCCAAGGACCGTCGCCCGAGGCAGTGGCCACCGCACCGGCGCGCACGGTCTGGAGCGACACGCGCAACCTCGGCGAGGTGTGGGCGCCGGAGATCGCGCTGGACGGCGGCCGCTACTACATCCACTTCTCGGCGGGGCGCGCTGCGGCCCATCGGATGTACGTCATCAGCTCGGCGTCCGCCGCCACGGGCTACGGCGCCGAGACCCAGGTGGCGTTGCCGGACGACAAGTGGGCCATCGACGGCAGCATGTTCGTCTTCAACGGGCAGCGCTGGTTCGTCTGGTCCGGCTGGGCCGGCGACACGAACCTCGAGCAGAACATCTACCTGGCGAAGATGAGCAGCCCGTACGCGGCCACCGGCCCCCGCTACGTCGTTTCGCAGCCGCGTGAGAGCTGGGAGCGCGTCGTCGGCAACCCGTTCATCAACGAGGCCCCGGAACCGATCCGCGACCCCGACGGGCGACTGCACATCGTCTACTCGGCGAACGGCAGCTGGAGCGACCAGTACTGCCTGGCCGACCTGCGCCTGCGCGCCGGCGGCGACCCCACGTACGTCTGGGACTGGTACAAGTCGAACGGCTGCCTGTTCGGCTCGAACCGCGCCACGATGATGCCCGGCTGGGACCCGACGCTGTCCGTCGACGGCCCCGGCCACCACACGTTCGTCCTCCTGAACGGCGACATCGCCACGAGCCCACCGGCCGGCCCCCGCTTCCCGTTCGCCTACCACGCGGTCGCCAAGGGCACGCCGTACACCTGGGAGAACCGCTACTGGTACACCGGCACGTTCGTCTGGTGGGGCACCACCACGTACGCACGCGCGAACGTCCCCGGCCCGGCCACGGACACCGGCTTCAGCCTGAAGTTCTTCGAGTGACCGCACGAGGGTGGCCGTGAGCGTCCCGGCCCGGCTCGACAGCGTCCGGATGGAACGGCCCTATTTCGTAGGCAGGAGGCGGATCACGGCGGCCGGGCAGCGGTCTATCGCCTGCCGGACGGCGTCCTGGTCGGAGTCGGGTGGGGAGTCGGTCAGGAGGATGACCAGCGCCTCCTCGGCGTCCTGGTCGAAGACCGTGGGGGCGGTCATCGCGCAACTGCCCGCGCCTATGCAGTGGTCGCGGTCCACGGCCACCCTCATGTCCACGCCACCGGGAGTTCGGCCGGGCCCCGTACCACCGAGTCCTTCTTCCAACTGATTTCGTTCAGCGGGACCGCCACGCGCAGCGCCGGGACCCGGGTGGCCAAGGCCCGCAGGACCGTGGTCAGTTCCATGCGGGCTATCTGCTGGCCCACGCAGGCGTGGGCGCCGTGGCCGAAACCCAGGTGGGCGCCCGGTTTGCGGGTGATGTCGAAGTCGTCGCCGTCGGGGTGCAGGGCCGGGTCGCGGTTGGCGGCCTGGACGGCCACCACCACGTAGTCGCCGGCCTTGAGCCGCTGGCCGTTCAGGACCGTGTCCTCGGTGGCCTGGCGCAGCAGGCCCGCGCCGACCGACAGGTAGCGCACCAGTTCCTCGGTGGCCGACGCCGCCGTCGACGGGTCCGCCACCAGCTTGTCCCATTCGCCGGGGATGTTCAGGAGGGCGACCAGGCCGTACGTGATCATGGATGCGGTCGTGTCGAAGCCGGCGATCAGCAGGGCCGCGTTCATCTCGGTGAGTTCGGTGTCGGTCAGCGGGCGGTCGCTGTCGGCACTGTGCTCGATCATGCGGCTGAGCACGTCGTCGCCGGGCTGGGCGCGCCGGGTCGCGACCGCCTCGCACAGGTACGTGTAGAGCGGGGTCAGCGCCTCCCGGAGCTCGTCGGCCTTGGTCGAGGTGTCGAACAGGGCCGTCGCGGCCTGGTGCAACAGGTGGCGCTGCTCGGGCGGCACACCGATCAGCTCGGCGATCACCGCGGTGGTGACGGCCGTGGAGAACTGACTGTGCAACGGGTACGGCTGGGGTGAGGCGAGCATGCGGGTGATCGCCTCGTCGGTGATCCGCTCGACCATCGGGCGCAGCTCGGCCAGCCGGCGGGCGTGTGTCACCTGCGGGGCGAAGTTGCGCCGGATCCGGACGTGCTCGGGCCCGTCCATGCGGGTGAAGTTGTCGATCGGGCCGTCCTCCGCGTAGGAGGCGAGCACGTGCGCGGCCAGCCCGGGCCGGGTCGAGAACCGGCGGCCGTCGCCGAGGACTTCCCGCACCCCGGCGTAGTCGGAGACCAGCCAGGCGTCGAGACCGGTCGGGCAGGCCACCCGGACCATTCGCCGGCCGGCGCGCAGCTCGGTGTACTCGGGCGGCGGATCGAAGGGCCGTTCGTCCTCGGCCGGCATCGGCAGCGCGGGCAGTGACATCCGGCGTACCTCCCCGTGAGACCTACGGGGCCGACCCTACTCGACATTCATCTTGATCGATACCAGAGGCTGTGCCCGTGCGAACAGTGGAGGTCTCCGCGCCCGGCGGGACGCGGTGGGAGGTACGAGTGGTGTGGGAGCCGCGGTGGCGGGTGATGGCCCGGCGGTTCGGCGGGTGGCGGGCCAAGCGCCGCAAGGACGTCGGCCCCGGCGACGTGGTCAGCGGCGGTGCCGAGGTGAGCAGCGAGGTCGGCAGCAGCGGCGGCAACTTCAACGACGAGTTCGTCATCATCGCGATCGTCTTCTTCGCCTTCGTGCTGGCCGCGGTGCTGTTCTGGTGGGTGCTGCTCCCACTGCTGCTGATCGTCCTGGACGCGCTGATCATTCTGATCCTGCTGGCCGCCTCGGTGGTGACCCGGGTGCTGTTCCGGCGGCCCTGGATAGTCCGGGCGACCTCCAGCACCGGCGACACCACCGAGGCCGAGGTGGTCGGCTGGCGAGCGGCCCTGCGCCGCCGCGACGCGATGGCCGAGGCGCTGAGACACGGCTTGGGCTAGGGCTCGTCGCTCAGCCATCGATGGAGGGTCGACAGGCCGGGTCGCCGTGGCTCGGCGTCGAGCCGCTCGAAGACGGCCCTCAACAGGTCCGGCCGCCGGCCGGCGATTGCCCGGTCGCCCGTCGGCGTGCACAGTGCGACGGCCGCCGCGGCCCACTCCCGGTCGCCGACCGGCGACGGCAGGAGACGGAGGGCGACCGCGGACTCGCCGCGGAGGATCGCCCGTTCGGCTTCGGTCGCGTCCGCGTACCCTGTGCCGTCTCCCGCGGCCCGGCGCTCCAACAGGCCGGCCAACTCGGCCGGCGGCATCCCCGCGCCAACCACGGGCGGCCCGTAGGCGGGCCGGGTCCGCGCCGCGGACCAGGCGCGCACGAGGGCGTCGACGTCGGCGTCCCGCGGACGGTAGTGGGCCAGGCGCCACGACACCTGCGTCGCGATGGTGCTGAGCCGGATCGCCGATGGCGTCGCCTCCTCACTCCGCCAGGTGGCGAGCGTGCCGTCGAGACCACGAAAGAACCGATCGCCCTCCGAGCTGAGTTCACCCCCGTCGAGCAGTTGGCCGAGGGCGTAGCCGACGTGGTCGCGCCAGGTGAAGTAACGGGTGCCGGCATCGTCCGTACGCGATCGGCAGGCTCGCCAGAAGCCGGCTACGCCGGTGAAGGCGTAGACGCCCTGCACAAGCGCGTGGGCCGGTCTCGGGTCCGGTCGCCACGGAGCGTGATAGCGGGCAGAGCCGTCGCCGGGGCTCAGATCCGTCAGATCGAGCAGGGCGCCGAGCTTCTCGTGCTGGAACTCGTGCACCAGCAGTTCCGCGAGGGTCATCGGATCGTCCGGTATCGACATCCCGATCGCGCCGAAGCAGCCACGGACCGAGGCGCTCACCTGGGCGGCGTCCTCCGGCGTCCGCAGCGGCACCAGGGCGCGCAGAGCGATACGCATTCCCGCGGCGTGCGCCGGTTGTTCGTCCTCCAGCAGCTGCCAGGCTTCGCGTACCAGGTGGTCCAGCCGGTCCAGGGCGGCGGAGGGCAGGGGGTCGAGGGGAGCCACGGGGAAACGGTCTCGCAGCGCGTCCCCGTCGATGATCTCCAGCGAGTGGCCGGCGAGACGGACGTGGTGGACGGGACGCCATCCGGGGCGCGACTCGTCCGCGGGCACCGGCAGCTTGAGCGCGCTCCCCACGGTCAGCGTGGTGCCGTCGAACCGGACCGGCACCGAGGCGGGTCCTACGTCGGTGGCCGTACCGACCCGCGGCAGGTGCAGATCCGCTCCGGAGCAGTCGATGGTGAGCTCGAAAGGGACACCGGCGCAGACAGCGGTGGCGGCGGCCAGCGACCCGAGTTGCTCCGCCGCCCGGCCGCCGAGGACGGGCACCACCGACCCGAACCAGGCGCGCAGAAACGGGTATCGCAGAAGCTCGAGTCCGGCTGCGGGCGACACCTTTTCGGTCTCCATCACGAGATGGAGCGCGTCTCGGAGCGTGACCGGAAGGGAGTCCCACCTTTCGGCCACGGCGAGCAGGCGCAGGCGGCGCGCGGAGAGCTGCGCCTCGGTCAGCAGGGCTATGGCGTCCGGTGAGCCGCCGCCCTCGGCCAGGCTGCGGAACTGCGGGCCGGTGAGGACGTATCGGCGCATTCAGTGCTGCCTTCCGCGCGCTTCGAGCGCGTCGGCCACGCGGCCCCGGATGTGAGCGATCAGCCGATACAAGTCCCGACAGTAGACGGACGGTTGAGCGAAACCGCCGTCGGCGCCGAAACGGTGCGAATACTGGCCGCCTCCACAAGTCGTCACCACCGGGCAGATCTGACAGCCGGTGCCCAGTGTCGCGAGTCCTCGCCCGGTGGCTCGTACGGCCGGGTGGCCGGCGGCCTCGTCGAGTGAATGGTCGTGTATCGACATCCCCAGGGCGCCCAGGCCGGGAGCGGTGGTCTTGAGCGCGTCGGTCACCTCCAGGCTCCCATCGGTCTCGATGGTGATGGCGCGGGGGCCGTCCAGTCCGATCGCCTCGGTGTCGCTGGCGCCACCGAGGATCAGCATGATGATCGACTCGAAGAGCCGGACGCCGGTCTCGCGGACCGGGGCGTCGAACCATCGGTCGAAGACACGAATGAGCCATGTCGCGTACCGCGTCGACGCCGGGTCGTGGTGCGGCGGCGGGTGCACCCAGTTGGCCAGCGGAAGCAGGAGGTCGATGCTCGGTGGGCGGAGAGCCACCAGATCCTCGTACGTCCGGACCGGGTCGTTCGCCAAGTCGATGGTCAGAAGCAGCCCGGTCCAGATGTCGCCGTGCGTCTTCAGCCGGTCCAAGCCCAGCTTCACGAGGTCGAAGCTGGGGCGCCCGTCGGCGTAGCGCCGATGCCGATCGTGCGCCTCCCGGCCGCCGTCCATGCTGACGCCCACGGCGACCCGGTGCCGGTCGAAGACGCCGAGGAACTCGTCGTTGACGAGGGTGCCGTTGGTCTGCACCGAAACGTCGACCTCGGTCGCGGCGGGCACGCGGGCGCGAACCGATGTGATGACGTGCTCGATGACGGCCGGCCCGGCGAGCAGAGGCTCCCCACCGTGGAGCAGGATGAAGAGCTTTCGCAGAGCGTGGGTGGCCGCATGCTGCCCGATACGGTCGGCGAGCGCCTCGATGGTTTGCGCGCTCATCACCGTTGGACGGTCACGCCAGCTCTGATCGACGTGGTGATAGACGTAGCAGTAGTCGCACGACAGGTTGCACCGGCTGTGGACCTTGACGATGAACTGCTGGAACGGCTCCATGGCCGGCGCCGCGTCGCCGGCCGTCCGGCGCGGTGGCCCCAGGTCGACGGCGACCATGGGTTCAGGAGCGCCGCAGGGGCGCCGAGTTGAAGGCGGCCACACTGTCCTGCTCTCCGGACGAGGCGCGCTCCAGCACCCGGCGCAGGCAGTGATCCAGGGCGGTGTCACCGCGCTTCCTCAAGGCCAGGAGTTCGTCGAGCGGCATGTCAGCCACGCGGACGAGCCGGGTCTCGATGGAGTGGGCGGAAGGTGGCGTCATCGCTTCTCGCTTTCGTCGCCCGTGCCTGGACGGGGATTCGGGAACACGGGTCGCCGGTCGGTCAACCAGCTTTCCGCGAAACGCACCGCTTCGCGAATGGGGAAAAGGCGACTCGTCGCTGCGCCGACCATCCCTCGGCGTAGAGAGTCGTTCTTATGGTACGCGGCCTCGTACGCGACTCCCAGATCACCGAAATCGTGATCATCGAGCCCGATCGTTTCGTATCGTACCCACTCCCGTCCGTTTCCGGTGCGCATGACGGCCGTCAGTTCCACGACGGAAGGGTGTTCCCGGCGCGACTCCGCGAGGTGGAATGCGGTGCATTTCTCGTAACCGACGCCGAGGAGCAGCGCCTTCGCGCCGGCGCGCTCCAGCGCCCCCAGGGGCGAGCCGTCGCCGAGCATCGATTCGAGCTCGTGCCCGGCCATCAGCTCCTCCGCAGCCGATCCGACGGCGGCGAACGAGGTCAGCGGGTGCCCGCTCCGGCAGGCGCCCGGCCATGTCCGGACGCGCTCGGCAATGACGCCCATGGTGGCGCTGGGCGTCAGAAGCGGCTCGAAAGCGGGAAGGTGATCACGGATCGTGTCCCACCACTCGGACGGGACCGCTTCGTGCGACCAGCGCGCGGGGTCACGGTGGCCGGGCGTCTGCGCCGGCACGACGACAGTCCCACCTGGACCGACGGCGTCGAGCAGGGCCTGAACCACAGCCGTGGCGCCGCCGCACACCCAGCCGATGGCACGTAGCGAGCTGTGCACCAGCAGGACGTCGCCGGCCCGGACACCGAGCGACATGAATTCGCGCGTGAGTGATTCACGTGTCCTCAGCGGTGTGCCGGGAGCGATCATCTAAAACTCCTTCTCAGGAGGAACAGGCTTGTTCTCGCACTTCACGGCGAGGCCTTTATTGTCGTTTACCGGGCCGGCGCGGCGCCCGGTTCTGTCATCTCCCCGCACAAGTTGACGACTATTGGCATCTGGCCTTCCAATGGACTTCGGAGAAGCTGGCGCAACTTGACAGTTCTTGGCATCCGGTGCTGACGAACGGGAGTCTGATGGTGGCGAGGGCACCTAAGCCGGGCATCGTCGGCGACGGCCCGTTGGGTGATCTTCTCCGCGGCCTGCACGAGCTCCACCGCGCCGCCGGGAAGCCGGGCGCACGCCGGATCAGCGCGGCGATCCGGGACCGGGGCGATATGCCGGACACCGTCAGCCACGAGACGATCGGCGCCATGTTGCGCGGCAGCGGCCTGCCGAAATGGGTCAAAGTCGAGTGTGTCGTCCGGCAACTCGCCGACTGGTCGGTGACCGGGCACGACGCCGATCAGGAGATCCGGCGCTTCCATCAGCTCTGGCTGGCGGCGGACGACGGCCCGGCCCCGGACCTGCCGGCCCGCGTACGGAACGACTTCGTCGCCTCGCACCGGCCGGCGCCGCCGGCCGTTCCGCCGGTCGCCTCCGGCGCGGTGGTGAACAACGTGCCCGGCCCGGCCCCTCACTTCACCGGCCGGCAGGAACTGCTCACGCAGATGAGGGCGGTGCTCACCGGTCCCGCCCGGATGCCGATGTCGCTGGTGGGGCTCGGCGGTGTGGGTAAGACGCAGCTCGCGCTGCAGTACGTCGCCCGGTGGGCGGCCGAGTACGACGTGCTCTGGTGGGTGCCCGCCGAGCAGCCGTCGCAGGCGATCGCGGCTCTGGCCGCCCTCGGCGACCAGTTGGGGATCATTCCGGCCAACGACATGCGGCAGACCGTCCGGGACGTGCTCACCGCGCTCGAGGAGAGCGCGCTGCGCTGGCTGTTGATCTACGACAACGCCGACCAGCCGGCGGACCTCGCCTCGTTCGTCCCGGCGGTCGGTGGCCAGGTGATCATCACATCGCGCAACTACGCCTGGGCGTCCGCCGCGGGTACCCCGTTCAGTGTGGGCGTCTTCTCCCGGCCGGAGAGCATCGCCTTCATGCGCGAGTGGGGTGTCACCGCCCCCGCCGACGATTGCGACATGCTGGCCGGTCAGCTCGGCGACCTCCCGCTCGCCGTCGACCAGGTCTGTGCGATGCAGGCCGCGACGGGCATGCCGCTCGGGGAATATCTGAGGTTGTTCGCCGAGCACTTGGAGGAGTTGCTGGCGGCGGGGCTCCGGCCCGGGTCGCGCACCACGACGGTGACCACGTTCGTGAGTGTCGCGGCGGGGCGGCTGCGGGCGGAGTCCGTCGCGGCGGCTCAGCTGCTGGAGGTTCTGGCGTTCATGGCACCGCTCCCGGTGTCGCTGTCCCTGTTGCACCGGGGCCGGGACGCCGACGTGACGCTCCCTCTGGGCCGGGTGCTGTACCGCACAGATGATCTGAGGAAGCAGGCGGAGCATCTGGGCCGGTACGGTCTCGTCCAGCTGGGCGGCGACGGCGAACAGATCCAGATGCATCGGCTGGTGCAGCTGATGGTGCGGGACGGTCTCAGCGAAAGGGACGCCGGCCTGCGCCGGCTGGACGTTCATCGCCTCCTGGCCGCCGCCGATCCCCGGGATCCCGACGACTCACGCACCTGGACCCAGCACGGTGAGATCGGCCCGCACCTGATCTCGTCCGGCGCCCTGCGTTCCGCGGACATCGCCGCGCGGGCGGCTGTCCTCGATCAGATCCGCTATCTGGAACGGATCGGTGACTTCGAGGCCTCAGCGGAGCTGGGACGCTCCGCCGTCGAGGTGTGGCGGGCCGATCCGGCCGACGGCGGGCTGGGCCCGGAGCACAAGCTCACCGTCCGGGCCACCCGCCATCTCGCGAACGCGTTGCGATCGCTCGGCTCGTACGACGAGTCCCGCGGCATGATCGTCGAGCTGCTGAAAGTGCTGCGGGCCAGCGGGGAGTTCGGCCCCGATCATCCCGACACCCTGGCCACCGCCCGGGTCCTCGCTTTCTATCTGAGGCTGGCGGGAGAGTACCGGCAGGCCCTCGACGAGGATCGCCGCACGGCCGAGGTGCTTCGCCGGCTGCACGGCCCGCAGGACACGCGGACGACGGACGCGGTCGGCAACCTCACCATCAACCTGAGACTGCTGGGCGATCCGGGTGCGGCGCTGGAGCTCGACGAGAAGCTGGTCGGCACGCTGAGCCGAAGTATCGGGGCGGAGGACGAGCGCACCCGCGTGGCCGTGCGCAACCAGGTCTGGGACCTGCTCGGGCTG
The DNA here is from genome assembly GCF_040650035.1 of Actinoplanes sp. NPDC048796. Classification (NCBI taxonomy): domain Bacteria; kingdom Bacillati; phylum Actinomycetota; class Actinomycetes; order Micromonosporales; family Micromonosporaceae; genus Actinoplanes; species Actinoplanes sp. NPDC048796. The sequence continues at coordinate 72,266 of NZ_JBEZGO010000020.1, read as the reverse complement.
GCCCGGTTCGATGCGGCGGTCGACCTGCAACGTCAGCACATGAGCAGGCGCAACGCCGGCGACATCGCCCTGGCCCGGCGGGCGGTCGCCGTCGGGCTGCGCGAGTCGGGACGGTTCGGCGAGGCCCTGCAGACGTCGGCCGACGACTATCGGACCTGCCAGAGCCGGTACGGGCCCGATCACCACCTGACCCTGGCGTCGATCATGACCTACGCCAACACGTTGCGGGCCGTCGGCGACGCGCTCGGCGCTCGGCGATTGGCTACCGAAGCGCTCGATCGCTATCGGCGGCTGTTCGGGCCGCGGAACCCGTTGACGCTCGCCGCCTCGACGAACCTGGCCGTCGTCCTGCGGGCGCTGGGACAGTGGCGGGAGGCGTACAACATCGACGAGCTGACGTACGAGCAGACCGCGCGGACCCTGGGACCGGACCATCCCCACACCCTGATCACCGCGATCGGGCTGGCCAACGATCTGGCGCACCATCACCTCGAGAAGGACGCCGTCGACCTGGGCGAGGCGACGGTGGAGCGCTTTCTGCGGGTACGGGGTGAGGAGCACCCGGAGACCTGGGTCTGCGCCGCCAATCTCGCGCTCGATCGGGGAGAGTCACGGCGGGAGGCCGCCGGCCGGCTCGCGGGGCTGCTGGGTGACGAGCACCCCGACGCGCGGGCCGCCCTCGCCGGAAGGCGGCTGGAATGCGACATCGAGCCGCCGCCCACCTAGGGGCCGAGGCGACGTGCCTGTGGGGGCCAGATGACCTCGACCTGCTTGCCCAGTTCACGGGCCCGGGCCACGGTGTGAGCGGTACCGCCCTGTCCGCCGGCGTCGGTGCCGTCCCAGACCGCAACCAAGACCTCGCAGCCACGCAGCACGCGTTCGCTCGCCTCCGCGTAGCGGGCCTCCACCGGGCCGGGGCCGACCTGCGAGACCCGGTGGGCCCGTCTCAGCAGGCGCCGGGTGCGGCGCCGGTTGCCGGGCGGCCCGGGCAGGATCACCTCGAGCATGCCGTCGAGGTCGCTGACCGCCCGGGCGAACAGGCTGTCGGCCCCGTCGGCCAGGCAGGTGATGCCGTACAGGTGATCATGGACGCGCAGCTGCCCGGCCAGATAGCTTCGCAGCGCCAGGTAGATCGGGCGGCTGGACTCGCGGCTCAGCCGGATGTGGCCGGTGACTCCGACGCGCAGCGCCCGCTCGCCCATCACCTCTCCGTCCGTCACACCAGGTGTGCCGTGCGGGCGTGCTGAGGGCCGGCGAGGCGTACCACCTGGAATCCGGCGTCGGCCAGCACGGTCGGCAGGTCGCGCACCGCGGCGCGGTTCTTCTCCCGGCGTTCGTCGGGCAGGTCGGCCCAGTCGAGCAGATACGGCGTCAGTTTCGCCCGGGGATCGCGGGCCGGGCCGTAGCGCCAGCCGGCCGCCCGCGCCTCCCGGGCCCAGCGCGCCTGCTCGGCCCGCGCCAGCAGCTCCACCTCGTCCTCGGTGAGGGCGAAGTCGCCGGAGCCGCTGCGGGCCACGATGGTGCAGCCGATGGCGCCGAGCTTGGCGCCGATGGAATCCGCCTGCGACCGGTTGGAGGCGCGGCGCTCCTCGTCCAGCCGGTCCCACTCCACGAGGGCGGCCGGGTCGGTGGGCTCGTCGGGAAGCTCCCGGCAGGCGATCAGGTACCGCTCGTGGATCAGGCGGGCCAGGCGCTCCACGAGGTCCTCGGCGATGAGCGCGGGATCGCAGGCGGCGGCGTGCTTCGGGAACAGCTTGATCTTGCCGTGGACCTGGTCGAGCAGCCGCCGGCCGTGCTCGTCGCCGAACGCGTCGGTCAGCCCGGCCAGCCGGTCGACCGGCACCAGCACCGTTCCGGCGACGCGATGCCACAACTCGTACGTGGTCAGCGCCAGGTCCAGGCCGTACTCCTCGTCCCGATAGCAGAGATAGGCGTCGTCGTAGACCAGCTCCGGCCGCCCGGCGAGCACGGACGGGACGTCGGTCTCGTACGCCGTGATCTCGCAGGCGTCGTCGAGGATCCGGTAACGTCCGCGCAGCGCGGCCAGCGTGTCGCCCGCGCCGGGCCGGACGAAGTCGACAGCGATCCGCGTGTCGCCGCCGGGGCGCCGCAGCCGCCAGCCCCGGGCGAGTGAGACCAGCAGCGCCCGGGCGAACGGCGCGTCGCCGGCGATCAGCAGTCTCGGCGCATGCCCGCCGACCGGCTCCGGCGGCCGCTCCGTGAGCAGCACCTGCACCGCGAGCTGGTCGAGGTTGAAGAAGTCGAGCCTCAGGTTGGGGGCGGCGTCGACTCCCAGGCGCCGGGCCTGCAGGGCTACGGCCCGTTCCGGATCGTGAATCTGCGCGTACACGGTCGCCCGTCCGGACTGGTTGTCGATGACCCGGCCGGCCGCGGCCGCGATGGCCACGTTGGTGGCGCTGTCATCCGTGCAGGCGTAGATGACAGTGGCGTGGGCGACGCCGGCGCCGCGGAGGATGTCCGGGTCGGTGGCATCGCCGGTGACGCTCAGCAGATGGTCGCGGCGGGACGCCAGCGGGCCGCTCGGAAGGGTGCGGATGAGCACCGTCCGGCGCTGCGCTGTCGCGAGATTACGGGCCAGGGTGGCCGCGGCGGTCGAGTCGCCGCAGACGATGGCGTGCCCGCGGGCGCTCCGGGCCCGGAGCCGGCCGAACTCGGCCGACAGCAGCAGCCGGGCCGCCTCGGCGAGGGCGAACAGCGTCACGGCAGGCGCGGCGAAGCGGGCGATCTGGAGAGTCGGCGGCAGGGCGGTGGCTTCCTGCAGCGGGTCGGCGCCGAGCACGAACAGCTGAAGGTCGAAGTAGGCGATGTTGAGGAAGGTCCGTCCCGGCAGACCCTGCTCGACGAAGTAACGGTCGAGGCCCAGGTAGCCCAGAATGAGCGCCGCGAAAGCCAGAGCCACAAAGGACAGCCGTACGACGACAGCGGTATGGCGCCCGAAAGCGGCGGATGCTGCTCTATCGACGTTCGCCACAGCCATCATCTCATTGTGTCACTGCGCGGCTACCTGGAGTACGGCCTGATGGTTCGCCGGCGCTCCCGCCGAGGGCGTCACGGTAGGGTCGGACGGGAGGGACGACCATCGCGTGAGGGGTGAAGCGTTGCCTACGCAGATCACTGTGGCCCGGGCCGAGCCGGGGCTGCTTCCGCATTTTCCCGATGTCGTGCGGCTGGCCGACGGGCGGTTGCTGGCGGCCTGGCGGGAGAGCACCGGGCACGTCAAGGCGGACGGGCGGATCCGGCTCGCGGAAAGCGATGACAACGGCAAGACCTGGAGTGCGCCGCGTACGGCGGTGGACGGGCCCTTCGACGACCGCGATCCCAAGCTGGCCGTGCTGCGCGACGGCACCGTGCTGCTCAGCTACTTCGTGATCGAGTGGACCGAGCCGTGGCACACCACGCACGGCACCTGGGTGCACCGCAGCACCGACAACGGCGAGACCTGGGGTGAGCCGATCCTGGTCGGCACGGCCATGGCTCTGCCGGAACAGGAGCGGCGGGCCTCCAAGACCTTCTCGGCCTCGCACGGCGCGGCGGCCGAGCTGCCCAGCGGCGATCTACTCTTTCCGCTGTACGGGCGTCTGCCCGGCGAGGCCTGGATGCGCGCGACAGTGGTGCGCAGCACCGACGGCGGGCGGACCTGGCCCGCCGAGTCCGAGATCCTGCTGGCGGCCGCGGACGGCGTCCATTTCCAGGAGCCGACGCTCACGGTGCTCGACGACCGGGTGATCGTGCTGATCCGGACGACAGTGGGGCACGCCTACCTGGCCGAGTCGACCGACGACGGGCACACCTGGAGCATCGCCCAGCCGACCGACATGCCCGCCTCCTCCCATCACGCTCTGCGGTTGAGCACGGGCGAGGTGCTGGTGACGTACGGTGACCTCAAGCCCCGGTTCTCGGAGCACCGCGACACGGTCGGGCGTCTCGTGCGAGATCCGGAGAAGGGCTGGGACGGGTACGAGGATGTGCAGCTTTACGACTCGGGCCACTCCGACCAGGCGAATCCGTCGAGTGTGGAGCTCGAGCCGGGCAGGTTCCTGACCCTGGGCTTCGACGTGCGGGCAGCCACCGTGGTCGGCATCTTCACCGAAACCAAGGACTACCCTCAGTAACGTACGTCGGCGGGCTTGTCCGACCGGGGCAGGCCCGCCGCCGCCCACGCCTCGAAGCCGCCGATCATGTCGGTCGCCCGCCACAGGCCCAGCGCCTGCAGGCTGGCCGCGGCCAGGCTCGAGCTGTAACCCTGACGGCAGACCACGATGATCTGTACGTCGTGGCCGGTGGCCTCGGGAATCCGGTTCGGCGACGCCGGGTCGAGGCGCCACTCCATCACGGTCCGGTCGATGACGATCGCGCCGGGCAGGTCGCCCTGCTCGGCGCGCTGCCGGTCGGTCCGGGTGTCGATCAGCAGAGCGCCGTCGAGAACGGCGGCGCGGGTCTGGTGCGGATCCAGGCGGAGAAGGCCCTCGCGGGCCTTCTCCAGCACAGAGTCGATCATGCGATCTCGTAGGCCAGGTTGGGGCGCAGCCAGCGCTCGACCTCGTCGACGCTCATGCCGCGGCGGGCCGCGTAGTCGACGATCTGGTCCTTGCCGAGCCGGCCCACGGTGAAGTACCGCGAGTCGGGGTGGGCGAAGATCAGGCCGCTGACCGCGGCGGCCGGGGTCATCGCGTACGACTCCGTCAGGCCCACGCCGATCTCCCGCGTTCCCAGCAGGTTGAACAGGTCCTTCTTCTCGCTGTGGTCGGGGCTCGCCGGATAGCCCAGCGCCGGCCGGATGCCGCGGAAGCGCTCGGCGTGCAGGTCTTCCAGCTTCGGCTTGGCGTCCGGCTCGAACCACTCGCGGCGGACCTGGAGGTGCAGGTATTCGGCGAACGCCTCGGCCAGGCGGTCGGCCAGCGCCTTGACCATGATGGCGCGGTAGTCGTCGTTCTCCGCCTCGTACTTGGCCGCCAGGTCGTCGGCCCCGTGGATCGCGACCGCGAAGCCGCCCAGGTGGTCGCCCGACGGGGCGATGTAGTCGGCCAGCGAGCGGTTGGCCCGGCCGGCCGGCTTCTGGGTCTGCTGGCGCAGCATCGGGAACGTCACGCCGTTGTCGAGCACGATGTCGTCGCCGTCGCTGTGTGCCGGCCAGAACGCGTACCGGCCCCGGGCCTGGAACGAACCGTCCGAAATGATCTTGTCGAGGAGGGTGTTCGCGTCGTCGAACAGCTCGCGGGCGACCGGCTGCTCCAGAATGGCCGGGTACTTGCCCTTGAGCTCCCAGGCCAGGAACAGGAACTGCCAGTCGATCATCTCGCGGAGCTGGGCGATCGTGGGCTGCACGTCCCGTACCCCGGTGAACGTGGGCGTCGGCAGGTCGCTGAAGTCGACCCGCTCACGGTTGGCCCGGGCCTGCTCCAGGGTGAGCAGCGGCTGCGCGTGCCGGTTGGCGTGCTGCTCGCGCAGGCGCTCCTGGTCGGCCCGGTTGGCCACGTCGAGCTTCTCGGCCCGGTCGGGGTCGAGCAGGTCGGAGACCACGCCGACGACCCGCGACGCGTCGAGCACGTGCACGGTCGAGGCCTGGTAGGCGGGCGCGATGCGGACGGCCGTGTGCTGCTTCGAGGTCGTCGCCCCGCCGATGAGCAGCGGCAGTTTGAGGCCGCGGCGCTGCATCTCGGCGCCGACCGCGACCATCTCGTCGAGCGACGGGGTGATCAGGCCGGACAGGCCGACGACGTCGGCGCCCTCGGCCACCGCGGTGTCGAGGATCTTGGCGGCCGGCACCATCACGCCGAGGTCGATCACCTCGTAGTTGTTGCAGCCGAGCACGACGCCGACGATGTTCTTGCCGATGTCGTGCACGTCGCCCTTGACCGTGGCCAGCACGACCTTGCCCTGGCCGCGCGACGTCTCGACCCGGCCCTCCAGGCGGGCCTGCTCCTTCTCGGCCTCCATGAACGGCTCGAGGTAGGCCACCGAGCGCTTCATCACGCGGGCGCTCTTGACCACCTGGGGCAGGAACATCTTGCCCGAGCCGAACAGGTCGCCGACGACCTTCATGCCGTCCATGAGCGGGCCCTCGATCACCTCGAGCGGCCGCGCGAACTGCTGCCGGGCCTCCTCGGTGTCGTCCTCGATGAAGTCGACGATGCCGTGGACCAGGGCGTACGACAGGCGCTCGGCGACCGGGGCCTCGCGCCAGGACAGGTCGACCTCGCGCTGCTTGCCCTTGCCGGTGACCGTGGAGGCGAAGGTGACCAGCCGGTCGGTGGCGTCCGGGCGGCGGTCGAAGAGCACGTCCTCGACCAGCTCCAGCAGGTCGGCCGGGATGTCCTGGTAGACGGCGAGCTGACCGGCGTTGACGATGCCCATGTCGAGGCCGGCCTTGACCGCGTGGAACAGGAAGGCCGAGTGCATGGCCTCGCGGACCACGTCGTTGCCGCGGAACGAGAACGACAGGTTGGAGATGCCGCCGCTGGTCCGGGCGCCCGGGCAGCGCTGCTTGATCAGCGGCAGGGCCTCGATGAACGCCTTGGCGTAGCCGTTGTGTTCGGAGATGCCCGTGGCGACCGCGAGCACGTTCGGGTCGAAGATGATGTCGTCCGGCGCGAAGCCGGCGACATTCACCAGCAGGTCGTACGCGCGCCCGCAGATCTCGACCTTGCGGTCACGGGTGTCGGCCTGGCCCTGTTCGTCGAAGGCCATGACCACCACGCCCGCACCGAAGTCACGGATCCTGCGGGCCTGCGACAGGAAGGCCTCCTCGCCCTCCTTGAGGCTGATCGAGTTGACCACGCCCTTGCCCTGCACGCACTTGAGGCCGGCCTCGAGCACGCTCCACTTGGAGCTGTCGATCATGACCGGGATGCGGGCCACCTCGGGCTCGGTGGCGATCAGGTTGAGGAAGGTGGTCATCGCCTGCTCGCTGTCGAGCAGGTCGGCGTCCATGTTCACGTCGAGCAGGTTGGCCCCGCCGCGCACCTGGTCGAGGGCCACGTCGACCGCGCCCTGGTAGTCGTCGGCCTCGATGAGCCGGCGGAACTTGGCCGAGCCGGTGACGTTGGTCCGCTCGCCGATCATGACGAAGCCGGTGTCGGGGCCGATCGCGAACGGCTCGAGGCCGCTGAAGCGGGTGGTCTCGGCCGGCGGGTTGATCACGCGGGGCGTCGCGCCCTTGGCCGCCAGCGCGATCTGCCCGATATGGGCGGGAGTCGTCCCGCAGCAGCCGCCGACGATGTTGACCAGGCCGTCGTCGATGAAGCCCTTCACCAGCGCGGCGGTCTCCGCGGGCTTCTCGTCGTAGCCACCGAAGGCGTTGGGCAGGCCGGCGTTCGGGTGGGAGGCCACGTAGACGTTCGAGAGGCGGGCCAGGTCGGTCACGTGCGGGCGCATCTCGGTCGCGCCGAGCGAACAGTTCACGCCCACGACCAGCGGCTCGGCCCGTTCGATGGAGCGCCAGAACGCCTCGACGGTCTGGCCGCTGAGCGTACGCCCGGACAGGTCGACGATCGTCACCGAGATCCAGAGCGGCAGGTCGGGCGCGACCTCGCGGGCGGCCGCGACGGCCGCCTTGGCGTTCAGCGTGTCGAAGATCGTCTCGATCAGCAGCAGGTCGACGCCGCCCTCGGCCAGGGCCGAGATCTGCTCCGCGTACGCCGCCTTGACCTGATCGAAGGTGACCGCGCGGTACGCCGGGTCGTCGACCTTGGGCGAGAGCGACAGCGTGACGTTCAGCGGGCCGACCGAGCCGGCCACGAACCGCATCCCCCCGGCCTCGTCGGCCGCCTGCCGGGCCAGCCGGGCGCCGCGGATGTTCATCTCGCGGACCAGATGTTCCAGGCCGTAGTCGGCCTGGGCGATGCTGGTCGCGGTGAAGGTGTTGGTCGTGGTGATGTCGGCCCCGGCCGCCAGGTACTGCCGGTGGACGTCGAGGATCACGTCGGGCCGGGTGAGGATCAGCAGGTCGGGGTCGCCGGTCACGTCCTGCGGATGATCCGCCGGGATCATGTCGCCCCGGTAGTCCTCCGGCTTGAGCTCGGCGCCCTGCAGCATCGTGCCCCAGGCGCCGTCGAGCACCAGGATCCGCTCGCCGAGCAGACGCTTCAGTTCCGCGACACGTTCGTTTCTCTCCATACCGACCACCTCCGTGGTTACAACGGAGGCGCCCTTGGTCGGATTGCCCCGAGCGAGCGTGGCGGGGATCACTCCCCGTTGCAGCGCCTCTCGCTTCGGTCCACCCAAGTTACCGCAATCTCACTTGGCGTCGGCGTACGCGCCAACTGTTGAGACGTCGAGCGGGAAGCGCACCGTCGTGTCCCCGAAAAGCATCCGGCCCGCCTTGGCGGCGCTGTCGTGGACGGCGGCGACCACCTGGTCCGCCTCCTCGGCGGGGCAATGCACGACCACTTCATCGTGCACGAAAAGCACGAGCTCGGCCCGGGTTCCCTCCAAAGCCGTACGCAAAGTGGCCAGCAGTACCAGCGCCCACTCGGCCGCGGTGGCCTGCACGACGAAGTTGCGCGTGAAGCGCCCGCGCGCCCGCCCGGACGCGCCGCTCAGCGGCTGCTCGGTCTCGGGCGGGTCCAGCCCGGCGTCGTCGCCCCAGGTTGCTGACGAGGGCGGGCAGGTCCGGCCCAGCCAGGAGCGGACCAGGCCACCGGCCTCGCCCGTACGGGCGGCGGCCTCCACGTAGTCGAAGGCGACCGGGTAGTGCTTGCGCAGCACGGCCAGGGCGGGGATCGCGTTGCCGCCGGTCTGGCCGTACATGGCGCCGATCAGCGCCACCTTGGCCTTGGCCCGGTCACCGTCGAACGAGGCCGCGGCCAGCGCCGCGTAGAGATCGTGTCCGGCCCCGGCCTCGGCGAACCGCCGGTCGCCGGACATCGCGGCCAGCACCCGCGGCTCGAGCTGACCGGCGTCGGCCACCACGAACCGCCAGCCCGGATCGGCGATCACGGCCCGGCGCACCACTTTCGGCACCTGGAGGGCGCCGCCGCCCCGGGTGGCCCAGCGGCCGGAGACGACGCCGCCCGGCACGTACTCCGGGCGGAAGCGGCCGTCGGTGACCCACTGGTCGAGCCACGACCAGCCGTGCGCGGTCCAGATGCGGTAGAGCTCCTTGTATTCCAGCAGGGGCTTCACGGCCGGGTGCTCGACCTGGCGCACCACCCAGGCCCGGGTGTTGGGGATGTCGACGCCGGCCCGGGCGAACGCCTTGACCACCTCGGCCGGCGAGTCGGGGTGGAGACCCCGGACGCCGAAGGCCGCGTTGATCTCGGCGGTCAGCTCGGCCAGGCGGCGCGGCGGCCCGACCGCCTGGGGCGGGCCCAGCAGCTCGCGCAGCAGCTCGTCGTGCACGTCGGCCCGCCAGGGCAGGCCGGCGTGGCCCATCTCGGCCCCGACCAGGGAGCCGGCCGACTCGGCGGCCACGAGCAGCCGGAAGCGGCCCGGGTGTTCGGTTGTCGCGACCCGGCGCACCTGATCGGCGTACACCTGGGAAATGGTCTCGAGAACGTCGAATCCGGGCGCCGGAGGCCCGCCCAAGGTCTCGAACAGGGCGACCTGGGCCAGACCGGGCGGATCGGGCAGACGCGGCGGTGGATCGGGTGGGACGGGCAGACCGTGCAGGCGGGCCCGCGCCGCGGCGAGCGAGCGGGGAGCGCCCCACTGGCCGGCGTGGCCGAGCAGCAGCGTCTCGGTGAGCTCCAGGTCGTGGCAGCGGGCGACCCGGACCCCGGCTTTGAGCAGGCCCGGATAGAACTCGGCGGTGGACGGCCAGACCCAGCGCGGCCCGTCGGCGGCCTCCCGCGCGGCGATCGCGGCCGGCAGGTCGGCGGCGCGGACCGGCGGACCGGCGGGTGATCCGTCGGCCCGCAGCTCCTGAAGGAACCCCGACGGGTCCACCGCTACCAGCACGTGGCCATTCTCGCGAAGGGGTACGACAGTTTTCGCCGCGGGCGAGCGGGAAGATGATGCGCATGACAGAGACCCTCACCGTCAGCGTTCTCGGCACCGGCATCATGGGCGCCGCCATGGCCCGCAATCTGGTCAAGAACGGTTTCACCGTACGGGTGTGGAACCGCACCCCGGAGCGGGCGCAACCCCTCGCGGCCGACGGGGCGCGGGTCGTGACCACCGTCGAGGAGGCCGTGCGCGGGGCCGACGTCGTCCTGACCATGCTCTTCGACGGGGCGGCCGTGCGCGAGGTGATGCGCGAGGCGCAGCTCGCGCTCTCCGAGGGCCAGATCTGGGTGCAGTCGACAACGGTCAGCCTGGACGACGTCGACGAGTTCGCCGGTTATGCGGCGTCCCACGGCCTCGTCTACTACGACGCCCCCGTGCTGGGCACCCGGCAGCCGGCCGAGGCGGGCCAGCTGACGGTGCTGGCGGCCGGCCCCGCTGACAAAAGGGACGACATCGCGCCGGTGTTGGACGCGGTCGGCGCGAAAACCGTGTGGCTGGACAAACCGGGCGAGGGAACCCGTTTGAAGCTGGTCGCCAACAGCTGGGTGCTGGCCCTGACCCACGCCGGCGGCGAGGTGCTGGCCCTGTCCGAGGCGCTGCACGTCGACTTCGGCAAGTTCCTCGAGCTGATCCAGGGCGGCCCGCTCGACAACGGCTACCTGCGAGCCAAGACCGGCCTGATCCGCGAGGGCAACCTGACGCCGGCCAGCTTCGCGGTGAGCACGGCCGGCAAGGACGCGCGGCTCATCGTCGAGGCCGGCCGGCGTCACGGCGTACGGCTGGACCTGGCCGAAGCCGGCGCCGAACGTTTCCGCCGGGCCGAGGAGCAGGGGCATGGGGACGCGGACATGGCCGCGTCCTACCACGCGTCCTTCTCTTAGACCCCGCTGCTGCGCGCCCAGAGGTTGATGCCCGACTCGGTGGCGTACTTGTCGATCTCGGCCAGCTCGCCGTCGGTGAACGTCGTGTTCCCCAGGGACGCGACGTTCGCCTCGAGCTGGGCCACGCTGCTCGCGCCGAGCACCACCGAGGTCATCCGCTCATCGCGCAGCGACCAGGCGATCGCCATCTGGGCCAGACTCTGACCGCGGCGCTGGGCGATCTCGTTCAGCGCCCGGATCTTGCCCAGGTTGTCGTCGCTCAGCAGGTCGGTCGAGAGCGACTTGTGCTCGGCGGCCCTGCTGTTCGAAGGGACGCCGTCCAGGTAGCGGTCGGTGAGCATGCCCTGGGCCAGCGGCGAGAAGGCGATGCAGCCGGCGCCCACCTCCCGCAGCGTGTCGAGCAGGCCGCCCTCGATCCAGCGGTTCAGCATCGAGTACGACGGCTGGTGGATCAGCAACGGCGTGCCCAGGTCACGCAGGATCGCGGCCGCCTCGGCGGTCTTCTCCGGCGAGTACGACGAGATGCCCACGTAGAGCGCCTTGCCGGCCCGCACGGCGGCGTCGAGCGCGCCCATCGTCTCCTCGAGCGGCGTCTCCGGGTCGAAGCGGTGCGAGTAGAAGATGTCGACGTACTCCAGGCCCATCCGCTTGAGCGACTGGTCCAGCGACGCCGTCACGTACTTGCGGGAGCCCCACTCGCCGTACGGTCCGGGCCACATGTCGTACCCGGCCTTGGTCGAGACGACCAGCTCGTCGCGGTACGGGCGGAAGTCCTCGGCCAGCAGGCGCCCGAAGTTGAGCTCGGCCGACCCGTACGGCGGACCGTAGTTGTTGGCCAGGTCGAAGTGGGTGATGCCGAGGTCGAAGGCCCGGCGCAGGATGGCCCGCTGGGTCTCCAGGGGCTTGTCGTCGCCGAAGTTGTGCCACAGACCGAGCGAGACGGCGGGCAGCTTGAGCCCGGAACGCCCGGTCCGGCGGTACTCCATGGTGTCGTAACGGTCGCCTTCGGCGGTGTAGCTGGTTGGCATGTCCCCACCCTCGTCCCTCGGTGATCAAAGGTCCAACAGAAGAAAGCGCTCGGATTCAGCACCTAGACTGCTCAATCATGGAGTTGCGGCACCTGGAGTACTTCGTCGCGGTGGCCGAGGAACGCCACTTCACCCGGGCCGCCGAGCGGATGCGGGTGGCGCAGTCCGGCCTCTCGGCCTCGATCAAGGCGCTCGAGCGCGAACTGGACGCCGAGCTGTTCGTCCGGCACACCCGCCGCGTGCGGCTCACCGACGCCGGGCGCGCCCTGCTGACCGAGGCGAATCGTACGCTGGCCAGCGCGGCCGCGGCCCGGGAAGCGGTGGCCGCGGTGCGCGGACTGCTGCGCGGCAGCCTCGCGGTCGGCACCGAGCAGTGCCTCGGGGTGATCGATCCGCCACCGCTGCTGGCGTCGTTCCGCCGCGCCCATCCGGGGGTGGAGATCAGCCTGCGCTACGCCGGTTCCGGGCACATCGTCGAGGAGATCCGGCAGGGGCGCCTCAACGTCGGATTCGTCGCGCTTCCCGGTGCCGCTCCCGAGGGCGTACGGCTGGAACCGCTGGCCACCGAGGAGATGTTGCTCCTCGCCCACCCGGACCACGTACCGGCCGACCTCGATCCCGCGGCCCTGGCCGGGGCGGACTTCGTCGACTTCCGCCCCGACTGGGGCGCCCGCAAGGTCAACGACCAGTTGTTCGCCCGGCACGGCGTGGACCGGCGCGTCTCGGTCGAAGTGAACGACGTCCACACGTTGCTGGACTTCGTCCACCAGGGGCTGGGGATCGCCGTCGTGCCGGCGCCGGTGACCCGCAAGCCGCACGCCTCGGGCCTGCACGTGGCCCGGCTCGCCGCCGGTGCGTCCTGGCAGGTGTCGGTGGCCCTGCCCGCGTCGGCGCCGCCCGGGCCGGCGGCCGGGGAGCTGTTGCGCATGATTTCCTCGCTCTAGGCTCCCCGTGAGGGGGCGCGGATGGTGACGCCGGTGCTGGACATCGAGGCGCTGCTGGCGCGGGTGGCGCGGGGCGACGAGAAGGCCTTCGCCCGGCTGTACGACGTGGTCGCGCCGCGGGTGTTCGGGCTGGTTCGGCGGGTGCTGCGGGACGTGTCGCAGGCCGAGGAGGTCGCGCAGGAGGTGCTGGTCGAGGTGTGGCGGCGGGCTCCCCAGTTCGATCCCGGGCGGGGGACCCCGACGGCGTGGATCTTCACGATCGCGCACCGCCGGGCGGTCGACCGGGCCCGCTCCGAGCGGGCGGCGGCCGACCGGACCGTCCGGGCCGGCATCGCGGCGGTCGACACCCCGTACGACGCCGTGGCCGACGAGGTCGCGGTGCGCCTGGAACGCCGGCAGGTGCGGCACTGCCTGGACGAGCTGACCGGCCTCCAGCGGCAGGCGGTCACCCTCGCGTATTTCCAGGGCCACACCTACCCCCAGGTGGCCGAGCTGCTGGGGGCGCCGTTGCCGACGATCAAATCGCGGATGCGCGACGGCCTGGCCCGGCTGCGCGACTGCCTGACGACGGGGGCGACGGCGTGAGGCCCGACGTGCACGCGCTCGTCGGCGCCTACGTGCTGGACGCGGTGGACGACCTCGAACGGGCCGCCTTCGAGCGGCACCTGCGCGAGTGCGCGGCCTGCCGGGCCGAGGTGGACGAATTCCGCGAGGCCGCGGCCCGCCTGGCCGATACCACCTGGTCGGTGCCGCCGCCCGCGCTGCGGGCGAACGTCCTCGACGCGATCACCACCACCCGGCAAGATCCGGCCGTCCCGGTCCGTGCGGTCACGCCGAAACGCCGCTTTCACCTGGTGGCCGCGGCGGCCGCGGTGGTGGCGGCCGCCGGCGTCGGCGCCGCCGTCTACGCCATTCAAGATCAGCGGGTACGGCAGGAACGGGCCGTCGCCGAAGCCGCGCGCGCCTCCGAGGCGCGTGTCCGCGCGATCCTGGCCGCCCCCGACCTGCAGGTGCGGGAACAGACGCTGACCAGCGGCGGGCGGGTGACAGTGGCGTCGTCGAAACTGACCGACGCCGGCGTGATCATGCTGGCCGCCACCTCGGCGCCGGGCGAGGGACGCGTCTATCAACTGTGGACCATCCGCGACGACGACCCGGCCTCGGCCGGGGCGCTCGGCGAGGGCCAGGCGGCCACCGTGCGGATCGTCCAGGGCCTGCCGGCGTCGAGCGCGGTGGGCGTGACGATCGAGAACGCGCCCGGGGCCACGACGCCGACCACGCCGCTCGACGCCCTCGTACAACTTTGATTTTCTTTGCTCCCGGACCAACCGATCCCCTCGATCCGCCGTCGGATACACAGGACACCGACAGGAGCGGGAATGCCGAAGAGAACGGACAGCGACTACCTGGCGTTCGTGCACGGCCGGGTCAAAGCGCTGCGGCGCACGGCCTACCTGCTCTGCGGTGACTCGCATCAGGCCGACGACCTCGTGCAGGAGACCCTGACCAAGCTCTACACACGATGGCCCGGCATCGGCCACGTGGAGAACGTCGACGCCTACGTGAACACCATGCTCGTGCGGGTCTTCCTCGACGAGCGCCGCCGCGGCTGGTGGAAGGTCGCCCTGCTCGACTGGCTACCGGACCGGGCTCCGGCCGTCGTGGCGCCGGTCGACGACCAGTCAGTCGTCCGGACCGCGCTGATGGAGTTGCCGCCGCGGCAGCGGGCCGTCGTGGTGCTGCGCTACCTCTGCGATCTGCCGGTCAAGGACGTCGCCCACCACCTGGGCTGCTCCGAGGGGACCGTGAAGAGCCAGTGCGCGCACGCCCTGGACAAGCTTCGCCTCGCATTCGACTCAGCCGCCCTGGACCGGCTATGAACCGTGGAGAGAAAGACATGACCGAGGACAACCGGGCGGTACGGATTCTGCGCACGATCCCGGACGAGCCGCCGGCGCCGTCCGGGATCGACATCCCCCGGACGATGGCCGAGGGCCGCCGCCGGCGCCGGGTGCGCCGCTGGTCCGGCGGGGTGGCGCTGGCCGCGGTGACCGCCGTGGCCGCGGGCGGCGGAACGGTGTCGGTGGCCGCCCTGCGCGACGACCCCGAGCCGGTGGTCTCCGCGGCGCCGTCGGCCGCGGCGGTGCCGGTGCCGGTGCCGGTGCCGCGGGACTGCACGGTGAAGCTGCTGCCCACCGGCGACGTCGAGAAGGCCATCGTCAGCGGTGGCGACCCGAGCGGCCACTACCTGACCGGGCGCGTCTATCCGGCCCGGCTCGAGTCCCACTCGGTCATCTGGAAGGACGGCGTCCTCCAGCCCCGCCCGGCGATGCCCGGCCAGGAGGGGGCGTGGGGCGACATCAACTCGGCCGGCGTCGCCGTCGGCTACAGCTTCGACGAGGCGGAAAGACAGCAGGCGTACACCTCCACGGGTGCCAGCGTGACCCGGCTGCCCGGCGGCCGGGCCGTGGCGTCCGGCATCGACGAGGCCGGCCGGATCGTCGGCACGCTGGGCGACCCGGACAACGGCATCCCGGCCACCTGGGCGTCACCGACGGCCGCCCCGGTGCGGCTGGCACTGCCGGCCGGCTTCGTCACCGGTGAGGGGAAGGGCATCGACGAGGACGGCACGATCGTCGGCACCGTCGCCCGAGAGAACGGCGAGAGCACCGGCTATCTGTGGCGCCCCGACGGTTCGGGCCGTCTCATGCCGATGCCTACTGTGGACGGCGGGCAGGCGACCCTGTTCTGGCCGGAGTCCATCAGCAACGGCTGGGTCTACGGCCGGGCGGTCCGCGACATCATCGGGAGGAGCGGCGGCCGCAGCTTCGCCTCGTACCGCTACGACATCGCCGCCGGCCGGTACGAGAAACTGCCCATCCCGCTCGGCCCGCCGGCGGTCGGCGCCGCCAACGGCTGGGTGCTGGCCACCACGGGCGACTTCAAGCCGGTCATCATCGCCGGCCGCAAGGTGGTCACGCTCCCCGGATTCACCAAGATGCGCGAGTACGTGACCACCACCCTCAGCGCCGACGGCAAGACAGCCGGCGGTTACACCACCGACACGACCGCCACCGAGCCGGTGGCCAACCGCCCTCTCATGTGGACCTGCCGGTGAACGTCGGGTACACCGACACGAGGAACCGCGGCCGAGATCAAGGTCTAAACCGGGAACGGCGCGATGTCCTGGTCGACACGCTGCCACTCACGCGCCGCGATCGTTCGGGGGTGGTTGGAGCCCAGGGCGGCATCGAACGTCTTCAGCGCCTCGTCCCGGTTGCGGTTCGCGGTGCCCGGGTCGGCCTCGCGATGGCTCACCGCCCAGTTGATCATCGCCACGGCCACGGTCGGGTGGGCGTCCTTGAAGACCCGGCGCGCCCGCTGAAGAACGCCGGCGTCAGTCTCCTGGGCCAGGTGGCGCGTTCCGTCCGCGAACTGAGCGTTGGCCAAGGTGATCATCGCCGCGAGAGTGTAGGTGTGACCGGGACGAAAGACGTCGTCGAGAACCACGAACGTGCGCTCGGCCAGCGTCAGCGCTTTCGCCGCGTCCCCCGTCAGCCGCCGGAAGACGGCCAGGTCGTTTCCGGCGGCCATGGTGTCGGGGTGCTGCTCGCCCCGGGTGGCACGGAAGTCGGCGTAGACCTCTTCGGCGACCTCGCGGGCCTCCTTGACCCGGCCCTGCGCCCAGCGCACGTCCGCCTGTTCCAGGCGCCCGGTGAGGGTCACCCGGTTGTAGCGCCCGAGGACCTCGGTAGCCCGCCGGACCATGTCGTCGATGACCTCCGCGGCCTTCGCCACCTCGTTCAGCCGGCGCAGAGCCACCGAGTAGGTGGTGGCCACGCGAAGCGTGCGCCAGTGGCTCTCTCCGTGATCGGCGCGCGTCACCTCGTACGCCTCCTCGAGGAGGTTCCGCGCCGGCACCAGGTCGCCCAGTTCGATCAGGTCGGTACCCAGATTCTCCTGCGAACTCATGGTGTAGAGATGGCGCGGCCCGAGAACCTCGCGGCGGCGGCGCAGCGTGTCGCGGTCCCGCTCGGCCGCATCCTCGAAGTTGCCGACGAAGCGCAGTGACACGCCCAGGTTACTGGCCGCGTTCAGGGTCTCGGGGTGATTGTCGCCGTACGCCTCACGGAGGCCTTTGAGGGTCTGCTCGTCGAGGCTTACGGCCTTCTCGTACTCGCCGCGGGCGCGGAGATCCGCGCCGAAGCTCATGGCGGTCGAGAGCGTGTACGGATCGTTGTCGCCCGCGACCCGGCGGAGCCGTTCGAGGCTGTCGGCGTTCATGTCGTACGCCTCGGCCTCGTGGCCCTGCTCGCGCAGGACGACGGCGAGAGTGCGCTTGAGCCGCAGCAACCACAGGTCGTCGACGCCGAAGCTGGGCAGCCACTCCTTCAGCGCCGCCTCGGCCAGCTCCCGCGATCCCTCGAAGTCACCGCGCACGTAGAGGTAACGCGACATGTCGATGACGAGCTGACGCGTCTCGGGCCGGTCGGAGGTGAGCGCACCGCTCGGCTCCAGGTGCGGGCGGATGGCCTCGTAGGCCTCGCGGTTCTCAAAATTGTCCGGGTTTCCCCGGTCCGCTTCTGCCAGCACGCTCTGGATTTCCCTCCTGCGCTCGTCCTGGTCGGAAGGGGACAACCGCGACCGGACGATATCCTGAGTGAGCCGATGCACCACGATGCCACGCCTTCCCGGAGCCGGTTTCCCTTCGTTCGTGCCTGCGTCCACCCTCGCGAGCCCCAGGCGGCCGATGTCCTGGATGAGCGACCCGTGTCGGGCCGGGTCGTACATCCGCGGGTCGATCGGCGCCAGAAGCGCGGTCAGTTGTTTGTTGCTAATCATGCGATAAGGGATGACTTCGGGCGCCATAAATGCGAGAAGTTCGATGAGGCGGGTGGCGGCCGGGCTGGTCTGGCTGAGTCGCTCGTAGGCCACGCCGACGGTGGAGGCCACGGTCTGGTTGTACGTGGCGGGCGCGCTCTCGCTCATCGCCGCCGCCGCGCCGCGGTCGAGCAGGTCGAGGTAGTCCGACACCGACATGGCCGTGCTGCCCAGCCAGCCGCCGGCCTGTTCGAGGGCCAGCGGGAGGTCGCCCAGCCGGCCGGCGAGCTGGTCGGCGTCCGCCGGGCCCAGGTTCTCCACCCGACGGCCCAGCAGCTCGATGCTCTCGGCCCGTTTGAACACCCCGACGTCGACCGCGTCGAGCTCGTTCGCCCACTGCGGGTTGCGCGAGGTCACCAGGACGTGGCCCGGGCCGGACGGGACGAGGCCCTCCAGATCGGCCGGCGCGTCGGCGTTGTCCAGCACCACCAGCCACCGGCGCACCGGGACGGCCCGCTTCAGCGCCTCCATGACCGCGGCGACCTGTTCCTCGACCGTGCCGCCGGGCAGGGACAGCTTGGTCGCGATCTCGGCCAGGCCGATCCGGACCCGGCTGGGCTGCGCGGCCGAGATCCACCAGATGCCGTCGTAGCTGGCGGCGAACCGGTAGACGTACTCCAAGGCCGTCTGCGTCTTGCCGACACCGGGCAGGCCGGTCAACGCCAGCCGGGCGCCGCTCGGCTCGCTGCCGACCAGGCGATTGCGGATGTCCTCGATGACGCCACCCCGGCCCGAGAAGCGGGGGTTACGGGTGAGGCTGACCTGGAAGTACGGCGGCAGGTCGGCCGGGTAGCGCACCTCGCCCACCTCCGCCCCGCCGGTGGACACCGCGGACGCGTCGAGCGCCAGAACCGACGAGACCGTCTCCAGGACGCGGTCCTCGCTGGTGCCCATGGCGTCGACCAGCATGCGCGGCGGTACCCGGCCGTCCAGCGGCGTCGCGTCGACCCGGAGTACCGCGAGCAGGCTGTCGTTGTTCTGCGTGGTGCTGTCGCGAACGGTCCGCAGCAACCGTAGGCCGCCCTCGCGGGCGATCAGGTCGCGCGAGAAGATCACGACCAGATGGTCGAGAGCGTCGAGGTCCGGTACGGATTCCCGGATGCTCTGCAGGATGACGCGGTTGGCAGTGCCTCGCAGGCGGTCGCTGAGCCACTCGGCCCAGATCCGGTCGAGCGGCGCGTAGGCCACCACGATCGTCCGTTTCTGGTGAGGAACGGACTGCTCGAAGGCGCGCAGCACCCGGTTGCGGTCGGCTTCCGGGATGGCCACCGCCCGGCATTCACGACCGGCGATCCGCGACGCCAGATTGGTGTACGGGCTGAGCAGCGGGCCGTTGAGACGCGGCATGTCCCCGAAAACGGCCAAAATCTCTTCATATGCGTAATAAGGGATGTACGGAACTTCGATGCTGTTCCAGTATTCGTCGGCGGACTGAGTGCCCAGGAAACCGAGGTAGGGCTCGAAGCTGCGCCGGGAGAACATCCGGCCGCGCTCGAGCTTCGCCATCTCACCGTCCTCGATGCGGGTCGGCAGCGGCAACACCGTGATGTCCGACGCGTGCTTGAGGATCGACGCGGTGATGGCCACCGCGCCGTTGACGCTCTGCGTGTTCAGCGTGAAGCAGTTGACCACCGTGTCCGGCAGATGCACGGTGCAGATCCCGCCCGTGTCGCTTGTGCCGGTACGACTGTCGATCAGCACGAAGTCGTAGTTGCGCGCCATGTCCTCGCGCAGAGCGTTGAGCAGGCGGGGCCCGTGGTGCAACCGCCAGAACGAGTCCCAGTCGAAGGTGCTGACCG
Organism: Actinoplanes sp. NPDC048796; assembly: GCF_040650035.1. NCBI lineage: Bacteria > Bacillati > Actinomycetota > Actinomycetes > Micromonosporales > Micromonosporaceae > Actinoplanes > Actinoplanes sp. NPDC048796. Next base: position 52,767 of record NZ_JBEZGO010000020.1, on the reverse strand, counting down.
CCTCGGTGTATCCCAGGTCCTGCCGGCCCGCGGGCACGAAGTCGAGCAGACCACCGCGCGGGAACTCCCACTCCAGGGAGGCGGCGTACTCGTGGATCTGCACCGTGGCCCGCGCCGGATCCAGCGTGTCCTCGAGCCGGAAGTTGAACTCGGTGTGCTGGCGGATGAGGTCGAGAATGCCCTCGGAGTTGCGCAGATTCTTGTCCCGTAGGAAGGGGTGGAAATAGCGGTGCAGGCCGGGCGACTCGAGGTCCCAGTCGATGGCCAGCACCTTGTACCCGTTCATCGCGAGCAGCCACGCGACGTTGGCGAGCGCCATCGTCCGCCCGGTACCGCCCTTGTAGCTGTAGAAGGTGATGATCCGGCCGGCTGGGCCGTTGTCGGCGCTGACACTCATCGGGGGTCCTCGGGGAGGTTGGTGTTGAGGATGGGGCGGTCGACGCGGGACGACCGGCGGTTGCCGGCGGGGGCCTTCACGTCCCGGCCCCCGTTCGGGGTCCGGGCCTCGGGCACGGTGGGGAACGCGGAAGCGATGTCGTCGAAGCTCGGCCGGCCCGGTTCCGGGGCCAACGGCGCGGTCTCGCCGAGCTCGAACACCCGCTGGGCCAGCTTCTGCACGAAAGCCTTGTAGTCGTCCGCGTATCGGCCCTCACGGATCAGGGCGCGGAGCTTGACCTCGTCGTACGTGGCGCCGAGGTCTCTGTCCTTGAACTGGTACGGCTGGGCGATCGGCGGCGGCGTCATCGGCACCCACAGCAGGGGAATGATCAGCGCGCTCTCCGAGCCGGGCCGGGCGCCGCGGGCGAGCCGCGCGGAGAACACGGCCCATTCCTTGCCGCACGCCGGGCTGCGGAAGTAACCGGGGCTCATGATCGGGATGAAGACCTGGGCCGTGCTGAGATTGTCGACAAGCGACTCGGACCAGCGCTGACCGAGCTTGAGCAGGGCGTCGCAGAAGCCGGCGGTCTCGGCCCGGCTGCCGGCGAACATCAGCACGTCATGGTTCAGATCCCGGTAGAACCGGTCGACGTGGTAGTTGTCCTCGCCGGGATCATGCGCATAGCTGATGAAGAAGAACGGCGGCGCGACTGACGATCCCACGTGCCTTCTCCCGAGGACGATTGATCGTAAGTAATCGATCACTCAGTGTACTTTCCCTGCGCCATCACGGACCACGGAGGATGGGCCGTTCGACCACCGGCCCGCTGTCCTCACCGGGCTCGGCTCCACTGCGGAACAGACGGTTGCGGGCTTCCTCGAGGACGCCGGCCAGGTCGGCGTCGAACGCCTCGGCCGTGCTGAGATCGCTGTGCAGGCGGCCCTGCGCCTGCCGCCAACTCTCCTGGAACGTCCGGCGTAACCCGAAGCGGAGCTCGGCGAGGTTGTCCATCGACTCCCGGTCGGCCCGGCTGGCCGGAACCAGCACGACAGTGTCACCGAGTCCACGGCGATCGATCTCGGCGAGGATGTGCCGGTAGGCGTCGAGCTGGGTGATCCACCAGTCACAGAGGATGACCACGATCTCGTGGGCGGCGCGGGCACGTTCGATACGGTCGACGACGTCGTCGAGCGCCGCCACCTCACCCCGCAGCGCTTGATCGGCCGCCAGCAGGCGGGCCCGGCTGGCCAGCGATCCCGGCACGTCCGGCCGGTAGGGCGCCCAGTCCCCGGCCTCGGCGCCGTAATAGGAGAGGTCGTCGCGGACCTCGTCCATCTCCTGGCGGGACGCGGCCGCGATGATGATGTGCACCCGGCGGTCCACGATGGACGCCGAGAAGATGTTGGGCACCCTCGCGAAATCCGTGACCGGTTCGCTCGCCGGGGCCGGGGCGGCCTCACCGGCGGCGACGACCCGGCGCGCGAGCTGGCCGAGGAACGACTCGTAGTCGGATCTGAGGCCACGCAGGCGAACCAGCTGTCGCAGTCCTCGCGAGGTGCCCTCCGGCACGACCAGCGGGACATCCAGGAATTCCGGCATCGCCGCGTCGGCCGACCAGGCGACCGGGATGACCGCCGCCCGGTCGTCGCCCGCCTTGAACCGGCTCGTGAAGATCTCCCACTGCCGCCCGCAGGTCGCGTTGCGGAAATACCGCGGCGACGTCAGCGCGACGAAGACATCGCACGAGGCCAGGCGTAAGAGCATGTCGGCCGGAAGGGCGGTGTCCCGGTTGCCGACCGTACCGAGGAAGGAAAGATCAGCGCCGTGGTCGGAGCTCAGGGCCGAGACCTGGCCGCGGAGATCGTCGAAGAACTGCCGAACATACGGATCGTCGTCGCCGGCGGCCGAACTCAAAAAGAAATTCGGCACTATAGACCCCCGGCTTCCTGACGACGCCTGGACCGCCCTAGCGTAACGACTACACCACGCAGCGCGAAAGAGCAGCGTGAGTCGCGCTCGATCATCTGAAGCCTCTTTCGCCGGTCACCGGGTCGACAAGCGTGGCGGGTGGAGAATCGCCAGCGCGGTTGCCGAGCATGCGGGTCTCGGCGGCCCCTCGGCGGACCAGGTCGGCCGAGGGACCCGACCAGGCTAGTGGTAGCGCCAGCGGGACTCAATCGCGAAGAGAGCACACCTTCGAAGGTTGCTCAACGGCGCAAGTCGCACGCGGGCCAAAGATCCTGTTCGGACCGGCGCGTCGCGCCGGTCTCCGCGGTGCCCGCCCCTCCGGGGTCTTGCTGCCCGACGTCCCCCGACCGAAGTACGGCCAGGTCAGCCGACGACCTTGCCCGGGTTGAAGATGTTCAGTGGATCGAGGGTCTGCTTGATGGCCACCTGCATGGCCAGGACTTCCGGGGCGAGTTCCTGCTTCATGCCGTCGCGCTTCAGCAGGCCCACGCCGTGTTCGCCGGTCACTGTGCCGCCCATGGCTATGGCGGCTGTCAGCATGTCTTCGAAAGCGGCCTGAGCGGCGCGGCGGGCCTCGTCGTCGCCGGCGGGGGCGAGGATCAATGGGTGCAGGTTGCCGTCCCCGGCGTGGGCGATGGTGGCGATCGTGGCCCCGTGGCGGGTGGCGATCTCCTCGATGGCGGCCAGCATGGCCGGGACCTTCGAACGGGGTACGCACACGTCCTCGGTCAGCACCGGGCTCAGGCGCTCCAGCGCGGGGTAGGCCAGGCGCCGGGCCGCGAACAGGGCCTCGGCCTCGAACTCGTCGGTGGACTGCTCGGCCCACATCGCGCCGGCCTCCTGGAAGACGGCGGCCACCGCCGCGGCCTCCTCGTCGCCGGCCGCGCCCGGGCTGTCGAGTTGAGCCAGGAGCAGGGCGGCGGCGTCGGCCGACAGGCCCAGGTGCTTCCACTCCTCCACCGCGCGCAGGCAGGTCCGGTCCAGCAGTTCGAGCGCGGCCGGCAGCAGGCCGGACCGGGTCAGGGCGGCCACCGCCGAACCCGCGGCGACCACGCTGTCGAAGGCGCCGACGACCGTGCGGGGCGCCTCGCGGCGGGCCGGGCGCAGCCGCAGCGTGATCTCGGTGATGATGCCGAAGGTGCCCTCGGAGCCGGTGAACAGGGCGGCCAGGTCGTAACCGCTGACGCCCTTCGTGGTGCGGTGACCGAGGCGGACGACAGTGCCGTAGTCCCCCGCCGGGCCGCCCACCACCGCTTCCAGGCCGAGCACGTAGTCGCGGGTGACCCCGTATTTCAGGCAGCAGAGGCCACCCGCGTTGGTGGCGACGTTGCCGCCGATGGTGGACCAGGGCGCGCTGGCCGGGTCGGGCGGGTACCAGAGGCCGTGCGCCGCGACCGCCTTCTTCAGGTCGTCGTTGACGACGCCCGGCTGCACGGTCGCCGTCATGTTCTCGGCGTCGATCTCGACGATCCGGTTCATCTTCGACAGGTCGACGACCATGGCGCCGTCGACCGCGTTGGCGCCGCCGGAGAGTCCGGTGCCGGCCCCGCGCGCGACGAGCGGGATGCCGCGCTCCGCGCAGGCCGCCACCACCCGGCGTACCTCATCGGTGGTTCGGGGGCGGACGGCCGCGACCGGCTTGCCGTAGGGCGCCCACTCGGCGTCGTCGTGGGCGAGGCTTTCCAGCACGTCCGCGTCGTCGACGACATCGATCCCGTTGAGCAGATCTTTCACCCCTGCGACCTTACGCGCGTGGTCAGCTCCTCGCTCTCGGCCCACAGCTCGGTCCGCCGCCCGTCGCGGACCCGCGCGGGCACGGTCAGCGGCTTCGCCGACGGCCCATAGAAGCCGGAGGCGAACCGAGGACCGATTGCCAGTCGTACGGGTCCTCGCGCGGCCGATTCCGGTGACGCGCCGATCCGCTGCTGGAGTGCGTCCATCACCCACCGCAGCGCGGCCGGAACACCGGTCGCGTCCCGGAACACCCGCGTCGCCACCAGGCCCGGGTAGACGCAGGCCACCGAGAGCGAGGGGTGCCGGGCCGCCAGCTCCACCGCGTACAGGTCGTTGGCGAACTGGGTGCGACCGGCGACCCCCATCCCCCACGTGCGGTTCGCGCTCGTGTCCCGATAGCGGCCCGCACTGGCCACCAGGACCACGCGCCCGTCCGGCGGCAGCAGCGGAAGCAGCCGGCCGATCAGCAGAAAGCGGGAAAGATAATTGAGCACGTACGCCCGTTCCAGCCCCTCCCCGGTCAGAGCCGCGCGCATCGTGAACACGCCGGCGCAGCAGACGATCGCGTCGAGCCGGTCATGGCTCGCGGCGATCTCCTCGGCGGCCTGTGACGTCTGCTCGAGTGAGGAGAGGTCGGCCCGGATCCGCCCGTGGCGGCCGACCGTCAGGGCCCGCTCCCCCAGCCACGCGGCCACCGCGCCGCCGATTCCCGTCGAGCCCGTCACCAGTATCTTCGTCATGCCTCGACGCTAGGAAGGGCCGGGGCGACAATCCATGTGTGCCCGTCCCGCAGACCCCATCGGACGTCCTGGGCGCGATCCTGCGCGAGGTCCGCTTCACCACCGCCGCCTACCGCTGGCTGGAGATGAGCGGCCCGTTCCGGCTCGTCTTCGACCGGCCGGGGCTGCGCGGCGTCCACCTGATCACCGGCGGCGCCTGCGAGCTGGCGCTGGCCGGCGAGGTCGTCGCGTTGAGCGCGGGCGACACGGTCATCCTGCCCCAGGGCGACGATCACGAATTGAGGTACGGGTCCGCACCCGCCACCTCCGGCTTCGAGCTCGCGGCGCGGGCGCAGGGGGTGCGGCTGCGCCACGGCACGGACGGGCCTCGCACCACGATCGTCTGCGGGGCCTTCGTCGCGGGCGAGCCCGGCCATCCGGCGCTGAGCGGGCTGCCGCGGGTGATCCTGGTTCCGGCGTCCGAGAGCCGGTGGCTGACGCCCTACGTCGAGGCGCTGCGGCAGGAGGCGTTCGACGCCGGGCCGGGCAGTGACGTCGTCATGGCCCGGCTGTCCGACGCGATGATCGCGCGGGCCATCCGCCGGCACGGCGAGGTCACCGAGCGTCCGGGGTGGCTGGCCGGGCTGCGCGACCCGCATCTGGCGGCGGCGCTCGGCGCGATGCACAGCCAGCCGGCCCGCCCGTGGACGCTCGCGTCGCTGGCGGCCACGGCGCGGCTGTCCCGGACGGCGTTCGCGGCCCGGTTCTCGGCCGCCGTGGGTGAGCCGCCCGTCCACTATCTGCGGGCGCTGCGCCTGCACAAGGCGCGGCTCCTGCTGCGAGACGAGCGGCTCACTGTGGCCGCGGTGGCGGCCCGGGTCGGCTACTCCTCGGAGTTCGCGTTCGCGGCGGCGTTTCGGCGCGCGTACGGCGTACCCCCGGGAATCTGGCGTTCTATTTGACCGCGCCGGCGGTGAGGCCGGCCTGGATCTGCCGCTGGAAGATCGCGTAGACGATGATCATGGGCAGGATGGAGAGGACGAGCGCGGCGAACAGCGTCGACCACTCCGCGTGATAGCCGGCCGAGGTGCTGATGTTCGCGATGCCCTGAGTGAGCAGGTACTTCGACTCGGCGCCGGGACCGGTCATGATCACGACCGGTAGCAGGTACTGGTTCCACTGGCCGACGATGTTGAAGATCGTGATGCTGACCAGGCCGGACTTGGCCATCGGCATCATGATCTGGAAGAACTTGCGGGTGTGCGAGGCGCCGTCGACAGTGGCCGCCTCCTCGATCTCGTACGGCAGGGTCTTGAAGAACGCCGCGAGGAAGAAGACGGTGAACGGCAGCGAGTAGGCGATGTAGACCAGGACCAGACCGGTGTACGAGCCCAGCAGCCCCATGCTCTTGAGGATGTAGAACAGCGGCGCCAGCGCCATGAAGGTCGGGAACGCCAGGCCCGAGACGAACAGGTAGTAGATGAACCGGTTGCCCCAGAAGCGGTACCGGGCCAGCACGTACGCGGCCATCGAACCGAACAGCATCGTGCCGGCCGTACTGATGATCACGACGATGACGCTGTTGAGGAAGTAGCGCCCGATGTGCGCCTCGCCCCAGGCGTCGAAGTACGTCTGGAACGAGAAGTGGTCGGGCAGCGCGAACGGCTTGCCCAGGAAGATCTCGGTGTTGCTCTTGAAGGAGGCCAGCAGCACCCAGATCAGCGGGCCGGCGGTCACCAGCGCCCAGGCGAACAGGGCGATGTGGGCCAGGCCGGTGAACGCGCTGACGTCGCGCTTCTTGTCGGGCTTGCGGCCGGCGCTCTTGGGCGTCGGCGAGACGGGGGCCGGCGCGGCGTCGGTGCCGGGGGTACTGGTCAGGTTCGTCATCTCGTCCGCCTCAGGCTTCGACGGAATCGCGGCGGGTGACCCTCAGGGTCAGCGCGGCGAAGGTCAGGGTCAGGAAGAACAGGACCACGCCCAGCGCGGAGGCGTAGCCGGCCTGCGAGAATTCGAAGGCGTTGCGGTAGATCATCAGGCTGAGCACCGACGAGGCGCCGTTCGGGCCGCCGCGGTCCACGGTCATGATGTTGACCAGGGCGAAGGCGTCGAACGCGGCGATGCCCAGGTAGACCCAGGCGACCTGCACGGTGTTCCACAGCAGCGGGATCGTGATCCGGAAGAACAGGGTGATGCGGGTGGCGCCGTCGAGTGCGGCCGCCTCGTAGATCTCGGCCGGGATCGAGCCCATGCCGGCCGAGAAGAGCACGACGTAGAAGCCGACCGCCTGCCAGATCAGCACGATCAGGATGCAGAGCATCGCGTACCGCTCGTCGGCCAGGAACAGCCAGGGTTTCCAGTCGTCCGGGAACAGGCCGTTGAGCATGCCGCTCTTGTCCGGCCCGAAGACCCGGCCGAAGATCACCGCGACGATGGCCAGGGCCAGCAGCTGCGGGAAGAAGAAGATGACCCGGTAGACCTTGGAGCCCCAGACGCCACGGGTGGCGCCGCCCTTGTGGCCGCCGCCGACGTTGAGCAGGAAGGCGAAGACCAGGGCCAGGATGATCGTGACGATCGGCAGCAGGATGAGCAGGAAGAGGTTGTGCCGGATCGACTTCCAGAACAGCTCGTCGTGCCACAGCTTCGTGAAGTTGTCGAAGCCGACGTACTCGATCGGGCCGAGCCCCGACCAGTTGCTCAACGACAACTGGAAGGTCTGGATGTACGCCGCCACCACAAAGGTGCAGTAGAGCGCCACCGGCACGATAAGGAAGCCGATGATGAATGGGTACTTGCCGCGTCGCATGGCGCCCTACCTACTTTTTGTTACCGAAGATCAGCTACGGGTGAACTTGGTGATGGAGGAGTCCTTGGCCACGGCCTGGGACGCCTTCTCCATCCGGTCGCAGAACTTCTGCGCGTCGCCGCCCTTGAACATGAGGTCGTTGACGGCGCCGCGGGACTCGTCGTCGAGCTTCTTGTACCAGGTGTCGAACAGGTAGCCCATGAAGATGTCCTTGCCGGCCTTGGTGACCGCGTCGTTGGCGCTGGTCAGACCGGGCGAGATGGTGACACCGTCGGAGGCGCCCGCCACCACCGTAAGCGACTTCGTGAGCTTGGTGAAGCCCAGCGCCGCCTCCTTGGAGAGCATCGTCCGCAGGTACTCCTTGCCACCCTGCGGGTTCTTGCCCTTGGCCGCCGCGAAGTAGATCTCGCCGGCCGCGGCGTTGATCGCCGTCGCCGGAAGCTTGTCCGAGGTGGTCACGCTCGGGTACGCCGCGATGGCGTACTCGAAACCGGGCGGGGTGTCCTTGGCCTGCTCGTTCTCGAGCCACGAGCCGCAGGGGTAGAACGCGACCTTGTCCTGGTCCTGCTGGAGCTGGACCTCGGTGTGCTTGAGGCCGAGGAAGGTCTTGTTGATGTACTTGTTGCCGATCTCGCCCCAGGCCTGGGCGGCCTTCTTGATGGCGTCGTTCTGCCAGGCGCCTTCCTTGAGGTTGTCGATGTCCTTGAGGACCTGCTCGGTGCCGATCTTGGCGGCGCTGGTGAGCAGCGCCCGGACCATGTAGTACGACGCGTTGGCGCCCGCGTAGCCGAACGGCGTGATGCCGGCCGCCTTGATCTTGTCGAGCAGCGCCGTGAAGTCGGTCCAGGTGGTGGGGATGGTCCAGTTGTTCTTCTCGAACAGCTTCTTGTTGTACCAGAGGCCGAAGACGGTGTACGAGTAGTTCACCGCGAACGGCTTGCCGTCGTAGCTGCCCTGCTCGATCGCGCCCGGCACCAGGGTCTCGCCCACGGTCTTGCCCGGCACGTCCAGCGACGGCGCCGCGAACAGGTCGGTCAGGTCGGCGGCCTGGCCGGCCTTGACGATGGCGCCGAAGTCCATCAGGTTCGAGCCCGAGTTGTTGATCATGTCCGGCGGGTTGCCGGCGTTGATCCGGGGCTGGATGACTGTCGAGATCTGCTCGGTCGCCGAGTAGGTGATCTTGGCGTCCGGCCACTTCTTGTTGAACAGCGGGGTGTCCACGTCGGTGGCGTACGCCGTACCGAGACCGCCGTTGAAGATCACGATCTCCACGCCGGCCTTGGTGTCGATGCCGAGCGGGTTGTCAGCCGACTTGGTGCCGGTGGCCTGCTCGGAGTCGCTGTCGTCCGAGCCACCGCCGACACAGGCGCTGAGCAGGCCGACGGCGGGGGTCGCGAGCAGGCCGACGGCGGCGGCGCGACGCAGCAGCGTACGGCGGTCCAGCTCGGGCTTGGCGAAAATATCGGTCACAACATCTCCTCAGGTTGTGTTTGTGATCAGCCCTTGACCGCGCCGGCCGTGAGACCGGTGGCGATATTGCGCTGGATGATCAGGAAGAAGATCACCACCGGGATCGAGGTGATGATCGCACCGGCCATGAGGGGGCCCCAGGCGGTACCGCGGGTCGTCTGGTTCTGCAGCAGCCAGGCCATCAGGTTCTGCTTGTCCGGGCTGTTGAGCGTGTTGATGATGATGAATTCGTTCCAGGCCTGGATGAATCCGTAGACGCTGGTGGCCACCAGGCCGGGTCCGGTCAGCGGGAGGATGATGCGCCAGAAGACCTGGGCCCGGGTACAGCCGTCGATCAGCGCGGCCTCGTCGAGCTCCCGCGGGATGCCCGAGATGAAGCCGCGGAGTGTCCACACGGTGTACGGCAGGATCAGCACAAGGTAGGTGATGCTCACACCGATCAGGCTGTTGGTCAACTTGGCCTGCTGGAGCATCAGGAACAGCGGGATGAGCAACGAGATGAACGGGATCAGCTGCACCACGAGGATGACCAGGATGATCGACTTGCGGCCGTAGAACTTGAACCGGGCGATCGACAGCGCGGCCAGGAAGCCCACGACCAGCGCTCCGGCCACCGCCAGCAGCGTGATGATCACGCCGTTGAGCATGTTCTCGAGGAACAGCGGCGCGTTGAACGCGGACCGGAAGTTGTCGAAGGTCGGGCTCTTCGGCAGGAGCGTCGGCTCCAGCGACAGAACCTCGTTGGCCGGCTTGAACGCGGTGTTGAGCACCCAGTAGACCGGGAACAGCATGAAGATCGAGAACAGGATGCCGGCGGTGTTGGCGGCGATCGTGCCGGCCCGGCTGCGGCCGACGGTGAGCACGCCGTCGTCGGCGCTCTTCGCGCGTCTTCTCTTCACCACGGGTGCGACGGCGACCATCACTCCACCTCACCGATCTTGAACATCTGGCGGATGTAGAAGACCATCACGCCGAGCATCAGAATCACGGTGATCACCGCGATGGCCGAGCCCAGGCTGTACCGGGACTGCCCGAAGGCTTGCGTGTACGAATACGTCGCCAGAGTCTGGTACGACGGCTCCGGGTGCCCGTCACGCAGCACCCACGCCTGCGTGAAGAGCCCGAAGTTCCAGATCACCGAGAGCGTCGTGACGATAGTGATCAAGGGTTTCAAGATCGGCAGGATGATGTTGCGCAGGGATTGCCAGGGCGTCGCGCCGTCCATCGTCGCCGCCTCGAGCAGCTCCTTGGGCACCTGCGTGAGGCCGGCGTTCAGAGTGATGGCCAGGAACGGGATGCCGGCCCAGATCACCAGCGTGGTGATCACCGACCAGCCCTGCCACGGGTTCACGAACCAGCTGTGGTTCGCGTAGTCCACGCCCGGGATCTTGTCGATCAGGTAGTTCACGACGCCGAAGTCGGAGTCGGTCATCCACCGGAAGATCTGCGCGGCGACCAGCTGCGGCAGCGCCCAGACGAACATCATGGCGACGACCATGAACAGCCGTACCCCTCGCGTCACCCGCCGCATCAGCAGAGCGATGGCCAGGCCGAAGACCACCGAGATCACGACCGAGACGACCGTGAAGGCGACCGTACGGCCCACGACGCCCCAGAACACGCCGTCCGTGAGCACCTTGGTGTAGTTGTCGAAGCCCACCCACGGCGGCGTGGCGCCGCTGAACAGCTCGCGCAACCGCATGTTCTGGAAGGAGAGGACCACCATCCGGACCAGCGGGTAGCCGAGCAGCCCGGCCAGCAGCACCAGAGCCGGAATCGCCAGCAGCCAAGGGGTTTTATCCGACTTGCGGGTTTTTCCCGACGCCGGCCGAATCGGAGCTGGAGCAGCCGGGCGGGTCGCCGGTGATTCGACGACGGACATCAGCGGTTCCCTTCAGGGAGGGGCGGTGCTGCCCCTACGGGCAGCACCGCGAGGCCTCAGCTCTCGTTGAGCGTCGCGTTGATCTGGTCGTCGGCCCACTTGGCGCCGTCGGCCACCGACTTCTTGCCGGTCAGGATGTCGGTGAGCATGGTCTGCAGCACCGCGCCCTTCTCGACGTCAGCCCACTTCTCGGCGTTCGGCGTGAACCAGCTGTCCTTGGCCGCCTGCGCGGCCGGCGCCAGCGACGGGTTGTCGGCCGCCGCCTTGTCCAGCAGCGCGGTCGAGTTCGGGAGCGCGTTCGCCTTGATCAGGCCGGCCATCGACTGGCTGTCGGTGAAGGCCTTGATCCATTGGGCCGCCAGCTCCTTGTTCTGGCTCTTCTCGGCCACACCGAGGTTCGAGCCGCCCAGGAACGACGGAACCTCCGGCATGGCCGCGGTGGCCAGCTTGCCCTTGACCTTGGTCGGCACCAGCGGCGAGTTCTCGTCGTTGGGGTCCTTCTTGACCTCCTCGGCCGAGCCCTGCTCCCACGCGTTGCCGTAGAACATGCCCGAGGTGCCCTGCGCGAAGATGCCGGCCTGCTCGTTCTCGTTCTTGGTGGGGTCGGCCTTCGAGTACTTCTTGACCATGTCGACCCAGCGCTGCAGGCCCTCGATCGACGCCGGCTGCGAAAGCTGGCCGACCCACTTGTCGCCGTCCTGCTTGGCGATGTCGCCGCCGGTCGACTTGACCCAGCTCATCGCCGCGTACCAGTACTGGCCCGGCATGTAGACGGCGCCGAACTTCGGGTCCGACTTCTTCAGGGTCTGAAGCTTGTCGGCGGCCGAGAGGAACTCCTCGTACGTCTTGGGGGCGGCGGTGACGCCGGCCTCCTTGAACAGGTCGGTGCGGTAGATCAGCAGGCGCGCGCCGGCGTAGTAGGGCACGCAGTAGGTCTTGCCCTCGAAGTCACAGGCGCCCTTGAGACCGGCCAGCCAGGTGCCCGAGTTCTCGTAGTCGGACGGGTTGATCGCGGCGAAGCCGCCGCTGAAGACGTACTTGGGGAACTCGCTGTTGCCGAGTTCGATCACGTCCGGGACGTCGGTGCCGGCCAGCGTGGCGTCCAGCTTGGTGAGGTGGTTGGCCCACTGCTGGTACTCGACGTTGACCTGGGCCCCGGTGGCCTCGGTGAAGCGCTTGCTCGCGTTGTCGACGACGTCTTTCCACGCCGTCTGGGCGTCGACCATCAGCCAGACCTTGAGGGTCTTGCCGGCACCGTCGACCTTGCCCGATGCGGAAGTAGTAGGTGCATCTTCGTTGGAGCCGCAGGCGGCGGCGCCGAGCAGCGTCGCAGCGAGTGCCGCGGCGACCGCGATCTTGCGCTTCACGCTTCCTCCAGAGGGGAGTTTTTTATGTGTCAGGTCTTTTCGCTGGTGCACCGCCGGTGACCGGCGGAGATCATGTGGGGCTGCCGTCCTTGGCTGCCTTGTGACCGTGTACGGCCTGGGCGGTGCGCTGGAAGGCGGCGTGCGAGCGTTCGTGGGTGCGCTGGGCCACGGCGACATACAGCAGGTCGAGGACGACCAGCTGGGGATGGCGGGCGCTGAGCGCGTCCGGCCGGAAGGTGGTCGCCTGGGTGGCGGTGAGCAGGACGATGTCGGCCAGCTCGGCCAGCGGCGAGCGCGGGAAGCTGGTCAACGCGATGGTGGTGGCGCCGCGGCTGCTCGCCTCGGCCAGCAGCTCGATCGTCTCGCCGGTCTGGCCGCTGTGCGAGATGCCGAGCGCGACGTCACCCGGGCGGGACAGGGCGGCGCTGGCCAGACCGTTGTGCACGTCGGTCCAGGCCCAGGCCGGCACCCCGATGCGGTGCAGGCTGAACTGCATCTCCTCGCCGACCAGGGCGCTGCCGCTGGCCCCGAAGATGTTGACCCGGGGGGCGGCGGCGATGGCGACGGCGGCCCGCTCCACCTCGGCGAGATCGAGCAGCGCGGCGGTGTCGTGCATGGCCTGCGTGTCGGCCGCCATGATCTGGCCGAGCACGCGCTCGAGCGGATCGCTGGGCTGGATCTCGCGCCCGATGTCGACGGTCCATCCGGCGGAGCGGGCCCGCCCGGTCTCGGCCGCGATCCCGAGCCGCAGATCGGCGTAGCCGTCGAAGCCGAGCGCACGGCAGAACCGCGTGACGGTCGCGGGTGAGGTGCCGCTGCGCTCGGCGAGCTCGACGATGGTGGCCCGCGAGGCCGCCGCCGGATCGGTCAGCACCTGCTCGGCGACGCGCCGCAGGGCCCCCGTGAACTCCGGCAGCAAAGACCGCACACGCACGAGCACCGACACCTGGTTCGCGGCGCTCTCGACCGTCGGGACGACCGGCTCGCCACGAACCAGGGAGTCGACGACCGCGGTCGACGCGGTGCCGTCCATCTCCGGCTCGCCCATTGGTCATCCCTTCAGGAAGGACTGTTTACTGTCGCGGTAAAAGTTCTTACTGAAGGCCCCTCCGTGTCAAGACTGTGGGCGAAGTTTTCAAACCGTTACCTGACCTGCGCCGATGAACGCGTGTTACGCGACCACCACTTGACAGTCATCGATCCGGAAATGTTCTTTACGACGTGACCGCCATCACGCGTCCGCTTTTGATGCGATTTGTCCTCGGACGTTTTACTGATGCCGTGTGCCCGTTCGAACTAGAGCCGGTGGCCCGTTCGTACTAGATCTTGGCGTCCTTGAAACGCGGTTTTTACCGCCGTAACAAACCTGAGCGGCACAAAGAGCCGAGGGTGGCGATCACGCCACCCTCGGTTCGCCTTCGTCAGCCTTTCGTGCCGTCTCCCCGAGACCTCAGTTCCGTCTCCTTCAGGCCCCGGTTCGGCCCGGCCCCAGGACCGGTCCCGTCTCCCCCGCCCCGGTTCGACCCGGCCCGGGACCGGGTCCGTCTGCCTCGGGCCTCGGTTCCGTTGTCCTCAGATCTTGGCTACGTCGCCGCCTCAGGCCGGGACCGCCGCCGCCGACGCGCGCAGCTCGGCCTCACCACCGGCGTCGCCGTGGCGGATCAGGTCCCAACGACCGCCGGCGCCTCCGTCGCGGAAGACGCTGTCACGCACATCGCGCGGACACCGGACCGCAGCGCGACTCCGCGCAGCTCGCGGCGAATCGGTTCCGCCGCGCCGCTGCTCAAGAGGATCGAGCACAAGTTGCTCCGCAGCGCGGCATCGAACACGCCACGCGTAGGCGGTGCCAGGCCTCCACTCGCGGGCGCCGGCGGAGGGGGAATCTGTCAGGCGGAGTCGCGGATCGCCTCGAGGAAGACCTCGGAGCGGTGTTCGAAGTTGCGGAACTGGCCGTAGCTGGGCGCGCCGGGCGACAGCAGGACGGCGCCTCCGCTCGGGGTGGTCTCGCGGGCCAGCCGTACCGCCGCGTGAAGGTCGTCGGCCTGGTGGGTCACGATGCCGTCGAGGCCGGCCAGCTCGGCCAGGATGCGCGGGCCGCTGTCCGGCATGCCGATCACCGTCAGTTGCTTGTCGCGCAGGAACTCGCGCAGCGGCGAGTAGTCGAGGCCACGGTCGTTGCCGCCGACGAGCACGGTCAGTGGCCGGCCGGTGTAGGCGTCGATGGCGTGCATGGTCGCGTACGGGCTGGTCGACAGCGTGTCGTCGACGAAGGTGACGCCGGACGGGTCCTCGATCTCGGCCAGCCGGTGCGGCAGGCCCTCGAAGGCAGCCACGGCCTCGGCCAGCACGTCCTTCCGACCGGGGACGTCGATGCCGAGACCGTCGAGCACGGCGAGCGCCACGCAGAGGTTGCGGCCGTTGTGGGCGCCTTTCAGCTTCAGGGCAGCGCGCGGGAACAGCGGCTCGTCCGAGCAGAAGACGGTGTCGTCCTCGATCCGGAAGCGGGAGTCGTCGGCCGCGGCCGGCACCGGCGGGAAGCCGTTGACGTCGGTGACGCCGCGGATCTCGGCCCGCAGCCGGTCGTCGGCCCCGTTCACGACGATCAGGTCGGGGTCGTGCCGCAGGATGTTGAGCTTGTCGCGGTAGTACTCGCGCTCGCCGCCGTGCGCGTCCAGGTGCTCGGGGAACAGCGAGGTCACCACGGCCACGCGCGGCGAGTCGGTGAGGTCGGCGCACTGGTAGCTGGACAGCTCCAGCACGTACTGCTCCGCCTCGGGAAGGTCCAGCAGGGGTACGCCGATGTTGCCGCCGAAGACGTTGGGGCGGCCCACCGCGGCCAGCAGGTGGCTGATCAGGCTCGAGGTGGTGCTCTTGCCTTTACTGCCCGTGACACCGATCGTGCGCGAGGCGTGATCGGCCATCCAGAGCGCGCTACCGCCGGTAACCGTGACGCCGCGCTCGCGCAGCTGCGCCATCCACGGGTGCGTGTTCGGCACGCCGGGCGAGCGGACGACCACGTCGGCACTGACCAGGGCCGGGAACGCGTGGTCACCACCGGCCAGCGGGGCCAGGGCGGCGAGCGAGGCGTCCCATTCGACGGACAGGAAGTTGGCGCTGTCATCGACCGCCATCAGGCGCGACGGCCCGTGGGCGGCGATCGCGGTGACCGCGGCCCGTCCTTCCCGGCCGGTGCCCCACACCGCCACCGAGCGGCCTTTCAGGTCTGACAGGCGCACGTCGTTCCCTCCTCGATGAGTCGAACTAGTATTGCCCGTCGGTCCCAAGACAGGAGTTTCCGGGTGCAGTTCGACGTCATGCGCTTCCCCTCGTACGCCTTCGACCCGTCGACCGGCGTCGCGACGTTCGACTACGTGCTCGACGGCCCGGAGCCGCTGGAGTTCACCGAGACGATCACGCTGCCGGTCCCCTCGAGCAGCGACGAGAGCCGCGAGAGCGCGCTCTACCGCGTCCTCGATCTGCTGCACGTCGTGGCCGGGGTGAGCTACTTCAAGGTCGGCGCCCCGCGCCGGATCGTCGCCCCGAAGCCGCTGCCCGCCGAGGCCGCCTCCTTCTTCACGGCCATCTACACCAAGGGGATGGCCGAGTACGCGTACCGCAATCAGTTGCCCTGGGTCCTCGAAGCCGTCGTCGAGGTGCCGTCCGGCGCGACGACGGCCGCCCCGATCGACAACGCGGGCGACCGGCCGCTGTCCGCGGTCGGCGGCGGCAAGGACTCGATCGTCACCCTGGAGATCCTGCGCGCGGCCGGGCTCGACCCGGTGCCGTTCTCGGTGAACCCCAACCCGGTGATCAAGAACGTGAACGCCGCCTCCGGCCTGGACGCGCTCGCCGCCCGCCGGCAGCTCGACCCGCGCCTGTTCGAGCTGAACAAGGCGGGCGCGCTCAACGGCCACATCCCGGTCACCGCGATCAACTCGCTGATCGCCATCGCCACCGCCGTCTGGCACGGGCTCGGGCCGGTGGTGATGTCGAACGAGCGGTCCGCCTCCGACCCCAACCTGATCTGGAACGGTCACGAGGTCAACCACCAGTGGTCGAAGGGCGTCGAGGCCGAGGGCCTGCTGCGGGCCGCCGTCACCGCGCACGTCGGCCTGACCGAGCCGTACTTCTCGCTGCTCCGCTCGCTCTCCGAACTGCACATCGCCCAGCTGTACGCGCGGCACGACCGCTACGACGACGTGGTGACCAGCTGCAACAAGGCGTTCAAGCTGCACGACCCGACGGCCCGCTGGTGCGGCGACTGCCCGAAGTGCCGGTTCGTCTTCCTGGCGATGGCCCCGGCCATGGAGCGGGACAGGCTGACCCGCATCTTCGGCAAGGACCTGTTCGCCGACGTCGAGCAGGTGCCCGGCTTCCTGGAACTGCTCGGCATCGACGCGCACAAGCCGTTCGAGTGCGTCGGCGAGGTCGAGGAGTCGCTGGTGGCGCTGGCCATGCTGACCGACGACGCGCCGGTGCTGGTGGCGCTGCGGGCGGCGGTGCCCGATTCGGCGTGGGCCGAGGCGTCCCGCGAGGACGTGCTGACGCCGGGCGGGCCCACGTTCGTACCGGCCGCGTACGCGAAGGTTTTGACCGATGCCCTCTGACGGCGTCTACGTCGGCAAGGCCGACCTCGACGCCCCCGAGGAGAAAGGCTGGCTGCTGGGCTACTTCCGGCCGCCGGGCGACCCGCGCCACAGCACCGACGTGGAGATCAAGTGGGGGCGCCACGTCAAGGGCGACCGCCGCGCCCAGTGGGTGACCGGCGAGGAGCGCGAGGCCCTGCTCCTGCTGATCAGCGGCCGTTTCCACGTCGAGCTGCCGGACCGGACGGTGGTGCTGACCGAGCCGGGCGACTACGTGGTCTGGGGTCGCGGTGTCGACCACTCGTGGGTGGCCGAACAGGAGTCGGTGGTGCTGACGGTCCGGTGGCCGTCGGTTCCGGGTTACGCGGTGCCCTGACCTATTCGGGCGGGTCGTGGTGGATGCGCTCCGGCGCGACGCCGAGCTGGTGCAGGGCCACGGAGGTGGCGGCCACCATCAGCGGCGGCCCGGCCAGGAAGACCTCGTGGCCCGACCATTCGCCGTAGCCCGCCACCGCGTCGGTGACCAGGCCCGACGCGTACGGCCCGGGGTCGCCCTCGGCCACCACGGGCACGACGGTGGCCCGGCGCGCGGCCCGCGCGATCTCGGTGAGCTCCTCGATGTCATAGAGCTGCGAGAGATCCCGTACGCCCCAGAACAGCACCGCCGACCGCGCGTCGCCCGTCTCGGCCAGCCGCGTCAGCAGCGCCTTGAACGGCGCCACCCCGGTGTCCCCGGCGATCATCAGCAGGTGCCGCCGCGGATCGGCCGGCAGCGTCATCGTGCCCTCGGCCCGGCTCAGCCGCACCTGATCACCCACCCGGGTGCGGTGCACCAGGGTGCCGCTGACCCCCGACTCGGTCTTGGCCCGCACATGCAACTCGACCAGATCATCGCGGGCCGGCGCCCCCGCGAGCGAATAGGGCCGCCAGATCGCCGGCAACTCGGGCACCTGAATCCGCGCATACTGCCCGGCCTCGAAAGGCATGGGCAAAAACGGTCGCAGCCGTACGACGGCCAGGTCCGGCCGCCGCATCTGATGCTCGACCACTACCGCGTCCCAGACGGGCGGCTCATAGGCCGCCGAAGCTCCACCGTGCACAATCCATTCATAGGCGTGCTGCCACGTCGACCGCCAGGCCACCTCGAAGTCCAGCCGCCACTGCCCGGCCGACATGCCGGCCCGCATGGCCTCGGCCAGCGCCGCGCCGACGAGCTGGAGCTGTCCCGCCCGGACCCCGCAGGCGGCCAGCGCCGCCCCCAGCCGCCCGCACCCTTCGACGAGCACCGGCGGCCGGTCGAGGTTGTGCACGAGCCAGGTCACGGCCTTGGCCAGCTGCCCCACCTGGGTGGCCGCCCCACCCGGCAGGGTGGCGATCAGTCCCGGATGCGCCTGCATCAACGCGGCCCGCAGCCGCTCGGCCACCTCCAGCGGCCCACCGGCGAAGGTCAGACTGGTGCTGAGCAGCCGCTGCGTCTGCCGCAGAAGCGCGTCGTCGGCCGGATCCATGCCGTCGCCGGCGTTCACCCGGGTCACCAGGGGCGGCATCACATGCGGCAGATCCATCTCCGGCAGCCGCCGCATCGGGTGACCCGGCGGTGCGGACTGACCTTCGGCCGCCCATCGCGGCCGCGCGCCCCATCGAGCTCGCGCACCCGCGTTCGTGTCACCCCATCGGCCACTGTCCCCGGCGCCCAGGGCACCGCGCCCTTCCGGCCCGTCCCGCCCCACCGCCCCTTCCGAATCGGCCCCGCCTTTCGGCTGAACCTCTGCGCCGGGCCGCCGAACGGGAAGCCCGGCAAAACGATTCCGATGCGGCCGCCCCACCGCCTCGGTCCCGTTCTCCTCATCGAATCCCCCGGCATCGGACCCACCAGCCAGCGGCCGCCACACCACAGCACGCCCCGGCGACGATTCGGCGACCTCTCCGCCCGTCTCCGAATCCCGTCCCATCCCAGCGAGACCGCCGGTCTCCACCTCTCGGCCCACCCCCGGCGTGCCAGCGAGACCGCCCAGCTCCAGATCCCGGCTCACCCCCGGCGTGCCGGCGAGACCGCCCGCCTTCGCACCCCGGCCCACCCCCGGCGTGCCAGCGAGACCGCCCGCCTCCGGACCCCGGCCCACTCGCGGCATGTCAGTGAGTCCGCCCAGCTCGGTGCCCCGGCTCACCCGCGGCGTGTCGGTGAGTCCGTAGATGACGGGCCGTCCTCCCCCGCCGCCCGGGTGATCTCCTCGACCGGTCGTCTCGGGCCGGTCGCCGTGCGGTCGCGACAAGCCGGGCCGGACCGGGCGCCTGTCCCAGAAACTTCGCCCGGCGGGTGAGATATCGGCATTTTCCGCCGCTAGGTCGTCGAAGTACGGCGGCTCGCCGTCGCCCGCCATCGGCGAATGAACGACGCGGCCGCCGCCCGACGGCCCGATCGGCGGGGTGACAACGGGTTCCGCCGCGCCATGCTCTCCGGCCCCGTCGGAGGGCGCGCCGGCCCGGTCGCCTGAGAAGGGAGGGACGCCGGACCTATCGCCGGGCAGAGGTGGAACGCCAGACCTGTCGCCCGGGAGCGGGAGGTTGCCGGACCTGTCACCCGGGAGCGGCGGGACGCCGGACCTGTCACCCGGGAGCGGCGGGACGCCGGACCTGTCACCCGGGAGCGGCGGGACGCCGGATCTGTCGTCGGAGAAGGGCGGGACACCGGGCCTGTTCGGACCCGTCGAACCTGGAGTTCCGGCAGCCCAGCGAGGCCGCAACTGCTGACCGGAGCCGCCGCCCTCGCCCGCCGCATACGACGAGGCCGCGCCGCGAGGGGAAGCTGCGCCGTGGGGAGGAGCCGCGCCGTAGGGAGAAGCCGCGCCGGGGGAAGCCGCACCGTAGGGAGGAGCCGCGCCGGGGGAAGCCGCACCGTAGGGAGGAGCCACGCCGAGGGAAGCCGCACCGTAGGGAGGAGCCACGCCGGGGGAAGCCGCGTCATGGGGAGACGCCGGGGGGAGGCCCAGGCGGGGTGGGGCCGGTGGTAGAGCGCTGTGACTCTCGCCCGGCGGCAGGGCGGGATGGTTGCCCTCCTCGCCCTCGCTGGTGAGCTCGTGCAGCGCGGCCGCGGCGTCGGCGATGCCGGCGGCGACCGCGTCGGGGGCGGCCTGGCGCAGGCGGATCGCTCGCAGCAGGGCCAGCAGGTGCTGGTCTCCGCCGGAGCCCGTACCCGATCCGGACGACACCGCTACACACCCCCGCTGGACGGCTCCCTGCCCTCCACCGTACTGCTACAAATCACCTCATTTCGCCGACTCTTCGGTCAGGGCATGGCGGCGGCCATCCGCTGGACCGCCTCGGTGAGGATGTCGGGGCTGGTGGCGAAATTGAGGCGTACGTGACCCGAGCCCGCCGCGCCGAATTTCGTGCCCGGTTCCAGGGCCACGCGAGCCTTGGCGAGGAAACGGTCGCGCGCGGCGGCGTCGCGGCCCAGGGACGAGGCGTCGATCCAGGCCAGGTACGTGGCCTCGGGCGGAGTCCAGCCCAGGGCGGGCAGATGGGCGCGCAGCAGGTCCCCGAGCTGGGTGCGGCGCCGGTCGAGCGTGGTCCGCAGCGCCGCCAGCCACGCGTCGCCCTCGGTGAAGGCGGCGATGGTGGCCAGCACCCCGAGGTGGCCGACTCGATCGTCGGGGTTCGGCGGGAAACGGGTCACCGCCTGGGCCATGCGGGAGTCGGCCGTGACGACAGCCGCGCACTTCAGGCCGGCCGTGTTGAACGCTTTGCTGGCCGAGATGACACTGACCGCCACCTCCCCGGCCCCGGGCACGGTGAGGATCGGGGTGAAGGTCGCGCCGGGCAGCACGAGCGGGGCGTGGATCTCGTCGCTGATCAGTGGCACCCGGTACAGGCGCGCGAGCCGGACCAACTCGGCCAGTTCGCCGGGGGTGTGCACGCGGCCGACCGGATTGTGCGGGTTGCAGAGCACGTACGCCGCCGGGTGAGTGGCGAACGCGGCCTCCAGCGCGGCCAGGTCGAGGCGGTAGCCGGACTCGTGGCGGGCCAGCGGCACCTCGAGGACGCGGGCGCCGACCTCGGGCACCCAGTCGAAGAACGGTGAGTACACCGGCGGGCTGATCACCACCGCGTCGCCCGGGCGGGTCAGCACGCGCATCAGCTCGACCACCCCGACGCCGACGTCGGTGACCGCCGTGACCTGGGCCGGGTCGATCTCCCAGCCCCACTGCCGGCCGGCGAAACCGGCCAGGGCCCGGCCCAGGTCCGGAGTGGACGACGCGTAGCCCAGGTCGCCGCGGCGCACCGCCTCGGTCAGCACCGCCGTCACCGGCGGGGCCAGGTCGTAGTCCATCTCGGCCACGAACAGGGGCAGGACGTCGTCGGGAAAGGTCCGCCATTTCTCGCTGCGCCGCCGCCGCAGCTCGGCCAGCGATGCGACCGGAAGCTCTTCGCTCATGCCCCTAGGGTGCCAGGGCCGGGTTCCGCAGGCGGTACACCACCGAGGCGCGCAACGGGCCGGGCGGCGCCGTCGGGTCGTCGAAGTCGTCGGCCGGGTCGTGGGTCATGCCGAGGCGGCGCATCACCGCGTGCGAGCGGACGTTGCCGGCGGCGGCGATGGCCAGGATCTCCGGCAGGCGGAGCTGGGTGAACCCGTACTCGAGAACCGCTCGTGCCGCTTCCGTCGCGTACCCCTTGCCCCAGGTCTTGCGGGCCAGGCGCCAGCCGGCCTCGGTGCCCTCGAACGGCACCTGGTCGTCGACCGGGTCGAGGCCGGCCATGCCGATCAGGCCGCCTTCGTCCGGCGCCTCGACGGCCCACCAGCCCCAGCCGCGTGCGTCCAGTTCGGCGCGGAAGTGATTCAGCGACCCCAGTGATTCGTCGCGGGCCAGCACCGTACCGAAGAATTCGCGGACCGCCGGGTCGGCGTTGAGGTCGGCCCAGGCGTCGAGGTCGTCGTCGCGCCACTGGCGCAGAAGCAGGCGTTCGGTGCGCAATTCAATCATCGGCGACAGCCTATCGGCGTTTTTTCCGCCGAACCGGGTGCGGGGACCTCCGCCATTTGCGAGGCTTCGGCCAGGATTCCCGACGGTTACCCCCGGGCCGTTCGGCTTGAGCCGACGCGAGGGCACACCCATGACCATCAGCCATCACCGCACGGCCAGCGGACGACCGTTGCGGGTCTCCCCGGCCTGGGTCGGTGCCGCGACCCCGCCCGCCGGCTCGGCCGGACACGACGATCATCTTCCGGTGCGGGAGGCGGTCTGGGTCTGGGGTGTACGGCGGTACGCGCGCCTGGCCCTGTGGGCGCTGCCGGCGGCGGCCCTGCTGTACGGCTGGACCACGCTCGGCATCGACACGCCACCCGGGCCCCTAGTCGTCGAGCTGGCCGCCAACTGGCTGGCCGCCATCGCCTTGATCGCCCTGGCCGGGCTGCTGGCCGGCGCCCGCACCCGGCGGACCGCGCTGACCGGGTTGCTGCTGGGGCTGGGCGGGCAGGTGCTGACCCTGCCGCTGGCCGCGCTGCCCAAAGGGACGGTGGCCGCCGGGGCGCCACTCACCGCCGATCAGCTGCGCCTGGTCGCGGTGACCGCGGCCGCGACGGCCGGCGTCGGGTGGCTGGTGATGGGCTGGGCGGTGTTCCGCTCGCGCCTGGTCAACCCGGCCGACGGCGTACTGCTCATGCTCGCCGCGGTCACCCTCGGCGCCGGCGCCGAGGCCCGGCAGCCGTTGCCGACCGTGGGCGCCCTGCTGCTCCTCGCGGCCGGAACCGGCCTCGCCTGGACGGGTGGCCGGTTGATCCCGAAGACCTGAATGGCATGCTCGGTGCATGACAAAGGTGGTCGCCGACATCTCGGTTTCGCTGGACGGGTACGTCACCGGGCCTGATCCGGGCCCGGACAACGGGCTCGGCACCGGAGGCGACGCGCTGCACCGGTGGGTCTTCGAGGGTGACGCGATCGACCGTGCGGTGCTTCAGGAGGCGACCGACGCGACCGGCGCTGTCGTCATGGGGCGGGCCCTGTTCGACGTCGTCGACGGCCCGCACGGGTGGAACGACGAGGAGGGTTACGGCGCCGGGCTCAACACGGCGCCGCCGGTGCTGGTCGTCACTTCCAACCCGCCCGATTCGGTACGCCTCGGCGACCGGTTCAGCTTCGTCGTGGACGGTGTGCGTAGCGCGGTGGCGAAGGCGACCGCGCTGGCCGACGGCCGGGACGTGGTGGTCATGGGCGGCGGCGCGGTGATCCGCGGCGCGATCGAGGCCGGCGTCGTCGACGAGCTGCGGCTGCACCTGGCCCCCGTGCTGCTCGGGTCGGGCACCCCGCTGTTCCAGGGCGCGTCGCCCCGGCAGTTGCGCCAGATCCACGTGCGGGCCTCGGGTCACGCCACCCACCTGACGTACCGGGTGGACTGACTTCAGTGGTTTTCGAGATCACCGACCCGGACGACGAACGGCTGGGCGACTACCACGCGCTGACCGACCTGGAACTGCGGACGAAGTGGGAGCCGCCGAACGGGCTGTTCATCGCCGAGGGCGAGCTGGTGCTGCGGCGGGCGCTGCGGGCCGGATACCGGCCCCGGTCCTACCTGATCGACGCCAAGCGGACCGGCCAGATCGCCGACCTGCCGGACGACGCGCCGGTCTACGCGGCAGTGCCGTCGGTGCTGGAGAAGGTGACCGGCTTCCACGTGCACCGGGGTGTGCTGGCGTCGTTCCACCGCCGGCCGCTGCCGTCGGCCGCGGAGGTCGTCGAGGGCGCCCGCCGGGTGGCCGTGCTCGAGGACGTCAACAACCACACGAACATCGGCGCGGTCTTCCGCGGGGCGGCGGCGCTCGGCATCGACGCCGTGCTGCTCTCGCCGACATGCGCCGATCCGCTCTACCGGCGCAGCGTGCGGGTGAGCATGGGCGAGGTCTTCGCGGTGCCGTACGCGATCCTCGAGCCCTGGCCGTCGGGCCTGCAACAGCTGCGGGACGCCGGGTTCACCGTGCTGGCCCTCACCCCCGACCCTGACGCGGTGGCCTTGCAGCGGCTCACCGCATCTCAGCGGGAGCGCACCGCCCTGCTCCTCGGGGCGGAGGGTCCCGGCCTGTCGAAGAACGCGATGGCCGCCAGCGACGTACCGGTGAAGATCCCGATGCGCCGCAACGTGGACTCGTTGAACGTCGCCGCGGCCGCAGCTGTGGCGTTCTGGGAGCTGGGCCGCGACGACCCCATCCAACCACCCCACCGGCCGCCCTTGACCTGACTGAAGGCCCTCCTTGATCAACCGCTGCGGCGGTTGCCGTACTGCCGCGGGCTCTGCACCGCGCCGCGGCCGTGCGGGCCGCCGTGCGTGTGCTCGGTGTGATGCGAATGGCCCTTGGCCTTGCCCTTCGCCGCCCGGCGGGCGGCGCGGTTGAGGAACTCCTCGGGCTGCTCGGCTTCCGGCGTCTCGTCCGGGGTCTCGGAATTTGCGGTGGACTCAGACATCCGTGCCTCCTGAAGCATCCGTGGCCGCGCGAGGAACCGGGCGGCAGCATGATTATCCCCGCTCGGACGCGACACGGCCGACCCGTTCGGGCCGGCCGCGATCAAAAACGTCAGGCGCGCTCGCGTCGCCCCTCGAGGTCGGCCGCGCCGTTGTAGTCGGCGCCGCCGAGGGCGGCCGACGGCGGAATCGGCTCGGGAGCGGGCAGGGCGGCCGTCTTGTCGGGGTCGCCGCTGACCTGCGCCTCCGCCTCCCGTACGGCCTCGTTGATCTTGTTGGCCTCGGCCGCCGCGGCCTGCGCCGCGGCCACCGCCTCACGCTCGACGGCGGCCGCGTCGACCCCCGCCTTCGGGGCGTCGCCGGCCATGTTGGCCAGCCCGCCCAGCGCGCCGCCCAGACCGTCGAGGGCCTTGGTCAGCTCGGTCGGCACGATCCAGACCTTGTTGGCCGAGCCGTTGGCGATCTGCGGCAGGGCCTGAAGGTACTGGTAGGCCAGAACCTTCTGCGACGGGTTCGCCGTGTGGATCGCGTCGAAGACCGTACGGATGGCCTTGGCCTGGCCCTCGGCCTGCAGGATGCGGGCCTGCCGGTCACCGTCGGCGCGCAGCACCGCCGCCTGCTTCTCACCCTCGGCGGTGAGGATCTGCGACTGCTTGTGCCCCTCGGCGTTCAGGATCGCGGCGCGGCGGTCCCGCTCGGCGCGCATCTGCTTCTCCATCGAGTCGCGGATGCTCGGCGGCGGCTCGATCGCCTTGATCTCGACGCGGGTGACCTTGATGCCCCAGCGGCCGGTGGTCTCGTCCAGCACCGACGACAGGTGCCGGTTGATCTCCTCACGACTGGTCAAAGCACGCTCCAGGTCGAGCGAGCCGATGACGTTACGCAGCGTCGTGACGGTCAGCTGCTCTATCGCCTGGAGGAAGTTCGCGATCTCGTACGTGGCCCGGACCGGGTCGACCACCTTGAAGTAGAGCACCGTGTCGATCGAGACGACCAGGTTGTCCGAGGTGATCACCGGCTGCGGCGGGAAGGAGACGACCTGCTCGCGCATGTCCACCTTGCTGCGCACCGAGTCGACGAACGGCACCAGCAGGTTCAGACCCGGGGACAGGGTCCGCTTGTATTTGCCCAGGCGCTCCACCACGTCCATACGCTGCTGGGGGACGATGCGGACGGACCGGAGCAACGTGACGATGGCGAAGACCACGATCACGATGACGAGTACACCGATCACAGCTTCCATGGCGCCTCTCTATATGTTGGGCAGGTCGTCGCGCCACACGATGGCGGTGGCGCCCTTGACCTTGATGACCCGGACGCGTTCGCCGGGTAGGTACTTCTCGTTGCCGTCGAAGGACCGGGCCTGCCAGAGCTCCCCGTCCAGCTTGATCATCCCCCGGTCGGCGTCGACCTCCTCGAGCACCAGCCCGTGGCTGCCCTCGATCGCCTCCACCCCGAACGGCGTCTCGCCGGTCTCGGAGGCGGGCCGGGCGTGCCGCATGATGATCGGCCGGAGCGCGCCGACCGAGATGCCGGAGACGAGCGCGAACGTGATCACCTGAACCAGCAGCGGCGCGCCCAGGGCGGCCACGCCGGCCGCGGCGAGCGCGCCCGCCGCGAAGAAGATGATGAGGAACGTGGCCGTGAACGCCTCGGCGATCGCCAACGCGATGCCTAGCACGATCCAGAGAACCGCTTCCACACGTCGATCGTTGCACGCTCGCGCACGTACGGCGACTTCCCATACACCGAGCGCAGATTCGGTGCATCGGGGGCGACACTCAATCCGTAGTACACAGTTGTACCCATCAGTCGTTTATCGAGAGGGTCCTCCGTGTCGCCGCTTCCATCGCTGCTACCGCAGACCGGCCGGCGGGTCGATGAGATCGCCGCGCGGGCGCAGGCCGACGGGCGTACGCCGTCCTTCGCCCTGGCCATCGTGCGGGACCGGGCGGTGCTGCACCAGTCCTTCGCCGGGGAGCACCCCCGGCCGGACGCGAAAACGCAGTACCGTCTCGGCTCGATCACCAAGACCCTGACCGCGACCATGGTCATGCAGCTGCGCGACGAGGGCTTCTTCGCCCTCGACGACCTCCTCTACCGCCACCTGCCGGGCACCCCGATCGGCGGCGTGACCCTGCGCCAGCTGCTCGGCCACGTCTCCGGCCTGCAACGCGAGCCGGACGGCGCCTGGTGGGAACGCGCCCCCGGCGGTGACGTCGACAAACTGCTGGCCGAGCTCGGGTACGACAAGGTGGCCGGCCCGCCGTTCCGCCGCTTCCGCTACTCGAACCTGGCCTACGGCCTGCTGGGCGCGGTCCTGGAGAAGGTGACGGGCGAGAGCTGGGCGACGCTGGTCGGCAAGCGGGTGCTGGACCCGTTGGGCATGAAACGCACGACGTACGCTCCGGTGGAGCCCTTCGCCCGCGGCTATGTGGTGCACGCGCTGGGCGGCACGACGCACGAGGAGCCGCGCCTCGACTCGGGCGCGATGGCCCCGGCCGGCCAGCTCTGGTCGACGATCACCGACATGGCCAAGTGGGCGGCGTTCTGGACCGACCCCGCCCCGGCGGTGCTCTCCCGCGAAACGGTCGACGAGATGTGCGCGCCGGTGGTGATCAGTGACCTCGAGTCGTGGACCGCCGGCCACGGCCTCGGCCCCCAGCTGTTCCGGGTGGGCGAGCGCGTCTTCGTCGGCCACGGCGGCTCCATGCCCGGTTACAACGCCTTCCTCGCGGTGCACCGGCGCAGCCGGATCGGGGTCATCGCTTTCGCCAACGCGTACGGCCTGAGGGGCACCGGCATCAGAGAGGTGAGCCTGGAAGCCCTGACCGCAGTGCTGGACGCCGAGCCGCCGGCCCCGCCCGCGCCGTGGCAGCCGCCGTCGCCCCCGACCGGCGAGGCGGCGTCGCTGGTGGGCCGATGGTGGTGGATGGGCCGCGAGTACGAGATCGTCGCCGACGGCGCCGCCCTGGAGATGACCGGACCGTTCCACTGGACCCGGTTCACCCGCGAGGCCCCCGACCGCTGGCGCGGCGTGGACGGCGAGAACGAGGGCGAGATCCTCGCCGTCCTGCGCACCCCGGACGGCGAGGTCGACCGCCTCGACATCGCCACCTTCGTCTTCAGTCGCGACCCGTCCCACCTCGCCTGATTCTCGCGCTGTCAGGCCGCGGCGGCGAGCAGCGCCTTTCCGGCGGCGTTGATCGCGGACTGGTGGGCGACGCGACGGCCCAGGTGCTCCGCGGTGGCGACGTCGGCCGCGTGGACGGTGTCGACGCCGCCGTCCTGCGGGGTCTGCGCGCCGGCGCCGAGCCAGAAGCCGAGCCGGTTGAGGTCGTGCTCGGCGGCCGTCGTGGCGTTCCACCCCGGAGCCAGGCCCAGGCCGATCCAGAGCATGTGATGCTGGGCGGCCAGGGCGGTCATGAAGTTGAGCGTGTTCAGCTTGTCGCCGCTCTTGGAGGCCGAGTTGGTGAAGCCGCTGGCGATCTTGTCAGCCCAGCGGTTGGCGAGGTAGCGGCCGCTGGTCGCCTCGGCGAAGGCGTGGAAGGCCGACGAGGCGCCACCCATGTAGGTGGGCGCCCCGAAGATGATCGCGTCGGCGTCGTCCAGTTGCCGCCACTGGTCCTCGGTGATGGCGTCCACGGCGATCAGGGCCACGTCGGCGCCCTGGTTCTCAGCGCCACGGCGAACAGCTTCGGCCAGTACGGCGGTGTGCCCGTACCCGGAGTGGTAAGCGACGGCGACGAGCGGACGGCGAATGGTCTCGGACATGAACTGCTCCTCGGTGTAGCTGGTTTACGCAAGAGTCTAAGTCTCTCTTGGTTACCAAGTCTTCCCGACAGGGCAGGTGTAAGTTGGATGCTGTGTCACAGCGCCACGCGGCCGTCGATGCCGTACAGATCGATCCGAACCGGGAGATGGACCTCCTCGACGCGGCGTGCCCGAGCCGCGACGTCTTCGTCGACCTGGCCGACAAGTGGGTTCTGCTGATGCTGATGAGCCTCCGCGAGCGCGGCGCCCAGCGCTATTCGGAGCTGCAGCGCTCGGTCGGCGGGATCAGCCGCAAGATGCTGGCGCAGACCTTGCGCACCATGGAGCGCGACGGCCTGGTCAGCCGCACAGTGCACGGCGAGGCCGCCCCGCCGCAGGTCATCTACGCCCTCACCCCGCTCGGCGCCGAGATCGCCGAGGAGACCAAGGTCCTCTGCTCATGGAGCGGCCGCCGGGCAGCCCAGGTACACGCCGCCCGCGACGCCTACGACCACCGCACCGAGCCGGCCTGACACACCCCAGCCCCGGCAACCGCCGAACCGGGGACGCTCCGACGAGGCCCAGCCTCTGGCAACCGCCGGGCCGCGGCGGGTCAGATGATGCCGCCGTTGGCTCGGACGGTCTGGCCGTTCACCCAGTGGCCGGCCGGGCCGGCCAGGAAGGCGACAACCTGGGCGATGTCCTCGGGCTGGCCCAGGCGCTCCAGCGGGGGCTGCTTGGCCAGGTTGTCGATGACGGACTGGTCCTTGCCGTTCAGGAACAGATCGGTGGCGGTAGGGCCGGGGGCCACCGCATTCACCGTGATGTTGCGGCCCCGGAGCTCGCGGGCCAGGACCAGAATCATGGCTTCCACGGCGCCCTTGCTGGCGGCGTAGCCCGCGTACGACGGGAACTGCAGGCCGACCACGGACGTGGAGATCATGATGATGGCGCCGCCGTCGCGCAGGCGGCGGGCGGCCTCGCGGGCGACCACGAAGCTGCCCCGAATGTTGGTGCGGTGCATGCGGTCGAGGTCGTCGAGGTTCAGGTCGACCAGCGGGGACAGCACCATCGACCCGGCCGAGTTGACCACGACATCGACCCCGCCGAACTCCTTCTCGGCCAGATCGAACATGCCGGCCACGGCCTGCTCGTCGGCGACATCGGCCTGAGCGGCCACGGCACGCCCGCCGGCCCGCGTGACCAGCGAGACGGTCTCTTCAGCGGCACCCGCCGAGCCGGCGTAACCGACGACCACGTCGTGGCCGGCGGCGCCGAGGGCGATGGCGACGGCGCGGCCGATCCCGCGCGAGGCACCGGTGACTACAGCTACGGCCATGAGTCTCACCTCAATGATCATGTCGATACGCCTTCTGCGTATCGCCGATAAGCCAACCATAGCACGACATCGGAGCGACGATACGAGAAAGACGTATCGCTGATTCGCTCGACCGGCGGCAGACCGAAGACATAGCGAGAAGTCAGCCGACAGCGGCCGCGGGCGGCGGGCGGGCGGCAGACGGCAGGCGCGGAGAGAAAAGCGGCGGGCCCGGCGGGCGCAGAGGGCGAGGCAGCAGGCATGGCTGCGGGCGCGGAGGCCGAGGCTGCGGGCGCGGCGCGCGCGGCGGGCGCGGCGGCGGAGGAGGCAGGCGCAGAGGGCGAGGCGGCGGGCGTGGCAGGCGCGGAGGGAGAGACGGCGGGCATGGCTGCGGGCGCGGAGGGAGAGACGGCGGGCATGGCTGCGGGCACGGAGGGAGAGACGGCGGGCGGGAAAGGCGCCGAAGGCGCGACGGACGGAGAGGGCCGAGGCGGCGAGCATGGCGGCGGGGTGCAGACGGCTAAAGGGCGGTGGGCTCAGCGGCGGATCCCGGGTTCGGGGACGGGGCGGCGATCGTGGGCAGGGCGGTAGGCGTTAGAGGCGGGGGCGTGGCGGAAGGCGTTGGAGGCGCGGGCGGGAGCGTGGCGGAAGGCGTCAGAGGCGCGGCGGCAACCGCGGGCGGGGACGCGGCGGCCAGCGCCAGCGGCACGGTCGGCGGGGAAAGCGAGGGCATGACTTCAGGTCCGGGGAGCGGGGACGAGGCGGCCGCCGGGAGGTGCCGGCGCGGGGCCATGCCCACGGCGAGTCCGAGCGCCACCAAAGCGATCCCCGCCCACACCAGCGGGCTCGGCATCGGGCCGCCCAGGGCCACGCCCGCCGCCGCGGCGGCGATGGGGGCGATGCCGGTGAGCAAGCCCGCGCGGGCCGAGCCGAGCCGGGACACGCACGTGTACCAGAGGACGAACGCCAAGGCCGTCACCGCGATCGCGAGGTAGATCCCGGCGAACACGTGCGCGGCGCGCAGGTGGGGTGACGGGCCCTCCAGGAACAGGGCCGCGAGCCCGAACACCCCGGCCGCCATCCACGTGGAGTGGACCGATACGCCCAGCGGGCCGTGCCTGTTCAGCAGGGGCACGGCCAGCAGCGTGAAGCCGGCCTCGCAGACGAACGTGACCAGCGCCCACACCAGCCCCATCCCGTCGGCCCGGCCGAGGCCCTGCACCAGGACCGCGCCCGCGGTGACCACCGCGGCCGCCAGCAGCAGGCGCGGGGCCGGGGTGTGGCCCTCCAGCAGCGGACCGCCGACCGCGAGCAGCAGCGGCACGCAGGCCACCGCCACCCCGAGGACCGCCGGCTCGGCGTGCCGGGCGCCGTGCACGAGGGCCAGGTTGAACACGAACATGCCGGTGAGCACGACCCCGCCGAGCCACAGCCACTCGGCGCCGCGCGGGCGCACCAGCCGGCGGCCGATGACGCGGGCGTAGAGCACCAGCAGCAGGCAGGCCACCGCGTACCGCAAGGCCTGCACGGTCAGGGCGGGGGCGTCGCCGAGCACGCCGGAGACGGCGACGCTGCCGCCGACGAAGACCATTCCGAGGGCGCCCGAAAGGGCGGGCAAAGATGTCACGTCCCTCATGCTCGTCGGCGGTATGGTCCGATTGAAGGACCAATCGCGGATCGCCCGGGAGGACCAATGTCCGACTTCCTCCAGCTCCGGCCGGCCGAGGCGCCGCCCAAGGGCCTCACCGCCTGGCTGGCCGGCGCGCTGCGGGCCGCGATCACCACCGGCCGTCTCACCCCCGGCGCGAAGCTGCCCGCCACCCGGCAGCTCGCCACCGAACTCGCCGTCTCCCGCGGGGTCGTCGTCGACGCGTACCAACGGCTCGTCGACGAAGGGCTGGCCACCGCGCGCACCGGCGCCGGCACGGTGGTCACGGCCGCGCCGGCGGTCTCGGCCCGGACCACCGACCGCCGCCGCGATCTGGCCGCGATCCGGCTGCCGCTGCCGCCGCCCGAGGGGATCGACATCGACCTCTCCCCCGGCGTTCCCGACCTCGCCGCTTTCCCGCGCGCGGCCTGGCTGCGGGCCGAGCGGGCGGTCCTCGACGAGATCACCGCGGCCGACCTCGGCTACGGCGATCCGGGCGGCGCGCCCCGGCTGCGCACGGAGCTGGCGTCGTGGCTGGCCCGGATCCGCGGGGTGCGCTGCGAACCGGACGACGTCATAGTGGTCGGCGGCGTCGCCCAGGCCCTCGCCCTGCTGGCGCAGACGTTGCACGCGCGGAACCGGACCGCTGTCGCGGTCGAGGACCCGGGGTCACGCGGGGCGCGGGACCAGCTCGCGCATTGGGGTGTACGCCCGGAGGCGGTGCCCGTCGACGAGCAGGGGCTCCAGGTCGGCGCGCTGACGCAGGACGCGGTCCTGCTGACCCCGGCCCACCAGTTCCCGACCGGGGTGGTGCTGAGCCCGGCCCGGCGGCGGGCGCTGCTGACCTGGCCCGGGCTGATCATCGAGGACGACTACGACGCCGAGCACCGCTACGACCGGGCGCCCGTGGCCGCCCTGCAAGGATCGGCGCCCGATCACGTCGCGTACTGCGGAAGCGTCTCCAAATCGCTCGCGCCCGGGATGCGCCTCGGCTGGCTGGTGGCGCCCCGGCCGATGCAGGCCGAACTGCTCGCGGCCAAGCACGACAGCGACCTCGGCAACCCGGCCCTGCCGCAGCTGGTGCTGGCCCGGCTGCTCGCGTCCGGTGACTACGAACGGCACCTGCGGACCGTCCGGTCCCGGCAGCGGCGGCGGCGTGACGCCCTGCTCGCCGGGCTGCGGCAGCACCTGCCGGGCGGCCGGGTCACCGGCGTCGCGGCCGGGCTCCACTTGCTGATCATGACCGATGGGGACACGCCGGACACGGTGCTCGCCGAGCGCGCGGCCGCCCGTACCGGCGTACTCACGCACCCCCTGTCGTGGCACTGCCTGACACCCGGACCGCCGGGTTTGATCCTGGGTTACGCCGCGCAGCCGCCGGACCGCCTGGCCGAGGCCGCGCGGCGCCTCGCGACGGTCATGGGACCGTGACGAAGTCGATCAGCCGCTCCATCGAGTTGATCAGCGGGGTCTCGACGTCCTTGTAGCTGCTCACCGAGCGCAGGATCCGCCGCCACATGTCGGCCGGCTCGCGCACGCCGACGGCCTGGCAGATGCCCTCCTTCCAGGGCCGGCCGGGCGGGATCACCGGCCACTTCGACAGGCCCACCCGCTCCGGCTTGACCGCCTGCCAGATGTCGACGTACGGGTGGCCGGTGACCAGCACGTTCGGATCGGTGACCGAGGACACGATCCGGCTCTCCTTCGAGCCGGCCACCAGGTGGTCGACCAGCACGCCCAGCCGCCGCCGCGAGCTCGGCTGGAACTCCCGCACCGCCGCGGCCAGGTCGTCGATGCCGTCCAGCGGCTCCACCACGATGCCCTCGATACGCAGGTCGTCGCCCCAGATCCGCTCGACCAGGGCCGCGTCGTGGATGCCCTCGACCCAGATGCGGCTCGCCTTCGCCACCTGCGCGCGCACGTTGTCGACGGCGATCGAGCCGGACGCGGTGACCCGCCGCTGGGCCTGCGCCGGCGCCGCGGCCGGCTTGCGCAGCGTCACCGTCTTGCCGTCGAGCAGGAACGCGGCCGGCGCCAGCGGGAAGTTGCGCCGCTTGCCGAACCGGTCCTCGAGCACCACCGCGCCCAACTCGAAGCCGATCACCGCACCGCAGAAGCCCGACTCCGCGTCCTCGACCACCAGGTCCCGCTCGGCGTCCACCTCGGGCACGGTCCGGCGCTTACGCCAGTCGCCCTTGAGCACGTCCTCCCCATACATGCCAGGCACCGTAACCCGTGGGCTCGGACACGCCACTTATGACTCTCCGGCCGAGACAAGCTTCCCGGTGGGCACGTACCCTTGCTCGCATGTCCCCCGCAGCTGATGCGGCCACCCGCACCACGCGGCGCTCCACCCGGTTCGTGTCCTGGGTTCGCGCCTGGCGTGCCGGGCTCGTGCCGTTCGACGAGCTCGCCGACGAGATCGCCCACGACGAGGAACACCTGTTCGCCGACGCGCCCGGCACCTGGACCGACGTCCCGCTGCCGCAGGGCCTGCCGGCCTTCGCCAAGGTGCACCCCGACGACATCCGGCTGGTCCTGCCGGCGCCCGGCGACCCGCGCGGCCTGCCCGGCCCGGGCGAGCTGACCGGCGCCGCGATGCTGGCCGGCGAGGCCGTGATGACCCCGGACTTCGGCGTGGTGCCCGACGTGCGGCGGCACGTCTCCGGCTCCGGCGTCGAATTCGAGACGGTGGTCTGGCGCTACTTCCCGGTCGAGGGCTACCGCCCGGTCTTCCAGATGGGCGCGGCCGAGGCCGAGGGCGAGCTGACCCTCGCGCTGAGCGAGGCCACCGCGCAACTGACCAAGCTCGACGTGGCCCAGTGGAAACCCGAGCTGGCCGGCGCTCTGCAGGCGCTGCGCCGCCCGGAGAGCACGGCCACGCTGCCGCCGGGCTTCGACCCCCGCGCGCGGCGGCTGTTCGCCCGGGCCAGTGTGCTCGACCAGGTGCTGGCGCTGGCCGGGACCAGCGCGCCGGGCGGCGCGGTGAACGGCTTCGAGGCTCAGCAGCGCGACGCGGCGCTGCGCCCGTTGACGACCGCGTGCCGGCAGGCGCTGGTCGCCGCGTGCAACTCGCCGCTGCATGCCTGACCGGTTCCTGCATTGCACGTTCTGCGGGGCCCGTTTCGGCGCCGTACGGGAGTGGCCGCGCCGCTGCGGCGCCTGCGGTGAGACCACTTATCGCAACCCCACCCCGGTCGGGGTGGCGGTGCAGCCGGTCGGCGGCGGCCTGCTGACGGTCCGGCGCGCCATTCCCCCGGCCGCCGGCCAGCTGGCGCTGCCCGGCGGCTTCATCGACTTCGGCGAGGCGTGGCCCGAGGCCGTCGTCCGCGAACTCTTCGAGGAGACCGGGCTCAGAGCAGACCCTTGCGAGGTACGCCTGTACGACACCCGGAGCGCCCCGGACGGGACCCTGCTCGTCTTCGGGCTGTTGCCGGCGCTGGCCCACGTGTCCGACATGCCCCTGTCCGAGCCGAACGACGAGTCGCTGGGCTGGGAGATCCTGGCCGCGCCCCAGGAACTGGGCTTCAGCCTGCACACGGCGATTGCCGACCGCTGGTTCGCCTCGCGCTAGCCGCGCATTCACACCGCGGTAGCCGGTGTCATGGGGAACGATTCGGCCACGTCATCTCGCGACAGAGTAGGGCACCCCGACGGTAGCTAGACAACAGCAGGCGCGGATGACCGTCCGGTTCTGCTCCTTCGCCGCCGCCCGCCACGGCTCCTGCTTGCGCTGGTCCAGGAACCGGAAGAAGGCATCTCCGCGGATCAGGACGCTTGGCGACAGGCGCGAGGAAGCGATGGAGCTGATGGTCGACTTCCCGGCTCCGGGTGGCCCGGCGATGATGAGAAGGGCGGACATGTGGCCCTGTGTATCCGCGTCGCACGGCGATATCAAGGCGGTACCTCGGAGGCGGGCGCTGTGTCGGCGCGTCCCTGAACAGCACGATTACCGGGACGGCGTCAGGTCGAGCAGGGTGTCGTCGATGTGCGGCGGAGTCTTCACCCGCGCGGCGATCAGGGCGGCGACCACGCACGAGACCGCGCCGACCAGCAACGCCAGGCGCGGGCCGCCGAGGCCGCTGAGCCAGCCGGTGAGCACGCTGCCGATCGGCGTCGTGCCGATGTAGACGAAGACCCAGAGGGCCACGATCCGGCCGCGGTACTCGGGTGCGGTGTGCAGTTGGATCGTCGTCGAGGCGAGGGTGGTGAAGGCGAACCCGGCGGCGCCGGTGATCAGCAGGGTGACCGTCGCGGTGGCCACGTTCGGCGCGGCGGCGGTGGCGCCGAGCCCGGCCGCGAAGGCCAGCGCGGTGACGATCAGGTACTGCCGCCGCGGGTGCTTGACCAGGCCCACGCCGAGGGAACCGGCGATCGAGCCGACGCTGAGCATGGTCGAGAGCAGGCCGTACGTGCCGCCCGAGCCGTGGAAGGTCTGCTTGGCCAGGACCGGCAGCACCACCGAGAAGTTGAAGGCCAGCAGGCCGACCAGGGCCATCATGGTCAGCGGCAGCCACACCTGCTGGCGGGTGCGGGCGTAGCGGACGGCGGCGGCCACGCCGGTCGCGTGCGTGGGCTTGTGCCGGGGGCCGCCGAGCGGGCGGATCAGCAGGAGAGCCCCGATCACGGCCAGGTACGAGATCGCGTTGACCAGGAAGCACGGGGTGACGCCGACCGCGACGATGAGCACGCCGGCCACGGCCGGGCCGACGACCCGGGCGCTGTTCATCACGACCCCGTTGAGGCTGACCGCGCTGGCCAGGTCGTCCGGGGGCACCAGCGACGACACGAAGGCCTGCCGGGCCGGCGAGTCCACGATGCCGACGATGCCGCCGGCGACGCCGATCGCGATGACCAGCGGCACCCCGGCGTGCCCGGTGGTGGCCGCGATCCAGATGGCCAGGGCCAGCGCCCCGTAGATCGCCTGCGTCACGATCAGGAGCCGCCGCAGGTCGAACCGGTCGGCGATGCTGCCACCCCACGGGCCCAGCAGCAGCGACGGCAACCCGCCCACAGCGAGCACCAGGCCCAGTGCCGAGGCGGAGCCGGTCAGCTGGAGCACGAGCCAGCCGATCGCCGTCTGTTGCAGGAAGGTGCCGCTCGCCGACGCGATCTGCCCGCCGAAGTACCAGCGGAACGGCACTGACCTCAGCGCCCGGAATCCGTTTTTCGCCACGGCGACGCCCTTGCCCGCTTGCGCGGGCAACCATGGCGCTCCGTGATCAAGGACTCAGTCACCCGTTGACAAGGATTAGTACGTTCGTCTATGGCGCGTCGGACGTCGATGCAGCACCCTAGGTTGCTGACTTTTATCACGGGGAGAACCAAAATGCGCGTTAAGCGCCTCCTGGCGGGAACCGCCGCCGGTGCCACCGCTCTGGCCTTCGCCGGCGCGTGCGCCCAGCAGATCAAGCAGATCGAGCCCAAGCTCGAGCTGCGCAACGCCGCCTCGCAGCTGTCCGAGGCCAAGCAGACCGGTTTCACGGTCAAGGTCACCGGCAGCCCCGACGACCTGGCCGCCGGCCTCAAGCTCGAGGACCCGGCCGACGTGCCCGACGCCGACACGTTGAAGAAGCTGTTCAACTCGTCGTTCACCATCGCCACCGACAAGGCCGGCGAGGGCGACAAGGACGACCGCGCGTCGCTGTCGGCCACCATCGACGGCGTGACCGGCACCGAGCTACGGGTCGTCGACGGCGTCGTCTACGTCAAGGCGCCGGTGCAGGAGCTGGCCACCAAGTTCGGCGCGGCCGCGAGCGACATCACCGAGATGCGCCAGGGCCTGTCGTCCGAGCTGCCCGAGGCCTCCGCGCTCTTCGACGGCAAGTGGGTCTCGGTCGACGTGGCCAAGGTGACCGAGGGCGCGCTCGGCAAGGCCACGCCGACGCAGGACCCGGCTCAGGCGGCCAAGCTGCAGAGCGAGATCCAGACGAGCGCGAAGAACCTGTTCGAGTCCGCCCAGATCGTCCGCGACTCGGCCGACCCGGCCCACCTCACGGTGACCTCGTCCACCACGAAGGGGTACGAGGAGTTCAAGCGGCTGGCCGGGGTCTTCGGCAAGGAGCTCGGCACCGACGTCACCAAGGAGCTCCCGAAGGCGCCGAAGGAGCGGCCGATCACCCTCGACCTGTGGATCAAGGATGAGAAGCTGACCGCCATCGAGGTGAACTTCCTGCAGTTCATCGACGGCGCGACCGGCCGGGCCGCGCTGCGCTTCGAGGTCACCACGGGCTCCGAGATCGCGGTCCCCGAGGGCGCCACGAAGATCGACCCGAGCAAGCTGACCTCCGGCCTGGCCGGCGCCGGCGCCACCAGCCCGTCCGCGGGCGGCGGCCTCAGCGGCCTCGACGGCGACACGGCGTACACCGAGGCGCGCCTGCTCGCCCTCGACGTCCAGCTCCGCCAGCTGGAGAAGGGCAACGTCAACACCTACCTCAAGCAGGCCGTGGCCGAGCGCAACGCGGAGGGCGACGGCGTCAAGGCCGCCGTCGTCCGCGGCGGCGTCGCCCAGGTGACGGCCGACGGCGCGTTCGCCTGTGTGAAGGTCTCGGCGAGCAAGGAGCCGGTGGTCACCAAGGGCCGCTGCTGATCCGGATTCAGTGGAGAAGGGCGTCGCCTCCGGGCGGCGCCCTTCTTCGTGGGTCCGGTGCCGGAAAGCGCACTAAGCGACCTCGATCGGGGTAGTGGCTACGCATGCCTGTACCCGTACCCGACCAGGTCGTGGTGATCACCGGAGCGTCCAGCGGCATCGGCCGGGCCACCGCCCTGGCCTTCGCGGCCCGAGGCGCACGGGTGGTCTGCGCGGCGCGGACCACGACAGCGCTCGACTCGCTGGCCGAGCAGATCACCGCAGCCGGCGGAACCGCGCTGGCCGTGCCGACCGACGTCGCCGACCCGGACGCGGTGACCGCCCTGGCCGAGGCGGCCGAGCAGCGGTTCGGGCGGATCGACACCTGGATCAACAACGCCGCCGTCGGCATCTGGGGCCGGGTGGAGGACATCAGCAGCGCCGAGTTCGAGCGGGTGATGCGGGTCAACTTCCTCGGCCAACTGCACGGCATCCAGGCCGCCCTGCCCGCCCTGCGCCGGGCCGGGGGTGGCACCTTGATCGGGGTCGTGTCGGCCGAGGGTGTCCGCAGCGTGCCGCTGCAGGCTCCGTACACGGCCAGCAAGTTCGCCGTCCGCGCGTTGCACGACAGCCTGCGCAGCGAGCTGGCCCAGGAGGGCGCCCCGATCGCGGTGACGACCATCCTGCCCGCCTCGATCGACACCCCGTTCTTCGAGCACGCCCGCAGCCGGCTCGGCACCATGGTCAAGCCGCCTCCGCCCGTTTACACACCCGAGCTCGTGGCCGAGACCATCCTCTACGCCGCCGCCCACCCCCGCCGGGAGATACCGGTCGGCGGGGCGGCCGCCGCGTTCGGCCTGGCCCAGCGCTTCACCCCCGCGGTGACCGACGCGCTGCTGGGCGTGCGCCGGCTCGGGCTGGGCTCGCAGCGCACGCGCCGCCCGGACAACGACATCGACAACGTGGACGGCCCGATCGGCGAGCCCGGCCGGGTCCACGGGGCCCACCCGGGCCTGGTGCTGCGGCACAGCCCTTTCACCACGCTGATCGGCCGGCGCCGGCGCCCGGGCGAGTGGCTGCTGGCCGCTGTGCGCCGGATCAACCAGGGGCGGCGCCCGGCGGAGTAGTCCGGCTCCCGCGCAGCCGGCTCCGCCAGGATGGCGACCCGCTCGGCACGGCGCACACGGCACCTTCCCGGCCTACGGCACCGCCGCCGACGGCGCCTTGGCTCCTCCGCCGCCGACGGCGCCCTGGCCCCTCCCCCGCCGACGGCGCCTGGCCCCTCCGCCGCCGACGGCGCCCTGGCCCCTCCCCCGCCGACGGCGCGTGGCTCCTCCGCCGCTGACGGGGCTCAGTCGACGATGTGGACGGGCGTTCCGGAGGCGAGGTGGCGCAGCAGGGTCCGCTGCGCGCCGGCGGGCAGGCGCACACAGCCGTTGGAAACGCTGCGGCCGAAGGCGGATCGCCGGCTCCAGGCGTGAATGCCGGTGTGCCCGTTGCGCAGCGCCGGCGCGAGTGCGTCCCGGTCGTCCGGCACCGCACCGAGCACGAGCGCGTCCAGCCCGGCGTAGACCCCGCCCACCGTGATCGTCCGCCCGAGGACGAAGGTCCGCCCCGGCGGCGTCGGGGTCCGCGGCGCCCCCACGGCGACTTCCCAGTCCGCCCGCGGCCGGCCGTCGCGCAGCCAGACAAGCCGGTGCTCGCGCCGATGCAGGACCAACTGGTCCCGCAGCCGCCGGACCTCCCACCCGCGCCGGCTTTCCGGGATCCAGCCGACGCGGCGGTTCAGCGAGGGCAGCAGCACGCCGGCCCAGCCGGGCCGCCGCTCGACGATCGGGAGGGTCACGGGCAGGCCGCTGATCGACTTCGGCAGGAAGGCGCGCGGCCGCCCGCCCGGAGCGTCGTAGACGGCCAGCTTCCGCAGCGGCCGCAGCCCTTCCGGGATCGCCGCCACCGACGCGGGCGCCGCGTCCCGGCGGAACCCACTCGGCGCACCCCAGTAGTCGATCACCGGCAGATCACGCGGCGCCGGCCGTGCCTCGGCCACCGGCTCCGCCTTCCGAGCGGGCGCCGGCGCGACGGCCACGGCCCGCTGGGCCACCCTGATCTCGTAGCGCTCCCCCTGCGGGGCGGCGTCAACCCGCGCGACGCCCACGCCGACGGCGAGCGCCGCCACGAACACCCCGGCCGCGGCCAAGCGGCGAGAGCTGGGAAGGCGCGGCACACCCCCACCCTAAGACCCGAAACAGTCTCAATTGCGCATAACGCCTGTTACGCGACATCCCTCACGGTTTGGCTTTTGGGCGTTACCGCTTACTCACGTCGCCGTGGCGGGGTGAGCGCTCTGGGCGCGCA
The DNA here is from genome assembly GCF_040650035.1 of Actinoplanes sp. NPDC048796. NCBI lineage: Bacteria > Bacillati > Actinomycetota > Actinomycetes > Micromonosporales > Micromonosporaceae > Actinoplanes > Actinoplanes sp. NPDC048796. Next base: position 12,765 of record NZ_JBEZGO010000020.1, on the reverse strand, counting down.
GCGCCCTGCTCGCCCCGCCACGGCCCTCGACGGGAGTTACGGTCCGTACACCCCACCCCGCTACGACATCTGGTTTTAGATCTCGGGGATCAGATCGGCTACCGAATTCACGACGCGTGACGGGCGGAACGGGTAGCGGTCGCTTTCCTCGCGGGTGCTGATGCCGGTCAGGACGAGGATCGTTTCGAGGCCCGCCTCGAGGCCGCAGAGGATGTCGGTGTCCATGCGGTCGCCGATCATGGCCGTGCTCTCGCTGTGGGCCTCGATGGTGTTGAGGGCCGAGCGCATCATCATCGGGTTCGGCTTGCCGACGAAGTAGGGGTCGACGCCGGTGGCCTTGGAGATCATGGCGGCCACGGAGCCGGCGGCGGGGAGGGCGCCCTCGTTGGACGGGCCGGTGGCGTCGGGGTTGGTGCAGATGAAGCGGGCGCCGCCGTCGATGAGGCGGATGGCCTTGGTGATGGCTTCGAAGCTGTACGTACGGGTCTCGCCGAGCACCACGTAGTCGGGATTGAAATCGGTCAGCACGTAGCCGGTCGCGTGCATGGCGGTGGTCAGGCCGGCCTCGCCGATCACGTACGCCGTGCCGCCGGGGCGCTGGTCGTGCAGGAACTGCGCGGTGGCCAGGGCGGCCGTCCAGATGGACTGCTCGGGCACGTCGAAGCCCATCCGGTTGAGCCGGGCCTGCAGGTCGCGCGGGGTGTAGATCGAGTTGTTCGTCAGGATGAGGAACGGCTTGCCGGACGACTTCATCTTGTTGACGAACTCGGGCGCGCCGGGGACCGGGACACCCTCATGGACGAGGACGCCGTCCATGTCGGTGAGCCAGCTCTCGATGGCTTTGCGCTCAGGCATCATGCTCCTCGTCGCCGTGGTGGTGGGCAGCAGTTCACCGGGCAGTCGTCCCAGACCGGCAGCGTACCGAGTCGCTGGAGCGGGATGCCGTCGGTGCGCGCCTGGACCAGCTCGCGGACCATGCTGACGAAACGGGGGTCGGTGTTCGGCGTCGCGGCGCGCGCGTAGCCCAGGCCGAGCTTCTGCGCCGTCTCGGCGGCCTCGTTGTCGAGGTCCCAGCCCACCTCGAGGTGGTCCGAGACGAAGCCGATCGGGCTGACGACCACATCGGTGACCCCGTCCTCGGCGAGACGAACGAGGTGGTCGTTGATGTCGGGCTCGAGCCACGGCACCTGCGGCGGGCCGGAGCGGCTCTGCCAGACCAGATCCCACGGCAGGTCGGCGGCGGCGCGCTCGTGCACCAGGCGGGCCGTCTCCTCCAGCTGGGCGGTGTAGCGGCCGCCGGTCGGCCCGGCCGTCTCGGCCATCGTCACCGGGATGGAGTGGGCGGTGAAGACGAGTTTCGTGGTGGCGCGGCGCGACGGGTCGAGCGTGGCCAGGGCGGCCCGGACGGCGTCGACGTTGGGCAGCACGAAGCCGGGGTGGTCCCAGAACTGGCGGATCTTGGAGATCATCGGGGCGTCCGGGCCGACCTTGGCCCGGGCGTTGGCGATGTCCTCCCAGTACTGCTTGCAGGACGAGTAGCCGCCGTACGCGCTGGTGGCGAACCCCAGCGCGTGCTTGACACCGTCGTCGCGCATCTGGGCGAGGGTGTCGGTGAGCATGGGGTGCCAGTTGCGGTTGCCCCAGTACGTCGGCAGATCGATGCCGTGGGTGGCGAACTCCTGGCGAACCGCGGCCAGCAGATCGCGGTTCTGCTGGTTGATCGGCGAGACGCCGCCGAAGTGGTAGTAGTGCTCGGCCACTTCGGCCAGGCGCTCGTCGGGGACGCCGCGCCCGCGCACCACGTTGCGCAGGAACGGCATCACGTCATCGGACTTCTCGGGGCCGCCGAAGGACAGCAGGACGAAGGCGTCGTAAACCACCTGTCAATACTGTCACCGGGTCAGGCACCGAGCGCGTGGTAACCCCCGTCGACGTGCACAACCTCACCCGTGGTGGCCGGGAACCAGTCGGAGAGCAGGGCACAGACGGCCTTGCCGGCGGCCGAGGTGTCGTGCAGGTCCCAGCCGAGCGGCGCCCGGTCGGCCCACGCGTCCTCGAACTGCTCGAAGCCGGGGATCGACTTGGCGGCCATCGTGCGCAGCGGGCCGGCCGAGACCAGGTTGCTGCGGATGCCCTGCTTGCCCAGGTGCAGAGCGAGGTACCGGGAGGCGGACTCGAGGCCGGCCTTGGCCACGCCCATCCAGTCGTACACCGGCCACGCCTTGGTCGCGTCGAAGGTCAGTCCGACGATGCCGCCGCCCTGCTGCATCAGCGGCAGGCAGGCCACGGCGAGGGCCTGGTACGAGTACGTGGAGACCTGGATCGCCTTGGCCACGTCCTCCCACTTGGCGTTGAGGAACTCGCCGCCGAGCACGCTCTGCGGGCCGAAGGCGATCGAGTGCACGACGCCGTCGATGCCGTCGACGTGCTCGCGCACCTTGTCGGGCAGCGCGGCCAGATGATCCGGGTCGGTCACGTCGAGCTCGATCACCGGGGGCGGCGACGGCAGGCGCTTGGCGATGCGCTCGACCAGCGACAGCCGGCCGAAGCCGGTGAGCACGACGGTGGCGCCCTGCTCCTGAGCGATCTTCGCCACCGAGAACGCGATCGACGCGTCGGTGATGACACCGGTGACGAGCAGCCGCTTGCCGGCCAGCAGTCCAGACACTGAAAACGCTCCTAAGTTGTTTAGTGACCCATACCGAGGCCGCCGTCGACCGGGATGACAGCGCCGTTGATGTACGCGGCGGCGTCGCTCGCCAGGAACGTCACCGCGGCCGCCACCTCGTCGGGGCTGGCCAGCCGCCCCGCCGGAACCGCCTTGATGATCTCCGCCTGGCGGGCCTCGGACAAGACCGCTGTCATCTCCGTCTCGATGAAGCCCGGCGCCACCACGTTGGCCGTGATGTTGCGGCTGCCCAGCTCACGGGTGATGCTGCGGGCCATGCCGACCAGTCCGGCCTTGCTCGCCGCGTAGTTCACCTGGCCGGGCCCGCCGTAGAGGCCGACGACCGACGAGATGAAGATAATCCGGCCCCACTTGGCGCGCAGCATCTTGGAGCTGGCGCGCTTGGCCACCCGGAACGAGCCCTTGAGGTTAGTGTCGATCACCCGCTCGAACTGCTCCTCGCTCATCCGCAGCAGCAGCGTGTCGTCGGTGATGCCGGCGTTGGCGACCAGCACCTCGACCGGGCCGAGCTCCTTCTCGATCTCGGTGAAGGCCGCGTCGACCTGGGCCGGGTCGGTGATGTCGCACTGCACCCCGAACAGGCCCTCGGGCGCGCCGCTGCCACGGTGGGTCACCGCGACCCGATCACCCTGCTTGGCGAACGCCTGCGCGATGGCGAGGCCGATGCCCCGGTTGCCGCCAGTCACCAATACCGTGCGAGCCACGACGAAACGCTCCTCATACCCAGGTAGGGGGTGCCGGGTGGCACCTCGGGGGCACGACGGCGCCTCGTCAGCGCCGTAACCTGCCGGGATGGAGACTATCGGCCCGGCGCCGGCGCGCAACGTCATGGGGCCGTTGCGCCGGTTGCTCTGGAGCCGGGAGAAACCCCGGCCGCCGATCCGGCGCCGGCCCTGGGTCTACGCGTGGCCGGTCGGCCTTCTGGCGCTGATCGGCCTGGGCGGAGCTGCGGCGACGTACCTCGGGGAGAACCGGAACGCGCCCGGCATAGCGATCGGGATCATCGCGATCGGCTCGGTGCTGCCGGTCGCGGTGGCCTTCCGGTGGCCCGTCCTCGCCTGGCGGTTCAGCTACGTGATGTTGTTCATCGGGTCGATGTACTACGTCCCGAAGGAGGCGTGGCCCTGGAACACCGTGCAGATCCTGGGGTTCCTCTTCGTGCTGGGCCGGCTCGCCGTCACCCAGGACACGGCGCTGACGGTGTGGGCGGCCGCCCTCACGGTCGTACCGATCTTCGCCTATGCGCCGGAGGCCAACGCGTGGGGCGCCGCCGTGCTGGTGGCGGTGATCACGGTGATGGGCGACATCGTGTCCCGGTGGCGCCAGGCCCGCCGGATGCTCGCCGAGAACGAGGAGCTGACCGAGCTGGAGCGGGCCAAGCGGGCGGTGTTGGAGGAACGCGCCCGGATCGCCCGCGAGATGCACGACGTGGTGGCCCACCACATGTCGATGATCGCCGTACGGGCGGAGACCGCGCCCTACCGGCTGGGTGGGCTGCCGGACGAGGCCGGGCAGGAGCTGGCGACGATCGCGTCGGCGGCCCGGGAGGCGCTGACCGACATGCGGCGGCTGCTGGGCGTGCTGCGGACCGGCGAGGGCGACGCTCCGCGGGCGCCGCAACCCGGCTTCGGTGAGGTGGGCGAGCTGGTCGAGACGGCCCGGGCGGCGGGGGTCGAGGTTTCTTTGTCGTACGCGGATGTGCCCGCTCTGCCGGAGACGGTGGGGCTGGCCGCCTATCGGATCGTGCAGGAGGCCCTGGCCAACGCGGCGCGGCACGCGCCGGGGGCGGCGGTGACGGTGACCGCCCGCGGTGACGGCGGGCGTCTGGAGCTCGGGATCAGCAATCCCGTGGCCGGCCCGGTGGGCGAGGGCGGCCACGGCCTGCCGGGGATGCGGGAACGGGCCACACTGCTCGGTGGCACCCTGACCGCCGGCGTCGTCGAGGGAGCTTTCGTGGTGCGGGCGGTCCTTCCGGTGGAGGCGGGCGAGTGATCAAGATTCTGATCGCGGACGACCAGGCGATGGTCCGCGAGGGCTTCGGCGCGCTGCTCGGCGCCCAGCCCGACATGCTCGTGGTGGGCGACGCCGCGGACGGCTCGCAGGCGGTCGCGCGGACCCGGGAGCTGCGGCCCGACGTGGTGCTGATGGACGTGCGGATGCCGGTCATGGACGGCCTGGAGGCGACACGGCGGCTCACAGCGGATGTCAAGGTCGTCATTCTGACGACGTTCGACCTGGACGATTACGTGTACGCGGCGCTGCGCGCCGGCGCGAGCGGCTTCCTGCTCAAGGACGCCCCGGCCGCCGATCTCATTCAGGCCGTACGGATCGTGGCCGCCGGCGAGGCTCTGCTGGCTCCCTCGGTGACCCGCCGGCTGATCGCCGAGTTCGCGGCCCGGCCCGTCACCGACCGGCCGCGGCCGGCCGCGCTGAACGCGCTCACCCCGCGCGAGACCGACGTGCTGCGCCTGATCGCCCGCGGCCTGTCCAATCAGGAGATCGCCGCCGATCTGGTGGTGGCCGAGCAGACCGTGAAGACCCACATCGGCCGAATTCTGGCCAAGCTGGGCCTGCGCGACCGGGCCCAGGCGGTCGTCTTCGCCTACGAGACCGGCCTCGTAGTACCGGGGTAGGACATCGATGTCCGGTCTGGAGGGTGACGATCGGGACCCCGTCGCCGCGAGACGTTGCGGCTCATGCGAATCCTGCCGCTCGTCCTGGCCTTGTCCGCTCTTTCCCTTCCCGTTGCTCAAGATCAACTTCCGCCCCTCCACTACACCTACCGCGAGACCGCCGTACGGATGCTGGCCACCGGCTGCCCGTACGCCACCTGGGCCGCCCAGGGCCGCCGCTTCCTCGCCTTCGACCCGACCGGCGACGGGCGGGCGGTGGAGGTGCTCGGCGACCTCGCCACGGCGTCGCGCGTCGCCGTCCTGGTTCCGGGCGTCGACACCGTCCTGGCCGACTTCGACCGCGGCCTCGGCGGAGTGCCCCGGCGCGCTCCGGGCGTCCAGGCCCGCGCCCTCTACGAGCAGCTGAGCAAGCGCTCCCCCGGCGTGGCGGTGATCGCCTGGCTGGGCTACGACCCGCCGGAGGGCATCGGGCCGGCCGCCGCCACCTACGGGCGGGCCCGGACGGGCGCCGCCGCGCTGGTCACCTTCGTCCGATCCCTGGAGACCCAGCGCCCCGGCCTGGCGGTGACCCTGATCGGGCACAGCTACGGCTCGGTCGTCGTCGGGCTGGCCGCACCCCGGCTCCCGCGGGTCGGTGACGTGATCGCCCTGGGCGCCCCGGGCATCGGCGCCTCGCACGCGGCCGATCTCGGCGGCGCACGGGTCTGGTCGGCGCTCGCGCCGACCGACTGGATCCGCCGGATCCCCCAGGTGCGCCTGCTCGGCCTGGGCCTCGGCCGGCGGCCGTCGAATCCGGACTTCGGAGCGTTCGCGCTGCCCACCGACGGTGTGGCCGGCCACGATTACTACCTGACGCCGGGTAGCACCACCCTGCGCGCGGTCGGCGATGTCGTCCTATCGGGTGTTCCGCGCCACGACGGGGCGGGGGAAGTTTCTTAGCGGAACCTTAAGGGGTATTGTGCCATCCGGCCCTGACGCCGAAACGACTCTCGGGAGGTGATCGCTGTGCGAGATAGCGATCCTCCTAGTCGCGGCCGGGCCGTTCGTCAGCCCCGTCGCTGACACGTTCCTTTTCACCGCCCCGCATCCACCGGTGCCGTCCTGTCGACGGCCCCGGCCCCGTCGTGTGCACCGCGACACGGATGCGCGGGTGCCGGCCGCGACGTGACCGTGTGCGCTTCCCCTCGCCCGCCACCGCGTGGAAGTAGCCCCCGACATGAAGAACTTCGTCGCACCGCTGAGCTTCACCATCGCCGCCGTCTGGGTGGTCGTCCTGTTCGTCCTCGTGCACGGCAACCCATGACCGGGTCCTACGGCAGCCGTGAAGTCCAGAGCAGGCTGCTGGCGGCCGCCGCGAGGCCCAGCAGGAGCGCCACTCCGGCGTACCACTGAGTGACCTCGCGCGGCTGCACCCGGTGGCCGATCGAGCTGCCCATGTCCTGGTAGACCTTCTTGAGCTCGCTCACCGACGCCGCCTCGTAGAAGTAGCCGTCGGTCTTCTCCGCCAGCTGCTGCAACGACAGCCGGTCGACCGGCACCCGCTGCAGCGCGCCACGGATGTCGACCACGCCGCTGTCGGTGCCGAAAGCGATCGTCGAGACCGGCACGTTCGCCTGCGAGGCCGCCGTCGCCGCGTCCTCGATCGACCGGCCCGAGGTGCGGTAGCCGTCGGAGAGCAGCACGATCCGGGCCGGCGGCGCGCCGTCGGCCCCGTCCGCCGGCACCGAGCGGATCGCGTCGAGCGAGGTGAAGACCGCCTCGCCGGTCGCCGTCGCCTCGGCCAGCGACAGCCCGTCGATCCCGGAGACGACCTCGGAGCGGTCCTTGGTCGGCGACACCAGCACGTTCGCCGACTTCGCGAAGGACACCAGACCCAGGTTGTACGTGGGTGGCAGCTCGTTGACGAACGCCTTGGCCGCTTCCTGCGCCGCCTCGATCCGGTTGGGGGCGACGTCGTCGGCCTCCATCGACAGGGACACGTCGATGGCGAGCATGACGGTGGCCCGCTCCAGCGGCTCCTCCTTGTCGACCGAGGGCCGGGCCAGCGCGGCGCCCAAGGTCAGCAGAGAGAGCAGGAAGGCGGCGGCCGAGACGTGCTTGCGCCAGCCCAGGCCGCGCGGGGCGAGCGTGCGGAGCAGGTCGACGTTGGTGAACCGCATCGCGTACTGCCGGCGGCGGAACTGCCGGAACACGTAGACGCCCGCCACGATCACCACGGGCAGGAGCGCCAGCAGCCACCAGGGCTCCAGGAAACGGATCATCGCTTGGTCCCCCGGGTACGTGCGTGTCGCTGGGCGGCCACGAATCGGACCACATCCAGCAGCCAGTCGGTATCGGTACGAAGGCGCAGGTGGGCGGCGCCGGCGGCGCGCAGCGCACGGGCGATCTCGCCCCGCTGATGTGCGGCCGCCTCGGCGTAGCGGGCGCGCAGTTTCGGGTCGGCGGTCTGCACCTCGTGCAGCGCGCCCGTCTCGGGGTCGGCCAGGGTCAGCACCCCGACGTCGGGGATCTCCAGCTCACGCGGGTCGACGACCTCGATCGCGAGCACGTCGTGCCGCACGGCCAGCTTGCGGACCGGCCGCGACCAGCCCTCCACCGGCGCCATGAAGTCGCTGATCACCACGGCCACGCCCCGCCGCCGCGGCGGCCGGTTCAGCATGTCGATGAGAGCGCCCAGGTCGGCGCGCCCGGGCCGGATCTCGGTGCGGGCGATCGCGCGCAGCAGACCCTGCGCCTCCTTGCGGCCGGGCCGGGCCGGCATCCGGACGACCTCGCTGCCGGGTTGCGGTTGCGGGTCCCGCTTGCGGCCCCAGCGGGGTCCGCTTTTCGCCCGTACGCCGGTGCCGGTGCCCACGACCGCACCGATGCGGTTGCCGCCGCGCACGGTCAGGTGGGCCATCGCCGTCGCCGCGGCCATCACCAGGTCGCTCTTGAGCCACTGGGCCGTGCCGAACTCGAGGCTGGCGCTCAGGTCGACCGCCATCCAGGTCTCCAGCTCACGGTCGGCGACCGTGCGGCGCACGTGCGGCAGCGTGGTCCGGGCGGTGACCGGCCAGTCCATGCGGCGCACGTCGTCGCCGGGCCGGTACTCGCGGGACTCCCCCGCCTCGCTGCCGGGCCCGGGCAGCAGGCCGACGTAGTCGCCCTGCAGCAGCCCGTCGAGCTTGCGCGTGACCAGCAGCTGGAGCCGGGACAGCACCGCCTCGGCCCGGGCGGTCCCGGTCTCGCCCTCGGGAGCCAGCCCACTCAGTGCTGCGCCGGCCATGCCGCTCCGTTCTGGGCCGGCGCGCCCTGCGGGACCCCACTGACGGGCGCGGCGGACGGGTGGGTGCCGTTGGGCGAGGTGCCCTGGCGGGCCGCGACCGAGGGCAGCGGGACGCTCTGCATGATGCGGCTGACGATGTGGTCGGCCGGGATGTCGTCGGCGAGCGCGTCATAGCTGAGCACGAGGCGGTGGCGCAGGATGTCGGGCGCGATGTCCTGCACGTCCTGCGGGAGCGCGTAGTCGCGGCCGCGCAGCAGCGCCAGCGCGCGGGTGGCCCGGACGATGCCGAGCGAGGCGCGCGGGCTCGCGCCGTACTGGATGAGCTGGGCCACGTCGGGCATGCCGTGCTGGGCCGGGGCGCGGGTGGCCAGCACCAGCCGGACGGTGTAGTCGACCAGGGCGTTGTGCACGAACACCTGGTCGGCCCGGCGCTGGAGGCCGATCAGGTCGTCCGGGGTGAAGACCGGCTTGGGCTCGGGGGCGCTGACGCCCATCCGGTAGACGATCTCCCGCTCCTCGGCGTCGGTCGGGTAGCCCACCAGGATCTTCATGAGGAAGCGGTCGCGCTGCGCCTCGGGCAGCGGGTACACGCCCTCCTGCTCGATCGGGTTCTGCGTCGCCATCACCAGGAACGGGTCGGGCACGGCGTGCGACTGCCCGCCGATCGACACCTGGTGCTCGGCCATCACCTCGAGCAGCGCCGACTGCACCTTGGCCGGCGCGCGGTTGATCTCGTCGGCGAGCAGGAAGTTGACGAAGACCGGCCCGAGCTCGACGTCGAACTTCTCGCTGCTCTGCCGGTAGATGCGGGTGCCGACGATGTCGGCCGGCACCAGGTCGGGGGTGAACTGGACCCGGGAGAACGTGCCGCCGACGACCCGGGCCAGGGTCTCGACGGCGAGCGTCTTGGCCACGCCCGGCACGCCCTCGAGCAGGCAGTGCCCGCGGGCCAGCAGCGCCACGAACATGCGCTCGACCATCCGGTCCTGCCCGACGATCACCCGCTTGACCTCGAACATCGCGCGCTCGAGCTGCGAGGCGTCCTGTGCCGGGGGCACCGGCGCGGCCGCGCCGTTGTTGTTCTCGGTCTCGGGCGTGAGCGGCTGAGCCACCGGTCCTCCACAGCGGTCGAAAATGCCATCGACTCCTCGCGCCGGCGTGCTGCCGACGCTCAAGACTTACACGACCGACCTGAGAGCGCGCTCGTGGTGTCGCATTACGCGCCGCCGGTGACCGCCACCATGGGTCGGACGTGTCGATCTTTCTGCGCGATACGCCGGATCGGGCACCCGAGCCGGGTGGATGCGTCACGCCGTGAACCGTGTAACATTCATCGCGTCGCCGGGCGACTTCCCCCGTGGTCGCCCGGCGCATAATTTTCCGATGAAACCCAGCCCGATGGAACCCAGCCCGGTCGAACTCAGCCCTGTGGAACTCAGCCCTCAGTGCTCCGCCAAGGGTTGTCGGGCTGAAGCGGTGTGGCAACTTCGGTGGAACAACCCCAAGCTGCACGCCCCCGATTACCGCAAAACGTGGCTCGCGTGCGAGGAACATCGGATTTCCCTGGGAAACTTCCTCGATCTCCGGGGTTTCCTGCGCGAAGTGACGCCCTTCGGTACGGCGTCGAGCGCGCCCATCTCCTAGGCTTCGAGTTGTGACCGAGCCGCAGAGTGCCGCCGTCGATGCCCTGGAGCCGTGGCCCGACACCGTCGAGTGGCGCCCGGTCTCCCCGAAGCTGATCACTGTGGAGCTGATCGTCCGCATCGCCTGGTCGCTGGTGATCGTGGCCGGGCTGGCCGTCGGCTGGGCCCTGCAGGGCCACTGGCTGTGGCGCCTGGGCATCCTGCTGGTCGTCCTCAACGCGATCTGGCGCTGTTTCGTCACGGTCCGCGCCGTGCGCGCCTGGGGCTACGCCGAACGCGACCAGGACCTTCTGGTCCGGCACGGCCTGTTGATCCGCCGCCTCTCGATCGTCCCGTACGCGCGGATGCAGTTCGTCGACGTGACCGCGGGCCCGCTCGAACGGGCCTTCGGCCTGGCCACCGTGCAACTGCACACCGCCGCCGCCGCGAGCGACGCCCGCATCCCCGGCCTGCCCCCGGCCGAGGCCTCCCGCCTGCGCGACCGCCTCACCGCCCTGGGCGAGGACCGGGCCGAGGGCCTGTGAGCACCCCCGGTCCCCACCCGCCCGCCGCCGCTCCACCCGCCACCACCGCGCAGGAGGAGCCGCGGCGGCGCCTTCACCCGCTGAGCCCACTGCTGCACGGCGCCAAGAGCATCGCGGTCATCGTGGCGGCGCTGTCCTGGCAGACGCTGTCGCGGGTCGGCCTCGAGCGATTCACGCTCGTCGTGCTCGTCCTCGCGGTCGGCGTCGTCATCTTCTCCATCGTCGGCTGGCTCACCACCGGATATCAGGTCGTCGGCCGCGAGCTGCGCATCTCCGACGGCGTGATCTGGCGCCGCAACCGGGCCATCCCCCTCGAACGTCTGCAGGCCGTCGAGCTCCGCCGTCCCCTGCTGGCCCAGCTCACCGGCCTCGCCGAGCTGCGCCTGGAGGTGATCGGCGGCGGCAAGACCGAGGCGCCCCTGTCGTTCCTGACCGTGCGCGAGGCCTCCGCCCTGCGCGAGCGCCTGCTCGCGCTGGCCGGGCCCGCGACGGTGACCCCACCCTCCGCGACCGGGCCCGCGGCCGCTTTCGAGACGACTGCCGTCGAACGCCCGCTGTTGCGCGTCGGCAACCGCGATCTGGTGGTGAGCCAGCTCCTCACCCCGCAGGCGTTCTTCCTCCCGGTCGGCATCGCCTTCGTCGTCATGCAGTTCGTGCTCGAAGGTTCCTGGACCTTCATCGGCATCGCCAGCACGGTCACCGCGATGGCCGGCGTGCTGCTGCAACCGGTGCGCCGGGTGCTGCAGGACTGGGACTTCCGGCTCGCCCGTGACCCGGACGGCCGCCTCGTGGTGCGTTTCGGCCTGCTCGAGACCCGCAGCCAGATCGTCCCGCTGAACCGGGTGCAGGCGGTGGGTGTCACCTGGCCGCTGCTGTGGCGGGCACAGGGCTGGCTGCACCTGCGCCTGGACATCGCCGGCTACGCGGGCGAGCCCGGCGAGAGCAAGGGATCAGACCGTCTCCTGCCGGTCGGCGACTTCGCGACGGCCCGCGCCCTCGTGTGGGACGTCCTGCCCGGCGTCGACCTGGCCACCCTGGCCACCAGCCCGCCGCCGAAGCGGGCCCGCTGGCTCAACCCGGTGGCACTGCGCTCCCTCGGGGTGGGCCTGGCGCCGGAGGTCTTCGTCAGCCGCTGGGGCCTGTTCACCCGCGAGATGCACATCGTGCCGTACGCCCGCCTGCAAAGCGTCCGCGTCGTGCAGGGTCCCGTGCAGCGCCGGCTGGGCCTGGCCACCGTCTACGCCGACACGGCCCGGGGCCGCTCGGGCCAGGCCAAGGACCGGGACCTGGCCGAGGCCTGGGCCCTCGCCCGCGAGCTGGCCGAGCGGGCCCGCCTGGCCCGCCGCCCGGCCCCGCTGCTCACCGACCGCCTCGACCCGTCCGCCGTGGCGGTCCCGGCCTCGGGCTCGGGCGCTGTGGAAGGCACGGTGGGCGACACGATGGAGAACGGCCCCGACGACTCCTACTGGCGACGGCCCGAGCAGTCCTAGGCCCCCGTCCTACCCCGCGCGGCCCTAAGCTCTGGACATGGAGCTTCCGGATTTTTCGCCCGGTCTCAGCGCCCGGGTGGAGTTGACCGTGACCGACGCCGACACCGCGCAGGCGCTCGGCTCGGGCGACGTGCCCGTGCTGGGCACGCCGCGCGTGCTGGCGCTGGCCGAGGCGGCCACGGTCGCCGCCACCGCCCGCACCATCCCCGGCGGCCTCACCACGGTCGGCACCCGGGCCGAGGTGGAGCATCGGGCGCCCACCCCGCTCGGCCGCCGGGTCACCGCCCTGGCCACCCTGGCCAAAGTGGACGGCCGCAAGCTGATCTTCGACGTCGCCGTCCGCGACGGCGAGGAACTCGTGGCCGAGGTCCGCGTCGAGCGCGTGATCCTCGATCGCCAGCGCTTCATCTCCAAGGCGCTCGGCGACTAGGTGTAGTGACCATGAGGGTTGTTGACGCGGCGTGGCGCCTTGATCAATGAGAAGACCTCCGGCGAGGTGGAAGTTACGACGCTTCACCTAG
>NZ_JBEZGO010000019.1:24744-131825 GCF_040650035.1 Actinoplanes sp. NPDC048796 | reverse complement strand
TGGATCTACTCAAGGCCCTTCACCAACGGCCAGGACCGCGCCGACGCCCTACCCGGCTGGCTCCACACCTACAACTACCATCGAGCCCACACCGCCCTCGGAGGCAAGCCACCCATCACCCGAGTCAACAACGGTCCTGGTCGCTACAACTAGGCGAGCGTTCCCCAGCGGGCGGTGAGCTCCTCCTGCGTGGGCATCGCGACGGCGCCGCCGCGGCGCTCGCAGACCAGGCCGGCCACGGCCAGCGCGAACCGCACGTTGCGCTGCCAGCCGTCGAGGTCCTTGGGCAGCCCGTCGGCGAGCAGGCGGCGGATCAGAGCGCCCATCACCGAGTCCCCGGCACCGGTCGCGTCGACCGCGTCGACCACCGGGGCCGGCAGCGTCGCGGTGCCGTCACCGGCGGCCACGTAGGCACCCTTCGACCCGCGGGTCACCACCACCGCTTTGGCGCCGAGCCCGCGGATCCGCTCGGCCGCGACGTCGGGCGCCGCGCCGTCGTAGAGAACTTCAGCGTCGGCCGCGCTGAGCTTCACCAGATCGGCGCCGGCGAAGAACTCCTCGGACAGCTCGCGCAGCGAGGTCACCGCCGCCCCGTCGGGCAACAGTGTGGGCCGGGCGTTCGGGTCGAACACCTTCAGCGGCCCGGGCGTGTGCCAGGCGGCCCGGGCGGCGGCCCGGAACGGCTCCCGCAGCAGGCAGATCGACCCCGCGTAGAGCACATCGGCGCCCCTGACCGCGCCGAGGTCGACGTCCGAGGGCGCGAGCAGCGAGTACGACGGCGGTTCGCCGTAGAACGTGAAGGTCGGCTCAGCGCCCACGAAGGTGGTCACCGCCAGCGTGGTCGGCACGGCAACCCGCTTGACGCCGTCCACGCCGACGCCGGTCTCGCGCAGGAAAGTCGCGATCCGGTCGCCGAGGACGTCTTGGCTGAGCGACCCCGCGTACCGCACATCGCCGCCGAGCCGGGTCGCCCCGACCGCGACGTTGAGCGGCGCCCCGCCGATCGCCTGCCGGTAGACCACCCCGCCGTCGTGCTCGGCCTCCTGGAGGTCGATCAGCGCCTCACCGAGCACCACCGCATAGCCCATTGCCGTCTCCCTGTACTCCGCCGTGATTACCGCCAGCCTTGCGCCCCGGGACGCGCGGCGCCAGTACTCGCCCGATAAGTACCTTTTTGAGAAGATCACCCGATGATCCTCCGCGCCCTGGCCCTCGCCGCTCCCGCCGCTCTGCTCGCCGCCTGCACCAACTCGGTGGAGGTCGAGCCGGCCGCCCTGCCCTCGGCGGCCTCGGCCTCGGCCTGGGTGGTCTACCAGGGCGCCATGAGCGCGTCCCCGGCCGTGTCGTGGGCGCCCGACACCGTCGCCGCCGGCACCTTCCTGCCCTACCGCCCCGACTCCCCGGCGATCACCTACGAGCCCACGGTGGTTCCGCCGGGCGCGCGGGCCGAGGTCGGCATCGCCCGCAACGCCGCCGGCATGATCGTCCGCCTGACCACCCGCGGCCTGATCCCCCGCCGGTCGTACGGCGCCCATCTGCACACCGCCCCCTGCACCGCCGCCCCGGCCGACGCCGGCCCGCACTTCCAGCACCAGAAAGACCCCAAGACGCCCTCGGTGAACCCGTCCTACGCCAACCCGCGCAACGAGATCTGGCTGGACTTCACCGCCGACGCCACCGGCGCGGCCACCGTCACGAGCGAGCAGCGCTGGAGCTTCACGGCCGGGTCCTCGCCGCGCTCGCTGGTCATCCACACACTGACCACCCGTACCCGCGCCGGAGCGGCCGGGACGGCCGGCGAGCGGGCCGCCTGCCTCACCCTGCCCGCCCGCTGAGCGGGCGGGATGTTGATCATCGTCTCCCGGGACTGCGTTCCGCCGGAGCCAGGCGGTAACGTCGGGGGCGGATCGACGATCGGAGGCAACACCCATGGCCGAGCAGGGTGACGGCAAGACTCAGGGCAAGGCGCAACCCGCCGCGAAGACGGAGTCGCACGACCCCGGCTTCCCCGAGGCGTTTCTGCAGTTCATGCGCACCGGGTGGCGTGAGGACCCGATCGCTGTCACGCCTCGCCCCGAGGTGCCGAACTACGCCAAGCGCCGGGCCGCGCTCTCCGAGGCCTTCCCCGGCGAGACTCTGATCATCCCGAGCGGCAACGAGAAGGTGCGCGCCAACGACACCGACTACACGTTCCGCCCCGGCAGCGACTTCGTCTACCTCACCGGCGACCGCGACCCCGACAGCGTGCTCGTGCTGCGGCCGAGCGGCTCCGGGCACGACGCCGTGCTCTACACCCACCAGCGCAACTCGAAGGACACCGACGCCTTCTTCCGCAGCCGCAACGGCGAGCTGTGGGTCGGCCGCACCCACACGCTGGGCGAGAAATCGACCGAGCTGGGCGTCGAGACCGCGTCGCTGGGCGAGCTCGGCACCGCCCTCGCGAACTCGGCGCCGGGCCGCACCCGCGTCCTGCGCGGTCTCGACGCGGCGGTCGACCGGGCCGTGCTGGCCTACGAGCCCGATCGCGACAAGCCCCGCGACCGTGAGCTGGCCTGGGTGATCTCGGAGCTCAAGCTCGTCAAGGACGAGTGGGAGATCGCTCAGCTCCAGGCCGCGATCGACGCGACGGTCCGCGGCTTCGAGGACGTGGCGCGCATCCTGCCGGCCGACCGCGGGGTCAAGGAGCGGCTGCTCGAGGGCGTCTTCGGCCTGCGGGCCCGGCACGACGGCAACGACGTCGGCTACACCTCGATCGTCGGCGCCGGCAGCCACGCGACGATCCTGCACTGGGTCCGCAACACCGGGGTGACCAAGCCCGGTGAGCTGCTCCTGATGGACATGGGCGTCGAGGGCGACAACTTCTACACCGCCGACGTGACCCGCACGGTGCCCGTCTCCGGTTCGTTCACCCCGCTGCAGCGCCAGGTGTACGACATCGTCCACGCTTCGCAGCAGGCGGGCATGGACGCCATCAAGCCCGGCGTGCTCTTCCGCGACGTGCACACGACTTGCATGCGGGTCCTGGCCGAAGGGCTGAACGACCTGGGCCTGCTCCCGGTCAGCGTCGACGAGGCGATGAGCGAGGAGAGCACCGTCTACCGTCGCTGGACCCTGCACGGCTTCGGCCACATGCTCGGCATCGACGTGCACGACTGCAACAACGCCCGCAACGAGAACTACCGCGACGGCGAACTGAAGGAGGGCTACGTCCTCACGGTCGAGCCCGGCCTCTACTTCCAGCCCGAGGACGAGCTGGTCCCCGAGGAGCTGCGCGGCGTCGGTGTCCGCATCGAGGACGACGTGCTGGTCACGGCCGACGGCTGCCGCAACCTGTCGGCCGGCCTGCCCCGCTCGTCGGCCGACGTCGAGGCCTGGCTCGCCTCCCAGCGTGAGGCCGGCCCCCGCCTGCCGGGCTAGTCCGTCTCCTTCAACACGGTCTCGAGCACTACGGCCAGTCGCGCCGGATCGATCGGGGTGGGATCATCCTGCTCGATCCGGCGGATGGCCTGACGGACCGCGATCAGGCTCGGCCGCCGCTCGAGCGCCCACCGGCCGGCCGCGACCTTGGGCAGGTGGCTGCCCTCGACCGCGAGATGCCAGATGCGGCAGGCGGTCAGGACCATGAAGGCCGCGTGGTCGTCGTCCTCGGTCAGGCCCAGCCAGGTGCGCAGCCACTGACGGCCTCGGTCCACGACCCAGCGGGTCGGGACGGGCCCGATCACCTCACCCGGCGGTTGGCCGTGCAGTGCCTCCCCGCCGGCCCGCGCCATCGACAGCTCGGCGAGAAGGTCGGGCGCGACCCCGGCCCGGCGCTCCACCTCGAACAGGGTCTCGTAACGCCCGACGTGCAGCTCGAGAGGTGGCCGCGGTGACGGCGCCGCCGCCGTCTCCGCGAGCACGACATCGAGGTCGACCCCCGACACCTGGCCGCCCAGGTCGGCCTCGCGGACCACAGCCTCCAGCGCGTCCATCTGGGTGTCGGTGAGGCGATCGGTGGTCACGGCCAGTAAGTCGATGTCGCTGCGGCCCGGCCGGAAGCCGCCGGACGACAGGGAGCCATGCAGGATCACCGACCGGGCCGACGGTCCCAGAACGTCGGCGACGGCGGCCGCGATGCGCTGAGCGGGTGCGGTCATGAGCGGGTCTTGTTGCCGGTAAGCCGACAGAGCGAGCGGTCCACAAGGGCGAAGCGTAGCCATACGATTGCGGCGTGAACGTGATTGCCCATATCAGCGACGTCCATATCGACGGCGGGGACCGCAGCGTCGAGCGTGCGGGGCGTGTCATGCGCTATCTCGCCGGGCTTCCGGTTCCGGTCGACGTGGTGCTCGTGACCGGGGACATCGCCGACCACGGCTTCGCCCAGGAGTACGAGCGGATGCGCCAGGTGCTCGACCTGCCGGTGCCGACGCTGCTGCTGCCCGGCAATCACGACGTCCGCGAGGCGTACCGCAAGATCCTGCTTGAGGAGACACCGAGCGGCGGCCCGATCAACTCGGCGCACCGGGTCGGCGGCATGTTCTTCGCGATGTGCGACTCCAGCATCCCGGGCCGCAACGACGGCCTCCTGGCGCCCGAGACCCTCGACTGGCTGGAAGCTGAGCTGACCGCCGCCGCCGACCTGCCGGCGTTCATTTGCTTCCATCACCCGCCCGTACCGCTTCAGGTGCCGTTCATCGACGAGATCCGGCAGTTCTCCACCGAGCGCCTGGCCGAGATCGTCGCCGCTCACGGCAACGTCGTGGCGGTGCTCTGCGGTCACGCCCATACGGCCGCGGCGAGCACCTTCGCCGGCAAACCGATGCTGGTCGCGCCCAGCATCGCCTCGACTCTGCTGCTGCCCTTCGAGAGCGACGACGTGATCACCCGTGATCTGCCCTCGATGCTGGCGTTCCACATCCTCGACGACGACGGCCGGCTGACCACCCACTACCGCGTCGTACTCTGACGCGGGTCCAGCCCGGTGAGGTCCGCGGAGAGGTCCCAGAGCCGTTCACCCTCCGGCCCGTCGGTCGAGTAGGCCTCGGTAGCCGCGCAGTCGCGGCAGTAGGAGCCGCCGAACGGCTCCGCGCCCGGTGAGGTCGCCGCCCACACCGGCGTGGCGGCGCCCTGAGCGGCACTGCGGAACAGCCCCGGCGCCGGCCGGCCCTCGGCGTCGATCCAGCCGGCCTCGATCATCTCCGTGCGCGCCAAGTGCCGCTGCAACGGCGAGAGCACCCACCCGGGGCTGGCGGAAAAGGCGCGTACCCCCCATTGGTCGAGACGGTGGGCGAACAGCACGGCGGCGAGCTTCGATTGCCCGTACGCGGCCCACTTGTCGTACTCCCGGGTGAAATGGATGTCGTCCCACCGCATGCGGTCCTCGGGCGACCGCCCGGAGGCGACCATGACCACCCGGGCCGCCTCGGCCGCTTTCAGCGCGGGCCACAGGTGCGCCACCAGCGCGTAGTGCCCGAGGTGATTGATCGCGAACTGGGCCTCCCAGCCGGGACCGACCCGCGTCTCGGGGCAGGCCATCACGGCCGCGCTCCCGATGACGATGTCGACCGCCGGGCGGTCGCTTACGATCTCGCCGGCGGCCTTCTCCACCGAGGCGAGGTCGGCGAGGTCCATCGGCCGGATGTCGATCCGGCCGTCGCGCAGCGCCTGCCGCGCCACCTCGGGCCGGCGCGCCGGGACGATCACGTACGCCCCGGCGTCGGCGAGGGCGAGCGCCGCCTCCCGCCCGATGCCGGAATATCCGCCCGTCACGATGGCGGTGCGGCCGCTCAGGTCCACGCCGGAGAGCACCTGGGCCGCCGTGCTGTGCGCATCGAACCTAGTCGTCATACCGGCGAAGCTAGGCGTTCGAGCGCACTCGAGGTCAAGAGGTCTTGAAGTCGCTGACCGCGAAGCACTCGGCCCCGCTGGGGCCTTCCTCGGAGACGTTGATGGAGATCTTCACCGGCAGTCCGTCCGGGGTGAACGTGCGGGTGACCTCACCGCCGTCGTCGGCGGCCGTCTGCGCGTTGTCGATCAGCTGCTTCAGCGTGAAGGCGTCGATCTCCTCGCCCTGCTCGCCGGTGACCGGGCCGAGGTCGACCTCGCTGCTGCTCGCCGGGGCGGCGGCCGACGCGTCCAGCCGCTCGGTCGACGCCACCTCGCCCGAGGCCACGGTCACGCGGTAGCGCCCGAGCGGCTTGGCGTCGTCGCAGCCGCGGGTGAGCACGTATGAGTAGTCGGCCGGCTCGGTCCACGGCGGCGGCGAGGTGACCACCGACGGGGACGGCGTGACGAAGGTCGAGGTCTTGGGCTCGTCCGACGTGCATCCGCCGATCGCCGCCACCAGGGCGATGCCGCCAAGGGCCCACGCGAGCCGCACTGTCAACCTCCGTGATCACGCCCGCGGGTGCGGGGCAGGGGACCCGCAATCTAGCGCAGCCGCGCATCCTCACCGGTTGCCGGGCTGTATCGCTGTGGTGTGTCGCTGTGGTGTGTCGCTGTGGAGTTGTCAAGGAACGACGCCGCCCACTCTGCTCCCGACGGCCATGAGTGGGGAGAGCCGAAGGTAGGGGTCGGCCCCATACCAAAGTCGGGGTAAAAAACTTCCGGAACCCCGTCGATGGGAGGGTCCGCCGTTCGACCTGTCAGTGAGAAGGTCGACGAGCGACCGCACCGACGCGAGGAGAGCACGATGGCCAAGTACATCCTGATCATGCGCAACACCGACGAGGGCCTGGCCAAGATGGGCGAAGTCTCGTTCGACGAGATGCTCGAGACGGTCGGCCGCTTCAACGAGACGCTGATCAAGGCGGGCGTCCTGATCGCGGCCGAGGGGCTCGACGACGCCGCGCAGGGCGTGGTGGTCGACTACAGCGGTGAGACCCCGGTGGTCACCGACGGGCCGTACGGGGAGACCAAGGAGCTGTTCGGCGGCTTCTACATCATCGACGTCGCCTCGAAGGAGGAGGCGATCGAGTGGGCCAAGCGGATGCCGGCGTTCCCGGGCGCCAAGACCGAGATCCGGCGGGTGCCCAGCATCGACGAGTTCCCACAGGACAACGAGTGGGTCATCAGGGAGCGCGCGTGGCGCGAGCAGACCGGGCAGCTGTGACCAAGGAACTCGAGGCCGTCTGGCGCATCGAGTCACCGCGCATCGTCGGCGCGCTCGCCCGCTACACCGGCGATCTCGAGCTGGCCGAGGACGTCGCCCAGGAGGCGGTGGCGGAAGCGCTCGTCTCCTGGGCCCGCGACGGCACGCCGGACAACCCGGTGGGCTGGCTGCTCGCGACCGCGCGGCGCCGGGCAATCGACAGCTTCCGCCGCCGGGCGGCCCGCGACGAGCGGTACGCGCTGCTGGCCGCCGGCGGCGACGAGCGGTACGTGCCCGCGGCCGAGACGGCTGCTGACGACGGTCAGGGCGACCTGCTCTGGGACCCGGACCGGATCGACGACGACGTTCTGGCGCTGATGTTCGTGGCCTGTCATCCGGTCCTCTCCCCCGAGGCCCGGGTGGCACTCACCCTGCGCACGGTCGGAGGGCTGACCAGCGAGGAGATTGCCCGCGCCTTCCTCGTGCCGGTGCCGACGATCCAGGCGCGCATCACCCGCGCCAAGAAGACGATCGCGGCGGCGCGGGTGCCGTTCGCGCTGCCGCCGGCCGGCGAGCGAAGACAGCGGCTCGGCGGGGTGCTCAGCGTGCTCTACGTGATCTTCACCGAGGGCTCGACGGCGACTTCGGGCGACCGGCTGGTGCGCGAGGATCTGGCGTACGAGGCCATCCGGCTGGCCCGGATGCTGGCGGCGTTGCTGCCGGGCGAGCCCGAGGTGTACGGGTTGCAGGCGCTCTTCGAGCTGACGGCCGCGCGCTTTCCCGCGCGCACCGGCCCGGACGGCGAACCGATCCTGTTGGAGGATCAGGACAGGAGGAGATGGGACAGGTCGGCTATCCGCCGTGGGCAGGCCGCGCTGAGTCAGGCCACGGCGTGGGGAAAGGGCTTGGGGCCGTACGGGTTACAGGCTGCGATCGCCGCCTGCCATGCCGCGGCCGCCTCGGTGGCCGAGACCGACTGGGACAGCATCGTTCTTCTCTACGAGGCGCTCGGCCGGGTTGCGCCGTCACCGGTCGTCGAGCTCAACCGGGCCGTCGCGGTGGCGATGGCGAGTGGACCGGCCGAGGCGCTCGCCATCGTGGACGATCTGGCCGCCCGCGACCGGCTCCCCGGCTCGCATCTGCTCCCCGGGGTGCGTGGGGAGTTGCTCGCCCGCCTGGGCCGGGCCGCCGAGGCGCGGGCCGAGCTCGAGCTGGCCGCCCGCCTCTGCACGAACGCCCGGGAACGCTTCGTCCTACTCGGAAAGGCGGCCGCACTCTAGCGCGTGAGGGCGCGGCGCCAAAGGAGAGGCGCGGCGCGAAGGAAACGCGCCACGAGACGACGCGGCGCGACACCGGCGCGCTGTTAAGGGGCGCGTTCCAGGACCAGGAGGTCGCTTTCCTCGTCGACTGGGCGGGGGTGGCGTTCGGTGGCTACCGCGGCGTCCAGGGCGGCGAAGCCGTCGAGGATCTCCTCCTCGGTCAGGCGCTCGAAGGTGGATGAGCCGCGCAGGCGTAGGCGGTCGGCGTAGTCGGAGAGGCTGTCGGCGATGCGTTCCTGGATGCGGTCGACTGTCACGTAGGTCAGGCCGTACTCGGCGAAGTCCTCGATCAGGGGGTCCATGCGCGGGAAGACCTGCTCGTCGACCAGGCGGGCGCCGGGGAAGTAGCTGTACCAGAGCAGCTCGGGCATGCGGTCGGGGAACGAGCTGCGGATCAGGGCCCGGCCGCCGGGGCGCAGGACGCGGGCGACCTCGGCCGCCGCCGCCTTGTGGTCGCGGACGTGGTGGAGCACCAGGAAGAGCAGCACCAGGTCGCAGCTCGCGTCGGGTAGGGGGATCTCGGTGGCCGAGCCCTCCAGGTATGTCACCGCCGGGTGGGTCGCGTTCGCCTCGGCGACCTCGCGCATGCGCACCGACGGCTCGACGCCGTAGACCGGGCCGCCGAACTCGTCGGCCAGCAGCGGGGTGAACCGGCCCGTGCCCGAGCCGAGGTCGAGCACGGTCAGCGGGCGCCCGGGCGGCGCGTGGCGGGCGAAGGCGCGCAGCCACTCGGTCATCGTCTCGGGCGGCAGTGCCCTGGCCCGGGCGTAGACCAGATGCTGCCGATCGTCGTAGTTCACCTCGCGCAACGGCTCCCCCTTTCCGCGCTGGACCCATTCTTGCGAGCGGCGGAGGTTCGCGCATCCCCGGCGTCCGTCGAGACTTACCGTACGTCGGCCACGAAGACCGCGACCGAGCGCCCGGGCACCGTCAGCAGGTCGCCGGCCGCCGTGGTCGTGCGCAGCAGCGGGTCGGCCGAACCGGCCACCTCGGGGTGTAGGCGCAGGTCCACCCCGGCCAGTGCCGGCACCTCCTGCTGCACCGTCTCCTCGGTCGCGTTGAAGACCACCACGATCGTGCTCCACCGCGGGTCGAGGCCGGTGCCGTCCAGGCACATCACGATCACGCCGGGGGTCTCGGCCGGGCCGCCCAGCGGGAACGTCAGGCGGCGCTGCACCTCCTCGGCGGTCGGCAGGCCGAAGACCGGCGAGGAACGCCGGATCCGCAGCAGTTCGCGGTAGCGCTCGGCGGTCATCTCGATCGCCTCCGGCGGCGGGATCAGCGCCGGGTCGGCCAGCAGCGGCCGGGCCCGGTCCCATTGGTCCTCGTTGTCCGCCTCCGGCGGCAGGCCCAGGCCGAAACCGTTGCCCAGGGCCGGGTCCCAGCGGATCTGGTTGAACCAGTCGCCCGAGTTGAACGAGTTGCGGTCGAGCGATTTCGAGCGCAGCCGCTCGCTGCCCATCGCCACGAAACCGACGCCCTGGCCGAGCACCACCAGCGACAGCGCCAGGATCTGCATGCGCGCGCGGTCGGTGGCCGAGCTGGACCGGGGCAGCTTGAAGGCCATCGCGTCGTACAGGATCTCGTTGTCGTGGGCGTCGACGTAGTTGACCGTCTCGCCCGGCGACAGCGCGTACCCGCTCGGCGAGCCGTTGTAGTCGATCTGGGCACCGCTCAGCTCGGCACCGGTGTGCGTCACGAACCGGTACGTGGACAGGGCGCCCGACAGACCCACCTTGATCTCGTCGTGGACGTACAGCGGCGTCCGGGAGCCCAGCCCGGTCGCGAAGCCCGGCACCGACGGGTCGCCGAACGAGCCACCGCCGCGGGCGGCGTCGCGCAGGCGGTCGTTGAAGGTGCCGATGCCCGTACCGGCCATGTTGATCTGAGTGGCCTGGGCGAACCGCGCGTCGTACGCGACCTCGCCGAAGTTCCACCCCTCGCCGTACAGGTAGATGTCCTTGCCGTGGGGCAGATGGTCGAGCGTCACCCGCACCTCGAGGATGTTGGCGCGGGGGTGGTGTCCCATCAGGTCGAAGCGGAATCCGTCGACCTTGTACTGCCGGGCCCAGGTCTCGACCGAGTCGACGACCAGCCGGCCCATCATCATGTGCTCGGTGGCCGTGTTCGGGCAGCAGGTCGACTCGGCGGTGGTGCCGTCGGCCAGCAGCCGGTGATAGTAGCCCGGCACGATCTTGTCGAGCACGCTGAAGCGGCCGAGCCCGTCGTGCATCGTGTGGTTGTAGACCACGTCCATGACCACGCGCAGCCCGATCGCGTTCAGCGCCGCCACCATGGTGCGGAACTCCAGGATGCGCGACGGCCCGGCCGGGTCGGCCGCGAAGCTGCCCTCGGGCGCCGTGTAGTGCCACGGGTCGTAACCCCAGTTGAACCCGTCCTCGTCGGCGATCTCCATGACGGCGGCCTGCTGCGCGGGCGAGTCCGGCGGAAAGGTCGCCAGGTCGCAGGCGGGCGTCGCCTGATCGGCCCGCCGGTCGGGCACGGTCGCGAAGTCGAAGGCCGGCAGGAGGTGTACGTGGGTCAGGCCCGCGTCCGCAAGCGAGCGCAGATGCCGCATCGAGTCGGACTCGAGGTGGGCGAAGGCGCCGTAGGTGCCGCGCAGCGCGGCCGGCAGCGACTGATCGAAGATCGAGAACTCGCGGATCGACACCTCGCTGATCTGCATGCGGGCCGGCGCCACCGGCGCCGGTTTGGCCAGCGCGTCCCAGCCCGGCGGGGCCAGCGCGGGATCGTCGAGGTCGACGAGCAGGCTGTGCGTCGAATCGGCGGCGAGACCCAGCGAGTACGGGTCGGTGACGCCGGCCGTCACGACCCGCTGGGCGGCCGGATGCCAGACCTCGACGCGAAAACGGTAGTAGCGACCCAGCCACTTGCGTTTGACGCCGGCCGACCACACCCCGGTCACGTCGTCGCGGTCCATCGGCAGGACCTTGGGATCGTCGGCCGGCGTACGGAAGATCTCCAGCGCCACCGACCGGGCGGTCGGCGCCCACACCGCCACGAAGGAGCGTTCCGCGTCGAGCACCAGCCCCAGCTCGGCGTCGGCCGCGTCGGCGTAGAGGTCGTCGAGCACGCCGGCCATCTGCACGCCGGTCAGGGCGGTGACCTCACCGCGCGGGTCCTGGCCGACGACGAGCAACTGCCCGCGCAGCAGCGACCCGAGCACCGCGTCGCCCAGCTCGCGCACCGAGAAGGCACGGTACGCCCGCAGGTGGGGGAACTTGCGGCTCTGCGCCTGGAACAGCCCGCCCGGCCGCGGTGTCAGAGGCACCTCGAGGTCGTCGCCGGCCAGCGCGAACACCGCGGCCCGGTCGGCCAGGTCGCCGGGCAGCGCGATGGTCGTCCGGTCGACGAAGACGGCCAGGGACCGGGCCGGGTCGAGTTCCGGGCCGAGCGTGCCCACGTCGGGCCGGACGGGGGCGACCGTGCCGCCGACCAGCCACAACTCGCGGGCTACGGAGAGGTCGATCCGCTGGTCGTCGGGCAGGTCTTTCTGCTCGCCGCGATGCAGGACGAAGCGCAGCCCGATCGCGTCGGGGCGCACCGGCACCCGGAAGACGGCGCCGAACGCGTCCCACGCCGAGGGCATGATCGGCGTACGCCAGACGGGCTTGGATTTTGTGCCCTCCCAGGCGTGCAGTCCCCAGCCCGCGTAGTCGCCGTCGGGCCGCCGGTAGTGGATGATCACGTCGCCGGAAGAATCGGAGATGTCGGAACTGCGCGGTGACGTGTAGATCGTCGGGTCGCCGGGCCGCAGCCAGATCTCGGAGATCACCGACGGGTCGACGTGCCGGTCGTCCGGAACGTCCTTGACCCCGGCACGATCGACGAGAACAAACCCGACGTCCCGCGCCCCGGGGGTCAGCGCGACCCAGGCGAACCGGCCGTAAGAGTCCTCACCAGCGAAAGGGCGGCCGCCCGGATAGCCGTTGATCTGCCCCGGCTCGATGTCACCCCAGGCGTGCAGCGACCAGGCCGCATAGTCACCGTCGGGCCGTACGTAGTGCACGAGCAGCCAGCGCGGCGATGAGCGGACCAGAGAAGCGGGCGCGACGGAGTCGATCTCGATCGTGGTCACCGGAACATCCTCGCACCGGCCTCCGACAATTGAGGATTATTCAGGGCCGTGGAGACCAGGGCGGTAGGCTGCGGCGCGTCGTCGGCCCAGGTAGACCTTGAATGAACTCAATTCAGTGCGTCGCCACGACCGTGGTGATCCGAGGGCCGTGCTCGTCGACCCGCAGCAGGTAGCGGTAGCGTTCGCCGGGCACGGCGTTGCCCGAGCTGTCCAGGTACTCCCACTCGACAGCGACCATGGTCAGCCGGGCCGACAGCGGCTGCACCTCGGTCAACTGAGCGTGGGCGGCGACGATCTGCTGCTCCTGGTACGCGGGCGCGGCACCCAGGAACGACAGGGCGACGGCGGCCGGCGAGGCGAACGTGAAGCTGTACGAGTCGGCCACCACCATGCCCGGCAGCGCGTAGCAGTTCGCGATGGCCGAGACGTCCCCACTGGTCAGCGCGGTCCCGTAGCGGTCGAAGAACTCGGTCAGCCCATCGGAATCGGTGGGTGCCTGCACGGTTCGAGGTGTGCCCACGGCCCAACGGGAGTAAACGTGAGAGGGATGCCCGACCCCGCCTTGCGCGGCCTTACAAGACGGACGTACGGTTTACGGGAAACGTGAACCGAGAGTTAGGTATGCCTAACCCGAAGGCCGCTCATTCGGTGCGAAAGACTTGTCCGACGATCGCTGGGTGTGAAGGAGATGACGTGGCCAGCCTCGACACCTTTGGTGCGAAGAGCGAGCTGCGCGTCGGTGACGCGAGCTACGAGATTTTCACGATCGACAAGGTCGAGGGGCACCACCGCCTGCCCTACTCCTTGAAGATCCTGCTGGAGAACCTGCTGCGGACCGAGGACGGCGCGAACATCACCGCCGACCACATCCGCGCCCTCGGCGGCTGGGACCAGACCGCCGACCCCAGCGTCGAGATCCAGTTCACCCCGGCGCGGGTCCTGATGCAGGACTTCACCGGTGTGCCCTGTGTGGTCGACCTGGCCACCATGCGCGAGGCCGTGAAGGAGCTGGGCGGCGACCCGACCAAGGTCAACCCGCTCGCCCCGGCCGAGCTGGTCATCGACCACTCGGTCATCGCCGACCTGTTCGGCCGCGAGGACGCCTTCGCCCGCAACGTCGAGCTGGAGTACCAGCGCAACCGCGAGCGCTACCAGTTCCTGCGCTGGGGACAGACCGCGTTCAACGAGTTCAAGGTCGTGCCGCCCGGCACCGGCATCGTGCACCAGGTCAACATCGAATACCTGGCCCGTACGATCATGGAGCGCAACGGCCAGGCCTACCCCGACACCGTGGTCGGCACCGACTCGCACACCACCATGGTCAACGGCCTGGGCGTGCTGGGCTGGGGCGTCGGCGGCATCGAGGCCGAGGCCGCGATGCTCGGCCAGCCGGTCAGCATGCTGATCCCGCGGGTCGTCGGCTTCAAGCTGAACGGCGAGATGCCGGCCGGCACGACCGCCACCGACCTGGTGCTGACGATCACCGAGATGCTTCGCGAGCACGGCGTGGTCAGCAAGTTCGTCGAGTTCTACGGCCCCGGCGTGAGCGCCGTGCCGCTGGCCAACCGGGCCACCATCGGCAACATGTCGCCCGAGTACGGCTCGACCGTCGCGATCTTCCCGATCGACGACGAGACGATCAAGTACCTCAAGCTCACCGGCCGCTCCGAGCAGCAGGTGGCGCTCGTCGAGGCGTACGCCAAGCGTCAGGGTCTCTGGCTCGACCCGAACGCCGAGCCGGACTACTCCGAGAAGCTCGAGCTCGACCTGTCGACCATCGTGCCGTCGCTGGCCGGCCCGAAGCGCCCGCAGGACCGGGTGCCGCTGAACGCGGCCAAGCCGATGTTCCGCGAGGCCCTCACCAACTACGTCACCGACTCCGGGCCGGCCGACGAGGCGAGCGAGGAGTCCTTCCCGGCCAGCGACCCGCCGGCCAACCACGAGGACTCGGCCGCCGACAAGCCGCACCACCTGGTCAGCGCGGCCAACGGCGCCGAGGGCCGACCCTCCAAGCCGACCCGGGTCAAGGGCGAGGACGGCGTCGAGTACGAGCTCGACCACGGCGCCGTGGTGATCGCCGCGATCACCTCCTGCACCAACACGTCGAACCCGCAGGTCATGATCGGCGCGGCGCTGCTCGCGAAGAAGGCCGTCGAGCGCGGCCTGACCCGCAAGCCGTGGGTCAAGACCACCCTCGCCCCGGGCTCCAAGGTGGTCTCCGACTACTACGACCGGGCCGGCCTCACGCCGTACCTCGACAAGATCGGCTTCAACCTGGTCGGTTACGGCTGCACGACCTGCATCGGCAACTCGGGCCCGCTGCCCGAGGAGGTCTCGGCCGCCGTCAACGAGGCCGACCTGACCGCGGTCAGCGTGCTCTCCGGCAACCGCAACTTCGAGGGCCGGATCAACCCGGACGTCAAGATGAACTACCTGGCGTCCCCGCCCCTGGTCGTGGCGTACGCGCTGGCCGGCACGATGGACCTGGACATCACGACCGAGCCGCTCGGCACGGGCTCGGACGGCAAGCCGGTCTACCTGAACGACATCTGGCCCACCGCCAAGGAGGTCGACGACGTCATCGCGTCGGCGATCGGGGCCGAGGGCTTCAGCACCGCGTACTCCGACGTGTTCGCCGGCGACGAGAAGTGGCAGTCGCTGCCGACCCCCGAGGGCAAGACCTTCGAGTGGAGCGACGAGTCGACGTACGTCCGCAAGCCTCCTTACTTCGAGGGCATGGCCGCCTCGCCGCAGCCGGTGAACGACATCTCGGGCGCTCGCGTGCTGGCCAAGCTGGGTGACTCGGTCACGACCGACCACATCTCGCCGGCCAGCTCGATCAAGCCGGACTCGCCCGCGGGCAAGTACCTGGCCGAGCACGGCGTCCCGCGGCACGAGTTCAACAGCTACGGCTCGCGCCGCGGCAACCACGAGGTCATGATCCGGGGCACGTTCGCCAACATCCGGCTGCGCAACCAGCTCGTGCCGGGCGTCGAGGGCGGCTTCACGGTCAACCACCTCACCGGCGACCAGAGCACGATCTACGACGCCTCGGTGGCCTACCAGGAGGCCGGCGTGCCGCTGGTCATCCTGGCCGGCAAGGAGTACGGCTCAGGCTCGTCGCGCGACTGGGCGGCCAAGGGCACCATGCTCCTCGGCGTCCGCGCCGTCATCGCCGAGAGCTACGAGCGCATCCACCGCTCGAACCTGATCGGCATGGGCGTGCTGCCGCTGCAGTTCCCGCCGAAGACGAACGCGGAGTCGCTGGGCCTCACCGGCACCGAGACCTTCACGATCACCGGCGTGACCGCGCTCAACGACGGCGAGACCCCGCGCACGGTCAAGGTCCGTACGGACACCGGCATCGAGTTCGACGCCGACGTCCGCATCGACACGCCCGGCGAGGCCGACTACTACCGGCACGGCGGCATCCTGCAGTACGTGCTCCGCAAGATGCTCAACTCCTGATTCGTGCCGACCCCGGCGGGCTGCTCAGTCCCGCCGGGGTCGTGCCGATCGGGTAGGGGTGAGGGCTCTCTCCAGGCGGCAGACATGGGCCTGGACCGTCGTCGTGATCGTGGTGGGCGTCCTGGCCAGCGTCGGCGGCGGCGTGCTCCTCGACCAGCAGCAGCGTCAGGGATTCGACGCCGTCATGGACCGCCGCGCCGGGCTCGTCGCCCAGGCCGTCACCAACCAGGCCGCCCGCTACATCGACACGCTGCGCACGACGGCCGGCGCGATCGGCGCCTTCGAAAGCCTGAACGCCTCGAAGTTCGCGCAGACCGCGGCCCCGCTCACCCAGCTGCGGCTGGCCGGGGCCACCTCGCTGACCTATCTGATCGCCACCGACCGCCCCGGCGTGGCCGCGGCTCAGGCGAAATGGCGCGGTCGTGGCGTACCGGATCTCCGGCTGAGCCCCGACACGAACTTCCAGGAACACATCTTTCCCATCTTCTCCGTACGCTTTGACGGCAGCACGCCCTCGACCACGACCAGCGATCTCGCGGCGAGCGCCGTCCCGGCGGCGACGTTCGCCGAGGCGCGGCGCACCGGCCAGGTCACGCTCTCCGACCCGTTCGTCCTCAAGCGGGACGAGACCCTGCCGGAAGGGGTCAGGCAGAGTTCGTTCCTGCTGACCACGGGCCTGTGGGGACCGGCCGGCGCCCACGGCGTCAAGCCGTTCCGCGGCTGGCTGCTGATGGGCCTGCGCAGCGAGACCTTCCTCGGCGACAGTCTCCGCCTGGTCGCGCAGAGCGGCATCGACGTCACCCTCCAGGCTCAGGGCCTCGACGCTGTGCCCTCGGTCGTGGCGACCCTGCGCGCCCCCGCGCCCGGACTGCGTGACCTGCACCGCACCGTCACCATCCCGGTGGCCCAGCGGCACTGGACGATCGTCGTCGCCTCCCCCACGTCGACGATGCCCGGCACGAAGAACCTGCCGGCGGCGGTGACCCTGGCCGGGCTGCTGTTCACCGTCGCGCTCGCCCTGCTCGTGCACACGCTGGCCAGCGGGCGGGCCCGGGCCGAGTCCCGGGTCGAGGCCGCGACGGCCGACCTGCGGTCCACCCAGATCGTGCTGCGCCAGCAGAAGGCCGACCTCACCGCGTTCGCCGGCGTCGTCGCCCACGACCTCAAGGCCCCGCTGGCCACCGTGCAGGCCCACGCCGAGTTTCTCGACGAGGAACTCGAGGGCCGGTCCGCGGTCGACGTGGCCGAGATCCGTCCCGACCTCCGCAAGATCACGGCGGGGGTGACCCGGATGGGCACCCTCATCGACGACCTGCTCACCTACGCCGCCGCTCGCGAGGGGGGTATCCGGCCGGTCGACCTGGACCTGCACGCCCTGGCCGACGAGGTGGCGATCGCCCATCTCGACGCCGCCAGCGCGGCCCGCCGCTCGATGCCGA
This sequence comes from Actinoplanes sp. NPDC048796, assembly GCF_040650035.1. Classification (NCBI taxonomy): domain Bacteria; kingdom Bacillati; phylum Actinomycetota; class Actinomycetes; order Micromonosporales; family Micromonosporaceae; genus Actinoplanes; species Actinoplanes sp. NPDC048796. Next base: position 114,428 of record NZ_JBEZGO010000019.1, on the reverse strand, counting down.
CCATCTACGTCGGCGACCTGCCCCCGGTCGCGGCCGACCCGGCCCTGATCCGGCAGCTGCTGAACAACCTGATCGGCAACGCCGTCAAATACACGGCGGCGGGCCGGACGCCGCGCGTCGACGTCACCGCGCACCGGACCGAGGACGGCCGGAAGGTCGTCGTCCAGGTCGCCGACCGCGGCCTCGGCGTGCCGGCCGGCCAGCACGAGGCGATCTTCAACGGATTCCACCGCGCCCACCAGTCCTCGGGCATCCCCGGCACCGGCCTCGGCCTGGCGATCTGCCACCGCATCGTCGAACGGCACGGCGGCGTCATCACCGCCGAGGACAACCGCGGCGGCGGCACGATCATCACCTTCTCGCTGCCCGCCGCCACCGGCACCCCCGTGGCGCTGAAAGCGGATGTCGCCCACCCGCAAACGCTAATCTGAGTCGATGGTGCGCGCCGTCTATCCGGGCACGTTCGACCCGCTCACGCCCGGTCATCTCGACATCGCCGACCGGGCCCGCCAGGTGGCCGATCATCTGACCGTGCTCGTCGCCGTGAACAGCGCCAAGCACCCGGAACGGGCCGAGGGCGAGCGGGCCGCCTCGGTGCGGGCGGTCCTGCCCGCGTACTGGGACAATGTCGAGGTCGTAGCCTGGGCCGGCCTGACCGCGACGTTCTGCCGCGAGCACGACATCGACGTCATCATCCGCGGCGTCCGCAACGCCACCGACATCCGCCATGAGCAGGAGCTGGCCGCCATGAACGAATCCCTCGGCGTCACCACCCTGCTGATGGCGGCCCGCCCGGCGCTGGTCACGGTCTCCTCCACCGCCGCCCGATCCCTCGGCGCCTGACTCAGCGGCACGAGCGGCGGCCCGGCAGGCCGATGATCAGGGCGATGCCGACCGTCAGGTGCATGCCCAGCAGGACCAGCTTGCTGCTGAGACCCACGCCGCCGCCCAGCGGGCCGGCCAGCGAGACGAGCAGCAGGACGGTCGCGATGATCCGGAAGGCGCGGACGGGGTGGCGGGCCTTGCGCTCCAGCAGCGCGAGCAGCCCCCAGGCGGCCAGGCCGGCGATCAGCGCGGTGGCCACCACCGCGGCGGCGCCGATCGACTGGACCTCGCCGCCCTGCCGGACGGCGAGGTCGAGGCCGCCCCACGGGACGTTCACGGCCCAGAGCAGCAGGGAGCCGGCGGCGCCGGCCACGACCGTGACGGCGCGGCCGGTCCAGGTGGCGGTGGTCGTGGTCTCGAGGTCCCGCATGTTGTTCGTCATGCCGATGAGCGTGGGCCCTGAGGCCGGGTGTGCACATCGGACCTCGGACATCGCCGGGCCCTTCTTTGGGAGGGCGCCGGCACCTACTTAAGTAGGTGTCGCCGACGACTGCCCACCGGTTAGCGTCGCCCCGTGACCGCCACTTTCCGCCCTCCCGGCGCCGCCGCCGTCGCCACGATCGCGGCCGTGTCAGGAGTGCTGATCGCCTCCACCCTGTTCGCCCTGTGGGGAGGCCACGGAGGCGGCCGGGCGCTCGGCCCGCTGTTCGCGCTCGACGTCGCGGCCGGCCTGCTGAGCTGGGCGGTCACCCCGCTGCTGGCCTGGCGCCCGGTCCTCGGCACGGCCGTGCTCACCGTCCTGGCCGCGGTGTCACCGGCCGCCACCCCGCCCGCCACGATCGGCGCGTTGCAGGTGTCGTGGCGGCGGCCGTTCCCGGTCGCGATCGCCGTGGCGGGGGCGGGTATCGCCGCCCACGCGGTTCAGGGGGCCTGGCGGCCCAACGGCTCGATGCCGTACGGGTGGTGGCTCGTGCTGATCACCATCGGCTACGGGGCGCTGCTGGGCTGGGGCGCGTGGGCACAGGCCCGGGCCGCGCTGATCCGCTCGCTGCGCGAGCGGGCCGACCGGGCTGAGGCCGAACAGGGCCGCCGGGTGGCCGAGGCGCGCATGCTGGAACGCCGCAAGATCGCCCGCGAGATGCACGACGTCCTCGCCCACCGCCTGTCGCTGCTGGCGACGTTCGCCGGCGCGATGGAGTATCGGCCCGACTCGTCGCCCGAGCGCCTCTCCCAGGCCGCCGGGGTCGTCCGCGCCGGGGTCCATCAGGCTCTCGAGGAGCTCCGTGAGGTGATCTCGCTGCTGCGCGACGACGACCCGCCGGACGGCGAGGCGTCCCGTCCGCAGCCGGTGCTGGCCGACGTTCCGCGCCTGGTCGAGGAGTCCCGCGGCGCCGGCACCGAGGTGCTGCTGCGCGAGGCGGTGGCGGCGCCGGCCGAGGCGCCGCCGACGGTCGCCCGCACGGCGTATCGGGTGATCCAGGAGGGGCTGACCAACGCCCGCAAGCACGCCGCCGGCCAGCCGGTCCGGGTCGCGCTGCGCGGCGGTCCGGGCGCGGGGCTGGAGGTCGAGCTGGTCAATGCGCTGCCGCCCGACGGGACGCCGCCCGGGTGGTCGGGCGGGGCCGGGCTGGTCGGGCTCACCGAGCGGGTGCAGCTGGCCGGCGGGCGGCTCGATCACCAGGCGAGCGAGGGCGAATTCCGGCTGTGTGCGTCGCTACCATGGCCGGCATGACTCAGCCGGTGCGCGTGCTCGTGGTCGACGACGACGCGCTCGTCCGGGCCGGGCTGACCATGATGCTCGACGGCGCGCCCGGCATCGCTGTGGTCGGCGAGGCCGACGACGGTGACCAGGTGTCCCGGGCGGCCGACGCCCACGCGCCCGACGTCGTGCTGATGGACCTGCGGATGCCCCGGGTCGACGGCATCACCGCCACCCGCCGCCTGCGGGCGCGCCCGCGGCCGCCCGAGATCATCGTGCTGACCACGTTCGACACCGACGAGAACATCCTGCACGCCCTGCGGGCCGGCGCCAGCGGCTTCCTGCTCAAGGACACGCCGCCGGCCCGCATCGCCGACGCCATCCGGCAGGTGGCGGCCGGCGAGCCGATCCTGTCGCCGCGCGTCACCCGGCGCCTGATGGACCGGGTCGCCGTCCAGGCCGGGGCCTACACGAGCGCCCGCGCCGTGCTGGCCACGCTGAGCCCCCGCGAACACGACGTGGTCGTCAGCATCGGCCGGGGCCACAACAACGCCGAGATCGCCGCCGCCCTCGACATGACCCTGGCCACGGTCAAGTCCCACGTCTCACACATCCTGACCAAGCTGGCCCTCGACAACCGCACCCAGATCGCCCTGCTGGCCCACGACGCCGGCCTCGCCTGATCCGCCACCACGCCCATCCGCCGGCTGCTCGCCACGGCGCGCCGCCGGCCTCGCCGTTGAGGGCGCGCTTCGTCACAGCGTGACCGGGTGAGGGTCCGGCGGGGCTGCCTTTAGGCTCTTCGCATGGATGACAAAACTGTTCTGGGCCGGATCAACGGCCTGGTTGACGAGGAGCACAAGCTGCGGCAGCAGCTGGCCAAGGGCGAGATCTCCTCCAGCGAGGAGCACTCGCGGCTCAAGGAACTCGAAGAAGCGCTCGACCAGTGCTGGGACCTGCTGCGCCGGCGGCGGGCCGCCCGGGAGTTCGGCAACGACCCGAACTCCGAGCAGGCCCACAGCGTCGGCGAGGTCGAGGGCTACCTGCAGTGACGCGGCTCCGGCCGCGGGCGCCGAGGTTTCGGCGGCCGCGGGCCGGGCCTTCTCATCGCAGCCCCGCCTCGTAGAGCAGCCGTTCCAGCAGCTCGTCGGCGTCCACTCGCAGACCGCGCTGGGTGAACCAGGCCGCGACGTTGCGCACATCACGGGCGATGAAGTCGGCGCCCTGCGGGTTGGCGACGACGTCGACGATCTGCGGCAGGTCGATCAGCACGAGCCGGCCGTCGTGCACCAGCGTGTTGTACGGCGACAGGTCGCCGTGCGCCACCTGGGCCCGGGCCAGCACCGACAGGGCGTCGGTCATCTGCCGCCACAGGTCGGCGAGCTGGTCGGGGTCGGCGCGCACCTGCGCCAGCCGGGGCGCCGCCTCGCCGGTCTCCCAGTCGCCGATGAACTCGAGCATCAGCTCGGTGCCGATGAGCTGCACCGGGTACGGCACCCGGACCAGGCCGCTCTCCTGGCCGACCTCCCACAGGTGGGACAGGGCGCCGAACTCGGCGACCGCCCACTGCCCGGAGATCATCTCCTTGCCGAAGGCGGTGCGGTTGTTCATGGCCCGCATCTCGCGGGACCGGCGAACCCGGCGGCCCTCGAGATATCCGGCGTCGCGGTGGAAGAGCCGGTGATCGCCGTCCCGGTACCGCTTGGCGGCCAGCATGCTGACCTTGTCGGTGTCGGGGATCTCCCGCCGGACCAGGAAGACGTCGGCTTCCTTGCCGGTCTTGAGCATGCCCAGTTCGGTGTCGACAGCGCCGTGCTCGGTGCGCACCCAGTCGGGGCGCGGCTCGGGGCCGTGCAGGGCGCCGTCCCAGGTGGACCAGCGGTCGCCGACCTCGGGAAGGTCGGGATCCTCGTGAAGCTGCGGCTCGAGCCGCCCGCGCTTCAGAAAGTTCGAGTCGTCGTCGTCGAACTTGCGACGGCCGCGGCGCATGGTTGCCGGGCCGAAAGAGTCGTGCTCTCGCACTGAAGGGTCTCCTCGGAGAAAGAAGGAAGAAGAAGTTCTGGAATCCGGGCAGCAGTCATCACAAAGACAGCCATGGAGTCCACCTCCCTCTCTCTCGTCGGTACGCGGGTCACTTTGCCGGGCCCGCGGAGGTCGCGCAACCTATTTATCGCGCGGTTGCCATGATCTCCGACAGACCCTGAATCACGTTGCCGACCACGCGGGTCGGCGCGAACCGGTCGTCCATCCACTTGCGGCCCCGATGCAGCCACACGCTGGGCAGGGCCATCGCGGCCGCGCCGCCGATGTCCGCCTCGGGGCTGTCGCCGACCACCCACGCCCCGCCGAGCCGCATCCGGACCCGCTGCGCGGCGAGCGCGAAGATCCGTGGGTTCGGCTTGCTCACGCCGGCCTGCTCGGAGATCACCCAATCGGCCACGTAACGGTCGAGACCCGTACGGCGGATGCGGGCTTCTTGAATCTCCGCCCGCCCGTTGGTGACCACGACCGGGACGAAGCCCGCGTCCGCGGCGATCTTCAGGGCGCAGCCGACCAGTGGATCAAGCTTCTCGTAGGCGAGTGGGCCCTCGTGCAGCTCGTCGACGACGTCGATCGAGGGAATTCCGAGGGCGTACCGCTCGCGGATCAGATCGGCCAGGTCCCAGCGCGGAGTCAGACCGTCAGCATCCACGGAGAGTAACCAGTCGAGATCGTCCTGTGAGGCTCCGATCTCGTCCAGGAAACCCTTCGCCCACAGCTTGAAGGCACCGCTGCGGTCGAGCAGGGTGTCGTCGAGAGCGATCAGGACGAGAGGCACGCGGGCACCTTACGTGACCGAACGGGCGGGCGAACAGTCCGCGGCTGTAAACAAGTGACGGGCGGGATGGGGGAATTCGCAGCATCCGTCCGATGGCCGTGGCGTGTCTGGCAAGACGTACGTACGGATTGCATGGCCGCCCGGCCGCGTGACACGATCCAGAACGTGCCCAGAGTAAGCCAGGACCAGCTAGACGCGCGCCGACACGAGATTCTCGCCGCCGCGCGTGACTGTTTCGCGCGGTTCGGCTACGAAGGCGCGACCGTGCGCCGCCTCGAGGACGCCACCGGGCTGTCCCGAGGGGCGATTTTCCACCATTTTCGCGACAAGGAATCGCTCTTCCTCGCCGTGGCCGAGGACGACGCCGCCGCCATGGTCGCGACGGTGACCCGCAACGGTCTCGTCCAGGTGATGCGTGACCTGCTCGACCGCGCGGGCAACAGCGACGGTGACACCGCCGGCTGGCTCGGCAGCCAACTCGAGGTGTCCCGCCGGCTGCGCACCGACCCGGCCTTCGCCAAGCGCTGGGCCGAGCGGTCCGCGGCCATCGCCGACGCCACCCGCGAGCGCCTTCAGCGCCAGCGCGAGGCCGGGGTCCTGCGGGACGACGTGCCGGTCGAGGTGCTGACCCAGTTCCTCGAGCTGGCGTACGACGGTCTCGTGCTCCACCTGGCCACCGGGCGCCCGCCGGGCGAGCTGAGCCGGGTGCTCGACGTCGTCGAGGAAGCCGTCCGCCGGGCCTGACGCCCGGCCGTTGCGCGCGTCTGCACAATGAGGGCCATAGACGCGACGAGCACGGGAGGTTAAAGCCCATGAACGACACGTGGGGGATCCCCGGCCCGACCTTCCTCATCTACTACATCGCCGCCATGGTCCTGGTGGCGATGCTGGCCTACTTCCACCGCAAGACCCTCTTCCGGGGCATCCGGTTCGCCCGGGTCGACCACCTCGGCCCGCAGCAGCTCGCCTACCTCAACGGCGGCGACAAGCTGGCGGTCTACTCGGCGATGGGCGGCCTGCGCGCCGCCGGCGCCATCGGCACCGGACCGGGCCGCACGCTCGTACAGACCGGGCCGCTGCCCAGCGGCGTCACCCCGCTCGACAGCGCCATCTACAACGCCGCCGCCCGGGGCCTGCGGGCCCGCGAGGTCTTCACCGACCAGGCGGTGGTCTCCGCGGTCGAGCAGCTGCGCGACCACCTCGAGGCGAGCGGGGTGGCGATCAGCGCGGCCAAGCTGCGCGAGGCCCGGGCGTGGGCGCTGGCCGGCGTCGCGCTCGTCCTCGTCGGCGTAGCCCGCATCATCGACGGCACCGCCAACGACAAGCCGGTCGGCTTCCTCATCCCGCTGGTCTTCTTCGCCGTGATCCTGACGATCGCCCTCTACACCCGCCGGCGCTGGGCCACCGACGCCGCCCGCCGCCACATGCGCGGCCTGCGCGACCAGAACCGTCACCTCTCCCCCAGCCAGTCGCCCTCGTACGCGACGTACGGGGCCACCGGCGCCGCCATGGGCGTGGCCCTCTGGGGATCCAGCTCGCTCTACACGATGGACCCGGCCTTCGCGGCCGAGGCCGAAGTCCAGCGGATCGCCGCCACGGGCGGGGCGACCGGCTCGGTCGGGGGTGGCGGCGGCAGCGACGGCGGCTCCGGCAGCAGTTGCAGCAGCAGCTCCTCCTGCGGAGGCGGCGGTGGTTGCGGCGGCGGAGGCGGTTGCGGTGGCTGACGACCGTACGGGCATCGTGTTCGGTAGCGAGGCCGAGTACGGCGTCGGCATCGGGTGGCGGCCCGAGATCGCCGGGTTCGTCGCCGAGCTGCCGGGGCTGCGGTTCGCCGAGGTGGTCGCCGAGTCGGTCCACGCGCACGGCGACCTGCCCGGCGGGCTCGAGGAGCTGATGGCCCGCGGTGTCACGGTCATCCCGCACGGGGTCCGGCTCTCCCTGGGCGGGGCCGAGCCGGTGCCGGCCGAGCGGGTCGAACACTTCGCGGCCGTGGCCGACCGGCTCGGCGCCCCACTGGTGAGCGAGCACATCGCCTTCGTCCGGGCCGGCGGCATCGAGGCCGGGCACCTGCTGCCGCTGCCCCGCACCCGCGAGGCCGTGGCCGCGGTGACCGCCAACGTGCGGCGGGTGCAGGCGTCGCTGAGCGTCCCGATCGCCCTGGAGCCGATCGCCGCCCTGTTCGACTGGCCCGACGACGAGCTGACCGAGGCCCAGTTCATCACCGAGATCCTCGACCGTACGGGCGCCCTGCTCCTGCTCGACGTGGCGAACGTCTACGCGAACGCCCGCAACCGCGGTACCGACCCCGAGGACCTTCTCGGCCGGCTCCCGCTGGACCGGGTCGCCTACACCCACGTGGCCGGCGGCGCCGAGCATCAGGGGCTCTACCACGACACGCACACCGACGCCGTACCCCAGCCGGTCCTCGATCTGGTCGCCTCGTTGTGCGCGCGCCACCGCCCGCCGGCCCTCATGCTGGAACGCGACGGCGACTACCCGCCGGCGGCCGACCTCCGAACCGAGCTGGACGCCATCGCCAAGGCCTCCGGCTACCCGCCCGTCACATGACGGCGGACAGCCTGGCCGACCGCCAGGCCGCCCTCGTCGAAGCGCTCACCGCGGGCCGAGCCGTACCGGAAGGTTTCGACGGTTTCCGCTTCGAGGCGGCGCGGGTGGCGCTGCTGCGCAAGCGGGCCGGCGAGGTGGCACGGCAGTGGCCGCTGCTGGCCGCCGGCCTCGGTGACCGGTGGAAACAGGAGTTCGCGAAGTGGGCCACGGCCCGGCCCACGCAGGGCTCCCTGCGCGACGGCTGGGACTTCGCGCGCGACCTGGCCGCCCGGGACGCGCTGCCCCCGATGGCGGCACCGGAGCTGGCGGAGCGGGAGGCGACCTGGAAGTACGACGGCCGGTCGGCTCCCCAGGCTCGCCGCGCGCCCGCACTGCGCCTCATCGCCGGGGCCGCCGCCCTGCACGCGGCCGGCCGCACCTGGATCCTGCGCCGCCCGTGACTCGCCGCCGGCGCCGCCGCCGTAGACCTTCAAAGGCCACGCCGGCGACGGTGCAGGCGGCTAGGCCGCCGACCAGGCTCAGGGCGTCGTGCGCACCGGCCCGGCGGGCCAGAGACGGATGCGACGGCGAGTACTCGATACGGACGTGGTCGCCGGTGTAGACGCTTCCTCCCCACCACGACTGCCCGACCGACGTCGTGTGCTCACGGCCATCGGCGGAGTAGACGACGTCGACACTGCCGGGCCCGCGCAACGAAGTCGAGATACCGATCACAGTGCCTTCCGTGACCCGGTGATGAAGGTCCAGAAGAACCTCCTCGCGGGCCACCATGAACAGGGCGATTCCCACCACTACCGCGCTGAGGCCGGCCAGGCCGAACGCGACGTACATACGCCACGCGGCCGTGGGAGAAAGCTCTACCGTCGGTCCGGCTGGGCCGGGCGCCAGACCCCGGCGTTTGCGCGAAGACTTCGGCTTCTTCGCGCGTCGCCCGGTCACCCGACCATGATCACCCAGGAGGGCACGACATGGCAGTTGCGCTGGTCACGGGCGCCTCACGCGGGCTCGGCGCACCCGACGCGATGGACTAAGCACGGTCCAGGAAACCCAGCACGGTGGTGATCCGGCCCTGCTCGTCGAGTTGGGCCACGTCGAAGCCGGCCGCCGGGCCGAGGGTCCAGGTGAAGCGGACCTGGTCGTGGTGACCGTCGATCAGGCCGCCCGGCGTGAACTTCAGGCCGGGGAACTGCTGCTGGGCCGCGCCGATCAGCTCGGACAGGGCGGCCCGGCCGGACACCGCGGCCAGCGGGTCGACGTAGCGGACGTCCTCGGCGAACAGGTTGTCGATCGCGGCCCGGCGAGCGCCGGCGTCGGTCTCGTTCCACGCGGCGAGGTAGCGGTCCACCACGGTCTCGAAGTCGCTCATCGTTTCGTCCTCTCGTTGTCGGTGCGACCACCGTCGCCCGCCACCGGTAGGGCCGTCGATTACCTCGGAGGTAATGGCCGCCATGAGGCCGCCGGCCCTAGGGTCGGCGGGTATGAGCGACGTGGGGCAGCGACTGCGCGAGTGGCGGACCGGCCGGCGGATGAGTCAGCTGGAGCTGTCGGCGCAGGCCGGCGTCTCGGCCCGGCACCTCTCGTTCGTCGAGACCGGGCGGTCCCGGCCGACCCGCGACATGATCCTGCGGCTGGCCGAGCAACTGGGCGTGCCGCTGCGGTCCCGCAACGAGCTGCTGGTGGCCGGCGGCTTCGCCCCCGCCTACTCCGAGTCGGCGCTGAGCGGGGCACCCCTGGCCGCGATCCTCGAGTCGCTGCGGAACGTGCTGAAGGGGCACGAGCCCTACCCGGCACTGCTGGTCGACCGGAACTGGACGATGATCGACGCCAACGCCGCGGTGGGGCCGCTGGTCGAAGGCTGCGCGCCGTGGCTGCTGGAACCGCCGGTCAACGTGCTGCGCCTGTCGCTGCACCCCGACGGCCTGGCGCCCCGCATCCGCAACCTGGCCGAGTGGCGGGGCCACATTCTCGACCGTGTGTCCGACATGGCCGATCTCCGGGACGAACTCCGCGGCTATCCGGGTGGTGTCGACCGGTCGGGCGCCGGTCCGGTCGTACCGCTGCGGATCGACGATCTCAGCTTCTTCAGCATCACCTCGGTGCTCGGCACCGCCCGGGACGTCACCCTGTCGGAGCTGGCGATCGAGTCTTTCCTCCCCGCCGACGAGGCGACGGCCGCCGCCCTGCACCGCCGCTGACCGGCGGCTGGCAGGATCGGGGTATGGATCTCGGATTGGCCGATCGCGTCTACGTTCTCACCGGTGCCTCGCGCGGGCTCGGGTTCGCCACGGCCGAGGCGCTCGTCGCCGACGGCGCCAAGGTGGTGATCTCGGCGCGCGACAGCGACCGCGTCGAGCAAGCGGTCCACCAGCTGGGCGGCGAGCGGTACGCGGCCGGGGTGGTGGCCGACCTCGCCGACCCCGAAGCGCCGCGCCTGCTGGCCGACACCGCTGTGGACCGGTTCGGCCGCTTCGACGGCGCGATGATCTCGGTGGGCGGGCCGGCCCTGGGCACCGCGGCCACGATGACCGACGAGCAGTGGCGCGACGCCTTCGAGACGGTCTTCCTGGGTACGATGCGCGCGGCCCGCGTCTTCGCGGCGGCGCTGCCGGAGAGCGGTGCGATCGCGCTCGTGCTCTCCACCTCGGTCAAGACCCCGCTGACCGGCCTCGGTCTGTCCAACGGGCTGCGGCCGGGTCTCGCCATGGCGGCCAAGGACATGGCCGACGAGTACGCCCCGCGTGGCGTCCGCATCGTCAGCCTGCTCCCGGGCCGCATCATGACCGACCGCAACCGGGAGTTGTTCGCGGCGACCGGCGACGCCTCGGCCGCCGCGGCCGACGTGGCGTCGAAGATCCCGATGCGCCGCCTGGGCGAGCCGGCCGAGTTCGGCCGGGTGGCCGCGTTCATGCTCTCGCCCGCGGCCAGCTATGTCACCGGCACCCTGATCACCGTCGACGGCGGGAACACGCGCGCGCTGTGAAGCCGACCCCGGCCGAGATAGCGGCCGCCGCCGACCGCACCATCCCCGACCTGATCGGCCCGGGCCTGCGGGTGTTGTTCTCGGGCATCAACCCGAGCCTGTACTCGGCGGCGACCGGCCACCACTTCGCCCGTCCCGGCAACCGTTTCTGGCCGGCCCTGTACCGCTCGGGCTTCACCGACCGGCTGCTGCGCCCGTCCGAGCAGTTCGAGCTGCCCGCGATGGGCCTCGGCATCACCAACGTGGTCGCCCGGGCCACCGCCCGCGCCGACGAGCTCTCCCCCGCCGAGCTGGTCGAAGGCGGCGAAGCCTTGGCGGAGAAAGTTCGGAATGTCGCGCCGAGAATTCTCGCCGTACTCGGCGTCACCGCGTACCGGACGGCGTTCGCCCGGCCGAAAGCCACAATGGGGCCACAAGAGGAGCAGGTCGGTGGAAGACCGGTCTGGGTGCTGCCCAACCCGAGCGGCCTGAACGCCCACTACACCGTGGACACCCTCGCGGGGGCCTTCCGGGAGCTGCTCGATTCGCTACCGTCTAGGCCATGACGACCGAGATCAGTACTTTGCTGGCGGCCGCGGCCGAGCGGACGCTCCCGGTGATCCGGGAGGTCCGCGACGACCAGCTCGACGAGCCGACGCCCTGTGCCGAGTTCCGCGTCCGCGACCTGCTCAACCACCTGTTCCAGGTGGTGGTCAACTTCCAGGCCCTGGCCGTGCGCGAGCAGCCCGACTTCAGCACCACCCCGGACGTGATCACCGGCGACTGGCGCCGGCGCTTCACCGACGAGACCGCCACCCTGATCAAGGCCTGGTCCGACCCGGCCGCGCTGGAGGGCAACTCCCCCGGCATGGGCCTGCCCCAGCCGGTCGTCGGCAACCTCGTCCTGGTCGACCTGACCGTGCACGGCTGGGACCTGGCCCAGGCGACCGGGCAGAGCTACGAGCCCGACCCGGCCGCGGTCAAGGTCCTGTCACCGGTCATCGCCCAGATGGCCCCGCAGGCCCGCCAGATGGGCGTCTTCGAGGACGAGGTCCCGGTGCCCGAGGGCGCCAGCGACTTCGTCCGGCTGCTCGCCATCAGTGGCCGGGCCTGCGTCTAAGGTTCGATCGAGCGGGCCGGCACGGTGACCACCTCGACCTCCTCGGTGTACGACGCGGGGGAGGTTTCGGCGAACTGCGTGCGGTACAGCTCCGCGTAGAGCCCACCGGCCGTCACCAGTTCGTCGTGGCGGCCGCGCTCGACGACGCGGCCCTTGTCGAGCACGAGGATCTGGTCGGCGTCGCGGACCGTGGAGAGCCGGTGGGCGATGACCAGCGCCGTACGCCCCTCGAGGGCCGTGGTGAGCGCCCGCTGAACCGCCGCCTCGGACTCGCTGTCGAGGTGGGCCGTGGCCTCGTCGAGCACGACGATCGACGGGCGCTTGAGCAGCAACCGGGCGATGGCCAGGCGCTGTTTCTCGCCGCCGGAGAAGCGGTAGCCGCGCTCGCCGACCACCGTTTCCAGCCCGTCGGGCAGGCCGCGGACGAGGTCGGCGACCTGGGCGCCGCGCAGCGCCTCCCACATGTCGTCCTCGGTGGCGTCCGGCCGGGCGTACCGCAGATTCTCCGCGATCGTCTCGTGGAACAGGTGGGCGTCCTGGGTGACCACGCCGATGGTGTCGCGCAGCGAGTCGAGGGTGGCGTCGCGGACGTCGACGCCGCCGACCCGTACCGAACCCTCGGTGACGTCGTAGACCCGCGACAGCAGCATCGAGGTCGTCGACTTGCCGGCGCCGGACGGGCCGACCAGGGCCACCATCTGGCCGGGCTCGACGGTGAAGTCGACGCCGCGCAGCACCGGCGCCTGCTCGGTGCGGTCGAGCGTGGCCACGTCCTCCAGCGTCGCCAGCGACACCTCGTCGGCGCTCGGGTAGCGGAAGCGCACGTCGCGGAACTCGACCCGGCCGCCGCCGGCGGGCAGGTCGACCGCGTCCGGTTTCTCCTCGATGCCCGGCTTGAGGTCGAGCACCTCGAAGACCCGGTCGAACGAGACCAGCGCGCTCATCACATCGACCCGCACGTTGCTGAGCGCGGTCAACGGCCCGTACAGCCGGGTCAGCAGCAGCGCGAGGGTCACGACCGTGCCGGCGGTGACGCTGCCGGCCACCGCGAGCCAGCCGCCCAGCCCGTACGTCAGCGCCTGGGCGAGCGAGGCGACCAGCAGCATCGCGACGAAGAACGTGCGTGAGTACATCGCCTGCTGCACGCCGATGTCGCGGACCCGGGCGGCCCGCTCGCCGAAGCGGGCGGCCTCGGTCTCGGGCCGGCCGAAGAGCTTGACCAGCATCGCCCCGGAGACGTTGAAGCGCTCGGTCATGGTCGCGTTCATCTTGGCGTCGAGGTTGTACGACTCGCGGGTGATGTCGGCCAGCCGCTTGCCGACCCGGCGGGCCGGGATGATGAACAGCGGCAGCATGATCAGCGAGAGCACGGTGATCTGCCAGGACAGGCTGAACATCACGGCGGCGGTGAGCACCAGCTGGATGACGTTGCTGACCACGCCGGACAGGGTGGACGTGAAGGCCCGCTGGGCGCCGGTGACGTCGTTGTTGAGCCGGCTCACCAGGGCGCCGGTCTGGGTGCGGGTGAAGAACTGCAGCGGCATGCGCTGGACGTGGTCGTACACCCGGGTCCGCAGGTCGAGGATGATGCCCTCGCCGATGCGGGCCGAGTACCACCGCTGGGCGAGCGAGAGGAACGCGTCGATGACGGCGAGCGCGCCGATGAGCAGCGCGAGGCGGACCACAAGCGACGCGGCGCCGGCGCCACCGCCGGTGATCGCGTTGACCACGTGGCCGGCGAGAAGGGGCGTGGCCACGCCGATACCGGCGGCCAGCACCACGGTGAGCAGGAAGACCAGGATGTCCCGGCGATAGGGACGGGCGTAGCGCAGGATCCGCCGGGTGGTGCCCCGGCGAAGGCGGTGCTCGGCGACCCGGTCCGAGTTCTGGATCGAGCGCAGCATGGTCCAGCTGGGCATGCTCATCTCGTCACCTCCCGGGCGGTCGTGAAGTGTGGGCAGCGACATTCTGCCCCGGGGGTACGACAACCCGGGCGGTGCGAGAATTCCCGGAGGCCTTCAGTCCGGTTAAGGGTGGCGGTGGGGCGGTCGGATGGGTTACTCGCCGGGTCCCAGCAATTCGCGGACACGGCGGGTCTGAGCCTCACGCTCGGCGCGGTCCTGCTCGGCGTACGACCGGAGCCCGGCCCCCGACAGCAGGGCCTTGATCTCGCTGGTGGCGCCCGCGTCGGCGGCGATGATGGCGGCCGTGAGGTCGGCGACCGTGCCGGAGAGCTCGGCGGCGGGCACGACCGTGGTGGCCAGGCCGATGCGCTCGGCCTCGTCGGCGGGGATGCGCCGGCCGGTCAGGCAGATCTCGAGCGCGCGGGACGGTCCGGTCAGTTCGGCGAGACGTTTCGTCCCGCCCAGGTCCGGCACGAGCCCGAGCGTCACCTCGGCCATCGAGAACTTCGCGTCGTCCGCGAGTACCCGAAGGTCGCAGTTGAGCGCTAGCTGGAAACCGGCGCCGATGGCGTGCCCCTGAACGGCGGCGATCGTCACGAAGGACGGGTTACGCAGCCAGGTGAACGCGGCTTGGAAGCCGGCAATCCGATCGGCGCACTCCTCGGGTGACAACTGCGCGAGCTTCACGAGTGAAGAATCGCCATCACCACGCGCGACCGACAGATCCAGGCCCGCGGAAAAGGAACGTCCCTCACCACGGACAATGACGACTCGCACGTCGCCCGGTAATTTCCGCGAAATGTTCGCGAGCTCGGCCCACATCGCTGGTGTCTGCGCATTGAGCACGTCGGGCCGGGACAACGTCACCGTTGCCACCGGCCCGTCCAGGTCGTAGCGAACGCCCGACTCGTCGGCGGGGATGCCGGGTGCGGCGTTGCCGGTCGTCACGCCTTCTTGCGGCGACGCGCGCCGCCACGCTGGCGTAGCTGCACGCCGGATTCGGTGAGTACGCGGTGCACGAATCCGTAGGAACGACCGGTCGATGCGGCGAGCGCGCGAATGCTCTCACCGGAGGTGTAACGCTTGACCAGATCCTTCGCTAACGACTGGCGCTCTGTGCCGACGATTCGCCGACCCTTCTCGGTGCTGCTGGCGGTGCCCGTGGCTGGCATGCTGAATCCTCACATCCGGAGACTGTGCGGTTCGATACGGTCTCACCTATTAGACCGCCTCCAACGATCATGCGCTAGGTATCCAGGCTTAGCCAACGTGCCCATTTGCCACTGTCAGGAACTTGACGATGACCACGGCCATCAATGTCAGACAGTTAACTGACGTTAGGGGCGGCAGCTTTCCGACTGGCCGGTCCACATCGGTACGACCCGGACCAAGACCATCGATCACCTGCACAAACACTCGATCGAGGACAGCCGTCGGCCGGATATGACGCAGCGTCGATGCGACACGCACCGAGCGCTCCGATCACGAGTGTGCCAACTTTGCCGCGATCACGGCGATGCCCGACCTGACCGCAAACGCCCGAACGTCGCACTGTCTGTGTGGGCACTGGTTGACAACCGACGATCGCGATGATTGCCGATCAACCCGTCGATCAGGCGAGTTCGACGAGCTCCAGCAGGTCGTCGCTCCACGCGTCCTCGTCGCCGTCGGGCAGCAGGATCGCCCGGTCCGGCTTCAGCGCCTGCACGGCCCCGGCATCGTGCGTGACCAGCACGATCGCGCCCGGGTAGTTGGCGATGGCGTCGAGCACCTGCTCCCGGCTGACCGGGTCGAGGTTGTTCGTCGGCTCGTCGAGCAGCAGCACGTTGGCGCCCGAGCAGACCAGCGTGGCGAGCGCCAGACGGGTTTTTTCACCACCTGAGAGGACACCCGCCGGCTTGTCGACGTCGTCACCCGAGAAGAGGAACGCGCCCAGGATCTTGCGGAGCTCGGTGTCGGTCTGCTCGGCCGCGGCGCTGCGCATGTGCTCCAGGATCGTGCGGTCGACGTCGAGCGTCTCGTGCTCCTGGGCGTAGTAGCCCAGCCGCAGCCCGTGCCCGGCCCGCACCTCGCCGGTGTCGGGCTCGAGCAGCCCGCCCAGCATGCGCAGCAGCGTCGTCTTGCCGGCGCCGTTGAGGCCGAGGATCGCGACCCGGGAACCGCGGTCGACCGCCACGTCGACATCGGTGAAGATCTCGAGCGAGCCGTACGACTTCGACAGGCCGCTCGCCGTGAGCGGCGTCTTGCCGCACGGGGCCGGGCTGGGGAAGCGCACCTTGGCCACCTTGTCGGAGACGCGCTGCTCCTCCAGGCCGCCCAGCAGTTTCTCGGCCCGGCGGGCCATGTTCTGCGCCGCGACCGTCTTGGTGGCCTTGGCCCGCATCTTGTCGGCCTGCGCCATCAGGGCGCCGGCCTTCTTCTCGGCGTTGGCCCGCTCGCGGCGGCGACGGCGCTCGTCGGTCTCGCGCGACTCGAGGTACTTCTTCCAGCCGACGTTGTAGATGTCGACCACCGAGCGGTTGGCGTCGAGATACCACACCTTGTTCACCGCGGCGTCGAGCAGCTCGACATCGTGGCTGATCACCACGAGGCCGCCCTTGTGCTGGGCCATGTAACCGCGCAGCCAGGCGATCGAGTCCTGGTCGAGGTGGTTGGTGGGCTCGTCGAGCAGCAGGATGCCCTTGCCGTTCTGGCCGGAGTCGGCGAACAGGATGCGGGCGAGCTCGATGCGGCGGCGCTGACCGCCGGAAAGGGTGCCGATGGTCTGGGCCAGTGCCCGGTCGGGCAGGCCCAGGTTGGAGCAGATGCGGGCGGCCTCGGCCTCGGCCGCGTACCCGCCCAGGGCGGAGAACTGGTCCTCGAGGTGGCCGTAGCGGCGGATCAGTTTCTCGTCGGCGCTCTCCTCGAGCTCGATCTCGAGCTTCTGCATCTCGGCGATGATCGAGTCGAGGCCGCGGGCGCTGAGCACGCGGTCGCGGCCGGTGACGTTCAGGTCGCCGGTGCGGGGGTCCTGCGGGAGGTAGCCGACCTCGCTGGTGCGCTCGACGGCGCCCGCGTACGGCTGGCCCTCACCGGCCAGCACCTTCAGGGTGGTGGTCTTGCCCGCGCCGTTGCGCCCGACCAGCCCGATCCGGTCGCCCGGCTGCACCCGCAGGGTGACCGGGGAGAGCAGGATGCGGGCGCCGGCGCGTAGTTCCAGTCCGGTGGCGGTGATCATGATTAAAAGCTCGCTCTCGAAGATAAAGAAGGCTGACTCCGGACACGCGAAAGCGCCGGCCATCTCACGGGAGGCGGTCGGCGCGGGGCAGGTCAGTCTTCGCAGAGCAGCACCCGGCAATAGTACCGGGCACCCGCTGACACCTCCCAACCGATTAACGATCAAGATCAACGGGTACACGCCGGGCACAACGCTCAGTGAGGGATGAGATGGAACTCAACGAGAACGCCGACATCGATACCAGTCAGGTCGAGGATCGACGTGGATCCGGCGGCGGAGGTGGCGGCCTCGGTGGCCTGCCGATCCCCATCGGTGGCGGCGGCCTCGTGGGCATCATCATCACGCTCGTCATCGCCGTGGTCGGAGGCTACTTCGGCATCAACGCCATGGGCGGCGACGGCTCCAACCAGGCGGGCGACAACGGCAACATCAACCAGGAGTGCGGCGACAAGGCGAGCGCGACCAAGCAGCTCGACTGCCGCAACGTGCTCTACGTCAACTCGATCCAGGCCTTCTGGAAGCAGGAGACACCCGAGGCCTTCGGCATGCAGTACCAGCCGGCCAAGACCGTCTTCTTCAAGAGCCGCGTCAACACGGCCTGCGGCGCGGCCGACTCCGGGGTCGGCCCCTTCTACTGCCCCGGCGACAACCTGGTGTACATCGACCTGAGCTTCTACCAGGTCCTGGCCAAGCAGCTCGGCGCCCCCGGCGAGTTCGCCCAGCCGTACGTGCTGGCCCACGAGTACGGCCACCACATCCAGGACATCACGGGCACCGAGGCCAAGATGCGCCGCGCGCAGGAAGGCGCGAGCAACTCGGAGAAGAACGCGCTCTCGGTCAAGCTCGAACTCCAGGCCGACTGCTACGCCGGCGTCTGGTCCAAGGCGGCCAGCACCACCACCTCGGCCAACGGCCAGCGCATCTTCAAGAGCCTGACCGAGCAGGACATCCAGGAGGGCATCCAGACGGCCGGCCAGATCGGTGACGACACGCTGCAGCAGAAGGGCGGCGGCACGGTCAACCCGGCCGAGTTCACCCACGGCACCTCGGCCCAGCGCCAGCAGTCCTTCAGCACCGGCTACAACACCGGCGACCCGAAGAGCTGCGACACCTCGTTCTAAGGCTCCTTGACCAGTACGGACACCGACCGGGCCCCGGCTATCGCGGACACCAGCACCGCGTGCCGGGGCTCGGGCACGTCCAGGAACCGTTCGGCCCGGACGGCGGCCACCGGGGCCAGCTGAGGCGCGGCCAGAATCGCGTCGACCGCCGCCCGGTCACCGCCGGTGACGAGCGCGCTCAGACCGCGTACCTCCGGAAGAAGAATGCGCCCGGCGATGCCGGCGCCGTCGGCAGTGGCCGCTTTGGCCTGGTTGTCGCGGCGCCGGGCGAAGCGCTGCTGCGACCAGCCACCAGCGGCCGTCCGGCCCTGGACGTAGTGGGTGTCCACCTTGGAGGCGACCAGCTCGTCACCCTGCGCGATGCCCACGGCGACGGCACCCTTGCGGGCCAGCAGCAGCCCCAGCCGCCGAGGCCGGCCGGCCTCGGCGATCAGCTCCGCCATCGTCTCGACCGGCGGCGCGCCCGGCGGCACCTGCCAGGCGGCCGTGGCGCCGTCCTCGGCGATCAAGGTCAAGCCCGTTTCCCGGTACGGGCCGTGGCGGCGCTCGAAGTTCTCGAGCCAGCGAGGCAGCCGGCCCGGCGCGACATCCACCCATTTCCCGCCGCCGGCGGCCGCTCGTTCACTCATTCTTGTCACACTACGGTGGCAGGATCCGGGTCGTGACCGACCTGCTGCCCCGCCTGGACGCCCTGCTGCGGCCCGCCGCCGACCCGGCCCGCGCGGCGGCCCAGGCGAAATACATGCGCGACCAGTTCCCGTTCCTCGGCCTGGCCTCGCCCGCCCTGCGCAAACTCGAACGGGCCGCCCTGGCCGGCCGCCCGAAACCGGCCGAGGACGAGCTGCGCGCCGACGCCCTCGCGCTGTGGCAGCGCGACGAACGCGAATACCAGTACGTCGCCTGCTCCTACCTGGCCCGCCACG
Organism: Actinoplanes sp. NPDC048796; assembly: GCF_040650035.1. Lineage (NCBI taxonomy): Bacteria > Bacillati > Actinomycetota > Actinomycetes > Micromonosporales > Micromonosporaceae > Actinoplanes > Actinoplanes sp. NPDC048796. Next base: position 95,274 of record NZ_JBEZGO010000019.1, on the reverse strand, counting down.
TCGACGTGCCCGGCCCCGGCTTCCTCGACGTGGTTCGCACGCTGGTCACCACGAAAAGCTGGTGGGACACGGTCGATCCCCTCGCGACCCGGTTCACCGGCGACCTCGTGCGCCGGCATCCGTCGCTGAGCACGGCGATGGACCAGTGGGCGGCCGACGACAACAAGTGGGTGGTCCGCACGGCGATCCTGCACCAACTGCACTACGGCGCCGACACCGACACCGACCGCCTCTTCGCCTACTGCCGCGCCCAGTCCGGCCACCGCGACTTCTTCGTCCGCAAGGCGATCGGCTGGGCTCTTCGGCAGTACGCGCGAACCGCCCCGGACGCGGTCCGCGCCTTCGTCAGCGAGAACCACGCCCGGCTCTCCGGCCTGTCGATCCGGGAGGCCACAAAGCATCTTTAGCCGGCTAGAAGCTTCACGGCGAGCACAGCGATCACGGCGCTGGAGACCAGCGCGGTGATCACGCGCCCACGCTCGCCGGTCAGCCATCGGCCGATCAGCGAGCCACCGCCGGCGATCACGAGTTGCCAGCTGGCCGAGGCCAGCACGACGCCCGCCACGAACCAGGCACCGCCGCCCGCACCGCCTCTCCCGAGCACCAGCGCCGCGAAATAGATCACCGTCGCCGGGTTCAGAAGCGTCAGTCCGAGCACGCCGGCGTACGCCTTGAGCGGCGTCGCCGAGCGCTCGCCCCGCTCCGCCAGGCGTCCGTCGCGCTCCCCCGGGTGCTCGTTACGCCCCGCCGGGTGCTCGCCCTCCGCCGAGTGATCGGCGCGCTCCGCCGTGTACTCGGCGCGTTCTTCCGGGTGCTCGGCGCGCTCTGCCGGATGCTCGTCACGGCCTGCCGAGTGATCGGCGCGCTTCGGCGGCGTGTGGAAGGCGGCTCGCGCTGTGATCGCGGCCAGTCCCAGCAGCACGACGGCGGCCACCCAGCGCAGCGGCGCCGCGATCGGCGCGATGGCGGTCGCCGCCGCCGCTCCCCCGGCCACGGCGATCGCCGCGAAGACCCCGTCGGCGGTGGCCGCGCCGAGACCGGCCGCGGCGCCGACCCGCAGCGACACCCGAGCGCTGAGCCCGGCGATGAGCACCCCGATGGCGCCCATGGGCAGCGCGACACCATAGCCGGCGACGACGCCGGCCATGAACGCCGCGCTCATGACGGCTGTGCGACGACCGCCGATCCGCGACGCCCGGCCTGCTGCTGCCGCGCGGCCCGACCGGCCGGAGCGACAGAGACGGCGAGGAAGGCAATCGGCTTGGTCACGCCGCCATCATGCGCCGGCGTACCCGCTGACCGCGACTCAATTAGCGCGTACGGCCCGCCACTGCTCCCAGACCAGTTCGGGCTCGAGATCGGCGTACCCACGCCGGCGTTCGAGGCCCTTCGCATCGGCGTGACTCATCATGACGCAGGCGCCTTCGGCGGTGAAGCGCTCGACCTCGCCCCGGCTCAGCGGCCGGCCGGCCTTCTCCTCGGCCGCGGTGAGCACGGCGGCCAGCGGAGGGATGAAGACGGGCCGTTGTTCGCCCCGCGGGTCCGCCCGGCCGCCCTCGGGACCCAGACGCCAGACCCCGAACGGGTTGTGACACGGGTGGCCCGGCGGATATCCGTCGTCGGGCCAGCGCTCCAGCCGGCGGCGCGGCGTGTCCCGGTCGGGGGTGAAGGTGTCGCCGGTGACCAGCACCGGGTCCTCCGCCAGCTGATACACGTTCAGGACGCCGAGGAGTTCGTTCGCCTGGGCCGGCGGCGCCTCGACGAGCGCGTCCGGCAGCCCGAAGGCGTGCATGCCGCACGTTCGCGACACACCGCCGTCCTGCAACGCCACGACGGCGCAGTGGTAGACCTCCCAGGGATCGCCGCTCTCCAGCGCCTCGACCCAGCGGCCCACCGGCCATCCCAACTTCGACTGCTCGAGCCGTACGCCCAATGCTCCGGCCTTTCCGAGCCCGGCGATCAGCCTCGCCGTCGCGGCGTCCAGGTACCCCGGTAGGTCGAGGATGAGCGCACCGCCCGCCTCGGCTACCGCACTCTGTTCCTCGGCCGACATGGTGCCGTAGCCGAACGCCGCACCGAACGAGCCGTCGTTGGCCACCCACTCGACCGCCGCGTCGTCCAGCGTCAGACCGCAGCGCCGGAGGGAGTCCTGCCACTGCGCCATCGTCGTCGCCGTCCCCGGGACGAAAAGCCGTACGCCTGTCATGCGGCGTTATCTTGCCGGATCCGGTTCGCGGAGGCGGTCCTGGAGGCCGGCGGCGGCGAAGGCGGCCCGTACGTCGTCGATGGATTCGGTGAAGTGCGCCCAGCTGTCGATGTGCGCGGGTACGACGGTGCGCGCGCCGAGGAGGCGGGCCGCCTCGACCATGTCGGCGGCGCTGATCGTCAGGTTGTGGTCGCCGACCAGCGGGGTGCGGGCCGCGCCGGCGAACAGGACGGCGACGTCGATGTGCGGGAAACGGGCGGCGATCTCGCGGACGACGTCGAGCGAGGCGTTGTCCCCGCTGACGTAGACCGTCTCGCCGCCGGTCTCCACGACGAATCCGGTCACCGGGCCGACCAGGTGTTCGGTGCCGTCCGGGCCGTGCTGGGCGGGCACCGCGGTGACGCGTACGTCGCCGACGGTCGTGCTCTCCCACGGTTGCAGGCCGCGGGCGTTGCCGCCCAGCCGTTCGGCGCCGAGCGGGGTGGTCAGCACCAACGGCACCGTGGCGGCGAACGCGCGCCCGCCGCGGTCGAGGTTGTCGGGATGCTGATCGTGGGACAGCAGCACGACGTCGACGTGGCCGGCGGCCTCCGGACCGGCCACCGCCGGGGCGGTCTTGGTCAGGACGCGGTCGCCGATCGGGTAGTCGCCGGCGTCGTCGAAGGTGGGGTCGGTCAGAAAGGTGAGGCCGCCGAGCTGGAACGTCACGGTCGGGCCGCCGAAGCCACGAAAGGTCATGACCCCACTTTCGCCGTCGTCGCGCCTCGACGGCAGTGACTGGAAAGCCATCGTGCGATAGGTTCCAGCCATGACGCGTGACGCGACCACCATCGGCGTGCTGATCGGCGACGGCGCCTCGATCCTCGAAGTGGCGGTCGCGCCCCGCGTCTTCGAGATCGACCACGGTCCGCGCGGCGGCCCGACGTTCGAGCTGCTGACCGCGGGCGAACGTCCCGGTCCGCTGGCGACGACCGGCGGCATCACCATGAGCGCGCCACACCCGCTCGCCGCCCTCGACCGGGCCGGCGTGGTCATCGTCCCCGGCTGGCGCCGGCCGGGCGGCCCGCCGATCGCCGCGCCGGTCCGGAAGACCTTGGTTCGGGCGTACGACGAGGGCGCCACCGTGGTCGGCCTGTGCCTGGGCGCGTTCGTGCTGGCCGAGGCCGGGCTGCTCGACGGCCGGCGGGCCACCACCCACTGGGTGTGCCTGCCCGAGTTCACCGAACGATTCCCGAAGGTCGAGGTCGTTCACGACGCGCTCTTCGTCGACGAGGGCCGCGTGATCACCAGCGCCGGCAGCGCCGCCGGCCTGGACGCCTGCCTGCATCTGCTGCGCCGCGACCACGGGCCGGCGGTCGCCAACGCCACGGCCCGCGCTCTCGTCGTGGCCCCGCAGCGGGCCGGCGGTCAGGCCCAGTTCGTCGAACGGCCCGTGCCCGCGTTCGGCCACGACGATCCGGTCACCGCCGCCATGCGGTACGCCCTCGAGCACCTCGACGACACCGCCCTCGACATCGACCGTCTCGCGGCCACGGCCCACCTGAGCCGCCGCAGCTTCGACCGCCGCTTCCGGGAGACCGCCGGCTGCTCACCCCTGCAGTGGCTGCTGCACCAACGGGTCCTGCGCGCCCAGCACGTTCTGTCCACCACCGACCTGCCGATGAACGCGGTGGCCCGGGCCAGCGGTTTCACCGACGGCGTGGCCATGCGCCCCCACTTCCGCCGCCTGGTCGGCGTACCGCCGCAGTCGTACCGGGAGAGCTTCCGCGCCGGTCCGCCGCCGGCGGGATAGGGTTCGATCATGGGTGTGGTTGCCGAACTCGTCCTCGTCCGACACGGGCAGAGCCTGGCCAACGTCGCTTTCCCCGCCGCTGACGCGGAGGGGCTGCTGGAGGCGGAGGTGAGCGGCCGCGACGCCGAGGTGCCGCTGACCGAGCGCGGGGAGCAGCAGGCGGCGGCGCTGGGTGAATGGCTCGGCCAGTTGCCCGAGAACGACCGGCCCCAGGTGGTCATCACGTCGCCCTACCTGCGGGCCCGCGAGACGTGGCGGCTCGCCGCGGAGGCGTCCGGCGTCGGCCTGCCCGCGCCGGCCACCGACGACCGGCTGGTCGACCGGCTGCTGGGTGACCTGGAGATGATGACCCGGGCGGCGGTGGCCGAGCGTTTCCCGGGTGAGGCGAAACGCCGTACGGACGCGGGCGAGTACCGCTACGCGCCGCCGAACGGCGAGTCGTTCGCCGATATCGAGGTACGCCTGGGCGCCTTCCTCGACGACCTCAACCGCGACCACGCGGGCGAGCGGGTCATCGTGGTCGCCCACGACGCCGTCGTGCTGATGATGCGGGCCGTCATCGAGAAGCTGGACTGGGACCAGGTCGTCGCGGCCGAACGCGCCGCCGGCAACGTCCGCAACGCGTCGTTGTCCCGTTTCGTCGAGGTCGACGGCCGGCTCGAGCTGGCCTACTACAACTCGGTGGACCACCTGCCGCAGGGCTGAGCGCCGGGACGAGCCGAACGGTGGTTGCCGCCGCGGCCCCGGATCGTCATGATCTTCGATCGTGCTTGCCAAAGTGCTGGTCGCGGCGCTGGTCCTCGCGCTCCTGTCCGACGTGGTCACGAACCTGCTGCGCCCGGGCCGGGCGATGGCCCAGATCGCGGCGCGCCCCGACGGCCGGATCTGGTTCTACCGCCGTTTCCTGTTCGGCGGCTGGACCCTGGCCGTCTTCGCCTTCCTGCCGGTCGTCGACAGCCCCGGCCTGACCTTGGCCGACCTCGGCCTGACCTGGTCGGGCGGCGGCGTAGCGGCCTCGCTGCCGTCGTTCGGCCCCGCTCTGGCCTGGGCCCTGACAGCGTTCCTGCTCGCCGTCGTGGTGATCACCGGCAACCGCCTCCGACGCCACGCGCAGGCCGGCGGCACGGTGCCCACGCGCGACAAGGCAGCACCCATGTTCCCGCGCACGCTCCGGGAACGAGGCCTGGCCGCGGCCGTAGCGGTCACCGCCGGCATCACCGAGGAGATCGTCTTCCGCGGCCTCCTGACCGCCGCCGGCGTCATCCTCTTCGACCTGCCCCTGGTAGCGGCCTGCGCGCTCAGCATCGCCTTGTTCGCGGCAACCCACCTCTACCAGGGCGCCCAGGGCGTCGTGGGCGTCGCCGCCCTGGCCGTGGCCTTCACCGGCCTCACCGTGCTCTCCGGCACCCTCCTCCCAGCGATCGCCCTGCACGTCGTCGTCGACCTGATCGCCTTCCTGCACATCCCACCCCCGCCCCTCCCCGCCACTCCAGCCGAAGCCCACCCAGCAAAAGCCCACCCAGCCGAAGCCCGCCCAGCCGAAGCCCGCCCAGCCGAAGCCCGCCCAGCCCGAGCCCAGACGGCCGAAGCCCAGCCGCCCACCGACCAGCGCCGAGCCGCGCTGCCGCAAACCCAGCCGCCGCGCATACCGGCAGGGGCGCGACCCGCGAGCGCGAGGGTGCAGGCCGGAGCTCTGTCGAGAGCCGAACTCGCCGCCGCCCTGGCCAACAGCCAACCGACCGAAGCTCGACCCGCCGCCGCACTGGCCCACAGCCAACCGACCGAAGCCCAACCCGCCGCCGCCCAGCCCGAATACCCGCCGCCGAGCGCGGCAGGAGAGAGACCAGCGCCGGAAAGTAACCAGGTGATCGAAGGACGGCCGGCAATCCCCGGCGCGCCGTCGGGTGATCAGGCGACCGTGGAGCAGCCCGCGAGCACCGGCACAGTGTCAGGCGATCTGAAGACCGAGGCGCAGCCCGCGAGCAGCGGCACGGCGTCAGGTGGGCAAGTGACCGCGGCGGCCGAGCCGGCCCGGACCGGGGCGGCGAGTGGCGGGGGCGCGAGCGCGTGGAACGTTCCACGCGCGGGCGCGGGAGCGGGGAACGTTCCCGTCGTGCCGGGCCGAGCGCCCGTGGCCCCCGCGGTTCCCAAGCTGCGGCGGCCGGCCCCTGGGGCCTGAGCGGGTCAGTCGTTGTCGACGAAGTTCTGGAGTTCGGTCAGTACGCCTCGGTCGCCGTCCACCCGCAGGTTGTCGAAGGGGACGCGGCCGTAGAGGGCCAGAACCAGGTCGCTCGCCGGCCCGTGCACCGTGGCCACGGGGTCGCCGGCGGCCGGTGGGTCCAGGCGTACACCGGAAGGGGAAAGGTCGACGGTGAAGACGGGGCCGTCGGTCGCCGAGAACGCGATCCGGGCCGGGCGATAGGGCCACTCCCCCGTGGAGGCCAGCCCGACCGAGAGGAATTCCGCCACGCCGTCGACGGCGATCGCGGCCGGCAGCGGCTCCGCCTGGCCGATCGTCTCCTGGGCGTCGAAAGCGTGCACCGCCGCTTCCTGCACCTGATGGCGCGCCACCGCCCCCGCGGTCAGTGGCGTGCCCGAGGCGGCCCACCAGGCCCACACCGGGGTGTCGGCCTCGGCCGCGCGCAGCGCCGACAGCAGCAGCTCGGTCGACGCGGCCGACCACTCCACGAGATCACCGTGTGGGTGCTGGTCGGTGACGTCGTCGTCGCCCGGCTGCCGGGACGGGTCGGCCATGCTCACCGCGCCCGCCCAGAACCGGTGGACCGCGCCCAGATGGGCGACCAGGTCGGTCAGCGTCCACTCGGGACAGCCGGGCACCCGGGCCGACCGATCCGGCGCGGCGGCGAGCGCGGAACGCAGCGCCGCCGACCGATCGTCGATGAGAGACAGGAGCTCGGTGTAAGGGATAGTCATACCCGGGTTTCTATCAGCCGGGTATGACAGTCAGACGTTGAACCCGAGGGCCCGCAGCTGCTCGCGCCCGTCGTCCGTGATCTTGTCGGGGCCCCACGGCGGCAGCCACACCCAGTTGATCCGGAAGTCGGAGACGATGCCGCCACCGGGTCCGGCCGTCAGCGCGGTCCGGGTCTGGTCCTCGATCACGTCGGTCAGCGGGCAGGCCGCCGACGTCAGCGTCATGTCGAGCGTGGCCACGTTGTCGTCGTCCACGTGCGTACCGTAAACGAGCCCGAGGTCGACCACGTTGATCCCGAGCTCGGGGTCGACGACGTCCTTCATGGCTTCTTCGATATCGGCGATAGACGCCTTGGCTACGTCAGTCATGCCTTCACCTCCGGGGCAGCGCCCACATCCACACCGGCGCGTGCCGCGGCGTCCTTGAACGCCATCCACGGCAGCAGCGCACATTTGACCCGGGCCGGGAACTTCGCCACTCCGGCGAAGGCCACCGCGTCCCCCAGCACGTCCTCGTCGGGTTCGACCTGGCCGCGCCCCTGCATCAGCTCCACGAAAGCTTCGTGAATTCCCGCGATGTCGTCCGCGTCGCGCCCCTGGAGCAGCTCGTACAGCACCGACGCGGACGCCTGGCTGATCGAGCACCCCAGCCCATCGTACGAAATGTCAGAGAAGTCCGACGCGACCCGCACGGTGATCTCGTCCCCGCACGTCGGGTTGACGTGATGCGCCTCCCCGTCGAACGGATCACGCAGACCGCGCCCGTGCGGGTGCTTGTAGTGATCGAGAATGATCTCCTGGTAGAGCCCGTCCAGCATCATCAGGCGAACACCTTCCGCACCTGGTCGAGGCCGCGGGCGAGAGCGTCGATCTCGTCCGTGGTCGTGTAGAGGTAGAACGACGCACGGGTCATCGCCGGCACCCCGAACCGCGCGCACACCGGCTTGGCACAGTGGTGACCCACGCGGACCTCCACGCCGAGCGCGTCGAGGACCTGGCCCACATCGTGCGGGTGCACCCCTTCGACGTCGAAGGACAAAGTGCCTCCACGGCCGTCCGGCGTGGCCGGGCCGAAAAGGCGCACATAAGGCACATCGGCCAGCACCTTCAGGGCGTACGCCGTGATGTCCTGCTCGTGCTGGTGGACGGCCTCCATGCCGAGCGCGTTCAGGTAGTCCACGGCCGCGCCGAGCCCGATGGCCTCGGCGATCGGCGGCGTGCCGGCCTCGAAGCGGGCGGGCGGCGCCGCGTACGTCGTCCGGGCCATCGTGACCGTCTCGATCATCGAGCCACCAGCCAGGAACGGAGGCATCTCGGCCAGCAGGTCGTAGCGGCCCCAGAGGACGCCGATGCCGGTCGGGCCGAGCATCTTGTGGCCGGTGAACGCGATGAAGTCGGCGCCGAGCGTGCGGACGTCGACCGGCAGGTGCGGCACCGACTGCGAGGCGTCGAGCATGACCAGCGCGCCGACCTGCCGGGCCCGCTCGACGATCCGCGACAGGTCGTTGATCGTGCCGAGCGTGTTCGACATGTGCACCAGGGAGACGATCTTCGTACGCTCGTTGACCAGCTCATCCAGAGGAGATTCGTCGAGCCGGCCCTCGTCGGTCACCCCGAACCAGCGCAGCGTCGCGCCCGTGCGCTCGCAGAGCAGCTGCCAGGGGACGATGTTGGAGTGGTGCTCCATCTCGGAGATCACCACCTCGTCGCCCGCCGTCAGGCCGAGGTGCTGCCCGAGCGAGTGCGCCACCAGGTTGATCGCCTCGGTCGAGTTCTTCGTGAAGATGATCTCGTCGGGGTTCGTGGCGCCGATGAACGCCGCGATCTTGCCGCGGGCGTCCTCGTACGCCGACGTGGCCTCGGTGCCGAGCGTGTGCACCGAGCGGGACACGTTGCCGTTGTGCCGCTCGTTGTGCTCACGCATGACCTCGAGCACCTGCCGGGGTTTCTGCGAGGTGTTGGCGCTGTCCAGATAAACCAGCGGGTGGCCGTTGACCTCCCGCGAGAGGATCGGGAAATCGGCTCGGACCCGGGCCACGTCGAACGTCATCGTTCTACTCCTACAAGGAAATCAGACGCGGGTGCCGACGTAGCGCTCGTAGCCTTCGGCTTCCAGCTGCTCGGCGAGCTCCGGGCCGCCCTCCTGGACGATCTTGCCGGCGACGAAGACGTGCACGAAGTCCGGCTTGATGTAGCGCAGGATGCGGGTGTAGTGGGTGATCAGCAGCAGGCCGGTCTCGCCGGTCTCGCGGACCCGGTTGACACCCTCGCTGACGATGCGCAGCGCGTCGATGTCGAGGCCGGAGTCGGTCTCGTCGAGGATCGCCATCTTCGGCTTGAGCAGCTCGAGCTGCATGATCTCGTGCCGCTTCTTCTCACCGCCGGAGAAGCCCTCGTTGACGTTGCGCTGGGCGAACGCCGGGTCCATCTGCAGCTTCTCCATGGCGCCGCGCAGCTCGCCGGCCCAGGTGCGCAGCTTCGGCGCCTCCCCGTCGATGGCGGTCTTGGCCGTACGCAGGAAGTTCGCCACCGAGACGCCGGGCACCTCGACCGGGTACTGCATGGCCAGGAACAGGCCGGCGCGGGCCCGCTCGTCGACGGTCATGTCGAGCACGTTCTCGCCGTCGAGGGTGACCGTGCCGCCGGTGATCTCGTACTTCGGGTGGCCCGCGATGGAGTACGCCAGCGTCGACTTGCCCGAGCCGTTCGGACCCATGATGGCGTGGGTCTCGCCCGACTTCACGGTGAGGTCGACCCCGGCCAGGATCGGCTTCAGCTCGCCCTCGGGCAGCTTGACCGACACCTGCAGGTCGCGGATCTCCAGGGTGCTCACGGGTTTACTCCATTGCTCGGAATAGTCGATACATAGATGTCGCCGTCGCGGATCTCGACGGGGAAGGTCGCCACCGGCTCGAAGGCGGGCGGGCCGCTGGGCTCGCCGGTGCGCACGTCGAACCGGGAGCCGTGCAGCCAGCACTCGAGCATGCAACCCTCGACCTCACCCTCGGACAGGGCCACCGAGGCGTGACTGCACTCATCCCGTACGGCGTAGAAGTTGTCGTCGTCGGCGTGCACGACGGCGATCTCGGTGCCGTCGAGCTCCACCGAGATCACCTCGCCCTTGGCGACGTCCGCCGCCGGGCCGACCAGCTCGAAGCTCACTTTTACGCTCCGGCCTCGGCCAGGCGGGACTCGATCACGTCGCCCAGGCGCTCGCGCAGCTCCTCGGACGGGATCTTGTTGATCAGCTCGGCGAAGAAGCCGCGGACGACGAGCTTGCGCGCCTCGCCCTCGGGGATACCGCGGGCCATCAGGTAGAACAGCTGCTCCTCGTCGAAGCGGCCGGTCGCGCTGGCGTGGCCGGCGCCGACGATCTCGCCGGTCTCGATCTCGAGGTTGGGCACCGAGTGGGCGATGGCGCCGTCGGTCAAAATCAAGTTCCGATTGATTTCGTACGTGTCGGTGCCCGTAGCCGCCGCGCGGATGAGCACGTCGCCGACCCAGACGGTCTGCGCCGACTTGCCCTGCAGCGCGCCGCGGTATCCGACGTAGCTGCGACAGTCCGGAACCGCGTGGTCGACCAGCTGGCGATGCTCGAAGTGCTGGCCGGCGTCGGAGAAGTACAGGCCCCACAGCTCGGCGTCGCCGCCCCGGCCCGCGTACTCCACGCTGGTGAACTGGCGGACCAGGTCGCCGCCGAGCGCCACCTGCACGTGCTGCACCCGGGCGTCCTTGCCGACCCGGAACTTCACGTGCTGGGCCTGCACCGTGCCGGCGTCCCACTCGGCCAGCGTGACGAAGGTCAGCTGCGCGCTGTCGCCGATGACGACCTCGATGTTGTCGGCCAGGGTGGCCGTGCCGACCTGCTCGAGGATCAGGGTCAGTTTGGAGAAGGCGCCGATCTTGACGACCGTACGGGCCGCCGCCGCGTCCCCGCCCTTGCCGACGACCCGGATCACGACCGGGTCGGCCAGCTCGGTCTCGGTCGCCACATCGATCTTGGTGACGTGCGCGGCCGAGCCGTAGGCCAGGGCGCTGATGCGGTCGAACGGCGTGAGGATGGCGTCGGCCGTGGCCACCTCGTGCACGGAGACGCCGACGGGCAGGTCGCCGTGCTCGACCGAGGGCGCCACGCCGGTCAGCGACGTCGCCTTGATCAGGTCACCAAGACGCTTGATCGGGGTGAAACGCCAGTCCTCCTCCAGGCCGGTGACGGCTGGGAAGTCGTTGACGTCGAAGGAGCGCAGCACCTGCGACTTGGTGCTCGGCGGCGGGGCGATGGCCTCGGTTGTCATGTCGTCCTTTAGTCGTCTCTTCAGCCGTCGTCAGCCGACGGCGCCTTCCATCTGGAGCTCGATGAGGCGGTTGAGCTCCAGCGCGTACTCCATCGGAAGCTCCTTGGCGATCGGCTCGATGAAGCCACGCACGATCATCGCCATCGCCTCGTCCTCGGTGAGACCGCGGCTCATCAGGTAGAAGAGCTGGTCCTCGGAGACCTTGGAGACGGTCGCCTCGTGCCCCATCGCCACGTCGTCCTCGCGGATGTCGACGTAAGGGTAGGTGTCCGAGCGGGACACGGTGTCGACAAGGAGTGCGTCGCACTTGACGGTGCTCTTGGAGCTCGACGAACCCTCGAGGACCTGGACCAGGCCGCGGTACGAGGTCCGGCCGCCGCCCCGGGCGATCGACTTCGAGACGATCGTCGAGGAGGTGTGCGGCGCGGCGTGCACCATCTTGGCGCCGGAGTCCTGGTGCTGGCCCTCGCCGGCCATGGCGATCGAGAGGACCTCGCCCTTGGCGTACGGGCCGGTCATGTAGACGGCCGGGTACTTCATGGTCACCTTGGAGCCGATGTTGCCGTCGACCCACTCCATGGTCGCGCCCTCTTCGCAGGTGGCGCGCTTGGTGACCAGGTTGTACACGTTGTTCGACCAGTTCTGGATGGTCGTGTACCGCACCCGGGCGTTCTTCTTGACGACGATCTCGACGACCGCGGAGTGCAGCGAGTCGGACGAGTAGATCGGCGCGGTGCAGCCCTCGACGTAGTGCACGTACGAGCCCTCGTCGGCGATGATCAGCGTCCGCTCGAACTGGCCCATGTTCTCGGTGTTGATCCGGAAGTAGGCCTGCAGCGGGATGTCGACGTGCACGCCCTTCGGCACGTAGATGAAGGAGCCACCCGACCACACCGACGTGTTCAGCGCGGCGAACTTGTTGTCGCCGACCGGGATGACGGTGCCGAAGTACTCCTGGAAGAGCTCCGGGTGCTCCTTGAGCGCGGTGTCGGTGTCGAGGAACAGGACGCCCTGCTCCTCGAGGTCCTCGCGGATCGCGTGGTAGACGACCTCGGACTCGTACTGCGCGGCGACGCCGGCCACGAGGCGCTGCTTCTCGGCCTCGGGGATGCCGAGCTTGTCGTACGTGGCCTTGATGTCCTCAGGCAGCTCTTCCCAGCTCGCGGCCTGCTTCTCGGTCGAGCGCACGAAGTACTTGATGTTCTGGAAGTCGATGCCGGTGAGGTCGGCACCCCAGTTCGGCATGGGCTTGCGGTCGAACAGGCGCAGGCCCTTGAGCCGGAGGTTGAGCATCCACTCGGGCTCGTTCTTCTTCGCGGAGATGTCGCGCACCACGGCCTCGGACAGGCCACGCTGCGCCGCGGCGCCGGCGATGTCCGAGTCGGCCCAGCCGTACTCGTACTTGCCGAGGGCGGCGAGGTGCTCTTCCTGAGTAGCGATCTGGTCGGTCATGTATCTGTCCTAACCGTGGTGGTCAGCTCGGTCTTTTGTGCAGCGCGGGTCGGTGCCGGGATGTGCGTGGTGCACACCCCGTCGCCGTGCGCGATGGTTGCGAGGCGCTGCACGTGGGTGCCGATGAGGCGAGAAATGACCTCGGTCTCGGCGTCGCACAGCTGAGGGAACTCGGCAGCCACGTGGGCCACCGGGCAGGAGTGCTGGCACAACTGGCCGCCGGACGCGATCGTGGTCGCGTTGGCAGCGTAGCCCTCGGCGGTCAGCGCCTCGGCGAGCGCCTCGGCCCGGGCGATCGGGTCGTCGCCGGCCTCCCGCAGGGCCGCCCGGCAGCGCTCCTCGAGGGCGACGACCTGGGTCGCGGCGAACGCGGAGATCGCCTCGGCGCCGTGCTGATCGGCGATCCAGCGCAGCGCGGCCGTCGCAATACCGTCGTAGAAGTGCGGGTTGAGGTTTTCCCGGGCGGCGGTGGTGAGGGCGAAGGTCTTGGCCGGCCGTCCCCGCCCACGCGGGCGGGTGTTGCGGACCTCGCGGATCTCCACGAGGCGGTCGGCGAACATCGCGTCGAGGTGCTTGCGGATCGCCGCCGGGCTCAGCCCGAGCTCGGCGCCCAGCTCGGCCGCGGTGGCGGAACCGCGCTCCAGCAGCAGCTGAGCGACCCGGTCACGGGTACGCCCGTCCGCGGCGACGGCAGACGCCGACGCACCGCTTCCGAGCAGCACCTCGTTTTTCACTACGCCAACGTTACGTATTTCGTCACGAGCCCGCAAACCGACCCCCCGGTGATCTGTCACACCGCGTTCCGTGGGCACCGGTTCTTGCGCTCCACCGCCTGCGTACGATCCCAGAGGTGAGGTTTCTACCGCTGCGCCCCCTGGCCCTGGCGTCCCTGATCGCCAACATCGCGCTGATCGTCACCGGCGCGGCGGTCCGTCTCACGGGTTCCGGGCTCGGCTGCCCGACGTGGCCCAAATGCACCGACGCGTCCTACACGACCACGTCGGAGATGGGCGTCCACGGCGTCATCGAATTCGGCAACCGCATGCTCACGTTCGTGCTGGGCCTGCTGGCCGTCCTGTGCGTGCTGGCCGCGCTGCTGGAGAAGCCACGCCGCCGCTCGACGGTCCTGCTGAGCATCGCGGTCCTGGCCGGCATCCCCGGCCAGGGCGTAGTCGGCGGCATCACGGTCCTCACCGACCTCAACCCGTGGGTGGTCGGCCTGCACTTCCTGCTGTCGATCGCGCTGATCGCCCTGGCCTACTTCCTGTGGAAGCGCACCTTCGAGGGCGACGGCAAGCCGGTCGACCTGGTCCCCCGCCCCCTGCGCCACCTGGCCGCGATCCTGACCGCGACAAGCGTCGCCGTGATCGCCATGGGCGTGGTGGTCACGGGAAGCGGCCCCCACGCCGGCGACGAGGAGGCCAAGCGCAACGGCCTCGACCCGGCCACGGTCTCCCAGGCCCACGCGGACGTGGTCTTCCTGTTCATCGGCCTGACGATCGCCCTGATCTTCGCCCTGCGCGCGGTCAAGGCGCCCCGCGCGGCGAACCGGGCCGCCCTGACCCTGCTGGCCATCGTCCTGGGCCAGGGCGTCATCGGCTTCGTCCAGTACTTCACCCACCTACCGGTCATCCTGGTCGGCGCCCACATGCTCGGCGCCGGCCTGGTCTGGACCGGCACCCTGTCGGTGTGGTGGTCGCTGCGGTCCCGCCCCGCCCTGGAACGGGCCCCCACCACACCTCCGCCGGCCCCCGTCCCAGCCGACGCCGCCACCACCGGCACCGCCACTGGCACTGCCACCGGCACTGGCACTGCCACCGGCACTGCCACCGGCACCGCCACCGAGGAGCCGGTGCCAGCCCAGCGCTGACCCACCCTCCCCCGCAGCGCCGAGCCTCCTCCCGAGGCCGGCGCTGCTTCCTTTCTCGTCAATTCGGGCGAGCGCTTCGCGGTGCCGGTTTCAGCGGGACACACGAAACGTTCTGACCTGGACTTCTTCCGAAGCGCCTGTGGATAACCGCGTGTCGTCCACAGGAACAGCGTTCCGTTCTCCATTGATCGGCGCGCTCCGGCAGGCTTTCCCGCATGCCACACAGGAGCCCCACCAGTTCCACAGTTCACAGCCGAACAGTCCCACCTCGACCCGCGGCGCGACCCCCTCGACGCGGCCGATCACCGACCGGGACCATCCCGGCCTCGGCCACGACAGGCGCCGCCGGACGACTGCTGCGCACGATCGGCGCTCCCCCGGCCCGATCAACGCCGTGCACGCCCGCCGGCCCACGACACCAGAGGGGGTGGTGAGCCGGAAAGAAAGTCCGTCGAGAGCTGAGGCGGCCGCCTGTCTCCCGGGGCGGCCGCCGTCTAAACCACCACCCGCGCCCCGGCGCCTCCCTACGCCCCAGACCCGCAACGCCCGCTGCACACGGTCGGGCACTCGTCGCACGAACGCAGACCGCACGAGCACCCACAGCGCGAACCCACACAGCGGGCACACTCGGCACGGACCCAGACCGCACCAACACCCACAGCGCGAACACGTACCGCGCGCACAGGCGGCACAAACACAGACCGCACGAGCACCCGCAGCGCGAACACGCACCGCGGCACCCGCGGCAGGGACACCGACCGCACCGGCACCAGCACCAGCACCAGCACCAGCACCAGCACCAGCACCAGCACCAGCACCAGCAGTCTGGGCACACGCAGCGCGGACGCCCTCGGCCTACACGCGAGGTGGAGCCGACGCACAGCCGCGGACGCACGCACGATGTCCGACGCAGGGGCGCGGATGCGTGCAGCGCCGACGCACGTGTGGTCCCGGAGCGGCGCGGACGTTCGCACGATGTCCGACGCAGGGGCGCGGATGCGGGCAGCGCCGACGCATGTGTGATACCGGAGCGGCGTGGACGCATGGTTGGCGCCGACGGCACGGGCGAATTCGCCTCGCAGCCGGGGCCGACGCACGTAGCCCGGACATACTCGTGAGCCCAGGGCCGCAGACACCCGCTCAACGTCCGGCGTTCGCGGCGGAACGTACGCGCTGCGTCGGCAGATGCGGCCACCCGCGCCGCAAAGCCGGCTTGCCGTGCGTACGTACGGTGAGCAACGGCGCCGTGCAAGGCGCGGGCGCGGGCCCTGCAAGGCACGCACCCTGCAAGGCGCGCACCCTGCAAAGCGCGCACCCTGCAAAGCGCGCGCCCTGCAAAGCGCGCGCCCTGCAAAGCGCGCACCCTGCAAAACGCGCGCCCTATAAGGCCTCGTGCGCTACAAGACGCGGAGCGCTACAAGGCCGGGGGCTCTGCGAGCGGGACAGGAGGTCAGAGGCGGGCGAGGATGGCGTCGGCCAGGCGGGTGGCGGCGTCTGGGGACTCGGTGAGGAAGAGGGAAGGCTCGGTCAGTTCGAGCTCGACCAGCAAAGGCGCGCCGTCGGGGCCCGGGATCAGGTCGATGCGGGCGTAGAGCAGGCGCTTCGCGCCGCCGGGGATGTGGTCCAGGACGCGGGTGGCCACGTCCAGTTCGGCCTGCGTCGGGGTGCGCGGGGTGATCTGCTCGCTGCCGGGGTCGATGGTTCCCTCGTCGGGGCCGGTCAGCATGGCGCCCTTGCGGATGGAGTGGCTGAACCTCAGCTCGCCGCCGGCGTCGGGGGTGTAGATCAGCGCGCTCTCGCCGTCCGTGTCCACGGCGGCCAGGTAGGGCTGGATCATCGCGGTGCGGCCGGCCGCTCGCAGGCGGGTCACGTGGGCCTCGGCCAGGGTGCGCTGGTCCGGCAGGCTGTAGCGGCCGGTGTCCTGGCTGCCGGCGCTGATCGTGGGCTTCACGACCCACTCGCCGGTCTCGGGTGGCGTCCACGTGTCGCCGGGCTCGACGAACTCGGTGGGTGTGACCGGCAGGCCGGCCTGGGCGAGCTGGCCGAGGTAGCGCTTGTCGGTGTTCCACTCGATGATGTCGGCCGGGTTGAGCAGGCGGGGCACGCCGTGGGCCCAGGCCACGAACGCGGCGCGGCGCGGGACGTAGTCCCACGGTGACCGGATCACGGCCAGGTCGTAGGCGGCCCAGTCGGCGGCCGGGTCGTCCCAGCGGACGGCGTCGACCGCGGTGCCGCGTTCGCGGAGGGCGTCGCGCAGCGGGTGGTCGTCTTCCCACAGGTCGGGGAAGAGCTCACAAGTGACGAGAGCGACCCGGGAGGTCTCCCGGGCCGCTCGGTGAGTAGAGGAAGTCACGTGTTGTTTCTACCGGGCCATGCTCCGGCGCGACATCGACCGCCAAAGGTCGTTGCTGGGGCGCATCTGCTCCATGAGCTCGCGCTCCCACTCGTTCTCCACCTCGACGCCGGCGCTCTCACACGCCTTGCGGGCGACGTTCGTGTCGTCGGCGAACTGGTCGGACCACTCGCCGTCCTGGCCGACGAGGACAATGCGGGCACCACGCTTGCCGACGTACTCGATGACCGCCTTGGCGCCACCGTGGCCGGCGGCGAAGGATTTGATCCCCGCGGTCAGTGTCGTATCGGAACCTTGAGCCATGACGGGCAGCGTAAGCAGTGTTTCTGGGAGAGCAAGCACTCCCGGCCGGGTTTTGTGAGGCGAATTACCTGCGGGTTTAACTGTTGGACACATTGCTATCGACCAATTCGCCCGTTTTGAACCCATCAACGGGTTTCCATCTTATGAGTGACCGGCCGTAACCGAAAACCGGGTCATTTCGGGCGCGTTGTGCGACGGGTGTGACGCTCCGGTAGTGCTGAGGCCTCCGGGAAACGGCGCGGGCGGGCGCCTGCGGCCGATAACCGCCGAACGCCCGCCCGTGACGAGAACGAGATCGAAGCTTAAAGATCAGACAAGGGCGTCGACCGCGACCGCGATGAACAGGATCGTCAGGTACGTGATCGACCAGTGGAACAGCCGCATCGGCTTGGCCGGTTGCCCGGCGCGGGTCCGCTTCACCAACAGGAGCGCCTCGGCCAGGAAGGCCACGCCGGTCGCGATCGCGGTGAGCCCGTAGATCAGGCCCAGGCCCAGCGGCCAGGCCGCCAGCGAGGCGGCCACGGTGAGCACCGTGTAGAGGACGATCTCGAAGTTCACCCGAGCCACGGACCGCACCACCGGCAACATCGGAACGCCGGCCCGCGCGTAGTCGTCCTTGTACTTGATGGCCAGCGCGTAGAAGTGCGGCATCTGCCAAAAGAAGACAATGGCGAAAAGCGCCCACCCGACGGCGCCCACATCGCCGGTGACGGCGGCCCAGCCGATGATCACCGGGGCCGATCCGCAGATGCCGCCCCAGAAGGTGCTGGCGACCGTGCGCCGCTTGAGCCACAACGTGTAGATGACGTCGTAGTAGAAAATCGCGCCCGCGGTCAGAGCCGTGGCCAGCCAGTTGGTGAAAACGGCCATCAGGGCGACGGAAATCACGGCCAGGGTCAGACCAAAGATCAATACCGATCTCGGAGTGACGCTGTTGGCCGGCAGCGGGCGCCGCTTGGTCCGCCGCATCACCTGGTCGATGTCGCGGTCGATGTAGCAGTTCAGGGCGCTCGCGGCACCGCCCGCCATCGCCCCGCCGATCAGCACCACGGCGAGTGTGCCCAGGTCAGGCCACCCTCCAGCGGCGACGATCATGGCCGGGATCGTGGTCACCAGAAGCAACTCGACGATCTGCGGCTTGGTCAGCGCCAGGTAGGCGCGGAACAAGGCGATGGGATCACGACGCGTCGCCTCGGCGGTGCTCTCGCGACTGCCAAGCTCCCGTTCAGGAACGGGACGCTCGGTGATCATGCTCACGGACTGCCACCTTCCGGCATCGGCACTAGCCAACTCACGACCGTTGCCGGCAGCAGCCGGCGGCACGCTCGGACAGCCTACGCTCAGCCATCTCCGCTGCTCTGACGACCCTTGCCGGGTGCATGGCGTCACACAGGACGTGTCCGCTCTCAGCGTATGGGCCTCAGCCGTTCCCCGGGCGCGGGTTTAACCCAAGTGGATAGGGTCAAGCTCAAAAGGGATTCCCAAAATCATGCCCGAGGAGCACAACCGACGTGGCTGCCACAGATCCTGCTCTCAATTGGTCCGACCTTGACCGCAAAGCGGTGGACACTGTCCGGGTGCTGGCCATGGATGCCGTCGAGAAATCCGGCAACGGCCATCCCGGTACCGCGATGAGCCTCGCGCCGGCCGCATACCTGCTGTTCAACCGGGTCATGCGCCATGACCCCACCGATCCGCTCTGGGCCGGACGCGACCGCTTCGTGCTCTCCTGTGGGCACTCCAGTCTCACCCTCTACATTCAGCTCTACCTCAACGGCTTCGGTCTGGGCATCGACGACCTGGCCTCGCTGCGCCAGTGGGACTCGCTGACCCCCGGTCACCCCGAGTACGGGCACACCCCGGGCGTCGAGGTCACCACCGGCCCGCTCGGCCAGGGCATCGGCAACGCGGTGGGCATGGCGATGGCCGCCCGCCGCGAGCGCGGCCTGTTCGACCCCGAGACGCCCGCCGGTGACTCTCCGTTCGACCACAATGTGTACGTACTGTGCTCGGACGGCGACATCGAAGAGGGCGTCAGCCACGAGTCGAGCGCCATCGCCGGCGTGCAGAAGCTCGGCAACCTCACGGTGATCTACGACGACAACGAGATCTCCATCGAGGACGACACCCGCATCGCCAAGAACGAGGATGTCGGCGCCCGCTACGCCGCGTACGGCTGGCACGTGCAGCACGTCGACTGGCGCAAGGGCGACCCGTCGAAGGGTAGCGAGTACCACGAGGACGTCGAGGCGCTGCACAAGGCGATCCTCGAGGCCCAGAAGGTCACCGACAAGCCCTCCTTCATCGTGCTGCGCACGATCATCGGCTGGCCCGCGCCGAACAAGCAGAACACCGGCAAGATCCACGGCTCCGCGCTGGGCGCCGACGAGGTCGCCGCCACCAAGGAGATCCTCGGCTTCGACAAGAACGAGACGTTCGCGGTCGCCGAGGACGTGCTCGCGCACGCACGTCGGGTCGTCGAGCGGGGCCAGGCGGCGCACGCCGAGTGGAACACCAAGTTCGAGGCGTGGGCCAAGTCCAACCCCGAGGGCAAGGCGCTGTTCGACCGGCTCTCCGCGCACACCCTGCCCGAGGGCTGGGAGAAGGCGCTGCCCGAGTTCCCGGCCGACGCCAAGGGCCTGGCCACCCGCGCCGCCTCGCAGCAGGTGCTCAACGCCCTGGCTCCGGTGCTGCCCGAGCTCTGGGGCGGGTCGGCCGACCTCGCCGAGAGCAACAACACCACGATGAAGGGCGAGCCGTCCTTCATCCCGTCGGAGTACGCGACGAAGGCCTTCCCCGGTAACGAGTACGGCCGCACGCTGCACTTCGGCATCCGCGAGCACGGCATGGGCTCGGTCCTCAACGGCATCACCGCCCACGGCCGCACCCGCCCGTACGGCGGAACCTTCCTGGTCTTCAGCGACTACATGCGAGGCGCCGTCCGGCTCTCGGCGCTGATGAAGCTCCCGGTCATCTACGTGTGGACGCACGACTCGATCGGTCTCGGCGAGGACGGCCCGACCCACCAGCCGATCGAGACGCTGTCGGCGCTGCGCGCGATCGTCGGCCTCGACATCGTCCGCCCGGCCGACGCCAACGAGACGGCGTACGCCTGGCGCGGCGCCATCGAGCACAATGACCGGCCGACCGGCCTGGCCCTGTCCCGCCAGAACCTGCCGACCATCGACCGTACGAAGTACGCGTCGGCCGAGGGCACGCTCAAGGGCGGCTACATCCTGTCCGAGGCGACCGGCGGCGAGCCCAAGGTGATCCTCATCGGCACCGGCTCCGAGGTGTCGATCTGCCTGGCCGCGCAGGAGCGGCTCGAGGCCGAGGGCACCCCGACCCGGGTGGTATCGATGCCGTGCCTCGAGTGGTTCTACGAGCAGGACACGGCGTACCAGCAGCAGGTGCTGCCGCGTCGCGTCAAGGCCCGGGTGACGGTGGAAGCCGGCATCCGGCAGAGCTGGGACCGGATCCTGGGCGAGGCGGGCGAGCCCGTGAGCATCGAGCACTACGGTGCGAGCGCCCCCGCCAAGATCCTCTTCGAGCAGTTCGGGTTCACCGCGGACAACGTGGTGGCCAAGGCCAACGCCGCCCTGGCCAAGGTCGGCGAGATCACCGGTCACACGACCGGTAACTGAGGAGAAGTAGTTATGACCGACAGGCTGGCAGAGCTCAGCGCCCAGGGCGTGGCGGTGTGGCTCGACGACCTCTCCCGTCCCCGGTTGACCACCGGCTCGCTGAAGAAGTTGCTCGACGAGCAGCACGTGGTCGGCGTGACCACGAACCCGAGCATCTTCCAGAAGGCGCTCTCGGACGCGGACGCGTACGACGCGCAGCTGAAGGACCTGGCCGCGCAGCGGGTCACCGTCGAGGAGGCCGTACGCCTCATGACGGCCCGCGACGTGCGTGACGCGTGCGACGTGGAGCGCCCGGCGTACGACGCCTCCAACGGGCTCGACGGCCGCGTGTCCATCGAGGTCGACCCGCGCAAGGCGCACGAGACCGAGAGCACCGTGGCCGAGGCCAAGACCCTGTGGTGGCTGGTCGACCGCGAGAACCTCTTCATCAAGATCCCGGCGACCCTCGAGGGCCTGCCGGCGATCACCGCCACGCTCGCCGAGGGCATCAGCGTCAACGTGACCCTGATCTTCTCGCTCGAGCGCTACCGCGCGGTGATGGAGGCGTTCCTGGCCGGCGTCGAGCAGGCCAAGGCGAACGGGCACGACCTCAGCAAGATCGGCTCGGTGGCGTCGTTCTTCGTCTCCCGCGTGGACTCCGAGGTCGACAAGCGCCTCGACAAGATCGGCAGCGACGAGGCCAAGGCCCTCAAGGGCAAGGCCGCCATCGCCAACGCCCAGCTCGCGTACGAGGCGTACGAGGAGATCTTCGGCGGTGAGCGCTGGAAGGCGCTCGCGGCCGCCGGCGCCCAGCCGCAGCGTCCGCTGTGGGCGTCGACGTCGACGAAGAACCCCGAGTACAAGGACACCATCTACGTCGAGGAGCTGATCGCGCCCGGCACGGTGAACACCATGCCGGAGTCCGTGATCAAGGCCTACGCCGACCACGGCGAGACCCGCGGCAACACGATCTCGGGTCAGTACGACGCCGCCCGCAAGGTCTTCGCCGACCTCAAGGCCGTCGGCGTCGACTTCGACGACGTGGTCAAGGTCCTCGAGACCGAGGGCGTCGACAAGTTCGAGCAGAGCTGGAAGGAGCTGCTCGAGGGCGTCGACAAGTCGCTGAAGGCGGCCGCCTCCGGCTCGAAGAGCCCGAGCGACGCAGCCTGATCGATGAGGGGGTCCACCGCACGCGGTGGGCCCCCTCACCTCGTACCTGCTAAGACACCTGCACGACACCGAAAACTGGCAGGATGGATCACGTGGGCAATCCGCTGCGTACCGCACAGGACCGCAGGCTTCCCCGGATCCCGGAGCCCTGTGCTCTGGTGATCTTCGGAGTCACCGGTGACCTGTCTAGAAAGAAGCTCATCCCGGCCGTCTACGACCTGGCCAACCGAGGCCTGCTGCCGCCCGGTTTCGTGGTTCTGGGCTTCGCCCGCCGCGACTGGGGCGACGGCGACTTCGAGTCCCTGGCGTACGAGGCGGCGAAAAAGGGCGCCCGTACCCCGTGGCGCGAGGACGTCTGGCAGCGGCTGGCCAGCCAGTTCCAGTTCGTGCCGGGCTCGTTCGACGACGACGCCGCGTTCGACAACCTCGCCGAGACCCTCGACGACCTGCGCGAGCGCAACGGCATCCCGGGTAACGCCGCCTTCTACTTCTCGATCCCCCCGGCCGCGTTCCCGCTGGTGCTCAACCAGCTGGCCCGTACCGGCATGGCCGACAACGCCAAGTCCGGCGGATGGCGCCGGGTCGTGGTGGAGAAGCCGTTCGGCAGCGACCTGCAGAGCGCCATCGCGCTCAACCAGCTGGTCGACGAGGTCTTCACGCCGGGCGACGTGTACCGCATCGACCACTACCTCGGCAAGGAGACGGTCCAGAACATCCTGGCCCTCCGCTTCGCCAACAGCCTGTTCGAGCCGGTGTGGAACTCCAAGTACGTCGACTCGGTGCAGATCACGATGGCCGAGGACGTCGGCATCGGCACCCGCGCCGCGTTCTACGACGCCTCCGGCGCCGCCCGCGACGTGCTCCAGAACCACCTGCTCCAGCTGATGGCGCTGGTGGGCATGGAGGAACCGACCAGCTTCGACCCGCGCGACGTCAGCGCCGAGAAGCTGAAGTTCCTCAAGGCGATCAGCCTGCCGAAAGACATCTCCAAGGGTTCCGTACGCGGTCAGTACCTGCCGGGCTGGGTCGCCGGTGAACGGGCGGTCGGGTACTTGGAGGAGAAGAACATCCCGGCCAACTCGACGACCGAGACCTACGCGGCGGTACGGCTGGGCGTGCAGAACCGGCGCTGGGCCGAGGTTCCTTTCTACGTACGGGTCGGCAAGCGGATGCCGCGCCGGGTGACCGAGATCGCGATCCTGTTCAAGCGCGCCCCGCACCTGCCGTTCGACCCGGCCGACGTCGAGATGCTCGGCAACAACCAGCTGGTCATCCGCGTGCAGCCGGACGAGGGCGTGGTCCTCAAGTTCGGCTCCAAGGTGCCGGGCACCACGATGGAGGTCCGCGACATCGCGATGGACTTCCAGTACGGCGAGGCGTTCACCGAGTCCAGCCCCGAGGCGTACGAGCGCCTGGTCCTGGACGTGCTGGTCGGCGACCGGACCCTGTTCCCGGACGCCGCCGAGATCGAGCAGAGCTGGCAGGTCATCGACCCGCTGGAGGCCGCCTGGAAGGGCACGAAGCCGGAGCCGTACCGGGCCGGCGAGTGGGGCCCGCGGGCGTCCGACGAGATGCTGGCCCGCGAGGGCCGCGCGTGGAGGCGAGCATGATCGGGCTGTGGGACACCACCGGCAACGAGGTGGTGAAAGCGCTCGCCGCCGAGCGGCGCAGCGCCGGCGGTGTGGCGTCGGGCCTGGCCCTGACGCTGGTCGCCGTCGTCGAGGAGAAGAAGGTCCGCGAGGCCGAGGCCGCGGCCACGATCGCCGCCGCCGCGCACCCGTGCCGGCTGCTCATCGTGGTCCGCTCCGACCTGGAGGGTCGTAGCCGGCTGGACGCCGAGATCGTCGTGGGCGGGCGTCTCGGCCCGGCCGAGGCGGTCGTGATGCGGATGTACGGCCGTCTCGCGCTGCACGCCGAGTCGGTGGTCATGCCGCTGCTCGCGCCGGACGTCCCGGTGGTCACCTGGTGGCACCAGGAGCCGCCGGACACGATCGCCAACGACTTCCTCGGTGTGGTGGCCGACCGCCGGATCACCGACTGCGCCCAGGCGGCCGACCCGGTGGCCGCGCTGCGGCAGCGGGCGATCGACTACGCGCCCGGCGACACCGACCTGACCTGGACCCGCATCACCCTGTGGCGGACCCTGGTCGCGGGCGCGTTCGACACCACCGAGGCGCGGGTGGTCGGCGCGACCATCACCGCCCCGGAATCCGACCCGACGGCCGCGCTCATGCGGGGCTGGCTGCAGGCTCGCCTGGGCATCCACCCGGCGCTGCAGCACACCGACCGCTCCCCGCGGATGCACTCGGTGAGCCTGCAGTGCGAGAACGGCGACACGGTGACGGTGACCCGCGAGGAGAACACCGCGCTGTTCAGCCGGACCGGCCAGGAGGACCGCTACATGCCGCTGCCGAAGCGGCCGGTCGGCGACGAGCTGGCCGAGGAACTGCGCCGCCTGGACGCCGACCAGATCTACGCCGACGCGCTGGGCGCGATGGCCGGCGTGTCCGGCCTCGACCACAAGCCGCCGATGCGCGTGCACGTCTGGAAGGACCCGGCCCTGGCCGCCAAGGCGGAGTCCGAGGCCGGCGCGATGGCGGGCCCCGGCGGCTCGGCCGCGTAGTTTTCCCATTCGAGTGGGCCGCCTCCGTTCCCGGAAGGCGGCCCACGGCCTTTGACAGGAGTGACAGTGAGCAAGACCTTGGTCGTGGTGGTACCCGACGCCGACATCCTCGCGGCGACGGTGGCGTCCCGGCTCGTCGCCAAGATCGTGGACGCGCAGGCCGAGCGCGGTACGGCGAGCGTGGTGCTGACCGGTGGCCGGATCGCCGGCAAGGTGCTGCACACCCTGAAGGACCTGCCGGCCGCCGCCGCCATCGACTGGTCGCACGTGGACCTGTGGTGGGGTGACGAGCGTTTCCTGCCCGCGGGCGACCCCGACCGCAATGAGACCCAGGCCCGGGCCGCCCTGCTCGACGCGCTGCCGCTCGACCCGGCCCGGGTGCACGCCATGCCCGCCTCGGACGGTCCGGACGGCGACGACGCCGAGGCGGCGGCCGCCCGGTACGCGGGTGAGCTGCGCCTGGGCGGCGCCGACGTGCCGCCGATCGACGTGCTGATGCTCGGCGTGGGCGAGGACGGCCATGTGGCCTCGCTCTTCCCCGAGCACCCGGTGCTGAACGAGACCGGCACGACAGCGGCCGTACACAACAGCCCGAAGCCGCCGCCGACCCGGATCACCCTGACCATGCCGACGATCCAGAGCGCCGACGAGGTGTGGCTGATCGCCGCCGGGCCGGACAAGACCGAGTCGGTGGGCAAGGCGCTCAACGGCGACAAGCTGCTGCCGGCCGCGCACGCCACCGGCGTCTCGAGGACGTACTGGCTGCTCGACAAGGCCGCCGCGGCGAACGTGGCCGCCAAGAACTGAAAGATTGCCCGAAGGTGCGGCGCCGAGGGCAATCGGCGCCCACCTCGAGGCGTGAGCCAGGCCACGCGGTGGGTGAACCCTAGACTGCGGATCGTGCAGCCACACATCCGCGCCTACCGGCCCAGCGACCTCGACTCCGTCTACGACATCTGCGTCCGCACGGCCGACGCCGGTGGCGACGCCCGCGGGCAGAACAGCTCCGACCGGCTGGTCGGTGACATCTTCGCCGCGCCGTACGTCGTGCTGGAGCCGGAGCGGGCGTCCGTGCTGGACGACGGTGAGGGCACGGCGGTCGGGTACGTGCTGGGCACGAAGGACACCGCCGATTTCGTCAAGCGGTACCGCGAGGAGTGGCTGCCGGCGACCGAGGGCCGCTACGGCGACGATCCCCGCGACCAGACGTGGCTGAGCCTGCACCACAACCCGGAGCGCATGATCATTCCGGAGCTGGCCGATTACCCCGCCCACCTGCACATCGACCTGTTGCCGGAGTGGCAGGGCAAGGGTTTCGGCCGCGGTCTGATGGCGGCCTTCCTCGACGGTCTGCGTGCGGCCGGCGTGGACCGGGTGCATCTGGGGATGAACCCGGCCAACACCGGGGCGCGCGTCTTCTACGACCGGCTGGGCTTCACCGAGATCACGGTGCCCGGCGCCGAGAACGTGACCTACATGGGCCGTACGACGTCCTAGTTCCGGACGGGTCAGTCCCGGCCGCGGCGCTGGCGCACCTTGGCCAGCGCCTCTTCCAGGATCTTGGCGCCGTCCTCGTCGGAACGGCGCTCCTTGACGTACGCCAGATGCGATTTGTACGGCTCGGAGCGCAGCCGCCCGGGCGGGTTCTTCCCGTCCAGGCCGGCCGGCTGGCCGCAGCGCGGGCAGTCCCACGTCTCGGGCGGGGACGCCTCAGCGGCGAACAGGATGTCGCTGACGTGCCCGGCGGCGCAGAAGTAGGTCACCTCCCGGCGCGGTGCGGGCTCGGTGCGCTCGTCGGGGCGCATCGGGGACGAGCCGATTCGGCTGCCGCGGATGGCGCTGCCACTGGACACGACGTCACTCCTGACTCGGTGCGTGGACAAACCAAAACAAACGCCGCGCGCCCGGCAGAACCGGACGCGCGGCAGATTCTACGACTATCACGCTCCGTCAGGAAGCGTGGCTGGCCTTCTAACTGCCGGGCAGCGCCAGGCGCAGCCAGAGACCCATCCCGACGATGGCGGCAAACCAGATGACACCGACGAGCACGGTGTAGCGGTCGAGGTTCTTCTCCGCCACTGACGAACCCGCCAGGCTGGAGGTCACCCCGCCACCGAACATGCTCGACATGCCGCCGCCCTTGCCGCGGTGCAGCAGGATGAGCAGGGTCAGCAGAATGCTGGTGAGCACCAGCAACACGATCATCGTGTACGCGAACCACATCGGCATGGTCGGTTCGATTCCTCTCGAAGGGCACAGCAGCGGTCCAACAATAGCGTGTGCCCGGACACCTGAGGCGCCCGGGCACACGAGGAACTTCTCAGCGGGCTACGTGCTCCCGAAAGCGGGCGATCGACGCGAACTCCTCCGCGTCGAGGCTCGCGCCGCCGACCAGGGCACCGTCCACGTCCGGCTGGGCCATGATGGCCGCGATGTTCGCCGCCTTCACCGAGCCGCCGTACAG
This sequence comes from Actinoplanes sp. NPDC048796, assembly GCF_040650035.1. Classification (NCBI taxonomy): domain Bacteria; kingdom Bacillati; phylum Actinomycetota; class Actinomycetes; order Micromonosporales; family Micromonosporaceae; genus Actinoplanes; species Actinoplanes sp. NPDC048796. The sequence goes on along the minus strand of NZ_JBEZGO010000019.1, from coordinate 68,189 downwards.
GATCCGGACCGCGTTGCCGACCTCTTCGCCGTACTTCTCGACGAGCCGCACCCGCAGGGCGCCGCAGACCTCCTGCGCGTCCTCCGGCGTCGCGGTCTTGCCGGTACCGATCGCCCAGACCGGCTCGTACGCGATGACGATCTGCTTGACCTGCTCCGGCTTGAGCCCGGCCAGGCCGGCGTCGAGCTGGTCGACGCAGTGCGGGCAGTGCCCGCCGGCCTCGCGGATGTTCAGGCCCTCGCCCACGCAGAGGATCGGCGTCAGGCCGCTCGCGAAGGCCGCCTTCACCTTCGCGTTGACGATGTCGTCGCCCTCGTTGTGGTACTCACGCCGCTCGGAGTGGCCGGCCAGCACGTACGTACAGCCGAGCTTCTCCAGCATCGAACCGGCGATCTCGCCGGTGTAGGCGCCGGACTTGTGCTGCGAGATGTCCTGCGCGCCGTACTCGATGAGCAGCTTGTCGCCGTCCACCGCGGTCTGCACGGTGCGCAGATCGGTGAACGGCGGCAGCACGGCCACCTCGACATCGGTGAGCTGCTGCTCGGACAGGCTCGCGGCCAGCTTCTGCACCAGCAGATTCGCCTCGAAGTGGTTGAGGTTCATCTTCCAGTTGCCGGCCATCAGCGGCCGGCGAGCTTCCGCAGTCACGTCACTTCTCCAGCGCTTCGATGCCGGGCAGGGTCTTGCCCTCGAGGTATTCCAGGGAGGCGCCGCCGCCCGTCGAGATGTGCCCGAAGGCGCTCTCGTCCAGGCCGAGGGTGCGCACGGCCGCGGCCGAGTCACCGCCGCCGACGACCGAGAAGCCGTCGATCTTGGTGATGGCCTCGGCGACGCCCCGGGTGCCGGCCGCGAACGGCGCGAGCTCGAAGACGCCCATCGGGCCGTTCCAGAACACGGTCTTGGCCGGGCCGATGGCGTCGGCGAACAGCGCCACCGACTCCGGGCCGATGTCGAGACCGAGCCGGTCGGCCGGGATCTCGGACACCGGGACCGTCACGTGGTCGGCGTCGGCCGAGAACTCGGTGGCCGCGACGACGTCGACCGGCAGGACGATCCGCCCGTCGGCCTGCGCGAGCAGGTCGGCGCAGGTCTGGACCATCTCGTCCTCGAGCAGCGACTTGCCGACCTCGTGGCCCTGGGCCTTGAGGAAGGTGAAGCACATGCCGCCGCCGACCAGCAGCTTGTCGACCTTCGGCAGCAGCGCCTTGATCACGGCGAGCTTGTCGGAGACCTTCGAGCCACCCAGGACCACGACGTACGGCTGCTCGGGGCTCTCGGTGACCTTCTTGAGCACCTCGACCTCGCGCAGCACGAGGCCGCCCGCGTAGTGCGGCAGGATCGCCGGCACGTCGTACACCGAAGCGTGCTTGCGGTGCACGGCGCCGAAGGCGTCGTCGACGTAGTAGTCGGCGAACGAGGCCAGCTGAGCGGCGAACGCGGCCCGGGCGGCCTCGTCCTTCGACGTCTCGCCCTCGTTGAACCGCAGGTTCTCCAGCAGGAGCACCTGGCCGTCCTGGAGCGCGTCGACCTTGGCCGACGCGTCGTCGCCGACGGTGTCGGACGCGAAGGCGACCGGCGCGCCGAGCAGCTCGCCGAGCCGCGTGGCGACCGGGGCGAGCGTGAACTTGGGGTCCGGGGCGCCCTTCGGGCGGCCCAGGTGCGAGACGACGATGACGCGAGCGCCGGCGTCACGCAGGGCGATCAGCGTCGGCAGAACCGCGCGGGCGCGGCCGTCGTCCGAGATAACACCGGGGTGGGCCTTGTCGAACGGGACGTTCAGGTCGGCGCGCACGAGCACGCGCCGACCCGAGACACCCTCGCCGAGCAGGTCGTCGAGAGTCTTCAAGATCAGGCTCCGACGAGCTTGACCAGGTCGACGAGGCGGTTCGAGTAGCCCCACTCGTTGTCGTACCAGCCGACGACCTTGACCTGGTTGCCGCCGATGACCTTGGTGAGGCCGGCGTCGAAGATGCAGGAGGCCGGGTCGGTCACGATGTCCGAGGAGACGATCTCGTCCTCGGTGTAGACCAGGATGCCCTTGAGCGGGCCCTCGGCGGCGGCCTTGATCGCGGCGTTGACCTCCTCGACCGTGGTGTCACGGGCGGCGGTGAAGGTCAGGTCGGTGGCCGAGCCGGTGGGGATCGGCACCCGCAGCGCGAAGCCGTCGAGCTTGCCCTTGAGCTCCGGCAGCACCAGGCTGACGGCCTTGGCGGCGCCGGTCGAGGTCGGCACGATGTTCAGGGCGGCGGCGCGGGCGCGGCGCAGGTCCTTGTGCGGGCCGTCCTGCAGGTTCTGGTCCTGGGTGTACGCGTGGATCGTGGTCATCAGACCCTTCTCGATCCCGAGCGCGTCGTTGAGGACCTTCGCCATCGGGGCGAGGCAGTTGGTGGTGCAGGAAGCGTTCGAGATGATCGTGTGCTTCGCGCCGTCGTACAGGTTGTCGTTGACACCCATGACGATGGTGATGTCTTCGTTCTTGGCCGGGGCCGAGATGATGACCTTCTTGGCGCCCTGGTCGACGTGCGCCTTGGCCTTGGAGGCGTCGGTGAAGAAGCCGGTCGACTCGATGACGACGTCGGCGCCCAGGTCACCCCACGGCAGGTTGTTGGGGTCACGCTCGGCGAACGCCTTGAAGGTCTTGCCGTTCACGGTGATCTCGTCGGCGGTGGCCTTCACCTCGTACGGCAGGCGGCCGAGGATCGAGTCGTACTTGAGCAGGTGCGCCAGCGTCGCGTTGTCGGTCAGGTCGTTCACACCGACGATCTCGATGTCCGCGCCCGAGGCGAGAACCGCCCGGAAGAAGTTGCGGCCGATACGGCCGAAGCCGTTGATGCCAACCCGGATGGTCACAGGTGGATCTCCTCGTTTCGGTCCGCCGGATTTTGCGACCGGCGGAGGGTCTGCGTTGCCGACCGTTTCCCGGGCCGGCAAAGGGGCGTCCGGCCGCCGCGCCAGCAGGAGGAGGCGCCGCGACTGACGGGCGGCGCACAGCGCGGTCGGCCGAGCTGCCGGCACCGTCGCCGTCGGCTAAGACACTATCCGAGCCCCCTGAGCCCATCACGCAGGGGGCGCAACCCAACCGTGACTAAGCTCCCTCGTTAACCTGCGCTTCTCCCCAGCGAAAACAGCGAGGGGCCGCTCAGGCGACCCCTCGCTCACCGCTGGTCAGTTGGCCGCGCCGTCACCTCGGCGCTCAAGCAGCTGAAGAACCCTCGCCATGCCCGTCTTGAGCTCCGTGACGTCCGTCTTGAGCTCCGTAACGTCCGTCTTGAGCTCCGTAACGTCCGTCTTGAGCTCCGTGACGTCCGTCTTGAGCTGCGTGACGTCCGTCTTGAGGTCGGAGATCTTCGCCTTCTGATCCCCGTGGTGCCTGAGCTGATTCCGCTTGATCTCCTGGATGTCGGTCCACTGGCGGAATTGAGCCTCGGCCAGCTTTTCCAGATCGGCCTGCTGGTCGAGCTGCGTCACCCGCAGACTCTTCACCTCATCGAAAACATGGCGCACATCGGTGGAGAGCGCCCTGAGCTGCCCGGACTGCTCGAGCTGCGTCTTACGCAGCGCGTTCAGCTGTTGGACATGATGCCTCAGCGACGATTGATAGTCGCTCGCGTCCTGGCTCGCACCGGCTGCCAAGATTCTCACCTCCGCCGCGTCTTGCCGGATGTCCGTGATCTCATCTTCCACTGTTGCCACCCTCTGTGCGAGGGCCTCGTTGCCGCTCATGACGGGAGAGTCTTCCGGGTTTTCGAAGGCTTGTGTAAGAGGAAAAACGTGGTCGAAAACCCGGATGGCGCGAAGATGATCTGTTGACAAGGAGCATCTAGGCGTGGAGCAAGTCAGCAGGCCATCATCTCGGGGGTCACGGCGGCTTCGGTGTCGGGGATGCCCAGGTCGCGGGCGCGCTTGTCGGCGAGGGCGAGCAGACGCCTTATACGGCCGGCGATCGCGTCCTTGGTCAGTGGCGGGTCGGCCAGGGCGCCCAGTTCCTCCAGCGACGCCTGGCGGTGCTCCAGGCGGAGCTGGCCGGCCGAGGTGAGGTGGTTCGGGGCCTCGTCGGCCAGGATCTCCAGGGCGCGGGTGACCCGGGCCGCCGCCGCGACCGCGGCGCGGGCCGAGCGGCGCAGGTTGGCGTCGTCGAAGTTGGCCAGGCGGTTGGCGGTGGCGCGGACCTCGCGGCGGACCCGGCGCTCCTCCCAGGCCAGCACGCTCGCGTGGGCGCCGATGCGGGTCAGCAGGGCCGCGATGGCGTCACCGTCCTTGATGACGACCCGGTCGACGCCGCGCACCTCGCGCTCCTTGGCCGTGATGCCGATGCGGCGGGCCGCGCCGCGCAGCGCCAGCGCCGCCTCCGGGCCGGGGCAGGTGATCTCCAGGGCGCTGGAGCGGCCGGGCTCGGTCAGCGAGCCGTGCGCCATGAAGGCGCCCCGCCACGCGGCCACCGCGCAGCAGACGTTGGCCGACACCACGTGCGGCGGCAGGCCCCGGACGGGACGGCCGCGCACGTCGAGCAGGCCGGTCTGGCGGGCCAGCGCCTCGCCGTCCTTGACGATGCGGACGATGTAGTGGCTGCCCTTGCGCAGGCCGCCGGAGGCCAGCACGTGCACCTCGCTCGGGTAGCCGTACACGTCGGCGATCTCGCGCCGCAGCCGCCGCGCCACCGCGCCGGTGTCGAGCTCGGCCTCCACCACCACCCGGCCGGAGACGATGTGCAGGCCCCCGGCGAACCGCAGCAGGGCCGCCATCTCGGCCCGGCGGCAGCAGGGCTTGGGCACGTCGACCCGGCTCAGCTCGTCCTTGACCGCTGCCGTCATCGCCATTATGTGCTCACCTCATGCGCCGGATTTCCACCAAAACATGCCGTATTCGGCGTCTGCTTAACGAGCGGCGCCCAATACTGGCACCAGGGCAACGCCCAACGACTCAGGATCATGCCTGGCGCTGCCGTCCGCAACGGCCACGGGTGCCAGAATCAGCTGCGCACCCAGGGCCTCAGCGGCCCGGCGCACCGGTTCCGGCTCGCCCACCCACTTGCCGTCGGCGACCACCGCGTCGACCCGCAGGCCGGGCAGATACCAGTGCAGGGCGGCCACGTGGTCGGCCACCGACAGGCCGAGGGTCTCGTTGTCGGCGGCCAGGTTGAGCGTCACCAGCCGCCGGGCCGGGCTCGCCGTGATCGCCCGGGCCAGCCGGGGCACCATCAGGTGCGGCAGCACGCTCGTGTACCAGCTGCCGGGCCCGAAGATCAGCCAGTCGGCGGCCGCTATCGCGTCGATCACCGGGTCGCAGATCGGCGGGTCGGCGGGCTCCAGGCGTACGGCCTCGACGTGACCGCAGGTCACCGCGACCGCGTGCTGACCGCGGACCGTGACCACGTCGTCGGGCCGGGCCGGGTCGGCACCGCGCACGTCCGCCTCGATGCCGACCGCGTGGCGGGCCATCGGCAGCACCCGGCCGCGCGCGCCGACCATCGCCGCCGCGTGGTCGAGCGCCTGCACCGGATCGCCGAGCATCTCCATCAGCCCGAGCAGCAGCAGGTTGCCCACGGCGTGCCCGACGAGCGGGTCGGGACCCTCGCCACCGGCCGGGATCTCGGCGAAGCGGTACTGCAGGACGTCGGCCGTGCGCCGGGTGACCGGGGTGTCGTCGGCCAGCGCGGCCAGCGCCTGGCGCAGGTCGCCCGGGGGCAGCAGGGCGTCCCGCTCGGCCAGCAGCCGCCCGCTGGAGCCGCCGTCGTCGCCCACGGTGACCACGGCGGTGATGTCCAGCTCAAGCTCCTCGCTCGCCCGGCGCAGGCCGCGCAGTGAGGCGCTGAGGCCGTGACCGCCGCCGAACGCGACCACCTTGACCGGGCGGCGCGCCGTCACTCCCGCCCCAGATCGCGGTGGGACGAGTGGGCCGCGAGCCGCATGTCGCGCAGCTGGGCGGTGAGCTCCTCGGTGATGGCGACGCTGCGGTGCTTGCCGCCCGTGCAGCCGACGGCGACGGTCAGGTAGCGCTTGCCCTCGCGCTCGAAACCGGTGGCGGTGGCGGCGATCAGCGAGGCGTACGTCTTGACGAAGTCGCTCGCGCCCTCCTGGTCGAGGACGTACGTGCTGACCGATTCCTCCAGGCCGGTGTGGTCGCGCAGGGCCGGCACCCAGAACGGGTTGGGCAGGAACCGCGCGTCCATCACGTAGTCGGCGTCGGGGGGCAGGCCGTACTTGAAGCCGAAGGAGAGCACGGTGATCCGCAGCCGGCGCACGTCCTCGCCGCCGAACAGCTCCTCGACGCGGCGGCGGAGCTGGTTGACGTTGAGGTGGCTGGTGTCGATGATCACGTCGGCCTGCTCGCGGGCCTCGGCCAGCAGCTTGCGCTCGGCCGTGATGCCGTCGGCCAGGCGCCCGTCGCCCTGCAGCGGGTGCGAGCGGCGCACCGACTCGAACCGCCGGATGAGCACGTCGTCCTCGGCGTCGACGAAGACCACGCGCGGGTTGAAGCCGCGCTCGCGCAGATCGTGCACGGCCCCGGTCAGGTCGGTCGAGAAGGCCCGGCTGCGCACGTCGAGGACCATTGCCGTACGCCGCGCGGCGCCACCCGCCTGCACGGCGAGCTGGGCCATGTCGAGCATGAGGGCCTGCGGCAGATTGTCGACGACATAGAAGCCGACGTTCTCCAAGGCCCGGGCCACGGTACTGCGGCCACCGCCGGACACCCCGGTGACGATCACGAGATCGGTCGTCACTTCCTGGTCAACCCCATCAGAGTCCGCCACGTACTCCGGCATCGACTCCGTCACCACGCCTCCCGCGTCCGTGCCCGCGCCTGCGGCGGACACAACATCCTAGGCCGAAGCCACCGGCACCAACCGGCCGGACGGCTGTCGACTACCCGATCCGGTGCACCGGACCCGTCACTTCAACAACCGGTCACCCTTTCGCGTTCCGCCTCACCACTCAGGTCGGCGTCACGTGTGACCTGTTCGACGGCGCGTTGACCCGCCCGGCCCGGGCCTTCGTCGGCCCGGCGCCACCGGGCGGAATCGCGCCGGGGTCGATCTCGGGTGCTTCGGATGCCGGCTCGGACGCCGGCGGGATGAGGGCGGCCAGGACCGCCTCGGCCGTACGCCGCCCGATGCCGGGCACCTCGGTGATCTCCTCCGGGGTGGCCGCGGAGAGCCGCTTGAGCGAGCCGAAGTGCCGCAGCAGCGCCTTGCGCCGGGTCTCCCCCAGGCCGGGGATGTTGTCGAGCGCCGACGCCGTCATCCGCTTGGACCGCCGCTGCCGGTGGAACGTGATGGCGAACCGGTGCGCCTCGTCGCGTACCCGCTGCAGAAGATAAAGCGCCTCGGAGGTGCGCGGCAGGATCACCGGGAAGTCCTCCCCCGGCTGCCACACCTCCTCCAGCCGCTTGGCCAGGCCGCACAGCGCCACGTCGGTGATGCCCAGGTCGGCGAAGACCGCGGCCACCGCGTTCACCTGAGGCTGGCCACCGTCGACAACCACCAATTGCGGTGGGTACGCGAACCGTCGCGGCTTGCCGGTCAGCGGATCGATCCCCGGCAGCTCGCTGGTGGCGATCTCGCCGTCGGCCGGCTCTTCCGGTTTGTCCAAAGGCCCGTCCGCACCGGGCTGCGCCTTGAACCGGGCGAAGCGGCGCCGCATGACCTCGCTCATCGCCGACAGGTCGTCCATGCCGCTGCCGTCGGCGTTGCCGCGGACCGCGAAGCGGCGGTACTCGCTCTTGCGGGCCAGGCCGTCCTCGAAGACGACCATCGAGGCCACCACGTCGGTGCCCTGGATCTGCGACACGTCGAAGCACTCGATGCGCAGCGGCGCCGAGTCGAGCCCCAGCGCCTCGGCGATCTCGTCGAGCGCCTTGCTGCGGGTCGTCAGGTCGCCGGCGCGGCGCAGCTTGTGCCGCTGCAGCGACTCCCCCGCGTTGCGCGCCACCGTCTCCATCAGCGACCTCTTGTCGCCCCGCTGCGGCACCCGCAGCGCGACCCGGCTGCCGCGGCGCTCGGACAGCCAGCTCTCCAGGGCGGGGGCGTCGTCGGGCAGCGCCGGCACGAGCAGCTCGCGCGGCACGTCGTTCTCCCCCTCGGAGCCGCCGTACATCTGGCTGCAGAAGTGGTGCACGAGGTCGCCGGTGGACAGGTCCTCGACCTTTTCCACCACCCAGCCGCGCTGGCCGCGCACGCGCCCGTCGCGCACGTGGAAGACCTGGACCGCGGCCTCGAGCGGGTCCTCGGAGAAGGCCACCACGTCGGCGTCGGTGCCGTCACCGAGCACCACCGTCTGCTTCTCCATGGCGCGGCGCAGGGCGGCGATGTCGTCGCGCAGCCGGGCCGCCTTTTCGAACTCGAGCTCCTCGGAGGCCTGCATCATGTCGCGTTCGAGCCGCTTGACGAACGTGTCGGTGCGCCCGGCCATGAAGTCGCAGAAGTCGTCGACGATCGCGCGGTGCTCGTCGGCCGAGACCGTGCCGACGCAGGGCGCCGAGCACTTGCCGATGTAGCCCAGCAGGCAGGGACGGCCGATCTGGCCGGCGCGCTTGAAGACCCCGCTCGAGCAGGTCCGCGCCGGGAAGACCCGCAGCAGCAGGTCGAGCGTCTCGCGGATGGCCCAGGCGTGCGAGTACGGGCCGAAGTAGCGCACGCCTTTGCGCTTGGCGCCGCGCATGACCTGGAGCCGGGGGTACTCCTCGTTGAGGGTGACGGCGAGGAACGGGTACGACTTGTCGTCGCGGTACTTGACGTTGAAGCGCGGGTCGAACTCCTTGATCCAGCTGAACTCGAGCTGGAGTGCCTCGACCTCGGTGCCGACCGTGACCCAGTCCACACTGGCCGCCGTGGTGACCATCTGCTGGGTACGCGCGTGCAGCGACCACGTGTCGGCGAAGTAGGAGTTCAGCCGGTTCCGCAGGTTTTTGGCCTTGCCCACGTAGATGACGCGGCCGCCGGGGTCGCGGAAACGGTAGACGCCGGGCGACTCGGGAATCGACCCGGGCGCCGGGCGGTAGCTGGAGGGGTCTGGCACGGTCTCAACACTAGTGCGGGGGACTGACATGATTACCCGACCGGAGGTCCGCTGCCGCCGCCACGGCTCGGACCTCCGGCCTTTCCGCTAGCGGCGGTCAGGCCGCGACGATGTTGTCGCCGTCCTTTTTGACCTTGGTCTCGGGCAGGGCCTTGGTGGCCGGTCCCGAGGTGGGCTCGCCGGTCTCGATCGAGAACTTGCTGTTGTGGCAGGGGCACGAGATCTGCCCGGCGTCGATCTTGTTGACGTCGCAGCCGGCGTGCGTGCACACCTTGCTGAACGCCTTGTACGTGCCGGCCACGGGCTGGGTGATCACCAGGTCGCCCTTGATGATGCCGCCGCCCTCGGGGATGTCGGCGGCGGCCGCGAGCGCGGCGCCACCGGCGGCCGTGTTGCCCGTGCCGTCGTTCTGCGCGCCCGCGCTGCCGGCCGGGGCCGGCTGGTCGCTGAAGTCGGTGCCGTTGCTGTTGGTGCTCGACGCGTTCGTGCCGCAGGCGGCGAGCACACAGGCCGCGCCCAGGCCGCCCGCGCCGAGAAGGACGACACGGCGGGTCGACGCCGTACCGGGACGGTTGGGCTCCTCGGTGCTGAGCTCGGCGTCGGTCCTGGTCTGCACGTCAGTCATCTCTGTTGTCCTCCAGTGCCTGGTTCCGCATGAGTGGGTCACGCGGCGTCGCATCTACATACGCTGTCGCGGCGGCCCCGGGTTCAGGCGTTCGGCGAAAATTACCCACATAACAGCGCCCGGTCGAGACTAAGGTCCCGACCGGGCGCGCTGGCTATGGATCACCTGAGACGTTGCTGAGCTCTCACACGGACGCCTTCGCGCGGGCTCGCGTCGCCCGCTTCTTGGGCGCGGTGCCGTTGGCCTGGGCCGCACGGGCGATCGCGTCGGACGAGCCGGCCGCCTTGCCCTCGAGACCCAGCATGTGGCGCAGGTACTGACCCGTGTGGCTCTCGGGCACCTCGGCCAGTTCCTCGGGCGTGCCGGTGGCGAGCACCAGACCGCCCTTGCTGCCGCCCTCGGGGCCCATGTCGATCAGCCAGTCGGCCGTCTTGATCACGTCGAGGTTGTGCTCGATCGTGATCACCGTGTTGCCCTTGTCGACCAGGCCGTTGAGGACCATCAGCAGCTTGCGGATGTCCTCGAAGTGCAGGCCGGTGGTCGGCTCGTCGAGCACGTAGACCGTCTTGCCGGTCGAGCGCTTCTGCAGCTCGGAGGCGAGCTTGACGCGCTGCGCCTCGCCGCCGGACAGGGTGGGCGCCGGCTGGCCGAGCCGCACGTAGCCCAGGCCGACGTCGACCAGCGTCTTGAGGTGCCGGTGGATCGCGGGGATCGGCTGGAAGAACTCCGCCGCCTCCTCGATCGGCATGTTGAGCACCTCGGAGATCGTCTTGCCCTTGTAGTGCACCTCGAGCGTCTCCCGGTTGTACCGGGCGCCCTTGCACACCTCACACGGGACGTAGACGTCCGGCAGGAAGTTCATCTCGATCTTGATCGTGCCGTCGCCGGAGCAGTTCTCGCAGCGGCCGCCCTTGACGTTGAACGAGAACCGGCCCGGGCCGTACCCGCGCACCTTGGCCTCGGTCGTCTCCGCGAACAGCTTGCGGATGTTGTCGAAGACGCCCGTGTACGTCGCGGGGTTGGACCGCGGGGTCCGGCCGATCGGCGACTGGTCGACGCCGACGACCTTGTCGACGTTCTCCAGGCCGCTGATGCGGGTGTGCCGGCCCGGCACCATGCGGGCGCCGTTGATCTGGTTGGCCAGCACCGTGTAGAGGATGTCGTTGACCAGCGTCGACTTGCCCGAGCCGCTGACCCCGGTGACCGCGATGAACTGCCCGAGCGGGAAGCCGACGGTCAGGTTGCGCAGGTTGTGCTCGCGGGCGCCCTGAACGACCAGCTCACGGCCGGGCGTCTGCGGGCGGCGGCCGGCCGGCGTCGGGATCGACTTGCGGCCGGAAAGGTAGGCGCCGGTGGGCGACTGCTTGTTCTTGAGCAGGCCCTCGACCGAGCCGCTGTGCACGATCTGGCCGCCGTGCTCACCGGCGCCCGGGCCGATGTCGACGATCCAGTCGGCCGTACGGATCGTGTCCTCGTCGTGCTCCACCACGATCAGCGTGTTGCCCAGGTCGCGCAGCCGCACCAGGGTCTCGATGAGCCGGTGGTTGTCGCGCTGGTGCAGGCCGATCGACGGCTCGTCGAGCACGTAGAGCACGCCGACCAGGCCGGAGCCGATCTGGGTGGCGAGCCGGATGCGCTGGGCCTCGCCGCCGGACAGGGTGCCGGCGCCGCGGTCGAGCGACAGGTATTCCAGGCCGACGTCGACCAGGAAGCGCAGCCGGGCGTTGATCTCCTTGAGCACCCGCTCGGCGATCATCTTCTGCCGGTCGTCGAGCTCGAGGCCGGCCAGCAGGTCGGCGCAGTCACCGATGGACAGGTTGCAGACCTCGGCAATGCTCTTGCCGGCGATGGTCACGGCCAGCACCTCGGGCTTGAGCCGGGCGCCGCCGCAGACCGGGCACGGCACGTCGCGCATGTAGCCCTCGTACTTGTCGCGGGACCAGTCGCTCTCGGTGTCGTTGTGCCGGCGCTCGATCCACTGCACCACGCCCTCGAACCCGGTGTAGTACGAGCGCTCACGCCCGTACTTGTTCCGGTAGCGGACGTGGACCTGGTCCTCCGAGCCGTACAGGATCGTCTTCTGCGCGCGGGAGGGCAGCTGCCGCCACGGCGTGTCGATGCTGAACTTCTCGCTCGACGCGAGCGCCTCGAGCAGGCGCAGGAAGTATTCCTGGGTCTGGCCGCCGGACCAGGGCTGGATCGCGCCCTCGCGGATGCTGCGCTCCTCGTCCGGGATCAGCAGCTCAGGGTCGACCTCTTTCTTGGTGCCGATGCCCGTGCACTCGGGGCACGCGCCGTAGGGCGCGTTGAACGAGAAGACCCGGGGCTCGAGGTCCTCGATGGCCAGGGGGTGGTCGTTCGGGCAGGCCAGGTGCTCGGAGAAGCGCCGCTCGCGCTGCGGGTCGTCCTCGGGCAGGTCGACGAAGTCGAGCACGACGATGCCGTTGGCCAGGCCCAGCGCCGACTCGATGGAGTCGGTCAGCCGCTGCTTGCTGCTCGCCTTGACGCTGAGGCGGTCGACGACCACCTCGATGGTGTGCTTCTCCTGCTTCTTGAGCTTGGGCGGCTCGGTCAGCGGGTGGACCACGCCGTCGACCCGGGCCCGGGCGTAACCCTTGGCCTGCAGCTCGGCGAACAGGTCGACGTACTCACCCTTGCGCCCGCGGATCACCGGCGCCAGCACCATGAACCGGGTGCCCTCGTCCATGGCCAGGACCCGGTCGACGATCTGCTGCGGGGTCTGCTTGCTGATCCGCTCGCCGCAGATCGGGCAGTGCGGAATGCCGGTCCGCGCGAAGAGCAGGCGCAGGTAGTCGTAGACCTCGGTGATGGTGCCCACCGTCGAGCGCGGGTTGCGCGAGGTGGATTTCTGGTCGATCGACACCGCCGGCGACAGGCCCTCGATGAAGTCGACGTCGGGCTTGTCCATCTGCCCGAGGAACTGCCTCGCGTACGACGAGAGCGACTCGACGTAGCGTCGCTGCCCCTCGGCGAAGATCGTGTCGAACGCGAGGCTGGACTTGCCCGACCCGGACAGACCGGTGAACACGATCATCGCGTCACGGGGCAGGTCGAGACTGACGTCGCGCAGGTTGTGCTCGCGCGCGCCTCGAATAGTCAAACGGTCGGCCACCAGCCAGCCTTTCCCGCAAAAGAGTCGAAACCGTACAGGTGTATGAATGCTGCAAAGCCGGGGGCCACTCTAGCCAGGGGGTACGACATCTTTTCCCCAGCGCGGGCCCAAGTAAGTGCAGCGCCCACCAGATGGCGCACATTCCCGCAGTTCACCCGCGGAGAGATCACTCTTTGGAGGGAACCGCCAAATAGCGTACGTCCCAGATCTCGACCCCGCCGACCTGCTGGGGCGGGCCCAGCGCGTCGGTCAGCGTGGCCAGCAGGTCGTCGCCGTTGCGGCTGTTCGGCACGAGGACGACCACGGCGGCCCGCCAGAAGATCAGGTCCTCGGTGATCCGGGCCCGGTCGGCGGCGGTGAGCTGGGGCCGGATGCCGTACTCGCGAACCCGCCAGAGCACGTTGGAGGTGAAGCGCGGCGGCGCGCTCCAGGAGCCGGTGTTGTTCTCAGGCGGGTTCGCCGGGCCCATGAAGTAGCCGCGCGGCGTCGGATAGGCGAAGTGCGACAGCGTCGCCCAGCGCATGCCGGTCCGCCCGGTGGTGACGTCGGGCAGCGGCACCGCGACCAGGGTGCGGTCGCCGGTGACGTACTGCTTCCAGGTGCCCTGGGTCAGGAACGGCGGCAGCGGATCGGCCCGCACGATCGGCGACGGTTTCGGGAACAACGGCACCAGGGCGAGCACCAGGCCGATCTGGAACAGGCGGCGCTTCTTGGCGGGGAAGTCGCGGGCCCGGTCGGCGGCCAGGGCCAGCAGAACGCCGGCGATGGTCGAGGTCACGATGGCGAACCGGGTCACACTCACCAGGTCGATCACCGGCGCGTGGCTGATCAGGGCGAACGGCAGCGGCACGCCGGTGCGGTGACCGAAGAACACCAGTTCGGGACCGAGCGACATCACCAGCAGCACGAAACCGGCGATCGCGGCGGCCCGGGCCGCCACCGAACGCCACAGCACCACTATCGAAACGATGATCATCAGCAGGCCGACCGGCCCGAAGAACGTGTTGTCCTCGGTCGCGCTGACGCTCATGTGCCGGGTCAGCGCCCCGTAGCCGGCCAGCGACTGCCGCGCGAAGAAGCCCAGCGAGGCCAGGTCGGTGGCGTAGTGGTCGGGCTCGAACGGCTGCCCGTGGTAGTTGCCGGGCGCGAAGAACTGATACCACAGCGGGTAGGCCAGCAGGCTCCCCGAGACCAGGGCCGCGACGCCGAGACCCTTGAGCATGTGCGGCGCGTCGCGCTTGGCGCTGGTCCGGGCCATCAGGCCGTACGCCACCACGAAGACGCCCAGCGCGAGCGCGGTGAAGAGCAGGCTCTCCTCGTTGATGAAGACCTGCAGCACGATGAGCAGGCCCAGGATGATCCCGCCGCGCACGGCCCGGCCCGGCTCACGCAGCCGCAGCGCCTGCCAGACGATGAACGGGATCACGTACTGGCTGACGAAGTTCACGTGGCCGTTGCCGTGCGAGATCATCGCCGGGCAGAAGCCGCACCACAGGCCGCCGATCCAGGCCGCCACCCGGCTGGTCACCAGGTGCCGGGACAGCACCCAGTACCAGGCGGCGGCCGTGCCGGCCAGGCCCAGCGTGATCAGCAGGACCACTGTGACGCCGACGCCCAGGAAGTGCGAGACCGGCGCCAACGGCAGGCCGAGGGCCAGCACCGCGGTGTTGGCCATCATGTTCACGCCGTCGGGCACGTTGAGCCGGCTGGAGTGGAACGGGTTCTCGCCGGCGAACACGACCCGCTCGGCGTGCGCGATCATGAACAGGAAGATGTTGTGGTCGTCCCGGTTGCCGGCGAGCAGGCGGCCGTTCGGGTCGCGCCAGAGCTGGCTCATCACCAGCACCGACAGCACCGCGTAGCTCAGGAACGCCCAAAGATCGGCCGGCCCGCGACGGCGGGCCGGGGTCTCCGCGGCTTGCTCCTGGGCCACCTGTTCCACCGTTTGCACCGCAGCATTGTGGCAGCCCGTCCAACCACCCCACCACCGCCCTTGACCGGACTAAAGGCAATTCACCTCGACAGTTCCTTGTCAGTGCCGCCGTCGCCGTTGCCCAGCCGCGCCTGCTAGGCGGGCGTTCTGGCGGGCCGATTCGACCTCGATCTCGCGCTTGAGCTTGCGCCACGAGGAGAGCCGGCGCGGCGCGAGAGTGCCGTCGGCGACGGCCACCACGACCGCGCAACCGGGCTCGGCGTCGTGCCCGCAATCACCGAAACGACAGTGGGTGGCCAGCTCGGCGATGTCGGCGAAGGCCCGGTCGAGACCCTCCGCGGTGTCGAGCAGACCCACACCGCGGATGCCGGGCGTGTCCAGCACGGCGCCGCCGTTCGGCAGAAGGACCAGATTTCGGTACGCGGTGGTGTGCCGGCCCTTGCCGTCCACGTCACGAATTTGCTGTACGGGCATGACGGGCATCCCGGCCAGCGCGTTGACCAGCGTCGACTTGCCGGCACCGGAACGGCCGAGCAACGCGAGGGTGCTTCCGGGGCGCACGTACGCCCGTACCTCGGCAAGCCCCGTTTTCTGCCGAACGCTCAACGGAACCACCGGCACGCCGGGGGCCAGCTCGGCGAGTTGCCGGGCGATGGCCGCCGGATCGGCGGTCATGTCGCTCTTGGTCAGGATCAGCAGCGGTTTCGCCCCCGAGTCCCAGGCCAGGGCGAGCAGGCGCTCGATCCGGGCGTCGTCGGGCTCCGGATGGATCGGCTCGACCACGGCGACGGTGTCCATGTTCGCCGCGAGGACCTGGCCGGTGGAGTCCTTGTCGGAAGTGCGACGGATCAGCGTGGTCCGCCGGGGCAGCACGCACTCGATGGTGACCCGGCGGTCGGGCCAGTGCCGTAACACCACCCAGTCGCCGGCGCAGGGCAGGCGGGACGGATCGTTCGCCGCGCTGAGCAGCACGCCACCGGCCAGGCTGGCCCGGGTGACGCCGCTGGCGTCGAGCACGGTGCAGACACCGCGGTCGGCGCGCAGGACGCGTCCGGCCGAGGCGTCCGAACGGTCGAAACGACGGTAGGCGGATGCGAAAATTTCGTCCCAGCCCAGCTGGGACAGGTCGTACGACATGGGAACCCTTTGCGGGACGGGAAGCTTGCCTGCCGGTGGGCGGTCAGGCGAGAGCCTCCGGGTGAAGGGACGCCACAACGAACAGCACGCTCCCCACCTCCTCCGCGGGCTCGATCGACGCGTCTGCACCGACGGTACGGTCGCGGCTACTTCTGCGAAAGCGAATTCCGTGCCGATAGGGTTTCCCCTGTGACGATGGATCCGCTCGTTCTCCTGACTGACGTGGACCGAGCCACCGAGGAGTTACTCCGTACGGCGGCCGATCTCGACCCGGCGGCGGTCGGGCAGGCGTCGCTGCTGCCCGGCTGGACGGTCGGGCACGTCCTGACCCACGTCGCGCGTAACGCCGACGCGTACGTGAACCTGCTGACCTGGGCCCGCACCGGCGTGGAAACCCCGCCCTACCCCTCACCCGAGGCCCGCGAGGCGGGCATCCAGGAGGGTGCCGGGCGGCCGCTGCGCGAGCAGCTCGAGGACATCCGCGCCGCCCACGACCGGTTCGCCGACGCCGGGGCCGCGATGCCGGCCGAGGCGTGGGCGTTCTTCCTGCCGCCGACCGGCCAGTCGGCGGCGGCGGTGCCGTGGGCGCGGCTGCGCGAGGTGACCGTGCACCACACCGACCTGGGCCTGTCCTACACGCCGGCCGATTGGACCGACGCCTTCGCGCTGCGCCTGCTCCGTGAGATCGTCACCGAGGCCACCGCGGCCGGCTGGCCGGCGATGGAACTGCGCCCGTACGGCATCGAACACGCCCTGAGCATCGGCTCCGCCGACAACCCGCCGGTGATCGGCGGCCCGACCAAGTCGCTGGCGGCCTGGCTGGCCGGCCGGGCCGACGGCGCCGACCTGACCGTCTCGCCGGATGGCGAGCTCCCGAAACCAGCAAGGTGGAAGTGACATGACCTACACCGGTGACGTCTCCGTCGGCGGCCCCGCCGACGTCCGTGACCTCGGCGCCCTGACCATCACCAAGGTCGCGGTGGGCCCGATGGAGAACAACGCCTACCTGCTCAGCAGCGGCAACGAACAGCTGATGATCGACGCCGCCAACGAGGCGCCGACCCTGCTGAAGCTGATCGGCGGAGGCGGCCTGGCCACGGTCGTCACCACCCACCGGCACGGCGACCACTGGCAGGCCCTGTCCGAGGTGATCTCGTCGACCGGCGCCGAGTCGCTGGCCCACATCGACGACGCCGCCGAGATCCCCCTGGTCAACCGCGACCTGCGCGAGGGCGAGACGATCACCGTGGGCGACGCCGCCCTCGAGGTGATCCACCTGGTCGGCCACACGCCGGGCTCGATCGCCCTGCTCTACCAGGACCCGAACGGCACGGCCCACCTGTGGACCGGCGACAGCCTGTTCCCCGGCGGCCACGGCAAGACGGTCACCGTCGAGGACCACATCACCCTGATGGACGACCTGGAGGCCAAGGTCTTCAACCGCCTCCCCGACGACACCTGGTTCTACCCGGGCCACGGCAAGGACTCGACCCTCGGCAACGAGCGCCCCCACCTGAAGGAGTGGCGCGACCGCGGCTGGTGATCCGTGAGAGGCCTCAAGGCCGGTGCTTCAGGACTCTCTCGCGGAGGTGTTCGGGGACCAGCTCGATCAGCTGATCGGGGCGTAGCGGGAGGTCGAGGAGGCTGAGCTTGACGCGGGTGCGGCGTTCGTGGGCGGCTCGATCGAAGCGGACCACGTTGACGGCGTTGGGGCGCAGCTGGACGGTGAGGTCGGTGTTCTCGTCGATCGTGACCGTGTCCGCCCCGTCCAGGGAGACCCGGGACGGGGCGGCGCCGCGCAGGGTGATGATCTCGGTGCCGCCCAGGACGAGGGGACGGCTGATGCCGGACATCGGGGCCACCGGGGTGAGGCCGATCGCGGTGACCGACGGGGAGATGATCGGGCCGCCGGCCGCGTAGTTGTAGGCGGTCGAGCCGGTCGGGGTGCACACGACCACGGCGTCGCAGCGGAAGTAGCCGTGCTTGACGCCGTTCAGCTTCAGGTCGAGCGCCACCGACGTCCACGCGGTGGCGGCCGTGACCACCACGTCGTTGAAGGCCAGGACGTCGCCGACGGCCAGCGCGCTGTGCGGTTCCAGGCTGAACTCGCCGGCCATCAGGCGTTCCAGCGCCGCCGGGAGGTCGGCCGGGCTCGTCTCGATGAGGAAGCCCAGGTTGCCGTGGTTGACGCCGAGGATCGGCGTCGGGCGGCCGGCCATCAGCCGCATCGCGCCCAGCATGGTGCCGTCGCCGCCGAGGCTGAAGACGAAGTCCACCTTCTCCACGAAGTCCGGGTCCTCCAGGGCGAACAGCCCCAGCCGGGCCGCGTCGTCCGGGCGGGCCACCACCCGTGCCCCGACACGGGCCGCCACGTTCACCACCGTGGTGACCGACTCGCTCACGTCGTTGCTGGGGTGGACCACCAGCCCGAGAACAGCTTTGTCGCCCATCCCCCGAGTATCGCGTCATCGACGGGCCTGTTTGCCCTCAGCGGAAGAAGTGGCCACTGGTGGTGCTCCCGTGGTTAGTCTGGCGACACGCGGCGACGGGAGGTCTCGGTGAATCTGCGTCATGATCCGATGCGGTGGGGGCAGCCACCGCAGAACCCCGAGCCCTGGCCGCCGCACCTGGCGCCCGCCGGCGGGCCGGGGCTGCCCGGGTGGCTCGAGGAGCGGCTGTTCGACCAGCGGATCGTCCTGATCCGGGGGCCGCTGACGCCGGAGGGCGCGACCGGCATCGCCGCCGCCCTGCTCACCCTCGACGCGGCCGGGCCCGAGCCCGTACAACTGCATGTGGCCAGCTCGGGCGGTGAGCTCGGCGCTGCCCTGTCGGTCATCGACGTGATCGACTCGATGGCGGCGCCGGTGCACGGGGTCGTCACCTCCGAGGCCGGCGGGGCCGTGGTCGCGGTGCTCGCCGCCGCCGAGCGGCGCGCCGCCTACCGGCACGCCCGGTTCCGGCTGACCGAGCCCCGCGCGGCCGCGGTCAGCGGCACCGCCGACGAGGTGGCCCGGGCCGCCGGGCAGCATCTGCGCGAGCTCGAGGAGATCATCCTGCGGCTGGTGGAGCTGACCGGGCAGACCCGCAGCCGTATCGAGGACGACCTGTCGGCCGGCCGCGGGCTGACCGCCCAGGAAGCGCTCGACTACGGCCTGATCGAGGAGATCGTCGGCAAGGCATGAAAAAAGCCCCCGGGTCCACGACCCGGGGGCTTTCTCTATGGCTTTGTTACTGCGCGACCTTCACACCCATGGAGCGGGCGGTGCCGGACACGATCTGGATCGCGGCGTCGAGGTCGTTGGCGTTGAGGTCGGGGAGCTTGCGCTCGGCGATCTCCTTGACCTGCGTCGCGTTCAGCGTGCCGACGGTCTGGGTCAGCGGGTTCGACGCGCCGGACTGAATACCCAGGGCCTTGCGGATCAGGAAGCTGGTCGGCGGCGTCTTGTAGGCCAGCGTGTGGCTGCGGTCCTCGTAGACGCTGACGATCACCGGGATGATCTCGCCCCGGTTCTTCGCGGTGGCCTCGTCGTACTCCACCTTGACGGCACGCATGTTGGCCCCGGTCGGACCAAGCATCTTGCCGAGGTCGACCATCGCGGCGTTACCCGCCTCAAGCGCGAGGGTTACCTCATGAGTCTTTTTCTTGGGCGGCATTGCGTAGGGCTCCTTAGGGTGAGCTGCAAGCTCAACTCACAGCTCGCCAGCTTCATCAACACACGACAACCCCGAGACCTTACTACCGGCGCTTTTGTACGGTCAAAACGGCGGCGGGTCTCGGGTAGCTCAACTAGTGTAGCTCGACCCCTAGTACTGGTCGCACTGGCACCGCTTCATCAGCGCGCGCACCGACGCCACGTAATTCGGGTTGGGCAGGGTCTTGTCGGCGGCGGCCTGCTCGATGCCGCCCGCGCCCGCGTTGTAGCCCGAGATCACCACGTTCAGCGGGCACCACGACGACGCCGTCTTGCACTTGGCGGCGCTCAGGTTGTAGCTGCCGCCGAAGTACCTGTCGCCAACCCACTTGGTCAGCCAGGCCAGGTAGTTGCCGCCGGCGAGGACGTTCTGCTGGAACACCGACGCGTCGTAGTCCAGGCCGAAGCGGTTGTTGACCATGCTGACCGTGTCCGGCATGACCTGCATGACGCCGGCGCCGCCGTCGCAGTTGTGGATGTTGCTCTGCCAGCCGCTCTCCTGCCAGGCCACCGCCTTGATCAGCGGGTAGTTGATCCGCAGGGACGGTGCCTCGGTACGCCAGTAGGTCTTGCCCGCGGCCGCCTTGAGCGCCGCCTTCACCTTGGCCTTCGAGACCGGCTTCGTCTTGTCGTAGTGGGCACAGTCGGGCAGCTGGCTCCAGAACGGCGGCTCGGTCGGCTCCGTCGCCGCGGGCTTGGCCGGCTTCTTCGTGGGCGGCTTGGTGGTCGTCTCGACCGGCTCCGGCGTCGGACTCTCGGTGATCGGCTCGAACTCCGGCTGGCCGTCGTCGCTCGCGGCCACCGCCGACGGCGCCGGATCGGCGGCCGCCTTGTCCTCGCCCTTACCGCCCAACCCGCACCCGGCCGCGACCAGCAGCGCGACCAGCCCCAGCGCCCACGTCCTCCGAGCCATATCGTTCCGGCCTTTCCCCGTTGGTGGAATCGATGCGGAGGCTACCGATCACGGCCCGGACGCGCAGACCCTTAAGCCCTCCCTGAAAGGCTGACCGCCATAACGGACAAACCAGGTGTGATGCAGAACCGGTACCGTCGATCCAACCCCGGACCGCGACAGCAACCAACACCGGGGACAATGGTTTCATGCAGACCCGCACCGACCTACGCAACGTCGCCATCATCGCTCACGTCGACCATGGCAAAACAACCCTGGTCGACGCCATGCTGCGCCAGGGGAGCCAGTCCCACGCGCGCGGCGAGATGGCCGACCGCGTCATGGACTCCATGGACCTGGAGCGGGAAAAGGGCATCACCATTCTCGCCAAGAACACGGCGATCAGCTACCAGCCCGCCGAGGGTGACGCCGTCACCATCAACATCATCGACACCCCCGGCCACGCCGACTTCGGCGGTGAGGTCGAGCGCGGCCTCACCATGGTCGACGGTGTCGCCCTGCTCGTCGACGCGTCCGAGGGCCCGCTGCCGCAGACGCGCTTCGTGCTCCGCAAGGCGCTGGCGGCCAAGCTCCCGATCATCCTGATCATCAACAAGGTCGACCGTCCCGACGCCCGCATCAAGGAGGTCGTCGACGAGACGTACGAACTCTTCCTCGACCTCGACGCCGACGAGCACCAGATCGAATTCCCGATCATCTACGCGTGCGCCCGCGACGGCATCGCCTCGCTGACCCAGCCCAAGGACGGCACCGTCCCCGAGGACGCGACCGACCTCGAGGCGCTGTTCAGCACGATCCTCGAGACCATCCCGGCGCCCACCTACACCGAGGGCGCGCCGCTCCAGGCGCACGTCGTCAACCTCGACGCGTCGAACTTCCTCGGCCGTCTCGCGCTCTGCCGCGTACACCAGGGCACCATCCGCAAGGGCCAGACCGTGGCCTGGTGCAAGACCGACGGCACGATCAGCAACGTCCGGATCTCCGAGCTGCTGATCACCGAGGGCCTCGAGCGCAAGCCGGCCGAGAGCGCCGGCCCGGGCGACATCATGGCCGTCGCCGGCATCGCCGACATCATGATCGGCGAGACCCTGGCCGACGCGGAGAACCCGATCCCGCTCCCCCTGATCAGCGTCGACGAGCCCGCCATCTCGATGGTCCTGGGCACCAACACGTCGCCGCTGGTCGGCAAGGTCAAGGGGGCCAAGGTCACCGCCCGCATGGTCAAGGATCGCCTCGACCGCGAGCTGATCGGTAACGTCTCGCTGCGCGTACTGCCGACCGACCGCCCCGACGCCTGGGAGGTGCAGGGCCGTGGTGAGCTGGCCCTGGCCATCCTGGTCGAGCAGATGCGCCGCGAGCAGTACGAGCTGACCGTCGGCAAGCCGCAGGTGGTCACCAAGACCATCGACGGCAAGATCCACGAGCCGGTCGAGCGCCTGACGATCGACGCCCCCGACGAGTACATGGGCGCCATCACCCAGCTGCTCTCGACCCGCAAGGGCCGAATGGAAGAGCTGATCAACCACGGCACCGGCTGGCTCCGCATGGAGTGGCTGGTCCCGGCACGCGGCCTCATCGGATTCCGTACGGAGTTCCTGACCGAGACCCGCGGCACCGGCATCATGCACCACCTGTTCGAGAGCTACGAGCCCTGGTTCGGCGAGCTGCGTACGCGCAACAACGGCTCCCTGGTCGCCGACCGGGCCGGCGTGGTCACCCCGTTCGCCATGATCAACATTCAGGAGCGGGGCTCGCTCTTCGTCGAGCCGACCACCGAGGTCTACGAAGGCATGATCGTCGGCGAGAACTCCCGTGAGGACGACATGGACGTCAACATCACGAAGGAGAAGAAGCTCACGAACATGCGCGCCGCGAGCGCCGACAACACCGAAAAGGTGATCCCGCCGCGCAAGCTCTCGCTGGAGCAGGCCCTCGAGTTCTGCCGCGAGGACGAGTGCGTCGAGGTGACCCCGGCCGCCGTCCGCATCCGTAAGGTCGTCCTCGACCAGCAGACCCGTGGACGTATGGCCGCCCGCCGCAAGCACGCCCAGTAACAACACACGCAAAGGCGCCCGGGTCGGATGACCCGGGCGCCTTTCGTATCCGTACGACTAAACCAGCTCTTTCTTTCTGTCCCTGGACGTCTTCACCAGGCTGGCCGCCGTCGCGACCCCCAGCGTCCCCAGGATGATCAGCAGCGAGAGCCAGATCGGGATCTCCGGCGCCCAGTGCACCTCGTGGCCGCCGTTGATGAACGGCAGGCTGTTGGTGTGCAGCGCCTCGAAGAAGAGCTTCACGCCGATGAAGGCGAGCACGGCGGCGAGCCCGATGTTGAGGTAGACCAGCTTCTCGAGCAGGCCCCCGAGCAGGAAGAACAGCTGCCGCAGGCCCATCAGCGCGAACACGTTCGCGGTGAAGACCAGGTACGGCTCCTTGGTGATGCCGAAGATGGCCGGGATCGAGTCGAGCGCGAACAGCAGATCCGTCGTACCGATCGCGATCATCACGATCAGCAGGGGCGTGAACAGCCGCTTGCCGGTCTCGGTGACCACCGTCATCTTGCCGCTGTCGAACGACGACGAGACCGGAAGGGCCTTCTTGGCCCAGCGGATCAGGATGTTCTCCTTGAAGTCCTCCTCGTCGTTCTCGCCCTCCTTGAGCAGGTTGATGGCGGTGTAGACGAGGAACGCGCCGAACAGGTAGAACACCCAGGAGAACTCCGAGATCAGCGCGGCGCCGGCGGCGATGAAGGCGCCCCGCATGAGCAGCGCCAGCACGATGCCGATCAACAGCACCTTCTGCTGGAATTTCCGCGGCACCGCGAAGCGGGCCATGATGATCACGAAGACGAACAGGTTGTCGACACTCAACGAGTACTCGGTCAACCAGCCCGTGTAGAACTCGGCGGCGTACTTGCCGCCCGCGGTGACCCAGACACCGACACCGAAGACCAGGGCGAGCGCAACGTAGAACGCGACCCAGCTCCCGGACTCCTTCATCGAAGGTTCGTGAGGCCGGCGCCCGATGATCAGCAGATCAACGGCGAGAACGGCGACGAGAGCGACCAGGGTGACGATCCACACCCAGGTGGAGACGTTCAACAGGAACCTCCGGCAGACACGGTTCGACGCTGCGCCCACTCAAAGATCGGGTGAGAACAGCGGCGTGCGACTGTCGGAGGTCTCTTCCGCCGCAACCCGCGTGAGGCGGGGAATCGCGACCACCGGCCCCGGGCACACCCTCGAGGATGTTCCGTGTTGACGAGACCGGCGCGGGGGAATACTCCCCTCCTACGGCAGCCATTGTGGCGCATCCCCCGGAGCATTGACACTGGACCCTGGCAAAGGGTGTCCAGCCTCTCGGCCAAACCTCTCAACCTGGACACTTGTCACCCTCCGGGGTGCTGCCATCACGCTACCTCGTGGCAACCCAATGCCCACCCGGAACCGGCTCCACACCCGCTTTAGGCTTCCTAGGAGGCTAGTTCACTCGTTGGTGTGGCAGGCTGCGCTCATGGTTCTCGAGGTCGCGCTGATCGACATCAACCCTGGCGAGGAGGACGCCTTCGCGGCGGCCTACCAGGCCGGACGGCCGATCCTGGCGGGCACGCCGGGCTGCCTCTCGGTCCGCATGACCCGCGGCGTGGAGTCCCCGTCCCGCTTCGTCCTGCTGGTGGAATGGGAAAGCGTCGAGGCCCACCTGGAGAACTTCCGGGGGACCGAGCGCTACACCCAGTGGCGCGGCCACATCGGTCAGTACTTCGCCACGCCACCGCTGGTCGAGCACTTCCTCGACGTCCCCGCCAGCTGACCCGCCTCCCGGCGTCCCGCCGCGCGGGGAAGCAGGCCGCGGCGTAAGCACTGCGTCGTCCTGAGGCGGACAGTGAAGGTGAAGGGCGACTAGTCCGCGGCGGGGTCGCCCTTGGTCAGGCAGTAGGTGCCGCCGGCCGGGTCGCGCAGGGTGGTCCAGTACGGCCACTCGCCCACGAAAGTCGCGCCGAGCGACTCGTGCCAGGCGCGGCCGGCCGGGATGTCGGAGCAGGTGACGTCGAGGTGAGCCGAGGTGGGGCGCTCCTCGTCGAGCCGCTGGATCAGGAAGCGGATCGGGATCGGCGGCTCCGGCTGCAGGCGGCGGAACTCCCCCAGCTCGCCCGGGTCCAGGCGCCAGCCGGTGGCGATCTCCCAGAAGCGCACCTCGTCGTCGAAGGCCGCCGGGCCGACGTCGACACAGATCTGGTGCGGCCGGGTGGTCACTCCGCCCGGCCCGGCAAAAGGCCTCGGCCGTACGCTCTGACCCCGCCACCGGGCCACACAGAACGCCAGGCCGCCGGGCGAGCGCAACGTCACCCACTCGCCGTGGTCGGTGACCAGGGAGGCGCCGGCCGTGAGGACCCGGCCGGTGAACGCGGCCGGATCGTCGACCCACAGGTCGGGGTGGGTGCCGCCCTCGCCCGTACGCACCCCTTGGATCTCGATCCAGTCGTCGCCGGCCGCCGTGCCCAATCGCACGAACCCGGGGTCGTGCTGCGGTTTCGGCTCCGAGCCGGTCACCTCGGACCAGAATGAGACCGCCGCGTCGAAGTTCTCGACCGGCCGGTCCAGAAAGACGTCCACCCAGCGAATCATGCGCTTCGCCTACCCCCAGCCTCGTCTCGGTAACGGGCCCGGCGGCCCCGATGCTCGAAGCCGAGGCGCCGGTAGACCGCCGCCGCGCCGGGGTTGTTCAGATTGACCGTCAGCCAGGCGTGATCGCTGCCGTCGGCCCGCAGCCGGGCCAGCGCCGCACTGACCAGGGCGGCGCCGAGCCCACGGCGCCGCGCCGCCGGCACCACGCCGACCTGCACGATCCAGTCCCGCGCGGCCGTCACGAAGCCGGCGTCCCCGACCCCGGGCACGCTGACCAGCAGCGAGCTGTCCGGCCGGAAGTCCTCGTCCTCCTCGTTCTCGGCGATCCACTCGTCGGCCGGATCTCCGGGAAACCCCGGCCGCTCCCGGAACGACGCCTCGTAGACCGCGTGAAACCGCCGCGCCACCTCAGCCGACCATGACACCACCGTCGCGCCTTCCGCCCACGCGGCCGACGGCGCCTCCCGGGCGAGATCGATCCGCATCACGTCCTCGGCGAAAACCCGCCGCAGCCCGCGCGACACGAACAGAGCATCCGCGTCCTCCGTCAACGACTCGATCTCCACCGTGATCACGCCCGCGCCGGAGGAAACGGCAGTCGTCTCACCGCCGGAAGGCGCGGCGGCGAAAGGCGAGGTGGAGGCCGGATTGCCGCCCCCGGCGGAAGATGGGGCGGAGGTGGGATCGCCGTTCGCGCCGGAAGGCGACGTCGAGGCGGAAACGCCGTCCGCAAGGGAGGATACGGCGGTGGGACCGGCGGTTGCCGCAGCTAAAGCTCGGGCCTCGGCCAATCCGCGGTCGAGTAGGCGGGCGCCGAGGCCACGGCCGCGAGCGGTGGGGTCGACCAAGCCGGTGAAGGCCGCACCGCCCGCGATGGGACGGACCGCGCCGGCCGCCAACAATGTGCCAGCCGAGGGCGAAGAGCCCGCCGGGAAGGAGGCACCCGTTGGAGACGAAGGCGACGCCGGCGATGAAGGGGCCGCTGGGGCCGGGAAGTCTGTGGGGGATGCCGCCCGTACGGCGAATGCCACGGTGTTCGGGGATGACCAGCGGCGGGCCAGGAAGGTGGGGTCGGTGGACAGGGGGAGGCCGCCGTCGGTGTGGAAGCAGCGTTCGGCCAGGGCTATGAGTTCTGGGGGTACGCCCCTGAGCTCGGCCCAGGCGGGCCGATCGATGGCGGTCATCCCGGCAGCTTAGGGCAGCTGCCGGGAGAGATCGACCACTATTTGACGCCGGCGGCGTCCATGCCTCGTAGTTCCTTTTTCAGTTCGCCCATCTCGTCGCGGATGCGGGCGGCCAGTTCGAACTGCAGTTCGCGGGCGGCGGCCAGCATCTGCTCGTTCAGGTCCTGGATGAGCTGGGCCAACTCGGTGCGGGCCATGCCCTCGCGGGCCGGGGCGGCCGTGGCGCCGCGCGCCTTCGAGCGGGTCTCGGGGACCGGCGCCTTGCCTCGTGACATCTGCCGGCCGGCACCGCCGACCATCGGGGTGACAGCGGCGTCGGTGTCCTCGGCCTCGCGGTAGATGTCGTCGAGGATGTCGTGGATCTTCTTGCGGAGGGCCTGCGGCTTGATGCCGTTCGCCTCGTTGTGGGCGATCTGCCTCGCGCGGCGGCGGTCGGTCTCCTCGATGGCGTCGCGCATCGACGGCGTCATCTTGTCCGCGTACATGTGGACCTCGCCCGACACGTTACGGGCGGCACGGCCGATGGTCTGGATCAGCGACCGGCCGCTGCGCAGGAAGCCCTCCTTGTCGGCGTCGAGGATCGCCACCAGCGACACCTCGGGCAGGTCGAGACCTTCCCGGAGCAGGTTGATGCCGACCAGCACGTCGTAGTCGCCCTTGCGCAGTTCCTTGAGCAGTTCGACCCGGCGCAGCGTGTCGACCTCGGAGTGCAGGTAGCGCACCCGGATGCCGTTCTCCAGCAGGTAGTCGGTGAGGTCCTCGGACATCTTCTTGGTCAGGGTCGTCACCAGGACCCGCTCGTCGCGCTCGGTCCGGAGCTTGATCTCGTGCATGAGGTCGTCGATCTGGCCCTTGGTCGGCTTGACCACGACCTGCGGGTCGACCAGGCCGGTCGGGCGGATCACCTGCTCGACGTACTCCCCCTGGGCCTCCTGCATCTCCCACGGGCCGGGCGTCGCCGACAGGAACACCATCTGGCCGACGCGCTCGAGGAACTCGTCGAAGCGCAGCGGCCGGTTGTCGGCGGCGCTGGGCAGCCGGAAGCCGTGCTCGATGAGGATGCGCTTGCGGGACGCGTCTCCCTCGTACATGCCGCCGATCTGCGGAATCGTCTGGTGCGACTCGTCGAGGATGGTGATGAAATCGTCCGGGAAGTAGTCGAGCAACGTGTACGAGGGCTCGCCGGGCCGGCGGCCGTCCATGTGCATCGAATAGTTCTCGATGCCGTTGCAGAAGCCGACCTGGCGCATCATCTCGATGTCGTAGGTCGTGCGCATGCGCAGCCGCTGCGACTCGAGCAGCTTGCCCTGCCGGTCGAGCTCGGCCAGCCGCTCCTCGAGCTCGGCCTCGATGTCGCGGATCGCCCGCTCCATCCGCTCCGGACCGGCCACGTAGTGGGTGGCCGGGAAGATGACCAGCTCGTCGACCTCGCGCATGATGTCGCCGGTCAGCGGGTGCAGGTAGTAGAGCTTCTCCACCTCGTCGCCGAACAGCTCGACGCGGATGGCCAGTTCCTCGTACGCCGGAATGATCTCGAGGGTGTCGCCCCGGACCCGGAACGTGCCGCGCTGGAACGACATGTCGTTGCGCGCGTACTGGATGTCGACGAGGCGGCGCAGCAGCTGGTCGCGGTCGATCTCGCCGCCGACCTTGACCTTGACCGCGCGCTCCAGGTATTCCTGCGGCGTGCCCAGGCCGTAGATCGCCGAGACCGTCGCCACCACGATCGTGTCGCGCCGGGTGAGCAGCGACATCGTGGCCGAGTGGCGCAGCCGCTCGACCTCCTCGTTGACCGACGAGTCCTTCTCGATGTAGGTGTCGGTCTGCGCGATGTACGCCTCGGGCTGGTAGTAGTCGTAGTAGCTGACGAAGTATTCGACGGCGTTGTTCGGAAGGAGCTCGCGCAGTTCCTTGGCGAGCTGGGCGCAGAGGGTCTTGTTCGGAGCCATCACCAGCGCGGGCCGCTGCAGCTTCTCGATGAGCCAGGCCGCGGTGGCGCTCTTACCGGTGCCGGTCGCGCCGAGCAGGACCGTGTTGCGGTCGCCGCGCCGGACCCGTCGCTCCAGCTCAGCGATGGCTGCGGGCTGGTCGCCGGCCGGCTGAAAATCGCTGACGACCTCGAATCGGCCGTCGAGTCGTGGGATGTCGAGCGCCATGGGGACAACCGTACGTCGGGGGTACGACAAGTTTCGGCCGACCGGTTCGGCCGTCGGCGAAGAGCCGCCGGCGAAGAGCCGCCGGGACCGTCGTGCGGAGGGTGCACAAACGGCCCCCCGGGCGGCATTGTTGCTGTTGCACGTGTCACCTAGCCTGGTCGGGTAGGCCGCTCGCGGCGGCCGCCCGGTATCGAGCGGGGTCACCACACGGTTCCCTCGACCGGCCCGTGGTCGTTGCGCCCCGGTTCTCCGGCGCGCGCACCCGCGGAGGTCGCGCCACGCGCGGACCCGGCCGCCGCGAGAGCCCTCAATCGGATCCGGGCTGCCAGCCGGTGGCCTCGGCCCACTCGTCGGCGGCCCGCGCCTCCTCGTCGAACCAGGGCTCCTTGGCCTCGCCGTACGTGAAACGGTCCGTATGCTCCGCCCA
This sequence comes from Actinoplanes sp. NPDC048796, assembly GCF_040650035.1. NCBI lineage: Bacteria > Bacillati > Actinomycetota > Actinomycetes > Micromonosporales > Micromonosporaceae > Actinoplanes > Actinoplanes sp. NPDC048796. The sequence goes on along the minus strand of NZ_JBEZGO010000019.1, from coordinate 39,350 downwards.
CGCCGCCTTGGCCGCCGCGTAGCCCTCGCGGGCCTCCGGCACCGACCGCAGGTGATCGCGCATGAGCAGGGCGAACCGCCAGCCCGGCGAACCGGCCACCCGGACGTGCAGGTTGACCGGCCGCCCGGGGTCGGCCGAGCCGTGCAGCCGCTTGGGCCACGTCTCGCCGGGCAGGCCGCGGGCGTTGTCGGCCCACTCCCCCGGGCGCCGGGGCAGGCCGGCCGCGCCGAGCGCGCCGGCCAGCTGATCGGCCTCGTCGAGGGTCCGCACGGCCAGCATGAGGTCGATGACGTCCTTGGCCGGCAGCTCCGGGACGGCGGTCGAGCCGATGTGCGACACCGTGGTCTCCGGGTGGTCGCGCAGGGCGTGCCGGATCCGCCCCATGACCCGCTCGGCCGTCTCCGGCCACCGCGGATCGGGGTCGGCGATGTGCAGGTCGCGCGGGGCGCGGGCCGAGGTGCCGGTGCGCACGTTCCGTTCGTACGGCCGCAGACGCTGATTGACGAGGGCGTCGACCCGGGAGTTCAGGTCGTCGAGGGTGCCGTCGTTGATCAGCAGGACGTCGGCGGCGGCCCGGCGCTGGGCGTCGGCGGCCTGCGCGGCGATCCGGGCGGCGGCCTGTTCCTCGGTCATCCCGCGGGTCTGCATGAGGCGCCGCACGCGGGCCTCGCGGGTCGCCTCCACCACGACGACCAGGTGGAACGAGGACGTCTGGCCGGTCTCGACGAGCAGCGGGATGTCGTTGACGACGATCGCCTCCGGGCCGGCGGCCGCGTGCAGCTCGGCCGCCCGCTCGCGTACCCGGGGATGAATGATCTTTTCCAGGCGGTGGCGGGCCGCCTCGTCGCCGAAGACCTTGGCCGCCAGGGCCGGCCGGTCGAGGGCGCCGTCGGTGGTCAGCACGCCGGCGCCGAACGCCGCCACCACCTCGGCCAGACCGGGCGTGCCCGGCTCCACCACCTCGCGGGCGAGCACGTCGGAGTCGATGATGATCGCCCCGTGGCGGGCGAGCCGCCGCGCCACCGCGCTCTTGCCCGCACCGATCCCGCCGGTCAGTCCCACCCTCAGCACGAGCCCAGTATCGACGAGGAACACCGGACGGCGAAAGGCCGCCCCGACCGGAGTCGGGACGGCCTTCAGCGTGCCGCTGGGGTCAGAGCGTCAGCTCTTGCCGCCGGCCAGCTTCTCGCGCAGAGCGGCGAGGGCCTCGTCGGTGGCCAGGGTGCCCGAGGGCTCCTCGGACGCGCGGGCCGGAGCCGACGAGCTCGAGGAGCTCGACGACGTGGAGGACGACGTGGTGGTCGCGCCCGTGCCGGCCGGAACCGGGTTGAGAGCGGCCTCGGCGTCGGCCTCGCGGGACGCCTGCACCTGCTTGGTGTGGGCCTCCCAGCGCTCGCGCGCGTCGGCGTACTGCTTCTCCCAGGCCTCGCGCTGCTTGTCGAAGCCCTCGAGCCACTCGCCCGTCTCGGGGTCGAAGCCCTCCGGGTAGATGTAGTTGCCCTCGTTGTCGTACGTGGCGGCCATGCCGTAGAGGGTGGGGTCGAAGTGCTCCTCGCCCTCCACGAAGTTCTCGTTGGCCTGCTTGAGCGACAGCGAGATGCGGCGACGCTCGAGGTCGATGTCGATGACCTTGACCAGAACGTCGGAGCCCACCTGGACGACCTGCTCGGGCAGCTCGACGTGCCGCTCGGCCAGCTCGGAGATGTGCACCAGGCCCTCGATGCCGTCGTCCACGCGGACGAAGGCGCCGAACGGAACCAGCTTGGTGACCTTGCCCGGCACGATCTGGTTGATCGCGTGGGTCCGGGCGAACTGGCGCCACGGGTCCTCCTGCGTCGCCTTCAGCGACAGGGAGACGCGCTCGCGGTCCAGGTCGACGTCGAGCACCTCGACCTCGACCTCCTGGCCGACCTCGACGACCTCGGACGGGTGGTCGATGTGCTTCCAGGAGAGCTCGGAGACGTGTACGAGGCCGTCCACGCCACCCAGGTCAACGAAGGCACCGAAGTTGACGATGGAGGACACGACGCCCTTGCGGACCTGGCCCTTCTGGAGCTTGTTGAGGAACTCCGTGCGGACCTCGGACTGCGTCTGCTCGAGCCAGGCGCGGCGGGACAGGACCACGTTGTTGCGGTTCTTGTCCAGCTCGATGATCTTCGCCTCGAGCTCACGGCCGACGTACGGCTGGAGGTCGCGGACACGGCGCATCTCGACCAGCGAGGCCGGGAGGAAGCCGCGGAGGCCGATGTCGAGGATGAGGCCACCCTTGACAACCTCGATGACGGAGCCGCGAACGACGCCGTCGTCCTCCTTGATCTTCTCGATGGTGCCCCACGCGCGCTCGTACTGCGCACGCTTCTTCGAGAGGATCAGGCGACCTTCCTTGTCCTCCTTGGTGAGGACGAGGGCTTCGATGTGGTCACCGACCGACACCACTTCCGCGGGGTCCACGTCATGCTTGATCGACAACTCGCGCGAGGGGATGACGCCCTCGGTCTTGTAGCCGATGTCGAGCAGGACCTCGTCCCGATCGACCTTGACGACGGTGCCTTCGACAATGTCGCCGTCGTTGAAGTACTTGATGGTCTCGTCAATGGCGGCGAGGAAAGCTTCCTCAGAACCGAGATCGTCGACGGTGACCTTGTTGGCGCTCGAGGTGGCCTCGATGCTGCTCGTCATGTGGACTGTTGCTCCGAACGGATGGGTGTCGTGGTGTCTCCCGCGCTCCACGGAACTGCCGCCGGGCACGACACGAACAACCAGATGACGACCAGTCGATCATGCAGTCGATCATGTCGGGACCGCCGACCACGGAACCTGCTCCCTGCCGAGGTACACGATCCGCGAGCGCATCGACTAGCTTACCGTGCGCATTACCACAGGTTGCAAGCCCTCCTGACGAGCGCGGCACAATGTTGGCCCGAAACCCCACACCATGCCCCTAATGTGCCGAATAGTGACGGCGGCGCGGACGGCGGTTACCTTGGCGCAGTGATCGAAAACGCGCCGTCCGACGCCGAGAGCCGCCGCGCCAGCCGCGGCTGGTGGGACTCCGACGCCGACGAGTACCAGGCCGAGCACGGCGCCTTCCTGGGCGATCTCGACTTCGTGTGGTGCCCCGAGGGCCTGCGTGAGGCCGACGCCCACCTGCTCGGCGACGTGCGCGACAAGCGGATCCTGGAGCTCGGCGCGGGCGCCGCGGCCGGGGCCCGGTGGCTCGACGGGCAGGGCGCGGAGGTGGTCGCCCTCGATCTCTCGGCGGGCATGTTGCGGCACGCTGCCGCCGCCGCCGGCCGTACGGGGGTGACCGTGCCCCTCGTGCAAGCGGACGCGCTGGCGCTGCCGTTCGCGGAGAGCGTATTCGACATCGTCTGCACGGCCTTCGGGGCGATCCCGTTCGTGGCCGACTCGGCGGCGGCCATGCGCGAGGTGGCGCGCGTGCTGAAGCCCGGCGGGGACTGGGTCTTCTCGGTCACCCACCCGATGCGGTGGATCTTCTGGGACGAGCCGGACGAGAGCGGCCTGATCGCCCGTAACTCGTACTTCGATCGGACGCCGTACGTCGAGCGGGACGAGTCGGGCCAGGTCACCTACATCGAGCAGCACCGGACCCTCGGCGATCGCGTACGGGAACTGGTGGCGGCCGGCTTCGAGCTGCGCGACCTGGTCGAGCCGGAGTGGCCGGCCGGCCACGAGGAGACGTGGGGCCAGTGGAGCCCGCTGCGGGGACGGCTCTTCCCGGGCACCGCGATCTTTGTTAGCCGGCTCGGCCCCGGGGTACCACCCCGTACATGACCAAAGATCCGAAAAAGGGCGACCAGGTGACCTGGCGCAGCCACGGCGAGACCGTGCACGGCACGGTCGAGCAGAAGATCACCAAGCGCACGGAGGCGGCCGGGCGGACCGTCGACGCCTCCCCCGACGAGCCGCAGTACAAGGTCAAGAGCGACAAGACGGGCCGCGAGGCGGTTCACAAGCCGGGCGCGCTGCACCATGGCTGACGACGTCCACGCCGAGTTCTCGTCAGCGGTGAACATGACGGCCGGCGAGCTCGAGAAGTGGCTGAAGACCGACGAGTCGAAGGACGTCGGCCAGAAGCCGTCGTCCGGCGGCGAGTCGGTGGGCCACGACTCCGGCCGCAAGATCGTCAAGATCCTCGGCACGAAGAAGGCCGACCTGACCGAGGACGACGAGGCGCACATGCGCAAGGTCGTCGGCTACGTCCACCGGCACCGGGCGCAGCGCCCGTCCGGCGACGTGTCGGAGACGAAATGGCGGTACTCGCTGATGAACTGGGGCCACGACCCACTGAAGAAGTAACCGGTCAGGCCGTCAGGACGCCGGCGTCGAGCAGCCCGCCGAGCACGGCCAGGGCGGCCGGGATCATCCGGTAGTAGACCCAGGTGCCGCGGCGGTCGCTGTCGACCAGGCCGGCCTCGCGCAGCACCTTGAGATGGTGCGAGATCGTCGGCCCGGTCAGGTGGAACGCCCCGGTGAGGTCGCAGACGCAGACCTCGCCGCCACGCGCCGAGGCGATCATCGAAAGCAGCCGCAGCCGCACCGGATCCCCCAGCGCCTTGAACATCGGCGCGTACGCGTCCGCCTGCGCGGGCTCGAGGGGCCCCCGCCCCAGCGCCGCCCCCGTCATGTGGCTAGTCATGGGCCACACACTTACAGAGCCCCGCAACCCGGTGGTGCCGCCTGCCTAGGCTGGCCGGCATGGGCGTGCGGGTGGCGGTGCGGGAACTGCTTCAGGTGACGGGGATGTGGCTCGGCATGGGCGAGCCGGACGGCGACGGCGATGGCGCGCCGGCGCCGGCCCGGACGGGCGCGGCGTTCATGGCGGTGCAGACGCTGGCGGCGGTGGTGCTCGGCGCGCTTCTGGCCGGAGTGTGGGCGCTCCTCTTCCAGCAGCAGGTGCGCACGCTCTTCCTGCTCGGCTATCTGCCGCTGTTGGTGCCGCTGGCGATCGGGGTCGCCCGGCACCCGGCGGCCGCCGTGGCGCCGCTGGCCGGCGCGCTGCCGGCGGGCGCGCTCGCCGTGGTCGCGGTCCGCGCGGCGACGGGCGGCGGCGACGGCTTCTGGTGGTGGTTCCTGGCCTTCGCCGCGGGCGCCCTGGCCGCCGGAGTCGTCTTCGGCGCGATCAGCGCCCGCCTGGGCGCCCGGCACCGGACGCACGCTCACGCGGCGCCGCCCGAGGAGCCCGGCCGCGAGAGCTAGAACGGCCGAGCGCCGACCCCCGGCGCCGACCCCCGGCGCCGACCCCCGGCGCCGGGTCAGCGGGCCGGGTCGGCGGGCCGGCGCCGGGTCACCGGGCCGGGTCAGTGGTCGGCGCCGTTCCAGTCGCGGCCGGAACCGACGGAGACCTCGAGCGGGACCGACAGCGGGTGGGCGTTGCCCATCTCCTGGCGGACCAAAGCCTCCAGCGGCTCCCGCTCGCCGGGGGCCACGTCGAAGACGAGCTCGTCGTGGACCTGCAGGAGCATGCGGGACTTGAGGCCGGACTCGCGGATGGCCCGGTCCACCCGGAGCATGGCGACCTTGATGATGTCGGCGGCCGAGCCCTGGATGGGGGCGTTGAGGGCCATCCGCTCGGCCATCTCGCGGCGCTGGCGGTTGTCGCTGGACAGGTCGGGCAGGTAGCGGCGGCGGCCGAGGATGGTGGCCGTGTAGCCGTCCTGGACGGCGCGGCGAACCACTGCCTGCAGGTACTCGCGGACGCCGCCGAAGCGCTCGAAGTACTCGTCCATCAGGCCGCGGGCCTCGTCGACCGGGATGGTGAGCTGGTTGGACAGGCCGAAGGCGCTCAGACCGTACGCCAAGCCGTAGTTCATGGCTTTGATCTTGCGGCGCTGGTCGGGGACGACCTCCTCGACCGGGACGTGGAAGACCGAGGACGCGGTGGCCGCGTGGAAGTCGAAGGCCGAGTTGAAGGCGGCGATCAGGGCCTCGTCCTCGGAGAGGTGGGCCATGATGCGCATCTCGATCTGGCTGTAGTCGGCCGTCATGAGGGACTCGAAGCCCTCGCCGACGACGAACGCGCGGCGGATCCGCCGGCCCTCCTCGGTGCGGATCGGGATGTTCTGCAGGTTGGGGTCGGTCGAGGACAGGCGGCCGGTGGCGGCGACGGTCTGGTTGAACGTCGTGTGGATGCGACCGTCGTCGGAGACCGACTTGAGCAGGCCGTCGACAGTGGACTTGAGCTTGGCCACGTCGCGGTGGCGCAGCAGGTGTTCCAGCAGCGGGTCGCCGGTCTGCGCGAACAGGTTCTGCAGGGCGTCGGCGTCGGTCGTGTACCCCGACTTGATCTTCTTGGTCTTGGGCAGGTTGCGCTCATCGAAGAGGATCTGCTGCAACTGCTTGGGCGAGCCGAGGTTGAACTCGCGGCCCACGACCTCGTGCGCCGCCTGCTGGGCGGCCTTCACCTCGGCCGCGAAGTGGGCCTCGAGCTCGGACAGGTAGCCGGTGTCGGCCGCGATGCCCAGGTGTTCCATCTCGCCGAGGACCTCGGACAGCGGCTGCTCGACCTCGGTGAGCAGGGTCTGCGACTCGCCGCCGTCGCGGGACAGCTCCTCGGTGAGCACGTCGGCCAGGTCGAGGGTGGCGCGGGCGCGCAGCATGACGCTCTCCTCGGCGCCGCCCTCCTCGCCCACGCCGGCCAGCAGGTCGAGCTGGCCGGTCGGCGGTTCCTCGACGCGCAGCTCGCGCTTGAGGTAGCGCAGGGCCAGGTCGGTCAGGTCGTACTGCCGCTGGTCGGGCTTGGCCAGGTAGGCCGCGAGCGCCGTGTCGATGCGGACGCCGGCCAGGCGCCAGCCGTGCGCGCGCATGGCCAGCGAGGCCGGCTTGGCGTCGTGCACGACCTTGGGCCGGTCGGGGTCGGCCAGCCAGAGGGCGACGGCCTGCTCGTCGGCCTCGTCCAGGGCGGCCGGGTCGAACCAGCCCGCCGGCCCGTCGCCGGTGGCCACCGCGACGCCGGTGAGCGCGCCCGTGCCGCGCCCGAACGTGCCGGTGACGGCGACACCGACGGGCGCCGCCTGCGCGTGCGCGGTGAGCCAGCCCGCCACCTCGCCGGCGCGCAGCACGCGGGCCTCGATGTCGAAGCCGGCCTCGGCCTCGGGCTCGACGGCCTCGAGGTAGCTGTAGAGGCGCTCGCGCAGCACCCGGAACTCGAGGGCGTCGAACACCTGGTGGACCGCCTCCCGGTCCCAGCCGGGCCAGCGCACGTCCTGCGGGCGTACCGGAAGCTCAAGGTCGGTGCGCAGGGCGTTGAGCTCGTAGTTGAGCATCACCGACGACAGGTGGGCGCGCAGGTTGTCGCCGGCCTTGCCCTTGATCTTGTCGGCGTTGGCGACGACGCCCTCGATACCGCCGTACTCGGTGATCCACTTGGCCGCCGTCTTGGGCCCGACGCCGGGGACACCGATCAGGTTGTCGCTGGTCTCGCCGACCAGGGCGGCCTTGTCCCGGTAGAGGTGCGGCGGCACGAGCTGCTTCTCCTCGACCAGGGCGGGGGTCATCCGCCAGACCTCGGAGACGCCGCGGCTCGGGTAGAGGACCGTGGTGTGCTCGCCGACCAGTTGCAGGGCGTCCCGGTCGCCGGAGGAGATCAGCACCTCCATGCCGGCGTCGCGGGCCTGGGTGGCGAGGGTGGCGATGACGTCGTCGGCCTCGAAACCGGGCTTTTCGACATACGGGATGCGCAGCGCGTCGAGGATCTCCTTGACCAGGCTGACCTGGCCCAGGAACTCCGGCGGCGTCGCCGACCGGCCGGCCTTGTACTCCGGGTACTTCTCGGTACGGAAGGAGACGCGGGAGACGTCGAAGGCGACCACGATGTGCGTCGGCTTCTCGTCGCGCAGCATGTTGATCAGCATCGAGGTGAAGCCGAACACGGCGTTCGTGTGCTGCCCGGTCTGGGTGCTGAAGTTCTCCTTGGGCAGCGCGTGGAACGCGCGGTAGGCCAGGGAGTGGCCGTCGAGCAGCAGCAAACGGGGGGTCTCGGCGTCTTCGCTCACGTCGGAGAACTCTAGTCGTGAGGTCTGACATTCTTGCGTCGCAGTACGGCGAAGCCGTCTAAATGTCGCTGCCAGAAACCCGGACCACCCCGCCTGCTCAGAGCACCTTGCTGAGAAATGCCCTGGTTCGCTCGTGCTGCGGATTCGCGATGACGTCCCGCGGGGCGCCCTCCTCCACGACGACGCCGCCGTCCATGAAGATCAGCTTGTCGCCGACCTCGCGGGCGAAGCCGATCTCGTGGGTGACCACGACCATGGTCATCCCGTCCCGGGCCAGGTCCTTCATCACGTCCAGGACCTCACCGACCAGTTCCGGGTCGAGCGCGCTGGTCGGCTCGTCGAACAGCATCAGTTTCGGCCGCATGGCCAGGGCCCGGGCGATCGCCACCCGCTGCTGCTGGCCGCCCGAGAGCTGGCCCGGATACGACTCGGTCTTCTCACTCAGGCCCACCCGGTCGAGCAGGGCGCGCGCCCGGTCCCGTACCTCGGCCTTGGCCTCGCCCTTGACCCGGCACGGGGCCTCCATCACGTTCTGGAGCACCGTCATGTGCGGGAAGAGGTTGAAGCGCTGGAAGACCATGCCGATCGAGCGGCGCTGCTTGGCCACGTCCTTCTCGCCGAGCTCGTGCAGCTTGCCGCCGCGCTCGCGGTAGCCGATCAGGTCGCCGTCGACCAGGATGCGGCCGGCGTTGATCTTCTCGAGGTGGTTGACGCAGCGCAGGAACGTCGACTTGCCGGAGCCGGACGGGCCGAGCACGCAGCACACCTCGCCCGCGTTGACGACCAGGTCGATGCCCTTGAGCACCTCGAGCGAGCCGAACGACTTGTGCACGTTGTCGGCGCGCACCATCTCGGAAGTCATGCGCCCTCCCGGGTGTCGGTGATCCGGCCGCCCTGTTCGACCTCGATGTCGCGCAGCCGCTGTTTCGCCTTGCCGACCGCGCCGTACCCCTTGCCGTAGTGCCGCTCGAGGAAGTACTGGCCGATCATCAGGACGGTACAGATGATCAGATACCAGATCAGCGCGGCCACCAGCACGGGCAGCACCACGAAGGTACGCGCGGACACCGCGTTCAGCTGGAACCACAGTTCGCCGGTGACCGGAACGTACGCCACCAGCGACGTGTCCTTGACCATGGCGATGGTCTCGTTGCCGGTCGGCGGCACGATCACCCGCATGGCCTGCGGCAGCACGATGCGCCGCAGCACCTGGAAGCGGGACATGCCCAGCGCGACCGCCGCCTCGGCCTGCCCCTGGTCGACGGATTGCAGGCCGGCCCGGACGATCTCGGCCATGTACGCGGCCTCGGACAACCCCAGCGCGAGCATGCCGGCCACGAAGCCGGCCAGCAGGTCGACCGCGCGGATGCTGTAGAACTGCCCGCTGAAGTTGTCGATGCCGAACAGGTCGCCGATCTGCTTGTCGAACGGCAGGCCGAAGCCGACCCGGCTCCACAGGATGTTCAGGTTGCCGAACAGGATCGCCAGCACGAGGCGCGGCACGGCCCGGAAGAACCACGTGTACAGGAACGCCACCGACGACAGGACCTTGTTCGGCGACATCCGCATGATCGCGATGACGACGCCGAGCCCGATGCCGATGACCATCGCCGTGATGGTCAGCAGGATGGTGCCGCGCAGGCCCTCGAGAACCGGCCCGGTGAACATGACCCCGCGCTTGCCGTCCTCATAGGACGAGAAGATGAACGACCAGCGGAACTGGTCGTTCGTCACCAGCAGGTGCACGAACATCGCGGCCAGGATCGCGATGACCGCGGTCGTGACCCAGCGCAGGGGGTGCCGGACGGGCACGGCCTTGATCGGTTCCGGCCGTGCCCGTTCGGTGGTGGTCTGGTCGCTCATCTAGAGGGTCAGACCGCGGGGTTCACTTCGGCAGTGGTGACCGCGCCCGCGGTGACGCCCCACTTGTCGAGGATCTGCTTGTACGTGCCGTCGGCGATCAGCGCCTTGACGGCGTCGCCGATGACGCCGGCGAACTCGGTCTGGTCCTTGGCCACCACGTAGCCGTACGGGGCCGAGTCGTAGATGTCGCCGACCAGCTCCAGCTTTCCGCCGGTCTGCTTCACCGCGTACGCGGTGATCGGGGAGTCGGCCAGCATGGCCTCGTCCTTGCCGGTGTTGACGGCGTTCGTCGCGTCCGACTGCTTCTGGTACTGGTCGATCGTGATCTTGGCCTTGCCGGCGTCGGTGCACTTCTTGGACCGGGCGGTGATGTCGTCCACCTGCACGGTGGTCGCCTGCACGGCGATCTTCTTGCCGCAGACGTCGTCCGGGTTGATCGAGGCGCCCTTCTTGGCCGCCCACTGGGTGCCGGCCGAGAAGTAGGAGATCATGTTGACCTCCTTGAGCCGGTCCTTGTTGATCGTGAACGAGGAGACGCCGACGGCGTACTTGTCGCTGCTGACGCCCGGGATGATGTCGCCGAAGGTCGCCGACTGCCACTCGGTGGTCAGGCCCAGCTTCTGCGCGACCGCGTTGAACAGGTCGACGTCGAAGCCGATGACCGTCTTGCCGTCGCTGTCCAGGAACTCGTTCGGCGCGTACGACGAGTCGGTGCCGATGACGAGCTTGCCGGCGCTCTTGATGTCGGCCGGGACCTTGTCGGCCAGCGACGTGTCGGCGGAGGCGCTGGGCGCGGGAGCGCCGCTCGAGCTGGAGTCGTCGGACTCCGAGCCGCAGGCGCCCATCGACAACGTCAGCGCCGCCGCGGCGGCCAGGCCGAGGATCGCCCGGCGGCCTGAGGGGGTGCGGAACATGATGACTCCTAGTTGTCCAAAGGGGTGTTACGCGACGCCGAGGTAGGCGTCCTTGACCGCGGGGTCGGTCAGGAGGTCCTGGCCGGTGCCCTCCTTGACGATCCGCCCGGTCTCCAGGACGTACGCCCGGTGGGCGCGTGACAGGGCCTGCTGCGCATTCTGCTCCACCAGCAGCACGGTCGTGCCCTGTTGGTTGATCTCCACGATGATGTCGAAGATCTGCTGGATCAGCATCGGCGCCAGGCCCATCGAGGGCTCGTCGAGCAGCAGCAGCTTGGGCCGGCTCATCAGCGCGCGGCCCACGGCGAGCATCTGCTGCTCACCGCCGGACAGCGTGCCGCCGGCCTGCTTCTCCCGCTCCTTCAGGCGCGGGAACAGGTCGAACGCCCGCTGAAGGTCTTCGTCGATCTCGGTACGGACCCGGCGCGTGTACGCGCCCATCTCGAGGTTCTCCCGGACCGTCATGCCCGGGAAGATGCCGCGGCCCTCGGGCGACTGCGACACCCCGCGGATGACCCGCAGGTCGGCCCGCATCTTGGTGATGTCCTGCCCATCGAAGTGGATCTTGCCCTGGCCGACGGGCCGCAGACCCGAGATGGCCCGCATCGTGGTCGACTTGCCGGCGCCGTTCGCGCCGATCAGCGCGACGATCTCACCCTCGCCCACGGTGAGGCTGATGCCGTGCAGGGCCTCGATACGCCCGTACGACACCGTCACGTTGTCCATCTCAAGCAGCATCGGTCGGCACTCCCAGGTAGGCGGCGATGACCGCCGGGTTCTCCCGCACCTCGGCCGGCGTCCCCTCGGCGATCTTCTTGCCGAACTCCAGCACGACGATCCGGTCGGTGACGCCCATGACCAGGCGCATGTCGTGCTCGATGAGCAGCACCGTGACCCCGGTATCGCGGATCTTGCGGATCAGCTCGAGCAGCGACTCCTTCTCGGCCGGGTTGAAGCCGGCGGCCGGCTCGTCCAGGCAGAGCAGGCCCGGCTCGGTGGCCAGCGCCCGGGCGATCTCCAGCCGGCGCTGCTCGCCGTAGGCCAGACTCCGGGCCAGTTCGCCGGCCCGGTGCTCGATGCCGACCAGCTTCAGCAGCTCGGTCGCCTTGTCCTTGGCCGCCCGCTCCTCGAGGGTGTGCCGGGACAAACCGAAGATCCGCTGGCCGGTACGGCGTACCTGCTGAACCGCGCGCCCGAAGCCACTCTTGGCGTCGACCTCGACCAGCTCGTGCGACTTGACCGGCACCCGCCAGATGCGAAACAGCGCGCCGACCACACTGGTCTTGTGCCGCGCGTCCGCGCCGACCTGCACGTTCTCCAGCGCCGTCATCTCCGGGAACAACCGGATGTTCTGGAACGTCCGCGCGATGCCGAGCCGGGTGATCTTGTGCCGCTGCTGGCCCACCAGGGCCTTGCCGCGGAACCGGATCGCGCCGCTGGTCGGCTTGACCACGCCGGTCACCGCGTTGAAGCAGGTCGTCTTGCCGGCGCCGTTCGGGCCGATCAGGCCGAGGATCTCGCCCTCCTTGACGGAGAAGTCCACCCCGTCCAGGGCGGTCACGCCGCCGAAGCGGATCGTGACGTTGTCGACCTCGAGCAGATTGTTGCGCTCACTCACCGACGGCACCTTCCTTAGCCCGGTCCTCCAGCTCGACCTTGCGCCGGCGGCTGGGCAGCAGACCCTGCGGCCGGAAGATCGTCATGACGATCAGGGCGACACCGAAGATCAGCAGCCGGTAGTCGGCGAACTCGCGGAACCGCTCCGGCAGGTACGCCAGCAGGATCGCGCCCAGCGCCACCCCCAGCTGGTTGCCGGCGCCGCCGATGACCACCGCGGCCACCCACAGGATCGACGTGAACAGGTCGAAGCCCTGCGCGTTGATGAACGTCTGCTTGCTGAAGAACAGCGCCCCCGACAGGCCGCCCAGCGCCGCGCCGATCGCGAACGCCCACAGCTTGTACTTGAAGGTCGGCACGCCCATCACCTCGGCGGCGTCCTCGTCCTCACGGATCGCCAGCCACGAGCGGCCGACCCGGCTGCGCTCCAGCCGGCGCACGCCCAGCATGCAGATGAAGACCAGGGTGATCGCCAGCCAGTAGAAGCCGATCACATTGGACACGCTGAAGATCGGGCGGCCCGCGGTGATGCCCGGGAACCAGTCCATCCACTCCGGCCACGTGCCCTCCGACGGCACCGGAACGCCGGTGATGCCCCGGTTTCCGTTGGTGATGTCCGAGTTCAGGGCGAACACCCGGATGATCTCACCGAAGCCGAGCGTCACGATCGCCAGATAGTCGCCGCGCAGACGCAGCGTCGGCCAGCCCAGGATCACGCCCGACACCATGGTCACCGCGATCGCGATCGGGACGCACACCACCCACGGGAACTGGATCACGACCGGCGAGTTGGGCGAACCCAGAATGGCCACCGTGTACGCGCCGACCGCGTAGAAGCCGATGTAGCCGAGGTCGAGCAGGCCGGCGAGTCCGATCACGACGTTCAGGCCGACCGCGACCAGCACGTAGACCGCGCACAGGAACAGCACCGAGGTGAAGTCCGTGTCCGGCGTCGTGATCAGCGGGATCTCGAGACCCGGCAACGCGTACAGGAAGATGATGAAAGCGAAAAGGACCGAGATGCGCCAGCCGTACGGAAGGTTGGACCACCGGTCCCGCAGGCCGGTCACCGCGCGGACCCGGCCCTCGTCGGCCTTCCGCGCGGAATCGAGAACAGCCATCATGCCCGGGCCCTCCCCAGAGACTCACCCAACAGGCCCGTCGGGCGGAACAGCAACACGACCACGAGCATCACGAAGGCGACGACGTCCATCCACTCGTTGCCGAAGACACCGGCGCCGTAGTTCTCCACCACGCCCAGCAGCAGACCGCCCAGCAGGGCGCCGCGCAGGTTACCGATACCGCCGAGCACCGCCGCGGTGAACGCCTTGATACCGATCAGGAAGCCCACCGAGTACGTCGTGATACCGACCTTGACGTCGTAGAGCACCGACGCCGCGCCGGCCATCATGCCGCCCAGGATGAAGATCAGCATGATGACGCGGTCCTTGTTGACACCCATCAGCGCCGCCACGTCCGGGTTCTGCGCCACGGCACGCACACCCCGGCCCAGCCGGGTGCGGTTGATGAAGATGTCCAGGCCCGCGAGCATCGCGAGCGCGCTCAGGATGATGCCGATCTGGAGGTTGGTGACGTCCGCGCCGAAGAGCGTGAACTGCACCTTCGGCTGTACGAGACTCGGCATGCCGCGCGGCTGCCGGTCGGTGATCGCACCCACCAGCTCGAACAGCGCCACCGAGGCGCCGATCGCGCTGATCAGGAAGATCAGGCTGGGCGCGTTACGCTTGCGCAGCGGGCGGTAGGCCACCCGCTCCACGATCAGCGCCGTGCCGCCCGAAGCGGCGCCGGCCGCGATGACGGCCAGCGCGATCAGGCCCAGCACCCCGAAGGTGCCCGGAGCCGCCGCACCCACACCGAAACCCAGGCCGGCCCAGACGATCGTGGTAACGAACGTGCCGATCATGAAGACTTCGGAATGAGCGAAGTTGATCAGGCGCAGAACGCCGTAGACCAACGTGTAACCGAGAGCGACCAGGGCATAGATGGCGCCCTGGGTCAGCCCCGTCACGGTGAGCGACATGAAGTTGTCGCCCAAGAATTCAAAGTTCAACGCGACTCCAGCGAAGGAAAGTCATACAGGACGTGGGGGGGGGGGGGGGGCCCCCCCCCCCCCCGGGGCCGACACAGCGAACACCACAACGAACAACCAAACCGCCAGAGAGGCGCCGGCGCCACC
>NZ_JBEZGO010000019.1:0-24734 GCF_040650035.1 Actinoplanes sp. NPDC048796 | reverse complement strand
TTTTTTTCCCCCAATAAAAAAAAACCTCCCCCCCCCCCCCCCCACTCAAAAAAAACCCGGGCGGGGGGGGGGGCCCCCCCCCCCCCCCCCCCACGTTTCGCAGCTCAGACAAACCGGATGAGCAGACCCTCGGGTCAGCTCTTCGGCGCCTCCTGGTCGGCCACGATCTTGCCGCCGGCGACCTTGTAGGCCCAGATCGCCACCGCGGACGGGTCGATCTCGCCGTTCTCCTGGAACTTGAAGTCCGTGGTCACACCCTTGCCGGTGTAGCCGTCGACGAACGTCTCCAGCTTCTCCCGGGTGCCGTTGCCGGCCTTGATGCCCGCCAGCAGGATGTTCGCCGCGTCGAAGGCCTCAGCGCTGTACGTGCCCGCCTCACGGCCGGTCGCCGTCTTGTAGTCGGCCGCGAACGTGCCGCCCGCCTTCTCCGGCGGAACACACGGGCAGGTCAGGATCGCGCCCTCGGCGTTGGCCGCGCCGGCGCCGTCCACGAACGCCTGGTCCTTCACACCGTCGCCGGCGACGAACTTCGCCTTGCCGCCCGCGTCGCGGTACTGCTTCAGGAACGGCGCGGCCTCACGGTAGTAACCGCCCCAGAAGATCGAGTCGGCGCCCGAGCTGTTGATCTGGGTGACCAGCGCGCCGAAGTCGGTCTGCTGCTCCTTGACGACCGCGTTGCCGGTCACGACCGAACCCAGCGTCTTCTTCACCTGGTCGGCCAGGCCCTTGCCGTACTCCGAAGCGTCGTCCACCACGAAGGTCTTCTGAACCTTCATGACGTCCTTCATGTACAGCGCCAGGCCGGGACCCTGCGAGGCGTCGTTACCCAGAGCGCGGTGGAACGTCTTGTCACCCTGAGCCGCCAGCGCCGGGTTGGTCGCCGACGGCGTGATGATCACGACGCCTTCCTTGCTCATGATCGGGTTGGCCACCTTGGACTCACCCGAGAACGCCGGGCCGACCACGCCGAGGACCTTCGCGTCCTGGACGATCGAGGTCGCCAGACCCGAGGCCTGCGCCGGGTCACCCGCCGAGTCCTTCTCGACCAGCTCGACCTTGCAGTCGCCGTTGGCCTTGTTGTATTGGTCGACGGCGAGCTTCGCGCCGTCGCGGATGTTGATACCGAGCTGAGCGTTACCGCCGGTCAGCGCGCCAAAGAACGCGATCTTGCTGCCACAGGCAGCCGCGTCCGTCGAGCCGCCGCCATCGTCGTCCTTGGCACATGCCGCGGCGCCCACGAGAAGGCCGACCATGGCCACGCCGCCGATGGCTCGTGCGAGAGACTGCCTCAAGGTTGGAACCCTCCTCCATACCGAACCCACCGAGCCACTGGCAGCCGATTGGCACTTGCGCGCCGACGCGACCCTGCCGTGCCCCGTTATGGGCCGGGACGTTATCCCAGGTTCACGGCCTGCCAAAAGACTTCGATCGGGCTTTCATCGAACCGTTACGTCTCGTGACGCCCCGGCCGGAGGAGGTGTTACAACCGCACTACCCGCAAGATCAACTTTGTGTGGCCTCGGCGCCACCGGCCTCCTGACCCTCCGCCAGGATCCGGTCCGCCACCTCACGCATCGTCATCCGGTGGTCCATCGCCGTCCGCTGAATCCACTTGAACGCCTGCGGCTCGGTCATCTGATACTTCGTCATCAGCTCGCCCTTGGCGCGCTCCACCGACTTCCGCGTCTCCAGACGATCGGTCAGACCCGCCACCTCGGACTCCAGGGCGGCGATCTCCGAATACCGCGACAGCGCGATCTCGATGGCCGGCACCAGGTCCGACTTCTGGAAAGGCTTGACCAGGTACGCCATGGCGCCGGCGGCCCGGGCACGCTCCACCAGATCACGCTGGCTGAACGCCGTGAGAATGACAACCGGGGCGATACGCCCACCGGCGATCCGCTCGGCCGCGGCCAGCCCATCCATGATCGGCATCTTGATGTCCAGGATGACGAGATCCGGCCGAAGCTCCTCGGCCAGGCGCACGGCGGTCTCCCCGTCACCGGCCTCGCCGACGACGTCGTAGCCCTCCTCCACGAGCATCTCGGCGAGATCGAGCCGGATGAGGGCCTCGTCCTCGGCGATCAACACCCGCTTGCGCTCGGCACCAGCCTGCGAGTCGGCCACAGAACTCCTACCCCCAACGATCCTGAAGACACGACACCCCGGTATGCGGGTGTCGCCGCCCTAAGCGTAGTGGGTAGGCTGTCGGTGACTCATCTTGGCGGGAGGATCTCCCGACGGATGGGCCAGCCGGCCCCTGTATTCCAACCGGCAGAGAAGATGGTCTCAAACACCATACAGTGTGGGTTCGAATCCCACCGGGGGCACAAAACTGTCACACCCCTCCTCGAGGATTCGGGGAGGCATCCCTCTCATCTCCGCGAGGAAGCTCTTCGGCTGCACGCCTCCGGCGTTCCTTTCTCCGAGATATATCGGCGCCTCGGGTTGTCGCGGAATACCGTCGCCTGCCGGCTCTACAATCGCAGTCGCCGCACGAGGGATATCGACAGACGATGTCCCCGCTGCGACCGGCCTCCTCGCAAGATCGACGATCCGCCCGCTTATGGCTACCTGCTCGGCCAATATCTCGGCGACGGCCATCTGCTGATGACCCAACGGTGCCCCTCCTGACCGTCACCTGCGATCTGCGCTACCCCGGCCTCATCCACGAGGTGTCCCACGCGATGGAGTCGTGCGGCGCCAAGACCGTGGGATATCAGGAGCGGGTGGGATGCATGAGCGTCCGGGCGCACTGGACCCATTGGCCGTGCCTCTTTCCACAGCACGGCGCCGGGACGAAACATCTCCGCACCGTCACATTGGCCGATGGGCAACGAGAAGTGATCGACCGGCAGCCGGAAAGATTTCTGCGCGGCCTCTTCCACTCCGACGGCAGCCGATTTCTCAACACTGTCGACCGGAACGGCAGGAAATACGCTTATCCCCGGTATCAGTTCGTCAACGAGTCGCGCGACATCATGCGGTTCTGCCAGGAAAGCCTCGATCAGCTCGGCATCAGCTGGCGCATGGCGCGGCCCAACACGCTGTCGGTCGCGCGGCGCGAGGCGGTGGCTCGCCTGGACGAGTTCGTCGGGCCGAAGTGGTGAGCGGCGTGGAAGTGCCGTACGGGCATGCATCCACCGCACCCGCGTGGCCGAGGGGGTTTCCTTCGGCGACATCTGCCGTGATCTCGGGCTGCCGCGGCGGACGGTGGGCAACCGGTTCCACGGGAATCGGGCGCGGGCGGCGCGAGCGGCCGACAAGCCCCGGTGTGCGCGGTGTGCCGATCCTCCCCGGGCCTCTGTCTGGGTACGGCCACCTGGTCACCTCAGTCAAGGTGCCGGTGTTCCGCGTCTACTGCACCGCGAGCCGGCCCGGCCTGGTGGAGCAGTGCGGCGAGGCGATGCCGCGGGTGCTGGCGCGGCGGGTCCATCTCGTACGCCGTGGCGGCTATGTCGTGGTCCGACGCGGACGGCGAACCCTTCGTTCCGCTCTGATGGCTGCCGGGTTCTCAACCGGACGACGACCGCCGGGAAGGTGTAGGTCTACCCGCGCTACAACTTCTCGAACGAGTCCGCGGAGATCATGCGGCTGTGCGAGCGGTCGCTGGACGGGCTCGGCATCAGGTGGCGGATGGGCCGGCGCAACATGCTGTCGGTTGTGCGGCGGGAGGCGGTGGGTCGGTGGGATGAGTTCGTGGGGCCGGAGTGGTGACGGGGGCACGCGAACAGTCCGTAGCGGGGGTGGGGCAGCTGAGCGCAGAGCGTGACTCTCGGTGGTGGCTGGGCGTGACTCGGCTCGGAGCGGTGGTCACGGACGGTCGTGGCGTCTCGGGGCCGGTCGGCGGTTTCCCGGTGGGTGGAGTGGCTTCGGGGCCGCTTCGGCCGGGTTTCGGCGGTTCGGTGCCATTGTAGGGCGGGCTGCTGGGCGGCGGGCCACTGTAGGCGGGGCCGGCGGGTGGGCTGGCGGGCGGCGGGGTGCCGGGCAGGGGTGTGGAGGGTGGCGGCGATCCCGTGGGGGTCGGGGGTGAGGCGGATCGTCGTACTTTTTCGCAGTAGTGGTCCACGGATCGTTCGCCGCCGGCGTCGGCGATCAGGGTGCGGCGGTCGTGGGTGCTCAAGGGGGTGCCGCCTTGCCAGGCCTCGCAGCGGGTGAAGGCGGCGATGTCGGGGGTGGGGGCCGGTCCGGGCCGGGGGGGGGGCGGGCCGGGGGGGGGGGTTTGCGGTGCCCGGGGGGGCGGGGTGGCGGTTGTGGGGGCAGGTACGCCCAGCGCCGAGAAAAGGGGGTGGGCGGGGGGGGGGGGTGCGGGGGGGGGGGCGGGGCCGGGGGCCCGCGGCGGGGGCGCGCGGGGGGGGGCGCCCCCCGCCCCCGCCGGCGGGGGGGGGGGGGGGGGGGGGGGGGGGGGGGGCCCCGGGGGGGGGGGGGGGGCGCCGGCCCCGCACGGCGGGGATTCCGGTGCCCGTGGGGACGGGGTGCCTGTTCTCGGCGCAGGTACGCCCAGCGCCGAGAACAGGCGGTGCGCGTGCTGCTGGGCTCCCTGGGGGAGGTTGCCGGTCCGGGCGGCCACGGCGGTTCCGGTGAGGAGCAGGAGAGCCAGGCCGGTCGTGGCGGGCACGAGCACGGCCCGGATCCTCGCCGGTTGACGGCGGCGTGCGGCGCGGGCAGCACGTTTGCGTTCGGCGGTGAAGGCGTCGACCAGTTGTTTCTCGCCGCTGAGTTCCGCTGCGGTGGCCGGGGCTTGGGCCGCCTCGATCAGGCGGCGCAGGTCCGGGTCGCCGGCGGTGAAGGCGGCGGGGTCGGTCTCGGTGTTTCTCCGCTTGCGCATCGCATGAAGGAGAGCGCGTAGCTGCCGCATTTTGTTACACCCCCTGCCGGCTGGGGTGGGTGCGGTCCTTGACCTGCGGATGGGTGGCGAGACGCTTGAGTCCGCGCATGGCGGCGACGCGTACGGCACCCGGTCTTTTGCCCAGAATGTCGGCGGTGGTGGCGACGTCGAGGCCGATGACGACGCGGAGCATGACGGCTTCGGCCTGGTCGATGGGTAGTTCGGCGATGAGGGCCAGGGCCCAGGCCGTGCCGTCGTTCTCGAGGGTGAGGGTGGCCGCGTCGACGGTGGCGGTGGCCGCGGGCAGGGGTGGCGTGGGACGGCGGCGCAGGGTGTCGAGGCCCCGGTGGCGGGCGATCCGGAACAGCCAGCCGCGGAAGGCGGGCAGGTCGCCGTCGAACCGGCCCAGGTCGCGGATGACCTGCAGCCAGGTTTCGCTGGCGGCGTCCTCGGCGTGGTCGCCGGCGATGACGCGCAGGTAGCGCAGGACGCCGGGGTGCAGGCCGCGCCAGAGGGTGGCGAAGCCGCGACGGTCGCCGTCGCGGGCGGCGCTCAGCGCGTCGGCCAGGGGGTCGTCGGGCACGTGGTCTCCCGGTGGTGGGGGCGTGCCGTTGATACCCAGGGCGACCGCGATCGATGCGCCGGGGCCGGGGCGGGCTGTGAATCCGGCTGAACCGCAGGTGGGGTGGGGCGGCGGATGTTGTCATGGTTCGGACACGTTCGGCTGGAGGCCTCATGTTGTGGTCCGGTTCCTCGCCCCTGACGGTCATGCGGAACAGCATGTGGGGTTTTCTGATGTTCGCCGGGGTGGCGTGGCTGGCGATCGGCTGGAGTGTGATGCGCCTGGAGCCGGCCGACGTGGTGAGCGTGGCCGGGCCGGTGATTTTTTTCGGGGCGCTGTGTGAGGCGGTGCGGGCTCTGGCGGGCACGCGGACGTGGTGGCTGAACGCGTCGATGGCGGCGCTGTTCACGGCCACGGGAGTGATCGTGCTGCTGGATCGGGACGCCTCCTACACGACGCCGGCGTCACTGGTCGGCTGGTTCCTGATGGTGCGCGGTGCGGTCGACGTGGCCGTGGCGACCATGAACCGGGGCATCGACCGTACGTGGGGATTGATGTTGTCGTTGGGTGTGGCCCAGGCCGGTCTGGGGTTCTTCGCGTCGAGTCCGCTGTCACGCTCGGCCGATCCGGTGATCGTCACGCTGGGTGGGCTGGCGCTGCTGCGCGCCATCGCCGATCTGGTGACCTCGTTGCGGTTGCGGGAGGTTTCCGCCGTACGGCCGGATGTCTTGACGTTGTCTCCGGAGCGCGAGGAGGGTGTGGCCGGCTATTCGGCGGGTCTGACCGATTTCGAGGAGACGCCGGAGAAGCCGAGGGCACGGCATCGGGCGGTGGACGCCGACGCGCGCACGTTCCACGAGGAGGTCGTCGACACGACCCGGGATCTGGACGCGAAGATCGCGGAGGCGGGTGTGACGGGCACGGCCGCGGCGGTGCGCCGGCTGCCGTCGGATCGGGACGTTCCGGTGGTGCCGGACACCGCGGAGAGCATGGCGGAGGGCGAGCGGCGCCGCTGACAGGAACCAGTCTCCCCCGCCCCGCCGGGCCGGGATCCGTCAGTCGGCCAGTCGCCGGGCCGGGATCCCCGCCAGGCGGGGCGTCCGTCCGTCAGGCGCGTTCGCCGATGCGGCGGAGCAGGCCCTCCTGGACGGCGCTGGCGATGTGGCGGCCGTCGCGGGTGAACATGCGGCCGCTGGCCAGGCCCCGGCTGCCGCTCGCGGAAGGGCTCGTGCAGTCGTACAGGAACCATTCGTCGGCGCGGAACGGGCGGTGGAACCAGAGCGCGTGGTCGAGGCTGGCCCCGATGACGCCGCCGGGTCCCCACACCTCGCCGTGCACGGACAGCACCGAGTCGAGCAGTGACATGTCCGAGGCGTAGGTCAGCGCGCACGCGTGGATCAGCGGGTCGTCCGGCAGTTTGCCGTCGATGCGCATCCAGACGCGCTGCTGTTCGGTGGCCACCCGGTCGCCCGGCGGCACCCAGCCGGGGGTGTTGACGTAGCGCACGTCGACCGATTGGGGCGCCGCCGCGAACGCGCCCCGGCGCGACGGGTACTTGCGGACCCAGTCGGCCATCGTCTGTACGTCGTCGGGGCCGGGCACGCCGTCCGGCGGTGGCGTGTGGTGGTCGAGCCCTTCCTCACGGACCTGGAAGGAGGCCGACATGAAGAAGATGGTCTTGCCGTGCTGCTGGGCCGTGGACCGGCGTACCGAGAAGGACCGGCCGTCCCGGATGGTCTCCACCGTGAACCGGATCGGCTCGGTCGGGTCGCCCGGCCGCACGAAATAGCCGTGCAGGGAATGGACCGTGCGCGACGGATCGACGGTCCGCCCGGCGGCGACCAGGGCCTGGCCCGCGACCTGCCCGCCGAAGACCCGCTGGGCGCCGGTCTGCGGGCTGGAGCCCTGGAAGGTCGCGTCGTCCAGCTGCTCGAGGTCGAGGATCTCGAGCAGCTGGTCGACGGCGGCCTGGCCGGAAAGTGTCACAGCGAAGCGGGGTCGACCAGGTCGCCCAGCCGGTGCACGCGCAGCGTGTTGGTGGAGCCGGGCGCGTTCGGCGGGGAGCCGGCCACGACGACCACGTAGTCGCCGGGCTTGGCCAGGCCGAGGCCGAGCATCTTGGCGTCGACCTGACGGAACATGTCGTCGGTGTGCTGGACGAAGTCGGTCAGGAACGTCTCGACGCCCCAGGCCACGGCGAGCTGGTTGCGCACCTCGGGGACCGGGGTGAAGGCGTACAGCGGAAGCTCGCAGTGCAGACGCGAGAGGCGCCGCACGGTGTCGCCGGTCTGGGAGAACGCGACCAGGGCCTTGGCGCCGATGTTGCGGGCGATCTGGGAGGCGGCCACGGTCAGCGCGCCGCCGTGGGTGCGCGGGTCGTGCTGCAGGCGCGGCACGGGGATGGAGCCGCCCTCGGTCGTGCTGACGATCTTGGCCATGGTGCTGACGGTGAGGACCGGGTACTTGCCGACCGAGGTCTCGCCGGAGAGCATGACCGCGTCGGTGCCGTCGAGCACGGCGTTGGCGACGTCGGAGGCCTCGGCGCGGGTCGGGCGCGAGTTCTCGATCATCGAGTCGAGCATCTGGGTGGCCACGATGACCGGCTTCGCGTTCTCCCGGCAGAGCTGCACGGCGCGTTTCTGCACCAGCGGCACCTGGTCGAGCGGGAGCTCGACGCCGAGGTCGCCGCGGGCGACCATGACGCCGTCGAAGGCGAGCACGATGGCCTCGAGGTGCTCGACGGCCTCCGGCTTCTCGACCTTGGCGATGACCGGGACGATCCGGCCCTCCTCGGCCATGATCTCGTGGACGAGCTTGATGTCGTCGGGCGAGCGCACGAACGACAGCGCGACCAGGTCGACGCCGAGCCCGAGGGCGAAGCGCAGGTCCTCGGCGTCCTTGTCGCTGAGCGCGGGCACGCTGACGGCGACGTTGGGCAGCGACACGCCCTTGTTGTTGCTGACCGGGCCGCCCTCGACGACCAGGCAGCGGATGTCGTTGCCCTCGACGGCGGTGACCTGGACGGCGACCTTGCCGTCGTCGATCAGCAGACGGTCGCCGCTCTTCACCTCCTGCGGGAGCTTCTTGTAGGTGCAGGAGACGCGCTCGGCCGTGCCGAGGATGTCGTCGCTGGTGATGGTGACCAGGTCACCGGTGTTCCAGACGTGCGGGCCGTCGGCGAACTTGCCGAGCCGGATCTTCGGGCCCTGCAGGTCGGCCAGGACCGCCACGGCGCGGCCGGTTTGCTCGGCGGTGGCGCGCACGAGGTCGTACACCTTCTGGTGGTCCTCGTGGCTGCCATGGCTGAAGTTCATGCGGGCCACGTCCATACCGGCTTCGACGAGGCCGAGCATGCGCTCGGGGGAAGCGGTCGCGGGCCCCATGGTGCAGACGATTTTTACGCGGCGTGTCACGGCCATCAGGCTAGTCTCTCTTCCTCATCGGCCTGGCGGCCGACCCCCGTCGCCGGGATGAACTACGTATGTCGGGCGGCGAGGGTCCCCGGGGGTCTCCCGGGCGCGCTGCGCCGTCACCTGCGGGCTTCGACGACCGCGGTTTCAGCTTATCGGCCCGGCCGAAGCGCTCTCACGTGTACGCCATAGCCCGTTCGGCCATCGTCCTCCAGCGATGCGAGCACTACAGTCCGTATTGCCGTGTTCCTACCCGAAGGGGGCCGTGTGACTGAGTGGGGTCCGCTGGGCGAGGTGCTGGCCAAGGCGTCTGATCGCAACAGAGCGAACGTGGCCGACTTGGTGGGGCGCGCTCGGGAGTTGCTGAAGCTGGTGCGCGACACGTTCCCGCGTTACACGCTGCACGACGAGCAGCACGCCGAGAACGTGGTCGCCCTGATGGGCCGGCTGGCCGCGCCAAGACTGGACGTGATGGACCCGCTGGAGGCGGCACTGCTGATCCTGGCGGCCTACTTCCATGACGCGGGCATGGCCTACACGTACGACGAGCGCGCGCGGATCGTGGGAAGTGCCGAGTTCAAGGCGTTTCTCGCCACAAACGACAGCGCCTATCTCGCCACCCGACACGCCTCCGGCGGCGAACCTCCGGAATGGGTCGTCGAGCTCTACCTGCGATCACGACACGCGGACCGGGTCTGGGTGCATCTGGAGAGCTGCGATCCGTCGTGGCTGCGATGGGACAACGGATCCATCATCGAACCTCTGGCTGCCATCTGTGTGAGCCACAATGAGCCCACATCCGCGTTACGTGAGGAGCGTTTCCGAAGCAACTTCCGGCAGAAGGCCGACCTCCGCTTCTGCGCTGTCATACTGCGGCTCGCCGACATCCTCGATCTCGACCACACCCGCGCTCCGCAGGTCGTCTACGACTATCTCGGGCTAGGCCGGCGGGATTCGGCGACGGTCGCCGCCAGCGACGACGAATGGCGCAAGCACCTCGCGGCCGGCGGGTTCGAGTTTCCGCCCGATCCGCGGCGCGACTACGCACTGCAGTTCGTGGCGGACCCGTCGGACCCCGGTGTCGAGCACGACCTGCGCACCTTCCTCGGCGTCATCCAGAACGAGATGCTGCGGTGCCGGGCGGTCGCCGACCTCTGTGCGGAACGCTGGCGCGGGCTGCCGTTGCCGATTGAGGTCGACACCTCGACGATCACCAGTCACGGCTACACCTACGGCGAATTCCGCTTCGAGCTCGATCGGCGGGCGGTGCTCGAGCTGTTCACGGGCGATCGGCTCTACGGTGATTCGTACGTGTTCCTCCAGGAGCTTCTGCAGAACGCGCTGGACGCGGTGCGGGCCCGCGCACACCTGTTCGGCCACGTCTCCGCCGGAATCGAGGTGAGATGTTGGGAGGATTCCGGCGGCCACGTCTGGGTCCGGGTGGACGACGACGGCATCGGCATGGACGAGGAGGCGCTACGCCGGTACTTCCTTCGAGTGGGGCAGTCGTACTACCGATCCGCGGAGTTCGAGGCGGACATCGCTCGGCGCGGACTGGCCGATCGACCATTCGGGGTGATCGGCCGCTTCGGCATCGGCGTGCTCGCCTGCTTCATGGTGGGCGACCAGGTCGAGCTCGCGAGCATGCGGCAGACGTCCACCGGGTACCGCCGAGCGATCCGGTTGTCCATCAACAGGCGGGACGACTACTTCGTCCTTCAGGAGAAGGGACGGCGTGGCACGCCTATGCCCGGCAGTGCCGGGCCCGAGCCGGCATTCCTTGAGGAGTCCGGCACTCATATCGCCGTGCGGATCGACCCCAACCGCGCCGCCGTCGACCTGTCGACGATGCTTGCGAAGGTCAGGTCGTTCGTGTTCGATCCGCCGGTCCCCGTGTCGTGCAACGGCGAGCCGATAGCCGCTCTCACGGCATCGTTGATAACGCAGCCCTTACTCGAAGCGCCGAAGCCCGTCAAACTCAACCTCGCAGACCTCAACGACTACAGCGGCTCCGATCTTCTCCGGGAAGGAACGCTCGAGATCGTTGCCGTGCCGGTCGACCTGACAAGCACGGTGCTGGATCTGGGCGTACGAGGTCAACTCATGGCCTACGTCATCCTGGAAACCGAGGGAGAGGTGATTCCAGGCCTCGCCGACCGGGATGCCGCGCTCGCCGCGGCTTTCAATGAATCCTTACTTTATGCCGGCACGTCCTTCGGCGAACTCGACGTCACGCAGAGGCGCGAGCCGACCGTCTTATTCTTGCGCCTCCTTCGCCCCGATCGTGTCGAGGAACTCCTGCGCGGGATAAAGAAGTTGGGCTTCACGATACGCAACAGTAAAGGCATCTTACCGAACTTCGACAATTTGTCGGGGATGCAATATTGGGCGTATTCCATCCCCTTTGAGAAGCTTCCGGCATACGTGGAGGCCAGCGAGAGGACGAAGGCAGGATGGTGGGGGTACAACGGGATAGCACTTCCCACTCGGAGCAACACGGCGGACGTCACTCTCCAGCCGAGCGACCCGCTGATCCTGGGCGCCATCAGCCTCTCCGGCGAGCTTCGACCCGACCTCAGCGTGTCCCGCACAGAGGTCCGCGCCATTCCCTTTCCAGTGCATTCGGCGATTCAGCTCGCCGTGAGGCGGGGCTTCCGGGCAGCTACCGGTGACGCCGAATGGGCGGCGGCCGCCAACGAGGTCATCGGCCGCAGCCACCTGCTGGATCTGCGACCGGCGGAGCCTTGCACAACAGCCACGCTGTGGCGGGATCGGCTGCTCCGCGAGGAAGTCTGGAACGCCGAGCAGGTCATCAACACGCCGGACGGATACGTCAGCGTGGATCGACTCCGCGAGGCTGCCGCCGCCGGCGAGCGCCCCCTCGTCGAAGCGAACGCGCCGGCACCCTGGGACGGCTCGGACCTGACGGACAAGTTCAAGTTCCTGGACTTTCTCGCGGCCGGGCTGCTGCACCACTTCGTCGATCTGATGGTCGAGCCCGGTGAGAACAAGGTCGAGGTTCGGGTGACGTCCTCGCGATCGCCCGAGCGCGCCAGCGGACATCAACACCTGCCCCCGCTCTTCGCGCTTCCCTATGAAGGAGACGACAGCCTGGCCCGAGCCGGGCGCCACCTGAACGAGCGTCACCCGTTGACACAATGGCTACTGGCACACACGGCCACGTTAGCGGCGGATTTTCCGGTGCCGTTCCAGCGAGTATTCCGACTGGCCGCGACGAACCATACGAGCGTAGAAGACATAAACACCGCACTCGATCGAATCGCCCGCAGCCGGTCTGATATCGCTCCCCCACCCGGCGCGTATCTGCGTCAGGACGACAACGGCTGGTGGTGGTCGCGATGACTCAACCTCCGGCCCCCGACCGGGCGCAGGCTTTCGAGGTCGAACGGTACAAATATCTACTTCAGCAGTTGCATACCGTCAATGAGAACGTCTACCGCTTTCTGGCGATCTATCAGACGCTGGCCACGCTGCTTGTGGGGGCGGCGCTCACTCTTTTCGTGCGGTATGACGACTGGAAGATCGAGCCGGCGGTCGCGCGGATCGGGATCGTGGCGATTCTGCTTCTCGTCACCGTCATCGCCGCCTTCACGATTCTGCTCATCGTGGTGGGGGTGCTGACCTGGCTCGACTACCGGCGGGAGGAGTGCGAGCTGACCGAGGAGGCCGTGCGGCCCGGGTATCGCAAGCCCCCTGATCCGAAGAACTTCTGGCGCTGGTACGAGACGTACATCGTGTTGTTTATCCTGGGGTCCGTGGGTTTCATGTGGTTGGGCGCCGCCCTCTTTCTGTTGCCGGCGATGACATGAGGCCGGGACACGATTTCATCGGGGTCGGCGTCGGCGCGATGGTCTTCGACGAGCAGGGGCGGGTGTTTCTGGCCCGGCGCGGGCCGAAGGCTCGTAACGAGGCCGGGCTGTGGGAGTTTCCCGGCGGCATGGTCGATTTCGGGGAGCGGCTGGCCGACGCCGTCGTGCGGGAGTTCGACGAGGAGTACGGGATGGCCGTCGAGGTCGTCGGGCTGCTCGGGGTGTCCGATCATCTGCTACCCGCCGAGGGGCAGCACTGGGTGTCGCCGAGCTTCGTGGCGCTGCACCGGGGCGGTGTTCCCCGGATCCGGGAGCCGGAGAAGTGCACCGAGATCGGCTGGTTCCGGCTGGCCACGCTGCCGGACGGGCTCACCAAGGCGAGTCTCGACACCCTCGCCGCGTACAAAGCGAATCGGCCCGCCTGACGAGCAGGCGGGCCGATCCGAGAAACGGCTCAGACGCTGAGCGGCTGGGCGTCGGCGCGGACCGGAGCGGGAAGCTCGCCCGCCGCGCCCAGGTAGCGGTGGATCGCGGCCGCGGCCGAGCGGCCCTCGGCGATCGCCCACACGATCAGGGACGCGCCGCGGTGCATGTCGCCCGCGACGAAGACGCCGGGGGCGTCCGTCTGCCACTCGGTGTCGGCGTCCAGCACGCCCCGGCGGTTGCGGGTGATGCCGAACTGGGAGAGCAGCGGCTGGTCCTCCGTGCCCTCGAAGCCGATGGCCAGCAGCACCAGGTCGGCCTTCAGGTCGCGCTCCGAGCCGGGGGTCACGGTGACCGTGCGGACCCCGTTGACGCGCTCGACGGCCACCTCGGCGATGCGGACCGCGGTCAGGTTGCCCTCGTCGTCGCCGACGAACTCCTGGACGGCAACGCCGAAGACGCGCTCGCCGCCCTCCTCGTGGGCCGGGTAGTTGCGCAGGATGACCGGCCACGTCGGCCACGGGTGCAGCTCGCCGGCGCGGATCTCGGGCGGCAGCGGGTACTGGTCGAGCTGGATCACGTTGGCCGCGCCCTGCCGGTGGGCCACGCCCAGGCAGTCGGCGCCGGTGTCGCCGCCGCCGATGATGACCACGTGCTTGCCCTTGGCGTCGATCGGCGTGGTGTCCTGCAGGCCCGCCACGACCCGGTTGGCCGGGACGAGGTGCTCCATGGCCAGGTGGACGCCGTTGAGCGAGCGGCCCGGGGTGTCGCCGGCGTCGCGGCCGGACAGGGCGCCCGCCGCCAGCAGCACCGCGTCGAAGCGTTCGCGCAGGTCGTCGGCGGTGATGTCGACGCCCACCTCGACGCCGGTCTCGAAGACGACGCCCTCGGCCTCCATCTGGGCGAGCCGGGCGTCCACGACGTCCTTCTCGATCTTGAAGTCGGGGATGCCGTAGCGGAGCAGGCCGCCGATCTTGTCGTCGCGCTCGTAGACCGTCACCGCGTGGCCGGCGCGGGCCAGCTGCTGGGCCGCGGCCAGGCCGGCCGGGCCCGAGCCGACGATCGCGACCCGCTTGCCGGACGACTGCGGTGCCGGCTGCGGGCGTACGTAACCCAGATCGAAGGCGTGGTTGGCGATCTCCACCTCGACCTGCTTGATGGTGACCGGGTCGTCGGCGATGCCGAGGACACAGGCCGCCTCGCAGGGCGCGGGACAGAGCCGCCCGGTGAACTCCGGGAAGTTGTTCGTGGCGTGCAGGGCCTCCGCCGCCGCCTCCCACGCCCCCGTGCGGACCAGGTCGTTCCAGTCCGGGATGCGGTTGCCCAGCGGGCAGCCGTCGTGGCAGAACGGGATGCCGCAGTCCATGCAGCGGGTGGCCTGGTCGCGGATGAGCTCCTCGCCGGCCGGCGGGTAGACCTCACGCCAGTCCTGGATGCGGACCGGCACCGGGCGGCGCTTGGGCAGCTGCCGCTCGTAGCGCAGGAAACCGT
The DNA here is from genome assembly GCF_040650035.1 of Actinoplanes sp. NPDC048796. Taxonomy (NCBI): domain Bacteria; kingdom Bacillati; phylum Actinomycetota; class Actinomycetes; order Micromonosporales; family Micromonosporaceae; genus Actinoplanes; species Actinoplanes sp. NPDC048796. Next base: position 10,190 of record NZ_JBEZGO010000019.1, on the reverse strand, counting down.
TCGGATCAGGCACTCTTGACCCCCATGACCGCCTCGTCGACGTTACGACCGGCGGCTTCGGCGGTCCTGATCAGTTCCATCACGCGCTTGTAGTCGCGCGGCACCACAGCGGTGAAGCGGGCCACCGCGGTACCCCAGTCGGCCAGCAGCCGCTCGGCCACCGCCGAGCCGGTCTCGGCCCGGTGCTTCTCGACGAGGCCGCGCAGGGTCTGCTCCTCGTCGGCGGTCAGCGGGGCCAGGTCGACCAGCTCCGGGTTCACCCGGGCCGGGGCCAGGTCGAGCACGAACGCCTTGCCGCCGCTCATGCCGGCCGCGAAGTTGCGCCCGGTCGGGCCGAGCACCACCACGGTGCCGCCGGTCATGTACTCGCAGCCGTGGTCGCCGACGCCCTCGACGACCGCCTGGCCGCCCGAGTTGCGCACGGCGAACCGCTCGCCGGCCCGGCCGCGCAGGAAGACCTCGCCCGCCGTCGCCCCGTACAGGATCGTGTTGCCGGCGATGATGTGCTCCTCGGCCACGAACGGCGCGTCCTCGGCCGGCCGCACGATCACCCGGCCGCCGGACAGGCCCTTGGCCACGTAGTCGTTGGTGTCGCCGATCAGCCGCAGCGTGACGCCGCGCGGCAGGAACGCGCCGAACGACTGCCCGCCGGTGCCGCGCAGGGTGAACTCGATGGTGTTCTCGGGCAGGCCGGCGCCGCCGTAGCGGCGGGTCACCTCGCCGCCGAGCATCGCGCCGACGCTGCGGTGGTCGTTGCGGACGCCGAGCTCGGCCCGCACCTCGTGGCCGTCGATCAGGGCCGGCTGGGCCAGCTCGATCAGCTTGTTGTCCAGCGCCTTGTCCAGGCCGTGGTCCTGCGCGACGATGCCGCGGCGGGACGCGCCCTCGGGCAGCTCGGGCACGAACAGGACCGGCGACAGGTCGAGGCCCTTGGCCTTCCAGTGGTCGACCGCCGGGCGTACGTCGAGAACCTCGGGGTGGCCGATGGCCTCGTCGATGCTGCGGAAGCCGAGCTCGGCCAGGTAGCCGCGAACCTCCTCGGCCAGGAACAGGAAGAAGTTCTCGACGAACTCGGGCCGGCCGGTGTAGCGCTCGCGCAGCACCGGGTTCTGGGTGGCGATGCCGACCGGGCACGTGTCGAGGTGGCAGACGCGCATCATGATGCAGCCGCTGACGATCAGCGGGGCGGTGGCGAAACCGAACTCCTCGGCGCCCAGCAGCGCCGCCACCACCACGTCGCGGCCGGTCTTGAGCTGGCCGTCGACCTGCACGGTGACCCGGTCGCGAAGCTTGTTGAGCAGCAGGGTCTGCTGCGCCTCGGCCAGGCCCAGCTCCCACGGGGAGCCGGCGTGCTTGAGCGAGTTGAGCGGGGACGCGCCCGTACCGCCGTCGTGCCCGGAGATCAGGATGACGTCGGCCTTGAGCTTGGCCACGCCGGCCGCGACCGTGCCCACGCCGATCTCGCTGACCAGCTTCACGTGGACCCGGCTGCGCGGGTTCACGTTCTTCAGGTCGTGGACGAGCTGGGCCAGGTCCTCGATCGAATAGATGTCGTGGTGCGGCGGCGGGGAGATCAGGCCGACGCCCGGGGTGGCGTGCCGGGTCTTGGCGACCCACGGCCACACCTTGTTGCCGGGCAGCTGGCCACCCTCGCCGGGCTTCGCGCCCTGCGCCATCTTGATCTGCAGGTCGTCCGCGTTGACCAGGTATTCGCTGGTCACGCCGAAGCGGCCGGAGGCGATCTGCTTGACCGCGGAGCGGCGGGCCGGGTCGTAGAGGCGCTCGACGTCCTCGCCGCCCTCGCCGGTGTTCGACTTGCCGCCGAGCCGGTTCATGGCGATGGCGAGGGTTTCGTGCGACTCAGCCGAAATGGAGCCGTAGGACATGGCTCCGGTGGCGAACCGCTTCACGATCTCCGAGGCCGGCTCGACCTCTTCCAGCGGCACCGGGGTGCGGTCCTTGAACGTGAACAGGCCGCGCAGCGACCCGGCCTCGGCGGCCAGACCGTCGACCTTTTCGGTGTACTTCTTGAAGACGTCGTACTGCTTCGAGCGCGTGGCGTGCTGCAGCAGGAAGACCGTCTCGGGGTTGAACAGGTGGATCTCGCCCTCGCGGCGCCACTGGTACTCGCCGCCGACCTCGAGGCGGCGGTGGGTGCGCTCGGCCGGGTTCGACGGGTACGCCTTCTCGTGCCGCGCCTTCACCTCGGCGTGGATGTCGGCCAGGGTGGCGCCGCCGATCCGCCCGTTGGTGCCGACGAAGTACCGCTGGAGCAGCTTGTTGTCCAGGCCGACGGCCTCGAACACCTGGGCCCCGCAGTACGAGGACACCGTCGAGATGCCCATCTTCGACATGATCTTCAGGACGCCCTTGCCGAGCGCCTTGACGTAGTTGCGGATCGCCAGCTTCGGGTCCAGGCCGGCCAGCGGGCCGGTCGCGATCAGGTCGTCGACCGACTCGAAGGCCAGGTACGGGTTGACCGCGGCCGCGCCGTAGCCGATCAGCACCGCCGCGTGGTGCACCTCGCGGCAGTCACCGGACTCGACGACCAGGGCGACCTGGGTACGGGTCTGCTCGCGGACCAGGTGCTGGTGGACGGCCGCCGTCAGCAGCAGCGACGGGATCGGGGCCAGGTCCGCGTTCGAGTCGCGGTCCGACAGGACCAGGATCCGTACGCCGTCCTCGATCGCCTCCGAGACGTGCCGGCAGATCTGGGTGAGCCGGGCCTTGATGCCGGCCCCGCCGTCCCGCAGCGGGTAGAGGCCGGAGACCCGGACCGCCTTGAAGCCGGGCAGGTCGCCGTCCTCGTCGATCGACAGCAGCTTGGCCAGCTCGTCGTTGTCGATGATCGGGTGCGGCAGCACGATCTGCCGGCAGGACGCCGGGCCGGGGTCGAGCAGGTTGGCCTCGGGCCCGATCGTGGTGGCCAGGCTGGTCACCAGCTCCTCGCGGATGGCGTCCAGCGGCGGGTTGGTGACCTGGGCGAACAGCTGGTGGAAGTAGTCGAACAGCAGCCGGGGCCGGTTCGACAGCGGCGAGATGGGGGTGTCGGTGCCCATCGAGCCCAGCGGCTCGGCGCCGGTGCGGGCCATCGGCCCGATGAGGATCTTCAGCTCCTCCTCGGAGTAGCCGAACACCTGCTGGCGGCGGGTCACCGAGTCGTGGGTGTAGACGATGTGCTCGCGCGGCGGCAGGTCGTCGAGCTGGATGAGGCCGGCGTGCAGCCAGTCCTCGTACGGCTCGGCCGCGGCCAGCTCGGCCTTGATCTCGTCGTCGTGCACGATGCGGCCGGCCTCGGTGTCGACCAGGAACATCTTGCCCGGCTGGAGGCGGCCCTTGGCCACCACCGTGGCCGGGTCGAGGTCGAGCACACCGGCCTCGGAGCCGAGCACGACCAGGCCGTCGGAGGTGTGCCACCAGCGGCCGGGGCGCAGGCCGTTGCGGTCGAGCACGGCGCCGATGATCGTGCCGTCGGTGAAGGCGACGCTGGCCGGGCCGTCCCACGGCTCCATGAGGCTCGCGTGGAAGCGGTAGAACGCGCGCCGCTTCGGCTCCATCCCCGGGTCGTTCTCCCACGCCTCGGGGATCATCATCAGCATCGCGTGCGGCAGGCTGCGGCCGGACAGGTGCAGCAGCTCCAGCACCTCGTCGAAGCTGGCCGAGTCGGACGCCTCCGGCGTGTTGATCGGGAAGAGCCGCTTGATGTTGCCGGGCAGGGTCTTCGACTGCAGCAGCGCCTCGCGGGCGGCCATCCAGTTCTTGTTGCCGCGGATCGTGTTGATCTCGCCGTTGTGGGCGATGAACCGGTACGGGTGGGCCAGCGGCCACGCCGGGAACGTGTTCGTCGCGAACCGCGAGTGCACGAGCGCGATGGCGCTGGACACGCGCTCGTCGACCAGGTCGGGGAAGAAGTCCGGCAGCTGGTCGGGGGTGAGCATGCCCTTGTAGGTGATGGTCCGCGAGGACAGCGACGGGAAGTACGCGCCGACGCCGCGCTGCGAGGTCTCCCGCTCGGCCTGCTTGCGGATGGTGAACGCGACCCGGTCGAGCTCGATGCCGCTGAGCTGGGTGCCGGCGTCCGGGCCGGAGAGCCGGTGCGCGGCCAGGAAGACCTGCCGGATCGCCGGGCGGGCGTCCTCGGCGGTCTGGCCGAGCCCGTCCGGGCGCACCGGGACGTCGCGCCAGCCGAGGATCTCGCCGCCCTCGACCAGGGCGTACTTCTCGACGATCTTGATCGCGCGGGCGCGCGCGGCGGCGTCGTTGGGCAGGAAGACCAGGCCGGTCACGTACGCGCCGGCGGGCGGCAGCTCGAAGCCGGCGACCGCGCGGTAGAACTCGTCCGGAACCTGGATCATGATGCCGGCGCCGTCGCCGGTGTTGTACTCGGCGCCTCGCGCCCCCCGGTGGTCGAGGCGGATCAGCGCGGAAAGGCCCTTGGCCACCACGTCGTGGGAGCGGCGGCCTTGAAGATCGGCAACGAAGGCCACACCGCACGCGTCGCGTTCGGTGGAGGGGTCATACAGCCCCTGGGGGTGCGGAAATGCCACCGGGCCTCCTGTCGTCACTGGTGTTACACATCAAGGTCGGGACGACGTCGGCCCTGCAAAGTCTCTAGAGTCTACGTTAAGGGTGGCCGATCTCCGCCAGTTCAGATGGATCACACTTCCAAGAGGGCGAATCCACCATCGCGGCACAATCGGGTAGCCGAATCTCTATGCACATTGGGTAGTCTCGCGCGGTGGCGCAACAGGATACCGACGTCTTCGTCAGGCTCGAGCGGTTTTACGACGCCCTTCCCCGACCCTACGCACGTGCCGAGGATTTCGGCGGACTTGTGCTGTTCGTCCGCGAGGGCGAGGGTTGGCCCTACTATGCCCGACCCATCATCGGGGCGGACACCCCTTCCGCCGCTGATATTACTGCCGTCCGGCAGAGGCAACGTGATCTGGGGCTGCCCGAGGCCTTCGAGTGGGTCCACGAGACCACACCTGACCTGCTCGCCGTGGCCCGCTCGGCCGGCCTGGGCGTGCTGCTCGCGCCGCTGCTGGTGCTCGAGGCGGCCGCGCTCGTCCCCGACCTGCCGGTGGCCGGCGGCGCCATCCACTTCCTCGACCCGTCCTCGGACCGGTTCGACGCCGAGGTGTTCGCCGCCCGGGCGGTCGCGCGGCACGCGTTCGCCGGCGCCCCCGGCGGCGGCGTGAGCCAGGCCCAGATCGACCTCGACCGGCAGCAGATCACCTCCGGCGACTACGCCATCGCCGTCGTCGAGTCCCCGAACGAGGGAATCCTCGCCACCGGCACCCTCATGCGTTCCGGTGATGTGGCCGAGATCGCCGGCGTGGCCACCCTGCCCTCGGCCCGCGGGCGCGGCTACGCGTCGCAGCTCACCGCCTCCCTGGCCCGCCACGCGCTGACCGCCGGAGTCGACCTGGTATTCCTTTCCGCGGGCGACGACGACGTGGCGCGCCTCTATACGAAGGTGGGGTTCCGCCGCCTGGGCACCGCCTGCGTCGCCGAACCCACGGCCGCGCCGCTGTAAGGAAGGGAACGATCATGGACCTCGGAATCGCCGGCCGCACCGCGCTGATCGTCGGCGGCAGCGGCCTGCTGGGCCGCGCCGTCGCCGCCGCCCTGCTGGCCGAGGACGTCCGCGTCGTGCTGGCCGCCCGCGACGAGACCCGGCTGGCCGACGCCGCGCACAGCCTCGACGACGAGGTCGCCTGCCTCACCCTGGACACGGCCGACCCGGCGTCGGCCCGGGCCGCCGTGGACCGCCTCGGCACCGTGGACATCCTGGTCAACGCCGCCGCCCCGCCGGCACACACCATGGATCAGTCCCGCGACCGCGAGCCGTCGCAGATCCTGTCCGCCCTCGACGCCAAGGCCGGCGGCTACCTGCGCGTCATGGACGCCGTCCTGCCCGGCATGCACGAGTCCGGTTTCGGCCGCGTCGTCAACATCAGCGGCCAGAACGCCCACCTGACCCGATCGGTCACCGGCGCCGTCCGCAACCAGGCGGTCATCACGGCGTCCAAGGCCCTGGCCGACGCCTACTCCGGCACGGGAGTGACGATCAACGTCGTCAACCCCGGCGTCGTCACCGCCGACCCCTCACCCACCACGGCCCCGGCCGCCGGCGGCGAGTCCACCCCCGAGCAGGTAGCCGCCCTGGTCGCCTTCCTCTGCTCCACCCAGGCCGCCACCATCTCGGGCGAGTCCATCGCGGTCGGCCACCGGGTGTTCGGCGTTCAATAGCTTCAGAGGTACGGAATCGGCGAAAGGCAGCCGCCGCAGGGACCAGCAGCTGCCGTCCCGGCCTCCCGTCGCCGCTTCCGGGCTGTCCGGCAACACCGGCGGGCCGGGCCGCTGCCCACTCCCGCTCCCTGCCGCCGCTCACGGCCGTGCCGATGGGAGTCACGTTTCGACCCTGCCGGCGGTCGGGGCCGTCGACATCAGCGACAGCAGGCGGAGGTTGTCGGCCGACGGGGAGCCGGGGTCGGTGGTGTAGAGGAACAGGGTCTGGTCGGGGTCGCCGGGCAGGGACAGGGCCTCGTAGCGCAGGGTGATCGGGCCGACGGCCGGGTGGATCATCTGTTTGGTGCCGTGGGTTCGCTCGTGGACCTGGTGCGCGTTCCACCACGTACGGAAATCAGCGCTTTTGATCGTCAGCTCCCCCACCAGCTCGGCCAGGCGGGGGTCGTCGGGGTGGCGGCCCGCGTAGAAGCGCAGGGTGCCCACCACGTCGGCGGCGACGGCCGGCCAGTCCAGGAAGACCTCGCGGGCCGCCGGGTCGAGGAAGACCCAGCGGGTGTAGTTGCGCTCCCGCGGTGGCAGCCGGTCCCAGTCGGTGAGCAGGGCCCGGGCCAGGGCGTTCGAGGCCAGCACGTCGGTGCGGCGGCCCACGATGAACGCGGGATGGTCGGTCATCGAGGCGATCAACTGCCACATCGCCGGGCGCACCCGCTGGGGCGGCAGCGGGTCGGCGTGGGGCCGGGGCGGGCGGGCCAGGACGGCCAGGTGGGCCCGGGCGGCCGGGTCGAGCTGGAAGACCCGGCTCAGGGCGTCGAGCACCGAATCCGACGGGCTGGTGTGCCGGCCCTGCTCGAGGCGCGTGTAGTAGTCGACGCTGACGCCGGCGAGCTGGGCCACCTCCTCGCGGCGCAGGCCCCGGACCCGGCGGCCGGACGGGGGCTCGGTGATGCCCACGACGGCGGGGCTCATGCTGGTACGGCACTTCCGGAGGAAATCGCCCAGGGCTGCCATGCCCTCCATGATCCCGGCTCGGCGCGGCGGATGACAGGGCCTGGGTGGGCATGGCGTTCCCCGGTACGGCGGGGCCGGTTCCGGCCTGTCTGCCGGTGGCCGCCGCGGCCAGGCTGGATCACATGACAAACACCTGGTTCATCACCGGCACCTCCCGCGGACTCGGCCTCGAGCTGGTCCGGCAGCTCCTGGAGCGCGGCGACACGGTCACCGCGACCACCCGCTCCCCCGAACGGCTGCTGACCGGCCTCGGCGACACGGACACGAGCCGGCTGCAGGCCCTGGCGGTCGACCTCGCGGACGAGGGGCAGGTCAAGCGGGCCGTCGAAGCGGCCGGCGACCTCGACGTGGTGGTCAACAACGCCGGCTACGGGTTCCTGGCCGCCGTCGAGGAGGTCAGCGACGCCGAGGCCCGGCAGATGTTCGACGTGCAGGTCTTCGGCGTGTGGAACGTGCTGCGGGCCGCCCTGCCGTCGTTCCGCGCGCGCCGGACCGGCCACATCGTCAACGTCTCGTCCATCCTCGGCCTGACCGCCTTCCCGGGCTGGGGCCTCTACTGCGCCGGCAAGTACGCCCTGGAGGGGCTCACCGAGTCGCTGGCGGCCGAGGTCGCCGACTTCGGCATCCGGGTCACGCTCGTCGAGCCGGGCTACATGAGGACCGATTTCCTGCGTACGCAGTCGCTGGGCCTGCCCGGGAGCACGGTGGACGCCTACCCGGCGGTCCGGGACATGACCGCCGCCCACCTGGCGATGCCCGGCACCCAGCTCGGCGACCCGGCCAAGGCGGCGGCCGCGATCATCACGGTGGCCGACGGCGGGAAGGCGCCGCTGCACCAGTTGCTCGGCTCCGACTCGTACGGCCTGGCCCAGGCCCGGATCGCCGCCCTCACCGACGACGTCGAGGCGGGCCGCGCGCTAGCCGTCACCACCGACGTCGGCTGAGCGGCGGCGTTCCAGGCCCTCCAGCAGCAGGTCGAGGGCGAAGGCGAACTCGAACTCGTCGTCGCAGCCGCTGAGCGGGCCGTCGTGAGTGGTGGCGGCGGCGGCCAGTTCGGCCACGTGGGGCAGGGTCTCGGCCCAGGCCGCCGGGGGCGGCGGCGCGGACGGGTCCAGGGTGTCGTCGAACAGGTCCTGACTGAAGCCGAGCAGGCGGCTGCCGAACAGGTGGATGGCGTGGTGGGCCAGGTCGAGCGAGCAGCCCCCGGCCCGCATGATCCCCAGGACACGATCGATGTGCCGGAGCACGGCCGGGGTGGGCGCACCGCGGCCCTCGAGGACACGCACCGCCCACGGGTGCCGCAGCATCGTGCCCCGCGCCCGCATGATCAGCGCGCGGAGCCGCTCGGTCCACGGGCCCTCGGTCTCCTCGACGGCGATCTCCCGGACCACCGCGTCGGCCATGGCGGCGAGCAGGGCGTCCTTGTCCCGCAGGTGGTAATAGATCGACATCGCGTCGACACCGAGATGCTGGGCGAGCCGCCGCATGCTCAGCCCGTCGAGCCCGTCCCGGTCGGCCAGCTCGACCGCGGCGGCGACGATCCCCTCCTCGGACAGGCGGGCGGTGGACCGGGTCGAGGCTCCTGCACGTCGTGGCACGAACTGAATCGTACTTGTCGCCCTACGCCGTAGGGCTTAACCTACGGCGTAGACCTACACCGTAGAAAACGAGGTTCGGCGATGATCCCTCCGAGATGGTTCGTCCGCGGCGCCTGGGTGACCCACAAAGCCTTGCTGCGGGTCACCGCCGACCGCGTCGGCATGTCCACCCCCACCCCGGGCGGCAAGTTCGGCATCCTGCGGCTGCACACGGTCGGGCGCCGCTCCGGCCGGCCCCGCGCCGTCCTGCTCGGCTACATCGAGGACGGCGACCGCCTGATCACCCTGGCCATGAACGGCTGGGACCCGGCCGACCCGGCCTGGTGGCACAACCTGAAGGCCCACCCCGAGGCCACAGTCGACCTGGTCGGCGGCTCCCGCGAGGTCATCGCCCACGAAGCGGCCGGCCCCGAACGGGAGCGCCTGTGGGCGGCCTTGCACGACTACAGCGGCTACGGCGACCTGGACGCTTTCGCCGCCCGCCGCGGCCACGAGACCGCCGTCGTCGTGCTGAGCCCCGCCATCCCAAGCCGCCCCTAGAAGCGCCCAGCGGCGCGGACCGCTGAGCCCGGGCCCCGAACCCCGCACCGCCCCACCCGGCACCGCCCCACCTGGCACCGCCCGACCCCGGGATCGCCCCACCTGGCACCGCCCCACCCGGCACCGCCCACCCGGCACCGCCCACCCGGCACCGCCCACCCGGGACCGCCCGCCCGGGACGGCCCGCCCGGGACCGCCCGCCCGGGACCGCCCGTCGGGGACCGCTCAACCCGAGATCGCCCCACCCAGGCCGCGCCCGACCCAGGAACGCCCGACCAGGAACGCGCAACCTAGGACCGCTCAACTCAAGCCAGGATTGCGCGCAACTTCAGAACGCCCAACCAGGGCTGCGCCCAACCTGGGAACGCTCAGTTCGGGGGCGCTCAGTTCAGGGGCCAGCCAGCTCAGCGGTCAGCTCGGGCGGCGGCCAGCCAGCTCGGCTCCCCGCCAGCTCGGCGGTCAGCTCGGGCGGCGGCCAGCCAGCTCGGGGTTGCGTCCACCGAGGTGGTGTATGACCTGGTCTTTTCCAGCAGACAGAAGCGGCCATCGCAGATCCTTCGGATTGTCTAGATCAAGAAGGAGACCTGCGATGGCCGCAGAACCGAGTCTGAACGTCGCCAGTCTGTTGCGCGAGCATCTTGAATCGGCGAGCCCTGATCTACTGCGGGCGATGGTGCAAACCTTCGCCGAAACGCTGATGTCCGCCGAGGTCGACGCGGTCTGCGGTGCTGAGTACGGCGAACGCAGCGACGAGCGCACGAACTCGCGTAACGGCTACCGGCAGCGCGA
>NZ_JBEZGO010000018.1:0-133302 GCF_040650035.1 Actinoplanes sp. NPDC048796 | reverse complement strand
GAACTCACGAGGGTAGGGCTTGGGCACAGCAACATCCTTCCAGCCCGCCGTCACGGCAAGCCATCTCAGATGTCACCTATCTGTGCAGCAGACCCCCTCGACTTCGACGCCGAGGGCAGGCTGCTCGGCGTCGAGGTGCTCGACGCGCGCGGGAAGCTGCCGCCGGAGCTGCTGCGCGCGGCCGAGGGCATCACCCGCCGATAGCCGGCTCGCCTACGAGTCGAAGGAGAAGCCCATCAGGCTGGCGGTCTTCAGGATCAGGCCGTCGCGCCCGGCGTTGCGGTCCGAGGCGGATATGGCTCGGCGGATCACCTGGACGGCCGGGTACGTCAGGGGCTCGGGTGGGATGGGCAGCGGGCGCTTGGTGGCCATCTTCAGGTGGGTACGTGGGGTGTCGGCGCCCGCGAGCAGGTCGAGCATGACCGTGGCGGCGAAGCGGGTCGCGGCCACGCCCAGGCCGGTGAAGCCGCCGGCGTAGGCGACCTTGCCGTTCATCGCCACGCCCTGGAAGGCGGCCAGCTGGGTGGACATGTCGATCATGCCGCCCCAGGTGTGGGTGAATCTGATGTCGTGGAGCTGGGGGAACGTACGCAGGAAATGGTCTGCTAAGCGGTTGAAGGTTTCCGGGCGCTGGTCGAATTCGGGGCGGATGCCGCGGCCCCGGTGGTAGACGGCGTCGTAGCCGCCCCACAGGATGCGATTGTCGGCGGTCTTGCGGTAGTAGTGGAACTGCCTCGACGTGTCGGAGATGCCGAAGCGGCCGTGCCAGCCGATCTCGTCGAGCTGGGCGGCGGTGAGCGGTTCCGTCATCAGGACGTAGTCGTAGACGGGCAGGGTCAGCAGGCGGTTGCGCCGCAGCAGGGACGGGAAGCCGTTGGTGGCCAGCACGGCCTGGCGGCAGCGGACCGTGCCCATGCCGGTGGCGGCCTGGACGGTGCCGCGCCGCTCGGTCAGGCGTTTGACCGGCGTGTGCTCGAAGACCCGTACACCTAATGCTTTGACCGCGGCCTTCAGACCCCAGGCCAGTTTGGCCGGGTGCACGAGCGCGTTGCCCGACTTGTGGAAGACGCCGGCGCGGTAGAGCGGGGAGCGCACGGGCAGCTCGTCGGCGCCGAGGAAGCCCGGCTGCGCGCGCAGCTCGTCCACCTGGTGGGGCTCGGTGGCGACCGACAGGGCGCCCTCCTGTTCGTACTCGGCGTCGATGCCGTGCCTGGTCAGGGAGTCGCGGAAGCCGCTGAAGTTCTCCGCTGCGAGGGTGTCCAGCACGTCCAGGTCGTCGGCGAAGTAGCGCCGGCCGTTGGCCGGGCCGTGGGTGAGGCTGGCCTCGACGAAACCGCCGTTGCGGCCGCTCGCGGCCCAGCCGATCTCGGCCGCCTCGACCAGGACGACGTCGCGGGTGGGGTCCTGCTCCTTGGCTTGCAGGGCGGTCCAGAGGCCGCAATAACCGCCGCCGACGATCAGCAGGTCGGTGTCGACGGCGCCGACGAGCGCGGGCTCGGGGGCCGGCCGGCCCGGGTCCTCGAGCCAGTACGGGGTGCGGGCCGCGCCGGCCAGGGCCGTGCGGAGGCGCCGTGGGTCGGTGCGGATGTCGAGGTCGTAAGCCGGCCTGGTCATGAACCCAGGGAACCGCCGGGCTATTCTTAAGTCAATGCGTTGACATAAGGAGTGGGTACGCCGTGACGACCACCCGAACCGGAACGGCCCGAGTGCGGCGGCGCCCCACCCGCAGCGGGGTGGTGCTCGAACCGGACCTGATCATCGACGCGGCGTTGCGGCTCATCGAGGCCCCGGGCGGCAACGCGCTCACCGTGCGCCGCCTCGGCGTCGAGCTGGGCGCCGACCCGAGCGCGATCTACCGCTATTTCCGCGACCTCGACGCGCTGCTCATCGCCATCGCCGACCGGCTCATCGGGGAGACGCTGTCCGGGTTCGAGCCCGGACCCGACTGGGCCGCGTCGCTGCGCGAGCTGGGGGAGCGGGTGCACGACTCGATGCTGCGCCACCCTCGCCTGGCCCAGCTGCGGGCGGTCCGCTTCACCGCCGGCCCGAACGAGCTGCGCGCCGATGACCTCGGCATCGGCCTGCTGCGGCAAGCCGGCTTCCCGGCCGCCGAGGCCGTCCGCCACTACTCCGACTTCATCGACGCGGTCCTCTCCCTGGCCGCGATGGACGCGGCCGAGCTCGCCCCGAGCCAGGAGCAGACCGACAAAGAGGCTTTGGCCCAGACGTACGCCTCCTTCAGCGCCGCCGACTACCCCCACCTGGCCGCCGTGCGCGATCATCTCCCGCAGGTGACCTCGTCCCCGTTTCCGGGGGTCCTCGACAAACTGATCTACGCGCTCAAGGGGATGGCAACGGCGCAGCGGTCCTGACCCGCCCCCGCCGCGGGCTGCCATGATCCGCGCCATTGTGCGCTGATGAAAGCTTTGGCAGCCTCTACGGGTGCGACGCCGACTACCACTCTCGCTCGAAGTCACCTTCTCCCTGCTCTCCGGGGTGGGCTCGTTCGTCGTCGTGGCGATCATCGGTACCTACCTGCGGGCCCATGTGCCGACCGTGCACGCGCCGTTGCTCGGGGTCGTCCTGCTGGCGATCGTCCTGGTCCTGGCCCGCACGGTCGGGATCATGTATGCGCTGCCGGTCGGCGTGGCCGCCGTGCAGGCGTTCGACTGGTTCTTCCTGCCGCCGCTGCGCGACCTCAACGACACCTCGCTGATCGTGCTGGCCCTGTTCATCAGCACCGCGACGATCGTCTCCACGGTCGCCACCGTGGCCAGCCGCCGCGCCGTCGAGAGCGAGCGGGCCCGCGGTGACCTGGCCGGGGAGCAGGCCGCGCTGCGCCGGGTCGCCACGCTGGTGGCCGCGCAGGCCAAGCCGTCCGAGGTGTTCACCGCGATCGCCGACGAGCTGGCCGGCCTGATCGGCGCCGAGGGCACGTTCGTGGCCCGGCACGACGACGACGCGGTCACCGTCGTGGCGTCGTACGGGCTGCTCCGCGACGAGATGCCGGTGGATCGCCGGCTCGAGCTGAGCCTGGACACCTCGGTGCTGATGCGCACCGCCATCGAGAGTGGCGAGCCCATCAAGCGCTCCGGTGAGCCGTTCCTCACCGGGCCGTTCAAGGACATCATCGGCCGGCTCGGCCTGGGCGCCGCGATCGCCACGCCGGTCACGGTCGGCGGCCGGCAGTGGGGCGTGATCGTCGCCGCCACCACCCAGCCCGACTTCGCGCCCGGCACCGAGTCCCGTATCTGCGACTTCATGGAGCTGGCGGCCACCGCCATCGCCAACACGCAGGCCGAGCAGCGGCTGCGCGAGCTCGCCGAGACGCAGGCCTCGCTGCGCCGGCTCGCCCTGCTCATCGCCCGGGGCGAGGCGCCCGAGCGGGTCTTCACCGCCGTCACCGGCGAGGTGCTGCGGCACTTCGGCGGCGGGCACGCCCGGCTCGTGCGCTACGAGCTCGACGGTACCGTCACGCTGCTGGCCGGTGATCCGTGGGACGGCGACGCGCTGGCCGCCACGGTCCGCGAGACCGGCCGGGCCGCCCGGGTCGACGACACGCTGGTCGGCGTGCCGATCCACGTCAACGGCCGGCTGTGGGGCATGTTCGTGGTCGGCCGGGGCGAGGAGGAGCTGCCGGCCGACACCGAGGACCGGATGACCGAGTACACCGACCTGGTCGCGACCGCGGTGGCCGACGCGCAGAGCCGGGCCGACCTGCAGAGCTCGCGGGCCCGGATCGTGGCCGCGGCCGACGAGGCCCGGCGGCGCATCGAACGCGACCTGCATGACGGGGCCCAGCAGCGGCTGGTGGCGCTGGCCCTGCGGCTGCGGGGGCTCGGGATGGGCGTCGAGGGGGAGACCCGGCGCGAGGTCACCGATGTCGCCGGTGACCTGATGACCGTGATCGACGAGCTGCGGGAGCTGTCCCGGGGCATCCACCCGGCCGTGCTCTCCGACTCCGGCCTGCGGCCGGCGCTGCGGGCTCTCGCGCGCCGTTCGCCGCTTCCGGTGGAGGTGGACGTACGCCTGGACGACCGCCTGCCGTCGGCGGTCGAGGTGGGCGCCTACTACGTGGTGTCCGAGATGGTGACCAACGCGGCCAAGCACTCCGGCGCGTCGGTGGTCGAGGTGACCGTCGACGTCGACGGCGAGGTGCTGCGGCTGGTGGTCCGCGACGACGGCGCCGGGGGAGCGGATCCCACGCGCGGCACCGGTCTGCTGGGGCTCAAGGACCGCATCGAGGCTCTGGGCGGCACGTTCGACGTGCGCAGCCCCGCGGGCGGCGGCACGACCGTGACCTGCCGGGTGCCGTTGACTACGCGGCAACCCGATGGGTCGTGACCGGCGCGGCGGCCCGGCGCTTGCGGCTCGTGATGGCAATCACGGGGGCGGCCTGGACGGCGCTGTCGAGCACGATGGCACCGTTGCACAGCATGGCCCATCCGAGGTCGGCGTGATGCATGATGACCTGCGCGGTCTCGGCGCCGGGCTGGTCGACGGCGGGGCACTTCGGCTGGTGTTCGCACATGACTACAGCCTCGTCATCAGGCCCGCTCCGCACATCTCCGTTAGCCCGACTCGTGCTTACCGGCTCCCCGGTACCGGCTAGCCGGTAAGTCACCGGAGATAATGCGCCCATGAGCGGGATGAGGGTGGTACTGGCGGAGGACGACGTCCTGCTGCGCGAGGGTCTGGCGAGCCTGCTGGACCGGTCCGGCCTCGAGGTGCTGGGTCAGGCCGGCGACGCGGTCGAGCTGATGACGCTGGTCCGTCAGCACAAGCCCGGCCTGGTGGTGGTCGACGTGCGGATGCCGCCGACGAACACGACCGAGGGGCTGAAGGCGGCCAAGCAGATCCGCGAGGAACTGCCCGACACCGGCATCCTGGTGCTGTCCGCCTACGCCGACGTCGAGCAGGCCATGGAGCTGCTGGCCAGCGGCCGCCGCATCGGCTACCTGCTGAAGAGCCGCATCACCGACGTGGCCGAGTTCCTGGCCGCGCTCGAGCGCATCGCCGGCGGCGGTTCGGTCATCGACCCCGGCCTGGTCGAGGAACTGGTCAGCTCGCGGCGCCGCGACGACCCGCTGGCCGTGCTGAGCACCCGCGAGCGCGAGGTGCTGGCCCAGATGGCCGAGGGCCAGTCGAACGCCGGCATCGCCCGGCGGCTGTTCATCACCGAGGGCACCGTCGAGAAACACGTGCGCAGCGTGCTGGCGAAGCTGCAACTGCCGGAGACGGACGACCACCACCGGCGGGTGCTGGCCGTCCTGGCCTTTCTAGAGGCGCGCTAGGAGCCCCTCGACCCCGGCCGCGGAGAGCTCGAGCTTCGACAGGAAGCCGATGGCCGGGCTCTCGTCGATCAGGTCGACGTAGTCGTCGCCGGAATGCGTGGAGATCATGATCACCGGGGTCGGCGCGAGCCGCCGGGCGAGGTCGAAGCCGCTCTCGCCGCCCAGGTTGATGTCGACCAGGGCCACGTCCGGCCCGAGTTCGCCGGCGCGGCCCACGGCGTCGGCGATGTGCGAGGCCGTGCCCGCGACGACCAGCCCCTCGCGCTCCAGGAGGTCGCGCGCGGCGGCTAAGAAGTGCTCGTTGTCATCGACGAGCAGGCAACGCAGTGTCACCCCCCTAGAGTGGCATCCCCGGACATCCCGCGCATTCCTGCTAGCGGTAGTCCGGGGATGCGACTCTCATTTATTTCGTGAACGCCTCGAACTCGGCCACGCGCACGTTCAGCGCCTGCGGGCTGGCCGTGGCGCAGTCGGTGTTCGCGCGGGGATCGGCGTCCTGCTCACCGGCGTAGTCGGGCGCGCCGGTGCACTGGTTGGTCACCACTTCGAGCCGCAGGTGCGTGGCCGTGGTGGGCCGGATGCCGAACGACTTGATGATCAGCTCCGGGGCCCGGGGCCGCGGCGAACCGGACGGGAACGCGTCCGGCCGGCTGGTGAACACGGTGCGGAACTCGGCCGCGTTCGCGCAGGTGACGGTGGCCGAGGCGGTGCAGGCCTGAACCCGGAACTGGCGCAGCGCGCTGTACCGGTTCTGCACCGCGCCGTCCGGATCGGTGGTGATCTGCGGCCGCAGCAGGGCGCTCACCTGCACCCGGCGTACCGTCTGGGCCCGGTCGCCGGCCAGGTCGACGGTGACCTGACGGCCGGCGACCGGCGCGCCGAGCGAGGCCCAGTTGGTGGCCTCGTCGTCGTCGGTGAGCCGGGCCAGGTTGATGCCGTCGCCGGTGGCCGTGGCGCCGGCGGCGCCCGAGGCGAGGTTCAGCGGCATGCGCACGGTGAGCGTGCGCTTCTGTCCCCAGCGGTACGGGGACTCGCCCACCCGGGCCAGGCCGTGACCGGGCGCCTGGGCGACGAACCGGTACGAACCCGGCACGATGCTGACCGTGTCCGGCAGCGCGGTGGCCGGGTCGGTGTCGGCGATCGGCACCGCCCGCGCCTGGTAGTCACCGGCGAACAGCTTGGCGCCGGTTACCGGACGGCCACGCTCGTCGACCGGGCGGAAGGTGACTGTCGCCTCCTTGGCGTACGGGGAGGTGAAGTCGGGCCGCGGGTCGGCGTCGGTGGCGCCGTTGCTCAGCGCGTTCTGGCCGAGGCCGCGGCGGGCGAAGGCGTTCCACAGCAGGTCCTGGTTGCGGCCGCCGAAGCGCACCAGGTCCGCGCCGAGCAGGGCGTCACGGGCGTCGACCATGCTGTTGGCGCTGTTGGCCATCAGCAGGAACGAGTCGAACACCAGCTGGATCCAGCGCCGGTTGCCCGGGCAGGACGTCACCGGGATACGGCCGTTGGCGCAGGACTTCTGCAACGCGGGCGAGCCCGACCCGTACCGCTGCATGAAGGCCTTGCGGATGTCGAAGTTGGTGGCGCTCCACAGCTCGCCGGACGCGTGCACCTGGAGGCCGACCAGGTCGTAGTCGACGCTGGCGTAGGTGAGCTGCGGGTTGCGGCTCATGTTGTAGTTACGGATGCCGGCGTTGGCGTCGCTGGTCACGTACTCGCCGACCGTGTACGTCTTCTGGTAGCCGTGCTCGTACAGGTACTCGATGGCCAGCTGGTCGGACCAGCTCTCGCTCATGCCCTGCGGCGACGAGAGGCCGCCGTCCGGACCGGCGATCATGCGGTTGGTGACGGCGTGCCCGTACTCGTGGGCGATGACCGACATGTCGTAGTCACCGTCGACGCAGGGGGCGTAGAACGTGCCCGCGATCGGCTGCCACAGGTACATGTTGGTGATCGGCGCCTCGCCGTCGGGCGGGGTGATCTGGTTGGCGTTGTTGCGGGCGGCGAAGGTGGGCGGGCCGCCGCTGATGCCGCCGGCCTGCGCGTTGCCCTGCTCGTAGTCGTCCGGCAGGCCGCCCGGGCGCGGGTTGTCGTCCTGCATGTTCCAGGTGGCCTCGGTGAAGCCCAGGTGGTACGTCCAGTCGTGCATGCGGTTGTGCATCGCGAACAGGTTGGCCCGGGCCGCGTCGATGTCGTTCTTCTCGGGCGACTCGAACGTCGAGGGCGCGCACCGCTCGCGCTGCCACTGGTTGGTCCACGCGTAGTCGTACTTCCGGTTCGGCCGGGGCGCCGCCGTCTCGGTGCCGACCGTGAACGGGTCGCTGGAGTTCCAGTTCTCCACCGCGATGGCGTTGTTGCCGCGGGTGGTGAAGGTGGGCTCGCCGGTGGCCGGGTCGACGTCCCAGCCGAGCGGGGAGGCCGGGGTGCCGACCACCTCGTCGCAGCGGGGCCCGGGGGCGAAGCACCACGTGCGGCGGGTGTCGCGCGAGGAGTAGCTGGTCGGCGGGTTGGCCGGGAAGACCTCCCACTCGGGGTGGTCGCTGTCGGCGTCGACGATGTCGTCGCGCACCAGCACCTTGCCGTCGCGGGCGTCGACGTACGTCGTGTAGGCGACCGGGTCGGCGCCTTGCAGGTCGTCGCCGAGGGTGACCTGATATGCGGCGCGGGCGCCGCGGTCGGCGGTGGGCACGGCGACCAGCTTGCTCGCCAGGATGGTGGCGCCGGGCAGGCCGGCCTCGGCCTTGGCGGCGGCCGCGGCCTGGTCGGCGCCGAGGGTGGCCGGTTCGGGCGCCGCCGCGTCGCGGGCCAGCGATGAGCTGACGTACCAGACCTTGCCGTCGCGCACGCCCACCGAGAGCAGGCCGTCGCGGCCGGCGACCAGGTCGCCGAAGCGCTGCCGGAAGACGACCGCCGCGCCCTCCCCGATCGGAGCGGAGGTCAGCAGCTCGAGGGAGCCGGCGCCGGCGGCGGTCAGGCCGAGGACGTCGCGGTTGCCGGCGACGTAGGCGCGGGCGGCGGCCACCGGGTCGGCCGCGAGCCCCTCGTCGAGCGGCTCGGTGGCGGCGGTCAGGCTGGCCGGGGTGCCGAAGTCGTTCCAGCGGACGTGGTCGTCAGCTGTCTTGGCTCGCTGGGTGGATGTGGGTGCGAGGTGGCCGGAGCGGTAGTCCCTGCTTCCGTCCTCGCTGGGTGCCTTCGCTGCGGCCGGGCTCGGGGGCGCGGCCTGGCTGCCGGATCCGGCGACCAGGACGAGCGCGGCCGCCAGCAGCCCGGCGGTGGTTCCCGCCGACGCACGGGATGGAGCGCGCACGGTACCTCCTTTGTGGAACGGCTGATGAAGCCATCCGACCGCACGCTCCGCCACCGCGACATGGGCCAAACATCTAAATACGTCTATCAAAGGTCAGACTTCTCAGCTCGCCCGCGGCCCGGCCGAAATACACGACTGTGAGAGTGGGCAGGCGGCTGGGGCTGCGGCTGGAGGCGATCGTGGCGCTGGTCGCCGTGGTCGTGCTGCACCCGTTCGGCCTGGTCGGGGTCGCGCCGCTGGGGCTGACCGTGCTGCCGGTCCTGCTGTTCGGCGTCACCCAGCTCCCGGGCCTGCGGGACCGCCGCCTGGCCGCGTACCTGGACATCCTGATCACCGGCTGGGTCGTCTACGCGATCGGCTGGGGACCCGTCCTGCCGCTGGCCTTCGGCATGGTCTTCAGCATGCACATCCGCGCGTTCGGCGGCCGGTTGTGGCGGCCGGTCGCGGTCGTCGCGTTCCTCAGCATCGCCGTCGGGCAGGCGGGCATCGCCCTGGGCTGGATCTTCTGCTACCTCCCGCCGGTCCAGGCCCAGGTGACCGGATTGTTCGGCGCGCTGCTGACTGTGCTGTTCATCCGGATTCTGGGCACGACGGCCGAGGAGCGTGAGCGGACCGAGGCGCTGTACCAGGCCCTCGTCCAGGACTCCTCCGACGTCTACTGCGTCGTCGGCCCGTCGGGCGAGCTCGGCTACATCTCGCCGGCCGTGCGCAACCTCACCGGGTACGACGCCGAGACGTACGCCCGGATGGGGTGGCAGACCCTGCTCGAGGCCGGCGACGTGGCGATGTGGGTGGCCGCGCTCGAGCGCTGCGTGGCCGAGCCGGACGTGCCGCAGACCGTCCGGGTCCGGCTGCGCCACGCCGACGGCGGGTTGCGGTGGGTCGAGTCGTCGCTGCGCGACCTGACCGGCAACCCGGCCGTCCGGGGCATCGTGGCCAACCTGCGCGACGTGACCGAGCGCGTCGAGATGCAGGAACGGCTCACCTACGAGGCCACCTACGACCAGCTGACCGGGCTGCACAACCGCGCCGCCTTCCTGCGCGGGCTCGCCGCGACGCCGCTGGACGGCGACGTGGCCGTGCTCTTCGTCGACCTGGACGGTTTCAAGGCGGTGAACGACACCCATGGGCACATGTACGGCGACGCGCTGCTCACCTCGGTGGCGGCGGCGCTGCGGTCCTGTGTCCGCGACGAGGACCTGCTGGGCCGGCTCGGCGGCGACGAGTTCGGGGTGGTGCTGACCTCGGGCTGTCCCCTGGAGGTGGCGGCGCGGATCCTGGCCGCTCTCGACCGGCCGGTGACGGTCGAGGGTGTGCAGTTGCGGGCGCGCGCCAGCGTGGGGGTGGCGGTCGCCGGCGAGGGCTGCCGGCAGGCCGGCGAGCTGCTGCACCGGGCCGACCTGGCCATGTACGAGGCGAAGCGGTCCGGCACCCACGGGGTACGGGTGTATGAGCTCGAGGCGGCCGGGCACTAGGGTGCTCCATCGTGAAGCGTCTAACTCTCATTCAGTCGACCTTGATCGCCCTTCCGCTCGCGCTGCTGACCGCCTGCGGCTCTGACTCCGACTCGTCCGGCACGACGGACACGGCGGCCGCCCCGGCCACCTCGTCGGCCGCGCCCGCCACCTCGCCGGCCGCCCCGGCCGCGCCCGCCACCTCGTCCGCCGCGGCCGCCGCGCCCGCGTCGGGGGACAAGGCCCTCTGCGAGCAGGCGAACAAGGCCAAGGTGGCCTTCGGCACGTCGCTCGCCACGGCCGCCGGCGCCTCGGGCAGCTACGACCCCGCCGCGCTGAAGAAGGCCACTGCCACCTTCGCGGCCGACCTTGGCAAGATCGCCGCCGGCGGTGCCGGCGACAGCGCCGTGACCAAGTACCTCAAGGAGCTGTCGGCCGAGTTCGGCAAGGCGGCCAAGAGCGCCGACCCCGAGAAGGTGCTCGACAGCGGAGCCATCGACAAGGCGGGCGAGGGCTTCGACGCGGCCTGCGCCAAGGTGGGCGTCAAGGCCAGCTGACCTGCGCGTTTGTCCTGGCCGGACGGCTGCGTGAGGCGGCCCGTCCGGTGGTGCCCGGCCCCGGCGCGGCCGTGGTCTCGTAACTGGCCAGGACTTTGTGATCACCCGCGGAAGGCCTCAGATGACAGCGACCACGGCCCCCGCGGGTTCCCGCAACCGGTACATCGACACGCTGCGCGCCGTCGCCATCGTGCGGGTGATCGTCTACCACGCCTTCGGCTGGGCGTGGCTGAGCTTCGTGCTGCCCGCCATGGGTGTGATGTTCGCGATCGCGGGCTCGCTCATGGCGGCCTCGCTGGCCAAGGCGGGCGCGCGCCAGGCGGTCTGGTCGCGGATCCGCCGGCTGCTGCCCGCGTTGTGGGTGTTCGGGGCCATCGCCGTGCCCGTCATGCTCTGGCACGGCTGGAACGTGACCGACCCGGATCACCCCTTGCACAAGTTGCAGCTGATCTTCTGGGTCTTCCCGCTCGAGGACCCGCCCGGCAGCAGCTGGGGTGAGCCGTTCTGGGAAGTTCTCTGGTACCTGCGGGCGTACCTCCTGTTCGTCCTGGTCTCGCCCCTGTTGTGGCTGGTGTACAAGCGACTGTCGTGGGCCGTGGTCCTG
Organism: Actinoplanes sp. NPDC048796; assembly: GCF_040650035.1. NCBI lineage: Bacteria > Bacillati > Actinomycetota > Actinomycetes > Micromonosporales > Micromonosporaceae > Actinoplanes > Actinoplanes sp. NPDC048796. The sequence continues at coordinate 122,089 of NZ_JBEZGO010000018.1, read as the reverse complement.
GCGCCGCTGGCCGCCCTGGGTGTGCTCGTCCACACCGGTTTCCGCCTGCCCGACCAGATCGACGGCGTCATGTGGGACTTCGTGACGTACGCGGCGTGCTGGATCGCCGGCTTCGCCCACCGCGACGGGCGCCTGGCCCGGCTGCCGCTGACCGTGCTGGTGCCGGCCATCGCGGCGCTCGGCGCCTACGGCGGCTACTACCTGTTCACGCACCCGACCGAGTACGGCTACGACCTGAACTCGGTGCCGATCGCCCGCACCTTCTGGTCGCTGGCGTTCGTGCTGATCGCGCTGCGGGTGAAGCCGTCGATGGCCTTCCTCGACAAGGTGCCGGCGCTGGCCGAGGGCATCCGGGTGGTCAACGCCCGGGCCATCACCATCTACCTGTGGCACTACCCGCTGATCACGGTGGCCGCGATGGTCCTCGAGCACTTCGGAGTCCCGTGGGCCACCCCGTCGTACATCGGCTGGATGCTGGTCATCGAGACGGCCCTGGTCCTCGCCGCCGTGCTCGTGTTCGGCTGGGTCGAGGACGTCTCGGCCCACCGCAAGGCCTCGCTGTGGCCGCGGGCCGCGCGCGTCCTGGCCCCGGTGGTGGCCCCGGTAATGGCCGCGATGCCCAGTGGCCCCATCATGATCAACGGCACGCCGATCGGCACGCCGATCACCCCGTCGGCCCATGGTCAGGGTCACCGCGCCACGCCGAAAACTTGATCTGTTCCAGAAAAGTGCACTACTGTTCGTCGCATGGCGGACGGCTTCGAAGCACGGCTTCGGGCGGTCTCGCTGCGTGTCACGCGTCCCCGTCTGGCGGTGCTGGCCGCGCTGCGCGACCACCCACACGTCGACACCGACACGGTGATCTCGCTCGTTCGAGCGGATCTGCCCACGGTGTCGCACCAGGCGGTGTATGACGTACTGCGTGTGCTCACCGACGCCGGTCTGGTGCGCCGCATCCAGCCTCGCGGCGCCACGGCCCGCTACGAGACGCGGGTGGGTGACAACCACCACCACGTCGTCTGCCGGTCCTGCGGCGCGATCGCCGATGTGGCGTGCGCCGTCGGCCATGCCCCCTGTCTCACCGCGTCCGACGATCACGGCTTCGTGGTCGACGAGGCGGAAGTCGTCTACTGGGGCAGCTGCCCCGACTGTTCGGAAGGAAACTGATGAGCGACACCTTCGACCCGAAGTCCGGCGGTTGCCCGGTCGCGCACGACTCCGTCACCGCCCACGGCAGTGAGAGCGAGAACCCGGCGATCGACTCGCCGACCCCGAAGACCGGTGGGCGCCCGCGCACCAACCGCGACTGGTGGCCCAACCAGCTCGACCTGAGCGTGCTGCACGCCCACTCGTCCAAGGCCAACCCGCTCGGCCCCGCCTTCGAGTACGCCAAGGAGTTCGCCAAGCTCGACGTCGAGGCCCTCAAGCGCGACATCGCCGAGACCCTGCACTCGTCGCAGGACTGGTGGCCGGCCGACTTCGGCCACTACGGCGGCCTCATGATCCGGATGAGCTGGCACGCCGCGGGCACCTACCGCATCCAGGACGGCCGCGGCGGCGCCGGCGACGGCGGCCAGCGGTTCGCCCCGCTCAACAGCTGGCCCGACAACGCCAACCTCGACAAGGCCCGCCGCCTGCTCTGGCCGGTCAAGCAGAAGTACGGCCAGAAGATCTCCTGGGCCGACCTGCTGGTCCTGGCCGGCAACGTGGCCCTGGAGGACATGGGCTTCCAGACCTTCGGCTTCGGCTTCGGCCGCGTCGACACCTGGGAGCCCGAGGAGATCTTCTGGGGTCCCGAGGACACCTGGCTCGGCGACGAGCGCTACGCCTCCGAGAAGACGATGGCCGAGGGCGTCGGCGCCACCGAGATGGGCCTGATCTACGTCAACCCCGAGGGCCCCAAGGGCAGCGCCGACCCGCTGGCCGCGGCACACTTCATCCGCGAGACCTTCGCCCGGATGGCGATGAACGACGAGGAGACCGTCGCGCTGATCGCCGGCGGCCACACCTTCGGCAAGACCCACGGCGCCGGTGTCGCCGACGGCCACGTCGGCCCCGAGCCCGAGGGCGCCCCGATCGAGGCCCAGGGCCTCGGCTGGCTGAGCACCTACGGCAGCGGCAAGGGCAAGGACCAGATCACCTCCGGCCTCGAGGTCACCTGGACCGACAAGCCGACCGAGTGGAGCAACCGCTTCTTCGAGATCCTCTTCGGGTACGAGTGGGAGCTGACCACCAGCCCCGGCGGCGCCAAGCAGTACGTGGCCAAGACCACCGACGAGATCATCCCGGACCCGTTCGACCCGTCGAAGAAGCACCGCCCGACGATGCTGACCACCGACCTGTCGCTGCGCGTCGACCCGGCGTACGAGAAGATCTCGCGCCGTTTCCTGGAGAACCCCGAGGAGTTCCGCCTCGCGTTCGCCAAGGCCTGGTACAAGCTGCTGCACCGTGACATGGGCCCGGTCGCCCGCTTCCTCGGCCCCTGGGTCCCCGAGGCCCAGCTCTGGCAGGACCCGGTCCCGGCCGTCGAGGGCGCCCTGGTCGGCGAGGCCGACATCGCGGCTCTCAAGGCCAAGGTCCTCGAGTCGGGCCTGTCCGTCTCCGAGCTCGTGCAGCTCGCGTGGGCGTCGGCGGCGACCTTCCGCTCGACCGACAAGCGCGGTGGCGCCAACGGCGCCCGCATCCGCCTCGAGCCGCAGCGCAGCTGGGAGGTCAACCAGCCGGTCGCGCCCGCGCTGGCCAAGATCGAGGCGATCGCGCAGGAGTTCAACGCGGCCGGCGGCGCCCAGATCTCGGTGGCCGACCTGATCGTGCTGGCCGGCTCGGCCGCGGTGGAGAAGGCGGCGGCCGACGCCGGCGTCAAGGTCACCGTGCCGTTCCACCCGGGCCGCACCGACGCCACCCAGGAGCAGACCGACGTCGAGTCGTTCAAGGTCCTGGAGCCCCGCGCCGACGGTTTCCGCAACTACCTGCGCCCCGGTGAGAAGACCCAGCCCGAGATCCTGCTGGTCGACCGCGCGTACATGCTGAACCTGACCGCGCCCGAGATGACCGTCCTGGTCGGCGGCCTGCGCGCCCTCGGCAACAACTTCGGTGGCGCCCAGCACGGCGTGCTGACCGACAAGCCGGGCGTGCTGACCAACGACTTCTTCGCCAACCTGCTCTCCCCGGGCACCAAGTGGAAGGCGGCGGAGAGCGGCGAGCACGTCTACGAGATCCGCGACCTGGCCACCGACCAGGTGAAGTGGACCGCCACCGCGGTCGACCTCATCTTCGGCTCCAACTCGCAGCTGCGGGCCCTGGCCGAGGTGTACGCCAGCGCCGACGCCACCGAGAAGTTCGTCAACGACTTCGTCGCGGCCTGGACCAAGGTCATGGAGCTCGACCGCTACGACCTCGTCTGACCCTTTCGCGAAGAGCCCGGCCGGTTTCCCGGCCGGGCTTTTTTCGATACTGCCGCGTGTCCGGGCTGTGACGCGCTGACGCGATCTTTACAGGGGTGAGACGCGCCGCCCTCAGCTGGCTGATCCATCCCGTCACGGTGCTCGGGCTGGGCCTGCTGCTGTTCAACGACCACTACCTCAAGGCCGCGCATCCGAGCTGGCTCACCGGCAAGCTCAGCGACGCGGCCGGCCTGGTCATGGCGCCGGCGCTGCTGGCCGTGCTCCTCACCCCGTTGGTCAAGGACCGGCTGGCCGGGCCGGTCGCGACGGTCACCGTCGGTGTGGGTTTCGCCCTGGTCAAGGCTTGGCCGTACGCGGCGGCGACCGCCTCGGGCGCATGGTCGCTGCTCCGGGCCACCGAGTTCCGGTCCGACCCCACCGATCTGATCACGCTCCCGTTCCTCGGGGTGGCCTACTGGGCGTTCCGCCACTGCTTCGCGGCGGCCGGCGGGCGGTGGTGGCGGGCGGCCCGGATCGGGGTGCTGCTGCCGGTGGCGCTGGTGGGCGTGGTGGCCACGAGCGCGCCGGAGAGCCCGTCGGCGGACGCGGCCGAGTCGGCCGGCGGAGTCCTGTACGCGGGGGTGAACGAGTCCACGTACCGCGCGGCCGACTGGTCGGCCAGCCGCGACGGCGGGCACACCTGGCTGCCCTCGGCCGCGCCGCCCGGATACCGGCCGGACGTGACCCAGCCGAGGCGCTCGGCCTGCTCGACGGCCCAGCCGAAGACCTGCTACCGGCTGGTGGCGGACGAGCTGGCGGTCCAGATGACGACGGACGGAGTCACCTGGACCGGCGACTGGCGGCTGACCGATCGGGAACAGGAAGCGCTCTACCGCGGCTACGGCGACCTCTACGACCGCGACAGCCAGCTGAGCGGCCGGTCGATAGTGGTGCGGGACCTGCCCTCCGGCGGGCACGTCGTGGTGGTGGCGAACCGGCGCGACGGCTTCGCGGTGCGCGACGCGGGCGGCACGTGGACGCGGATCGGCTTCCCCGCGACGGCGCGGTCGGCCGCGGTGCCGGCGCCCCGTTTGACGGACATCACCGACTCGTACCGCACCGAGGACGTGCTCTTCGCCGTCGCTCTCGGCCTGCTGTTCGCCGGTCTGGCCGCCACCGGCGCCGCCGTCGCGGCCAACGCGCGGGCCGGCGGGAGCGCGGGCTGGGCGTGGTTCCTGGCGCCGCAGCTGGCGTTCGGGCCGTTCCTGTTGTTCCTGGCGGAGACCGGCCGTACCGACCCGTCGTCCCTGCTTGCCGCCTTTCCGTTCGTGGCGGTGGTGGTGATCGCGTTCGTGGGGCTGCTCTGCGTCCTGGTGGTCACGGCGATCGCCGTGAACCGCGCCGCCGGCGCGGGCCGCCGGCTCCTGCGTACGGCCGCCGTGTTCCTGATCGCGGCCGCCGTCCAGGCCGGCGTCGCCGTGGCCTGGCTCCGCCACGGCGCCGAGCACGGCCTGACCCTGGCCCTGGTGTCCCTCGCCGTCTGGTCCGCCGGCTGGGCCGTTGTTCAGAGGCGGAACCGGCCGACCACCTCCTGAAGCTCCGACGACACCCGGGACAGGTTGTCGACGGTCATGGTGGCCCTGGTCAGCGCGGCGGTCGTCGACTGGGCCGCGTTGGCCACGCCGGTGATGTTGGCGGCGATGTCGGTCGTACCGCCGGACGCGTCGCCCACGCTGCGGGTCATCTCGCCCGTGGTGGCCGTCTGCTCCTCGACCGCCGACGCGATGGTCACCTGATAGTCGTTGATCTTGGCGATGATCCGGCTGATCTCCCCGATCGCGTCGACCGCGCTGGACGTGTCGGCCTGGATCGCCTCGACCCGCCGGGAGATGTCCTCGGTCGCCTTCGCCGTCTCCTGGGCCAGATCCTTGACCTCGCCCGCGACGACTGCGAAGCCCTTGCCGGTCTCGCCGGCCCGGGCCGCCTCGATGGTGGCGTTCAGGGCCAGCAGGTTCGTCTGCTCGGCGATCGCGGTGATCGTCTTGACCACGTTGCCGATCTCGGCCGAGCTCTCGCCCAGCTTCGACACGGTGCGGTTGGTGGCCTCGGCCACCCCGACGGCCTGCGCGGCGACCTGGACGGCGTCGTTGGCGTTCTGGCTGATCTCGCGGATGGAGGCGCCCATCTCCTCGGAGCCGGCGGCGACGGTGGAGACGTTCACCGACACCTGGTCGGCGGCGGACGACACCATGCCGGCCTGGGCCGCCGCCTCACGGGCGTGGGTGGAGATCTCCTGGTTGGCGTCCGACAGGTCGGCGCCGGCCGCGGCCAGCGTGGCAGCGGTCGCGGTGACCTCGTGGAGCGTGTGCCGCAGCCCCTCGCGGGCCTCGTTGACGGCGACCGCCATGTCGCCGATCTCGTCCCGGCCGTACACGGTCGCCGACGTGGTCAGGTCGTTGGCGGCGAGCGCCCGCAGCGCGTTGCCGACGGACGTGACCTGGCGCTTGATCGACGACGAGATGACGTACGCCAGCAGCAGCGCCAGCACCAGCCCGACCGCGATCGCCACGATGACCCAGGTCCGGGCCGAGGAGTAGGCGGCCGAGGCCTTCTCGGCCCGCGCGCTCGCTTCCGCCTTCTCCAGCGCCCGCAGCTGGTCGACGGTGTCGTTCACCGTCGTCTCCGCCTTGTCGAAGGCGGCGCCGATGTCGGTCGGCATGGTGAAACCCGCGGGCGGGCTCTCCCGGTAGAGAAGCACGTTGCGCAGATCCCGGTACGTCCCGAAGCCTTCCTTCAGGGTGGCCACGGCGGCCTGCCGGGTGGCCGAGCCGGCCGCCGCGGCCGCGTAGGCCTCGAGCGCCGTGTCGATATCGGCGTCCGCGGCCTTCGTCAGCTTGATCGCATCGGCCTTGCTGGCCGCGTCGGTCCCGAGGTTGTGCAAAAGCATCGCGCGGTACATGTCCGACATGCCGCCCTGGACGCCGAGGAGGTTCGCCATGCTCTCGACATGCTTCGACTTCATCGCCGTGAGCTCGTCGTTCAGCGTGCCCATCCGGTTGATCCCGATGACGCCGACCCCGAGCGCGGCCACGGCCAGAACCGCGACCAGCACCCCGATCTTGCGGTTGATCTTCAGGTTGGCGAACCATCGGGTGACCGCGTTACCGGCCGGGTGGGCTGTGCTCGTCGTCATGGGTGCCTCGTGTCGTCCGTCTGCCTCTGCTGCTTACCTCACAAATCGGTCAGGGACGGATATCCGTGAGCTCCAGCCCGTTTTTTGAGCGAGACGAAATTCAGCCGCCCACCGGATAGTTGGCGCGCAGGACGTCGCGGGGATCGTGGCGGCGCTTCACCGCGCGGAGCCGTTCGAGCGTGTCCGGGTCGAACGCGCCGGCCGCCGAGTCCGACGGCGACAGCGCGAAGTAGGGCTTGCGGTGGCTCACCGACGTGCCCAGCCGCGCGGTCAGCTCGTCCAGGCCGGCGTAGGTGGCCGCGCCGGGTGCGCCCAGCGCGTACAGGTAGTACGGCTCGGTCACCGGCCCGAACGGTGTCGCCGACGGCCCGGCCAGCGCGCCGCCCAGATGGCGCAGCTGCACGCCGAAGACCGGCCCGAGCCGCGCCTTCGCCGCCTCACCTGCCCCCGCCTCGCTTCCAGCCGTCTCGCCTGCCCCCGCCTCGCTTCCAGCCGTCTCGCCTGCGGCCGCCTCGGCCGTCGCCGCCCCGCTTCCGCCGAGCAGCGCCTGCTCCACCTCGTCGAAGCTGGTCAGCAGCAGGCTGCGGGAGGCCGAAGCGCTCGGGTCGACCGGATCCGCGGTGATTTCGCCCAGCTCGGCCGGGGTCAGGACGCGGCGGCTGTCGCCGATCGGGTCCGGAAGCCCGCGGAGCAGGCGCGCGGCATCCTCGGCCGGCCCCAGATACGTGACGTCGACCGTGACGAGCGGGTCCATGCCGGGGAAGTTCAGCACCCCGAGCCACAGGGTGAGGGCGCCGGGTGCGGCGGTGGTGATTTCGGCGTACGCGGGAAAGATCTGCCGTGCCTTTGACAGTGGCCAGAGCATCCGGCCGCCGTAGAGCTCCGGTGCGGGGTGCAGCCCGAACTCGATCGCCGTGACGATCGCGTAGTCGCCGCCCCCGCCGCGCAAGGCCCAGAACAGGTCACCGTCGGTCACCCGTACGTGGTCACCGTCCGTGGTGACGACCTCGAACGCGGTAACGCTGTCGGCGGCCCAGCCGTACTTCCGGCCGAACCAGCTCAGCCCGCCACCCAGCGTGTAGCCGGTGACGCTCACGATCGGCGAACTGCCGGCCAGTCCGGTCAGCCCGTGCGCGGCCGCCGCCTCCTGCACCGCTCCCCAGCGAACCCCCGCGCCCACCCTCGCCGTCGCGGCGACCGGATCGATCCGCAGCTCATCCAGGCGGTCGAGCCGAAGCAGAATCGCGCCGCCCGCGTTGCCCGAGGCGCCGTGCCCGCCCGCCTGCGTGGCCACCGTCAGCCCGTTCTCACCCGCGTACCGTACGAGCGCGGCCACGTCGTCGACGTCGGCGGCCGCCACCACCGCTGTGACGTCCTGCCCGGCCAGGTTCCACGGCCGGTGGACGGCGTCGAAGTCCTCGTCGCCGGGTCGCAGCACCCGGCCCTTCACGAAATCCATGCGTACACCCTCGCCCCGTTGACCGCGGTTTCCCCCCGGCCGCCTGCTGATAAGTTTCGCGCATGGCCGAGTGGATCTATTTTCTTCATCCGCCCCGCGAGAATTTCGCCGCCACCATGACCGACGAGGAAAAAGCCGTCTGGGCGGCCCACTTCCAACGCCTGCAGCAACTCCTGGCCGACGGCGTGCTCATCATGGCCGGACCCACCCTGGGCCCGGTGAACACCGGCGTCGCCGTCATCGAGGCCCCCGACGAGGCCACCGCCCGGCGGATCATGGACGAGGACCCGGCGATCACGAGCGGCCACGCCCGGGGCGAGCTGCGCCCGTTCCGGGTCTCCCTGCTCCGGGGCCGCGAGTGAACCCGGCCCAGTTCTACACGGGCCTGGTGGTGGACGCGTACGCCAAGCTGAAGTCCGCCCACTTCGACGCCGCCCCCTACGCCGGGTTCATCAGCCGCACCGGGGAGCCGGCCCTGGAACTGGGCTGCGGCGACGGTGAGCCGCTGCTGTCCCTGGTAGCCCAGGGTTTCGCGGTCTCCGGCGTCGACTCCTCGGCCGACATGCTGGCCCGCTGTCGGGCCAACGCGGCCGCCCGGGGCGTGGAGGTCACCCTCCACCATCAGCCGATGGAGTCCCTGTCGCTCCCCGGCCGGTACCGCTCGATCTTCCTGGCCGGCCCCACCTTCAACCTGCTGCCGGACGACGAGACGGCGTTGCGCGCGCTGAATGCCATCCGCGCCCACCTGACCGACGACGGCGCCGCGTTGATTCCGCTGTGGATCCCGGACCCTTCCACCGACCTGGGCGTGCCCCGCGAGGCCGAGGGTGACGACGGCTCGCTGCTTCGCTACACCCCGCTGTCCGAGACGTACGACCCGGTGGCCCGAACCCGCGTCACGACGAGCCGCTACGAACGCCTCACCGCCACCGGATCCGAAACGGCCGGCCGCGAGTGGATCCTGCACTGGCACACTCCGGCCCAGTTCCGCGCCCTGTGTGCCGAGGCCGCCCTGACCGTCACCGCCCTGCTGGACGACAACGGCGACCCGGCACCTTCCGGCGCCACCGACTTCACCGCCGTCGTCCGCCCCTGACGGCGGGCGTCAGCCGGGCTGTTCGGACGCGGCTCGCCACTCGCGGTCGAGGACGGCGTAGATGGCCAGGTCGCCCCACTCACCCTTGAAGCGGGACTCCTCGACGAGGTGCGCCTCCTGCCGCATGCCCAGGCGACGGCAGACGCGGGCCGAGGCCTCGTTGCGCGGGTCGAGCTGAGCCCACACCCGGTGCAGGCCCAGCTCGTCGAAGCCGAGGCGGACCAGCGCGCGGGCGGCCTCCGTGGCGTAGCCGTGCCCCTGATGACCGGGGTGGAAGACCCAGCCGATCTCGCCCTGCCGGTCCTCGAGGCGCCCCGAGCGCAGCCGTACGTCCCCGATGACACGACCGTCAAGCTCGACGCCGAGCAGAATGCGATCCCCGTCCTTCTCGATGCGCGTGGCGTCCGCCCGCTCCGCGACGAAGGACTCCACGTCGCCGGGCGCCATGGGCTCACCCTCCAGGTAGCGCGAGACGTCGGCCCGGCTCCGGTAGGCCAGCACATCCGCCTCGTCGCCGTGCCGCAGCGGGCGCAGCAGCAGGCGTTCGGTCATCAGTCGCACGGTGGCGAGCCTACGGAGGCTGCCGCTGACCTCGCTACGCAGTTCCGCGTCCTGGCGGTGCGGCGATGTTCAGCTCGGCGGCGGCTCGGCGGGTGCGTGTGGCCTGGAAGGGCAGGGACATACGGTCGAACGCGGTGGCGGCGCGGGTCAGCAAGGGGGCCGCGGCGGCGTGGTCGCCCGCGGCGGCCAGGGAGTGGGCCTCGGCGCGGTCGCAGTGCGGTGAGATCGCGGCGAAGTAGCCGGCGGCCGAGCGGGCGGTGGGCAGGAAGTCGCGCAGCGCCTCGTGGTCGGCCAGGGCCTCGTACGACTCGACCAGGGCCAGGGCTTCGTGCGGGATCTCCTCGGGTCCGGGCCGGCGCCGCCGGGTGACGAGCGACAGCGCCAGGTCGCGGGCGGCGGCCGGGTCGCCCAGCTCGACCAGCAATCGGGCCCGGGCCGCCTCGGGGTTGCCCGGCCGGAGCAGGTCGGGGGTGACGGTGGCGGCCACCGCCCGGGCCCGGTCCGGTTCACCCCGGCGGGCCAGGGCCAGGGCCGCGACCAGCGGGCCGGAGCGGATGTAGGGGCAGCTCATCTCGGCCTCGGGGCCTTGGCGCAGCGCCAGGTGCTCCCGCAGGTACGGGTCGATCTCGGCCCACCGGCCCAGGTGCTCGAGGCAGGTCATCACCACAGCGGTGCCGTGGAGACGATCGTGCGGGGACAGGTCACGGGCGCCCGTGTACGCCAGGAGCGCGTGCTCCAAGGCGGTCACGTGGTCGCCGCGGACGTCGGTGATGAGCAGGCAGGCGACGAGATGGGCCAGGGCGCGGTCCCGGTCGCTGCCGTCGTTCCCGGTCTGTTCCAGGATGTTCAGCACGGCGTCGGGGTAGCGGCCCTCCTGGAAGTGGACGGCGGCCAGGCCGAGCAGGGCGACGCCGCGCAGCGGGGGCGAGCCGAGCCGGCCGGCCAGCGCGCACGCCGCCTCGGCGGCCCGGCGGCGGTGGGCGACGGGCACAGGGTCGGGCCGGCCGGTCCACGACCACCGTGAGCCGCACAGCGCCCGCAGGGCGAGCAGCCGGGCCTTGACCGACGGATCGCTGACGGCGGCGAGGCCCTCGTCGATCACCCGGTCGCCCAGGGCCGGGTCGGCCGGCACCCGGAACCCGCCCCAGCGGGCCACCACCATCTGGGCGGTCTTCAGGCAGAGCGCGGCCCGCCGGTCGCCGTGGGTCAGCGCGATCGCCTCGCGCCAGGCGCGGACGGCGTCGTCGCCCGCGTAGGCGGTTTCGTGGTCGTCGCCGATCGCTTCCAGCGCCTCGGCCGGATCGGTGGCGTACCGCAGCGCCCGCCGGTGCAGGTCGAGCGCTTTGTCCACGGCGTAGCGGCGGCGCGCGCCGACACCGGCGGCGATGAGCGAGCGGAAGGCTTTCGCCCGTACCCAATCGTTGGTCCCGGCCTTGTTTTGGCCGGCGTTGTCGGCGGCGGCCGCGTAGTGGAAGGCGATGAGCTCGATGACCTCGTCGACGCGCTCGCGGGAGACCTCCTCGAGCCAGGCCGCCACGTCGGCGTGCCCGGTCGCCCGCTGCGCGGTGGGCAGCGCGGCGTAGGCGACGTCACGCAGCAGGGCGTGCGTGAAGGCGTACTCCTCTCGCCCCGGTCCGGTCCGGGCCAGCACGAGACCGCGTGCTTCGAGGGAGGCCAGCGCCTCGGGGTCGTGCCGGTCGCGCAGCGGCTCCGTCCAGAAGGTCCGGCCGGCGACGGCGGCGGCCCGCAGGAGGCGTTTCTCGGCCGGTGGCAGCGCGTCGACCCGGGCCGACAGCAGGGCGTGCAGGGTGTCGGGCAGGGCCGTGCCGGAACCGCCCTCGGCCAGGTGGGCGGCGAGCTGCCCGAGGAAGTACGGGTTGCCCTCGGCGCGGGCCAGGATCTCGTCGCGGCGGCCGGGATCGTGCGGCAGGCGGGTGACCAGGTCGCGGGCGGCCTCGTCGGTCAGCGCGGTGAGCGACACGACGGAGGCGCCGGCCGTACCGGCGACCGCGGGGTCGCGTTCGAACAGCTCCGGCCGGGCGGTGGCGAGCAGGACGACCGGCCCGGCCGAGCGGGCCAGCAGCCGCGTCACCATGGCCAGCATGGGCGCGCCCGCCCAGTGCAGATCCTCGATGACCAGCACGAGCGGGCCGCGGGCGGCGAGCGCGGAGACGAAACGCGGCCAGGCCCGGCCGAGTTCGTCGGCCACCGTCCGCGGGTCGGCCGTGTCGAGCGGGTTGCCGGGCAGGCGGATGGCGGCCCCGGCGGCCAGGGCGTGAACGGTGGGCGGATCCAGGTGCCGGGCCGCGCCGCGGAGCCGCTCGGCGGCGACCGGGCCGGGCGTGCTGAGCGGAATGTCGCACGCGTCGCGCAGGATCTCGCCGAGCGGCCAGTAGGTGATGCCGTCACCGGCGGCCAGACATCGCCCGCGCAGCACCCGCATGCCGGGCCGGGCCGCCCCGGCTTCCAGGACGACCTCGCGCACCAGGCGGCTCTTGCCGATGCCGGCCGGGCCGGCCACCGTGACCAGGCGTGGCCGGCGGCTGGTGACCGCCTCGTCGATCAGCCCGAGGACCGCGGTCAGCTCACCGGCGCGGCCGACCATCGGCGGCTCGCCGGTGTGCTGCTGCTCGACGGCCCACGACGCGGCCAGCAGGCGGCTGCCCCCGAAACGGAAGGCGCCACGCCGGGCGGCCCGCCGGGTACGCCCGGTGGCGTGGAGCGTGCGCGGGGGAGCCGCCTCGCGCAGCCGGGCCGCCCCGTCGAGAACCGTCCCCCCGATGTCGCCGAGGGCCTCGGACGGCGGATCCGGTGCGATGATCTCCCCGGTGTCGGCGCCGATCCGCAGCGGCGCGGCCGAGCGCTGCAACATCTCGAAGCCCGCCCACAGCGCCCGCGAGGCGTGATCCTCCCGCGCGGCCGGATAGCCGAAGATCGCGATGATTCCGCCGCCGACCCGGGGCTGGACCGTGCCACCCCACCGCCCGGCGATCTCGCCGAGCAGACCGGTCCACGTCGCGACATCCCGCCGCGCCTGTTCGGGGTCGTCGGCTTCACTTCGGAGGGCGGGGTGGCCCCGGAAGTCGGCGTCGAGCACTGTGACCAGCTTGCGTTCCTCGCCGTCGCCGGCCGGGGCGGGCGCGGCCAGCAGCGCGCGGTGGGCGCGCCGCAGCGCGGCACCCGGGGCGACGCCGAGCTCGTCGCGCAGCAGCGCCTCGATCCGCGCGTACCAGCGCAGGGCGCGATGGCGCTCCTCGAGGGCGATCAGCCGCGCGTACGCCTCCTCGTGCAGCGGGTCGGCCTCGACGAGTTGTTCCAGCGCGGCCACGGCCCCGCGCCGGTCCCCGCGAGCCAGTAACCCGTCGGCCCGGGACAGCAGCAGCGGGGCCATGAGGTCGCGCAGCTGGTCGCGACGCGTGGACGCCCAGGCGTCGAATCTGTTCTCGGGCAGCAGCTCACCGCCGTACAGCAGAAGGGCCTGGTCGATGTCGCCTCGCCGGGCCGCCTCCTCGAAGGCGTCGGCGTCGACCCAGAGCGGCGAGCCGTGCAGGCTGAGCATCTCGCCGCGCAGGAGCAGATGCTCGCCGCCCAGAGCCCGCCGGGCGAAATGCAGCGCTTTGTTCAGGCGTGAGGGCGCGGACGGCCACAGCAGATCGACGGCCCGCTCGCGGTGCAGCCGGTGGCCGGGAGTCACCGCCAGCAGCTTGACCAGGCAGAGGGCGGCGCTGCGATGCCACTGCGCGACGGTCTCGCCGGCGGCCTCCGCGTGGAAGCCGCCGAGCAGCCGGATGCGCAGCTCGCCGGGCATGCCGGTGATTGTGCGCGCCCGGCGCCGCCGGCGCGGACGGGAAGCGGACACGAAACGGAAATCGGCCCGCATAGCTTGCCCGGCATGACGACTACGACAGTGAACGAGCAGCGCCTGATGGACTTCGTCTTCCGGGCGGTCGGTGACTTCGGATCGATGCTGACCGGGTCGCTCGCCGTGATCGGCGACAAGCTGGGCCTGTACCGGGCCATGGCCGACGGGAAGCCGGTGACGGCGGCCGAGCTGGCGGACCGCACCGGGACCGCCGAGCGCTACGTCCGCGAGTGGCTGTCGGCCCAGGCCGCCGCCGGCTACGTCGAGCTCACCGGCGACGACCGGTTCGTGCTGCCGGCCGAACACGCCGTCGCGCTGACCGACGAGAACAGCCCGGCCTGCGTGATCGGCGGCTTCGAGCTGATGTTGGCCGCCGTGCGCTCCACGGACCGGCTCGTCGACGCCTTCCGGACCGGCGCCGGTGTCGGCTGGCACGAGCACCACCACGACCTGTTCGAGGGCTGCGAGCGGTTCTTCCGCCCCGGCTATCAGGCCTACCTGACCACCTCGTGGATCCCGGCCATGGACGGCGTGGAGGCCACGCTCAAGGCCGGCGGCCGGGTGGCCGACATCGGCTGTGGCCTCGGCGCCTCCACGATCCTCATGGCCCGCGCCTATCCGCAGTCGAGGTTCGTCGGCACCGATTACCACGCCGGTTCCGTCGAGACGGCCCGGCAGCGCGCGGCCGAGGCGGGCGTCGCCGACCGGACCCGCTTCGAGACCGGCCCGGCCAAGGACCTCGAGGGCGACTACCACCTGATCTGCCTGTTCGACTGCCTGCACGACATGGGCGACCCGGGCGGCGTCCTCACTCACTTGCGCTCCCGGCTCGCGCCCGGCGGTTCCCTGCTCATCGTCGAGCCGTTCGCCGGCGACTCCGTGCGCGACAATCTGAACCCGGTCGGCGCGGTCTATTACGGAGCTTCGACCCTTTTGTGTACGCCGAACTCACTCTCCCAGGAGGTCGGCGCCGCCCTGGGCGCGCAGGCGGGCGAGCGCCGCCTGCGCGACGTGGCCACCGGCGCCGGCTTCTCCCAGTTCCGCCGCGTGGCCGAGACCCCCTTCAACCTCGTGTTCCAGGCGGCACCCTGACACCCGGCTACCATGATCCTTTTCTGGGAGGATCGGATGGCCGAGCGCTGGGAACTGGTGCCCCACCAGGGGCTCCGGTCGGGCGACGTCGAAGTGCTGCTCAGGACGGACCGCGACCGGTTGCGGGCCGCGCTGGCCGGCCGCTTCGGCGCGCCCGACGAGAACCGGCCCTACGAGGACCAGTTCAGCAACGAGCACACGACTCTCTTCCTGCGGTACGACGACGGGCTGCTCACGTCGATCCTGTTCATCGCCGGTTCGCTCCAGTACGACGGGATCGAGCTGTACGACACGACGTTCGGCACCCTGGAGCCGGCGCTCACCGCCCGTGGCTTCGAGCTGCGGGAGCCGGTCGAGTTCACCGACGGCATGGACGTGCCCGGCCTGGGCGTCAACATCGCCACCCGCGAGGACGTGGGCAGCGACGGCGACGAGATCGAGTGGGTCGCGCTAGGGGTGTGAAGCTCCGGCTCAGCGACGGGGGCCGTGGATCTCGCGGTGCAGGCGTTCCATGCGGATGTCCAGGCGGGCGGCGTCCTCGGCCGCCGCGGCGAGCTCCTGCCGGAGGGCGGCGGGGACGTCGGGGTCGTACTTGTAATGGATCTTGTGTTCCAGGCTGGCCCAGAAGTCCATGGCGACGGTACGGAGTTGGACCTCCACCGGTACCGACACCACCCGGTCGGACAGGAAGACCGGGATCTCGACGATCAGGTGCAGGCTGCGGTAGCCGTTGGTCTTCGGGCGGTCGATGTAGTCCTTCGTCTCGATCAGCGTGACGTCGGGCTGGCGGGTCAGCATGTCGGCGACCGTGTAGACGTCCGAGACGAAGCTGCAGACGATCCGGATGCCGGCGATGTCACGGATCCGGGCGCGCAGGTCGTCGAGGTTGAGCGGGCACCCGATGCGGTCGGCCTTCGCGGTGAGGCTCTGGGTGGTCTTGAGGCGGGGGAGCACGTGCTCGATCGGGTTGCCCCGGCCGCGGTGGGCCAGCTCCTCGGCCAGGATCGAGATCTTCGTGCCGATCTCGGCCAGGCCGAACTTGTACACCAGCATGAAGTGGCCCAGATCGTCGGCGAACGTGGAGGGCGCCGTCGGCACCGCCACGGTCTGTTCGGCCCGCCGGGCGATCTGGTCGCCGCTCACAGCGGGCTGTTCGGTCGTCACGGTGCCGTTCTCCAGAGTCGTCCGATGCGCGGTGCCGCGGCATCCTGCCCTGACCAGCATCGCTCGACGGGGATCATCCCGTCGTCATCCCAGCGAAGTCTCCGCCATACCGTATTCGCCGTACGCCAGTCGGCCGACGCAGGGGCGCGCCAGCGAGCACTGAGGATCAGACGTCAGGCGATCCTTGGTCACTCAGCGCGACGACGAGGCGGTCGATGGCCGGGGTGACGGAGGCGGCCAGCTGATTGTTGACGATCACCGAGAAGACGACCGGGTGGACACCGTCGGCGTAGCCGGACAGGGCCGAGGCGCCGGTGAGTGTGCCGGTCTTGGCGTGCACCACGCCCGCCGCCGGTGTGCCGCGCATACGGTTACGCAGGGTGCCGCCGATCAGCGGATCCGGGTCGCCCGCCACCGGCAGTGCCGCGCGCCAGGTGCCGAACCAGGGTTCCGCGCGCACGCGGAGCAGCAGCCGGACCAGCGCGGCGGGCGGGACCAGGTTGCGCCGCGACAGGCCGGAGCCGTCCACCTGCCGCAGCGTGGCCGGATCGACGCCGAGCCGGGCCAGGTAGCCCGCGACCGCGGCCGTTCCGGCCTCCCAGGAGCCGTTGCCCATGGCCTTGACCAGCAGTTCCGCCATGTTGTTGTTCGAGAGTTTCAGCAGCGGGGCGATCAGCTCGCGCAGCGGCGGCCCGGCATGCCGGGCCACCTCCCGGCTGCCGGACGGCGCGGGCTCGCCGGTCCGAGTTCCTCCCTCCAGCCGTACGCCGTGACGGTGCAACGCCGAGCGGAAGACCTCAGTGGCGAGCAGGGTGGGGTCACCCACGGCAACGGATCGCTTCTCGGCCGGGGCGCCGGCGGCCAAGGTCCCCGTGACCAGAAGCGTGTCGGTGCCGTGCCGGCGGGTGACCGCGATGGTGCTCGGGCCGGGCCCGGTGGCGGCGCGGTTGTCGACGGCCAGCAGAGACGTCGGAGGAGTCAGCCGTACGACGGGTGGGGTTCCACCGACAGTAACGGTGACCGTTCCGGACAGGAAGTCACTGTCGGGTGACAATGTGAGGGCCGACACAGGCGCCGCCCCGGCGAAGGACTCGTCGTCCCAGGCCCACTCGAGGCCGAGCCGCACGTCGTCGAAGGCGGTGTCGTCACCGACAAGATCCCCCGTGACGCGGCGGAGCCCGGTGGCGGCCACGTCGCGGGCGAGCGCGTCCAGCGAGGCGGGGGTCAGCGCGGGGTCGCCCGAGCCGCGCAGGTAGAGGTCACCGTTGAGGACGGGGCCCGGCCGGGAGCCGCCGCTTCGTACGGAGGTGACGAAACGGTGGCCCGGCCCGAGCAGTGCCATGGCGGCGGCCGAGGTCAGCAGCTTGACGTTCGAGGCGGGCAGAAGCCGCTCGCCGCCCCGCCGGTTCAGAAGGGTCGCGCCGGTCCGCGCGTCCGCCACCACGACGCCGGCCTGAGCTCCGGCCAGAGCCGGATCGGCGAGAAACCGATCAACGGCAGCCGCGAGAGCGTCCGGAGCCCGCACCGATACGCCGGACGCCAGCGCCCGGTCGGTAGGTGCGTGGGCCGTGGGTGCCTGGGCGGCGGCTGGCAGTGCCGGGGCGCCGGCTGGCAGTGCCTGGGCGGCGGCTGGCAGTGCCGGGGCGCCGGCTGGCAGTGCCTGGGCGCCGGCTGGCAGTGCCTGGGCGCCGGCTGGCAGTGCCTGGGCGCCGGCTGGCAGTGCCTGGGCGCTGGATGCCGGTACTGGTTTGCCGAATTCGGGCGCCGGGGCGCCGGCGGCGTGCGCCGGAACGGATGGCGCCAGGGTGCCCAGTGCGAGCGTCAGGAGTAGGGAGACTGTCCGCTTCATCGCATGATCAACGCGTGGCGGCGGCGAAGGAAACGCTGGTCAAGGGCTGGCATGATGGCGCGGTGGTGGACTGGGCGGGGCTGCGGCACGCGTACGGGTCGGCGGAGGACGTGCCGGGGCACCTCGCGGCGCTGAGATCGGTGGACGAGGAAGAGCGTCGGGAGGCGTTCGGGGCGCTCTACGCGAGCATCGTTCACCAGGGGAACCGCTACCCGGCCAGCGCGGCGGCGGTGCCGGGGCTGCTGGAGTTGGTGGCGGAGGCGTCCACGCCCGATCGGGATCTGCTGCTCTATCTGCTGGGGATCATTGCGATCGGGGCGGAGGAGATGTGGCTGCCGGGGACGGTACGGGTGGACGAGCTGCGGGCGCGAGGCCTGGTGGATGAGCTGCGCGCGTACGAGGCGGTGGCGGCGGGTCTGCCGGTGCTGCAACGGCTGGCCGCCGGGGACGACGATGTCGCCGCGTCGGCGGCGTATCTCTTGAGTTGGTTTCCCGGCGAGATTAAGTCGCTGGAAATCCTGAAAAATCGGGCAGGGGCAGGGGCAGGGGCAGGGGCAGGGGCAGGGGCAGGGGCAGGGGCAGGGGCAGGGGCAGGAGCGCGAGCGGAGCAGATCTCAGGGGCGGCGGCGGACCCGGGCGCGGTGGTCGGGATCGGGCTGCTGGGGATGGCTGAAGGTGTGCCGGTGGCGAGAAGGGCGCTGCTCAGCGAAGACCCGAAGATGCGCTGGGCCGGCGCGGTCGCGCTGGCCCGCCTGGTGGGCGGTGAGGACGCCGGCCAGGAACGGGACGTGCGGGACGAACTGCTCGGCTGGGCCGCTTTCGAAGGGCCGGCCGACCCCTCGATCCCGTACCTCGAAGGGGACCTCGAGGGTTACGCTCTTCTCTCTCTGCCCCTGATCGGGGTGGACGCGCTCGACCCCGCCCTGGGAAGGCTGCGCCACGTCAGCGCGGAGCCGGCGCTCACCGCGCTCCGTGTGGCGCTGCGGGCCGCCTTCCCGGGCGGGCCCGTTGCCGCGGGGACGCCGTTTCGGCGGCTCGATGAACGGCAGCGGCGGCTTGTCCGGGTGCTCGCCGACAATCCGGGGGCTTGGCTGTACGACGGTGTGGCCTTCGCCAATTTCGCCCTCGACGTCTCCGGCTTCGGGCTTCCGCACGGCCACGACCGCCTCGTCGCCTACGGTTCCTAGATCGGCAGGGTCAGCTCCACCACGAACCACTCGCCGGTGCCCTCGAGTTTCAGCGGGCCGCCCTCGTGGAAGCGGACCTCCTGGGGCTCGTCCAGGGCCGCCAGCACGTGCGGCACCTGCGCCAGGTCCAGTTCGGCCGGTGCCTGTACCGTTCGGACCCGGACGTGGTCGTGCTCCAGCGGGGAGCCGGGGATGCTGCGGGCGCCCTCGCCCACCGGGTACGGTTCGGCGCGCAGCTCGCCCAGCTGCTTCAACTCGACCAGGCGGTTCTGGTAGAAGCGGTCGCCGATGTTCGTGAGCCGGTGCACCGGCGAGATCGGCCGGTAGACGGACCCGCCCCGATACTCGTTGAGGAAGCGGGGTTCCGACCCGTCCAGCCAGTCCATCCGGCATTCCGAGCCGGAGATGCTGAGCACCACGTACGGGTTGTGGTGCAGGTGCCACGGGTGCGTCTCGCCGGGCCGCAGCGACACGTCCCACACCCGGACGACCGGGTTGTCGAACAGTTCGGCCAGCCCGATGTCGGCGAGGACGATCTGTTCACCGGTGGGGGAGTGGACGACCTGGCCCTTCATGGAGCCTCCTGAGGGGACTGATGGGGAGATGCGCGAACATTCTCACCTATCGGCCGTCCGGCGGCGGCGGCGACGGCGCCAGACGTACGCGACGACGGCCAGCACCGCCACCGCGGCCACCACGACCAGGTAGTGG
This sequence comes from Actinoplanes sp. NPDC048796, assembly GCF_040650035.1. NCBI lineage: Bacteria > Bacillati > Actinomycetota > Actinomycetes > Micromonosporales > Micromonosporaceae > Actinoplanes > Actinoplanes sp. NPDC048796. The sequence goes on along the minus strand of NZ_JBEZGO010000018.1, from coordinate 102,532 downwards.
CTGGCCGCCTTGGCGATCTGCTCGATGTGGTCGCCCGCGAAGTAGCCGCCGGTCGCCCACAAGCCCACCCACAGGGCCGCGCCGAGCGCGTTCCAGGCGATGAACTTGCGGTAGTGCATGCCGCTGAGGCCGGCCACGATGCCGTTGAACTGCCGTAACCCCTCGACGAAGCGGGCCACCACGATGATCTTCGGGCCTTGGCGGGTCATGAACGCCTCGACCTTGTCCAGGCGTTCGGGGGTCAGGCGGACGTACTTGCCGAATCTCTGCACCAGCGGGCGGCCGCCGCGGCGGCCGATCTCGTAGCCGAGGGTGTCGCCGGTGACGGCGGCCAGGAAGGCGACCGTGGCGACGCCGAAGATGTTCAGGTGGCCGCTGCCGGCGGCCACCGCGCCGGCGATGATCGCGGTCTCGCCGGGGGCCGGAACGCCGAAACTCTCCACGAAGACGACGCCGGCCACGCCGAGGTAGCCGAAGCGGTCGATGAGTGCCAGCACGCCGCCCACGCTAGGCCGCGGCGACGGCCGCGACACCCTTTCGCGACCGTCGTCACCGGCGTGAACCCGTCAGCCGCGGGCGGCGTAGGCGATACCTCCGCGAACGTGGTCGAGGAACGCCGGGTCGGCCCAGGCCTCGTTCGTGTGCCCGAGCGCGGTGTACCAGGACCGGCCCGCTTCCACCGGCCGCCGCCACGCCTGCGGATGGGGGCCCGTCATCGCGTACGGCCCGGGCTCGTAGGTCTCCTCGTCCACCGTCAGCAGGATCTCCAGGTCGTCGCGGACCTCGGTGAAGCCGTACCACTCGTCGGTGAACTTCCAGGGCACACCGTCAGGATCGAAGAGCGTCGCTTGCTGTACGCCTTCCGGGTGCCCGGCGAACCGGGCGCCCAGAAGCTCGCCGTACCAGGGATCGCTCAGCTCCGTGCCCGCCGCCGAGTGCACCCCCACGAAGCCACCGCCGCCCGTGACGAACGACCGCAGCGACGATCGCCCGCGCCGGTCGAGGACGTCGCCGGTCGTCGACAGGAACATGACCACGTCGAACCGGCTGAGGTCGTGCAGCGCGACGGGATCCTCGCTGGGCACGACGCGGACACCCGGGAAAGCGGACACCGCCGCCACCGCGGCCGGAAGGGACTCGTGGCGGTAGCCGGCCGTGCGGGTGAACACGAGCGCCCGCGTCATCCGAGCAGGTCCCGCGCGGCGCCCCGGCGCAGTTTCCCGGACGGCGTCTTGGGCAGCGAGCCCGGCGGCACCACCCGGACCTGGGCCGGGCGGGCGTCGATCTCGGCCACGATGCGGCTGGTGACCTCGCGGGCGATGTCGTCGGGCGCGCCGTCGCGGGCCTCCACGATCACGGCGAAGGACTCGCGGGGCCGGCCGTCGCCGGCGAGCAGGCGTACGGCCGCGACGTTGCCCTCCCGGACCCCGGGGACGCGGCCGGCGGCGCGTTCGATGTCGGTCGGGTAGATGTTCCGGCCGCCCATGATGATCACGTCTTTGCGGCGGCCGCAGACGACGACCTGGCCGTCGGTGAGGTAGCCCTCGTCGCCGATGTCGAGCCAGCCGCCGGCGTCGCGCGCGGGCTCCCAGCCGTCCGGCGTGATGTAGCCGTCGGTGACCGACTCGCCGCGCAGCTGCACCCGGCCGACCTGGCGTTCGCCCAGCGGCTTGCCGTCGTCGTCGACCACCCGGACCTCGACGGTGGGGAACGGCTTGCCGAGTTTCGGCAGCCGGCGGGCGCCGCCCTCGGTGGGCACGGCCCGCCGGTCCCGCTCGAGCGCCGCCGCGTCGACGACGTCGAGCAGCATCGGGTCGGCCATCGCCGACATCGAGATGACCAGGGTGCTCTCGGCGGCGCCGTAGCAGCAGTTCACCGCCTCGGGTTTCAGCCCGAACCGGGTCGCCGTGGCCACGAAGGCCTCCATGGTGGCCGGGTCGATCGGCTCGGCGCCGTTGCCGGCCACCTGGAGCTTCGAGAGGTCGAGGGCGCCGTCGGGCACCCGGGTGAGCTGGCGGGCGAGCACCGCCCAGGCGAAGTTGGGGGCGGTGGTGATCGTGGCACCGTACCGGCTCATCAGCTCGGCCCAGAGCAGCGGCCGGCTCAGGAAGTCGGCCGGGGTGACGCTGATCAGCTCCATGCCGCTGAGCATGGGCAGCAGCAGGCAGCCGACCATGCCCATGTCGTGGAACATGGGCAGCCACGAGACCATGACGCCGCTCTCGTCGCAGCCGAGATGCCGCGCCGAGTCGGTGACGTTGGCGTAGAGGTTGCCGTGGGTGATGCGCACGGCCTTGGGCTCGGCGGTCGACCCGCTGGTGAGCTGGAGAAGGGCCGCGTCGTCCTCGCCGGTCTCGGCGATCCGGTCGATCGGCGGGCCCGCCAGCAGATCGTCGAGGAGATGATGCTTGATGCCGTACGCCTCGAGGACCGGGATCACCGGTTCGAAAGGCGCGCCCACGACGACGGCCCGGGCGTCGATCATGCGCAGGACCCGCACCGTGTCGTCGCGCCAGACCTCGAGGTCGGTCCGGGGAGTGGGCTGGTGCAGCATCGTCATGCTGCCGCCGGCCAGCCAGATCGCCTGCGCGACTCCGGCGATCTGGGCGGGCTGCCCGGCCAGGACGGCGATGGCCTGGCCGGGCTCGAGCCCGCCCGCTATCCGGCGGGCGGCGTCGTGGACCTCGCCCCACGTGCGGCGGAGGGGTTCGCCCGGTTCACCGGTCACCATGCCGGTGCGGGCGCGGGCGGCGTTCGCGATCACTTCATCGACGAATCGGCTCACCCGTTCACAGTGCCGAACTCAGAGGCCGTTGGGAAGAGCGCCCAGCGCCTTGCCCGCCTCGCGGGCGGCGTCGAGGGCCTCGGCGTGCATGGCGGCGGCGGCGTCGGTGAACTGGTCGAGGGCCGGGTTCGAGCCGACGAGCGTGAACTCGCGCTCGACGATGGTCAGGTCGGCGCCCCACATGTCGGCGATGACCCGCTTGAGGTACGGGGTGGAGTGGTCCCAGCCCTCACGGGGAGTGCCCGCGCCGTAGGCGCCGCCGCGGACGGTCGCGAGCACGACCGGCTTGCCCTTGAGGAACTGCTGGCCGAACGCGTTGGGCGCGGTGAGCAGCAGGTCGACGTACGTCTTGAAGTGCTGGGAGACGCCGTAGTTGTAGAGCGGGACGGCGAACAGGATGGCGTCGGCGTTGATCAGCTCGTCGGCCAGGGTCCGGGCCAGCGCGATGGCCTCGCGCTGCTCGGGGGTGCGGGCGGCCTCCTCGGTGGCGCCCCCGGCGACGGCGTTGCCCCAGGCGGTGGCGGGGATGGGCTCGGCGCCGACGTGCCGGTTGACGACCTTGTCGCCGGGGTGGGAGGCGAGCCACTCGTGCTCGACGATGTCGGCGATCTCGCGGCTGGTGGAGCCGTCGATCCGGATGCTGGCGTCCAGGCGGAACAGGGTCATGGGAGCTCTCCTCGGTGACGTTCTCATTCTAGCTTCAAGCTTGAAGCTAAGGTAGCAGGTTCACTTCAAGCTTGAATATGGGAGATGTGTCACGTCTGTTTCCGGGGGAGTCGCGTCCGAGCCGTACTCTTCTGGGCATGCAGGCGGAACCGCGGTGGCTCGAGAATCAGGAACGCGAGGCGTGGATCTCGCTGGCTCAGCTGATGTTCCTGCTGCCGTCCGCGCTCGACGCCCAGCTCCTGCGCGACAACAACATCACGCTGTTCGACTACATGGTGCTCAGTGGCCTGTCGATGTCCGAGGGCCGCACGCTGCGCATGAGCGAGCTCGCGCGCAGGCTGGCCAGCTCACTGTCCCGCCTGTCGAACGTGGTGAAGCGCCTCGAGACCCGCGGCCTGCTGCGCCGTGAGCCCGACCCGTGCAACGGGCGCTACACGGTCGCCATCCTCACCGACGACGGCTGGGACCTGGTGGTCAGGGCCGCGCCCGGGCATGTCGAGGCCGTCCGGCGCTACGTGATCGACGGGCTGACCGAGGAGCAGATCACGATGCTGCGCCAGGTCGCCTGCCACGTCACCGCCCGCATCCAGGCCGGCGAGCCGGCCTGCACCGAGGAGATCCGGCCTATTTAGGCGCCGACCAGCGCTCCTCGATGCGGCCGAAACGCCAGACTGCGAGGGCGACCGCCCAGGCCACCACGAAGAGCCCGACGATGCCGTAACCCGCGTAGTCGAGCGGGATCGCGCCGATCGCGGCGAGCGGCCCGGTGGTGATGTGCGCCTGGTCGTCGAGCACGCCGATCAGCTCGATGGTGCCGATGATCAGCGCCACCGCCACCGAGATCGACGTGATCGTGATGTTGTAGAAGACCTTGCGGACCGGCTTGGCGAAGGCCCAGCCGTAGGCGACGTTCATGAAGACGCCGTCGACCGTGTCCATCAGGCACATCGCCGCCGCGAACAGGATCGGCAGCACCAGGATCGAGTAGAACGGCAGGTTGAACACGGCCGCGCCGCCGGCCAGCACGAGCAGCCCGACCTCGGTGGCGGTGTCGAAGCCCAGCCCGAACAGCACCCCGACCGGATAGATGTGCCACGGCTTGCGCACCGATTTCGTGAGGCCGCCGAGCAGCCTGTTCATGAAGCCGCGCTTGTTGAGCTGCTCCTCGAGCTCCTGCTCGTCGTAGCGTCCCTGGCGGATGGCCCGGAACACCTTGATGATCCCGATCAGCACCACCAGGTTGAGGATCCCGAGGATCCACAGGAAGACGCCGGAGACCGAGGCCCCGATCACCCCGGTCACCGAGTGCAGCGCGCTGCCGTCGTCCTCGACCTGCCCGGCCAGGGCCTTGACGCCGAACGAGAGCAGGAACGCGAGCCCGAACACGATCGTCGAGTGCCCGAGCGAGAACCAGAAACCCACCGACAGCGGCTTGCGCCCGGTCCCGTCCTGCATGAGCTTGCGCGTGGTGTTGTCGACCGCCGCGATGTGGTCGGCGTCGAACGCGTGCCGCAGCCCGAACGTGTACGCGAGCACCCCGACGCCGACCGTGAAGACCGGATGGGCCCCGCCGAGATGGAAGTGCTTGGGCACCACGAAGCCGAACAGCAGCCCGAACCCGACCACGTGCAGCAGCACGATGAAGCCGGCCATGCCGTACAGCGACCGCTTGTCGGCGGTGGTCAGGCTCGCCCGAAATCGAGCGGCCCGGGAGGTGGCGGTCATGATCGGACGCTATTTCCCCCGAGCCCCTGCTGCAAAGCCTTGGCAATAAAGCGTGACTAGCGCAACGCCTCGCGCAGCGCCGCGGCGAAGCCGTCCGGGTCGCCGGTCATGCCGAACTCGCCGCCCAGGAAGCCGCCGTGGTGGCTCGGGAAGGTGACCGCCTCGGTGCCCAGCCGGGCCGCGACGCCCTCGCCGCCCCGATGGGCCAGCTCGCCCACGGATTCGGCGCCGACCGCCACGACGATCCGGGTGGGCGCGGCCCGCAGCGCGCCGAAGTCGAACTCGTAGTGCGTGCACGACATGAGGTTCTGGCCCAGCAGCGGGTCGGCGCGGTCGCCGCTGTCCTCGGCCGGCAGCCCGAACTGCGCCGGATCGGGCGCCGGCTGGTCGGCGAAACCGGCCGGGATCTCGCCCTTGGCCCCGGTGAGCAGGAAGAACTTGACCATCGCGGGTCCCATGCCGGACTTCTGGTACGTCTCGTGGATGTCCACCGTCGCCGCGGTGGCGGTCTCCCGGTCGGGCAGGACGGGCAGCGACGGGGGTTCGTGCGCGACCAGCGTACGAACGAGGGCGGGATGCCGCGCGACGAGCGCGAGCGTGTTCACCGCCCCGCCGCTGCTGCCGAAGACGTCGACCGGCCCGCCGTCGGACACCTCGGCGATGACGGCCGCGATGTCGTCGGCGTGCTCGTCCGGCGTCGACTCGATGACGCCGTCGGTGCGCTCGCTGCGGGCGATGCCGCGCGGGTCGTACGTGACGACCGTCCGGTCCGGGAAGTGCCCGGCGAGCGTCGCGAACCCCTCGGCCTGCATCGGCGAGCCGGCGAGCAGCAGGACAGGTCCGTCACCGGGGCGTACGTCATAGGTCAACACCGCGCCCGGTACGGCGAGGGTGCGGGTCTCTGGCTGGCTCATTGTCGTGTCCCTTCATCGACGTTCTGCTCAGTAGACCCGCGCCCGCGCTCGAACTCATCGGTGTTCGGCGGAACTTTTCGGCGAGCCGGAGCCTGCCGCGGGCCTCAGCCGAAGACGCGCTTGACGAAGCGGTCGGCGATCAGGCGATGGGTGGCGGTGTCCGGGTGCAGGCGGTCGGGCAGGGGGTGGTCCCGGGAGTCGGCTTCGCCGTACAGGTCGAGGCCGTTGAGGTAGGTCAGGTTCTGGTCGTTCCGCTCCGTGACGACGCGCTCGAGTTCCTCCCGGATGACGCGCAGGGTGAGCTTGGTCGGGTCCGGAGTCCCGGTGGCGATGAACTTCAGCTCGCCGGTCTTGAGGGCCTCCAGGTCGAAGGCGCCGGGCCCGGGGGTGTCCTCGTGGATCGCGCAGTGGATCGGGGAGACCACGATCAGCCGGGTGGCCGGGTGGCCGTCCCGGATGGTGTCGAGGAAGCCGTGCACGGCCGGGGCGAAGGCGCGGCGGCGCATCAGGTCGGCGTTCACCAGGTTGATGCCGAGCTTGAGGGTGATGAGGCCGGCCGGGGTGTCGCGGATCGTCCGGGCCACGAACGGGTCCAGCAGCGCGCTCCCGCCGAACCCCAGGTTGAGCAGGTCGGCCCCGGCGTCCAGGGCGGCCGCGACCGGCCAGATGGACGTCGGGCTGGTGGCGTTCGAGCCCTGGCTGATGGAGCTGCCGTGATGCACCCAGACCGGGCCGGTTCCGGTCGGGGCCCAGGGCTCGACCGGTTCGTCGGTACGCAGGGCCACGAGTTCGGTGGTCTCGTTGTGCGGCAGCCAGATCTCGACGGTCTTGTCGCCGGCCGGCAGCGCGGTGAAGGGCACCGTCACGGGGCCGCCGGGCTGGTAGCCGGACTTGCCGGTGGACATGTCGATGGTGATGACGTTGCCGCCGGCGGCGGTGGCCTGGGCGACCAGGGCGCCGTCGGCCCGCAGGTCGTAGACGCCCTCGGGGCGCGGCGGGAGGCCGGGGTAGACCCGCTTCGTGGGCACGGTCAGCAGCTCGACCGTCGTGGCGCGGGTGCGGAAGACGAGGCGTACCCCGGAAGGTTGTGCCTCGACCATGGCCAGCTGCGGGTCGGGGGTCTGCGCGCGGGCCCACCCGGGCAGGCGATGGGGGAGCAGGCCGTGGGCCGTGGGCTCGAGCTCGACGGCGCCGCGGACGACCTCGGCGGTGATCGGTGTGGTGATCATGGTGTGTCCCTCGGGGCCGGTGACGAAGCGGGCCAGTGACGAAGGGTGACGTCGAGGACGTCGAGAATGCGGTTCCAGCTCTCGCCGGCCTCGGGTGTGCTGTGGGAGAAGCCGCCGGACAGCTCGAGGGCGATGAAGCCGTGGAACGTGCTGCCCAGCAGGCGGACGGCGTGGGTCTGGTCGGGCTCGGTCAGGGCGTAGCCGCGCAGGACCGCCCGCGTCATCTGCGAGTGCCGCGGCCCGGCGCTGCGCATCGCCGTCTCGTCGTCGAGCGGGAACTGGGTGGCGGCGTAGCGACCCGGATGTGCCCGCGCGTAGTCGCGGTAGGTGTCGCCCAGGGCGGCCAGCGCGTCGCGGCCCGACCGGCCGGCCAGCGCGGCGGCGACCAGCCCGGCCAGCTCCTCCAGGGCGAGGAGGGCGACGCGGACGCGGAGGTCGTGCGCGTTCTTCACGTGGGAGTAGAGGCTGGCGACCTTCACGTCGAAGCGCCGGGCCAGCGCGGAGGGCGTCACGTTGTCGAAGCCTTCTTCGTCGGCCAGCTCGGCGCCCGCCTGGGCCAGCCGGTCGGCCGTCAGTCCCGCTCTCGCCATGTCATGACCTCCTTGCGAAAGCCATTATGCGCATGCCTAAAACATTTAGGCAAGCCGTTCGATCACCGCGGCGGCCGAACGGCCCCAGGCGGGCAGGCCCTTACGGCCGGCCAGGGCGATCGCGGTACGGGCCGGGGCCGGATCGCCGAGCACGGCGGCCAGGGCGGTGTGGGCCGGGATCAACGGCCAGGCGGCACCCACCCGCTCGGCGTCGGCGATCACCGAGCGCAGGTCCGACTCGGCCTCACCGGCCCGCCCCAGCCGGGCCCGGAGCCGGCCCAGGTACAGGCGGGCGTCCAGCATGGTCAGCGGCAGGCGGTCGGGGCGGGCCAGGAAGGCCAGGAGGCGGTCCTCCAGACCGTCCAGGCGGCCGGTGGCCAGGTCGAGGGCGTGCTCGGTGAGCTCGGCGACCGGGCGGATCCGCTCGTACTCGGCGGCGGCGGGCAGGCCGCGGGCGATCGCCAGGAGCTGGGCCGCGCGGCCGTCGCGGCCGGTGTGCAGGGCGCCCTGGGCCCAGTTCAGGCAGGCGCGCAGGTGGTCGCGGGGGTGGTCGGCGAAGCGCGGATCGTCCAGGGCCCGCCGCACGGCCGGCCACGCCCCCGGCTCGTCCAGCTCCAGCCGCAGCGACAACTGGGCGATCTCGACCGACAGCAGGGCCGACGGGTCACCCGACTGCCGCGCCGCCTGGAGAGCGGCCGCGCAGTAGCGCAGATGCTCGTCCACGTGCCGGTCGAGCACGGTGTCGGGGGCGGAGAGGATGGCCAGCGCCCGCGCGCGGCGGCCGTGCTGCTTGAGGTGCGGTACGGCCCGCTCGATCTCCTCGTAACCGGCCGAGGCCTCGCCCTGCTGGCGCAGCATCCGGCCGAGGGCCAGGCCCAGGTCGCCGCGGGCGCCGGGCGGCAGCCCCCGGTCGGTGAGGATGCGGCGCAGCACCGGGATCGCCTCGGCCTGGGTGACGCCCTCCACCGCCGAGCGGCCCAGCTTCCCGGCCAGGCGGGCCCGCTGGCGGCGGGGGAGCTCCGGGTGGTCCATGGTGGCCAGCAGGAAGCGGGCGGCCGTGGCGTCGTCGCCGCGCGCGGTGGCCAGGTCGGCCGCCGCCTCGGCGTTGCGGACATGGTCGGCCGGGTTCCCGGCCAGCCGGTAGTGGTGCGCCAACTGGGCCACCGGGCGCGGCGCCTGACGTTCCAGGACCCGGGCGCAGCGCAGGTGCAGCATCCGCCGTTCGAGCTCGGGCAGCAGCTCGTAGACGACCTGCCGGGCCAGCGTGTGCCGGAACCGGGGCGGCCCGTCGTCGACCGGGTGCAGCAGCCCGGCCCCGGCGGCGTCGCGCAGCGCCTCCTCGACCTGTCCGACCGGCAGCGACAGCAGCTCGGCCAGGGCGTGGGCCTCGGCCACCACGCCGTGGACGGCGGCGGCGCCGAGGACGTCGCGGGTGGGCTCGTCGAGGGGGCGCATGCGCCACAGCAGGACGTCGCGCAGCAGGGCCGGCACGGCCACGTCGCCGAGCACGTCGCCCAGCAGGTCGGGGCGCTGGTCGATGCGGTCGATCTCATGCCGCTCGACCAGGGAGCGGACCACCTCCTCGACCAGGAACGGCACACCGGCCGTACGCTCGAACAGCTGCTCCACGAAGACCGGCGGCAGAACATCGCGGCGCAGCAACGTCCCGGCGAGCGAGCCGACCTCGGCCGGCGAGAGCGGCGCCAGGCGGACGACACGGGCCGGCACCGCGACCGGCTCCCGGCTGGTCATCACCACGGTCAGCCCCGGCACCGGATGGGTGGCCAGCCACGTCACGAACTCCAGGGTCGCCGGGTCGGCCATCTGAAGGTCCTCGAGCGCGACCACGACCGGGGCCAGCGCGCCCAGCAGGGCGGCCATCGCCCCCAGCAGGCGGGCCCGTTCGGCCCGCGGGTCGTCCAGCGGCGGCGGCGGGCTCAGGGCGGCCAGCGCCGGCAGATAGGGCGCGAAGACGGCGACCGCCGGGTCGAGACCCGGCAGGGCCGGCGAGCACAGGCGCAGGCCGTCCAGGATCGGGCCCAGCGGAAGCGGCTCGCGCAGGTCGTCGCAGTGCGCCACAATGACCCGGCCGGGCGCCGCTGACAGCGCCTCGGCCACCAGGCGGGTCTTGCCGACGCCGCCCTCGCCGAGGACCAGCACGGCCGACGGGGGAGCCGACAGGGCGGCGCGCAGCACCGCCAGCTCACCGTCACGGCCGACGAAGGCCTTGGCGCTGTGCAGGTTGAAGGCGGCGGAAAGCTGGAACACCGCTGCCGAATGTAGCGCGGGTGCCCAGGGGTGACGACGGGAACAGGGGTGGGCGGATGACCGAGTCGCTGGGGCTGAGGTTCGACGAGGTGCCGGAGCTGTACGACCGGGTCCGCCCCGGCTATCCCGAAGCGCTCTTCGACGACCTGGCCGGCCTGACCGGGCTGACGCCGGGAGCGCCGGTGCTGGAGGTCGGCTGCGGCACCGGCCAGGCGACCCGCTCGATGGCGGCCCGGGGCTGGGCGGTGACCGCGGTCGAGCCGGGGCCGGCCCTGGCCGGCCTGGCCCGCCACCGGCTCGCCGGTTTCCCGAACGTGACGGTCGAGACGGCGGCCTTCGAGGACTGGCCCGACCGGGGCCGCCGGTTCGACGTCCTGGTGGCCGCCTCGTCGTGGCACTGGATCGATCCGGAGATCGGGCGGCGCCGGGCGGCCGCGCTGGCCGGTCACCTCGCCCTGCTCGACTTCACTGTCGTACGCCGCGCGGGGGATCCGGAGGTGTACGGCGAGACCGCCGACCTGCACGAGCGGTTCGACCCCGGCAACCCGCACTGGGGCCACCCGCCGCTGGAGGACGAGGTGCTCGCCGAGCCGCGCCGGTGGTACCCGGTGGTCCAGTGGTTCGACGGCCGGGGCTTCGCCGACCTGCTGCGCACCCAGTCGGCGTACCGCAAACTCGATCCCGCCGTCCGTGAACCCCTGCTCGACGCGGTCGCCGAGCGGATCCGCACCCGGATGGGCGACCGGGCGCCCCGGCGCTACCTGTGCTCGCTGCGCTGCCAGAGCTGGCGCTGAGCCTGTGCATTCTGGACCCATGACGACGGCGGAGACACTGGCGGGCCTGATCCGGGGCGACGCGTGGATGACGCGTGTGCTCACAGCGGTGCGGGACGAGGCGGTGCCCGACGCCTGGGTGGGGGCCGGGGCTCTGCGCGACCTGGTGTGGGGTGAGCGGTTCGGCGCCGGGTTCCGTCCCGAGGCCGTACGGGATGTGGACGTGGCCTTCTTCGACCCGGGCGACCTGAGCCGCGCCAACGACGACCGCGTGACGCAACGGCTGGAGCGCCGGCTGCCGGGTGTCCCGTGGGAGGCGAAGAACCAGGCCGCCGTGCACACGTGGTACCCAGCGAAGTTCGGCGGCGGCCCGGTCGAGCCGTTCACGTCCGTCGAGGACGCCGTCGGCACGTGGCCGGAAACCGCGACCGCCGTGGCGGTGCGCCTGCGCGCGGACGGCGGGATCGAGGTGTGCGCCCCGTTCGGGCTGGACGACCTCCTCGACGGCGTCTGGCGGCGCAACCCGCGGCGCGCCGGCCTCGAACGGTTCCGCGCCCGCCTCGAACGGCATCGGCCGGACGTCCGCTGGCCGGGCGTCACCGTGGTGCCGTTCGAGGGGCCGTGAACGCTTCCGGCGCGTTCTGGCAATACTTGGCATGACCCTACGAACGGCCGGGGCCGCCGGCCCACCGGTGGCCGATGTGGATCCCTGGCTCAGCGGCCCGCGGGCCCGGGAACGATTCACCGTACTCTTCGACGAACACGCGCCGGGGCTGTGGCGTTACCTGGCCCGGCAGGTCGGGGCGGTACAGGCCGAGGACCTGGTGGCCGAGACCTTCCTGACGGGGTGGTCGGCCCGCGGCGACTTCCGCCCGGAGCGGGGCACCGCCCGGTCCTGGCTGTTCGGGATCGCCGTGAATCTGCTCCGCCGCCACCATCGCACCCAGGCTCAGCAGCAGCGCCTGTCGGAGCGGCTGTCCGGGCACAGCACCCGCGTAGACGGCACCGAGGACCAGGTGGCCGAGCGGGTCGACGCCCGGGCCCGGCTCGCCGGCCTGGCCGCTGCGATCGCCGCCCTGCCCGACGGCGACCGTGACGTGCTCCTGCTGAGCAGCCTGGCCGGCCTCGACACGCGGGAGATCGCAGCCGCCCTGGCCATACCGGAAGGCACCGTCCGCTCCCGCCTGCACCGCGTCCGCCGCACCCTGCGCTCGGCCTCGGCGACAACGCCCCGGCCGGCTTTCTCGCCGCGCGAAGGAGAGTCATGATCGACGAACTCGATGAGGCTCTGCACGACCTCTACCCGGTGCCGGGCGAGGATGCCGGGGCGCTGCGGCGGGTACGCACGCGTGTCTTGGCGGAGATCGAGGAACGGCCCGCCGACCGGCGGCGGCGATGGCCACGGCTTCCGCTCGCGGTGGCGGCGGTCCTCGTGGCGGTGGCGGTGGTGGCCATGGCTCTTCGCGGCAGCGCGCCACCGGTCGCCATGGTGGAAGTGGCGCAGACGCTGAACACCGCGGCCGACGCGCAGACCCTCGCCCTGGACGGGCCGATCCCGGCCGGCTCGTACCGGTACATCGCCACCCATTCCCTGCACGCCGCCTACAACCCCGGCGTGGCCGGCCTGTTCGGGACCCGGGAGGAGACGTGGGTGCCCGCTGACCCGTCCGCTCAGTGGTTCCTGCTGCGCACCGACACCGGCGAACGGACCCGCCTGCTCGGCACCGACGAGCAGGTGAAGGGGTCCGGCCTGGACGCCCGGTCGAGCCCGGAACGGCTGAGCGGCCGGTGCGGGAACTTCTATCCGGCCGCCGGCGACCCGTGCGCCGCCCCCGGCAACTGGCAGAGCCCCACCGCCGCGTTCCTGGCCGAACTGCCCCGCGACCCGCGCCGGCTCTACGACCGTCTCCGTACCGACACGAAGGGCCACGGCCAGGACCGCGACCAGGAAGTTCTCGTCTACGTCACCGACGCGCTGCGCAGCGGCCTGATCCCGGCCGACCTGCGGGCGGCCCTGTACCGGGCCCTGACCTACCTGCCCACGCTGGAGATCTCCGAGCGGCGGGTGACCCTCGACGGCCGCGCCGGTACGGCCCTGGGCATCACCGCCGCGGGAAAGCAGCAGGAGATAGTCATCGACCCGGTGACGGGCGCGTTCATCGGCGAGCGCAAGCGCCTGACCGAGGACCAGGACGGCGTTCCGGCCGGCACCGTGGTCGGTTCGAGCACCGTGCGCTACGCCATCGTCGGGAAGCCCTGGCAACGTCCCGCGAGCTAGCGCCGGTACGGCCCGGGGGCTCCCCGGGCCGTACCGCGAATCGCGTCAGTCGCCCTTGACGTTGACGATCTGGCGCAGGGTGTGGCGGATCTCCACCAGGTCGCCGGCGTCCCGCATGACCACGTCGATGGGCTTGTAGGCCTGCGGGATCTCGTCGAGGAACGCGTCGGTGTCGCGGTACTCGATGCCCTTCATGGCCTCGCGCAGCTGCTCGCGGGTGAAGGTCTTGCGGGCCTTCGAGCGCGAGTAGTTACGGCCGGCGCCGTGCGGGGACGAGTTCAGGGCCAGGCGGTTGCCCTTGCCCACGACCACGTACGACGCGTCGCCCATCGAGCCGGGGATCAGACCCGGCCGGCCCGGCTCGGCGTTGATGGCACCCTTGCGCGAGAGCCACACCTTCTTGCCGAAGTGGGTCTCCTGCTCGGTGTAGTTGTGATGGCACTGGACCCGCTCCAGTTCCTCGACCGGGCCGCCGGTGAACTCGGCGAAGCAGGCCACCACCCGGTCCATCATCTCGTCCCGGTTGGACAGGGCGAAGTCCTGGGCCCAGCGCAGCTCGCGGATGTAGCGCCAGAACTCGTCGGTGCCCTCGGCCAGGTACGCCAGGTCGGGATCGGGCACGCTGATCCAGTAGCGCTTCATCAGCTCCTGCGCCACCTTGATGTGATGCGTGGCGATCTTGTTGCCGACCCCGCGCGACCCCGAGTGCAGGAACAGCCAGACGGCGCCGGTCTCGTCCGCGGTCACCTCGATGAAGTGGTTGCCGCTGCCGAGCGTGCCCAGCTGGAGCTGCCAGTTCCCCGCGTACCGTCCCGGCTCGAAGCCCGCCTTCTCCGCCTTGGCGGTCAGCGTCTCGACCCGGCGGGCCGCGGTGTCGGTGATCGCCGTGTTGTAGACGCCGGCCGACAGTGGCACCGCGCGTTCGATGGCGGTGCGCAGCCCAGCCAGGTCCGGCTTCAGGTCGTCCCGGTGGTACTGCGTGCGGACGGCAGCCATGCCGCAGCCGATGTCGACACCCACGGCGGCCGGGATGATCGCGCCGAGGGTCGGGATGACCGAACCGACGGTCGCGCCCTTGCCCAGGTGGGCGTCGGGCATGAGGGCGATGTGCGGAAAGATGAAGGGCAGTGTCGAAGCGGCTTCCGCCTGGGCCAGGGTGCCGGCCTCGATGAGGCTGGCCCAATTGATCAGACGGTCGTTGACCCGCTGCATGACTGCTCTCCCCCTTACCGGGATGGCGTTTCCGTTGCCGGTCACGCTAGCCCTTCAAGATCGCCAGGCGCTTCTCATTTACCGCGACGGCCCGCCAGCACGAGAACGCGCAGCCGTTGCAGGAGCGGCATCAGGCCGTAGATGACGATCGGCACGGCGACCGAGGCGAACACGAGCGTGCGGAGCACGATCGGGGCGTCGCGCAGCACGGGGCCGAGCAGGAACTGCAGGACGGTGAGGGTCGGGAAGACGGCCAGCCAGATCATGACGGCCATGTGGTGACGGGACGGTGGTGTCATCGCTCGTTCGCTCATGACGGCCAGACTGCGCCCGGGTGTGCCGGAACGGCAAAGAACGTTGCCGGTACTGGGACGGGGCACTGGAATCGGGGCATGGAACAGTCCGAAGTCGGCGCCCGTCTGCGGCGTGTGCGCCACCGCCGCGGTCTCACGCTGGCCGCACTCGCCGGGATGACCGGAATTTCGAAGAGCACGCTCTCCCGGCTCGAAAGCGGGCAGCGTCGGCCCACCCTCGACCTGCTGCTGCCGCTCGCACAGGCCCACCAGGTGCCCCTGGAGCATCTGGTCGGCGCGCCGCCGGTCGGCGATCCGCGGGTGCGCATGGTCCCGCGCCGGGCCAACGGGCGCACCGTCCTGCCGCTCACGCCGCACGCGGGGTCGTTGCAGGCGTGGAAGGTCATCGTGCCGGCCGATCAGAGCGAACCGGATCCGCGTGTCCATGAAGGACACGAGTGGCTCTACGTTCTCTCGGGGACGCTGCGGCTGATGCTGAACGGGCACGACGTCCTGATGCGCGCGGGGGAGGCGGCCGAGTTCGACACCCGCGTACCGCACTGGTTCGGCAGCGCGGGCGGGCATCCGGTGGAGCTGCTGAGCATTCTGGGCCGCCAGGGTGAGCGGATGCGTGTTCTGACCTGAGCCCGCCGGAGGCGGGCGGGCGTTGCCGGACAGCCCGGAAGCGGGGAACGGCCCGGACCACGACGTGGCCGTTCCCCTCTCAGTCCGCCTTTCGAGAATCCCGTATCTCTGAAAAGTTCAGGCCGGAACCGGAACCGTTCGCCATTGTTCGGAGCCGAAGACCTCGTAGCGGATGCGGTCCTCGGGCAGGCCGCGGCGGTGCAGGGCGGAGCGGACGGCCTGCATGAACGGGACCGGGCCGCAGAGGTAGACCTCGGTGCCGGGGTGCAACGGGATCTCGTCGGGGTCGACGCGGCCGGTGAAGGCGCCCGGCGCCGGCTGCTCGTACCAGGCCAGGTTTTCGAAGGAGTGCAGGCGGGACGACGTGGTCTCGATCTCGGCCCGTAGTGGATGACGGGACGGGCTGCGGTCGGCGTGCACCACCGTGACCGTGCGGCCGGGCTGGGTGCGCGCCACCTCGTCGAGGATGGCAGCCATCGGGGTGATGCCGACGCCCGCGCTGATGAGCAGCAGCGGGTGGTCGCCGGTCTCGGGCAGGGTCAGGTCGCCGTACGCCTGGGAGACCGTCAGCTGGTCGCCGGGACGCACCACATCGTGGATCCAGCCGGAGACGACGCCGTCCGGGCGGCCGTCGGTGCCCCGCACGCGCCGGACGGTGATGCGCAGCGTGCCGCCGTTCGGGGCCTGCGACAACGAGTACTGGCGCAGCTGGCGGCCGCCGTCGGGCAGGGTGGCGGCGACGGTGACGTACTGGCCGGGACGGTAGTGCGGGACCGGGCCGCCGTCGGCCGGGGTGAGCAGCAGCGAGACGGTGTCGTCGGCCTCGGTCACCTTGGTGGCGACGGTGTACGTGCGCCACGGGTCAGCGCCGTCGACGCCGGCCGACGCGTACACGCGCGACTCGATGCCGATCAGGCGGACGGCGAACAGCCAGTAGACCTCGTCCCAGGCGGCGGCGATCTCGGGCGTGACGGCGTCGCCGAGGACGGTGGCGACCGCGCCCAGCAGGTACTTGCCGACCATCGCGTACTGCTCGGGGCGGATGCCGAGGGCGCAGTGCCGCTGGGCGATCCGGTCGACGACGTGCTCCGGCAGCTCGGCCTCGCCGATCAGGTGGGTGGCGAACAGGGCGACCGCGCCGGCCAGGGCCGACTTCTGCTCGCCGGTGGCCTGCGCGCTGCGGCTGAACAGGTTCAGCAGCTCGGGGTTCTCGCCCAGCATCGTGTCGTAGAAGACGCCGGAGATCTGGTCGATGTGCGCACCGACGACCGGCAGGGTGGCGGCGACGATCGGCGCGCTTTTCTGTGAGAGCACGGGGTTCCTCCGTTGTTACAGGCTGACCAGGATCTGGTACGTCGGTGGCGAGGTGAGATCGCCGACGGTGAGCGGGTCGAGGGCCGCGTAGAAGGCCTCCTGCGCTTTGCGGAGCGCGCCGCGCAGGCGGCAGCCCCGGCTCAGCGGGCAGGCGGTCTCGCCTTCGCAGTCGACGACCTCGGTGGCGCCCTCCAGCTCCCGCACGACGGCTCCGATCGAGGCGTCGCGGGCGGCGGTGGCGAGGCGCACGCCGCCGTTGCGGCCGCGGACGGTCTCGAGCAGGCCCATGTGCTGAAGCTTCTGCACCACCTTGGCCAGGTGGTGGCGAGGTACGTTCAGCGACTCGGCGAGGTGGTCGATGGTGAGCAGATCGTCACCGACCGCGCCGAGCATGAGGATCCGGAGGCTGATGTCCGTCGACCGGTTGAGGCGCACGAGAGAAGCGTGCCATAAAGAGGATTCTTGGAGTCCTGTTTATGGGAATGGTCACTTCAGGGTCGAGGATGGCGATGGATGACGGGGTGGTCGCGCTGCGGGCCGGCTCCGCGACGCGATCGGCCACGGGAGGTCAAGGGCGAGTGGTGGCCGACCGTGGCGTACCGGCGGCGACGGTGACCCGGATCAGTGGGCGGCCCGGATCGCGGCCAGCAGGGCGGTCGCCAGGCCGAGGTCGGTGGTCTCCCGGCCGCCCGGGCCGGCGGGGGAGGACGTGCCGAGGCCGATGGTGAGGTCGTCGGGGATCAGGCACTTCGCGGAGGCGTGGATGGCGGGGACGCCGGTGCGCAGCAGGGCCGGGATCAGGTCGACGGTGACACCGCCGCCGGCCATGATGTCGATCCGGCCGGCGGCCGTGGTGACGAGGGCGGCCAGGGCCGGGAGGGCGTCGGCCACCGAGGTCGCGCCGGCGGAGGTCAGGATCCGCCGTACGCCGAGGGCGGCCAGGGTCTCGACGGCCGCGACCGGGTCGGGGAGGCTGTCGAAGGCCCGGTGGAACGTGACGGGGGCGTCGCCGGCGGCGTCGAGGACGCGCTTGACCAGGTCGGTGTCGACGGTGGCGTCGCGGACGCCGCCGATGACCACCCCGGTCGCGCCGGTGCGCAGCACGTGGCGTACGTCCTGCAAAATCGTGGCGGTCTCGGCGGGGTCGTAGGTGAAGCCGCCCGGGCGGGGGCGGACCAGCACGTGGACCGGTGGGATGCCGGGCGTGGCGACGGCGGCCTCGACGAAGGCGAGTGACGGGGTCACCCCGCCGAGGGCGAGCGCGGAGCACAGCTCGATGCGGTCGGCGCCGAGACGGGCCGCCACCTCGAGTCCGTGCGTGTCCTGGACCGCGAGCTCGAAGGCGACGGGGCTCAGGGCGGCCTCCTCAGGAAGAGTAATGGGAAACAAACCTGATTATTTCATGAGGGTACGGCGGAGTCGCCTTAGGTACTCGTACTCATCCGCCGGGGGCGGGGCTCGGGAAGGCTGCTGCCATGACATTCGCACCCGCTTCGCCCGGCAAACCCACCGCCGCCTTCGTCGGCGCGTCGTGGGCGGCACTGTTCCTCGGCGTCATCGCGTACGCGGTCGGGCTGTGGAACGCGTCGATGATCCGCAGCGAGAAAGGCTTCTACGCGGCGGTTCTCGTCCTCGGCCTGTTCGCGGCCATTTCCCTGCAGAAATCGGTCCGGGACCGGGCCGAGGGGCTGCCCGTCACGGCGCTCTATCTGGGCCTGGCCTGGGCCGTCGTCGGGGGCTCGGTCATCATGCTGGCCGTCGGGCTGGTCAACAGCGGCATGGCGCTCAGCGAGAAGGGCTTCTACGGGCTGTCGTTCGCGATGGCGCTGTTCGCGGCGGTGGCGGTGCAGAAGAACGTCCGCGACGCGCTGCACTACCGGCCCTCGTACGTGCCTCCGGATCATCTCACCCGCGGCGCATGAAGACGGTCCTCCCGGTGAGCACCAGGCTGTGACGTCATGGACGCGATCCTGGGCACCCTGACCGAGGCGGAGCTGGCGCTGGTCCGCGAGGCCGGCCCGAAACGCCTGAAGAAGCTCGACGAGGACGCGCTGATCGAGCTGCACGGCCGGGTCCGCCGGGCCCGCGACAAACAGGTGAAGAACTACCGCCGCCGCGCCGCCGAACGTGTTCCCGAGACCGGCGGCCGGGGCAAGGCGTACCACCGCAATGCCCGGCGCCGGGCCAAGGCCGAGGTCTTCGAGGAGTTGCTGTCGACGGTCAGCGCTCGCCTGGCCACCCTGGCCCACGACGCGGCCGAGGCGCTGAAGGCCGAGCGGGAGGCCGAGGCGAAAGCCGCCGCGAAGCCGCGGCGCCCCGCCAAGGGCGGGAAGCCGCGGCCGCAGCGCACCGGCAACCGCCCGGACACGCCCGACCGCCGCAAACGCCACGCCTCGACCAGGGCGGCCGGCGCCCGCCGCCAGGCCCGCAAGGACAGCCGCTAGCCCTCGGTCACGGCCTGGCGCTCGGCGAGGCGGTCGCGGCGCTGCTTGGCGGCCTGGGCGCTGTTGAGGCCCATGCCCTGGGCGATGGCCTGCCAGGTCAGTTCGCGCCCGCGGGCGGCGTCCAGCAGCCCCAGCTCCAACTGGTCGACGTCGGCCCGCACGTGAGCGACGAGGGCCAGGGCCGCCAGGAGGTCCTGGTCGTCCAGATCCGGCTCGCCGAGCTCGGTGCCGATCGTCCCCAGGGTCAGGCCGGCCACCAGCCGTACGGCCTCGTGCGGCTCGACGGCGGCGGGATGCGAGGCCCGCCGGCGCTGCTCCTCGGTGGCGGCGTGCCGCTCGGCGATCCGGCTCAGGGCGGCGAACTCCGTACGTGCCTGTGTCATGCCGCCCATCCGATCACTTCAACGTTTTGTTGTCAACAAAACGTTGAATCAGAACGGAGCGGGGCCGCTGCCGGTGAGCGAGACCAGGATCTGGGTGGCGAGCAGCCGGCGGACGCCGGTCACCGAGACGGAGGCCGTCTGGTCGTACGGCAGCTCGAGGGAGAGACCGTCGCCCGCGTTGCGGATCTCGTCGGTCACCTGGTCGGGGCGGAAAGTTCCGCCCCAGTTGTCGAGACCGCCGCGCTGGTTGGTGCTCAGCGAGGCCATGCCCGACACCTGTGTGCCGTCGACGAGGGTCAGCCGGGCCGGGCCGGAGTAGGTAGCCATAGTGAGCAACCGTAGCGAGCAACCGCGCCCGGTGGTCCACCCAGGGGCATGAAACCGGTACTTGAAGGGATCTTCCCGGCGGGCGGACCGGAGCGATGATCGCTGCCGGCCGAAGAGTCGTTAGTCTTCTCGGGTTTGCACAAAACGAGAGGCGGCGGCACGGGTGGCCCAGCTGCACTACCGGTACGCGGCGATGAACAGCGGCAAGAGCACGATGGTGCTGCAATACCGGCACACCTACGCGGCCTGCGGGCGTACGGGGATGCTGCTGACCCGGCTCGACCGGGCCGGCGCGGGGATCGTGTCGTCGCGGATCGGGCTCGAGGCGGACGCCATCGAGTTCGAGGCGGACACCGACCTGGTGCACCGGGTGCTGTCGTACAACGGGGCCCGGGTCGATCACGTGATCGTGGACGAGGCGCAGTTCCTGTCGCCCGAGCAGGTCGACCAGCTGGCGGCGCTGGTCGACGACCACGACATCGACGTGTTCACGTTCGGGCTGCTCTCGGACTTCCGCGGGGAGCAGTTCCCCGGCTCGGCGCGGCTGGTCGTGCTGGCCGACATCGTCGAGGCGCTGCAGGTCTACCCGATGTGCTGGTGCGGGCAGCCGGCGCGGATGAACGCCCGCGTCACCGGCGGGGTGATGGTGCGCGACGGTGACACCGTGGTCGTCGGCAACACCGACGCCGACGCCGAGGTCGGATATGTGGTCCTGTGCCGGCGCCATCACCGGGCCGGGCAGCCGTACGCGCTCAATCCGGTGTCACAGCCGGGCCAGGACGGCCTCGGCGACCCGCTTGGCGTCCGGGAGATCGTCCCCGCCCCGCGAGTAGACGTCGACCTGCAGGGTGCCGGACAGCACGTACAAATGCCCTGAGTTCCAGTACGCCTCGTCGCCCACCCCGTCGACCGTCTCGTTCCCGTCGACGATGACCCGGAAGCCGGCCGGATCCACCCGGCTCAGGAAGACCGCCAGCTGGCCCTCCTCCTGCTGCCACTGGCAATAGCGGGTGCCGGCGTCCGCTCCGGCGCCGTCCTCGTCGATCCGGGTGACCTCACGATGGGTCAGCTCCCGCACGTCGTCGCGGCCGAGCAGGGCGCACGGGTCGGGAACGCCGGCGGACCCCAGACCGCTGCGGGCGGCCGGCGGCGACGCGTTCGGGGCCGAGGCGGCGGGGGCGCCGCACCCGCCGGTGAGGGCGAGGGTGGCGGCCGTCAAGGCGCGGATCCGGCGCTTCACAGGGCTCTCCTGACTGTCGGTTCGACCAGGTTCGCGAGCTTGGGCCGGGTACGTCGAGAGGAGCGGCCCAACTTCAGCCGTTCGAGAGGGCGGAACGCGCGGCTTGACAGTGGTGGCGGTCACACCGGATAACTAACGTACCGGTTCGTACATACCCCTCGGAGTTCGACATGCCTCGATCGCGCGTCACCACCGACCAGGCGGTTCAGGAGACATCGAGAAACCTGCCCGAGCCCCTGCCGCTCCGCCGGATGATCGGCCCCGGCGTCGTGGCCGTGGGCATCGGCATGGCCGCCGGCGAGATCATCCTCTGGCCCTACCTGACCGCGATCGGCGGTCTCGGCCTGCTCTGGCTGGCCTTCTGCACGCTCGCCGTCCAGTTCGTCATCAACATGGAGATCGAGCGCTACACCCTCGCGACCGGCCAGACCGTCGTGGCCGGATTCTCCCGCTGGTGGAAAGGGTGGGGCGTCATCATCTGTCTGGCCGGGGCCTTCCAGTACGTGTGGCCCGGCTGGGCGACCAGCGGCTCCACCGTCTTCACGTACCTTGTCGGCTGGGGCGACCCGGTCTGGATCACGATCGTCACCCTGGTCGCGGTCGGCCTGCTGCTCACCCTGTCCAAGGTCGTCTACACCACTGTCGAACGCGTCGAGACGCTCAAGGTCGCCCTCACCCTGTTCTTCCTGCTCGTCGTGGTCGTCTTCGTCATCTCCCTGACCACGTGGGGTGACGCCGCCACGGCGACGGTCACCGAGTTCGGCCGGATCCCCGACGGCATCACCTTCACCCTCATCCTGAGCGCGATCGGGGCGGCCGGCGCCGGCGGTGTCCACAATCTGGTCCTCAGCAACTGGATCCGCGACAAGCGGTACGGCATGGGCGCGCACGTGCCCCGCCTCGTCTCGCCCATCACCGGCCGCGAGGAGGCGGCCGGCGCCGACCGCTATCTGTTCCCCACGGACGAGGAGAACCTGAGCCGCTGGCGCGTCTGGTGGAAGCGGGCGAACACCGAACATCTGGTCACGTTCGTCGCGGTCTGCTTCGTGACGATCAGCATCATGAGCCTTCTGGCGTACGAGACCCTGTTCGGCCGCGACGACCTCAAGAACGACACGTCGTTCCTCCGCATCGAGGCCGGCATCCTGGCCGACCAGGTCGGCGGCTGGCTCAAACTGCTGTTCCTGGCCGTGGCCGCCGTGTCGCTGTGGGCGGCCGCGATGGGCCTGCTCGACATCATCGGCCGCGTCGCGTCGGACTTCCTGCGCCGCAACTACCTGGCCGGATCGACCCGCTGGACCGAGCCGCGCCTGTACCTGACCGTCGTCTGGGCCGAGATCGTCCTGGGCTCGACGATCCTGCTGGCCGGCTTCACCCAGCCCCTGGGCCTGCTGATCGTGTCCACCTGCGCCGCCTCGGTGGTCACCCTGCTCTACTCGATCCTGCTGGTCCGCCTCAACCTGCGCGACCTGCCCAGCGCCATCCGCACGCGGGGCTGGCGCCTGGGCGGCATGCTGATCGCCATCGGCTTCTACGGCTTCTTCGCGGTGGCCATGGTCGTCACCCAGCTGCAGAAGCTCTAGCTCGAGCTTTGACCTTGATCTCGCAGCGGAGCGCGTCCACGCCCTGTTCAGAGCCTTCGCCGCCATGGTCGACACCGGCGAGCCAGGAGCACTGCCGGACTGGCTCAATCAGCTCGAGATCAGCCGCCTGCCCGGACTGCCCAGCCTCGCCGAAGTCATCCGCGAAGACTCCCGCTCCTACACCACCGAGTCGTGCCGATCGCAGCCTGCGACCTGGTTGCCACCGCCGGTCGTCACTGAACGTAGCGGCGACTTTCCTCAGCAGGCGACGCAACGCAGCGACGGTGCGTTGTCGGCGGTAAGTCCGTCTACGAGATGCATTCTGGCTGGTCGGCAACTACGCTCATGGGGCGCGTCGGGCAAAGGCGGGTGGGAAAGTCCGTTACCGGCACTTTTGTGCTGACGACCGCAAGGTATGAGCCGGTTCGAGTCCGGTAGCCCGGCGCGCTTTGTCTGCGGCAGATCCGTACGGCTTCGCCGCCAGAGAAACATTATTCTCCGCTCATGGAACCGGTGAACGTACTGGCGATCGGGATCAATCTTGATCTTGTGCTGGCGAAGGACGGTGGGCGTGTGAACCCACTGCTCGGCGGCTATGCCACGGAAGACCGGTTCACGTATCGGCCCAACTGGGGACTACCCGATTGGCCTGGAGGAAGGCAGACCGCAGGACCCGTGCTGGGCTTCTCGCGGCCTCAAATTCGCCCTGGGGACAGTGTCCGGGCGATCGTGGTCGCGCTGTTTCTCGAGCACACTCCGGACTGGCAAGACGTGGGGCCGGATGACGTGCTCCGGATGTACGAAGGCTCGCGAATCTGCGGTCACGGGCGCGTCGCTTGGGTCAAGCCCGCCATCTGGCCGATGCCCGAGGACGAGCAGGACCGCCTGGCGGCGTGGTTGATCCCGACCTGACGCGCCCATCATGACCGCTCATCGCCAGATCCGGACGCCGCCGGACCGACAGATGACGCATTGCGGTAGACCGTACTTGTGCCTGCTTGACCGCGAGCCCGCGGCTGCACTCACAAATGTCGATGGCTGCTGTTGCTCGGTGGCGTACGCGGCTCTGCACTGAAGCCGTACGCCGGCACCTGCGCCCAACTACGCCTCGCTCGAGGCGCCGTCGCGGATCTACGCCGGCCCGGGGAACGCCCCGCCCCGACCGGCATGTTCATTCCCGCTCGTATCCGGCGAGGGTTTCGGTACCTGGACTGCCAAGCCGGCAACCCCGTGGCAGCACCACAACCCTCCCGGCCGGTTACCAGGACACCGCAACCGGCACCCGGCAACCCGCCTCGACGTCCACATCGTCACCAGCAGGAAGCCAGCCACCGGCACGAGCAACCAAAAGGCCGCGCCGAAGAGGTTGGGAATCAAGCTAGGGCCGGTCGTCCGGGCCGGGCTTGCCGGAGTCCGTTCCGGACCGCCGGTTCTGCACCTGGTATGTGACGGTGCCCGTGCCCGCCGCCCCGATGAACAAGGCCAGGACCGCGGTCACCCATTGGCCGTCGGTGATGGTGTCGAATCCGGTGTTCTCGCCCTGGAGCGCTGACAGAAGGGCGGCCAGAAAGGCGATGAGCCCACCGGCCACAGCGGCGAAGACGGCTTTCAAGTACGGGCTCACGGTGCCTCCTCGGGTTTGCTGATGTCGACGCGGAAATCCGCCGCCTCGGGCAGGACGAAGACGGTCTGCGACGGCTTCCAGCCGGCGCCGACCATGACGTACTTCTGATTCGCGTACCGGACTAGCCGGAGACCGTCGTACCGAAATCGGGGATTTTTCGCCGGCGTGACTTTCACGCCGGAGCCGGCCAGAAACAGGTTCCGGTCGCTGTAGATCGTGATGACCGGCAACTCGCCGAGCGAGTCGGCGGCCTCCTTCGCGCCGTTCTGGTGGGCGAGCTCGGCCAGCGCGTTCACGCTGATCAGGGCGAGCGCCACCGCGCACCCGGCGATGCCGTAGCGCCAGAACCGGCGGGCCGGCTCCGCCGTGTGCGGGTACTCGGACACGAGGAAGGCGAAGAAGGCCGACATGGCGATGGCGGCGGCGGTGAGGGCCGAGGCGAGCACCGCCCGGTGCGCGGACCAGAGAGCGTACCCGGCGATCAGCCCGGCGCAGGCGAGGACGAGGCAGGCGATGGACGCCGCGAAATAGCGGGTGTCGCCGGCGACGATCCAGGCCGACGCGCCCTTGGACCCGGCCACCAGGAACACGCAGGCGAGCAGGCCGATCCCGAAGAAGATGAACACGTGCCGGCCGCCGATGAGCAGGACGTCGTAGAGCTTCGGGTCGAAGAATTCGCGGGGACTACCCAGATATCCGTAGTAGCCGTCGTTGTAGGACTGCCCGATGTAATAGGCGACCGCGCCGAGGACGGCGGTCTGCGCGACCACGAACTGGGCGGCGGATGCCCATCCCGGGCGAAGCTCGTCGGCCATGACCGGCCTCCACGGGGCGACGGCTGAGGGTTGCACCTCAGTGCACTCCTCGGCACGCGCCAACGGCTGCGCAGCGTCGGGAAGCCGACCGCCTCAGTCGGTGTCGGTGGCGGCCAGCACGGCCAGGCGCCGGCGGTCCGGGGAGACGACGGACAGGCCGAGATCCCAGGCGACCCGGTCGAACCACTTGCTCGCGCCGGCGAAGGAGTGCCAGGCGGCGGCGTGAGCCAGAGCCTCCACGTCGGCCGCCGGGGCGTCCGGTGGGGCGCCGATCAGGGCGGCCACCGACTGCCAGGCGAACAGGCGGCCGTACGCGCCGTAGTCGCCGCCGTTGTAGGCGCCGCCGCCCGAGGCCGCGAGGAAGAGCTGCTGCCAGGCCTGGGTCGCGGTGCACGGGCCGGGGTTGCTCTTCGGCTTGCGGTAGCTCGCCAGGCCGAGGGCGGCCAGGGTGGCGGGGAGGCCGTCGAGGCCGTCGTCGAGGGCGAAGGTCCGCGCCTCGACGCGGCCGTTGGAGGATTCGGCCCAGTTGGCGACCGCGGTGCTTATGGCGGCGGCCTCGGCCTCGGTGGTGGTCTCGCGGGCGGGCTTGGCGGTGCCGCGCTTACGGGCTGGGGCCACGGCCAGATTAGCCAGGTCGCGGCTGCCGCCGGTCAGGGTGTAGTGGGGGAGGCCGGGCCGGCCCTCCAAGGGCGTCAGGGCCGGCGGAAGCCAGGCCAGCGGATGGTGCCCGGGGTACCACACCTCGGCGCCGCGCAGGATCAGTTCCTGGCGGACGCAGGCGCGCAGCTCCTCGCTGCCGTGGGCGTCGACCGCCGGCAGCAGGGTGCCCGCGGAGTGGGCGGAGGCGAGCAGCGAGGCCGCGTACCGGGTCTGGCGCCGCGCGGCGGTCACCCGGATCAGGCGCAGGGCCTGGTCGAGCGTTCCCGGGTTCAGGCTGAGCAGGCGCAGGGTCCGGTCGAAGACGCTGCGGTACTGCCACGGCGGCGGGGTGTCCTGGCCGTGCCGCCGCCACACCGCGATGCCCAGGTCGGCCACGAAGGCCGCGTCCCCGGCGGCGAGACGCCGGTCGGCGACGGCCCACACCCCGGTCACGTCGTCCAGCTCGGTGAGCCCGGCCGCGATCGCCGGCGGATCCTCGTTCATGCCACCCCTGCCACAGATCGGAAGCCAGGGGAGAATACTGGAGCCGTGATCGAGGTCGTGACGGTGATCGACGCGGCGCCGGCCATCGTGTTCGACCTGGAGCTCGACGTGGACGTGCACGCCGCGTCGCTGGCCGGAAGCGGGGAGACCGCGACCACGGCCGGCGGGGGCCGCCGGCTCGGGCCGGGCGACGAGGTGACGTTCCGCGCCCGTCACTTCGGCCTGTGGTGGCGGATGACGAGCCGCGTCACCGCCTACGAGCGGCCGCACCGGTTCGTCGACGAGCAGACGCGGGGCCCGTTCCGGTCGCTGCGGCACGAGCACCGGTTCGAGGAACTGGGCGACGGCCGGACCCGGATGACCGACTCGATGACGGTCGTCGCGCCGCTCGGGCCGCTGGGGGCGATCGTGTCCCGGGTGGTGCTACGGCCGTACCTCAGCAAGCTCTTGACCCGGCGCGCGGCGCACGTGAAGGCGCGAGCCGAACGCCGCCAGTAGCAGGGCCGCGAAGATCAGCAGGCCCGGGATGACGACAAGCTCGGCCGGCACGTTCGCCGCTATCGCGATCGGGATGCTGGGCAGGAACATCGTCACCATCGTCTCGCCGGTGATCGACGAGCTGTCCAGGGCGGCGCCCAGCCTCAGCAGGCCGATCGCGCCGCCGAAAGCCGGCAGCGCCATCGTGACGCAGCCGGCGGCGACCAGGCCAGGATCGCGGCGATGATCAGGGGCCGCCGGGGCATCTCAGGAGGTCACCTTGTAGAGGTCGCCGTACACCCGCATCGCCTCGACGTCGGTGATCGGGCGCAGATTGTCCACCGCGTACTCGCCGCCCAGCACGAAGGGGACCACCGGGATCAGGCGCTCGCCGGGGGAGAGCGGCCGGTGTTTCAGCTGCCACTCGTGGGCCAGGGGACGGCCGGTCATCACCGAGTGGTCGTCGATGATCTCGGTGGCCCAGGCCTCGAGAGAGGGCGCCAGGTGCTCGAGCTCGCCGGTCTCGGGGTTGAACGAGACGACCTCGTCGCCGCGCAGGCCGAACTGGCCGCCGAACACGTCCTCGGCGAAGAAGGTGACGCCGTCCAGGGTGGCGCCGTAGACGGCGCCCCACAACCGGCGGGAGTTCCAGGCGGCCACGTCCAGGACCGGGGCCGCCGGCGCGGAGACCGGGCGGACCAGCAGGGCGGACTCGAAGGCGTAGAAGCCGTTCTTGCGGTCGTGCAGCGCCGCGAGCGGGCCCGGCGCCGGGGAATGGGGAGCCAGAGCTGGGGAACCCGCCGTGATCAGCCGTTCGAGAGCGTCGCCCACGGGCGGGACGATACATGATCGCCGCTCGTGTCCCCGTTCGGGAGAGGCTATCCTTCTTGCCTTCGACGAGACGCCCGTGGGCTGCGAGATCCAAGGGAGATCGATGGCCGGTTCCACCCACGCGCAGGCCTTCGCCGAGGCGATCCTCTCCAGTGGCCGTACCCATGTCTTCGCCCTGCTGGGTGAGGACAACGCGGCCCTGCTGTTCGCCCTGCGCGAGCGCGGCGTCGAGGTGGTGCCGGCCCACCACGAGAGCGCGGCGGTGGCGATGGCCGAGGGGTACGCGTGGGCGACCGGCCGGCCGGGCATCTGCTCGGTGCCGCACGGGCTGGGGCTGAGCGAGGTGGTGTCGTCGCTGCGGCTGGCCTCGCGGAACCGGTCGGCGGTCGTGCTGATCGCGGCCGCCGTGGAGCACGAGGTGAGCGCGTACCGCCGGATGTGGCCCGGTGAGGACCCGGCGGCGGTGCTGGCCGACGCGCTGAGCCTGGCCGCCGACCGGCTGCGGCCGGTGGTGGTCGGTGTCGGCCCGGACCTGCTGGCCGCGCCGGTGCGGGTCGGCGCGGTGAAGCTGCCGGCGCCCCGGCCCCGCATCGGTCTGCCGGTGGGCGACGACGCGGCGGTGGCCCGCCGGTTGACGGCGGTGCTGGCCCGCGCGAAGCGGCCCGTGCTCCTGGCCGGGCGGGGCCTTCAGGCGACGGACAGTGCTTATCTGGTACGGGTTCTGGCCGAGCGCACCGGAGCCGCCCTGGCCACCACGCTCGGTGCCAAGGGCCTGTTCGACGGCCACGCGCAGGACCTGGGGCTGGCCGGCGACCTGGCCCACCCGGCCGCCGAGCGGGTGCTCCGCGCGGCCGACCTGGTGCTGGCCTTCGGAACGGCGCGGTCGGCGACCGGTGACGGCGACGCGGCGGAGATCCTGGCCCTGCTCGGTGACGCCGCGACCCGGCGGCCGCCGTGGTTCACGCCGGTCGGATCGGCCGCCGAGTGCTGGCGGGAGGATCTGCGGGACCACGCGCCGCCGATCCCGGCCGGGACGGTCGACCCCAGGCGGGCGCTGGCCACGATCGATGAGCTCATCCCGGCCGACGCCGTCGTGGTGGTGGGTGGCGGCCGGTGCGAGGCGTTCGCGTGCGCGCTCATCGCCCGTCCCCGCGAGGGCCGCTTCATCGCCGCCGAGAGCCGGGCCCTGCCGCTGGCGATCGGCGCCGCCCTGGCGTCCCCCGGACGCAAGGTGGTCGTCTTCGACGGCGACCTGACCCCGGCCGGCGAACTCACCGGCCTGGATCTGACGCTGTTCCTGCTCAACCCGGGCGGCGCCGGGGTCGGCAGCGCCGATGACGTGGCCGGCGTGGCGCGGGCGGCGCTTCGGACCGGGCCGGCGATCGTGGAGATCCGCACGGCGCCGGAGGTCGTGCCGCGCCATCGGCGTGGGCCGGCCGCGCGGGAAGACCGGTGACGCTGACCGGGGCCGACTACGTCGCCTGGCTGCTGAGGGCCAACCGGCGGTTCGGCACGGACGGGGAGCTGCGCAGCGGGCGGGCGTTCGCCGAGGCGTACCGGACCGCAGTGGGGCGAGCTCACCGACCTGGCCGGCGAGCGGCCCGGCCTGATGCTGCACCCGTCCGGCCTGTGGCGGGAGATCGGCGAGAAGCTGCTCGCCGACCTGGTCGTCAACGAGGGCACCGGATGGCTGCAACGGCAGGAGGCGGCCAGCCGGCTCCTCGAGCATCCGGCGGCCGGCCCGCACCTCATCGAGGCATGCGTCGACCTGGTCGAGGACCCTCACCGGCCGGCCGTGATCGAGCCGCTGTCCCTGTTGGACGTGACGGCGGATCCGGTCGCCAACGCGTACGTCCTCAAGCAGCTGGAGTCGCCGGACAGCGACCGGCATCATCAGGGTGCGCTGCTCGCGGCCGTCCGGAAGATCGAGAACGGGCACTTCCGGGGTGATCAATGGGAGCGGCTGTCCCTCCTGCTGGGACAGACCGGCGCGTCCGGTGAGGCCGCCCGCTTGCTGGGGCGGCCACCCGCGCGTACACCCGGGAAGCGGAAGAGACCGTCACCGCCGAGGGACGACGGGTCGCCGCCGAGGCGACCGCCCGGCTGGGGAGCGCCGGCGAGCCCGACCCGGCCCGGGCGCTGCAGACCATGACGATGCTCGGTACCGGCGTACACCGGCCGTTGCTCCTCGATCTCCTGACCGGTCCCGGCCATGACCTCGCGGTGCGCCGGGCCGCGGCCTGGGCCATGCCGCACTGCGGTGGGAGCTTCACCGAGCGACAGTGGCGTCTCGTTCTGGCCCGGCAAGGGGACGGGCATGTGCGGCACGGCGTCACGTACGGCATCGGCACCGACGGGCATCGGCGGCTGCTGGACGAGATCGCCGGCGACCCGGCGATGCCCGGGATCGTCCGGGCGACGGCCCGGTGGCTGAAGCCGCACAGGTGAGGTCGCTACAGTCATCCCGCCCACCCCACCGAATCAGGAGGAACGACGGATGTCCAGCGGTGACCCCTCGCACCCGAACGCGCGCGGCAAGGTGCTCGTCTACGTGACCGCCGGGGTTCTGGTCGCGGCCGGCCTGGCGCTGCTGATCGGCGGCATCGTCGTCAAGCGCGAGGACGCGGCCCAGGCCGATCGCCTGCAGAGCAAGGGCACGGAGGTCAACGCCGTCCTGCTCGACTACGAGGAGGCGTCGCTGGTCGGCCAG
Organism: Actinoplanes sp. NPDC048796; assembly: GCF_040650035.1. Classification (NCBI taxonomy): domain Bacteria; kingdom Bacillati; phylum Actinomycetota; class Actinomycetes; order Micromonosporales; family Micromonosporaceae; genus Actinoplanes; species Actinoplanes sp. NPDC048796. The sequence goes on along the minus strand of NZ_JBEZGO010000018.1, from coordinate 72,263 downwards.
GCCCAGGCGCTGCTGCGGTACTGGATCGGCGACAAGCAGTACGACGCGCGGATCGCCTGCTCCGACGCGAGCGACTGCGACCCGGCGACCCACCCGGCCCTGCAGATCAAGTACGACCCGGCTCACCCGGAGCAGTTCGTCACCGACGACGGCATCACGAACCGGTCGACCAATTTCTTCAACTCGCCGCGCGTCATCATTGCCGGCGCGGTGCTGATTCTGGCCGGTCTTCTCGCGGCTTACTTCCCTTGGCGTACGCGCCGGCGCGTGGCCCGGGCACAAGCGGACCGCGTCTGGCCGCCGCGCGCGTGAGGTGCCGGGGGGCCTTGCTCAAGGCCCCCCGAACTGTCAGCGCTTGAGGCCGTGCTCGATGGCCTCGATGATGCGCGGCCGCAGCTCGGCCGTGCTGATGATGGCGTCCACCGAGCCGACCTGGACCGCCCGCTGGATGCTGTGGACCCGGTCGAACTCGGCCGCCACCTCGCTCACCTTCTCGGCCCGGACCGACGCCTGGAGCTCGGCCAGCCGCGAGTTCAGCGCCGCCCGCTCGGCCCCGGTGGCGCCGGAGACCCGCGCCTGGAGGTCGACCACCCGCGGGTCGGTCGCCGTGCGGTTGTTGACCTCGCCCGAGAAGACGACGGCGGCCGCCGGGGCGCCGCCGAGCACCGAGGCGAACGAGCCCTCCAGCGCCAGGACCGTCATGTTCGGGTTCAGGGCCTTCGAGAAGACCACGAACGCGCCGCCGTGGTAGCGGGAGATGACGCAGAAGACGATCGGGCCCTCGAAGTTGACGATCGCCCGGCCGATCTCCGCCCCGTACTCCAATTGGAGTTTCCGCATCGACTCGGGTGAGCCGTCGAAGCCGGACAGGTTGGCCAGCACGACCAGCGGCCGGTTGCCGGACGCGGCGTTGATGGCGCGGGCGGTCTTCTTCGACGAGCGCGGGAACAGCGTGCCCGCGGTGTACGTGTCCGGGCCGTCGGTGGGCGGGAAGCCCCGGCGCGGCACCGAGCGGGACTCGATGCCGACCAGGCAGACCGGCCACCCGCCGATGTGGACGTCCTGCACGACCGACGTGTCGGCGTCGGCCATGCCGGCCCACCGCTCCAGGACCATGTGGTCCTGGTCGGCCAGCGCGCGCATCACCGTACGGATGTCGAAGGGCTTCTTGCGGTCCGGGTTGTGCTGGGCCGAGAAGATCTCGCCGACCGTGGTGAAGTCGCTGCCGGCGAACGTGTGCGGGAACGAGGACACGTCCCGGTCCGCCGGGTCGTCGCTCCGCGCGCGGCGCGGCCCGGTCTCGCCCGGCAGGACGTACGTGTGGTCGTAGTGGGCCATGAGAACGTCGCGCGCGCCCGCCAGGTCGGGGGCCCAGTACTGCGCCTGGCCGTTGGGGCCCATCACCCGGTCGTAGCCGCCGATGCCGAAGTTGTCCTCGGCCGACACGCCGCCGGAGAAGTCGAGCGACTGCTTGCCGGTGAGCACCATGGCCGAGTCGGGCGTCATGACCAGCACACCCTTGGTGTGCATGAGCATGGTGGCCTCGGCGTTCCAGTACGGCTGGGCGCCGACCGTGATCCCGGCGATCACGATGTTGATCTCGCCACCGGCCTGGGTGAACTCGACGATCCGCTTGAGCGCCGCCGCCACCCAGTCCATGTTCTCGGTGCCGGAGCTCATCGAGATCTTGGCGCCGGCCGACAGGGCGTACCACTCCAGCGGCACCCGCATCCGCTCGGCCAGGTCGAGCGCGGCGATGACCCGGGCCGACTCGGGCTCGGCGAGCGAGCCGAGCGACTTGGTCGGGTCGCCGAGCAGCAGCACGCGGGTGACGCCCTCGGGGTAGCGCTCGGTCTTCGTGGTCACCACACCGGCGACGATGGCCGCCGTGTTACGCCCCCGAGGCCTGTCTGTTTTCTCCAATTTGCCGTCAACGAGGTCATACTCGACGAAGTCGCCGAGCATGCCGGTCAGCTCGTACGGGTAGGTGTTGCCGCGCCGGGCCGCCCGCAGCACCTTCTGCCGGTAGTCGTCGAGGGGCTGCACGACGTCGGTGGTGGGCTCGCCGACCTGCAGCTTGGCGCCGCCCGCCTCGAGGGTGATGCGCACCGAGACCTCGGTGAGCTCGCCGCTCGACGTGCGCTGCCGGGCCAGGAACTCGACCTCCTCCAGGCCGGCGCCGACGGTGGTCGGCAGGATGCGCTGGACGAGGGCGTTCAGCTCGTCGGCCGACAGTTCGGTGGTCGGCCAGATGTAGAAGAAGATGCGGTTGGTGTCGAACCGCTTGTTCTGCGGGCGCTGGGCCTGGATGTTGCGGATCGCGTCGAGGCCGGCCGTGATCGCGTCCTCGACGGCCGGCAGCGCCACCAGCCGGCCGTCGGCCTCGCGCAGCGGGGTCAGGTCGCGGACCTGGCCCATCGCGATCAGCCGCTCGTCGGCCGGGTTGCTGCGGGCGACCGCCTTGAACAGGTAGATCTCCTCGTCGGCCGAGGGCAGCCGGGTGAGGTGGAACTCGCGCAGCCGCTGGAGCTGCAGGCGCTGCGCGATCTGCGGGTGCAGGCCGCGGATCAGCCGGTCCTCGACCAGTTGGCCGCTCTCGTCGGGGCGGAACGTGAAGTGGTGGTGCATGACGCCGCTGCTGCCGGCCACGGTGATCGTGACTCGGCGTCCCTTCAGCGTCCGCGGGGAGAGCGTCTCCGAGAGTCGCGCCGCGATGGCGTCCGCGTCGGGCTGGTCCTCCCACTTCACGTAGATGTCGGCGACCTGGGCATCCTTGATCGCTTCGAGGGCGCTCGGCAGGGCGCTGATGTCGACGGCGGTGGCGACCACCTTGGTCAGGCCGCGCGGGCCGGTGTGCTCGGTGGTGACGAACCGGACGCCGTCGACGTCGTGGGCGGTGAACTCGGTGAGGGCCCGGTTGCTGTAGTAGCGGCGGGTCAAGACCTCCAGCAGCGGGGCGTGGTCGCGCCCGGGCCGGCCGATGCGCTGCCCGATGAGCCGGACCAGGGGCTCGGAGCTGGCCACCATCGACTGGATCCGCTCGTTCCGGTCCGGCGCCTGCGGGTGGGCGTCGAGGTGGCGCAGGTCGTCGCGGACCTCGGCGTAGACCCGGGCCCGGTTGCGGCGCAGCAGCGGCTGGGCGAACCAGCGGAACACCACGCCGCGGGCCAGGTCGGACACGGCCGGGAAGCGCACCTGGGTGGCCGAGACGACATGTTCGAGCACGAGTCCGGCCCGCTCGGCCAGCGGCTCGGCCGGCGGCGACCCGGCCAGCCACTGGCGCAGCAGCTCGGAGACGACGGCGGCCTCGGCCGGCATCCGCTGCTGGGCCAGGAAGACGCGGAAGACGGCGGATTCCAGTTCCGGCGTACGGTCGAGCCCGCTCACGCCGTAATGGGCCAGCACCGCCTCGAGTTTCGCCTGGAAGGCCTCGGTGAGACCGGCCCGCTCGGCGTCGAGGCTCTGCAGGTAGCTGTGGAAGTACTCGCGGGGGCTGTGCACCGCGTTGCCCGGCTCGGCGTCGGCGTCGCCCTTGTTGCGGCTGAGCTCGAGCAGGTCGGCGAAGACGGTGAGCAGGTCGAGCTCGCCCGGCAGCGGCCGGCCGCCCAGCTCGGCCCGGGCCGCCAGGTAGCCGCCGAGCACGCGCTTGCGGCTCTGCGGGTCGACGTCGAAGCCGAGCAGCATGCTGCGCAGGTCGGCCAGGTGCTCCAGCGCCCGGTCGGCCGCGGGCCTGTGTTCGGGCGCGGCCGGCAGGTCGATCTTGACGTCCGCGCCGCTGCCGGTCTGCTCTTCGTCGCCGTCGCCGAGCGGCTCCAGGCGCATGAGCGGCGCTCCGGTCTCGACCTGGCTGCCGACCGAGACGGGGCACTCGCGCACCCGGGCGTGGAACGGCGCCCGGAGCACCGTCTCCATCTTCATGCTTTCGAGTACGAGGATCGGCGCGCCCGCCTCGACCTCGTCGCCCACGGCGAGCGGGGTCGCCACGACCAGGGCCGGGGCGGGGGAGCGGACCACGCCGCCCTCGTCGCGGCTGACCCGGTGGGTGACGCCGTCGACCTCGACCAGGTGGATCGGGCCGTGCGTGGCGGTGACCAGCCGGAAGCGGCGCCCGTTGACCAGGGCCTGGCCGCTGTGCTCGTCGAAGCGCTCGAGCACCACGTCGGCCGAGTGCACGTCGCCGCCGGCCGAGACGCCGACCCGGAAACGCCGCTGGCCGACCCGGGCCACGGAGACCTTGTACGAGGTGCCGCGCAGCTTGAGGTCGAGCGGGCGGCTGGTGTCGTGCTGGACCTGGGGGCGGCCGCCGTGCGCGGTGGCGAGCAGCCGCTGCCGGCTGACCTCCTCCTCGTCCTCGTACGCCTCGATGGCGGCCGCGGCCAGCGCGATGGCCGAGTGGCGGTGGCTGACCAGGCGGCCCTCGGCCCGGACACGGTCGATCCAGCCGGTGTCGGCGGTCGCCTCGATCACCTCGGGCTGGTCGAGCAGGTCGAGCACGAAGCTCTTGTTGGTGGCGCCGCCCTCGATGATGACGGTGGTCTCGGCCATGGCCCGGCGGAGCCGGCCCAGCGCCTGCTCCCGGTCCGCCCCGTACGCGATGATCTTGGCGATCATCGAGTCGAAGTCGGCCGGGATGGTGTCGCCCTCGCTGACACCGGTGTCGACCCGGATACCCGGGCCGGCCGGCAGGGCGAGCCGGGCGATGCGGCCGGGCGCCGGGGCGAAGTCGCGGTCGGGGTCCTCGGCGTTGAGCCGGGCCTCGACGGCGTGCCCGGACTCGGCCGGCTGCGGGCCCTCGAGACGGCCGCCGCCGGCCACGTGCAGCTGGAGCCGGACCAGGTCGGTGCCGGTGGTGATCTCGGTGATCGGGTGCTCGACCTGCAGGCGGGTGTTGACCTCGAGGAAGGCGAACAGCTTCTCGCCCGGGTGGTAGAGGAACTCGACCGTGCAGGCGCCCCGGTAGCCGACCTTGACGGCGAGCCGCTCGGCGCTCCTCTTGAGCTCGGCGGTCTGCTCGGGCCCGAGCACCGGCGAGGCCGACTCCTCGATGATCTTCTGGTTGCGCCGCTGGACCGAGCAGTCGCGCACGCCCAGGGCCCAGGCGGTGCCCTGCCCGTCGGCGATGACCTGCACCTCGACGTGGCGGGCGCCGGTGACCAGGCGCTCCAGGAAGACGACACCGGAGCCGAAGGCGCGCAGGGCCTCCTGGCTGGTCCGCTCGTACGCGTCGGCCAGGTCGGCGCCCGAGGCGACCATGCGGATGCCGCGGCCGCCACCACCGGCGGTGGCCTTGAGCATGAGCGGGTAGCCGATCTCGTCACCGGCCCGCAGCGCGTCGGTGAGGGTGGCCACCTCGCCGCGGCTCCACGGAGCGACCGGGACGCCGACCTCCTCGGCGATCAGCTTCGCGCCGATCTTGTCGCCGAGCTTGCGCATCGCCTCGGCGCTCGGCCCCACGAAGGTCACGCCGATCTTGTCGCACAGCTCGGCGAACGCCGGGTCCTCGGCCACGAAGCCCCAGCCCACCCAGGCCGCGTCGGCCTTGGTGGCGAGCAGCGCCCGCTCGAGAACGGCCAGGTCGAGATAGGGCCGGGCCGAGGCGGGGCCCAGGTTGTACGCGACGTCGGCCTCCCGCACGAAGGTCGAGTTCCGGTCGGCGTCGGTGTAGAGCGCGACCGTCTCGATGTGCGCGCCGGTCTCGGCGGACAGATCCCGGACGGCGTGGATGAGCCGCATCGCGGCCTCTCCGCGGTTGACGATTGCGACACGACTGAACACCGGTTGAGCCTCCCAGCACCACTTACGCGCAGAAGGCGACGTCCGGGTCCCGGAGCGCCGCCTGCACCTGACCTCTACCCTGTCCGATTACCGCCGGGTAACCTATGCCCGCATCGTGCATGGCAGACGAGATGCTTTGTGAGGATCCCACAAAAGATGCCGTGGAACGTCACCGGCCGGGCCTAGATCACCTCCGTCACATCGCGCCGGGGCGTCGGATGCCCCGGCGAGCCGTAGCCGAAGCGGACGACGATCTGCGGCCAGCCGTAGCGGCCCAGTGACCGGCGTAACTGCTCGCGGGCGGCCGGCACCTCGATCGGCTGACTGATCATCGACGTGTCCAGCCCCGACGCGGTCGCGGTGAGCAGTACCCGCTGAAGCCCCTCGCCGGCCAGGATCTGATCGGCCGGCCGGTCCCCGGCCACGCCCAGGATGCCGACCAGCGGCTCCGGCTCGTAGTCGCGGCCCGCGACCCGCCGCCGGTCGTTGAAGAACCGCTGCGGCAGCAGGTCCTGCGGCTCGGCCAGCGGCGCCCCGGCCATGACCGGAATGCCGTCGGCCGCGGCCTCGGCATGCGTCCACGAGGCCTGTTCGGCCTGGTAGCCGGCGTCGCGCCGGAGCACCCGGTCGGCCGAGCGGGCGACCTCGGCGAACGCCCCGATCGCCGTCATCCCGACCAGCAGGTCGAGCCAGGCCGACTCCTCACGGGCGGCGGCGATCAGCCGGGCCCGCACGTCGGCCGGCACCGGGTCGGGCCAGAACGGCCCCCGGTTGCTGTACCGGCGCGCGATCGCGGCGTGCAGCTCGGCCTCGGCGTACGTCGGCGGTCTCGGCGCCCCGGGGTTCAGCCGGGCGACCAGCCCGGGATCGTGCGGGTCGGGGGCGAGGCGCACCTCGGCCGGGTGCCCGGCCCAGGCCAGCGCCAGGCGGGCGTTGAAGGTCGCCGCGCCGCAGGCCAGGCGGGCCGCCCAGCCGTCACGGTCGAGGTGGTGCAGGCGCCGGGAGGGGTCGGTGCGCACCTCGATGGCGCCACCGTCGAGCCGGAACAGCCAGGGCTGGCTGTTGCCGATCGAGGGCGCCCGGATCCCGGCCGTCGCGGCCAGGCGCAGGTCGGTTTCGTCGTAGGCGGACACCGTGTCACTCCCCGCTCTTCACTCGATGATGGTGATGACGTCGCGCACGTCGCGACGCGGCCGCGGCGGCAGGGGCGCCGACTCGGCCGGGTAGCCCAGCCGCACCACCAGGTACGGCTCGCCGACCCCGGCCAGCAGCCCGGCCACCAGCTGGCGTGGCCACTCGACCTCGATGGCGTCGCTGATCGGCGCCGTGGCCAGCCCGTCGGCGGTGGCCAGCAACAGCAGGGCCGACAGCGCCTCACCGCCGCGCAGCAGGTCGACCGGCCGGGTGTCCTGGCCGAACAGCACCACGTAGGCGGCGCCCTGGTCGTGCTCGGCCCCCGGGGCCAGGCCGGCCTCGCCGCCCGGGGCGAAGTCGCGCACCGGCACCCGGCGCAGCCCCGGCTCGACAGCAGTCGAGGCAGGCACACCGTCACCGGTGAACTCGGGCCGGCTGGTCCAGCGGTCGAGCTCGGCCCGGTACTCCGGGTCGTCGAGCTCGGCGTCGCCGGCCAGCTCGGCCGAGATGGCGAGCTGGGCGATCTGGTCGGTGCGCACGAGATGCAGGTACGCCCCCTCGGCCTCGACGAAGCGCCGCAGCTTGGTCAGCTCGGCCTCGCTCACCTCCCGCTCGCCGAAGGCCCGCCGGTCGGTGCGCCGCCGCGGGATCGCGTCGGCCAGGCGCTGCGCCTCCGGGTCGGCCGGCACGGCCGGCCCGATCCGGATCCGGGCCAGCGCGCCGCCGCCCGGGAACCGCTCGACGGTGGCGGCCCAGCCGGCCGCGGCCAGGGCGATCCGGGCGTGGTGCAGCGCCGCGCCGCAACTGAGCAGCAGCAGCCGGCCGTCCCGGTCGACCGTGCCGAGCTGGCGGTCCTCGTCGGCCCTCAGCTCCAGCGTGTCGCCGGTCAGGCGCCACGACCAGGGCTGGGTGTTGAAGACGGACGGGGCGTGCTGGGCGGCCTGTGCGGCTTTCTCGAGCGGCGTTGTCATGCCCATCACTCTCGCGCGCCGCCGCCGATCCCGGGAGAGCCGAAAGTCCTGGCTCGCAAGGTCTGTTCCCAGTACTTAAGTAGGTGCGGCCATAGGACTTTAGACCCTCCCGCGGGAGCGCCGGCGATCGAAAGGATCGACGCATCCGTGGAAAGGACCAGCCCGTGGACACGCTCGACATTGCCCGATGGCAGTTCGGCATCACCACCGTGTACCACTTCTTGTTCGTGCCGATCACCATCGGTATGTCGGTGCTCGTCGCCGGCCTGCAGACCGCCTGGGTCCGTACGGGTAAGGAGCACTACCTCAAGGCCACCAAGTTCTGGGGCAAGCTCTTCCTGATCAACTTCGCGATCGGCGTCGTGACCGGCATCGTGCAGGAGTTCCAGTTCGGGATGAACTGGAGTGACTACTCCCGCTTCGTCGGCGACGTCTTCGGCGCCCCGCTCGCCATCGAGGGCCTGCTGGCCTTCTTCCTCGAGTCGACGTTCCTCGGCCTGTGGATCTTCGGCTGGGACCGGCTGCCCAAGAAGGTGCACCTCGCGACCATCTGGGCCGCCGCGATCGGCACGCTGCTCTCGGCGTACTTCATCCTGGCCGCCAACTCGTGGATGCAGCACCCGGTCGGCTACACGATGAACGAGCAGACCGGCCGGGCCGAGCTGACCAGCATCTGGCAGCTGCTCACCAACTCGACCACCCTGGTGACGTTCCCGCACACGATCACCGCGTGCTTCCTCACCGGCGGCGCGGTGCTCATGGCGGTCAGCGCCTGGCACCTCAAGCGCAAGAACCAGGTGGACGTCTTCCGGCCCAGCCTGAAGCTCGGCGCCTGGGTCGTGCTGATCGCCGGCGTCGGCGTGCTCATCACCGGCGACCAGCAGGCACGCATCATGACCGAGCAGCAGCCCATGAAAATGGCCGCCGCCGAGGCCCTGTACCAGAACTCGCAGCCCGCCAGCTTCTCCATCTTCACCATCGGCTCGCTCAACGGCGAGGAGGAGCTTTACAGCGTACGGATCCCCTCGCTGCTCTCGTTCCTGGCCACCGGCACCTTCGACGGCGAGGTCGAGGGGATCGACAACCTGCGGGCCGAGTACGAACAGAAGTACGGACCCGGCGAGTACGCGCCCTCGATCCCCGTCACGTACTGGTCGTTCCGCCTGATGATGGGCTTCGGCATCGCCACCATGGCGGTCGCTCTGGCCGCGCTCTGGGCCATGCGCAAGGGCCGGACACCGACGAACCGGTGGTTGTGGCTGGCCGTCATCCTCTCGTTCGGCGGGCCGCTCGCGGCGAACTCGTTCGGCTGGATCTTCACCGAGATGGGCCGCCAGCCGTGGACGGTGTTCGGCCTGTTCAAGACGTCCGAGAGCGTCTCCCCGTCGGTCAGCACCGGCGAGGCGGCGACCTCACTGATCACGCTCACCGCGCTGTACGGCGTGCTCGCGGTCGTCGAGGCCGGGCTCTTCCTCAAGTACGCCCGGGCCGGCGCCCCCGAGATCCCACCACCTTCCGACTCGGACTCCTCCGAGGACGACCGTCCACTAGCTTTCGCCTACTAGTAGGGGCCCTGATGGAACTCACGACTGTCTGGTTCGCGCTCATCGCGCTGCTGTGGGCCGGCTACTTCCTGCTCGAGGGCTTCGACTTCGGCGTCGGCATCCTGCTGCCCGTGCTGGGCCGCGACAACCGCGAACGCCGCCTGCTCATCAACACCATCGGCCCGGTCTGGGACGGCAACGAGGTGTGGCTGATCGTCGCCGGCGGCGCCACCTTCGCCGCGTTCCCCGAGTGGTACGCCACCCTGTTCTCCGGCTTCTACCTGCCGTTGCTGCTCATCCTGGCCGCTCTGATCATCCGCGGGGTCGCCTTCGAGTACCGGGGCAAGCGCGACGACGACCGCTGGCGCCGCCGCTGGGACCTCTGCATCATCGCCGGCAGCTGGATCCCGGCCGTGCTGTGGGGCGTCGCCTTCGGCAACATCGTGCGCGGGGTACGGCTGGACGCCGACCACGAATACGTCGGCGGCTTCTTCGACCTGCTCAACCCGTACGCCCTGGTCGGCGGCCTGACCACGCTGGCGCTGTTCACGCTGCACGGCGCGGTCTTCCTGGCCCTCAAGACCGACGGCGAGATCCGGGAACGGGCCGGCCGGCTGGCGGCCCGGCTGATCGGGCCGGCGGTCGTGGTCGCGGCCGGGTTCCTGCTCTGGACGGCGATCGCCCACCACGACGTGGCCGGCTGGATCCTGATGGCCGCCGCCGCGGTGTCGCTGCTGGCCGCGATCCCGGCCATCCGGGCCCGGCGCGAGGGCTGGGCGTTCCTGGCCACCGCGGCCACCCTGGTGCTGGCGGTGTTCGCGCTGTTCGTGACGCTGTTCCCGAATGTGATGCCGTCCTCGATCGCCGACGCCAACAGTTTGACCGTCACGAACGCGTCGGCCTCGCCGTACACCCTGAAGGTCATGACCTGGGTCGCTGTCGGCTGCACCCCGTTCGTGCTGCTGTACCAGAGCTGGACGTACTGGGTGTTCCGCAAGCGCCTCTCCGTCGAAAAGATCCCGGCGTGAAGCCGCTGGATCCGCGGCTGCTCAGGTACGCCCGGACCACCCGGGCCTACCTGGTGGTCACGGTCGTCCTGGGCGCCGCCCTGGCCGGGCTGATCGTGGCCCAGGCGACGCTGCTGGCCGACGGGATCACCGCGGTCTTCCTGCACGGCGCGGGCCTGGCCGACCTGCGGGCCACGCTGATCGGGCTGGCCCTGGTCGTCGCGGGCCGGGCCGCGGTCTCCTGGGCGCAGGAGGCGGTGGCGGCCCGCTCGTCGGCCTCGGTCAAGAGCGAGCTGCGCCGGGCCCTGCTCGGCCGCCTCGCCGAGCGTCCCGGGACGGCTGACACCGGGGCGGCGGTCACCCTGGTCGTCCGGGGCCTGGACGCCCTCGACGCGTACTTCGCCCGCTACCTGCCGCAGCTCGTCCTGGCCGGGCTCGTCCCGGCGATCGTGCTGGCCCGGATCCTGCCCGCCGACCTGGTCGCCACCGTGACGATCGTGCTGACGCTGCCGCTCATCCCGGTCTTCATGGCGCTGGTCGGCCTGCAGACCGAGAGCGCCAACCGCAGGCAGTTCACGCTGCTCACCCGGCTGTCGCACCACTTCCTCGACGTGATCGCCGGCCTGCCGGCGCTGAAACTGTTCGGCCGGGCCCGCGCCCAGGCCGCCACGATCCGCCGGATCAGCGACGACCAGCGGCGCCTGACGATGCGGACGCTGCGCATCGCGTTCCTGTCATCGCTGGTCCTGGAACTGCTGGCGACCCTGTCGGTGGCGCTGGTCGCGGTCGGCATCGGCCTGCGCCTGGTCGACGGCCGCCTCGACCTGGCCACGGCCCTGCTCGTGCTCATCCTGGCCCCCGAGGCGTACCTGCCGCTGCGCCAGGTCGGCGCCAACTACCACGCCAGCGCCGAGGGCCTGGCCGCCGCCGCGGACGCCTTCGAGATCCTCGACAGCCCGGTCGCCCCGCCCGCCACGGCGCCCGCGCCGGAGGGCCCGATCGCCTTCGAGGACGTCGTCGTCCGGTACCGCGACAGCGACGCGCTGCGGCTCGACGCGGTCATCGAGCCGGGCGAGATCGTGGCGCTGACCGGCCCCAGCGGCTGCGGCAAGTCCACGGCGCTGAACGTGCTGCTCGGCTTCGCCACCCCCGGCGCGGGCCGGGTGACGGTCGGCGGCGCCGACCTGACGTCGGTGGACCCGGCCGGGTGGCGCTCGCGGATCGCCTGGGTGCCGCAGCGGCCACACCTGTTCGCCGGAACCGTACGCGACAACATCGCGCTCGGCGCCGGCCCGGGCGCCGACGTCGTCGCCGCGGCCCGCAGCGCCGGGGCCCACGACTTCATCCTCGGGCTGCCGCGGGGCTACGACACGGTCCTGGGCGACGACGGCACGGGGCTGTCGGCCGGGCAGCGCCAGCGGATCGCCCTGGCCCGGGCCTTCCTCCGGGACGCGCCGATCGTGCTGCTCGACGAGCCCACGGCCAACCTCGACACGGCCACCGCCGATGAGGTCATGACCGCCATCCGCCGTCTGGCCCACGGCCGCACGGTCCTGATCGCGGCCCACCGGCCCGAGCTGATCGCCCTGGCCGACCGCGTCATCGACCTCATCCCGGCCGGCGCCCTGGCCACCGCCACCGCGCCGGCCGCGGGCTACACCTCCGGCAACACCCGGCTCATCTCGGGCGCGGCGCGGCTCACCTCGGACGGTGTCCTATGACCTGGTTCAAGCTGCTCCGCACCGCCTCGCGGCCGGCCGCGCCCGGGCTGCTGCTGGCGGTGCTGGCCGGCGTGGGCGCGGCCGGGGCCGCGGTCGGCCTGATGGCCACCTCGGCCTGGCTGATCTCGCGGGCCGCCCTCCACCCGCCGGTGCTGCACCTGATGGTGGCCATCGTCGCGGTCCGGGCCTTCGGCATCGGCCGGGGCGTCTTCCGGTACGCCGAACGCCTCGCCGGCCACGACGCCGCCCTGCGCGTGCTGGGCCGGCTGCGCGTGCGCCTGTTCGACCGGCTGGCCGCGCTCGCCCCCGCCGGCACGGCCCGCTTCCGTGGCGCCGACCTGGCCCACCGCCTCGCGGCCGACGTCGACGCGGTGCTCGACATGCTCGTCCGGGTCGTCCTGCCGTACACGGTCGCGGCCGTCGTCGGCCTCGGATCGGTCCTGCTCGTCGGCGCGCTGTCCCCGGTCGCCGGAGCGGCGCTCGCCCTCGGCCTGCTGGCCGTGGCCGTCGGCGTACCCCTGCTCCAGTCCGCCGCCGCCCGCCGCGCCGACGGCCGCCTCGCGCCCCTGCGCGGCGACCTGGCCACCGCCACCGTCGACCTGCTGCACGGCCTGCCCGACCTGATCGCGTACGGCGCCACACCCGCCCAGCTGGCCCGCCTGAACGAGGCCGACACCCGCCTGCGCCGGGCGGAGCAGCGCTCCTCCGCCGCCGCCGGCGCCTCGGCCGCGGTGACGGCCCTGGCCACCGGCCTGAGCCTGATCGTCGGCCTGGCCGCCGGCGCCGTGGCCGTCCGCTCCGGCAGCCTGCACGGCGAACTGCTCGCCGTTGTCGTCCTGACGCCCCTCGCCGTCTACGAGTCGGTCGCCGGTCTGCCGGTCGCCGCCCAGCGCTTCGCCGCCGCCCGGGCCGCGCTGACCCGGCTGGCCGAGATCCTCAGTGCCCCCGACCCCATCACCGTCCCGGATGCCCCCGCCCACCTGCCCTCCGCCGCCACGCCACCCGCGATCAGCGTCCAGGGCGTCAGCGCCTCCTGGGTGCGCGGCCGGACCGCCGTACGGGATGTCAGCTTCGACCTGCCCGCCGGAGCCCGAGTGGCGCTGGTCGGCCCCAGCGGCTCCGGCAAGAGCACGATCGCCGCGCTGCTGGTCCGCTTCCTCGACCCCACGGCCGGGCGGATCACGCTCGACGGCCTCGACCTGCGGAACCTCGACCCGGACGAGGTGCGGCGCGTCGTGGGCTACCTGCCCGAGGACGCCTACCTGTTCGACACCACAATCTCGGCCAACCTGCGCGTCGGCCGCCCGGCCGCCACCGAGGCCGATCTGCGGGCGGCCCTGGCCCGCGCCCGCCTGCTCGACTGGGTGGACACCCTGCCCGACGGTGTGGAGACCTTCGTCGGCGAGCACGGCCTGGCCCTGTCCGGCGGGCAGCGCCGTCGCCTGGCCCTGGCCCGGGCCCTGCTGGCCGACTTCCGCGTGCTGATCCTCGACGAGCCCACCGAACACCTCGACGACGAGACCGCGGCCGCCCTCACCCACGACCTGCTGACCGCCGCCGGCGACCGCTCGGTCCTCCTGATCACCCACCGCACCGACATAGCCACCCAGGTCGACCGCGTGATCGACCTGGCCGCCGCCGAAGCCCCGATGCCGCTGCCGGTGTGAGGAGACCGGTGTAAGGAGAACCGCCGCCGGGGTACCAGAGGCCCATGACGCAGCCGGATCTCAATCCCGACGACTACCCGCCCATCGACCCGGGGGAGCCCGTGCCCGACGACCCCGGCGAGTTGCTGCCGGACGCGCCGGAGGACCTGCCGGAAGCGCCCGTCGAACCGATGCCCGACGACGGTGACGAGGGCGGCGTCCGCGAGCCCGCCTGACCGGACCTCCTACAGCGGGGCGCGCCAGGTCAGCAGGGAGCCGGTGCCGGACGGGGCGCCGGTCACCTCGAACGAACCCGACAGGTCCTGGGCCCGGTCGGACATGTTGGCCAGGCCGCCCCGGGCCAGGGCCGGGTCGAAGCCGATGCCGTCGTCCTCGATCTGCAGGATCACCTCGTCGCCGGTGGCGCGCAGGGAGACCCGGCAGCTGGTGGCCTGGGCGTGGCGGGCCACGTTGGCCAGAGCCTCGCGCAGCACGGCCAGAAGCTCGGGGACCACGTCGTCGGGGACGGCGCTGTCGACCGGGCCCGTCGTGTCCAGCACCGGGCGGAAGCCCAGGGTCTCGGCCGCCTCCTGGACCGTCGTGTTGATCTCCGTGCGCAGGGAGGGGCCGGCGGGGGCCCGCAGCTCGAAGATCGAGCGGCGGATGTCGCGGATGGTGGCGTCCAGGTCGTCCACGGCGGCGTTGATGCGCCTCACGGCCTCGGGGCGGCCGGCGTGCGCCACCGCACCCTGCAACTGCATGCCGGTGGCGAACAGGCGCTGGATGACCACGTCGTGCAGATCGCGGGCGATGCGCTCGCGGTCCTCCAGGACCACCAGCTGCTCGCGTTCCTCCTGGGCCCGGGCCCGGTCCAGGGCCAGCACGGCCTGACCGGCGAAGGTCGAGAGCAGGACCGCGTCCTCGGCGTCGGGGGCCCGGTCGGCGGGCTGAGTCACGATCAGGACACCCCGGCGGGAACCCGCGGCGGCCAGCGGGGCGGCCAGGGCCGGGCCCGACGGGACCGGGCCGGGCCAGTCGGCGGCGACGGCCAGATCGGCGATCGTGTCGTGGCCCGACAGGTCGGCCGCCACCGCGCGGCCCTCCAGGCTCCGGCAGTCCGGGCTCCGGCCGTCGGCGGCCTCGATGGTGTAGCGGGCCGCCTGCTCGTCGTAGAGCAGGACCATCGCCAGCTCGGTGTCGGCCACCTCGCGGGCGCGGCGCGCGATCAGGCGCAGGGCCTCGGTGCGGCGGACCGTGCCGAGCAGCACACCGGTGATCTCGGCGGCCGCCGCCAGCCAGCGTTCGCGGCGGCGGGCCAGGGCGAACAGGCGGGCGTTGTCGATGGCCACGCCGGCGGCGGCGGCGAGCGCGACGACGATCTCCTCGTCGTCGTCGGAGAACTGCTCGGCGCCCTGCTTCTCGGCCAGATAGAGATTTCCGAAGATCTGGTCCCGGGTACGCACGGGCACGCCCAGGAAGCTGTGCATCGGCGGATGGTGCGGCGGGAAACCGTACGAGTTCGGATGCCGGGTGATGTCCGGAAGCCGCACCGGATGCGGGTCGGTGATCAGCAGGCCGAGGACACCGCGGCCGTGCGGCAGGTCGCCGATCGCGGCGTGCGTCACCGGGTCGATGCCGTGGGTGATGAAGTCGGACAGGCCCGACCGGTCGGCGTTGAGCACGCCGAGCGCGCCGTAACGGGCGCCGGCCAGGGCGCAGGCCGACTCGACGATGCGCTGCAGGGTGCTGCGCAGATCGAGGTCGGTGCCGATGCCGACCACCGCGTCGAGCAGGGCGCGCAGGCGCTCGCGGCTGGTCATCACCTCGCCGACGCGGTCCAGCATCTCCTTCAGGAGCTCGTCCAGCCGTACGCGGGAAAGTGGGCGAAGCCCGAGGGACGGCAGGTCAGGGGTGCTCTCGGCCATGACGGTCAGACTAGGGTCCTAAGGCCCTTGGTGTGTCACGGGGCGGCACGGTAGGAATGACGTGTGATCCGAGTCTTCCTTCTCGACGACCATGAGGTCGTCCGCCGTGGCCTCATCGACCTCCTGCAGGCCGGCGGTGACATCGAGGTGGTCGGCGAGTCCGGGTCCGCTCAGGAGGCCGCCCGCCGCATCCCGGCGCTGCGCCCGGACGTGGCCGTGCTCGACGCGCGGCTGCCCGACGGCAACGGCATCGACGTGTGCCGCGACGTCCGGGCGGTCGACTCGTCGATCAAAGGCCTGATCCTGACGTCGTACGAGGATGACGAGGCCCTGTTCGCCGCCATCATGGCCGGCGCGTCCGGTTACGTGCTGAAAGAGATCCGCGGCACCGACCTGGTCGACGCCGTGCGCCGCGTCGCGGCCGGGCAGTCGCTGCTCGACCCGGCCGTCACCCAGCGGGTCCTCGAGCGCATCCGCAACGGCGTCGAGCAGCCGCGCGAGCTGGCCGGCCTGACCGACCAGGAACGCAAGATCCTCGAGTTCGTGGCGCAGGGGCTGACCAACCGTGAGATCGCCTCCCGCATGTTCCTGGCCGAGAAAACGGTGAAGAACTACGTGTCGAGCATGCTGGCCAAGCTCGGCCTCGAACGCCGCACCCAGGCCGCGGTGCTGGCCACACGCCTGCTCGGAGACAAGTAAGGCCTCACGCCGGGACCTTTCCGGTGCTCTCGCGCCGGGTGAGCGTTGACGACGCCAGCAGGGCCAGTTTCTCGGCGCTCGGGCTGCCCGGCGTGGCGTGGTAGACGGCCAGGACCTGATCGGTGGCCCCAGCGATGATCAGTTTCTCGCGGCGCAGCGTCAGGCGGCCGATCTGCGGGTGATCGATCTCGGTCGTGGATCCCTCGCGGGTGTGCACGTCGTGCCGGGCCCAGAGCTGCCGGAACCGGTCGCTGCCGAGGGAGAGTTCGCCGACCAGTTCGACGAAGCGCGGATCGTCGGTGTCCGTGCCGACCGACTCACGGAACGCGGCCACGAGCATGGCCGTGGCCTCGTCCCAGCCGGGGAACAGAGCCCGCTCGGCCGGGTCGAGGAAGACGGCCCGGATTCTGTTCTCGCCGGCCCGCATCCGGGGGGAGAGGGCGACGGCCAGGTCGTTCGCGGCGAGGACGTCGAAGTAGCGGCCCTCGACGAAGGCCGGCACGGGCAGGGTGCCCAGCAGCTCCCGGATGCCGGCCGGCACGACCTCGCGGCGCGGGCGCCGGCGGCGTTTCGGTTTCGGAGCCGCGAGGCCGATCAGGTAGTCGGTGGCGTCGTCGTCGAGCCGCAGCACCCGGGCCAGGCTTTCGAGGACCTGGATCGACGGGTTGCGGTCGCGGCCCTGCTCGAGCCGCAGGTAGTAGTCGCTGCTCACCCCGGCCAGCATCGCGACCTCCTCGCGGCGCAGCCCGGCCACCCGGCGCACGCCGGTCACGTGCAGATCCACGTCCTCGGGGCGCACCTGGGCCCGCCGGGCCCGGAGGAAGTCGCCGATCAGATTGTCGCCGCTCATGCCTCGACGGTAGACGCCCGGCCCGCCGCTTCCCTGGTCCTGCTGGTCCTAGGATGGCCAGAGCTCTCATTGCCCGGCCGGCCCGAGGCCAAGCTGGTCCCCATGAACGCATTCGAGGTCAACCGCATGGGGTACGGAGCGATGCAGCTCGCCGGTCCGGGTGTCTTCGGCCCGCCGCGCGACCACGACGAGGCGATCGCCGTGCTGCGGACGGCGGTCGAGCTGGGCGTCGACCACATCGACACCGCCGACTTCTACGGCCCGCACATCACCAACGAGCTGATCCGGGAAGCCCTCTCACCGTACCCGGACGGTCTGCGGATCGTCACCAAGGTCGGCTCGGTGCGCGGCGAGGACGGTGCCTGGTTGCACGCCCGCCGGCCCTCCCAGTTGCGCGAACAGGTGCAGTCGAACCTGCGCACCCTCGGTGTCGAGGCCCTTGACGTGGTCAACCTGCGCGTGGGCGGCGGCCCCGACGGCCACTCGCCGGTGCCGGGCTCGATCGCCGAGGAGTTCGGGGCGCTGGCCGACCTGCGCCGCGCGGGCCTGATCCGGCACCTGGGGCTGTCCGTCGTCGACGAGGCCCAGGTGGCCGAGGCCCAGGACATCGCGCCCGTCGTCACCGTGCAGAACTGGTACAACGTCGCGCACCGCGGCGACGAGAAGCTGATCGCCACCCTCGGCGAGCAGGGCATCTCGTACGTTCCGTTCTGGCCCCTGGGCGGCTTCAGCCCGCTGCAATCGGGGGTGCTCGACCGGGTAGCGGCGCGGCTCGGGCAGAAGCGGAACGCGGTCGCCCTGGCCTGGCTGCTTCACCAGGCGCCGAACATCCTGCTCATCCCGGGCACGTCCTCGGTCGCCCACCTGCGCGAGAACATGGCGGCGGCGTCGCTCGAGCTGCCGGCGGACGCATTGGCCGAACTGGATGACATCTTTTAGCTCGCGGCGGCCGGCGATGCCGAGCTTGCCGAAGATCTTGCGGAGGTGCCATTCGACCGTACGGGAACTCAGGAACAGCTCGGCGCCGATCTCCGCGTTCGTCTGCCCGTCGCGGGCGCGCCGGGCGATCTGGCGCTCCTGCGGGGTGAGGCCGGTGGTGGCCGGGTCCGTACGGGTCCGGACCGTCTCGCCGGTCGCGCCGAGTTCCCACCGGGAGCGCGCCGCGAACGCGTCGGCGCCGAACGAGACGAACATGTCATGAGCAGCATCGTCACCTGATCACCCTAACCATCACGTGGTGGAGAGGGATCGATTGGCATGTCCGTAGACATTGCTGTCAATCGATGTCTGATGGTGGGCTGACAGGCATGAGACGACGCTTTGGCTTCCTGACAGCGCTCGTGCTGCTCGGCTCGGCCTTCCTCGTCGCCGGGCCGGTCTCGGCCGCCCCGTCCGGCTCCGAGATCCCCGGGCAGTTCGAGGTGTACGACGTACGGACCGCGGCCCAGCGCAACGCGATCGCCCGCACCGGCGCCGCCGTCGACGCCATCCAGCACGGCGTCGCCGAGATCACGGCGACCGGCCGTGAGGTGCGCGAACTCCAGCGGCAGGGCTTCACCGTGCAGCCGGTGCTGACAACCCTGGACTTCCCGCCCTCGGACGCGCCCTACCACAACTACAGCGAGATGATCGCCGAGGTGAACCAGGCCGTGGCCGCCTATCCGGCGATCGCCAGCAAGCGGGTCATCGGCAAGTCGTACGAGAACCGCGACATCGTGGCCGTGAAGATCTCCGACAACGTCGGTACGGACGAGGCGGAACCGGAGGTCCTGTACGACGCCAACCATCACGCCCGCGAGCACCTGACCGTGGAGATGGCGGTCTACCTGCTGAAACTGTTCACGTCGTTGTACGCCTCGGACACCCGCATCCGCAACATCGTGAACTCGCGCGAGATCTGGATCGTGCCCTCGGTCAACCCGGACGGCGCCGAATACGACATCGCGACCGGCAGCTACCGCTCGTGGCGCAAGAACCGCCAGCCCAACAGCGGCTCGTCGGCGGTCGGCACCGACCCCAACCGCAACTACGGCTACAAGTGGGGCTGCTGCGGCGGTTCCTCGGGTACGCCGTCGTCGCTGACGTACCGGGGCCCGTCGGCCTTCTCGACCCCGGAGACCAGGGCGATCCGCGACTTCGTGAACAGCCGAGTGGTGGGCGGCCGCCAGCAGATCCGCGCGGCGATGGACTTCCACACGTACTCGGAACTGGTCCTCTGGCCCTTCGGCCACACCACGGCCAACACGACGACAGGCATGACGGCCGACGACAACAACACGTTCGCGACGTTCGGCCGCCAGATGGCGGCGACCAACCGCTACACGCCCGAACAGTCGAGCGACCTCTACGTCACGGACGGCGACCTGCTGGACTGGCTGTGGGGAACCCACAAGATCTTCGCCTACACCTTCGAGATGTACCCGACCAGCGCCTCCGCCGGCGGCTTCTACCCGCCGGCCAGCGTCATCACCCGGGAGACGACCCGCAACAGGGAGGCGGCCCTGCTCCTGGCCGAGGTCGCCGACTGCCCCTACAAGGTGATCGGCAAGCAGTCCACCTATTGCACCACCGCCTGACCGAGGTCCCGTTTGTCCCGCGCGGCCGGCCCGATCCCCGATCGAGCCGGCCGCCATGTCTTCCGTCCCGCGCCGCCGTCTCCCGTTCCGCCTTCCGCTCCACGCCGCCGTCTCCCGTTCCGGCTTCTGCTCCGCGCCGCCTTCTTCCGTTTCGCGTTGCGCCCTTCTGCCCGACGCCTTCGCTCTGCCGCTGGCCCATCCCTTCCGCTGGCCCATCCGTCGCTGCCGCGGGTCCGGGTTACCCGCCAGAAGCCTGATCCGAAGTGACCCAGGTTCCTAGGATGCCCTCCGGCGTGTGCGCCCGAGCGCATCCCGGGGACGCTCACGAAGCGGCGAACTGCTGCCTGCGGGGCAGGGATGGGGCGGAGGGGCAGGGGCCCGAGCAGCTGGCGGCGGCCCTCGAGCCGAGGGCAGCGGGCGACGGCCTTCAAGCGGACGGCGGCTTTCGAGCACAGGGTGGCGGGCGACGGCCTTCAAACACGCGGCGCCTTCGAGCACAGGGTGGCGAGGCGGGCGGCGGTGCTGAGCAAAGGCGGGGCGCTCGATCGGTGGATGCTGGCGGAAGTGGCATGACCCGAGTCGGGCCGCTTGGCTGGGCTGATTGCGCCATCAGTGCTCGGCTGGTGCGGCGGATGTCGTAGGCGGTGGCTGCTGAGAGCCCGGGTGGCGTTCAGCTGGGCGTTCTTGACCCTTGGTGAGCGGGGCGGATAGCTTTGGGGGACACAACCGAACATCGCTGTTCGAACCGCTGCGGGAGAGTTCCCGCGCTGGCGGGGCGCCGAAGGAGCAACTTCTCCCTCAGAATCTCTCAGGCCCCGGTACCGCGGCGGTCAGGCGACTCTGGAAAGTCAGGACGCGGCCGGCGTTCTGCGCCCACGGTGCAAGCCGTCCCGTTCGCGGGCGGTGAAGCTCTCAGGCACCCATGACAGAGCGGGGGAGGCCGACCTCGATGAGGAGCCTCACGCCGTCATGGCTGTCTCTGTGTTCGACCTCTTCTCCGTGGGCATCGGGCCGTCCAGCTCGCACACGGTGGGCCCGATGCGCGCGGCCCGCATGTTCGCGCTGCGGCTGGCCGCCAGTGGGCTGATCGGGCGGACCGCCCTCGTGCGGGCGGAGCTGTTCGGCTCGCTCGGTGCTACCGGGCACGGGCACGGCACGCCCAAGGCGGTGCTGCTCGGCCTCGAAGGCGAGACGCCCGAGGCGGTCGACGTGGCGAGCGCCGACGCTCGGGCCGCGCACATCCACGCCACGGGCCGGCTCCTGCTCCTGAGCGCCGCCAACAGCGAGGCTGCCAACAGCGCGGCTGCCAACAGCGCGGCTGCCAACAGCGCGGCTGCCAACAGCGCGGCTGCCAACAGCGCGGCTGCCAACAGCGCGGCTGCCAACAGCGCGGCCAAAAGCGGCGCGGCCGGAAGCGGCGCGGCTGCGAACGGCGCGGCGGGAAGCGGCGCGGCGGGAAGCGGGGATGGTGGCGGGTGTGAAGTTGCGGTTGAGGTGGTTTTGCATCGGCGGCGGGCGTTGGCGGGGCATCCGAACGGGATGACGTTCACTGCCCTGGATGGCGATGGGGCGGAGCTGTTCGCCAAGACGTACTTCTCGGTGGGTGGTGGCTTTGTCATCGACGAGGCCAGCGGTGGGGTGCGGGCCGATGACACCGCTCTGCCCTATGCGTTCGCCAGCGGGGGTGAGTTGCTCGCGCTCGTGCGGGAGACCGGGTGGTCGATCTCGCGGCTGATGATGGCCAACGAGACGGTGTGGCGGCCGGAGGCTGAGGTCCGTGCGGGGCTGCTCGGTATCTGGGCTGTCATGCGCGAATGTGTGGACGCCGGGCTCGGCGCTGAGGGGATTCTGCCGGGTGGGCTCAAGGTGCGCCGGCGGGCGGCGGCGACCGCGCGGCAGCTGAGGGCGGCGGGGCGGCCGGCCGAGCATGCGATGGAGTGGCTTACGGCGTACGCCATGGCGGTCAATGAGGAGAACGCGGCCGGTGGGCGTGTGGTGACCGCTCCCACCAACGGGGCGGCGGGGATCATTCCGGCGGTTCTGCGGTACTACCTCGACTTTGTGCCGGGCGCCGACGAGGACGGCGTCGTGCGGTTCCTGTTGGCGGCCGGGGCCGTGGGGATGCTGTTCAAGGAGAACGCCTCCATCTCGGGGGCCGAGGTGGGCTGCCAGGGGGAGGTCGGGTCGGCCTGTGCGATGGCGGCGGCGGGGCTGACCGAGGTGCTGGGTGGCACGCCGGAGCAGGTGGAGAACGCGGCCGAGATCGGCATGGAGCACAACCTGGGGCTGACCTGTGATCCGGTGGGTGGGCTGGTGCAGATTCCGTGCATCGAGCGCAACGGGATGGCCGCGGTCAAGGCGGTCACCGCGGCGCGGATGGCGCTGCGGGGTGATGGGCGGCACCACGTCTCCCTCGACAAGGTCATCAAGACCATGAAGGAGACGGGGGCCGACATGAAGATCAAGTACAAGGAGACGGCGCGGGGTGGGCTGGCCGTCAACGTGATCGAGTGCTGATCAGTAGTCGTTGACGTTCACGGTGACGCGGTGCCGGTCGGAGGGCCAGGCGGGCAGGATCGTCGACTCCCAGCCGCCGCCGCGATGGGCCACCACCACCGAGACGGCCGAACCTGACGGGATGTAGACGTCCATGCCGGTCAGGAACGTCTGGGCGAAGATGTCGGGCAGGGGTGCGCTCAGGTCGGTGACGCGGTCGCTGTTCTTGTCGAAGGCGAAGACGCCGATGACCCGCTTCGACCGTGGGGCGTTGGCCTCGTTGAGGATCTGCCGGCCGTTGATGTAGAGCTTGTCGGCCGACGCCCACCACTCCTTCTGCCGGTTGAGGGTCAGGGCGGTGTGCGCGGGCGAGGTTTCGATGAGGGCGCCGACGCCTTCACCGGGACGGCCGGCCAGCAGCCGTACGAAGGAGTCGGAGCGCAGGAACGGCTGGAAGTAGAAGTGGTGGTCGGGTGTGCCGGGGCGGACCAGGGTGAACTCGTACCGGGCGAGGGGTGCGAGCGGCACCGGCCCGAACGAGCCGTCGTCGGCGACCGTGACCGTTCGCTTCAGGGAGCGGCCGAGGGTGACGTCGTAGATCCGCACGGTGCCGCCGGAGCCGACGTTGCTGGGGAAGATCACGGCGCGGCCGGAGACCTGGGCGACGGGCGTCGGGGTCAGGGCGGTGGTACGGGGTTGGGCGCCGCGCAGGAACGAGTAGACCGCCCGGAACGACTCCGCCGACGAGACGGTCTGCGTGTGGGACTGATCCGGCAGGGACACGTTGCGGGCGCCGGTGATCGTGCGGGCGGGGTCGCCCTCGCCCCAGATGGCGAGGGTGTCGACGCCGCCGGGTGGGGCCGCGGCCGTACGGCCGTCGAGGTTGACGTAGTGCGCGACGCGCGCGGCGCGGGCCGGTGAGGAGTTCAGATAGCCCTGGGAGACGAACGTGCCGAGCGAGTGGGCGATGAGGTCGACCCGGTCGGCGCCGGTGTCGGCGAGCAGGCGGCTGATCCGGGCGTCGAGTCCGGTGTAGACCGAGGGCAGGATCGTGGCGATGTTGGGGGAGTCGTACTCGTGGGCTTCGATGACCGCGATGGGGTAGCCGTTGGCGGCGAGCCGCTTGGCCTGGGTCTCGAACTGGGCGGCGGAGCCGGCGCTGCCGTGCACGAAGACGATCGGTCGGAACGGTGTCGAGGCGTACGCGGGAAGGCTTGGAAGAAGTGCGGCGGTCAGCAGGGTGAGCAGGAGCAGTAGTCGGCGCACGATCACACTCCATTGACGTCGGTGATTACTGCACGAAGGGTGCAACTATAAACCGACTAGGCTGAGCGGCGTGGATCAAGAAGAGCGGATCGCCATGTTCCTCGACTACGAGAACCTCGCGATCAGCGCGCGCGAGACCCTGGGCGGCCATCCGTTCGACCTGCGGCCGGTGACCGACGCGCTGGCCGAGCGCGGGCGCGTGGTGGTGCGCCGGGCGTACGCGGACTGGTCGTTCTTCGGCGAGGACCGGCGCATGCTGACCCGCGCCCACGTCGAGCTCATCGAGATTCCGCAGCGTATGGGCGCCTCCCGCAAGAACGCGGCCGACATCAAGATGGTCGTCGACGCCCTCGAGCTGGCCTTCGAGCGGGACTACATCTCCACCTTCGTGCTCGGCACCGGCGACAGCGACTTCACCCCGCTGGTGGCCAAGCTGCGCGAGCTGAACAAGCGGGTGATCGGCGTCGGCATCGAGAAGACGACCTCGGCCCTGCTGCCCCCGGCGTGCGACGAGTTCCTCTACTACGACCGGCTCGAAGGGGTGGCCCAGCCGGCGCTCGAGGTGGAGACCCCGGCCCGCGAGCTCGAGGCGCTGCCGGCCCTGGTCGCGCAGAGCGTCAGCGGCACGATCACCGCCTCCCGGCTCAAGCGGACCCTGCTGCGCAAGGACCCCACCTTCAACGAGGCCGACTACGGGTTCCGCTCCTTCGGTGAGCTGCTGCGCCACCTGGCCGGCGACGGCGTGGTCGAACTGAGCGGCGGCTCCGACCCGGAGGTGTCGCTGCCCGAGCACGGCGACCGGGAGGCCGCGTTCGCCCTGCTTCGCACGGTCGTCGAGGGGCTGGCCGGCCCGGAGGGCTCGGTGGCGCTGTCCGGGCTGAAGAACCAGGTGCGCAAGGCCGAGCCCGGCTTCACCGAGAAGAAGCTCGGTTACCGCAGCTTCCTGCAGTTCGTGCGCGCGGCCGACACGTCCGGCGCGGTCGCTCTGCGCTGGAGTCCCGAGGCGGAGGATTATCTGCTTGTCGCTGGGGCACCAAAATGACATGAGAGCTTTGACATGGCAGGGCACCGGCAAGGTTTCCGTGGAGACGGTCCCGGATCCGCGGATCGAGCAGCCGACCGATGCCATCGTACGGATGACCTCCACCGCCATCTGCGGTTCCGACCTTCACCTGTACGACGTGCTCGGCATGTACATCGACCAGGGCGACATCCTCGGCCACGAGCCGATGGGCATCGTCGAGGAGGTCGGTGCCGAGGTCACCCACATCAAGCCGGGCGACCGGGTGGTGATCCCGTTCAACATCTCCTGCGGCTCGTGCTGGATGTGCTCACGCGGCTTCTACGCCCAGTGCGAGACTACGCAGGTCAAGGAGCAGGGCAAGGGCGCGTCGCTGTTCGGGTACACCAAGCTGTACGGGCAGGTGCCGGGCGGCCAGGCGCAGTACCTTCGCGTGCCGCAGGCCCACTTCGGCCCGATCAAGGTGCCGGACGACGGCCGGCCCGACGAGCACTACCTGTTCCTGTCCGACGTGCTCACCACCTCGTGGCAGGCCGCGAAGTACGCCGACATCCAGCCCGGTGACACCGTCTTCGTGACCGGTCTCGGCCCGATCGGGCAGATGAGCGCCCGCGTGGCCCGGCACCTGGGCGCGGGCCGGGTCATCGCGTCGGATCTGGTGCCGGAGCGGCTGGCCATGGCCCAGCGCCACGGCGTCGAGGTCATCGACGCGTCGAAGACGGACGTGCAGGAGGCCGTTCTGGAGATGACGAGCGGCCGGGGCGCCGACAGCGTCATCGAGTCGGTCGGCATGGAGGCGCACGGCTCGCCGTTCCAGTCGGCGGCGATCAAGGCGGCCGGCAAACTGCCGGACGCGGTGGCCCGCAAGGCCGTCGACACCTTCGGGCTCGACCGGATGGCCGCGCTGACCACGGCGTTCGCCGCGGTCCGCCGGGCCGGCACGGTCTCCATCATCGGGGTGTACGGCGGGCAGGCCGACCCGATGCCCATGATGGACCTGTTCGACAAGGGCATCACCATGCGGATGGGCCAGGCGCACGTACGCCGCTGGTCCGACGAGATCCTGCCCATCCTGACCGGCGACGGCGACCCGCTGGGCGTGGACGACCTCGTGACGCACCGCCTGCCGCTGGAGGACGCGCCGCACGCGTACGAGATCTTCAAGAACAAGGAAGACGGCTGCATCAAGGTCGTTCTGAAGCCGTGAGCCGGGTGATCGTGCTGACCGGTGCCTCCAGCGGCATCGGCCGGGCCGCCGCGCTCGCGTTCGCCCGCCGGGGCGATCGCGTGGTGCTGGCGGCCCGGGGGCTCGGCGAGCTGGAAGCCGTCGCGGCGGCGACCGGGGGCCTGGTGGTCCCGGCCGACA
The DNA here is from genome assembly GCF_040650035.1 of Actinoplanes sp. NPDC048796. Classification (NCBI taxonomy): domain Bacteria; kingdom Bacillati; phylum Actinomycetota; class Actinomycetes; order Micromonosporales; family Micromonosporaceae; genus Actinoplanes; species Actinoplanes sp. NPDC048796. The sequence continues at coordinate 46,266 of NZ_JBEZGO010000018.1, read as the reverse complement.
TCTCCGACGCGGCGTCGGTGGACGCGCTGGCGGCGGCGGCCGTGGCGGCGTACGGCCGGATCGATGTCTGGGTCGACACCGCGGCCGTCATGGCGTACGGCAAATTCGAAGATCTTCCCCCGGAGGTCTTCGACAAGGTCGTCACCACTGATCTGCTGGGCGCGGCCAACGTGGCCCGGGCCGCGCTGCGGGTCTTCCGGCGGCAGGGCGAGGGCACGCTCGTGCTGTGCAGTTCGCTGCTGGCCCACGTGACCGTGCCTTACATGTCGGCGTATGTGACGGCGAAGTGGGGCTTGCGGGGTCTTATCCGTACGCTGCGGCAGGAGACCCGCGACGCGCCGGGGATCACGGTGTGCACGGTGGCCCCGGGCAGCGTGGACACGCCGATCTACCAGCGCGCGGCGAACTACGCGGGCCGCGTCGGCAGCCCGCCGCCGCCGGTGGCCGCGCCGGAACGGGTGGCGGACGCGATCCTGCGCCAGGCCGACAAGCCGCAGGGCGAGGTGTCGGTCGGCCTGGCCAACCGTCTGATCGAGTTCGGTTTCGTCGCGCTGCCCCCGGTCTACGACGCGCTGGTGACCACGATGATGCGCACGTTCGGCCTGTCCCGCCGCCAGGTCGAACCCCACGAGGGCAACGTCTTCAGCTCCGCGGGCCAACTCCAGTCGGCTCCCAGTTCGTCCCGGTCACCGCGTCGATGACGGTGGCCTCGGGCAGCAGTCCCAGCACCTGAGGGGTCAGGCGGACCGGCGTGACGTGGTCGGCCGTCCCCGGGGTCCTCTCGCCGATCACCGTCACCCGGTCCCGGGCCTGAAGGTGGTAGGCGAGGGCCTCGGCCGACGAGTACGTCCGGCCGCTGACCAGCACGGTGACGTCCTGCGTGAGGTGCGCCTCGGTGACCCGGGGCCACCACTGCCGCCGACGGTCGCGGTAGACGACCTCCGAGAGCGGCCGCGTCGTCTCGCCGAGCAGCCGGCCGGCGATGGCGGCCACCGTGCCCGGGTCGCCGCCGCCGTTGGCCCGCAGATCCAGGACGACGCTGGTCGCGTCCCGGGCCAGGGCGAAGGCGGCTTCGAGGTACGGCAGGGCGACGCTCACCGGCTCAAGGCTGTCGATCCGCAGGACGCAGGTGCCGTCGTCCTGGCGCTGGACGGCGGTGACGCCGGCGCCGCGCCGTCTGATCGCCGCCGGGTCGGGCGCGGGCCAGCCGGGCGGCTGCTCGTCGGGTGGCGCGGCACCGTCCGGGTCGAAGTGCAGTTCGAGGTGGCGGGCGGTCCGCTGGCAGAACGTCTCCAGTTCCCGGCACGTCTCGGCCGTCACCGGGTCGCGGCGCCCGGTGAAGCCGGACTCCAGGCCGGCGGTGAGCGTGTCCAGGCGCGGGCCCGGCGGCATGAGGCGGCGCAGCCAGTGCGACAGATGGGCGGCGAGCGCGCCGAGGTGCTGCTGAGGCGGCATGCGACGACCCTAAGGCGCCGCGGGATGTTGAGCGGGGGGCAGCACGGGACGCCGGGAAGTTAAATGCGCAGAATTCTCAATTTGGGCCAGGTGGGGCGCGGGGAGGACTCACAGTATGGGAGGTGAAGGGAGTGCGCCATGGGTGAGGGTGCTGGCGGCGGCTGGTTCGACAACGTGAAGGTCGGGATGAAGATCCAGGCCGCGATCGCGGTGGCGGCGCTGGCCGCACTGGCGATCGGCATCGCCGGTCTGGTCGCGATCTCGAGCCTCGACGAGAAGAGCGGGCTGCTGTACACGAACAACGTGGCGCCGCTGACCCAGCTCTCGGCGATCCAGCGCAACTCGCAGGGCATCCGGGCCCGCTACCTGGAGTACGGCATCGCCACCGAAGAGGTTCAGGCCAAGCTGGCCGGCGAGATCAGCGATCGGCAGAAGCTGCTCGACGACGCGCTGACGGCGTACCGCCCCGGCGCGGTGAACACGGAGAACGTGGACGCCTTCGAGAAGGCGTTCAACGACTTCGTCGACGTCGGCGAGAACACGTTGATCCCGCTGGCCAAGGCGAACAAGTACGAGGCGTTCGCGAACGCCTACCGGGACACGGCGCTGCCGCTGATGTCGGACGCCTCCGACGCCGTCGAGGCCGAGAACGCCGCTCAGCTCGAGCAGGCCAAGACCCGCTCCGAGGAGGCGGCGGCCTCCGCGTCGAGCTCCCGCCGGATGCAGATCATCTTCCTGGTGGTGGGCCTGATCGCCGCGATCGGCCTCGGCGCGTACGTGGCGAACGCGATCGTCAAGCGGCTCGGGAAGGTCAAGAGTTCGCTGACCGCCATGGCCAACGGCGACCTGACCGCCACGGTCGATGTGAAGGGCCGCGACGAGGTGGGCGAGATGGCCGCGATGCTGCTGGTCGCCCAGCAGCAGACCCGCGACGTGGTCGCCTCGGTCGGTTCGGCCTCGGCGAGCCTGGCCGCGGCGGCCGAGCAGACCTCGGTCATCGCCAACCAGATCAGTGAGGGCGCGGCCACCGCCTCCGACCAGGCCCGCCGGGTCTCGGCCGCCTCCGAGGAGGTGTCGCTGAGCGTCAACACGGTGGCGGCCGGCTCGGAGGAGATGGGCTCGGCCATCGCCGAGATCGCGCACAGCGCCAACTCGGCGGCCGAGGTCGTCGGGCAGGCGGTGAACGCGGCGGCGTCGGCCAACCAGACGATCGGCACGCTGGGCGAGTCCAGCCGGGAGATCGGCGACGTCATCCGGGTGATCACCGCGATCGCCGAGCAGACCAACCTGCTGGCCCTGAACGCGACCATCGAGGCGGCCCGGGCCGGCGAGACGGGCAAGGGCTTCGCGGTCGTGGCGGGCGAGGTCAAGGACCTGGCCCAGGAGACGGCACGGGCCACCGAGGACATCGCCAAACGGGTCGAGGCGATCCAGAACGACAGCGGTCTCGCGGTGAACGCGATCGGGGAGATCAGCGAGATCATCGGGCACATCAGCGACTACACGACCACCATCGCGTCGGCCGTCGAGGAGCAGAGCGCGACCACGGCCGAGATGAACCGCAACGTCAACGAGGCGGCCAACGCCACCGGGCAGATCAACCAGGGCATCACCAGCGTGGCCGAGAACGCCCGCACGACCGCCGAGTCGGTCGGCGACGCGCAGCGCTCGGCGGCCGAGCTGTCGCGCATGTCGAACGAGTTGCAGGCGGCGGTGTCGCGCTTCGTCTACTGATCCGTTGTTGTCCCCGAAGCCCGCAGTGAACTAAGTTCACTCCGGGCTTTCGGCGAAGGGATCACGAGATGGCGTTGACGGCGGGCAGCACGGTGGGTGACTGGCTCTCGCATCCGGAAGGCGGCCCCGCGCTGCGGGAACTGCTCGGGCGGGGTGGCTTCGACGAGTCGGTGCTCACGCCCGTACGGCAGCTTCCGCTTCAGCAGATGGCCGCACTCAGCCAGGGCAAACTGCCGCCGGACGTGATCGACGCGCTGGTCCTGCGGGTCAACGACGGCGTCGTCCCAGATCCCGAGGAGACCGGCTGGCGCGAACGGATCGTTCCCGCCCGCTTCGACGGCAAGACCATCGTCGTCACCGGCGCCGCCTCCGGAATCGGGCGGGCCGTCGCCTCGCGCATCGCCCGCGAAGGCGGCCGGGTGGTCGGCGTGGACATCTCCGAGGCCGAGGACGTGGTGAAAGCCGACATCACCTCGGCCGGCGACGTGCGGCGGGTGGTCGAGGCGGCCGGCGACCGTATCGACGGCCTGGCCAACATCGCCGGCGTGGTCGACGACTTCACGCCGGCGCACGAGGTCTCCGACGCGCTGTGGCGCAAGGTGTTCGCGGTCAACGTGGACGGCGTACTCCATCTGACCCGGGCCGTGCTGCCCTCGATGCTGGCCCACAAGGGGGGCTCGATCGTCAACGTCGCCTCGGAGGCCGCGCTGCGCGGCAACGCGGCCGGGATCGCCTACACCGCCTCGAAACACGCGGTCGTGGGCATCACGAAGAGCTGCGCTTTCATGTACGGGCCGGAGGGCATCCGGGTCAACGCCGTCGCGCCCGGCGGTGTGGCGACCGGCATGCGGCACGACCCGGGATCGGAGTTCGGAGCGGGCCGTACGGGCCCGTTCCTGCGCCAGATCCCGCCGATCGCCACCGCCGAGCAGCTGGCCGCCTCCATCACGTTCCTGCTCAGTGACGACGGCGCCAACATCAACGGCGCGATCCTCCCGTCGGACGGCGGCTGGTCGGTCCAGTGAGGACCTGCTGCAGCAACGCCCCGTACCGCGCCACGAGGCCGTCATCACCGACCCGCTCGTCACCGACCACCCACAGGGCGTAGAGCAGCCCGCCGACCAGCGCCGCGGCCATCCGCGCGCGCTGGTCGGCGTCGTCGCCCTTCAGGCGCGCCCGCAGCGGGGCGATCAGCGTCGTCTCGTGGATGTCCCGCAGCCGCTGCCGGATCTGCGGCTCACCAGACCCACGGACAAGGGCGAGATAGACCTGCCGTACGTCGTCGCCGGACGTGACCATGACCTCGATGAACCGCTCGCCGAGCTCCTCGAGGGGCACATCCAGCAGCGGCTCGTCGTCGATGGTGAGCCGCATGGTGTCGAGGAACAGCAGTTCCTTGGTCCCGAAGTGCCGGATGACCAGAGCCGGGCTGGTCTGGGCGAGGGCGGCGATGTCCCGTACGGCCGTACGGGCGAACCCCCGCTCCCGGAAGAGCCGCCCGGCCGCGTTCCGGATCTCGTCCCGCTTGGCCACGGATCTCATGGTAGGTGGACGCGGAGAGGGCGCCCCCGCCGGCCATGTGGCCCGCGGAACAGTCGCTCGGGAGGCGGTGACGGGCGTACCGCGCGATGATGTATAACGTAGTTATAAACCACCTGTCGCGTCGATGGAGCATGCGCATGAGCGCCTCTGGAGAAAAAGCCGTCAGCCCGTTCCGGCAGCCGAAGGCCGTGTGGGCCGTGGCCTTCGCCTGTGTCATCTCGTTCATGGGGATCGGGCTGGTCGATCCGATCCTCCCGGCGCTCGCCGACGAGCTGCACGCCACGCCCAGCCAGGTGTCGCTGCTGTTCACCAGCTATCTCGTGGTCACCGCGGTGGCCATGCTCGGGGTCGGCTGGGTGTCCAGCCGGATCGGGGCCAAGAAGACGCTGATCGCCGGGCTCGCCATCATCGTCGTGTTCGCCGCGCTGGCCGGGGCGTCCGGCTCGATCGGCGGGATCGTCGGGTTCCGCGCCGGGTGGGGACTCGGCAACGCCCTGTTCATCGCGACCAGCCTCGCGGTCATCGTGGCCTCGGCCAGCGGCGGCTTCGGCGGGGCGATCATCCTGTACGAGACGGCGCTCGGGCTCGGCATCGCCGTCGGCCCGCTGCTCGGCGGTGAACTCGGCTCGATCAGCTGGCGGTGGCCGTTCTTCGGCGTCGCCATCCTGATGGCCATCGCGCTGATCGCCACGATCGTCATGGTCAAGCCGCTGCCCACGCCCGCACAGAAGGTGTCGCTGAGCGCGCCGCTCAAGGCGCTGCGCCACCGCGGGCTGCTGACCATGGGCATCATGGCCCTGCTGTACAACTGGGGCTTCTTCACCATGCTCGGCTACGCGCCGTACCCGATGGAGCTGAACGCCCACAAGCTCGGCCTGGTCTTCACCGCGTGGGGTCTGCTGGTCGCGGCCTTCAGCGTCTTCTTCGCGCCGCGGCTGCAGGCGAGATTCGGAACGGCGCCGGTCCTGTACGTCAATCTGGCCGGGCTCGCCGCTGTCATGGTCGTCATCGCGGCGGGGGTGGACACGCCCTCCGCCGTCATCGCGGCCGTGATCGTCAGCGGCGCCTTCATCGGCATCAACAACACCCTGACCACGCAGGCCGTCATGCTGGTCTCGCCGGTCGAGCGGCCGATCGCCTCCTCGGCGTACGGGTTCGTGCGCTTCATCGGGGGCGGACTGGCCCCGTACGTGGCCGGAAAGCTCGCCGATCACTTCGGCCTCAGCGTGCCGTTCTTCGTCGGCGCGGTGGCGTTCCTGCTGGCCATCGCGGTGCTGGCCAGCGGGCACAAGCTGCTGTCGGCGGCCTCGCCGTCGGAACCGGTCGCGGACCGGCCGGTGATCGTCGCCGTCGGCAACACCCCGGACGCGGCGGACACCGTGGACGCGGCCGCCCTGGTCGCCCGCCGGGAGGGACGGCCGCTCGAAGTCGTGCACGTCCGCGAGACGGTGGTGATCGAGGAACTGGCGATCGAACCGGAGGCGGAAGCCGAGGCCCGCGCCGCCGTGGACCGGCACCTCGACCGGCTGGCCGGATCGGGCGTGACCGCCACCGGGCGGATCATCGAGAGCGTCGGTGACCACGCGGCCGCGGGGCGCGCCGTGGCCCGGCACGCGGCCGAGGTGGACGCCCCGCTGATCGCCGTCGGGCGCTCGCCGCGCGGCGCGCTGGCCCAGTTCACCGAGGGCAGCTTCACCAGCGCCCTCAACCACGCCGCGACCATGTCGGTGGTGCTGGTCAGCGGCGAGACCGAGCCACGGCCGCTGACCCCCGAGGCGATCACCGAGCTGCGCGCCGGATGATCTCGCGGGGCCCGGGCCCGGCGGCCATCGTGGTCGGCGTCGACGAGTCACGCTCGTCGTTGCGCGCGGCCGCGTACGCCGCCGGGCTCGCACGCCGTCAGCAGGCCCGGCTGGTGGTCGTCTACGCCCGCAGCCGGCCCAACGGGCTGCTCGCCACCATGGACACCTCGGGCACCGGGGTGGCCCAGGTCGCCGACGCCCAGGACCGGGTGGAGGCCGGCTTGCGGGCCGCCCTCGACACGTCCGATCTCGACGCCGACCTCGTCGTCCGCGCCGGGGACCCGTACACCGTGATCTCCGAAGTTGCCCACGAAGTGCAAGCTGGGACCGTCGTGGTCGGCCGGCCGGAATGTTTGGCACACCGCATCGTGGGATCGGTCGCGCGGCAGCTCGAGCGCAGCGGACGATGGCCCGTCACGATTGTCCCCTGAGGAGGTAAGCAACCTCGCCCGCTCGAGGCGTCCTTCCAAGTAGAGGGGCCGAACCGAACGGGGTGAGCGAGTTGGACAGCGGTTTCGAGGATTACGTCAAGGCCCGGGGGAACTCCCTGCGGACCTTCGCTTACCTGATCTGCGGCGATCATCAGCTCGGCGAGGACCTGGTCCAGGAAGTGCTGGTCCGGGCCTACCGCCGATGGAACCGGATAGACACCGACGACCCCGATCGATATATGCGCACCGCCCTGGTGCGCCGGCACGTCTCCTGGCTGCGGCTGCGGCGCACCTGGGAGAAACCGGCGCCGATCGAGGACGACCGGGAGGACCCGCGCGACTTCGCCCAGCAGGTCGCCGACCGCGACGACCTGTGGCCGCGGCTCGCCCGGCTCACCCGCGCCCAGCGCGCCGTGCTGGTGCTGCGCTACTACGAAGATCTCGACGACCACCAGATCGGCGAGACGCTGCGGTGCGCGCCCAGCACGGTGCGCGTGCACGCCGCCCGCGGGCTGGCCCGATTACGGGCCGAGCTGACACCGTCCGCCACCGACAAGTCGGGAGTCACGCCGTGAGCATCGAAGACGACCTGCGCACCGCCCTGCGTGAGCACGCGGCCCGGCAGGTGCCCCGCCCCGACCTGGTCGCCGCCGTCGACGCCGGCATCCGCCGCGACCGCCGCCGCCGGCAGGCCTTCGCGGCCGGCGGCATCACCGCCGCCGTCGTGGCCGTCGCCGTCGCCGTCCCGGCCCTGCACCGCAAGGAGGCCGACCCGGCGCCGCCCGCCCAGAAATGGGAGTGGTCCCGGCCGTCCTGGCACGCGCCCGTCTTCCCCCTCCGGCCCGGCTGGATGCCGCCCGGCCTGGGCGAGCCCGAGGTGACCGGCCTGGGCCCGAACCGCAGGATCCTCTACACCCACGGGAGTCAGACCCTCGGCGCCGAGATCGGCCCGCTCGAGCCCGACTGGGAGGTCGAGGCCGAACAGGAACACAAGACCACCGTCAACGGCCACCCGGCCACCGTCCACACCTCCGCCACGTACGACGGCGCCGGCCCCGGCGACCGCTTCGTCGGCGTCCGCTGGCGGCTGCCCGACAAACGCTGGGTCCAGGTCCTCAGCCTCGGCCCGCCCACCGAGAGCGAGGTGCTGCGCGTCGCCGCCGGCCTCACCACCGGCAGCGTCGAGGGCGCCCCCGAGGCCTTCCAGCTCGGCGCCTACCCGCCGCAGCTCACCCTGCAACACCAGAGCGCCGGCATGACCTGCCTGGCCCCCGAGCCCGAGGCCACCCGCGAGCGCCAGCCGACCGGCCTCTGCGTGACGCTGCTCGACGAGGCCGACCCGCGGTCCGACCCGGCCGAAACCCTGTCGATCAACGGCAACACCGCCGAGTACTACGCCGACGCCGCCCTCATGCGCATCCACCTGCCCAGCGGCAAAGCCCTCGAACTGACCTGGGACCCCGAATCGATCAGACTCACCCACGACGACGCCGTCCATTTCGCCACCGGAATCAAGGTGACCGAGTGAAAAACCTTTCCCGGGGTACGCGGCGTCATCGCCCCGCCGAAGCCGGACCGCACCCGCCGCGGCGACGGCCACCTGCAACTCAAGCTCCTCACCGGCCTCCGGCCGGTTCGGTGGTCACCCGGCTGCGCCGCCACGCGGGCTCGCGGGCCAGCCGCCCCCGTCAGGCGCCGCCGGCGGTCTCCGACAGGGCGACCGACGGCACGCCGCCGGCGCAGGTGACGGTCATGGTGACCAGCGACTTGCCCTGCTTGTAGGTCACCGCGGGAGCCCGCGACGGGCCACCGGCGGCGCTGAGCACCTTGTAGGGCTTGGTCGCCTGCCAGAAGGTGATCTTGGCGGTGTCCGGCGCCGTACAGGTGGCCTCGATCGTGCCGGCCGCCGAGGAGAAAGTCTTCGCGGCCGGAGGAGCCGCGGTGGGCTCAGCGCTCGGTGTTCCCGGCGCGGGCGCGGGCGCGGGTGCGGTGGTGGTCGCGGTGGCCGGGCTGGACGGGGCGGCCGAGCCGGTCGGCGTGGGCGAGGAACCCGGACTGGGCGCGGTGGCGGAGGGCTTGGCGGTCACTACCGCGCGGGCGCGCGCCGACGTTCGGGCAGCGCCGCCGCCGGGTGTGGCCGGCGCCGCGGTGGCGGAGGCCGGCGCGGACGGGGGCGCGGTCGGCGGCAGCGGGGCCGACTCGGCGGGCGTGACGTGGTCGTCGGGCAGCATGAACCAGGCGCCCACCGCGGCGGACGTCGCCAGCGCGCCCACCGCCGCCCAGCGGCCTGCCGCCCGGCGACGCGCCCTCGCCGCTTCCGCCGGCGCCCGATCGGACCCCGGCGGAGCCGCGTGACCAGGTTGTTCGGGCGCCTGCCCCGGTTGTGCGGCCGCGCCGCCTCCGTTCGCAGGTGTCGCGGCCGCCGTGGCCATGTGTGCGGCCGTGGCGTCTCGCTTCGCGGGCCCTGCGGCCGTGGCGTCCCGCTTCGCGGGCCCTGCGGCCGTGGCGTCTCGCTTCGCGGGCCCTGCGGCCGTGGCGTCCCGCTTCGCGGGCCCTGCGGCTGGGTGTGTAAGCCCGGTGGCTAGGTATGCGGGTGCGGTGGCTGGGTGTGCGGGTGCGGTGGCTGGATGTGCGGGTGCGGTGGCTGGGTGTGCGGGTGCGGTGGCTGGGTGTGCGGGTGCGGCGGCGGCGGCGTGAGCGTGTGTGGTGGCGGCGGCGTGAGCGTGCGTGTTGGACGGGGCCGCGGGGGTGGCGGCCGGTGGAGTGGACGGCGGGGCGGGGTGTGGAGGGCGGTGGTGGTGGCGGGCTGTGGGGATCAGGACTGAGGGCTCGGGTGGGGGCTCGACCGGGGTGGGCGAGGGCAGGCGCTCGTCGGTCACGACGCGGAGGCCGGCGCCCCGGGCCAGGAGGGTGGCGGCCTCGCGGGCGGTGGGGCGGGCGGACGGGGACTTGGCCAGGCAGCGGTTGGTCAGCTCGGCCACGTAGTCGGGGACGCCCGGAAGCATGGACAGGGGCTTGGGGTCCAGGTGGATGTGTTGTTTGAGCAGTTGGGTGGGCTCGTTGGTGGTCCACGGCGAACGGCCGGACAGGAGGCGGTAGAGGACCACGCCCAGGGCGTACATGTCGGAGGCGGGCTCCACCACGTCGGCCAGCAGGCGTTCGGGGGCCAGGTAGGCGGGGGTGCCCAGGACTTCGTCGGAGACGGCGCCGGGAGTGCCGGGCGAGGTGGCGGCGGCGATGCCGAAGTCGACGACCTTGGCGCCGGTGGGGGCGAGCATGACGTTGGCGGGCTTGATGTCGCAGTGGACCAGGTTCTCGGCGTGGGCGGCGGCCAAGGCGGCGGCTATCTCGGCGCCGGTGCGCATGGCGAAGCGGGGGGCCACCGGGCCTTCGCAGAGGCGGCGCAGGAGGGTGCCGCCGGGGACCAGCTCCATCACGACGTACGGGAAGACCTGCTCCTTGTTGGTCATCTCGCCGTAGTCGTGGACCTGGGCGACGTTCGGGTGGGACAGCGCGGCGGCGGCGCGGGCCTCGTGACGGATGCGCTCCCGTGAATCGGGGTCGCCGACCTGACTGGGGGCCAGAACCTTGACGGCGACCGTGCGGGCCAGCACGTCGTCGTGGGCGCGCCACACCACTGCCATGCCGCCGCTGCCGATCGGGGTCAGCAACCGGTAGCGGCCGCCAAGTAGCTGTCCGTTCATCCCGGGCAGTGTGCACCGATCGACGGCCGTCCGCATCTCGGCCATCCGTGCCGAATCGACAGGCGTTCGTCCCACACACTGTCCGTGAGGGGGCGGAATCGGCGGATTTCGATGCGCGGTGGACGAGGACGGCGGGCATGGGATGAAGGATCCGGGCAGAGCCGCGCCAGACTCCGGCGAGTGCGGTCGAACAGCGGGCGCCCGCCCGTCGGCCCGGCCCGGCCCAGCGCGGGCGGTGGTGGGTTCGGCTTGTCGGGCGTGGGTCGGCGTGGGCGCGGTAGCGGGCTTCGGCTCGTAGGGCATGGGCCAGCGTGGCCGCGGTGGCGGGCTTGCGTTGTTGGGCGCGGGTCGGCATGGGCGCGGTGGTGGGCTCGCGCTCGTGGGGTGCGTGTCGACGCGGGCACGGTGATGTGCCGGCGGTCGTCGGGCGCGAGGCAGTGCGAACGCGACTGTGGGCTTACGTTCGCGGGGCGCGAGTCGGTGTCGTCGCGGCAGCGGGCTCACACCGTCGGGTGCGGGGTTCGCTGGCTGGCCGGGTGGCGACGGTTCGGTCGAGGCTGGGGGATCGGGGCTGTCGGCGCCGCCGCGAGTTGGGTGGGACCTCGGTGGTGAGCCCCGGCCTGAGCTGTGCGGCGGCGCCGGAGACGACGCGTCGGTGGTGGGTCAGCGGCGGGAGCGGTAGCGCAGCAGGTGGAACTGGGTGCCGGCCGGGCCGAAGTTGTCGTCGGTGGCCGCGATGATCGAGCGGCTGCCGCCGGGCAGGCGCGGGCCCCAGGTCAGGGCCTCCACGTTGTCGGCGGCCGGGAACTCGAACAGGAGCTTCTTGGGCATGGGCTTTTCGGCGCCGGTCAGGGCCGTCCGGCCGGCCGCGTTCGTGGCGCCGCGCGTTGTCGTCCAGAAGATCTGAATGGTGAAGCCTACGCCGCCGGCGTAGCTGCGTTCGACGGCCAGGAAGTCGGTTCCATCGATCGTCAGCAGGTCGGTGAGGCCGCGGTCCTGGTACGGGTTGGCCGGGTCGGTCGCCGGGTGCGCGATCGGGCTCACCGGGTAGACGTACTCCGCCCGGGCGCGGCCGGAGGCCCGGTCGAGGACGAGGACCCGCGAGCGGCTGCCGTTGGTCAGGGTGGCGGCCGGGCCGTCCTGCACGAGCGCGTTCTCCGTCGCCGTGATCAGGGAGCGGCCGTCGGCGGAGACGGTCAAAGACTCAAGGGCGAGGTTATTGCGTACGCCCGAAGTCGCCGTCGGAAGGTAGGCCGCCGGCAGGCGGTACTCGCGGCGGAACGAGCCGTCGCGCGAGGTCTCCCGCACGAACGGGGGGATGCCGGTCGAGGCGGCGCCTTCGCTGGTCCACGCGAGACGGCTGGTGCCGGGCAGTTCCCGTACGGCCTCGGGGTCGACCGTGCCGTTGGCGAACGCCTGGCCGTTCCTGTCGCGCAGCGTGGTCACGCCCGTGACCACCGGCGTGCCGAGGCCCTTGCGTGAGACCGGCAGACGCAGGGTGTAGTAGCGGGCCGGGGCCAGGGCCGACCGGTCGTCGCTGATCGCCACGTAGCGGCCGGTGCGCGGGTCGTAGTCGATGCCGGAGATGCCGCCGAACGGCTGGCCCGGCGCGAACACGGCCGAGTCCACCAGCGACAGGGCCGGCCCGCCGCCCGTGGGGTGGGCGAGGGCGGGCGAGGCGGCGAGCACACCGGCGGCCGCGGCGGCGGCGACGATGGACAGACGTCGAATCATCGGCCTTTTCTAGAAGACCGACATGACCATGAGGCAACCGTTGCCGCGCCGGCGCGCATTGAGAGGGTGACGAAGGGGGAACATCGATGCGCGCGGACGCGGAGCGCGAGTACGTCGAGTTCGCGAGGGCCGGGGTGCCCCGGTTGCGGCGGCTGGCGTACACGCTGTGCGGTGACGTCCACCGACTTGAAGATCGCCGGCTTCGCGCCCACCCCGCTGGGGGTCAACGCCGGCGGCACGGTCGTCGGCGGCGTCACCCGAGGCGAGCGGCAGGTCGCCTGGGCGTGGACGAACGGTGAGGTCCGCGCCCTGCCCGTCCCGGCCGGCAGCGACGCCACGGCCACCGCGATCAACGCGCGGGGCGACATCGTCGGGGTGGTCGCCCGGCGGGCGGCGTTCTGGCCGGCGGCCGACCCGATGAAGGTGCGCCTGCTGCAAGCGCCGGGGGAGTCGGGCGCGTTCGGTGTCGGCGACGAGGAGCTGATCGTCCGCTACGCGGCCGGCCGACCGTACGCCTGCAAGTCCACTGTCGAAGGTGGTTGCCTGCCCGGTGAGGGTGCGGGCAGCGCGACCGCGATCGCCGGTGACTGGATCGTCGGCACCTCCGGCCCGTCCACCGGCACCGGTGTCGTGGCCGGCGTGACGACCGGGACGTAACCCCGGCCGCCGTACCGCGAAGCCACGCTTTCGACCCGTCGCCTGCCGCACCTGAGCGCCGCTCGCGACTACGACGTGGCCACCGCGATCAGCGCCGACGGCACCGTCATCGCCGGTGAGCAGCCCAGCGGCACGATCACCCGCCCGATCGTCCGGCGGTGCTGAGGGAGGCGATACGCTCTCCCGCGATGTCGCGTTCCGCCCTTTTCTGCAGCCGTCTGGTGGCGGCGCCGTGGTTCAATCTCGCCGGCTTCGCCGCCATCGTGCTCAACGCGATCACGCTGGGCCTCGAGACGTACGAGCCGGTGGTCGCGGCGGCCGGGCCGGTGCTGCACGCGATCGAGTACACCTGCGTGGCGTACTTCGTCGTGGAGTTGCTGATCCGGTTCGGGGCCGCCGGGAAGGCGTTCTTCCGGGACCGGTGGAACCTGTTCGATCTGGTCATCGTGGCCGCGCCGCTGCTGCCCGGCGTGCGGGAGAACGTGACCCTGCTGCGGCTGCTGCGGCTGGCCCGGATCGTGCGGACCTTCCGGTTCTTCCCGAGCCTGCGGATCATCCTGGTCGGGATCCGGCGCAGCCTGCCCGGGCTCGGCAGTTTCCTTCTGGTCACCGTGCTGCTGCTCTACGGGTACGCGATCCTGGGCTGGATGATGTTCGGCGAGGCCTACCCCGAGCGGTACGGCACGGTCGGGCAGGCCATGCTCACGCTGTTCCTGCTGCTGTCGCTGGACGGGATCACCGACACGCTGCAGGCCGGGCGGGAAGTGACCGAGTGGGCGGTGCTGTACTACGTGTCGTACATGGTCGCCGCCTGTTATCTCTTGACGAATCTGCTCGTCGGCGTGGTGCTGACCGCGCTGCAGGAGGCCCACGAGGAGAACCGGGGCGTCAAGGCGGCCGAGCCGCCGCTGCACGAGCAACTGGCCCGCCTCCATCAGCTCATCGACGAGCTGGAGCGACGCCTGCCACAGCAGAGCCTGCCCGTTCCCCGAGGTGCGGAACGGGAACTCCTGAAAGACTGACGATCATGGCGAGTGAGGGCAGCACCCGGGCCGTGATCACCGCGCTCGGCGCGAACCTGGCGATCGGCGTGTCGAAGTTCGTCGCCGCGGCGATCACCGGTTCGGCCTCGATGCTGGCCGAGGGCGTGCACTCGGTGGCCGACTCGGCCAACCAGGTGCTGCTGCTGATCGGCGGGCGCCGGGCCCAGCGGCCGGCCTCGGCGCTGCACCCGTTCGGTTACGCCCGGGAACGGTACGTCTACGCCTTCCTGGTGGCGATCATCCTGTTCAGCCTGGGCGGGCTCTACGCCGTCTACGAGGGTTATCACAAGATCAGGGACCCGCATCCGCTGGAGTCGCCGATCGTCGCCGTGGTCGTCCTGGTGATCGCGGCCGCGTTGGAGGGCTACGCCCTGCGCACCGCCGTCGGCGAGGCCAACCGGACGCGCGGCAAGCGGGACTGGCTCGCCTTCATCAAACGCACCCGCAACCCGGAGCTGCCGGTGATCCTGCTCGAGGACAGCGGCGCCCTGATCGGCCTGCTCTTCGCCCTGACCGGCGTCGGCCTGAGCGTGGCCACCGGCAACGGCGTCTTCGACGGCATCGCCACCCTGTGCATCGGCCTGCTGCTGGTCACCGTGGCCGTGCTGCTGGCCACCGAGACCAAGAGCCTGATCATCGGCGAGTCGGCGGTGCCCGAGCAGGTGGCCGCGATCGAGCGGGCGCTGTTGTCGTCGCCCGGCGTCGACCAGGTGATCCACTTGCGCACGATGCACCTCGGCCCGGACGAGCTGTTGCTGGCCGCGAAGATCGGCGTCGGGGCGGAGGACGAGGGCCGCGACATCGCCGCGACCATCGACGACGCCGAGGCGCGGGTCCGCGCTGCCGTACCCTCGGCAAAGGTGATCTATCTGGAGCCGGACATCTACCGGCCGGCGTCCTAGGGGAGAGTGCCGTGGGCAGCTACGGGTGGCAGATCGTCCTGGTCGTTTTCCTGGTGCTGCTCAACGCCGCGTTCTCCGGAAGCGAGATGGCGCTGATCTCGCTGCGCGACAGCCAGTTGCAGCGCCTGGAGCGCAAGTCGCGCACCGGGGCGACCCTGGCCAAGCTGGCCCGCGACCCCAACCGGTTCCTGGCCACCATCCAGATCGGCATCACGCTGGCCGGCTTCCTGGCCTCGGCGTCGGCCGCGGTGTCGCTGGCCAAACCGCTGACCGGCCCGCTGAGTTTCCTGGGCGGCGCCGCCGAGCCGGTCTCGATCGTGCTGGTCACCATCGTGCTGACCTTCTTCACGCTGGTGGTCGGTGAGCTCGCGCCCAAGCGGATCGCCATGCAGCGGGCCGAGGGCTGGGCGCTCATGGTGGCCCGGCCGCTGGACGTGCTCTCGGCCCTGTCCCGGCCGGTGATCTGGCTGCTCGGCCAGTCAACCGATCTGCTGGTACGGCTGACCGGTGTCGACCCCAACGCCACCCGTGAGGAAGTCACCACCGAGGAGATCCGCGACCTGGTCACCCAGCAGCAGGAGTTCACTCCGGAGCAGCGCACGATCATCAGCGGCGCCTTCGAGATCGCCGACCGGGTGCTGCGGGAAATTCTGGTGCCCCGCCGCGACGTGCTCGTGATACCGGCCGACCTGCCCGCCCCCGAGGCGCTGGCCCGGCTCGTCGCCGGCGGCCACTCGCGGGCGCCGGTGACCGGCCCGATGGGCCTGGACGACGTGCTCGGCGTGACCCACCTGCGCGACCTGATCGACGCCACCGGCCCCGTCCAGGACCACATGTTCGACGCGCTCTTCCTGCCCGAGAGCCTCAAGGTCTCCGACGCGATGATGCAGTTGCGCGCCCAGCGCCAGCAGCTGGCCCTGGTCGTCGACGAGCGCGGCGCCATCGACGGGATCGTGACGATGGAGGACCTGGTCGAGGAGGTGGTCGGCGAGATCTACGACGAGACCGACCGCGACGTGCAGTCGGTGGTGCGCGAGGACGACGGCGCGCTGCTCATGCCCGGGACCTTCCCGATCCACGACCTGCCCGACGTCGGCGTCGACATCGAGCGCCTGGAGGACGCCGACTACACGACGGTGGCCGGGCTCGTGCTGGCCAAGCTCGGCCACATCCCGACCGCGCCCGGCGAGACGGTCGACGTCGACGGCGCCACGGCCGAGGTCACCCGCGTCGCCGGCCGCGCGATCACCGAGATCCGCTGGCGGAAACCCGTACCGGAATCCCGTTGAGCACACTGTTGCCGGACAGCGGGTCGATCGTCAGCTCGTCGGTGAGCAGGTTGGAGTTGACGCCCGGATGGTCCGCCGCCACCCGCATCCGGGTGCCCGGCACGCCGTGACCCCAGCCGTGCGGCAGGCTCACCACGCCCGGCATCACCCGGTCGGTGACCTCGACGGTGGCGCACAGCCGACCGGCGCGTGAGCTCACCTCGGCCTCGTCGCCGTCCTTGATCGCCAGCCGGGACGCGTCGGCCGGGTTGACCTGCAACGTGCACCGGTCGCGCCCCTTCACCAGGGCCGGCACGTTGTGCATCCAGCTGTTGTTCGACCGCAGGTGCCGCCGCCCGATCAGCACCAGATCGTCGGGCCGCCGCGCCAGCGCCGCCTTGAGGCGAGCGGTGTCGGCCACCAGCGGCTCCGGGCACAGCTCGACCGTCCCGCTCGTCGTCCGCAACACCTCCGGGATCCGCGGCTCCAACGGCCCGAGGTCGACGCCGTGCGGGTTCTCGAGGAGCTTGGTCAAGGTCAGACCCTTGGGGTGTACGCCGAACAGGTCGCCGTAGGCGCCGGTGCGCACCGCGACGTCGAGCAGGCGCTCGGCCGGATGGTCGCCGGTCACCTCGGCCCGCAGCTCGGCCACGTCCCGCCCGAGCGGACCGGCCGCCTTCTCCAGCAGCGCGGTCAGCATCCGCTCGTGCACGGCGTCCGTCCCGACATCCTGGCCCGCGATGATCGCCGTGAGCCGGGCCAGGATGTCGCACTCGTCGAGACTGCCGGGATCGGCCGGCAGGACGGCCGGTGAGTACGCGGCGAAGTTGCGCACGGCCAGGGCCAGGAACGAGAAGTCGTAGTGGCCTTTGCGGGCCGGGTCGGTCGGCGGCAGGATCACGTCGGCGTGCCGGGTCGTCTCGTTCAGGTAGGGATCGACGCTGACCATGAAGTCGAGCCCGGACAGGGCACGGTCGAGCCGCCCGCTGTTCGGCGTCGACAGCACCGGGTTGCCGGCGACCGTGACGAACGCGCGGACCTGGCCCTCGCCCGGGGTCTCGATCTCGTCGGCCAGCGCGGCCACCGGCAACTCGCCCTTGACCTCGGGCAGCCCGCGGACCCGGCTGTGCCAGCGGCCGACCCGGAAGCCCTTGCCGCCGGGGCGGCTCTGCTTGCGGGTGTGCGCGGCCAGCGGGAACATCACACCGCCGGGCTTGTCGAGGTTGCCGGTGAGCACGTTCACCACGTCGATGAGCCAGCTGGTCAGGGTGCCGAACTCGACGGTGCAGGTGCCGATCCGCCCGTAGACGGCGGCGCTGGGCGCGGCGGCCAGTTCCCGGGCCAGCTCGGCGATCCGGCCGGCCGGGACGCCGCACGCGTCCGCGACGGCCTCGGGCGGGAAGTCGCGGGCGAGAACTCGTACCTCATCGACGCCCGAGATGTGGGAACCCACGTCGGTGAGCTCCTCCGCGAACAGGGTGTGCACGATGCCGAAGAGCAGGAACGCGTCGGTGCCGGGCCGGATGAACAGATGCTCGTCGGCGTTCTCGGCCGTGCGGGTGCGCCGCGGATCGACCACGATGAAGCGGCCGCCGCGCTGCCGGATCGCCCGCAGCCGGCCCGGGAAGTCCGCCGCCGTGGCCAGGCTGCCGTTGGACTCCCACGGGTTGGCGCCCAGGATGAGCAGCAGGTCGGTGCGGTCGATGTCGGGCACCGGAATGGCGAGCGGATTGCCGTACAGATAGCCGCAGGACACGTGTTTCGGCATCTGGTCGACGGTGCTGGCCGAGAAGGTGTTCTTGGAGCCGAGCGCCTTGACCAGCGGCGTCACGTAGAGGCCGCCGGCCATGGTGTGCACGTTCGGGTTGCCGAGATAGAGGGCGACCGCGTCCCGTCCGTACGTCCGGAGAACCGGGCCGAGACCCTTCTCGATCTCGGCGAACGCCTCCTCCCAGCTCACCTCCACGTGCCGGCCGTCGCGGCGCACCAGCGGGCGGCGCAACCGGTCCGGATCGTCGGTGAGCTGGCCGAACGTCGCGCCCTTGGGGCAGACGAAGCCGTGACTGAACACGTGGTCGCGGTCGCCGCGGGCCGCCACGACCCGGTCGGCGGAGATGGTGAGCTCCAGGCCGCAGGCGGCCTCGCAGAGCGGACAGGTCCTATACGCCGTACGCGTCGTCGCCTCAGCCATCGTGTCATCGTGCCATGGTTCGATGATCGTCGAGCTGGTTGCGAGTGTGAGATAGACACGCTTGCATGCGAAGACTACTGACGGCGGCGGCGGTCGCCGTGACACTTGTCGTAGGGGTCGCCGGGAGCGCGGTCGCCGCGCCACCGACGGCCGCGGACCCGGGCGGTGGCTGGTCCGTAGTGGACGGAAAGCTCACCTGGAAGGCTCCTTCCCGCGTGCCGATGGGCGACGCGGCCGTCGAGTTCTGGTCGAGGAATCGGCTCCTCGGAAAGGCGAAACCCCATCCGGACGGCCGGACCTTCACCCTGTCCTCCCCGGCCGGTCCGCTGAACGAGCTTTCCGTACGGGCCGCGGGCAAGCGCCTCGACGCGGTTCCCCAGCGCGCTTCGCGCATGGCCGCCCCGCCGGTTCCGGCTCAGCAACCGGCCGCCGCTGTCGACCCCGGTGTGCCCGGGCCCTACCGCACGGCCACCTCGGAATACGACCTGGCGCCGGTGAAACTGGAATACGAGGCGCCGGTGGAGACCAGGGCGGTCGTCGTGGCGCCGGTGGGCGCGACCGGGAAACGGCCGCTCGCCCTTTTCCTGCACGGGCGGCACTCGATCTGCTATCAGGGTGACAACGAGGACGTCCCGCAGGAGTGGCCGTGCCCGGAAGGCACGTCGCCGATTCCCAGCTATCGCGGCTATCTGCAGGCGCAGGAACTGCTCGCCTCGCAGGGCTACATGACCGTGTCGATCTCGGCCAACGGCATCAACGGGCAGGACTGGGCGAGCGAGGACGGCGGCGCCCAGGCCCGGGCGGAACTGGTGCGCCACCACCTCGCGCTGCTCGCCAAGGATCGCCGGGCCGATCTCTCGAAGGTCTATCTCGTCGGCCATTCGCGCGGCGGTGAGGGCGTGAGCCGGGCCGCGATGGCGGTCGATCCGCGGTGGACCATCCGCGGGCTGCTGCTGATCGGGCCGACGCTGTTCGGGCACAACCCGGTGCCGGACGTGCCGTCGGCGACGATCCTGCCCGGCTGCGACGGCGATGTCTTCGACCTGCAGGGGCAGATGTACGTGGACGAGACCCGCGGCGTCAGCCGGGGGAAGGCGGTGCACAGCGCGATCTACATGGTCGGGGCGAACCACAACTTCTTCAACACCGAATGGACGCCGGGACAGGCGGTCGCGCCCGCGTGGGACGACTTCTCCAGCGGCGACGCCACCGACCCGGTGTGTTCACCGGGCGCGCCGACCCGGCTCACGGCGGCGCAGCAGCAGAAGGCCGGCGCCACCTACATCGCGGCCGCGGCGCGGCTCTTCGCGCGCGACGACGACCGGGTGCTGCCGCTGCTCGACGGCACCGGGGTGCGGGCGCCCTCGGCCGGCCCGGCCCGGGTGCTGACCCACGCGCTCGGCGGCAACCGGAGCCCGGTGCTGATCCCGGGGCCCGCGGTCAAGGGCGCCCGGATCTGTGAGCAGATCACCGACGTGGCGGCCCGCTCGTGCCTGGACCCCGACGACCAGAATTCGCGGATCGGGCACTTCACCACGTTCGGGCCGGTCGTGCCCGAGCCGGGCCGGTACGCGGTGGACCTGACCGGGCCCTCCCGGGCGGTGCTGCCCCGGCCGGTACGGGTGGACAGCGGCACCCTGGCGCTGCGGGTCATCGTTCCGCCGAACACGAGCGGCACCTCCTTCGGCGTCACCGCGGTCGCGGCCGACGGTCGCCGGGTGCGGCTCGGCGACGTACAGCTCAACGGCCTTCCCGGCACGCCACTGACGACGTCGTACTGGGCTCAGGAGGTCCGGTTGCCGATTCCCCGGCTGACGGTGAAAGCACTCGAATTCCGCGCGTCGGCGCGAGCTTTCGTGCTCGACGCATGGGCGTACGGCAAGGGGACCCCGCCCACCGGAACCCCGAACCTGCCGCAACTGGACATCGGAAATCTGACCGTCGCCGAAGGCGACTCGGGCAGTAAGACCTACCAGGTTCCGGTCGCGGTGAGCGGACGCGGAAAGGGACAGGTGCGGTTCTTTCTGGTCGACGGGATCACCTATGAGCTGACCAAGACCTGGCTGGTGACCGTCGACCGATCGCTGACCGTTCCCCTCACCGTCGAAGGCGACGAGTTGTACGGGGAAGGGGAGGGCCAGATCCTGCTGGCGAAGGCCGAGCGCGGTTTCCAGATCCGCGATTACGTCGGCGGCGTCACGGTCGAGAACGACGATCCGGAACCGACGGTCAGCGCGGCCGTGACCTCGGTTCGCAAAGCCGAGGGCGAGACCCTGACCTGGGAGTTGCGATTGTCGGCGCCGGTCGAATCGCCGTATCTGATCGGGGCCGCGCCGGAACCGCCGGACGGGGCCGAACTCTCCAGCACCGACGTCGATCCGGTGTGGTTCCAGGACGTGGCCTGGGAGGAGCCGGAACCGTCACGGCCGCTCTCGCAGACCGCGGCGCTGCCGTGGGCCTATTTCGAACCGGGCACCGCCACCGGATCGCTTGTCGTGCCGACCATCACCGACACACTGAGTGAGCCGGACGAATCGGTCGAGTTGCACGTGACGCCCGACCTTGTGCTGACCGGAACGGTGAGCGGAAGCTGAGCCGCATGACCAATCACGTGTACCGGCTCAGCGAGGTAGTGGGCAGCAGCCCGACAAGCGTCGACGACGCGATCCGCACGGCCATTTCCAAGGCCAACCGGACCGTACGCAACATCGAGTGGTTCGAGACGCAGGAGATCCGCGGCCAGGTGGTCGACGGGGAGGTCGCGCACTACCAGGTGCGGCTGAAGATCGGCTTCCGGGTCGAGGATTAATTCGCGATGAGCACCGCGGCCATGGCCAGCACGGCGGGAAGCGTCTGCACGTAGATGATCCGCCGGCTGGCCGTGGCCGCGCCGAACACACCGGCCACGGCCACGCAGACCAGGAAGAAGATCTTGATGGCGGCGGCGCCGTCGATCAGGCCCCAGATCAGGCCGGCCGCCAGGAAGCCGTTGTAGAGACCCTGGTTGGCGCCGAGCGTCCTGGTCTGCTGGGCGAATTCGGGCGTGGTGCCGAACGCCGCCCGCCCGCGCGGGCTGGTCCACAGGAACATCTCCAGCACGAGGATGTAGACGTGGATCAGCGCGACGAGCGCGACCAGGACGTCGGCAACGATGATCATGGGCGTCAGGCTATCGCCACCTGCACACGGCCTTGAAAACCCCCTGCTCCTGGGTCGACTCTGAATCCAGGGAGGGAACGCCATGATCAAAACGAGAGTAGTGGTCGGCGTCGACGGGTCGGCCGGTTCGATGGCGGCGGTGCGCTGGGCCGCCACGGAAGCCCGCCTGCGCCAGGCGGAGTTACGGGTGCTGCTCGCGCGGCACCGCCGGGAGTCCTTCGCACTCGACACCCGCCAGGCCGACGCCGACGCCGACCAGTCGACGGTGCACACCGCGGTGATGCAGGCCCGGGCCGTCGCCCCCGGAGTCTCGGTGAAGGGGATCGCGCTGCCCGGCTACGCCGTGCCGGTACTGGTCCACGCGGCCGAGGAAGCGGCGCTGGTGGTGCTCGGCAGCCACGGCGACCGCGGGTTCTTCGGGCAGGCCCACGGCTCGGTGGACAGCCAGGTCGCCACCCAGGCCCGA
This sequence comes from Actinoplanes sp. NPDC048796, assembly GCF_040650035.1. Lineage (NCBI taxonomy): Bacteria > Bacillati > Actinomycetota > Actinomycetes > Micromonosporales > Micromonosporaceae > Actinoplanes > Actinoplanes sp. NPDC048796. The sequence goes on along the minus strand of NZ_JBEZGO010000018.1, from coordinate 24,178 downwards.
TGCTGCGTGGTCGTCGTGCGCGGCGGCGAGGTGCCGGTGGACGGGCCGGTGGTGGTCGGCGTCAACAGCGACCCGGACGCCTCCACGATCATCGGGCGGGCCTTCGAGGAAGCCGCGATGCGCGGGGCGCCGGTGACCGCGGTGACCGTCCGGGACGGCGGCCCGTCCCTCGACATGATCGACCTTCAGCTCGACCCCTGGCGGGAGAAGTACCCGCAGGTGCGGGCCACCCGTGAGGTGATCGGCGGCAAGCCCGAAAAGGTGCTGCTGCAACAGTGCCGCCAGGCGCAACTGGTGGTGGCCGGCGCCCGTCAGCAGGGCGCGCTGCTCGGGCCGGTCGGCACGACTCTGCTGCAACGGGCCGAATGCCCGGTGCTCATCGCGCGCGCCTGAGCGCCTGGTCGTACAAAATCTGCCGGATCTCGTACGTCTGCCCGTCGGGGTAGGTGTCCAACAGCGCGTACAGGTCGTTCAGCTCGCCGTGGTTGCGGTACATGGCGAGCTCGGCGGCCAGCCGCCGGCGGCGCTTCCGATTGGCGCGGCGCAGCAGGAAGTCGCATCGCAGAATCAACAGCCGGGTTCGCAGCTCCATGGCCACTCCTTGGAGCCACCGTACGCCTCCGGGAGAGAAAAATGTCACACCCGTGAGGCAGCATGGCGGGCATGAACCCACCGGCGATCGAGACCACGGGTCTGATCAAGACCTTCGGCGACAACCGCGCGGTCGACGGCGTCGACCTGACCGTGCCCCCGGGCACCGTCTACGGCCTCCTCGGGCCTAACGGAGCAGGCAAGACCACGGTGGTACGGATGCTGGCGACGCTCCTGCGCCCCGACGGCGGCACCGCCCGCGTGTTCGGCCACGACGTGGTCCGCGACGCCGACGCCGTCCGCGGCCGGGTCAGCCTCACCGGGCAGTACGCGTCGGTCGACGAAGACCTCACCGGCACGGAGAACCTCGTCCTGCTGGCCCGCCTGCTCGGGCACGGCCGCAGCGCCGCCCGCGATCGGGCCGCCCAGCTGCTGGCCGCGTTCGGGCTGACCGAGGCGGCCGACCGGCAGATCAAGAAATACTCGGGCGGCATGCGGCGGCGCATCGACATCGCGGCCAGCATCCTCAACACGCCCGACCTGCTCTTCCTCGACGAGCCCACGACCGGCCTCGACCCGCGCAGCCGCAACCAGGTGTGGGACATCGTGCGCATCGTCGTCGCCAACGGCACGACGGTCCTGCTGACCACGCAATACCTCGACGAGGCCGATCAGCTGGCCGGCCGCATCGCGGTGATCGACCAGGGCCGGGTGATCGCCGAGGGCACACCGGGCGAGCTCAAGTCGTCCATCGGCGCCGGCACGGTCCACGTGCGGCTGCGCGACGCCGCGCAGCGCCCGGCCGCCGAGCGGGTGCTGGCCGAGGAACTGGGCACGGCCGTGCAGCTCGAGGCCGACCCGGTCGCCCTCACCGCCCGGGCCGACGGCTCCTCGCAGGGCGCGGCCGCGCAGGCCTCACGGGCGCTGGCCCGCCTCGCCGACGCCGGCATCGTCGTCGACGACTTCTCGCTCGGCCAGCCCAGTCTCGACGAGGTCTTCCTGGCCCTGACCTCGTCCTCGCACTCCTCGCAGGAGGTTCCGGCGTGACCACGACAGCGCCCTACACACCCTCCACCGACATGTTCAGCGCGGTGCTGTCCCGCAGTGCCGCGCCCACCCGCCCCAGCGCGCTGGCGGCGTCACTGACCTTCGGCTGGCGGGCCGTCCTGAAGATCAAGCACGTACCCGAGCAGCTCTTCGACGTCACCGCGTTCCCGATCATCATGACGCTGATGTTCACGTACCTGTTCGGCGGCGCGCTGGCCGGCTCGACCGGCGAATACCTTCAGTTCTTCCTGCCCGGCATCATGGTCACCAGCGTCGTCATGATCACGATGTACACCGGCGTCGGCCTCAACACCGACATCGAGAAGGGCGTCTTCGACCGCTTCCGCACCCTGCCCGTGTGGCGCCCGGCCGCCCTGGTCGGCATGATCTTCGGCGACGTCCTGCGCTACATCCTGGCCGCCACCACGATCATGGTGGTCGGCCTGATCCTCGGCTTCCGCCCCGGCGGCGGCGTGCCCGGCGTGCTCGGCGGCATCGGCCTGCTGGTGATCTTCTCGTTCGCCTTCTCCTGGATCTGGACCATGTTCGGCCTGCTGCTGCGCTCCGAGAAATCGGTGATGGGCGTCAGCATGCTGGTCCTGTTCCCGCTGACCTTCCTCAGCAACGTCTTCGTCGAGCCGTCGACCATGCCCGGCTGGCTCCAGGCGTTCGTGAAGGTCAACCCCATCACCCACCTGGTCTCCGCCATCCGCTCGATCATGGCCGGCGACCCCGACATGCCCGAGATCATGTGGACGCTGCTGGCCAGCGCCGCCCTGGTCCTCGTCTTCGGCGCCGTGACCATGCGCCTCTACAACCGAAAGTAGGCGATTTGGTCCATTGGCCTAAGATCGCGGGAATGTGGTTAACCCGGTTGTGGCGCAGGCACCACGAGGCCGCCAAGTTCCTGCTGGTCGGCGGCATCTGCTTCCTGGCGACGACGTTCATCAACTACGCCTTGAAGCTGACCGTCCTGCACGAGAAGCCGGTCACCGCCCTGGCCATCGCCACCCTGCTCAGCACGGTCCTGTCGTACGTGCTGAACCGCGAGTGGTCCTTCCGCACCCGGGGCGGCCGCGAACAGCGCCACGAGGCCGCCCTGTTCTTCGCGGTCAGCGCCGTCGGCATCGTGCTGACCCTGATCCCGCTCTGGGTGTCCCGCTACGTCCTGCTGCTGCGCGTGCCCGAGGTGAGCCGCCCCACCCAGGAGATAGCCGACTTCATCAGCGGCATCATCCTGGGCACGCTGGTCGCCATGGTGTTCCGGTTGTGGGCTTTCAAGAAGTTCGTCTTCCCGCACGCGGAGGCCCGGCCGCGCCCGGTCTCCCGCCGTTCCGCCCCCGGCCCGCGAAGCCCCATCACCAAGCACAAGCCCGCCAAGCCCGTTAAGGCCACTGGTCGCCCCAAGAAGCCCTCGCGCCGCTGACACCGACCCGCACGCCATCCGCGCAGCGGCAGATCGGCGTGCCACGGCACCCGGCGCACGGCCGCAGGCCCCGAGCCCGGCCCTGAGCCCGGCTTTGATCCCGCGCCCGAGTCTGAGCCTGGGCCTCACGTTGCACGCCGGGCCTCACCTTGCGCCGGGCCTCGCCTTGCGCCCGGCCTCGCCTTGCGCCCGGCCTCGCCTTGCGCCCGGCCTCGCCTTGCGCCCGGCCTCGCCTTGCGCCCGGGTGCGGCCTTGCGCCCGGGCGCGGGCCTGACCCCGCCTCCGCGCTCGGACTCCGGCTCGAGTCTAGGCCTGACCTCGAGCCTGGCTCTGGGTCTGGGCCCGAACTCGGGTCTGTGCCTGACCCCGAGCCGAGACCCGCGGCCCGAGTCCGCTGTGGGGCTGACCCCGCGCCGGAGCCTGGACCCGCGGCTCGAGTCCGCCCAGGCCTTGGCCCTACGATCGGCCGCGATGGAGACATTGCTCCTGCCGCTGGTCATGCCGCTCCTGGTGATCGCGGGGTGGCTGAGCGCGTTGCGGTGCCACGGGCGGCCGAGGTGGATGCTGCTCGGAGGCTGCGTCGCCCTGCCCGTGTTGTGCCTGGTGGTGGGCGGCATCGCCGGCGATGCCGAGGATCGGCGTCTGCCCTTGGGATGCGGGGACGGCACCGTGGCCGGGCTGGAGTGCGGTTTCGGTATCGCCCGTTTCGCGGGCTTCCTCGGCGCGGTCACCGGAGTCGCCACCCTTGCGGTGCTGGTGGTCATCTCAGCGATCGTTTGGACGGTACGCAGGCGCTCCTATCGCGGCGTTCCCGCGCTGACTTCCCATCGGTGAGAGGCCGGCGCGGGGACGCGCTGTTTCGTGGTCGACATTTCAGGATCGGCGCGGGATCACCAACGGGGTGCCGGTTCGCGGGTGGGGCAGCACCTCGACGTCGTGCTGGTAGACGTCGGTCAGCAAGTCGTCGGTGAAGATGCCGGCCGGTGGGCCTTCCGCTCGCACCCGGCCGGCGGCCAGGACGTAGACGCGGTCGGCGTAGGCGGCGGCCAGGCCCAGGTCGTGCAGGACGACGATCACCGCGGCGCCGGCCCGGGAACGTTCCCGGGCCACCTGAAGAACCAGCTCCTGATGACGTAAGTCCAGGGCGGCGGTGGGCTCGTCCAGCAGGAGCAGCGGGGTGCGCTGGGCCAGGACCCGGGCCAGGGCGACCCGGGCCTGCTCGCCGCCGGACAGGGCCTGGAACGGGCGGGCGGCGAAGCCGGTGACCTCGGTGCGGCGCATGGCCTCGGCCACGGCCTCCTCGTCCCCGGACGCCTCGGGGCGGCCGGCCCACGGGGCTCGGCCCATCTGAACGACCTCCTCCACGGTGAACGGGAACGACAGCGCCGACTTCTGCGGCAGCACGGCCCGCTGCCGGGCCAGATCGATTCTTTTGTACGACCGGAGGTCGCGCCCGCCGATCTCGATACGCCCGGGCGTGGCCAGATCCCCGGCCAGCGCCGCCAGCAGGGTGGACTTGCCGGCGCCGTTCGGCCCGACCAGGGCCACCACCTCGCCCGGATCAGCGTGCAGGTCGACACCGTCGACCACGGTGCGCCCGCCCAGGCCGACCTCGATACCTGTCGCTCTCATCCCCAGCCTCCCGACTTGGCGCGGGTGCGGCGTAGCAGCCAGAAGAAGGCGGGGCCGCCGACCACCGCGGTGAGGACGCCCAACGGGAGCTCCTGGTAGTCGATGGCCGTGCGGGCGATGAGGTCGCCCAGGACGACCACCACCGCGCCGCCGAGGGCGCCGGCGGGGATCAGGACCCGGTGGCCGGGGCCGGCGACCATGCGGATCAGGTGGGGGACGACCAGGCCGACGAAGCTGATGATGCCGGTGAAAGCCACCGCCGACGCCGTGAGCAGGGCCGTGGCGGTGATGGCGATCAGGCGCAGGCGTTCGGTGTCGACGCCCAGGTGGCGGGCGGGGGCCTCGCCCAGCGCGAGCAGGTCCAGGCGGCGGGCGATCACGGCGGCGACTCCCAGGCCGGCGAGGGCGCAGGGTGCGGCCACCGAGACGGCGCCCCACGTGGCCTGGGCGAGGCTGCCCAACTGCCAGAAGGCGATGGCCCGTACGCCGTCGTCGTCGGTCAGGAACATCAGCAGGCCCAGCAGGGCGCCGGCCGTGGCGTTGACGGCCACGCCGGTCAGGACGAGGGTCACCACCTCGGTGCGGCCGTTGGCGCGGCTCATGGCGTACACCATGAAGGTCGTGACGATGCCGCCGAGGAAAGCGGCGGCCGCCGTGGTCCAGATGCCGAAGACGGTGACGCCGCTGACGATGGCGGCGGCGGCGCCGACCGCGGCGCCCGAGGAGACGCCGATGACGCCGGGCTCGGCGAGCGGATTGCCGAAGACGCCCTGCATGAGCGCGCCGGCCGTGCCCAGCGAGGCGCCGACCACGACGGCCAGCGTGACGCGGGGGAAACGGACGAGCCAGAGAGCGTTCTCGCCCTGCACCGCGGACGGCGCCGGACCGAGGTCGACGCCGAGCCGGTGCAGCAGCGAGCCGGCCACCTCGGCCGGCGAGATGGGCACCTGACCGCGGCCGGCCGCCAGCAGGCAGACCGCGATCAGGGCTACCGCCAGGCCGCCGATCAGCCCGATCCGGGCCGCGCCGCGAAGGTGGGCCGGCACCCGGAGCCGCCGCGCCCGTGCCGATTTCGGCGGCACGGACGCCGGCGGGGGAGTTGTCAGCTGCATGGGCCGTAAACCGCCTTCGCCAGGGCCTCGACGGCCTTGCCGGTGCGGCCGCCGAAGTTCAGCAGGACGCCGTCGTCCATGTCGACGATGCGGCGGTTGATCCCGGCCGGGGTCTGCGCGACGCCGGGGAGCTTCAGCAGGCCCTCGACGCCGTTCACGGAGTGCAGGCCTTCGGTCATGACCAGGATGACGTCGGGGGCGGCGTTGATCAGGCCCTCGCTCGTCAGCGGGCGGAACTTCGTCAAACCGGCGGCGGTGCCCGCGTCCTCGGCGCCGATCGCCTCGATCATGGCGTCGGAGCCGGCGCCCTTGCCGCCGATCAGGAAGACGCCGGCGGTGCCCCGAACGTACAGGAAAGCGATCTTCAGCTTCCTGCCGTCGGCGGGCGCCGTCCTCCGGGCGGCGTCGATCTCGGACTGGACCCGGCTGACCAGGCGCTCGCCGGCCTCGGGAACGCCGAGGGCGGCGGCCACGGCGCGGATGTGCTTCGGAACCCCGGCCATGGTCTGCTGATCGTCGATCATGACGATGGGGATGCCGGCCTGGCGGATCTGCTCGAGGGCGGTCACCGGGCCGATACTGTCGTCGGCCAGGATGACGGTCGGGTCGAGCTTGAGGACGGCCTCGGCGCTGAGGTCGTGGCCCTGCGGGGTGACCAGGGGAAGCTTCGCGGCGGCGGGGAACGTGGTCGACGTGTCGCGACCGACCACATGGGACCCGAGGCCAAGGCTGAAGACGAGCTCGCCGAGCGAACCGTAGAGGTTCACGGCGAGGATGCGGTCGGCGCTCTTCACAGTGACCTTGCGGCCGTCGGCCGAGGAGACGGTCACCGGCAGCTTGGGTACGGGCTGGGGCTCCAGCGGGGTGACATCTTCACCGGCCAGCTTGGCGGTCGCGACGCCGCAGCTGTTCGAGGCGGCGTCCGGTTCGGCGCCGACCTCGCTCACCGAAGTGCAGCCGGTCAACAGCGATGCCGCCAGAACGACAGCGGCAGTGGTACGGCGAATCACAGTTCCTCCTTGACGCCGCCGGCCGGGCCGACGGGGGCGCCGCCGGCTGAGCCGATGGGGGCGCCGCCGGCTGGGTCGATGGGGGTGCCGCCGGCTGGGTCGATGGGGGTGCCGCCGGCTGGGCCGACGGGGGTGCCGCCGGCCGAGCCGACGGGGGTGCCGCCGGCCGAGCCGACGGGGATGCCGCCGGCCGGACGGACGGGGGTGCCGGCGGCGACTGGATGGCGGCGGCGGACACGGCCTGTCAGCGTGGCGCCGAGCAAGCCGGCCAGGAAGGCGCCGCCGATGGCCCACCAATGGCCGAGCGGGGTGGCCGAGCTGGTGCGGTTGAGGGTGGCCGAGTCGACGGTGTCCATGGCGACGGCCGTCGTGGCCGCCGGTGGGGCCGCGGTCGCGAGCTGGACACTCGGCGGACCGGCCGGCGTCTTCCGGCTGCCGGCTTTCGCAGCCGAGCCGGCTTCAGGCGAGCCGGACCCAGAGCCGGACCCAGAGCCGGGCCCAGAGCCGGACCCAGAGTCGGAGCTGGACCCGGCGGTGGAGCTGGAGCCCGCGGTGGACCCTGATCCGGAGGTGGAGCCGCCGGGGGTTCGGGTCGGGGCGACGGTCCCGGCCGGGGCGTCGGCCCCTGGTGCGGCCGCGAAGCGCACGGGGATGCGTACGTCCTGGGATCTGTCGCTTGTTCTGGTGTGGTCGTTACGGGTGATCACGGCGCACGCCTTCGCCGCGCAGTCGACCTCGCCGATCATCTGGCTGACGGTCAGGCTCACCGTGAACGAGCCGCCCTTGCCGTACGGCTTGGCCAGGCCCTCGCCGTACGACGGCGGATTCGAGGAGATCCAGGCGGACGAGCCCGACGAGCCGGACATGTCCGCGCCGCCGCCGCAGGGCGACGGCATCACGCCCGGGCCATTGTCCACACAGAACGCCACGTAAATGCCCTTGGTCACGTCGTAGCCACTGCCGGAGACCGTCACGGTCTCGCCGGCGCGCTTCAAGCCCTTGGTCTTGGAGACCGAAAGATGCTTCGCGGCCAGCGCGGGGGCGCCGATGCCGAGGGTGGCGAGCAGGACCGAGGCGGTGACCGTCACCGCGGCGCGGCCGATGCGCACTGTGCCTCCCAGCGAAATTTGATCTTGCTTTTGATCATGGGTTAGGTGAGGCTACCCTAACCAAGCTCGCCGCTGCGGGCGCAACCAAGCAGTCATGGAAGGAACTCTCATGGGCACAATTCACGGCCCGAAGCGGGTCGCGCTCTGGGCCGGTGCGATCACCGTCGGCGCCGCCGCCGCGCTCACCGCCACCGCTCCCGCCCTGGCCGCGCCGGTCACGGTCGGCGGTGGAACCCTCGACTGGGGCTTCAAGGCCTCGTTCCGGGCGTACGTCTCCACCGGCAACGGCAACCCGCCGATCGCGGTGAGCAACGGCGCTGTCCGCAACGCCGACGGGACGTTCGCGTTCGCGGCGAAGGGCGGCACGTACGACGCCGCCGCGGGCACGGCCGAGGTGAAGTACGGCGGCACCGTCGTCTTCTCCTACCCGGCCCACCTGTTCAAGATCACCGTCTCCAACCCCACCGTCGTGGTGGACGGCGACGGCGCCGGCTCGCTGAAGGCCGATGTGGACCTCGAGGCCAACAACGGCACCACGGACCAGCACCTGGTGCAGGCCGAGGTGGCCACCCTGGTGACCGCGGCTCCGTCGGTCGAGGGCGGCGCCGTCAAGTTCTCGAACCTGGGCGCCACCCTGACCGCCGCGGGCGCCGGCGCCTTCGCCGGTTTCTACGGCGCCGGCACGGCGCTCGACCCGGTGACGGCGTCGGCCTCCGCCTCGGCGACCGACCCGACCGATCCCACCGACCCGACCGATCCCACCGAGCCGACCGATCCGGCCGGCCCGGGTCAGGGCGGCAACTCGGCGTCACAGACGATCAAGGCGGCGGTCACCGGTGGCGCGCTGACGCTGACCTCCTCCGGCTCGCAGGTGGCCCTCTCGGCGGCGACGCCGGGCCAGTCCGCGACCGGAAACCTGAACGCGGTCACGGTCAGCGACCTGCGCGGCACCAACTCCGGCTGGGACCTGGTCGGTCAGGTGACCGACTTCACGTCGGCCGCCGGCGGCACGATCCCGGCCAACAACCTCGGTTGGACGCCGACCGCGGCCGTGGCCACCAGCAGCCTCAAGGCGGCGGCCGGTGTGCGGAACGCGGTCACCCCGGGTAGCCCGGCTGCCCCCGGTTCCGGCCTGGGCGCCAGCCACACCCTGTGCAAGGCCGCGACGGGGAGCAGCCTCGGCAGCTCCACCTGCGGCGCGGCGCTGCAACTCGGAGTCCCCGAGTCCAGCGCGGCCGGTGAGTACAGCGCCGTGCTCACCCTGACGCTCGCCTGATCTTCGATCGAGGCGGGGCCTGAGACCGGCCGGGGATACCGAAATTATCCCCGGCCGGCTTGGTACATCGTAAGGAGCAACATGATCGTCCGAGGCGCACTGGCCGCGATTCTTCTGTTTGTGCTGGCCCCGGCCCCGGCGCAGGCGGCTCTCGACAAAGACGGGGTGCGCTGGTCGGTGCAGCCCTCCACCGCGAAAGGCCCGGACGGCCGCGACTACATCGTCCGGCGGGCCGCGCCCGGCGAGCGGCTCACCGACTACGTCGGCATCACCAACCTGACCGCCGAACCCCTGACCTTCAATGTGTACGGGACGGACGCCTTCACCACTGAGGACGGCTCGTTCTCGCTGCTGGCCGCCGCCCAGAAGCCCACCGACGTCGGCTCCTGGATCGGCCTGGCCGCGGCCAAGTACACGGTGCCGGCCAACACCCGGCTCGACGTGCCCTTCTCGGTCAGCGTGCCGGCCAACGCGACCCCCGGCGACCACGCCGGCGGGGTGGTCACCTCCATCGCCCAGGAGACGACCGGGGCCAACGGCCAGAAGGTGCTGGTCGACCAGCGCGTGGCCGCCCGCGTCTACCTGACCGTGGCCGGGGCGGCCGCGCCGAAGCTGACCATCGACAACGTCCGGATGGAGTACAGCCAGTCGGCCAACCCGGCCGACGGCGGCTCGATGACCGTGCGCTACCTCGTGCGTAACGCGGGGAACCTGCGGCTGAGCGGCACCGGCTCGGTGAAGGTGACCGGTCCGTTCGGCTGGAAGCTCGCGCAGACCGGCGCCATGGACATCCCGGAGTTGCTGCCCGGCGGCTCCATCACCATCACCGAGAAGATCACCGGCGTGCAGCCCACCGTGCGCCTGGCGGCCGACGTCGACGTACAGCCGCTGTATTTCGCCGAGAGACTTCCGGCCGTGGCCCGCAGCACGAACGTGTGGGCGTGGCCGTGGGCGCTGCTCGCCGTCCTCGGCGCCGCCCTGCTCTACCTGGTCTTCCGTTTCGCCCGCGGCCGTCGCCGCCGGCCCACCCCACTCGCCAAGGACGTGACCTCATGAGCGATTTCGCCACCCGTCTGCGCCGCGCCACCATGGTCGAGCACCGTGAGGCCGAGAACCGCAGCTTCATCTCGCGGCTGATGGCCGGATCGGTGTCCCGCGAGGGTTTCGCGGCACTCACCGCGCAGTACCTGTTCATCTACCGCGAGCTGGAAGCGGCCGCCGAGGCCATGCGGACGAACGAGCACGGCCGCGCGTTCGCCGATCCGGCGCTGTTCCGGGTCAAGACCCTCGAGGCCGACCTGGCCCACCTGTACGGACCGAGTTGGGAAGCGGACATCGTGCCGGCCGGCGCGACCGTGCGGTACGTCGAGCGTCTACGGTCGTTCGCGCATGACAGCGCACCGCACTTCATCGCCCACCACTACGTGCGCTACCTGGGCGACCTCAGCGGCGGCCAGCTCGTCGGCCGGTCCGTGGCCCAGACGTACGCCCTGGGCCGCGCCGGCACGCGGTTCTACTCGTTCGACGGCATCGAGGACACCCGTACGTACAAGATCGCGTACCGGGCCCGGCTGGACGCGCTGCCCTTCACCGGCGAGCAGGCCGCCACCACGATCGACGAGGCCCAGCTGGCGTTCCGCCTCAACGCGGCCGTGTTCTCCGAGCTCGGAACCGCGTACCCTCCGCTGCCTAGACTTCCAGCGTCTGCTCGATGATCCGGAGCTTGTGGCGGGCCATCGCCAGGTTGGCGTTGTCCCGCCGCAGCACCAGATAGATGAACAGGCCCTGCCCGTTGCGCCCGGTCACCGGCCGCAGCAGGTGATACTGCGAGTCCAGGGTGACGAGGATGTCCTCGATCCGCTCGCGGATGCCGAGCATGTCCATCGTGCGCAGCTTCGCCCGCAGCACCTCGGTGTTGGCCGCGGCCGCCACGGACACGTCCAAATCGTGCCCACCGCCCGCCGTGCCGAGCGCCATCCCGCTGCCGTGATCGACGACGGCCGCCGCAATCGCCCCGCTGACCTGCAGCGCGTCCTTGAGCGCCACGTCCATCTCCGCCATGTCGACCCTCCACAGTGTCGTCGCCTGACCCGATGATGTCCGACCTTTTCGATGTCTCGTCGCACTCACTGTCCGGCTCGCCCCGCGCTGTGAGACGAGGCTCATCCCGTACGCCGGGGAAGTTGCAGTTGTTTGCAATTCGGGTCTTCATGGAGTGCGCGTGTCGGTACCGCTGTATCAGGCGAAGGCGGAGATGTTCCGGGTCCTCGGGCATCCGGTCCGCATCCGCGTCCTCGAACTGCTCCAGAACGGCCCGAGCCCGGTCCGCGACCTGCTGTCCGAGATCGACGTCGAGGCCTCGGCCCTCTCCCAGCAGCTGGCGGTCCTCCGCCGCGCCGGCGTGGTGGTCTCCTTCCGAGACAAGGGCTTGGTGATGTACGCCCTGAGCACCCCCGCCGTAGCCGACCTGCTCGCCGCCGGCCGCCGCATCCTGCGCGAGGTCCTGACCGACCGCGAGGAACTGCTCAAGCTCCTGTCCTGAAACGCCGAAGGGGCGCCGTTCTTTATCGCGGGTCTCGCGGACGCGGCCGGAAAAGCGGGTGCCGGGGTTCGTTTCCCCCGCGGCGGAAACGATCGATATTCTGACCGGTTTTCCGGCCTTGTGATCTCGCTCACCATGCTGCTAGCTTGAGGGAAATTCACACGGGGGAGTGGGAATGAAACCACGATGGCGACTATCTGTCCAATTCCTGACCATTGTGCTGGTGGCGCTGGTGTCGATGGTGATGGCACCGCGGGCGGCGAGTGCGGCCACTCCGGAGCTGTAGGAGTGCAAGCCGTTCAGCAGCGCGAGTGAGGTCTGCACGGTCATCACCTCGGCTCCGGCCGGGGGAGTTCAGGTGCGGGATCAAAAGACCGGTGCGATCAAGACCCTTTACAACGGCAACAGCGTCGCGTTGTTCTGGTGGTACACGGATTCATCCGGCCTGTGTGGCGTCCATGGCAATCCTTACGTATGGATGATCGCGTGGCAGAACGACGGATTCCACTGGGCGTTCATCGGTGACTATTATGTGAAGACCGGGGAAGAATGGCACTGGAAAAACTTCACCAATTTCCAGGGCGGGACGCTGGGTAACGACAATTACCAAGGCGCCGGATCGGGCACCTGCGACGTTTTCCGGACTACCTCCTGAGGCGTGAAAGCCCGCTTCACCCCGAGCTCGCGGGCCGGGGTGAAGCGGGCCGGGGTGAAGCAGGCCGGGGTGAAGCGGGCCGGGGTGATGAGGGTGACCCGCCGGCTCACGACGGTTGGGGCGCGCTGAACAGATCGACCAGGCTGCTGGGGGTGCCGGCGCCGGTGACCAGGTCGAAGTCGCGGGCGGCTTCGATGGCCTCGGCCTCGGCTCGGGGGAAGAGGGCGGTTTCGTAATCGGTCAGGGCGGCCTCGAGGTCGTCCGGGTGAGCGGCGATCGCCTTGGCCAGTTCGGCGCCGTCGAACATGGCCAGGTTGGCTCCCTCGCCGTTGGGCGGGGACAGGTGGGCGGCGTCGCCCAGCAGGGTCACGCCGGGGGTTCGGGGCCAGCGGTGGCCGGCCGGCAAGGCGAAGATGGGACGCAGCACCGGTGCGGTCTCGCCGTCGGTGATCAGGGCGGTGAGTTCCGGGGCCCAGCCGGCGAACTCGGCGGCGATGCGGGCGGTCGCGGCGGCGGTGTCGGTGAAGTCGATCGTTGCGAACCACTCCTGCGGGCGGGCCAGTGACACGTACGTGTGCAGGACGCCGTTGGCCTCGCGGTGGGCCTGGATGCCCCGGCCCGGTTCGGGGGCCAGCAGGGCGCCCTCGCCGACCGCCTTGGCCGCGGCCGGGTGGCGCTCGTCGGCGTCGTACAGGTAGGTCTCGACGAACGAGGTGCCGTAGTACTCGGGCTTCGCCTCGGAGAGCAGCGGCCGTACGCGGGACCAGGCCCCGTCCGCGCCGACCAGCAACCCGGCGACGACGGTGGAGCCGTCGGCGAAGGTCACCTCGTGCTGGCCGTCGCCGAGCGGGCGGACCGCGGTGACCTTGTGGCCCCAGCGCACCGTGCCCTCGGGCAGGGAGTCGAGCAGCATCTGCCGCAGGTCGCCGCGAAGGATCTCGGGGCGGTGGCCGGTGCCGTCGTCGGGCTGGTCGAGCAGCACGGTGCCGTCGTGGGCGAGGACGCGTGTCGCCTCGGCACCGGCGTGGATCAGGGTGCGGAACCGCTCGTACAGGCCGGCGTCCGTCAAAGCCCGCTGGCCGTTGTGTTCGTGGATGTCGAGCTGGCCGCCCTGGGTGCGGGCGGCGGGTGAGGCGTCGGCCTCGTAGACGGTGGCGGCGATGCCGTGGACGTGCAGGACGCGGGCGAGGGTGAGGCCGCCGAGCCCGGCGCCGATGATCGTGATCATGACTTGTCCTCTCTCTGGAACGTTGTTCCACACCCAGCCTGGAACGGCGTTCCAGGTATGTCAAGATGGGTGCATGGCAACTAGGACGCGGAACACAGATGGCGCGCTGTCGGCCGAGCGCATCGTCGGCGCGGCGATCGCGATGCTCGACGAGGGCGGCGAGAGCGGGCTGACCTTCCGGGCGCTCGCGGCGCACCTGCGGACCGGGGCCGGCGCCATCTACTGGCACGTGGCGAACAAGGACGAACTGCTCGCCGCGGCCACCGGCGAGGTGCTGGCCGGCGCGATCGCGGCCGAGGTGGCCGAGCGCACCCCCGAGGACGCGATCCGCGCGCTGGCCGGGGGAGTCTTCGACGCGATCGACGAGCACCCGTGGGCCGGCGCCCAGCTGTCCCGGGTGCCGATCCAGCCCGCCATGCTGCGCGTCTTCGAACGCCTCGGGCAGCAGATCCAGGCGCTCGGCGTGCCCGCGGCCGACCAGTTCACCTGGGCCTCGGCCCTGCTCAACTACATCCTGGGCGTGGCCGGGCAGAACGCGGCGCTGGCCCGCGCGGTGGAGCCGGGCACGAACCGGCCCGAGTTCCTGGGCGCCGTCGCCTCCGGCTGGGCGAACCTGGACGCGGCCGAGTTCCCGTTCATCCGCTCGGTCGCCGGCCAGCTGCCGGCCCACGACGACCGCGAGCAGTTCCTGGCCGGCATCGACCTGATCCTGGCCGGCGTCACGGCTCGGCGTGATCGCTGAGGGCGTTCACGCAGGCGGCGAGATCCGCTCGCAGGCGCTCGAGCGCCGCGCTGTCGAAGGCCACTGTCATCCGCCGCTCGACCCCGGCGACGATGCCGCTCGCCTCGGCCAGCGTCGCGCGGCCGGCGGCGGTCAGCTGGGTCGGCAGGGCCCGGCCGTGCGGCGCCGCGGCGGCCCGCTCCAGCAGCCCGCGCTCCTCCAGGCCCAGCAGGAGTGCGTGCATCGACTGCCGGGTGACGAACACGCCGCGGGCCAGCTCGGACGCCGACACCCCGGGCCGCTGACCCAGCACTTCCAGGCACGAGTACTGCGACACCGTCAGCCCCAGCGGCCGCAGGGCCGTCTCCATCGCCGTCCGCAGGGCCGTCGCGGCCTGCTTCAGGGCGTAGCCGATCGAGCGGTCGAGGTCTCCCACGCCTTGCGTCATGTCAGCATCCTGACATACTCTCCAACATGTCAGTCTCCTGACATGCTGAACCGAGAGGATGTCCCCATGCCCGTCGTCGGACCCGACTTCATTTCCCTGCAGGTACGCGACCTCGAAGCCGCCGCCTCCTTCTACGAGACCCGCCTCGGCCTGCGCCCTGCCCCCGGCCCGCCGCACGCCGTCGTCTTCGCCACCAGCCCCGTCCCGTTCGCGGTGCGCGACGTGCTCCCCGGCACCACCCTCACCTGGCCGGGCGACGGCGTGGCCCTGTGGCTGCTCGCCGACGACGCCCAGTCCCTGCACGACGACCTCGCCGCGGCCGGCGTGCCGATCGTCAGCGACCCCGTCGACGGCCCGTTCGGGCGTACGTTCACGTTCCGCGACCCCGACGGCTACGCCGTCACCATCCACGACAAGGCCTGACATGGTGCAGCTCACATCCGTACACAATGTGCAGGGCCCTTGGTCCTTGGCCGTCTGCCGCCAATTCTGGGAGGGCTTCGCGCCCGCCGCCCTGCGCGACCAGCCGGAAGGCGCCACCCTGCGCACCGTCTTCCGAGCCGAACACGACTGGACCGTGGCCACCGCGACCGTCCGCCAGGACGGCCCGTCCGCCCACATCACCGTCGAAGGCCCGGGCGACCTGGACGCCGCCACCGCTCAGGTCGTCCGGTTCCTGTCCCTCGACGTCGACGCCCGCGGCTGGCCGTCCGTCGGCGACCGCGACCCGGTCATCGCCAAGGCGCAGAAGGACATGCCCGGCCTGCGGCCGTGCGGTTTCCTTTCCCCGTACGAGGCGGCCGCGTGGGCGGTGCTGACCCAGCGCGTACGCCGAACGCAGGCGGCCCGGCAGCGCACCGCGTTGCTGGAGGACGGCGCCTTCCCCGCGCCCCAGAAACTCCGCACCCTCGACCTCGACCTGTTCGGCCGAAAAACCGAATATCTGCACGCGGTGGCCGAGGCCGCCCTGGACGGCCGCCTCGACGGCGACCACCTGCGCGCGATGGACGCCGCCGCGGCCATCGCCGCCGTCCGCGAGATCACCGGTCTGGGCCCGTTCGGCGCCGAGTTGGTGGTCCTGCGCGGCGCCAACCATCCCGACGCCGTCCCGCGGCACGAGCCCCGCTTCGCGGCCGAGGTCACCACCCACTACAGCTCCACCGCCAGCCGCGACCAGGTGTCGCAGGCCTGGCGCCCCTACCGCACGTGGGCGGCGTTCCACCTGCGCGCCTGGACAGCGATGCCCGGCCGATGACCGAGCCGCCGGACCGGTTGCCCGCCCGGTGTCCGGCCCAGCTGGGCAGCGAACCCACCGAGGTGCTGTTGTCGAGGCTGTCCGGCCGCCGAGGAGGCAACGCGGCGGTCGTCTGCCGGGCCGGTGGGACAGTCGCAGCCACCGTCGCGCCGACTCGGGTTCGGGATAGCGCGGCAACGGCGCCGAGGAAGGGCTGGCAACGGGCGCCGCAAGGCAGACGGCGGGCCGCGGTAACGGACAGCCGTCGCCCTCCTGGACTATTCGGTCACGCCATGATGACGCCGTGGATGATCGATGGTCCGAGCTGGCGCGGACGCTCCGGGCACTGGGTATGAGGCAGCGCCTCACCGAGGACCGCGCCGCGGAAGCCGAGACGAGAGTCGCATCAGGCGAGTACCCGTTCCGGCTGCATAACGAGTTGAAGGACGTCGACTGGTTCGGGGTCGACGGCGAAGACCTTGCCGAGGGTGGCGTGGTGCGCGAGCTGGCGGTACTGGCCCCCGCCGTCCGCCCACACGGCGTTGACCTACGACTCGAAGACGTGAGTCTCCCGATGGCCGACGACACCGACCGCGAGTACGTCGTCGCGATCAGCGAACGCCCCTGTGTCGTCTGGAGACCGGAAGACGTGCGAACGGACCGCCATCGGGAGCTGGCAACCATCCGGCCCCTCGCGATCATCAACGACCTGCTCGCAGAGGCCGGCGCAGTCCCGCGACTCTTCACCCTCTACGCCGGCGTCAACGAGGGCATCGCCTGGCTGCTCGACCCACAGATCGTCGCCGCGGTAGCCTGACTGGCCGGCAACTATCCTGGTGAGGTGCGCCGGGCAAAGGTGGGTGGGAAACTCCGCGCCAGCACTCCGGTGCTGTCGACCGAAAGGTATGAGCCGGTTCGAGTCCGGCAGCCCGGCGCGCTTTGTCTGCGGCAGATCCGGATGCCGTCGGTGGGATGCGTCGGCATAATCCCTGGGTGTCCGCTGACCTTAATTGAGAAGCTGTCAACCCAGACCTCACGGGAGCGCTTCTGATGCCTGCGTGCCAGATACCTCGATGGTTGATTGGCAGGCTCGAGCCGCTCCGTCCAAGGACATGAGTGTCGGACGATCATCATCTGGGAGAATCGTGCGATGACCGTGTTGGACGAGATGAGCCCAGCGAGTGCAGACTTGATCTTCGCCGCGCTGGACTATGCGGTGGAAAATGCCGGGCTCTCGGACGAGGGCTTCACGCCCTTCGCATTCTCGGACAGCCCGAAGGGCCGCGGCTTGACGAGGTTCCTGGCTGGGGAGGGGGCGAATCTGCAGGAATGTCTTGCCGCCGGGCGTACGGCGCTGCGTGTGGTTGAGCACGACGTCACCTGTGTGGCGCTGGCATGGGACGGCTACTACACACACGAAGGCCGGCGCAGTGAGGCGGTCTTCGTCGAGGGCTACCAGATCGGCCACGACCGGGGCGTCCTGCTGGTCCAGCGATACACGCGGCACGACGGCGCCCTGTCGATGGAAGGCAACCCGGTCTTGATCGACGAGCCCGTGCCATTGGTACAGAGCCGACGACAGATCGATGGAGCCTGAGAGAGTCCGGGGCACCGCCGTTCGTCGCGCTTCTGGTTGCGGCAGGGGCATCGTCACGGTGATTTGGACGCCGGCGGGGACTGCTCCCGATGCTGCCGGGCCAGGAACAAACCCCGGCCACGGGTGCCGCTGCCCGGTCCTGCATACACCGATGGGCGCCCGGCATATACCAGTAAAACTCACGTGCGCATCACATCGTGTGACGGCGCTTCGCCATCCCGCCGCGCATTGTCAGCGGCTACTTATTTACTGGTCGTACGACCGCAGCCCGGCCAGGCTTGGTCGAGGTGACCGGCAGAACGCTCTGATTGCGGCTGTCCACCGCGGTTTGGTGTGACTCTCATTTGGCGTGCGGTCTGCCGGTTACCGCGGCGCGGAGAGGCTCAAGAGGGGACTGCCCAGCTCGAAGTAGCGTTGCCCTCCCGCCGACGCATTCGTCGGAACCGGGAAGGAAACGACATGGCCCGAGTCGTCATCGGTGTGGATCCGCACAAGCGGTCCGCGACCATCGAGATCATGAACCACCGCGAGAAGCCCGTCGGGAAAGGCCGGTTCGGCACCGACCGCGATGGCTACCAGGCGATGCTCGCCGCCGGCCGCAAGCACACCGACCGCGTCTGGGCGGTCGAAGGCTGCAGCGGCATCGGCCGGCACGTCGCCCAGCGCCTGGTCGCCGACGGCGAAACCGTCCTCGACGTGCCCGCCAAGTTGTCCGCCCGAGCCCGCGTGTTCGCCACCGGTCAAGGCCGCAAAACCGACCCGGTCGACGCGCACAGCGTTGCCGTGGCCGCATTGCGCACCGACAACCTGCGCCAGGTCGCCATCGACGACACCACCGTCGCGTTGCGACTGCTCGTCGATCGCCGGGAACTGCTCGGCCGGACCCGCACGGAAACCGTCAGCCGCCTGCATCACCTGCTGCTCGAGCTGGTCCCCGGCGGGGCGAAGAAGTTCCTGAGCACCCAGCAGGCCCGCGCCTTGCTCAACACCGTCCGACCGCGCGACGTGGTCGGCAAGACCCGCCGCTGGCTGGCCTCGGAGCTGATCCACGAACTCGCCGTTCTCGACAAGAAGATCAAGGTCGCCGACGACGAGCTCACCGAACTGGTCCAGACAACAGGCAGCACCCTGCAGGAGCTCACCGGGATCGGCCCATCCGGCTCCGCTCGCCTGCTCGGCGCGAAGCGGCTCAGGACGGGCACAGGAGGACATCTGGGGGCGACTCTGCAATCCAGCGCGGCCGACCCGAACCCCTGGGCCGACACTTCGGACAAGTCACTTCCTGGACCCGCCGAATCCCAGCCTAGAACATCGCTTCTCACCACCTCTTGACACAGAGGGGTGCCAGATGAGCGTGTTTCCGGCAGAGCCAGGAGTGGGCGTTCGGCATACTGCTGACCGTGGGCATCAGCGTGCGGGTCGTCGAATACTCTGGGCAAATCGTCAAAGACGGTGGCCGCTATGTGGAAGCTGTACTAGAGGCCACGTCGTCCGATGTGGCTCGCTACCCGCTCTTGGCCGGGGTTGATGAGTACGACGACACGACCTTCAATCCCCGTCAGGCTGTCATGCTCATCGCCGAACTGGAGCAGCTCACGGCCATGACGGACGACCAAAATCTGCATGAGGCAATTAGTCAGCTCATCACCTTGGCGGAGCTGCTCGTGCCGGCACCGCGTCGACCGCGCCACAGGCGACTTGTCTTCAACGGCGACTGATCACCAGACGCTGCGCAAGCCATTTCAGCGCACGTGAACTCCGCGGAAACCGATCCGAAGCCGACCGCACAGAAGGGTGGAACCGAGGCGGTCGCTATCCGACGACACTCACCATCAGCGGCAGATAAGGACGCCGTCTTTGGCTCTTCTCAAAGCGTTGCTGTTACGTGGCGTCAAATCTCAGAAAGCGTCGCAGGAAGCGACCTTGCACGAAGCCTCGAACGTCTGGTCGGCGCGGAAACCTTGCATGTGACGCATTGAGTAATCCAAACGGAACGAGATCGCCGGCCGCATCGTAGACACCATGACGGCGAAAGGCACCCACAACATGAACGCGAGGGTTCGGGAATTCGCCGACCTCAACCCGGCATTCCAAGACTTCGCTGAGAACATCGAGAAAACAAGGCCAACATGGGCACCGACCCAGCCGACGCCGCACCAGCAGCACCCGAGCCAGCAAAGCTTCATCGCGCTCGAAAGCCGACCAAGTGGCCATAGCAGCGACCACCACCCCTACGCCCCTGGGTTGCAGACGAATGAGATCTCCACGTAGTCCAGCTGCCCGGCTGTGAGATCTTGCATCTCCTGCGAACTCAGGCCCCTGGCGAACTGCTCCTTCCCGCGTCGCAACTTCTTGACCAGCGCGACGCAGTCGCGGTCCCCGGACCGGGCTGAGCCGTGGAGGACCCACTCGAAGGCAGGCGTGTCCGGGAACCCCTCGGGCGGCGGCCCGGGCGACCATCCGGTGACGGACACGGCGGTCTCGAGGTTCACGCCGGCCGGCCCCACGAAGGAGACCTCCGTCGTGTTGCCCTTCGCGTAGTCCGCCGCCCGGCGGTAGCCGTCGACCTTCACCTCGTCCCCCAGGTCGCGGCTGGCCCTGACGTCCGGCGAACCACAGCCGGCCGCCACGAGAAGCCCGGCCAGGACAACCGACCCGGCGGCCGTCAGACGTCGCAACGTCACGCGCATCCACAATCCCGCTTCGGTTCGTAGTACTCCTCGTGGAAGTTGATGTAAACCCGGGCCCGCGTCAGCTGAGTCCTGAAGACCTCATTGTTCTTGCGGCTTTCGTCACCCATGGGGTACTGCCCGGTCGCAACGTAGTTCATGTTTTCCTTCCGACCCGGTAACCCATTCTGGCCAGCTCGATCCGCGTGCAGTCCGAACGATAGGGGACTGCCCCTTCACCGTCCGCAGTCAGCCGTCCGCACATCGGCTAAAGGAGTGTGTCTCGCTAGCGCGAGCATCGTGGCATGGAGGTTCCGTGAAGGTGGGCGGGGCGACAGCCTTGATCATCGTCGGGAGGAGGATGATCATGCTTGTTCAGCTTCACGCCGGACAGGCGCGCCGCAGTCGCTGCCACTTCTGGCTTGTGAGTCGTTGTAGGGGGTGGCGATGTATCGCAACATAGCCCGGCACCTGGCGGGGGCCGTTGCGGCGTGGTTGGTGTTCTGCGCTGAGGGTGTCCTGAGTTGCGTAGGGCTCCTCGTCTTCGCCGTGGCCGCCGGCGCCGATTCGGGTGGCCCCTTAGCGGGCCCTTTCCTTATGCTCATCGCGGCGGCGGTCGGCGGCGCCTTGACCGTGCTGGTGCTTCTGCCCGCGATAGTGGTCGGCAAGGTTGTCGGGCGGCTGCGATGGGTGGTGGCCTTCGGGTTCACGCTAGTGCTCCTCGGTCTGTTCGCAGCGGGGTGGAGCGTCGTGACCGGATCGACAGCCCGCGAGGCGACAACGGGATGGGCGCTTACAGTTCTCGCCGCCCTCGTACCCCTGACGGCCTGGTCGGTAATCGCCGCGGTCGGCGGCAGAGCTAGTAGGTCTCACGCACGCTCGGACCTCGGCATTCCAGCGCCCGTGCGCCCCTGAACCAACAGTTCGCACACTAACTTTGCCCGGCTTAACCCTGCAGGTCTAGCGCCTCATGGCCGGGTCGACCACTTCAAGTCAGATTGTAATCTCCTTGTCCGATGTCAGCGCAGAAACTCTCCCATAACCCCTCTACATCACAGATGGCAGCTCGATCGATTGCCTTGATTGCGAGCAGCATCCTGTCCTCAGCACGATGATTGTCCTCCGGTTCAATCCAGAGTTCCGGTTCCCATAGCGCTTCCACGGCTTGAATACATCGGCAGAAGTGGTCGAGACTGGAATTCACTAGCGTCGTCTCACCGCGCTCCTGAATAAGCATCAAGGCGGACGTGCCGAGATCCACGCAGAACACACCTCGGTATCCGGGGGAATATCCGATTAGCACCAGATTGGGATGGTCGGGCGACATTACTCGCGCCGAGTCCGCAGCCTCGAATATGCCCTCCATGAAGGTTTTCGGCACGCCCGGGTTTCGAAGCTTCTCCGAGAGCCACGGAGGCACTCCTGCCCCTGCCGACAGAGGGATGAAATCTATCAATGACCTTTCGTTAGCCATGCTTACAACTCTACCGGAATGGTGGCCCATAGCTTGTAGTTGTCTTTGAGAAGCATGAGCCCGGTCCGGGAGGACACGTTGGGGCGACTCTGCAATCCAGCGCGGCCGACCTCAACCCCATAATCGGCACTTCGGAGAAGTCACTTCCCGGACCCCCCGAACCCCACCTTAGAACAGACCTCGCTGCGGCCTCTTGACACAGAGGGGTGCCAGAAGAGTGGATTCGCTGAGCAGCGGGTCATCCAAGTCGATCGGGGCGGATGACGATGGTGCTTACGGTCGCATTGCCCCAGACCGTCGTGTTCAGCAACATTTTCTGGTCGAGTGACAGCATGGTGAACTCGGGAACGAAGCGTTCGGTCATGACCCTGGCGAAGTGGCTCCGAAGTGTTGTTGACCCGCTGCCGGCCAGGTCCCATTCATCGGCCAGCCGGACACGTACCCAGCAGGAATCGGACTCGGCGGATTCGGGGCTGCGGTAGTCGACGCTGAGGAGGAACTCGCGTTTCTCATCGAAAAGTCCGAACGCTTGGGCCATACGCCACCAGCCGGCGTTCACCTTGGCCGGCATGTCCGGGGCATCGATGTGGACCACCTCGTCGGGCGTGGAGTCGAATCGGCCGTCCTCCGGCCGGCAGGAGGCGGGTCCCGCACCGGAGCCAGGCAGCGGGTACGAGACCTCTGTCGTGATCCGTTCGAGGAACTCGATCCCGGCCAGGGCCAGATCCGCTGAGATTTCATCCTCCGCACGCGAAGCCCGCGAAGCCCGCGAAGCCCGCGAAGCCCGCGACGCACGCTCCGTACGCGAACGTTGAGCCTCGTAGCCGCGATCCTGAACGACCGAGAACTCTCGGGCGGTGGCGACGATCCATGCATCGATCGCGTCCGGTGAGCTCCTGATCGCGTGGATGAGTCTCTGCACGGCTTCGCGTTTGACCGGCCTGACATGGCGATCCAGGTCAGCCTCAGTCACTTCCTGATATGTCATGGAGAGTTGCCACCAGAACTTCATCAGGACGCGGCATTCCTCCTGCTCGCGGTCATCAGCGAGGCAGTCCATCACCAGGGCTTGGACTTCCTGCCGTTGACCATCGTCACGAAACCCATGCCGTAGATCTGTGAGCGCCACAGGCGGACCGTACCGGGCGGATCCTCGGGAAGGCGAGCCCTTTTGGAACGCACTCTTCTCGGCATGTCCGCGTACGGGGGGTTGGTCCCGGCGATGGAGCAGACGTTGTCAGCGGGTGCCGGGATGCGGGTGACCTGACGAGGTCCGCCAGTCCGGGTACTGGCCCGCCGACTGGCGGCCTCTGCGTTCAGGTGCCGGACGCCGTGTAGGCGGCGAGGATGTAGTTGGGGTGCCGGTCGAGGTTCTTACGGGCCTGGCCGTAGCGCACCGTGGTCTTGGGGTCGGCGTGCCGGGCGGCGATCTGCACGTCACGGAGGCTGGCTGCCGCGCAGCATGGTGGTGACCAACGTGGGGCGCAGCATGTGCGGGTGCATTCGGGGCATCCGGATTCCGGCTGTCTCGGACAGCTGCTGAAGTCGACAGGTCGTGGGGTGCCGGTCCATCCGCCGACCGAGCGTGTTGCGCAGGATCGGTCGGTGTTCGCGGCTTTCTGTGGCGTGCTCGATCGCACGAGCGACCGCGGGGGAGGCAGCGGAACAAGCACCGTCCTGCCGCGAATCTTCGGGACGCGATGGCCGTGTTCCTCGCCGAGGCCGGACCGTTTCAGGCCTAGCGGATCAAGATCCTGATCTGAGCACCAGCGGTGCGTCACCGTCTGCAAGACCATCAACGCCCTCGACGCGGCAAGGGGCGATGGCTTGCTGTTGGTGGCCGGCGATGGGATCGACGTGGTCGTTACCCTGAGCTGGTGATCGGGAAGCTGCTGATGGACGATCACGAGGCGACGGAAGGACTGACCGCGTTGGAACTGCCCGACGACGTCAACGAGAAGGTGACCGCGCTCTCCCGGGAAGGGGATGCGCTCGCGAAGGCCGGCCGATACGCCGAGGCGAAGCAGGCGTACCTTCAGGCGCTCCCGCTCCTGCCGGACAACCCTAACCAGTGGACGGCGGCGGCCTGGCTCTATGTGGCGATCGGCGACGCCTCATTCCATCACGGCCTCTACGACGAAGCATTCGATGCGTTCTTCCAGGCCGTTCAATGCCAGGGGGACTGGGCAATCCATTCATACACCTACGCCTCGGGCAGCTGTACTACGAAAAGGGCAACCTCGACAAGGCTGCCGACGAACTCACAAGGGCCTACATGGGGGCCGGGTTCGACATATTCTGCGAAGACGACTCTGGGCCTGCCCCGTTTTGACGGACATCCGAGATCAGGAGCCGGTAGGGCTCCGGGAGGATGTCCAGCATCATGGAGAGCGTGGGAAAGAAGCGA